>NZ_CP076642.1 GCF_019226825.1 Vibrio ostreae
AGCAGAAACAGAGTGGGGGACGCTACGACTGAGCCGTGAACAAGGCGAAAAATAACACAAATAGAAAACGCATTGTTACCTCAAGGAGAATAAACCTTAAGGCAAAGAAAACTGACTACTGGCAGTATGGAGCGAAGCCAATCATAAACCAGTACCAGGTCTTCCGCCCCGGTGTTACTTGGTAAAATTTGAGCTTCAAGTATCTGACTTGTAACCAGGAACGCATTTTCAAAAGCAAAGTGACTGTTTAGAACGACCGGCTGCTAAAAATGAATAACGCTCAATTGGCTGGCTATTTACAGTTGCGGGTACAGTGACGGAATTACACCATCTTCCTTGATTGGGATGAGAATTTTGCATCCAGCTCGAAACGCGTAGTTATCAAGAGTTCTGATTGAAAGGTCAACACGGCTTGGCTGTGTGAATGGGTTTTATCGAATTAATTAATATTTTTATCATTTTATATTGTTGTTATAAAGCTATGATTTTTTATTTGTTCTGAACCCTCTATGGGGGCTAATTTTTTTATCCACTCAAATAAAGAGGTTTCTTTCTGCTAGGCTTTTAACTCATAAAGTGCCTGCATCATTTCGGGCGCTGTCGCGATTAAGCACGACACAGGTACGCTAACTCTAAGTCTGATAAATAGTACGCTGGACGCAGATCGAATTAACGGGGTTTCACTGTTGCGATGACTCATGGAAAACATGAGAGGTAAATCGTATGAAAAACTTACAAAACTCAGAAATTGAGGCTTTTAAAAATCAATTTGGTGGTGAAGTTATTTTGCCGACCAATCCCGCCTTTGAAGAAGTTCGTCAAATCTGGAATGCCATGATTGACCGTAAACCCAGTATCATCGCACGCTGCACATGTGCGGACGATGTAGTGTTGGCAGTTAATCTAGCCCGCGTGCCCCAACTATTATTGTCCGTGCGCGGTGGCGGCCACTATATTGCGGGTAATGCTGTGTGCGATGAAGGTCTGATGATTGATCTGTCGCTATTGAATCAGGTCGAAGTTGATCCGATAAGCGTCTGGCGAGAGTCGGTCCGGGCTGCACCCTGGCTGATGTGGACGGGGCGACCCAGGCGCATGGGCTAGCAATGCCAGTCGGCATCAATTCCACTACCGGGATTGCCGGTTTAACCCTGGGTGGTGGATTCGGTTGGCTGAGCCGCAATTATGGCATGACCATCGATAGTCTGGTCAGTGCTCACGTCGTCACTGCGGACGGGCGTCAGATCCTCGCCAGCGAAACAGAAAACAGCGACCTGTTTTGGGGGCTGCGCGGCGGCGGCAGTAACTTTGGCATCGTGACCCAGTTTGAGTTCAAACTGCATCCAGTGGGGCCAAATGTATTGAGCGGCTTGATGGTATTCCCTTTTGCGCAGGCCAAATCGATTCTGACGCAGTTTGCCCGCTTTACCCAAACCGCGCCGGATGAACTGAGCGTGTGGATGGTGGCCCGTAAGCACCGCCACTGCCGTTTTATCCGAAGACGTGCATGGTAAGGAAATCATTGCTCTGGCGATGTGCTACGTCGGCGATCCGGCGGAAGGCGAAAAAGCTGGTGCGCCATTACGTCGGTTTGGTGATGTGCATAGTGAACCTATTGGCGTACAGCCATTCTGTGACTGGCAGCAGGCGTTTGATCCCTTGCTGACGCCGGGGGCTCGCAATATTAGAATCACATAACTTTACTGGGCTAAGTGAAGGTGCGATTGATTGCGCGATTGAGTATGCGGCCAGCCTGCCATCGCCGCAGTGCGAAATTTTTATTGCCCTCACTAGGCTGTGCCACCGGACGCCCCGAACCGGATGCGATGGCATATTCCAGCCCGTGATGCTAATTATGTACTCAATGTTCACGGTCGCTGGGACTGCGAAAGAAGATGATGAAGCCCTGTATTGAGTGGGCGCGTAGATTTTTCAGAAAAAGCAAACCATTTGCCAGTGGCGGGGCCTACATTAATTTTTCTCACTCAGGATGAAGCCGGCCGCACCGAATCCGCTTACGGACCGACCTTCAAGCGATTGCAGGCGATCAAGAAAAAATATGACCCGGATAATTTGTTCTGTATGAACCAGAATATCAAGCCCGCCTGACGGCGGATCGGTCTGCATGCCACGCTAACGATGGATCCGCGACCGGGATGCGGCGCGGTCCGAAATTTTCGCGTGGCCCGGCAAAACGGCCGGGCAGCTGATGCCCGCAATGAAGGCAGTGCCCGGTGTCGTCGAGGGCATAATCACCAAGCTGATACCGGTCACGTTCAATCACCCGTTGATGGCATGCCGGGCAATAGGTGGCATCCGAGGGCAGGATCATGTACGTTGCCGCAATAGACAAAGTGCAGGCCGTGAGCAAGGGCGATAGCGCGGGCGCGCAGCGAGGTATCGAGCGGTGTTCTCGGCTTGTGCGCATTTTAAAGTCGGGATGAAAGGCGCTGAAATGCAAGGGGATATCCGGGCCGAGATGGTCGGCAATCCACTGACACATCGCATGCAGCTCCTGATCGCTGTCGTTTTCATCCGGGATCAGTAAGGTGGTGATTTCCAGCCACACATCCGTTTCTTGTTTCAGATAGAGCAGCGTATCGAGCACCGGTTGTAGATGGCCATGGCAGATCTTGTGATAGAAATGCTCGCTGAAGCCCTTTTAAATCGATATTAGCGGCGTCCATACAGCGATAAAACGCTTCTCTTGGCTGGTCACAGATATATCCGGCACTGACTGCCACGCTTTTCAGTCCGAGTTGGTGCGCGGCGAGCGCAGTATCCATGGCATACTCCATAAACACCACAGGATCGTTATAAGTAAACGCCAGACTTTTGCAGCCGTATTTGAGTGCGGTTTGCGCCAGTTCCTCGGGCATCGCGGTATCGCAAAGGGTATCGAACTGGCGTGATTTGCTGATATCCCAGTTCTGACAAAACTGACAGCTGAGGTTACAACCAGCCGTCCCGAAACTCAGTACGCTGGATCCGGGATAAAAATGGTTGAGCGGTTTCTTTTCAATCGGATCAATACAGAAGCCGGATGAACGGCCGTAACTGGTCAGAACGATCTCGCCCTGGTGATGAATACGCACAAAGCAGGCGCCGCGTTTGCCCTCACGCAGGGTGCATTGGCGCGGGCAGACATCGCAGCATACCCGGCCATCGGCCAGTTTATGCCAGTAACGGGTCGGGAAATAGTCGGGTGGAGAACCTTGCATAACCGATACCTTCTGTCTGCTGCATCATGACCTACACTGAAAGTATAGTTGATGGGATGTGGGCACAAAGCTAATGAAGTATCGTGACGCCGCCGTGGCCGGAAAGTTTTATCCGAGCACCCCGAATGAACTGAGACGTCAAATGACGCTCTATCTGGGCCATGAACCTGCCTCTGGACATCGGCAATACAATCCAGCCTAAGGCGCTGATTGTTCCTCACGCCGGCTACTTTTATTCCGGTGAGGTGGCCGCACAGGCGTATCAGTGTCTGGCACCGTTTCGTTCGGTGATCACTCATGTTGTGTTGCTCGGCCCCAGTCATCATGTCGCCTTGCAGGGCGCAGCTGTACCTGACAGTGATGTGTTTATCACGCCTTTAGGTGAGGTAAAGATTGATAAGGCAGGTGTTGAAATGTTATTGCAGCGGCAATTGGTGATTCAATCTGAGCGCGCTCATCATTGGGAGCATGCACTGGAAGTGCAACTGCCGTTTTTGCAGCATTGCCTTGCCAACTTTACTGTCTTGCCGTTGGTGGTCGGTCCGAGTGAGCCGACTAAGCTGAAACAAATACTGACGTTATCATCGTTAGGAGACCAGACGTTGATCGTGGTGAGCAGTGACCTGAGTCATTATCATCCTTATCAGGAGGCGCAGCGTATTGACGCCGATACGGTTGAGCGGGTGTCTGCCCTGAGTACGGATATTCATTCTCACCAGGCTTGTGGCTGCTATGCCATTAACGGCTTACTGGAATTGGCCCGAGATCAGGCCTGGCAGATTGAGTGTCTGGCTCAGACCAACTCAGGTGAGGTGATGGCAAAACGCAAGCATCGCGCTGTCAAGGCTGATGAGGAAGTGGTGGGCTATGCCAGTTTTGTCTTGTATTAAGCTCAGCGATGACGAGCGCCGGGCATTGCTCGATTTGGTGTGGCAGGTGTTGGAACAGGCGCTCGCTGGTCGGGGCTTTCAGCTGCCGAATGCGCCGCAAAGTGAAACCCTGAGCCAACCTGCCGCCAGCTTTGTTACTCTGCATCACAACGGGCAACTGCGCGGCTGTATTGGTTCGTTGTCGGCCGATGAAGCGTTATGGAAAAACGTCTGTCACAATGCTTACGCCAGTGGATTTAAAGACGCGCGCTTTGCGCCGCTGACAGTGCAAGACAAGGCGGGATTAAGCGTTGAGGTTTCAGTATTGTCTACGTTCACTCCCGTCGAAAATCTGGGTGAGGTTGAATTGTTGCAGCGGCTCAGGCCAGCCATCGATGGCTTATTGCTTGAAGATCAGCGTCATCGCGCCGTCTTCCTGCCCTCGGTATGGCAAGCCTTGCCCGAGCCCGATCAGTTCGTGGCCGCGTTAAAAGCCAAAGGTGGCTGGCCGCCGGGCTATTGGAGCAAGGACATCGACATCCATTTATTTGCGACCACGGTCATCAGTGACAACGCAGGCTCGGTATAAATTCGCTCGTGTTAACACCTTATGGTTTAGCACTCAGCCGGGTGAACTCATCCCAGATGGCCTGACAGTCTTCTCTTCCCTGAGTGACATGAATCATGTCGAAGGCCGATTTGTCCGAGCCATCAAGGTAATCACGCAGGTGTTGGTCGGAAAAGCCATGCGCGGCCGCATCACGGTGTGACGACGCGTAATAACAGGTTTTGATACCGGCCCACATCATCACCGCGACACACATCGGGCACGGCTCACAGGTGGCGTACATCACACAATCGGACAGATCCAGGGTGTCGAGTTTTACACCCCTGTCGCACTGCGACCATTTCGGCATGGCCGGAAATATCGGTTTGTTCCAACACCGTATTGCCGACCGCACAAATGACTTCACCGTTGCGTACTAATGTGGCGCCAAATGGGCCGCCGGTGCCTTTTCTCAAACCTTCGATGGTGGTATCGCAGGCGAGCTGAAAATATTGATCGAGATGGGTTGGCACCGTTTGACACATAATGATGATCCGCAGTTGTTAAGGAAAGTGAAGTCACGAATTATATAGGATGTCGTTCTAACATGCTTTGCCACAAATCCGCTTGAACCCGCTTAAGGCGCAGGGTAGCGATTAATCACATTCTCCAGCGTCATAATGCCGAACATGATTTTTCTGACAAAGGATTCGGAGCTGCCGACAAAATAAAAGTGTGGATGGCGTGACCAGATACGCTGTAACTTTTTATCCAACTTGGCCGCCTGAGCCAGAGATTCATTACGGGTTGGATTATTGCTGCTGATGTCTTTACCCGAAGCCGCGGCTGACTCAAAAAAGATCACGGCGTCGTAGCGGGCGATCTCTTTCTCGAAAGTGGAGTTAACCTGCTTGAAGAAGTCACTTTCCGAATTGGGCCAATAGGCGAGGCCATCGAGAGAGCCACGATCACAGACTAATAAACGGTCCGGATACTGCAGTTTATGAATATCTTCCAGGTTTCTCTGCAGCTGAAAAATGGTTTTCTGCACCATTTTTATCGCCTGCTCGTTATTACAGCGGGTTACGCCGCCTGAAAACAGCAGCGTTGCCGCTTCGGGGACCACAACGATCTGCTTTCCCAGTTCGCGTCGAAACAGATCCAGAGCGGTGGTTTTACCGCCGCCAGGGCCTCCGGTTACTACCACTTGTAATGGCTTTTTCATCAGTGCCTCGGTTGCGTTTTTGTGTTGTTTTAAGCATAGCCAAGAGCACCCAGGTAGGGCGGTAAAGATAGATGACTTAAAGTGAGCGAAAAGATCGTCGGTTATTAAATTACTTTTAGTTGTGCCAGATTTGGTGTCTGTGGGCCATTGTGAATCCCGGGCGTTAACGCTTGCTTAGCCAGCAGTTGGTCCAGTTCGGGTTTCGGCATTGAACGGTAAAAGTACCAACCCTGAATATAGCCCCAATGGCAGTTTTGCTTGATGATGTCGTGCTCGCGCTGGGTTTCAACCCCTTCAAATATCACTGGTCGGTTTAAACTGGTGAGCAGTTCCATTATCGGCCCAACCATCTTGCGTTTCACATCGTAATTCAATGCATTCACAAAAATCCGGTCTACTTTGATAAAGTCAAAATCGAGCTCGGTCAGCCACACCAGGTTGGCGACACCGGTGCCGAAATCATCCAGCACCACATTAAAACCGAACGATTTTGCCCGTTGGGAAAAATCCGACAGTTCAGTTAGTGGCAGAGAAATGCGCTCGGTGATCTCGATTTTGATCTGATCCGGATTAATGTTGTAGCATTGAACCAGTTCAAACAGGTAAGGCAGGTATTTCTGATCCTGTATTTCATAGGTATCAATATTTATGCCCAATGCAAAGGTTGGATACCTCTGTAATATCGGCGCCATTTCTGTAACCGAGTGTTCGGCGATAAAATAAGATAACTTCGGATAAAGATGCAGCTTTTCTGCAATAGCAATAAATACTTCAGGAGATACTCGGCCAAACTTGCTGTCATGCCAGCGTACCAAGCTTTCAACACCAATAATGTGGCGGTCATTCACCGCGATTACTGGTTGGTACTCCATAGTTAAGCTTTTCTCTTTTAATGCTTTACGAAAGCGGCTTTCCAGATAATTACGCTTTTGAAAAAACTGAACCAGGCATAGGTGGCAATAAGACCAAACAACCCTGCGATGAATAATAAAACAAAAAATATGCCAGGAGGATAATGCGCTAACCCTGCAGCGTAATTATCAATATAGACACAGAAATTGTAATCATCATGACATAACTTCGTATGTATTTCTAATGGCGGGAATAATAGTTTCTTTGATTTGTTTGGTTGATAACGATAAAACACGTGCTGGCCATCATGGGTGCTTATTTGAAACCAGAAATGAGGTTGCTGTCTTATCAAAGATGCATAGAGATTGGGTTCATCGACAGAGAAAAACCGACCTTTTTGTACCAGGCTATAGGTTTGATCGGTCGGAAACAGATGACTGACTTGTGAGTAAAACACAAAGCTTAAAAATGCAGTTTCATTATTGGAAGCAATTTTAATCGGACCCAGTTTGCCCCAGTTTGCAGAGCACATCACGGTATCGCCTTCGATAAGGCCGAGGTCATAAATTTTACTGTTATGGTGAGTGAGTACTCTGAGAGAATTTAAGGTCTCTGAGTCACATTTAGGCTGTGGCAAAGTCTGCGCTGTATTCAATACCGCGATAATTTGCTCGGCGACTTGCACCGCTTCTTCATAGGCAAGTTGATTAAATCTCAGTTGTTCGTCTTTCTGAATATGATAAGTAATATAATCAACGACTAAGATTGTAATGACAGTGATAGTCAAAAAAACTAAGCATTGATAAAAACGTTTTACTATATCCATTTCCACGTCAAGGCAGGACAATTTCTGAGTGGTATTACTATTGATCGTTTGTTAATTCACATGCAAGAGAAATGTGATGTCTTTTACGCCTTGCTGTCTGTTAAGGGTGAGACTAATTATGGTACGTGAAAGGTAAGAAAGTGCGTTTAGTCGAAACAAAGCCAGAATAAGCCTTAACGCATGACTAAGCGTTGAAGTCTGCATGCTAGACCAATTCGATTTCAGTGCGTTTCTCATCGTGTAAGTTAAACGAACGTATTTCGATGGCGTTCGGATGAAACTCGCAGACGCTCAGCCGAGGATCAGGGATAAAATTATTGGGTTCGTAGCCGGAGCCTGTATCGATAAACAGTTTGTTTTTTCTGATCTTAGGGCAATCGAGAGGTGTGTGTCCGCACACGACAAAGTCCACGTTATCAATTAACTGCGCGCTGCTTCTCAGAATATCGTCTCTTCCCCACAGCATCCGATGGCGCAATTCCTCATCAATAAACTCAGCCTGTGGTGGCCAGTTGAAATACGGGTACTCGGCATGTAAAACACCGATCGTCTTATTGCCCACCGCGACACTGAGCGTCAGACTGTATTGGCTCACTACGATTTCCCGCGCAAGGGCTTGTTGTGCCGGACTGAGTTGTAGCCACCATTCACCGCCATTGAGCAGCCAGTTGCTTTGCCGGTCGGGCGATTCATCGTAACGTTGCAGAATGAAGCTTTCATGGTTACCCAATACCGGATAAAACCATTTCTCTCTGGCGAGGGTCAGACACTGCCAGGAGTCATTGCCCCGGTCAGTGAGATCGCCCACCGCAAACACCCGGTCGCGGTACTTGTCAAAATGAACCATCTTCAGCGCATGGATCAGCAAAGTGAAGTCACCGTGCACATCCCCGATAAACAGATCCCGCCCCGAGATATTGGCACTGATAGAGCGATGTAATGGCAGTTTTTCCAGCGCGTTCATCCTTCTTGCTACCTCAACTTTATCTGTTACTTAAGCTTAGCAGAGGTGGGTTTAGCTGTTTATGTAGAAGGTAAGTGAGGAAAGCCCTAATGCCCATTCACCTCAGCTAAAATGAAATCACGGAATACCTGGTTGGCGCGCGAGAGGTAACTGTCTTTGCGCCAGGCCAGGCTCAGATCTATTTCAAACGTTTCGGCAAATGGGCGGGTGACTATCTGGTCATCCTCGCGGATGGCAACCTGCCACATCGGAGAAATGGCGTAGCCCTGGCGGATAACGGATTTGATCAGTGGTAACAGGTTACTGATAAATGCCACCCGTGGCTTGATGTTCTCTTTGCGGCAGATACGATCGAGCAGAATGTGGTGATAGTAGCCCTTGCGGAACAGCACCAAATCATGGGAGAGAAAGTCGGCATATTCGATGACCTCTTTTTCGGCCAACGGGTGATCGACCGACATACAGACGACCATCTCTTCGCGAATTAACGGGCCGCTTTCGAGTTCCGGAGTGAGATCTTTACTTGCTACCACACCGAGTTCAACCTCGCCATCAAGCAGCATACGGCGAATATTGCGGGTACCAGTGTCCTGAATACTCATATCGATATTGGGATATTGATGGCGAAAGGCCATCAGCAGAGGCGGGAAGTAATAGGAGCCCAGCATGCTCGGTACGGCAATATCGACCTGCCCCTGATCCAACCCTTCCATGGCTTGCATCGCCAGTTTAGCGTCGTCTGCCTGGCGTAATATTTGCCGTGCATGCAATACGAATTCGCTGCCCGCTTTGGTCAGACTGATGCCGCGGTCACGGCGGTTGAACAGCGGTGTTTTCAGCTCCTGTTCGAGCTTTTTGATGCTGCTGCTGATGGCTGGCTGAGCCAGATTGAGTACCCGGGCTGCGGCTGAAATCGACCCCTGTTCCACGGCAGTGACAAAGTGCTTTAACTGTCTGAGTTCCATATGTGTTCATCCCTTACCTGAACTGAATGCCGATGTCATTGTTTTTTCTTAGGGTATAAATTTTATCTATGGATTAGATAAATACAAAATATTTTTTTATTGCTTATGGACCGATACCCTATCGCTGTAACCCGTTCCCTTGTTCCGTCACCTGAGTAAGTCGTTAGCAGTGAAAAAAACAGCCCATTACAGCCGAGTCGTTATTTGTGTTTGTCTATTTTCGATAGTCACCTTTGCCAATATCTATTGGTTGCAGCCGTTGTTGCCCGTGATTCAGAAAGAATTTGAGGTAAGCTCTCTGGCCGCTAACCTGGCTATGTCTGCACCTTTGCTGGGTATGGGATTAGGACTGCTTATTTTCGCCAGCGTGTCGGATGCGATAGGTCGTTGTAAAGTGCTGCTGGTCGGGACGGCGATTGGCTTATTGGTGTCTGTGGTTTTGCCGTTGGTGCACAACTATCAGCTGTTTCTTACGCTGCGCTTTTTGCAGGGTGTGTTTCTGGCGGTGACGCCGGCGCTGGCGGTGCCACTGATGGGCGAAGAGCTGAGAAAAAGCTGGCTCGCCGGTGCGGTTGGTTTTTACGTGGCATCGAATACGCTGGGCGGGATTTGCAGCCGCTTACTTGGTGGCCTGAGTACCGAATATCTGGGCAATTGGAACTATGCCGGTTATGTGATTGCCGGCCTCAGCCTGGTTTTGTATGCCATCATCTATTATCTGTTACCTGCGCAACGCCACTTTAAGCCGGCGCCACTTAAAGTGGGTAAGTGTTTGAAAGCGTATGGCTATCATCTGAAAAATCCGCAGTTAGTGATCCTTTATCTGTTGATTGGTCTGGCATTCGGCACTTTTGTTAACTTGTCTAATTACCTGATGCTGGTGCTGAGCGAGTTTCCGTATAACCTGCCAAGTGATGTGCGCAGTCTGATGTTCCTGACTCTGCTCGGCGGAACGACCAGCTCTTCGCTGGCCGGTAAATTTGCCAAGAAGTTCAGCCAGATCGCGGGTGTTGCGTTTGGCGCCGTCATCATGCTGATGGCCAACTTCCTGATGAGCTGGGCGAACATCTATACCATGGTGATTGGTATGGTGATTGGTATGGTGATGGTGTCGGTCGGTTTCTTCTTCTGTCATGCTCAGGCCAGTACTTTGATTGGTCGTAAAGTGACCCAATCAAAAGGCAGCGCTCAGGCACTTTATAGTTTGTTCTATTACTCCGGTGCCAGCTTAGGTGTGTTCTTTCTGGAGCCTTTCTATCAAACCTGGGGTTGGCAGGGCATTCTGGGGGCGACCCGTATCGCCCTGGCGTTGTGTATTTTGCTCGTCATTATTTACCAGTGGATCAGCGCCTATAAAGACAGCCATTCTCACGCAATGTCTTAAGCTCTATAAATAGGTTTAGTTTGGTTGAACGCTGGTAGCTAACCGACTCTGCCTGATTGGAAAGGCGGTTAGAGTATGGAATGGATGGCGCAGGGAAGAACAACAGATTATCTGGCAATAAACTCCGGGTGTCAGTAAACACAACCTAGGTTTCCGGAAAGCAAAAGAGCCGCGCGAGCGGCTCTTTGCGTAAACGCTTGGTGCCATCAGACTGCGGCTACCCACTGCTTGTTGTGATACTGCCAAACCTGGTTGTTGTCATCAATCTGATACAGGAACAGCCAGCCATTATCCACCAAAGACGCAACGTCCTGATGGCGAGCCATAATGGCCTCAATGGCGTACTGTGGAGCCTGAATAAAAGTACTCAGGCGCACAGGCTGATGACGGTACTCTGTGCCGTCATGCACGGATTGCTGAGATAAACCAATACGCAGGTCACCGCCGTTGCCTTCAAACACACCAATATGGCCACCGACCACGTTATGCAGCAGTTTGTTACCACTGCCGTATTTTTCCGGCGTCGTGACTGACGCATAATATTGCAGATTAATCCAGTTCATCACCAGCAGAGGCGCAGTCATGATCTTTTCCAGTTGGCTGAACTCCGGATCCTGACTGACATGGTATTCATGTAAGAAGGCCCGGCCGTCAAAATTGAGTCCGCGGGTCAGGTGACGTGGTGCGATAAACACGCCAGCGTTGTTACACAAACCCCATTCCGGACGCATCTGAGCCCAGTTGGTGGCACGTTGCTTAAAGAAGCGGCTTAATTGCGCATTATCTTCCGCTTTGGTGCCATCGAACAGTTTGGCACGTTCTCGGCGCGCGTGGTCACTGGCTGCGCTGAGGTTCTGTTTCCAGGAAAGCGGTGCATCGGGCGCATCAAACACCTGATAATCGTCGGTGGTTGTATTGTGCAGCGCGGCAAAGAAGTGGGTGTCTTTCGGAACAACCACCCCAAATTCTGCCATAACCAGACGCACAGCGGAGTCGTTGAGCAGACTCGCCAGGACTTTCACGTTGACTTCGCCGGTTTGACCGCCACACGCACCGCAGTCGAGACCCGATGACGTATGGTTGTTGCAGGTCTGGCTACCGTGACCGGTTAACAGCACGACTTTTGCCAGGCGTTGGCTGATGCCCATTGCTTTAAGAATCCCGGCGCCAAGTTCTGCCTTCTCACGCACGCTAAGCGTGATCTGGTTACGTTTCAGTTGCCACTCTTCGTTACCACGCGCATCGCGGTTAATCGGGTTTTCAGTCCCATCTTGCATCACTACCCGTTTAAACAGGCTGACCAGTTTTAGCAGGCCACCGGCTTCGACCATGCCCAGATTGGAGGATGGTTTTTCCAGACTGTTCTGCCAGCCCAGTTTTGTCACCCGCAGCCAGCGATCCGGTTGCAGTTGGGTCTGCTGCGCAACCAGAGTAGGAGCCAACAGGCCCGGTAACTGAGGACGATGAATATTGCCATCCTGAGTCTGATAAGCGATAGGGATACCAAAGAAGCCGGCAAAACCCAGTGTCTCGATGTGGCTGCCTTGTGCTTCCAGCGCACGACGCATACGTTCCGAACGTACATCAATACAGAAAATAGCCTGCAGTTCAGGACGATTCGGGTCTTGCTGAGTAGTGACGTTCTGCACTTGAGTGATCCAGTCTTTTTGTACACTCAGTTCAAGGGCGCGTTGCCATACCCAGATTGGTGCCAGTTGCTGTTCCGCTAACTGGTACATTTGGCGAACATTAGTCGCTTGATGGCGCAGTAACTGACGGATTTTCAGCGCGGTTTCCAGATGATTTTTCTGCAGCCACTGCATCAGGACACTGTTCCAGGCCAGCAAGATAGCAGTCAGTCCCAGCGCATGGGGCAGATCGGCTTGCTTATTGGCAAGGTTAGCCTGCCAGTCTTGCCAGGATTGCCATCCCGCCCAGCCGGACAATTGATGTAACAGGGCACGCAGCGATGCGTAAGCGCCGTCTTCATCGGTCCAGATGTCCTGCCACAGCGGTCCGACGGTATCAAGCAGGTCATAGATCGAGCCGGGTAAAGTACGGAAATAAGGCAAAAGATCGACGCCCAGCAAGGTTTTGATCCCTTTGTCGCGTGCAACGACTTCAAGCCAGCTCTGGTACAGGTGTTCACCGTTTTTACCTTCAGAATCGAAACGTTCCGGGTATTGGTGGTACAGCGCGATGAACTGGCTGACCTGCTGAACGATTTCCTGCACCCAGCTGTGCCCTTGAGTGGAAGGGATTTCTTCATCCATCAACATGCCCAGAGTTTTCCAGCGGGTCAGCGGTGCTTGCGGGCGCTGAATGTCTTCTTCCAGCTGGGCTATGGTCATGTCGACGCCAAGCTGCTCAATCGCTGAGGCCAGATGTTGCGGCTGAATCTCGGTCTTCCAGCGCTGCTGATAGTAACTTTTGTCCATCAGGCTGGTTTCGCCGGTCAGAACCGCCTGCTCGGCGAAGGTCTTTTCAATACTGTCATGACGTTGTTGCCACCAAGGGTTAACCGCAATGGACTGATCCAGCGGCCAGGCCGGTGCGATAGAAGCGGAAACTTGTTTGGCGATTGTTGCGTATGGAAGCGCGTGTTTTTGTTCGATCATTATTTTGCCTCTGGTTCCATTTGCACTTGAGCTTGTTGCAGTTCAAGCAGTGACTGGCTTGGCCACCATTTCAGGGTCAGGCGGGTCGCCCATTCGTCCAAATACGCACCGGCGTTGAGCCAGATAAACAGTCGTTTAACCCAACCGACATGCGGGCTATATTGTAGTGCCAGTGACAGAGCAAACAGCAGGATAAACATCAGCGCGACCAGGCCATCAGCGGCCAGGTTGAGCGGGACGTTCAAGCCGGTAATCTGTGCCAGTGAATGTTTGGCTGTGGTGTACAGGGTCAAGAGGCCTGCCGCGAATGCCAATGTGATCATCAGACGTGGCAGCATGGTTTTATCCCAAGCGGTCACGCTCGGCACAATCAAAGCACTTAGTGCGAACCACACCAATATGGTGGCGGCAAAACTGGTCATCACAGCAAACTGCCATTGAGCAACAGCCAGCATCAGTGAAGAGAGCAGCAACGCGACACACCAGTTACGAACCTTAGGTTTGACTTCACCGGCCAGTTTGGCGGCCAGATAGTGGTTAACCGTGTTGCCACTGTTAAGGAACGAGTACGCTTTATAAAACGAGTGGGCAAACAGGTGCAGCAGAGCCATCTCATACAGACCCAGGGCAATTTCAACCAGCATCAGACCCATTTGCGAGCTGGTCGACCATGCCAGTTTCACTTTGATACTGATGCGGGTGGTGCTGACCAGACCAGCAATGACGGTACTGATACCGGCACAGACGATGATGAGCCAGCAAGCGATACTGCTGGATGCCAATACCGGTGCGAAGAACAGCAGCAGGATACCGCCCAGGTTGACGATACCGGCGTGCAGCAGTGCTGAGACCGGAGTCGGTGCTTCCACCACCTGCATCAGCCAGCCGTGTACAGGCAATTGAGCACATTTGATCATCGCGACCAATGCCAAAAGTACTGCAGCAATATTAAGGTGCAGACTGCTGTGAGCAAACGAAGTCTGGCGGACGATGTCGCTGATGTAAGGTGTCTGGAACTGATGGTAAAGCGCAAAGAAGGCACCGGCCAGCAGCAGTTCGCTGAAACGAGCCAGCAGGAACTTCTTGTGCGCAGCCAATTGAGCACGCGGGCGCTGCGGATAAAACAGAATCAGTTGGTGCAGACATAGACTGACACTGACCCAGGCTGCCCAGAACAGCAGCAGGTGGTCGCTGAGTATCACTACAACGACGGCTGAAATTGTCATGATAAGGGAACGAAGAAAGCGAGCGCGATCCGCTTCGCCACTGAAGGCCACCCAACTATAACGTACGATAGTGAATCCTAAAATCGCCACCAAACCGAGTAACATCAGTTTGAGGGGCGTCACTAAAAACAGAGAAAACATGACTATCCTCACAGTTCCAAAAGTCGCGGCTATTGTGAAACTGTCTGATTGTTAAGTAAAATATATAATAATTTATGAATCGTTCTGTTTTAGAGAATTATGAGTCGTTTAAACTACCATCATCTGTACTATTTCTGGCAAGTCGCCAAGCAGGGTAACCTGACTCAGACTGCGCAGAAGTTGCATGTGTCTCAGTCTGCTCTTTCTTCACAAATCAAGCAGTTAGAGCAAACTTTGGATGTGCAGTTGTTCACCAGAAAAGGGCGTGCACTGACCCTGACCGAGAGCGGATATCATGCGCTGAGCTATGCCGAAGAAATCTTCAAAAATGGTGAAGAGCTGGAAAAATTATTGACCAGTGGCAAAGCATTACCTGGCGCAACCATCCGGATTGGAATCCTATCGACTATCTCGCGTAACTTTATAGAGCAGTTTATTCAGCCACTTATCAACCAGGAAGACTGTCGTTACACCCTACAGTCGATGAGTCAGACCGGTTTGCTGACCGCTTTGGGAGAACACCAGCTCGATATGGCATTGACTAACATTCCGGTCAGAGGTTCGAATAAACAGAACTGGCAAAGCCGGGTTCTGGCGCGTCAGGCGGTGTCGATCATCGGGCCGCCGGGGTTAGATCTGGGCAAAGATCTCGGCGCCAGTTATCGCGACCGCCGTTGGGTTTTACCGTACGGAGAAAATCCGCTGCGCGCTGCTTTTGATGCTTTTGCGGCTCAATATCAGCTACATCCCCACATTATCGCCGAATCTGATGATATGGCGATGCTGCGTCTTTTGGCCCGTGACACCGGCGCACTGGCCGTAATGCCGGACGTGGTAGTAAAAGACGAACTCGATAACGGCATTCTGAAAAGTTATCTGGTACTGCCAAGCGTATTCGAAAACTTCTACGCGGTTACGGTCAAGCGGCGTGTGGTGCATCCTAAGCTGGATACCTTGTTCAGGCCATTATTATGACCCGTCCTGTCTGGCGCTTGTTTTATATACGGGAATAGGGCAGTCTGAGGATTCCTTTTTCTCACTCAATGTCAAACTTACCCTTGAAAGGCAAACGCTGAGCAGGTGGCTGCTCGCGTCTCTCCTGACACTGTCGGACGTTTGTAAGGATACAAGATGTCATTACGAGACAGATTCCTGGCCCTGGCGATTGTGCTGGTCTGGGGTGTGAACTTCGTGGTTATCAAAGTCGGATTACAGGGGATGCCACCGCTGCTGCTGGCAGGCTTGCGGTTTGCTTTGGTGGCCTTTCCTGCCCTGCTGTTTATCAAGCGTCCCACCTTACCGCTGAAATGGCTGGTGGCCTACGGACTGACCATCAGTTTTGGTCAGTTTGCCTTATTGTTCTGGGCGCTGAGTATCGGCCTTGCCGCAGGATTAGCTTCGTTGCTGTTACAGGCGCAGGCTTTTATTACTCTGGCGTTTGGTTGTGTGCTGTTGAAAGAAAAAATTCGTCGCCATAATGTGATAGCGGTCATCACTGCGGGAGCGGGGATTTATCTGCTCGCAGTGGCGCAAGGCGCGGGAACCGCATCACTGACAGCTGCTACCTTGCTGTTAATCATCGGCGCGGCCACCTGTTGGGCATTGGGTAACATCACCAATAAGGTGATCATGCAAAACTACGCCGTTCCGACCATGTCTTTGATCGTGTGGAGTGCGTTAGTACCAATGTTCACGTTTGCTGTTGCTTCACTCTGGATTGAAGGACCTCAGACCATTGCTGAGTCGCTGCTCAATATGCAGTGGCATAATTTGTTCTCGGTGGTTTACCTTTCTTTACTTGCCACGATCGTCGGATATGGCGGCTGGAGCTACTTGTTGAGCCGTTATCCCACCGCATTGGTTGCTCCGCTTTCGTTGCTGGTTCCGGTATTCGGACTACTGAGCGCCTGGCTGCTGCTGGATGAGAGCCTTACTCTGTATCAAATCGCAGGCGTAGTGGTCATTGCGGTCGGGCTGGTGATTAACGTTTTTGGCCAGCGTTGGTTTGGTCGCCAAGCTGAGCCGGCTTCTTCTCTGGCCAGATAATCCATCGATATACGGATGAGACAACGTGGTCGGAAAGGGCAAGCGACTCGATCCTTAATGAATTCTTTACTATTTTAAGACGTGGAGGCAAAAATAATGACAGAGAATAAACGACCGGTAAATTCCCATCGCGCTTACCATGCTCATGTGTACTTTGATGCGCAAACGCTGGAGTTTGCCTCACGACTGGTGCATGAAGCGGGGGAGCGTTTCCCTGTGAAAATCGGTCGGGTGCACGAAAAACTGGTGGGCCCTCACCCGAAATGGAGTTGCCAGATTAAGTTTACTTCACACGATTTCGATCAGTTAGTGCCTTGGTTGGACGAAAACCGTAATGGTTTGTCGGTACTGGTTCATGCGCTAACCGGTGATGAAATCGAAGATCATACTCTGTATGCCTGGTGGCTGGGTGACAGCCTGAAACTGGACCTGTCGGTATTTGACAGCTCTTCGATTGAAGACTGAGTTGCAGCGCTTGGGGCCAAAGCCACTGAGTTACAGAGGCAAAGCGCCGCATTACGGCTCGTTTTGATGTTATTGCCAATCACCGCATTGAACTGGCGGTCACTTTCACTTCTGCATCCTGGGTAAATACTTCACCCATACGCTCAGCCTGAGCGCACCAGCCAGCGAAACAGCTTAAATTGGCTGGGAAGATAAAACAGATATTCAGGGTGCCACTGCACGCCGTAGATAGGCTTTTCTTGATTACTTTCAATTGCCTGAGTGAATTGGTCAAGATCTCGACCGACGACGCGCAGGCCATTACCGACATCCTTGATCGCCTGATGATGCAGGCTGTTGACCCGTAATTTCGATTTGCCACACAAGGCAAACAAATGTGAGTCTGTATCGACAAAGACTTGCTTGGTTGGCAGCAGGCCCGGGCGGTTATAGGTTCGTTTGCGCAATACGGAAATATCGGAATATAAGTTGCCGCCGAGAACGACATTGATTAGTTGCGAGCCGCGACATATCCCTAATAAGGGAGTATTGCGTTCTAATGCCCACTTGATCCAACGTATCTCTAATGTGTCCCGCTCGGGGTCAAACTCATCTTTTTCACTGGCTTGGCCTCCATAGTGCTCGGGATCGATATCATCGCCCCCGCCCACGATCAGACCATCCAGTGGCTGACCGGACCAATGATGTTTAACGCTAATCCTTTCTGCTTGAGCGCCGGCAAGTGCCAGCGCCAGCTTCGTGCACCACCAGGAGGGTGACCAACTGCGATGGTTACCGGTTACTCCAATTCTCGGCTTTTTATCCACTGTTTGACTTCCTTGATCCAATCATTGCGTTTCACGCCGATTACAGGCAGAGACATTGCTTTAAAGCGGCGGGCTAAAAAGTTTAACGCTTCTGGGTCTGCTGCCAATACCTCAACTAAATGCCAGATGTTCCATGAGCTTGCAAAACTCCAGTGGGTATTCTCGATCAAGCAGTCGGGCAGGCGATAATGAAATGTAGGTCTTGGATTAATTTTGGTGTCTTTGACCGTCTGCTTGACTTTGTCTTGGTCAATGGACGCAAACAGCGGCAGCATATCCAAAGCGCGGTTGCGACTTGGATTATGTTCCAGGTAATCATCCATCAGCTCATCGATAGTCTGGTACTGTTTGGTGAGCAGTACTTCAACGTAATCTTCAGTATACAACTGGATATACGGGCTGATTTTGCGGGATACGTTAACGTCATGCGCTTTGTCGAGGCACCACTGTAATAGTCCGAACGATTTCAGATAGGCATGCAGGGTGTGAACATCTAATGATGGGGTTTCCGGATTAATGTGAACACCAAAAGCGGCGATGACAGAATCATCTGTACCTTTTGCCCCGGCATTTCTCAGGGCTGGTATCAGTTTATCTAAATGATCCAGTTTATCGAGAGGGAATGGAGGAGTAACTATTTCTATAGGTACCACTGATAGAGCAATTTTGTGTAAAAAATCGACCCACTCGTGTCCGTGATCCTTAAGCTTGGCTTCCAGCGCGGTGTTCTTGAGGAACTCCCAGTCTAACTCAACTTTAAACTTGCCATATTCTGGGGTCTGCAAGTCATACTCAACCGCGGACTTCTTCTCTAGCTCACCGCCGAAAGTATCCTGCATAATTTGTGTCACTGCGCTGATTGTCAGCCCGGTAAACTCGATTTCGAACCCAACACGGCGGGTAGCGCCATCGTCGGTCGTTGTTAAAGGCGGAGTTTTAAAAGCCATCATTGCCTCCACTCGTTGATTGGGGAATAGACTTTGACCGTTATACGAAAGATTACTCTAAAACCATGACAAAAAATGTGAAACTTTACAAGGCGGTATGTATCGAGATTGCGTATAGCGCAATCATACATTGGTGTAGCGATTAACTGATAATGATTTTCATTGCGGCCATTTATAATGTGATGCATAATCACTGACAATTTTAGTCATATCAATGCTATTCGCTTTAACCTGAAGATGGAATTTTCGATGCTCAGAAAGCTTTTACTTCTTATCTCCCTGACGACCAGTTCTTTTGCCTTTTCAGCGGTGACGACCGTCACTGATGTTCTGGGGCGCGAGGTGACATTCGATGCCCCCGCCAAACGGGTTATTGTCGGTTTTTATCCTGAAGATTATATGGCTATCGGTACGGAAGCGGCATACGACAATGTCGTCGGTATGTCTAAATATATCTGGCAGGCCAGGGCGATGAACTGGGAGATGTACGTTAAGCACCGTCCATCATTAGACGACATTCCGGAGATTGGCCGGGTGGACACCAACGCGTTTTCTCTCGAAAAGGTGCTTGGGTTGCAGCCTGATCTGATCATGCTGGCCGATTGGCAATATAAAGCGTTGTCGTCAGAAATGGAACGCTTAGAACAAATCGGTATACCAGTGGTCGTGGTCGATTACAATGCGCAGACGGTTGAGCGGCATGTGAAAAGTACCCGTTTGATTGGCGAGATTACCGGTCAGCAGGCGCGTGCTGAAAAGATTGCCACTGAATATCAGGATAATGTGGCGATGATTTCACAGCGATTGGAGAAAGCCGGCCTTGCGAAGCCGACGATCTACACGGAATTTGGCGCCAATGGCGTGGCTGATATTGGTTACACCTTTGGTAAGAATATGTGGGGGGCGATCAGCACCACGGCTGGTGGTGAGAACATCTCTAAGCCGTTTGTCGAATGGTGGGGTAAACTCAACCCGGAACAGATCATTGCCAGCAACCCGGATGTGATTGTGATTACCGGTTATGAAACCAGCAGTGCTGACAACGGGATGAAGATAGGGCAGGGTGTGCAAGAGCAGGTCTCGCAGCGGGCTTTAGCAGGGTTTAAACAGCGTTTGGGCTGGTCGTCACTGAATGCGGTGAAAAATAATCGCATGTACGCTGCGTATCACGGCGCATGCCGAACGATTATGGATGGCGCAATGATTCAGTTTTACGCCAAAGCTCTGTATCCGGAGTTGTTTGCAGATTTGAACCCGGAGCAGGCTTACCTGCAATTCTATGAAAAGTATCTGCCGGTTGTTCCGCAAGGGACGTTTATGACTAAACTTCCTTAAGTTAAGTGGTCGTAGATTAAATGGATAATGATCCTGCTCGTACGCTGCGGGCAGGAGGCGGATAGCGTGACGCCACGGTATGCGGTCTCTGCTGGAAGGCAACAATATTCCTATCAACCATAGCGCTGGCGTTTTACGATGTCTACTGGTGTGTACAAAAACGGCCACGTCTCAATGACGTGGCCGCTGCGCAAAATAGGTTTAACCTGCTTGCACTGGAGTTGCTTCGCTGTTGTTAACGTAGAAGCTGAGCTCGTCGATAGAGTTGGCCTGATAAGATTGTAAATCTTTGGCCGCAATATGCTGACCGGTCTTATCCGACACGATTTTGGCAATCGCATCCATCCGTTGCGACTCGTCAAGCTGTTTCAGCATGTTGAGCTCATCTTCGTCCAGATCAATCGAGGCTGAATTTGGCAGATAAATGGTGCCGTAATAGAAGTCAACGCCAAACGCGATTAGCCCGGGAACAATGAACAGGATTAAGCCCGCAGCGTCGAGAATCGCGATCGCCGGGTCGATTTTACCGCCGCGCTGTCCTTCCCGCTCCGGGTGCAGCAATACCCCGCATCCACTTAGCTGAGTAACTAAAATAGCAATAAAAGCAGACATTAACGTTTTATTTTTCATTGGCTCTCCTTAAGTTTTGCGCTCAAGTCATCATCTCAAAGGTTGTTTCAATCATAGGTCAGATTAATCAAGTTTTATCAGCAAACCATCAGCTTTACGTATGTTTTTGATGGATTGGCTCATTGTTCAGGCTCAATAATAATAGTAAGCACTGAGGCGCGAGCTTACTTCTTCCTGATGCCATTGCTGATAATTCAGGCTGGCCCTGAAAGCGAAATTAGGCCGTACGCTCCAGTTCCAGGTCGCATTTACGGAGAAATGGTCATCGACCTCATCGCCTGCCAAAGCAATCCAGGCTGCATTCAAACCCAGTCTCTGGCGGTTATTGATCGAGTAGAATAGCCCTGACTGCAGACCGGCCCCGGCGATAACATCATAACCGGTTAATCTGCCCTGACTGAGTTCGCCTTTCAGCAGGGTATAGAAATGTAATCCATCAGCCTGTCCCCAGGCTTTGCCTGCTCCGCCTTCGACAAACCAGCGGCTGTCGGTATTGGCATCGGGTCGGTCGAAGCCGATTTTTAATCCCCATGCCAGGCTGTCAAATACTCGGTTGCTGGGCGCCAAGGCCAGTACGTCGATGATATTGAGATGATCGAGCCGGCTGGTGCCGCTGTCGTCGAGACTCAGTTTAGTGTCGAGGAAGTTAATTTGCGCGCCGGGAATAAAGCCATCCAGCGCATCGTACATGTCGTGGTAAGCCGGACGCCACTCGACAGATGTTGAGTGGGTTTGCTGCTGATACAGATTACGCGCGACGCCGACACGAGCTGACCCGTGTCCCTGTTCCGGTGACGTTTCCGGCCGCACCACCGAGGGAAAAGGGGATTCTCGGTTGATCTGACTGCGCTTGATCAAGATTTGGGTCAGTTGTTTGGCGGTTATATCGCGTTCAAGGCCGTCATCGTAAAGTTCAAAATTAAGCCATTCATATGCGAATTCGAGAATTGCCGCCCGCTCTGACTCAGTAAACTCGGCTTTGGAAGGGTAAATACCTTGCTCTTTCAGGCGCCGCGTGGCGAGGTAAATACGCTCGCTGACCAGATCCGATTCATGATTCAGCCGGGTACCAAACGCAGCCCGATAGTGCGGAGGCTGAGTTAATCCGGCTTCAACCAGAACTTTCACCGTATCGGAAGGAATGGCGGTGACCGGAAACTGACTGACTAAATCGAGATTCTGATTGGCCAGTTGCAGCAGAGCCAATAATTGATAAGAGCAGTTTTCGTCCAGGAAGTAGTAGTCGAACTCGGCTTGTTCCATTTCCCACAGATGAAGCAAAATTCTATCCACTTCTTCAGCGGTGAAATTGAGCGGGTATTCCCAGATATCCCGCGACTCGATATCGTTATATTCACGCACTTTTTTGTAGTACGGCATGACGGTAAAGCGGCTTGGATATGCGCCAACCAATCCTTTGAGTGCATAAAGGGCCGGATTATCTGCGCTGTCCGGTTCTGCGGCAAAGTTGATCGCATAAGCGACCAGTGCATTGTTCTGGTTCTGATTCTTGGCATCGACCCGTAGCAGGGTATGGCCAAACATGGACGAAGGATTATTCATAAAGGCAGTTGGAAACACCAGGGTCAGTTTTTCCGGATCCATCGCCTGCTGCCACTTTTTTTAATTCAGGGCAATTTAACTCAGGCGGTGCCTTGCCTTGTTGTTGTTCCAGCCATTGATAACGGGCCGGAAACGTGCAGCGCGCCTGATGGCGGCTTTGCGCTGGGCCCTGATACAGCGCCTGAATCGTTGCTTGAAGCTCCTGCGCAGGTTGATGTTTGCCCTGCGATGCTAAAAAAAGCTATCCGAATCAATGGTGCTGACGTAACCGCCGCTCAGCGCGGGCAGGTAATGGCCCAATTTGAGCCAATAGTTATCCTGGCTTAAGGCTATGACGTTCAGTTCAGGTAACGGTCCGGGCTCTACGGAGGCAAAGCTCAGGGACGAATGTAATCCGCCCAGTAATATGAAAATACAACGCTTCCACTGCATAACGACTCTTGAAATAAAAAGGTGCCTCGTTGTTGCAACGAGGCACAGAAGGGTAAGACGAAAGAAGCGGTTACATTGCGTAGCCAGACAGCTTAGAATCGTTCGACATCAATGTGTTGAGGTTATTCAGTACCTCATTAGAGGTGACGTTTTCAGAACGATAAACCACGGCAAAATTTTGTTTCGCCATGGTGTTGAAGGTTGCTTTATCTTCATTCGGGATGCCCCAGACTTCAGACAAGGTTGCCAGTGTTTCACCCTGACCTTTGGCCATATCACGTGCCAGATTGTCCATGTTACCGTCAATAAACATCGCCAGCTTCTGACGTGAATCAATCGTGCCGGTACCATCACAGCCCAGAGTTCCGAATGTGATACCAAAGGTTTGGTTGCCTGATGTACCGTTGGTTGTCGCGCCGAGCACTTTGACCACTTTTCCGGATTTACCGTCAAAAATCATGGTACCCAAACCACAGCCAATATCATCATCAGCCATAACCGCCTGAGCAAACGGCAAGGTAGAGAGTAACGTAGCCACTGCGAATAACTTTTTCATATTAATAATCCCTTAGTTCGGTCAAAAAGTGGTGGTCATAAAACGTATTACCACTAAATGAAGATAGGAAAAAGTCGGTGATATTCCAATGTCATGTTGGCGAAATGGGATTAAAATCAAAGCGATTTGGCAAATATTGCCCTGAATATGTCGCGAATAGTGTGAGCTGTTTTTTAAACGGCGTACGGTTAAATAGAAATAAAACGCACAAGATCAATGAAAATTTATATGGGGAAAGTTGCATTTGACCCAGCTCTGAGTCAGTTTTGTTGGATAATTATTCCTTGTCAGGGAGTGAAAATAGTCATTTATCACAGTTTACGTCAGGCGACTTTTATTGTGTAATTACGCCTTTGCTTTTTTTAGTCGTTTACACTATCAACACACAAGGAAAGAAATGGACAATCAAGTACAGTCATCCCGTCAGGGTTTTTGGTCAGGCATGGCGCTGTGGAAAAAAATCCTGATTGGTATGGTGGCCGGTATTATCGTTGGTGCGCTGATGGGCCCGAGTGCTGCATTGCTTAAGCCAATCGGTACTCTCTTTATTAACGCGATTAAAATGTTGATCGTGCCTTTGGTGTTCTGTTCTCTGATCGTTGGTATTACATCGATGAAAGACACCCGCAAGATGGGGCGTATTGGCGTCAAAGCCGTGGTGTTGTATTTGGGAACGACCGCCGTTGCGATTGCCATTGGTCTTGGCCTTTCTGCTCTGCTTGAACCTGGCGCCGGACTGAACATGGTTGCGAAAGATCTTGATGATGCTGGTAAGAGTGCGCCCCCGCTGGTGCAGACGCTGCTGGCGATGATCCCGCAAAACCCGGTCAATGCTCTGGCGGCGGGTAACATTCTGCAAATCATCGTTTTTGCGGTTGGTCTTGGTGTTTCCCTGGTGTTGGTGGGTGAAAAAGGTGAACCGGCAGTGAAACTGTTTGAGAGCCTGGCGGAAGCCATGTACAAGCTGACTGAACTGGTGATGAAACTGGCTCCGTACGGCATCTTTGGTCTGATGGCCTGGGTTGCCGGTACTTATGGTCTGGACGTCCTTCTGCCACTGATCAAAGTGATTGGTGCAGTGTACCTGGGTGCGCTGATCCATGTGTTGGTGTTCTATTCCGGCGTGCTGAGCGTGCTGGGTCGACTGAACCCAATCAAATATCTGCGTGCGATTACTAACCCTGCAGCGGTTGCGTTTACCACATCGAGCAGTTCAGGTACCTTGCCTGCGACAATTAAAGCGACTCGCCAGGACATGGGTGTGTCTGAAGGTGTGTCGAGTTTTGTTCTGCCGCTGGGGGCAACCATTAACATGGATGGTACGGCACTCTACCAAGGTGTGTGCGCGCTGTTCATCGCGCAGGCATTTGGTATCGATCTGCAAACCTCAGACTACCTGACCATTATTCTGACCGCGACACTGGCATCGGTTGGTACTGCGGGTGTACCGGGTGCGGGTCTTATCATGTTGTCTCTGGTACTGAGCACGGTTGGCCTGCCTGTAGAGGGCCTGGCGATTGTGGCCGGTATTGACCGTATTCTGGATATGGCGCGTACTACGATTAACGTTTGTGGTGACATGATGGTGGCCGTTCTGGTTGCGAAAAGCGAACGCGAACTGGACGAGAATGTCTATAACAGTTAATCAGCGCCACGCCTGATCTCTGCAAAGCCCCGGCCTGTGCCGGGGTTTTTATTATGCAATGAAAATAGCCTTTGAAAAGAAAAGAAATTTGATTTGTGCAGTGGTATCGTGGTCAGGCACAAAACCGAAACAGAGGTGATTATGGCAGTTCGTTTTATGTTGGCGCAGGATGTCCCCGCGGCCGCTCTGATCCATCAGGTGGCTTTTCCGCGTCAGCAATATTCACAGCAATGGCTCCAGTGCAGTTTTAAAGCCGCGCCACGTACGTTTTGTCTGGTCGCAGAGAAACGAGGGGAAGTGGTCGGTTATATCATCTGGGCGCAGAAAAGCGGCTTTCGTCCCCAGGTCGTGTTGGAACTGGAACAACTGGCCGTTGAACCCTCTCATCAGGGCCAGGGGATTGGTCGTCAGCTACTCACCGATTCCCTGCCTCTGGTCAAAGAGCAGTTACGTAATCAGGGTTCCACTCTGAAACATATCCTTATCACTACCCGGGCCGATAACCGGGCTCAGAATCTATATCGCCAGGCGTTGGGAGCGGAAGTCGAAGCGACCCTGAGCGATCTCTATAGCGCCGACGAAGTGATTATGATTGCCCGCCACATCGATGTGTAGCGTTTACGTCAGTGTACCTAAAGCCTGGCTAAGACAGGGTTGACCAAGCCCGTGTCGCTGAACTGCGGCGTTACGCTGCCGGTGAGCCAATCGGATGCTGAGCGGTAAGGACTTCGTAGCCAGTGGCGGTCACCAGTACCGTGTGCTCTGACTGGGCGGAGAGTTGATTATCTGAAGTCGCGACGCTCCAGCCATCTTGCCGGGTATAGACTTTGTCACCGCCGAGATTGAGGATGGGTTCGATGGTAAATACCATTCCTTCGCGCAGTGTCAGGCCGCGGTTGGGCAGGCCGTAATGTAAAACCTGCGGTGCTTCGTGCATTTCGCGGCCAATACCGTGCCCACAGTATTCGCGAACAACGCTGTAACCATGTGATTCAGCAAAACGCTGGATGGTGTAGCCAATGTCGCCCAGCATGGCACCGGGCCTGACTTGCCTGATCCCTGCCCACAACGCCTGATGACTCGCACTGACCAATGCTCTGGCGGCCGCATCGGCGTTCGGCATGAGATAATTTTTGCTGCAATCAACAATGAAACCCTCATGTTCGAGTGTGACATCCAGATTGAGGATGTCTGTCTCGCTCAGGGATCTGTTCGGGGGGCCGGCACGCCGTGGCAAGCAACCTCATTAACAGAGCTGTTAATCGCATAGGGATAACCATATTGCCCTTTGCTGGCAGGGCGTGCACCTAAAGTCCGGACAATAAAATCCTCAACTCTATGATTGATTTCCATGGTCGAACGGCCGGGAATGACGAACTCATCAAGCATGTCGAACACTTGTGCCAGCAGTTTGCCTGCTGTACGCATTTGGGCTATTTCCTGCGCGTTTTTGATGTGTACCGTTCTGTCCATAGCGGTTTTTCCTTACGCCAGTTTTTGCATCAGATCCAGCGAGCACCTTGCTGTCTATTTTTCGGGGGAACAGCGTTTGTGCGGCAGATATCGGATGTACAAAAACGCTTCGTTTAGCGGTGCCAGCAGCTTAATGATTAATAGCTTGATTGTATGAGTTGTCGGAAAGGCGTCAAGATAAAGCGGATGTTATAACAGGCGATTGGGCTTAATTCGAACTGACCAGCCTGATGTCGGGATGAAAAACACTCGTGCGGATCGCAATTTGTCATCCGAACGAGCCGGCGCTTATCTGAAAAAGCTGACTTGTTGTTTGAGGTGAGTGGCTAACTGGGGCAAGTCCTTAGTGCTTTGTGATGTCTGCGCTGCTCTGACTTAATTGCATCAGCGATACGGCGTTGTCGGTGAAAGAAAAGATCATTAATCATCGGTTGGCTGAAATTTCATATGAATAAATTGACAATCTTGACGATAAGTCTTGAATCCAAAACGTTGATACAGCTCAGTCGCACGGTTACCCTGAATGCAGCACAGCAGACAGGCACGTTGTAACTGGGTGCAACGTTTCGTTACGAATGTCAGTATTTCACTGCCCAGGCCTTGGTTTTGATAGGCGGGGAGAATAAAAAAGCGCGAAAAATGAAAACGATCATCATGAAGATGAAGACGAAAAGTGCCGACAGCAATCCCGTCAGCACAAATCAGGGTCGGCAGGCCTGAACGCCATTCCTGGCGATGTAACTCCAGTTGCAATTCTTCATCCCAGCCAAATTGACGGGTGATGACATCCTGCTCGCACAGTTTCTTGAGTTCAAACGCGAACAGGTAATCTGCATCGGTCGCGGGGCGCAAGGAGAGCTTCATACCGTTCCATATAGAAAATCAGATCCAAAACAAAGTCAGGACAAAGACGAAAGATGGCTATCAGCACACATCTGCTATCATGCGCTAACTATGAGCAATACCCAGTTAACGCAGGATAAAGTATCAATATGTTCACTGTATAGGATCACACCAAATTCGCCACCCTGATGGCTGAGATAATCAAGATTGCCCGGGCTTTTTTCAGAGAAAGAACAGTGGCGGCTTGTGAGCAGATCCTGACGAGCGATCAGATCTCTGCTAAGGCCGCCAAGCGCTTTTGGTTGGCGCACGCTTGCGAGTAGTCGCCGTTCATCGCAGCGATAAACCCGTCGACCGCACACTCCACCATTGCAAGGCGTGTTTCACTGGTCGCTGAACCGATATGCGGCAGCAGAAATACGTTGTCGAGTTTGGTGAGCTCAGAGTTGGCGGGTAGAGGTTCGACTTCAAACACGTCCAGCCCGGCAGCCCGAATCATGTTGTTTTTCAGAGCCGTGATCATGGCTTGTTCATCGACAACCTTACCGCGTGCCGCGTTGACAAAGACAGCACTGGGTTTCATCCGGGCAAACTGCGCCTCGCCAATCAATTTGGTGGTTTGCTCACTGAGAGGCACCAGCACAACGATGAAGTCTGAGACTTGCAGTAACTCATCCAGTTCCAGACGCTGAGCCGCGAAATCCTGTTCTGCTTCCGGGTTAGCCGAGCGATTGTGATAGCAAATCGACATACCAAAGCCATGATGGGCACGTTTTGCGACTGCGCAGCCAATACGGCCCATACCGATGATGCCCATGGTCTTGCCGTACAGATCAACCCCAAAATGTTGCTGTCCGATGTTTTGTGTCCAGCGTCCATCCAGAACCATATTAGACAGTTCAACTGCGCGGCGGGCGGCGCCCAATGCCAACAGAATCACTGTATCGGCGACCGTTTCGTTTAATACGCCAGGTGTATGAATCAGCGGGATACCGCGCTGAGTAAGGTAATCAAGATCAAAATGATCCGTACCGACGGAAATGGTTGCTGCGGCTTTGAGATTGGTGGCGGTATCGAGCAACGGTGCCGGCATATTGACCCCCGAACCAATAATGCCTTCGGCATGGGTGAGAGCATGATGAAATTGTTCACGGTTCTGCGCATTCACGCCATCGAAGCAGGTTAGATTAAAGTGACGATGTAATTTATTGAGTTCCGGATCCGGAATGGATTTATACAGTACAACATTGGGTTTCATTACCAATCTCCTGATTTTAGCAAGGTAGGACGGCATTAAATCCGGGCCAGTAAAACCGTATACGCAAAATGATTAACCACATCACTATATATTTCCGGTCTATTACAGCCAACAGATATTAAAGCCAACTGATTATCGTTATATGATTTATTATGCCACTGTATGATCATTTTAAATTATTTCAAATGATTTTGTTGAATAAATTAAATTAGTAAATAGTTCGCTGTTTAAGTGAATTTTATTTATAAATGATGATGAGTTAGTTCTGTGTGATCGTGACGTGATTTTATTTGTGACTGCGATCTCTTTATATAACTAAATTTTAATTATTAAAAATTAGTGACATTGAATCACTCTTAGACCAAAGTTCTATTTTTGTGGGTCGCTTGTGATGTGTATCTCTGCCTTTGTGAATTATTACAAAACCGGGCTGAATAAAAAGTAAATTTTTTGATAATAGTTCTGATGTTATGCAGGGTCTGATGTTTTAATTTTTATGAGTTGAATAAAAATAAGAAGTCAGATTATGAAAAATGTGCTGCCTCGCTATATCAAAGTTCATCCGGAAGACAATGTCGCTATTGTGGTCAACGATGGTGGGTTGCCGCAGGGAACCTTATTTAATAACGATTTTGCCTTACAGGAAGACATTCCCGAGGGCCATAAAGTGGCCCTGGCGCCATTCGCTCCCGGCGAGCCCATCGTGCGCTATGGTGAAGTGATTGGCTTTGCTAACGCTTCAATCCCCAAGGGTGGATGGATCAACGAATTTTTAGTCGACATTCCGGAAGCCCCGCCGCTGGATGACATTCCTCTCGCCACAAAAGTCCCCGAACCATTGCCTCCTTTGTCAGATTACACCTTCAAAGGCTATCGCAATCCGGACGGCAGTGTCGGCACGAAAAATCTGCTCGGTATTACCACCAGCGTTCACTGTGTTGCCGGTGTGGTTGATTACGTGGTGAACCTGATTAAACAGGATCTGCTGCCTAAGTATCCGAATGTGGATGGCGTAGTAGCACTCAATCATTTGTACGGTTGTGGTGTGGCGATCAATGCTCCTGCATCTGTGGTGCCGATCCGCACCATACATAATCTGGCTCTGAACCCTAATTTTGGCGGCGAGGTCATGGTGGTTGGCCTCGGTTGTGAAAAGTTACAGCCGGAAAGGCTGCTGCAGGGAACGGATGATGTCGAGACGATTAACGTCGCACCCGAAAGTATTATCTCCTTGCAAAGTGAAAACCATATTGGTTTTCAATCCATGGTGCGCAGCATTCTGGCAACCGCTGAAATGCATCTGAAAAAACTCAATCAGCGCCAGCGTGAAGAGTGTCCGGTATCTGCGCTGGTGGTGGGCATGCAGTGTGGCGGCAGTGATGCGTTTTCAGGTGTCACGGCGAACCCTGCCGTGGGTTATGCGTCCGATCTGCTGGTCCGCTGTGGCGCCACCGTGATGTTTTCGGAAGTCACTGAAGTGCGTGATGCGGTTTATCTGCTGGGGCCCCGTTGTATTGATGAGCAGGTTGGCCGGCGCCTGATGGAAGAGATGGCCTGGTACGATCATTATCTTAGCCTCGGAAAAACCGATCGCAGAGAAAACCCTTCTCCGGGTAACAAAAAAGGCGGACTGGCCAACGTGGTTGAGAAAGCGCTTGGGTCCATTGCCAAGTCAGGCAGCAGCGCGATTGTTGAAGTTCTTTCTCCGGGGCAGCGTCCGACCCGAAAAGGTTTAATTTTTGCGGCCACGCCTGCCAGCGATTTTGTCTGCGGCACTCAGCAAGTCTCATCGGGGATCACGGTACAGGTGTTTACCACCGGCCGTGGGACACCTTACGGACTGGAAGCAGTGCCTGTCATCAAGGTGGCGACACGTTCCTCGTTGGCGCGCCGCTGGCATGATCTGATGGATATCAATGCTGGTACGGTGGCGACCGGAGAAAGCTCACTCGAAGAGATGGGCTGGGAAATTTTTAACCACATTCTGGCCGTGGCGAGCGGTGATAAGCAAACGTATTCCGACCAGTGGGGCTTGCATAACGCACTGGCTGTGTTTAATCCGGCTCCGGTAACCTGATAACCGAGATAACCGATAGAAGAGATATAACAAAGACAACAATTAACGTGAAACGAGAGGAATTTATGAAAAAACTGATTAAACATGCGATTGCCTTCTCTTTAATGGCATTGCCTATGGTCGCGATGAGTGCTGATAAGCCGAACTTTGGCAATATCCGTGTGGTGATCGGCTCGAAATCGACCGGAGGCGATACCTATCAGGCCGCAGCCATTATTTCTGAAGCGCTGGCAAAAAAACTTGATACCAACATCAAAGTAGATGCGGTGGGCTCAAGTGCCGCATTCAGCACGCTGAAACGTGTTGGCAACGGCAGCACCATTATGATTTTCCACGATCAGTCATACCTGGGTAATCTGTACGGCACTCGCGGTTACTACGATATTTTCAACCAATATATTATTGGCCCCACTTTCGCGATTAACCCGGCTAACGCTTATCTTGTGCCGAAAAAATCACCCTACAATACGCTGGATGACATCATCAATGCTGTTGGTGAAGGCAAAGAAATCCGCGTAGCGATTCAGCCGGGTGGTGTTTCTGAAATTGGCTACAGCGCGGTAAAAAATGCCATTAAGATGAAGTATCCGGGGCAGGAAAGTCATTTTATTGCGGTGAATACCGGTTCTCAGGCTGATAAGAACCAACAGCTGTTTGATGGTTTGGCTGATATGATCCAGGGCAGTTTACCGGCGAATGAACAATTTACCCGCTTGCCTGAATCGGATCAGAAGGCGATGAAATTTGTCTGGTTAACCTCAACCAAAGATACCATTGCGGACGTCAACAAAAACGGCTTTGGTAGTCTGAGTCAGGAACAGATCTTCTCTTATGCTGAGCCCAATGTAGTGGTGCCGATGGATGCGCAAAGTAACTTCACGTTCGATAAAGAGTTTTTCTTCCTCTACAACAAGAAAATGCCGAAAGACCAGATCGCCTATATCGATAAAGCGTTAAAAGAGATTTATGCCGAGGGCGAAATTCAAAAAACGTTTGAGAAGGCTTTCTTTGTGCCTAACTATCGCGATTCAGCGGATGCCCTCAAGCATCTACAGGCGAAAAACGATAAATACAAACAAGTGCTTGCCAATATCACCGAGTGACGAGAGTTCGCTTTTTATGGTGGTGATAGCCATGATTAAGCCCACTCTGTGGGCTTAATCATCAGGGGCGATGCTACTGTTCATCGTTTTTGCAGCAAAGATTGAGTGATCCGCAAAGACAGGTCTCAATCATAACTGCGTTTCTATCCCTTTGATTTGAGGAGATGTCATGAAATACCTGTATATTCTTCGTGGGCCTTTTGGCACCGGTAAAACAGAATTTATCCGGACCTTATTGGCCAATGACAATATCGTCTCGTGCTGGGATTACTATCGGCAGTATGGTCAGAACCGATGGAATGAAAAATTAAAACCTTATGCGGATGAGTATTGCCGCAACGGAGTCAAAAATCTGATGGAGCAGGGGGCTAACAAGATAGCGGTCACCAATTCCTTCTCCAAATGTGAAGATATGGAATATTTTTACCAGTTGGCAGAACAGCATCAATACACCGTTTTCAGTATGGTGATGACTAACCAATGCTGTGATGAATATAAGAAGAATGTTCCGGATCACGTCATTCAGGATCAAGCCGAGAGATTGACAGCAGACATGAAGTTTTACAGCATCATCTCTTAACATACTTTCCCGCTCAGTGCTCCCGCTCGCCGGGAGCATTATCTGGCTTCTGCCTTGTCCGAGTGGCCTCTTACTCACCATATGTGCGGCTGATCTGCTCCTTAGGCTGCTATCAACTAACTGCTATCTGCGGTTTGCTTATGCTCTTTATGCCTAAAAAATCATCTTTTATAAAAAAACATTACAAGAATTTAAATAAATTGATATTGAACAAGTTTTATAGAGAGAGGATGATAAAAAACGAGATAACACGCACGGTTTTTTTGAATGCACTCCTTTGCTTTGCAGATTTTTCGCATCAATCACCGACGTGGAGATTTTCGTATGAGTAATCCAACTATCGCCTATTTTATCGCAGATACGTTGCGCCAGGCTGGCGTGGAACGCATTTGGGGAGTCACTGGCGACTCGTTGAACGGGCTGAGTGACAGCCTGAGAAAAATTGGTCAGATCGAATGGCTGGGAACCCGCCATGAGGAAGTGGCGGCGTTCGCCGCCGGCGCTGAAGCCCATCTTTCCGGGCAGTTGGCTGTGTGTGCCGGTTCTTGCGGGCCCGGCAATATGCACTTGATTAACGGCCTGTTTGATTGTCACCGTAATCGGGTTCCCGTGTTAGCGATTGCGGCACATATCCCTTCTGCAGAAATAGGAACCAACTATTTTCAGGAGACTCACCCCCCAGGAATTATTCAAAGAATGTAGTGTTTTCTGTGAGTTAGTTTCCAACCCAGAGCAAATGCCTTACTTGCTTGAAACCGCGATGCGTCAGGCTATCCTGCACAATGATGTGGCCGTGCTGGTACTACCAGGCGATATAGCGCTGAAACCGATGCCGGAAGGGGTGTTACCGAAGTGGAGTTTGCCTAAACCGGCTTTGTATACGCCGCATACATCGGATATTGAACAGTTAGCGCAGTATCTCAACAGCAGCGACAAAGTGACGCTGATGGTTGGTGCCGGAGTGAAAGGTGCGCATCAAGAGGTGGTGGCTCTGGCAGAAAAACTGCAGGCACCGATTGTGCACGCTCTGCGCGGGAAAGAATACATCGAATATGACAATCCGTACGACGTAGGGATGACCGGTTTGATTGGCTTTGCCTCCGGTTACCACGCGATGCGTGAAGCGGATACTTTACTGCTTATTGGTACCAGCTTCCCGTACCGGGCATTTTATCCGGAGAATGCCAAAATTGTACAAATCGACAATAACCCCGCCTCTCTTGGTCGTCATACTCAGATAGAATTTGGTGTGCTGGGGGATACGAAAGCGACATTGGACAAGCTGCTGTCTTTTATCAGTAGTGGCCGTTCATCCAAACATCTGAGCGACTGTATTGCGAACTATAAGCAGGCGCGTAAAGGTCTGGATGATCTGGCCAGTGGTAAAACCGGACGTGGTCTGATTCACCCGCAATATCTGGCGCGCTTAATTAGTGAGCAAGCGGCAGAGGATGCGGTATTTACCTGTGATGTCGGTACCCCGACTGTGTGGGCGGCCCGTTATCTGGAAATGAATGGTCAGCGCCGCCTGATCGGTTCGTTTAACCATGGCTCAATGGCCAATGCGATGTCACAGGCGATGGGCGCGCAGGCGCTGGATCGCACTCGTCAGGTTGTTGCCCTGTGTGGTGACGGTGGCTTCTCTATGCTGATGGGGGATCTGTTGTCTCTCAATCAGCTGGATTTACCGGTTAAAATCATCGTATTCAATAACCGTTCTCTGGGGTTTGTTGCGATGGAGATGAAAGCCGGAGGCTATTTATCAGATGATACCGATCTGCAGAACCCGAGCTTTGCCGAGATCGCCCAGGCATGTGGTATCAAAGGTATTCATGTCACTGATCCCGAGGCGCTGCCGGGGGCACTGAGCGAAACGCTGCATTATCCGGGGGCGGTGGTTCTGGAAGTGGATACCGCAAAACAAGAACTGGCGATGCCACCCCAGATCAATATAGAGCACGCGAAAGGGTTTAGTCTTTACATGCTCAAAGCGATCATTAACGGTCGTGGCGATGAGATTGTTGAACTGAGTAAAACCAACTGGCTGCGTTAGCAACCAACACGCCCATCAGTGGATAAGTAATTTCACTATTCACTACTTAGTAAAAATGGCCTGACGGTAATTCCGTCAGGCCATTTTTTAGAAAACAGATCTGGCTACGGTAAGGATTGTGATGGCTATCAGATTTCTACTTGCATCTGCATTTTGTAAAGAAGCACAAAAGCGACCCTGGCATGAATTTATTATAGGTATTTATTTTATTTAATAAAAACAATAGCTTAATTGTTTTGTGTCCGTGTCACACCCTGTTGTTGGATCCTACAAAATAGCCCGTTAACTTAATGCTATTTTTGGAGTTTTTAATAAAGCCCTCGCTTGGTCGATAGTCATATACTAATTCAAACAAAATCAAAACTACCCTACACAAGGAAACGATATGCTCGATGTAAATATTGACTTTGCACAATCGCATTGGTTTTTTCCAAAAATAATCATCACCTGTTTAATCTGTCTGCTTATGATTATTTTGGTCAAAGAGAGAAAAATAATAGCAGCCAGTGTGAAGTCATTTTCCTGGCAAAAGATCATCAATAATAACAACTATAAAGCTTACTTTTTTCTGGCCCTTATTAGTGGTTACATATTAATTATGCAACAGCTGGGAGAAATTTTCCCTAATACTGGCTATGCGTTTTTGATTGCGACCGTTCCTTTTCTCTTCATCATTCCATTTCTAATGGAAAAAGAAATAACGCAGAGAAAAGTTATCTATATAACAATAAATTCAATTTTATCACCAGTGATTGCCTGGGTCGTTTTAGGGCAGATGTTTGGTATTACCTTGCCTTAAATTTATTACGTGAAACTGAATGTGGAATATCTTATGGAAATTTTGTCACATTTATCTGTCAATATGTTTTTACTGAGCTCCATCGGGGTCCTGATTGGGATTATCTTTGGTGCCATACCTGGTATGACAGCGACGTTAGCGGTTGCGGTCTGCCTGCCATTAACCTACTCACTCGGTCTGAATGATGGCCTGGCACTGCTGCTTGGACTGTACGTCGGTGGCATCTCGGGAGGCCTGGTTCCTGCAGTACTGCTCAATATTCCCGGTACGCCTTCTTCCATCACCACAACATTTGATGGTTATCCCATGGCCCAGAAAGGGCAAGGAGAAAAAGCACTCAAAGTGGCGGTCGCTTCGTCACTGTTTGGCGGTTTGTTCAGTGCGGTGGTGCTGTATTTCTTTGCCCCTTTCTTAGCAAACTTTGCGATTAAATTTTCGACGGTTGAAAAGTTCCTGCTCATTTTTCTGGCACTGACAGTGATCTCCTCACTCTCAAAACACATCCTGATGGGCATCTTCAGTGGCTTGCTTGGCATTTTGATCAGCCTAATCGGCGCGTACGACATTTCTGTTGGCGGTAATGGCGAATATCGTCTCATGCCACAGGCACTGGAAGATCAACTGAGTTTTGGTTTCTCGCTGCTTCCTGTGCTGATCGGTATGTTCGGGCTTGCCGCGATCATCACCGCCTGTTGCCGCGTCAGCCAGGCTGATCATGTGCAAGGGGACATGATCCAGTTGGATCGCAAAACGCGCTTTGACTGGAAAGTCTTTAACGGGCAGTGGTTTAACCTGATTCGTTCTTCGTCGATTGGGACTTTTGTCGGTATGTTACCCGGTATCGGTGGTAGTGCCGCTTCGGTGCTGGCTTATACCCAGCAAAAGAACATCAGTAAGAATAAGGAGCAAATGGGTAAGGGCTGTCCAGAGGGCATTATTACTTCCGAATCGGCTAACAATGGTCTGACTGGTGGCGCATTGATTCCCTTGCTGTCGCTGGGCATTCCGGGCGATTCAACAACCGCGGTATTGATTGGTGCCTTTACCCTGCAGGGTATTCAGGTCGGTCCATTGTTCATTAACGAAAATCTCGAAACCTGGGATTTTATGATCCTCTCACTGTTTTTCGCCAATTTCGTCATGTTTGCCATCATGTACTTCGCCATTCGTCACGTCGCTAAAGTGGTGATGATTCCTAAGTACATTCTCTATCCAATCATTGTGATGATGTGTGTCATCGGAGCCTATGCCATTAACTACGGTGTGATGTTTGATGTCTGGACTCTGGTGTTATTTGGTGTGTTCGGCGTGGTGGCCCCCAAAATTGGTCTCGAAGTAGTGCCGTTTATTATCGGATTTATTTTAGGCAAATCGGCCGAAGTCTATTTCGTCAAAAGTATTGAGTCTTACGGAAACCTGTCGGTGTTCTTCACCAAGAGCCCCATCGCCATGTGCTTGTGGGTGATTATTCTGGCGTCGGTCATGTATGCAATTCGCTCAGTGTTTAAAACAAAGAAGCAGACGCGTGCTGATAAAAAAATAGCTTAAAGGATGAATAGTATGAATTTTGAAAAAGGTATGCCTGTTATTGAAAATATGTTGGTGATTCCGGTAGCCGGTCACGACAGCATGCTGCTCAATCTCAGTGGCGCACATGCCCCTTACTTTACCCGCAACATTGTCATTATGGAGGATAATTCCGGCAATATCGGTTTGGGTGAAGTTCCGGGAGGAGAGAGTATCCGTAAAACACTCGAAGATGCGCGCGGCTTTATCATCGGCCGTGGCCTGGGTGAATATAAAAATATCATGAATCAGGTGCGCCACGCGTTTGCTGAGCGTGATGCCGGTGGGCGTGGCTTGCAAACCTTTGATCTTAGAACGACCATCCATGCTGTGACCGCTATTGAAGCTGCGATGCTTGATTTGCTCGGCCAGGCGTTGAACGTGTCGGTGGCGTCTCTGCTGGGTGAGGGTCAGCAACGCGATAAAGTCGAGATGCTGGGTTACCTGTTCTTTATCGGTGACCGCAACAAAACCGACCTGCCTTATCAGAGTCAGCCGCAGGATAACTGCGACTGGTACCGCATTCGCCATGAAGAAGCGTTAAGCGCTGAGCGGGTTGTGCGTTTGGCGGAAGCATCCTACGAAAAGTATGGCTTCAACGACTTCAAACTGAAAGGCGGTGTACTGCGCGCCGAGGAAGAAGCGGAAGTGATCAAAGCGCTCGCTGCCCGTTTCCCGCAGGCTCGGGTGACGCTTGATCCTAACGGTGCCTGGTCTCTGGAAGAAGCGATTCGGGTCGGGAAAGAACTCAAAGGTGTTCTGGCTTATGCCGAAGACCCGTGTGGTGCAGAACAGGGGTATTCCGGCCGTGAAGTGATGAGCGAATTTCGCCGCGCCACAGGCCTGCCGACTGCAACCAACATGATTGCCACCGACTGGCGTCAGATGGGGCATACCATTTCGCTCCAGTCGGTCGACATACCTTTGGCAGATCCACATTTCTGGACCATGGAAGGCTCGGTACGTGTGGCGCAGATGTGCCACGAATGGGGCCTGACCTGGGGATCACATTCCAATAATCATTTCGATATTTCGCTTGCCATGTTTACCCAGGTTGCCGCCGCGGCACCGGGCAACATTACCGCCATTGATACCCACTGGATCTGGCAGGAAGGCAATCAGCGCCTGACTAAAGAGCCATTGCAGATTCGTGGCGGCTTTGTTGCTGTGCCTGATAAGCCGGGCCTGGGCATTGAGGTTGATATGGCTCAGGTCGAGAAAGCACATGAGCTTTACAAAAATATGGGACTGAGCGGACGCGATGACGCCATTGGCATGCAGTACCTGATTCCTAACTGGACATTCGATAACAAAAAACCGTGCTTGGTTCGTTAAGCGCAGACAGAGGATAACGTAATGAACGAAAACACTTACCCGAATCATTTTAAGCGTGCGCTGCTGAATCAGGAGCAAAGAATCGGTTGCTGGAGTGCCCTGGCAAGTCCCATCACCACGGAAATCCTTGGCCTGGCCGGTTTTGACTGGGTTTTGCTCGATGGTGAACATGCACCGAATGACATTCAGACTTTCATCCCGCAGTTAATGGCACTCAAGGACAGTCGCAGTGTGCCTGTTGTTCGCCCGCCAGTGAACGATCCGGTTGTTATTAAGCGTTTACTGGATATCGGTTTTTACAATCTTATCGTCCCGTTTGTGGAAACACAGCAACAAGCGGAACTTGCGGTGGCGGCGACGCGCTATCCGCCACAGGGCATTCGCGGCGTTTCGGTCGGACACCGCAGTAATGGCTACGGTACAACCACCAATTATTTTCAGGATATCAACGACAACATTGCTGTGGTGGTGCAGATCGAGAGCCAGTTAGCGTTGGATAACCTCGACAGTATTCTCAGTGTTGAGGGAATTGACGGGGTCTTTGTCGGACCGAGCGATTTGGCGGCCGCACTGGGGCATTTGGGCAATGCTAACCATCCGGACGTGCAGGGTGCCATTCGTATGGTGTTTGAAAAAGGTCATGCGAAAGGCAAAACCATCGGCATTCTGGCTCCGGTGTATGAAGACGCGCAGCGTTACCTCGAATGGGGTGCCAACTTAGTGGCGGTGGGGAGTGATTTAGGCGCATTCAAAGCAGCGACACAGGCACTGTGTCAGAAATTTATTAAGTAAATCAAGGCAAGAGGAAGTGTTATGAAAATCGGATTTATTGGCCTCGGCATTATGGGTAAACCTATGAGCAAAAACCTGCTTAAAGCGGGTTACTCTCTGGTGGTACTGGATCGCAATCAGGAATCAGTGAATGAGCTGGTCAATGCTGGTGCAGAATCGGCCACATCACCAAAAGCGGTTGCACAGCAGTGTGATGTGGTAATCACCATGTTGCCGAACTCACCGCACGTCAAAGAAGTTGCCTTGGGTGAGCATGGCCTAATTGAAGGCGCGCATGCCGGACTGACCCTGATAGACATGAGCTCCATTGCTCCGTTGGCAAGCCAGGAGATCGCCAGAGTGCTGGCCGAGCAGGGTGTGAGCATGCTGGATGCACCGGTCAGCGGCGGGGAGCCGAAGGCGATTGACGGCACCTTGTCCGTCATGGTCGGCGGTGACAAGGGTTTGTTTGAACAGTATTACGATGTGATGAAATCCATGGCAGGATCTGTGGTGCATACCGGTGATATCGGTGCTGGCAACGTCACTAAGTTGGCTAACCAGGTGATTGTTGCGCTCAATATCGCTGCGATGTCTGAGGCTTTGGTTCTGGCAACCAAAGCAGGTGTGAACCCTGAACTGGTTTATCAAGCTATTCGTGGCGGCTTGGCCGGCAGTACCGTACTGGATGCCAAGGCGCCTATGGTACTGAATCGTAATTTTGAACCTGGGTTTCGCATTGACCTGCATATTAAAGATTTAGCTAACGCGCTGGATACTTCGCACGGAGTTGGGGCACAATTGCCGCTTACCGCACAAGTAATGGAGATGATGCAGGCATTGAAAGCGGATGACCTGGCATCAAAAGATCATTGTGCTTTAGCGTTGCATTACGAAAAACTGGCTAAGGTTACGGTAGCGAGCTAAATAAAATGCAGCAGGTTGTGACAACCTGCTGCTTCATAATTTCTATCAAGTGGTGCTTATTGATGAAAATTGTTATCGCCCCTGATTCATACAAAGAAAGTTTAAGCGCGATTGAAGTCGCAGAAGCGATTGAAACGGGATTCCGACAGGTTTTTCCGGATTGGCAGTATGTGAAGTGTCCGACCGCGGATGGAGGAGAAGGGTCCGTGGAAGCATTAGTCGATGCCTCCGGTGGCGAACGGGTCACGGTGAATGTGGTCGGGCCACTCGGTGAACAACATGATGCTTTTTATGGTGTCTCCGGAGATAAGAGAACCGCATTTATTGAAATGGCGGCGGCCAGCGGTATTGAACTGATTCCGAGCGCAAAACGTGACCCGCTGGTCGCGACCAGTTACGGAACCGGCCAATTGATCGAGCATGCCTTGAATCAGGGTATCCGTCATTTGATCCTCTGTATTGGCGGCAGCGCGACCAACGATGCAGGCTGTGGCATGCTGCAGGCATTGGGGGTGTCGTTCACCGATGCCAGCGGAATCGAGTTGCCGTTTGGCGGTGCTGCGTTACAGGAGCTGGCTCATATCGATGTCAGCGCGCTGGATTCCCGCCTCAAAGAATGTCTGATAGAAGTGGCCTGTGATGTCAGTAATCCGCTGACCGGAAGTAATGGCGCTTCACATGTGTACGGCCCGCAAAAGGGGGCAACTGTGCAAATGGTCGAGCAACTGGATGCGGCATTGACCCGCTTCGCGGTAATTGTCGAGCAAGATCTGCAGCGTAAAGTGAGTGACATTCCGGGTGCAGGGGCTGCGGGCGGGATGGGAGCCGCGTTTTACGCGTTTCTCGATGCAGAGCTCAAGCCAGGTATCGAGATCATGACTCGAGCGGTCGGGCTGGAGGAGCTGATTAAAGAAGCGGATCTGGTGATTACCGGAGAAGGGCGCCTCGACAGTCAGAGTGTGAATGGCAAAGTACCGGTTGGTGTTGCCAGTATTGCCAAACGTTATGATCTCCCTGTTATCGCCATTGTCGGTGCGTTGGGGGATGATATCGAGGCCGTGTACTCCCACGGAATTGATGCTGCCTTTGACTCCGTCTACAAGGTGACGACCTTTGAGGAGATTGTTGCTCAGGCAAAATTCAACGTGATTCGCAGCGCACACAATATTGCTGCTGCCCTGAAAGTCGGGCAACAGCTCTGCTAATACTCTATAAAATCAAACTAAAATACAGGCAACACATGTCATTGTAGTGGTGCAAATTGATGTTACAGATCTCTTCCACCCTTTTTATGCGATAACGCAGCGTGTTAGGGTGAACATATAATTTTGCAGACGTTTTTTTGATATCACAGTTATTTTCAAACCAACACAACACAGTATTGATCAGTGTCGGATCGTGGAGTTCAAGCTGTTGTGCATGAGTGGCTAGCTTATTTCGTTGCCAGTGAGATAAGCAGCCCTCAAACAGTGCCGGCAGCTCGTATTCGTGGTAAGGGTAGAACTGCTGCTTCGGATTGAGACGTTGCCCGCATTTCATCACCGCCATCGCGCTTTCAAACGCAAACGGCAGTTCCTTAGGTTGGCTGTAAACCGCGCCCAGAGAGCACTGAAACGGTACCTTCAGCGACTCACTCAAATAGCTGCGGATACTTTGCCAGTCATCAATCGCTTTGCCATCCTCGCGTTCCGATTCGGAGACATTCAGCAGCACTACGCTCGACTTATAAGAGTATTCGGCTTTCAGTCGCTTACGTGACCAGTTGTTGAGTACTTTGACCACCTCTTTTTGCGCCTCTGAACTGTCCACTTCAATCACACACATCGCATGGTGGTTGAAGATGTCGACTTTGAGCTGAGCGGCCATATTGGTGATGTGTTCCAGCGAGGAACTTCGGTCAATGCATTCCAGTAGCAGTTCTTCAAGCTTACGTTCACTCCAGCGGGTCATCTCCATCATCGAGGTGTATTCGACCACCATTTCAGCCGCCATTTTTACCATTTCGCCAAACGGACGCACTTCCACCAAGGGGCCGGAAATACCAATGACGCCAATCGCTGCGTTGTTATACACAATCGGTAAGTTGACGCCCGGCTTAACATTGGGGAACTCTGGCAGCATGGTTTCGGAGATTTCGATAGGTTTGAGTTCCGTCAGGGCGAGAACGGCTCCGCCGTGTTTTTGATAGCGCCGCGCCGGATTAGTGGAGGCAATGATGATGCCGGTCTCGTCCATGACATTCAGCGGATACTTGATGATTTTCTGCGCGCGATCGACGATACGCTGCGCTAATTGCTCGTGTAACTGCATAGGTTCACTTTTTATTGGTAGCGTTTGTTCAGACAAGCAGCCATGTTGATACATGGTCTAATTTTGGAGTGCCTGACCAGACTAACCGAAGTAAAAACGGTTTAATGAGATCCAACTCCCAAGCTCAAAAAACCAACAATCCTGCCGTATAATAAATAGATTATGTTGTTAAGTTAAAAGAATTTTCTGAAGCAGAATGTCGCGAGGAATACGCTAAAAGTCGCATAAGCTTCGAACGCAGTCTATGGTTACTGACAGAGCGAGAAAGGACGTGCCCGATGGTAAGATGGATAGCAATAATCATCACTGCGCTGGTGCTGACCGGTTGCGGTGCCAAGTTTGTCTACAACAATATTGATTGGTTTGTGATTGATTATGTTGAAGATTACGTGGAATTGAACTCGACGCAGAAAGCATTGCTGAGCGATAAAATTGCCTCGTTCAGTACCTGGCAACAACAGGAAGAGATGCCACGTTACCTGCATCAGTTAGAGCAGCTGTCCTTACTGCAACCGGATCAATTTAGCCCACGGCAACTCGACTTGCACCGAACGGAGGTGCAGCAGCATTATCAGCGCTTGGTAATGCATCTCCTGCCGGATGCGTATCTGTTGGCTAATACTCTGAGCGATGCTCAGATTGAGCAATTTATGCAGGGATTAACTGAGCGCCAGCAAGAGTTTGCCGAAAAGTATCGTGACACGACTCAAAGTCAGGCTCGCGTACGTTATCGGGAACGGATAACAGACAATCTGGAGGAGTGGTTTGGCAGCCTTAGCGCTCAGCAAGAGGACGTGGTTTCGCAGTGGGTAAACGAGATGAAAGTGACCACGGCAGACTGGGTTGCCTTTCACAGCCGCCTGCGGCGCGAGTTAACTCATTTGTTTACACTGCGACACAATGAAGCTTTGTTCAGCGCGCAGTTACAGGCGTTATTGTTTGCTCCCGAGCAGTTCTACAGTCCGGTTCTGCGTGCTAAATTTCAATACAATCAAGCCATTTCCGATAAGTATCTGGTTGAGATTGTACGCTTGGCGTCAGATAAGCAAATTGCCTATTTTCGAGGGGAGATTAACGACTGGCAACAGTTGGTGCAGGAACTCAGCGCGGATGTTGGCACTAGTGTGCGACAGCCCCCTGATGAGCAGGGGGTGTCAGCAGATCATGTGGCCGATGCCAGTTGACGATGTTTACGACGGCTGTAGTAAAACACCATCAGACCCGGAATATAGAGCAGGGTGGATAAGACCAGAGCGTTGAGGCCCGCGGCGTAAATCAGCCACAAACCATACAGGCTGGCGCCGAGACCAATGGCTTTGATGTTCCAACTTGCGGCTTGTCCGAAGGCGATTTTGACCAGATAAGCACCCACCAGGAAGTAAGGTATCAGGATCATCGAAGTCGAGATAAGTACCAGAGTGTTATAACTCTCCCCGGTCCACATGATCAGCACCAGGCATAACTGGACTGTCACGCTGGTTAGCGTTAGCGAGGCCGGTGATGTGCCTTGTTCGTTCTGTCTGGCAAAAAAGCGCGGGAAAGCGCCATGCTGTGCAGCAGTGCACGGCACCTCTGCTGAGTACATGATCCAGCTCAGGTAAGAGGCCAGAACTGATACGATAAGTCCGAGACTGATTACCCACTGGCCAAGGCTACCACTCATGTGTGCCATCAACCCGGCCATGGATGGATTATTCAGGGCGGCGACATCTGCCCGGCTCATTACGCCCAGAGATAGCAGAGTAATGGACACATACAGAATCAGCGCAAATATCACACCCAGACAGGTCGCTTTACCGATATCATTGCGACGTTTGGCACGCACCGATAATACGATTGCCCCTTCAATGCCGGTGAACACCCATAGCGTAATGAGCATGGTGCCTTTTACCTGCTCAATGAACGGGGTTTGTAAGCTTTGACCCGCACGGTCGAAGTTAAACGTTGCCGGCTCAAATGCCCAGTAGGCGAGGACAATAAACACAATCAGTGGCAGACATTTTGCCAGGGTTGCCAGCAGGTTGATGAAGGCTGCCTGTTTGATACCGCGCAGCACCAGATAGTGTACCGCCCACAGGATAAGCGATTCGCCGATAAATGCGGGCAGGGTGTTTCCGTCGCCAAAAATGACCGATTGTGGTGTATCGACAAAGGCGCCAATGGCGGCAAAGGCAACCACCAGGTAACCGACCACGCCAATTGTGGCACACAGCCAGTAGCCCCAGGCGGATAAAAAGCCTGCAGTGTCGCCAAAGCCTGTGCGGGCGTAGGTATAGATACCCCCATCCAGTTCAGGCTTAAGACGGGACAAATGTAAAAAACAGCCGGCCAGCAGTAAGATGCCTACGCCAGTAATAAGCCAGCCTGTGAGAATGGCATCCACACCAGCGACTTCTGCCATATTTTGTGGCAGGCTGAAAATACCGGCGCCGACCATGGAGCTGAACACCAGAGCAGTCAGCGTGGTCAGGCCGATTTTTTGCGGTTGTTGCATCACTCGCTCCGATTAAGCGAAGTGCTGATGCAGCGCAGCAATATGCTCCGGACCGATACCGCAGCAGCCGCCAATCAGGCTGGCGCCTTGTTGTTGCCACTTCTCTGCCCACAGTAGGTAGGCTGGCGGTGTCAGGTCGGCACGCAGTTCATCCAGGCCATCGTTGGCGGTCGCGTCTTTTGGCTGAGGAGGAAATGCGTTGGCATACGCACCAAGCTGAACTTGCTGTGCCCCTGCTGTGTCCAGGCAACGCTTGGCGATGGTCAGGGCTTCCTGAATCACTTCAGGCTGGCAGCAGTTAAACAAGATGGCGCTAACGTTAAGAGCCAGCATCGCATTGATGGCATCTTCAACCAATTCGCCTGAGCGCAGGCGCGGTACATCAGTCGGCTCTGAATCTTCTAGTGTAAATGATACCCACAGCGGTTTGTGTTCGCTATCTAGTTTGTCGAGCAGTGCTTTGACCGCCACTGGTTCGGCAATCAGGCTTTGGGTTTCACACAGCCAAAAATCAACATTATCTTTCAGTCCTTCGATCAAAGGTGTAGCGATCTCTGCGACCCGATCGGCCTGATACAGATCAGCGCGGTAAGAACCAAACAGCGGTGGCAGTGAGCCGGCGACCCGGGCGGTGTTACCTTCCAGGGCTACAGCCTGACGAGCCACTTCACCGGCGCGGTGAGCGAGTAACTGAGCTTCACGCTTGAAGCGTTCCTCACCGATATGAAAAGGAACTAAGGCATAACTGTTGGTCGTAATGACCTGAGAGCCACTCTGAATAAATGCGCAATGAACATCACGGACAATGTCAGGAGCTTCGATCATCGCCAGTGCTGACCATTCGGGCTGACGGAACGGCGCGCCACGTTTTTCTAATTCACGACCCATTCCACCATCGAGAACACTGACTGTATGATTTGACATAAATAAACCCTCTGTTGTTGTTTTGGATGTTTAAGCGCAAAGACGTTTAGACGTCTATAAACTAAAGGTTATTGAGATAACATTCAACTCAAAACCCGATTGTAATCGTAAATTGATGTTCAGATGCTGAAGTTTTGTTCGTTGTTGCTGACGGAGTGACAACAATGAAAAACGCACCCGCGGGTGCGTGTTTAAGCGCAATGTTTAAACGGTGCCGTAAAGTGGACCTGAGAATAATGAAGCCCGTCAGCAATGTGATGGACTGAAGTCATCTTTCTAGTGTCGGATCTGTGCATTCAGACGCACGGTGTTATGCCATATTATAAGTGGCCTGTATAGAGCGAGTCATTTTACTGTCAGGCTTGGTGTCTGCTATTGAGGTCAGCGCCGGACAATAGTTAAATGCGCAGCTTAGTAAACTGACAAGGATAACTAGAATGAAACGTACAGGAATTGTTCTGGCCTTACTGATGGCTTGCAGCGGCGCACAGGCCGGGATCAGCATCGGCGATAAGTTAGATATTTCGACTGACTGTATGTCCGTTGAGGCTGGTGGCATAAAAGTGGGTGGCGGCGATTGTGATACTCATAAGCATAAAGCCAAAGGCGGTAAAAAGGATAATCATAGCTTTAATGGACACAACAACCCGGGTAAAGGCCATAACAAGAAGCATAAATAAGAAAAGCACCGCAGGGTGCTTTTCTTATTTATGCCTTCAGCCTGTTCCGCCGTGCTAAATCGAAACGAGAGTCTCTTTTTCAGCGGGATTAGCATCCACCTTGTTGCTGGGCGTGTTTTACCATCGCCAGGCGCAGAGCTTTCTGCTCAGATGAACACTCATTTCCGTTATGTGTTTCATGTTCCGCTTCCTGTGGAACAAATACATAGTCTTTATAAAATGTCATCGTGGTTTCTCTGTAACTGAATTCAGACAAAAAATAGAGGATGTTAACTAAGTTAACATCCTCCCTGATGCTTAATTTTCAGGCGTAGAAGAGGGGGGTGAATTCCCCCTCAACACGTCTTATACGTCGTATGTTGTTGACGCTGTGTCACCACCGGTACCTGTCCAGTTGGTGTGGAAGAACTCACCGCGTGCACGGTCAGTACGCTCATAAGTGTGCGCACCGAAGTAGTCACGTTGTGCCTGCAGCAGGTTCGCTGGCAGACGAGCCGTGGTGTAGCCATCCAGGAACGTCAGCGCTGAAGTAGTACATGGCATCGGGATACCTGCTTCCAGCGATTTCGCTGCCACTTTACGCCATGCGGCCAGACTGCCGGTCAGGATGTTTTTGAAGTAGTCATCTGAGCCCAGGAAAGCCAGTTCAGCGTTGTTTTCGTAAGCGTCACGGATGTTGCCCAGGAACGCAGAGCGGATGATACAACCGCCACGCCACATCAGAGCGACGTTACCGTAGTTCAGATCCCAGCCGTTTTCGTTTGACGCTTCACGCATCAGCATAAAGCCTTGTGCGTAAGAGATGATTTTTGAAGCCAGCAGAGCCTGACGCAGTGCATCCACCCACTCTTGCTTGTCGCCTTCCACCGGCGTGATGGTTTTGCCGAACAGCTTCTCGGCTTCAACACGTTGGTCTTTCAGGGCAGACAGGCAACGAGAGAACACAGACTCAGAGATCAGAGTCAGTGGAATGCCCAGGTCCAGTGCGTTGATACCGGTCCATTTACCGGTACCTTTCTGGCCCGCGGTGTCGAGGATTTTTTCAACCAGTGCTTCGCCGTCTTCGTCTTTGTAGCCCAGGATGTCAGCCGTGATTTCCACCAGGTAGCTGTTCAGCTCAGTTTTGTTCCAGTCAGTAAATACGGCCTGCATTTCATCTGCAGACATGCCCAGACCATCTTTCATGAACTGGTATGCTTCAGTGATCAGCTGCATGTCGCCGTATTCGATGCCGTTGTGTACCATTTTCACGAAATGGCCAGCACCGTCGTTGCCAACCCAGTCACAGCAAGGCTCACCCGCATCAGTTTTTGCAGAGATGCCCTGGAAGATAGGCTTAACCGCTTCCCATGCTTCCGGCGCGCCGCCAGGCATGATAGAAGGTCCGAAACGTGCGCCTTCTTCACCACCGGATACACCCGTACCGATGAAGTGGATGCCTTTTTCACGCAGAGCCGCAACGCGACGGTTGGTGTCAGGGTAGTTGGTGTTACCGCCATCGATGATGATGTCGCCTTTGTCCAGCAGAGGAACCAGTTGGTCGATGAATGCATCAACCACAGCGCCAGCGCGAACCATCAGCATCACTTTACGTGGCGCTTCCAGTTTGTCGACCAGCTCTTGCAGGGTGTAAGCACCTACAATGTTGGTGCCTTTCGCCGGGCCTTGCAGGAATTCGTCGACTTTCGCCGCAGTACGGTTATGTGCCACCACTTTAAAGCCGTGGTCGTTCATGTTCAGGATAAGGTTCTGGCCCATGACTGCCAGGCCAATTACACCAATATCGCCTTTCATTTTTCTCTCCTTCACGCAATCTTCGCTGCTGCGTCTAAATCTAAAAACCACTCTGTTTCACCAGCCGAAGACTGGATTTTCGCTGCTGGATACGGCAGATCTTCAGCAGGAGTGGTGTGAATTTCATAAACGATCTCGGCCTTACCAGCGCCAAGAACAAGGTAACTAATACGTTTTGCTGCTTCCAGTACCTTCGCGGTTTTAGACACACGAAGCTGGCCTGATTCAGGGTGAGAGGCGACGACAGACAAGTTCTCATCATCGTAGTTGGTTTTACCCGGGAACAGAGAAGCAGTGTGGCCGTCAGCGCCGACACCCAGCAGGATCCAGTCAAAGACAGGCGTCCCATTGTCTGATGGAATCACGTCAGCCATTTCTTGAGCAAAGCGTTCAGCTTCTGCCTGAGGCTCGTTTTCACCCAAAATACGGTGAATGTTACCAGCCGGGATGTCGATTTGGCTGAACAGCAGAGTGTTCGCTTCACCGTAGTTGCTTTCTGCATCATCCGGCGCTACGCAGCGCTCATCACCCCACCAGAAGTGCAGGTTTTGCCACTGAATAGAGCTTACGTATGGCTCAGAAGCCAACAGTTTGAACAGCATTTTTGGTGTGCTGCCGCCAGACAGAGAAATGTGTACCGGGCGGCCCAGCTCGCTGAATGACTTCATATCATTCGCGAGTGATTCCACAACGGCATCCGCGGTTGGCAGAATTTTGTGATTGATCATAGTTCGCAATAGTCCGTATTGGTCAGATTTTTACAAGGGAAGCGCCATTCACGGCCATCATTGCTCAGCAGGTCATCGGATTCTTTAGGTCCCCATGTACCGCAGGCGTAGCCGTACAGAGATTGAGGATCTTGTTTGAAGTCCAGAATTGGCTGAACAAATCGCCAGCACGCTTCCACGGCATCCGTGCGCGCAAATAGTGTCGCATCACCGTTCAGTGCATCCAGAAGCAGGCGCTCGTATGCTGTCAGCATTTTGGTCTCTTCCAGAGAGGCATAGTGGAAGTTCATTGACACTTCTTTTGCCTTAAAGCCTGCGCCCGGCTCTTTCAGACCGAAGCTCATCAGAATGCCTTCGTCAGGCTGAATACGGATGATGAGCTTGTTCTCTGGCGCATTTTGACCAAACACTGGGTGCGGCGTACGCTTAAAGTGGATAACCACTTCAGTCACGCGGGTTGGCAGGCGTTTACCACTGCGCACGTAGAATGGTACGCCATTCCAACGCCAGTTGTTGATAAACATCTTCAGTGCCATATAGGTTTCGGTACGTGAATCTTCAGCCACGCCCGGTTCGTCGCGGTAGCCCGGAAGGAATTTGCCACGAACTTCAGATTCGGTGTACTGACCCAATACCAGGTTGTTACGCAAGTCGTCATCGGAGAGCGGTTGCAGGCTCTGCAGGACTTTATTCACTTCGTTACGAATGGAATTGGCGTTGATAGCCGCCGGCGGCTCCATACCCACCATGGCCAGAACTTGCAGCAGGTGGTTCTGGAACATGTCGCGCACTGCGCCTGAACCATCGTAATAACCACCGCGGCCTTCTACGCCCAGGAACTCCGCACCGGTAATTTCAACGTAATCGATGAAGTTACGGTTCCAAAGTGGTTCAAACATACCGTTAGCAAAACGGAAAACCAGTAGGTTTTGCACGGTTTCTTTGCCCAAATAGTGGTCAATGCGGTAAATCTGATGTTCTTTGAAGTGGTTATGGATTTCGATATCCAGCTCTTGAGCGGATTTAAGGTCGTAACCGAACGGTTTCTCAATGATCAGGCGTTTCCAGCCATTGGATTCATCGTTCAGACCCTGAGAGGCAAGACACGCAGGGATCACACCGTAAAGACTTGGCGGCGTCGCGAGATAGAAGAGTGTATTGCGTTCAGTCTGGTTGTATTTATCAGCCAGTTGGTCAAGGCGGGTGGTCAGTTTTGAGTAATCATCCTGGTCGGATGTATTAATAGCTTGATAGTGAAGGTGTTCACAGAAGGCATCAAGGATTTCAGGTTCTGTTTTCTCCAGTTCCTGAAGCGAGCGTTTCAGCTTCTCGCGGTATGATTCATCACTGTATTCAGTACGGCTCACGCCCAAAATAGCAAAGGACTCAGGCAATTGCTTGCTTGCATACAGATGATACAGAGCAGGAACCAACTTACGGTAAGTTAAGTCGCCCGAAGCACCAAAAATCACGATGCTGCTGTTTTCAGGTATTACCATCATCTTTCCCTTAAAAACGAGGTAGTTAGCATGCGCCAACCCTAGCAGCGCAATACACAAATAGAAAGAAGGTGATGCCTATATTGTCGATAGGCAAAACCGATAGGGAGATCACATAAATAGCAAATATGAGATCTCGCCCGGAGGGGTATTGTCTACGACAATTTGACACACATCAACTATTGATAGCGCAATCGACCAATAATTGAGTTATTTTTTAGCTAACTTACTAATTTTTAAAGGTACTGACTGGTAAACTTAGTTTGAATTTATCTCCGAACCGGCCTTGTTTTTAAAACTGAGCCTTCATAAAGGCTTTAACGGTTTTAATCTCTTCGCCAATATCGACCTCGGTACATTGCTGCGTATTTAAGAAGCGCTGGGCGTATTCAGCATAAACACCGGTCTCCAGAAACAGCACATACAGTTTAGGGTCAATGTGGCCCGAGGTTGCCATCTGGGTCATGATGGCTATCGACTCAGTCAGCGTTTTGGCTTTTTTGTATGGCCGGTCACTGGATGTCAGAGCTTCAAACACATCAGCGATGGCCATGATCCGGGCCGGGATTGATAACTGCTCTTCGTTCAGCCCGCGCGGATAACCTTTCCCATCCATACGTTCATGGTGGTTGCCGGCAATGTCCGGCACATTCTGCAGATGTTCCGGATAGGGCAGGCGACGCAGCATTTCGATAGTCTGAATAATATGGTCATTAATGACGAAGCGCTCTTCATCGGTCAGCGTACCACTGCGAATACTCAAATTATGTAGCTCGCCGCGATTGTATTGGACATCGAGCGGTTTGAGTGTGAACTCTGACTGCTGTACCGCTGCTGGTTGGGTGTCTTTGGCCCAGGTGATTAGGTGCTCTGGTTTATCGGCCAGCAAGCCTTCCATAACGGGCAGGCTCTCATTGTCAGGGTAACGTTGTTGTTCCAGATGGGAAACGCCCAGCCTGTTGTCCAGAGTCCGTTTCCATTGACGCCTGGCAATTTGTTGCAAGCGTTCAATGTCCTCATCACGCATAAATTCAGAGCCGATGTTGCATTGAGCGACAAAACTGAACTCCTCGTCTAACGTGTGTCGGGTGCTGTCCAGTTGCTGTTGAAGTTCAGTTGGGTCGCCGCCCTGAGCAACGGCTTGCCAATACTCGGCTTCAGCTTGCATTTTGAGCAGTTCGAAACGCATGCGTATCTCATGGATACGATCATAAATGGTCTCGAGCTTGGTGGCTTTATCAACTACGAACTCAGGCGTGGTGACTTTACCGCAGTCATGCATCCAGGCGGCCAGATTAAGCTCTTCCCATTGTTCACTGTTCATGGTGAAGCGTGGGAAGTAATGATGATCCTCCACCGCAGCTTTGGCCAGCATCTTGGCGAGCTCGGGGACACGCTGGCAATGTCCGCCAGTGTATGGAGATTTGGTATCGATGGCAGAGGCGATCAAGGCGATGAAGGCATTCAGCATATCTTTTTGCTGCTGCATTTTGTCGATATTGTCTTTGGCTATTTCAGCAAAACTGAGTACCTCACGTAAAAACGCGTGTTTATCGAGTTGTGCCTTGGTGGTGGTACGTTCATAGCTGAGATTGAGTACGCCGACGAGCTGACGATGGCGGTTAAGTAACGGAAAAAGATAGATATCGCTGTTAAACAAATAGTCTTTGTGTTTGCGCAGGATATTGTCATCACGAGTCAGGTGAACCAGTTCCCCTTTCTTCAGTTCAGAAAGTAGCCAGGGTGTGTCCTGAACTAACTGATTGATATCGATTTTGAACGGAATAATTGCATGATTGGCGGCAATCGTGAACGTTTGACATTCATTCGAATACAAATAGAGCAAAATGGTTTCCGCTCTGGTCACGATGTAACTCTGATGAGTAATGGTTTTCGCCAGCACATCAAAGTCCTGATTCGAAGCGGTTTCACGCAATAGTTTCAGCAGGTCGTGCAGAGTGTGTTCCATCAATTCGATGGACTGAGTAAGATCGGCCACCTCTTTGATCACGCTTTTCGGATAGCGGGTTTTCTGAAAATCAAAGCGCGCGATGTTATCTGTCTGTACCACCAGGTTTTCCAGCGGACTGGCCAGACGCCGCGCCGTGAACCAGACAATCAGGAAACAGCCCATCAGTAGAAAAATGGCGACCATGATTTGCTGATCGCGCATAGACAGCAGGTTAGCTAGTAGCGCTTTTTGAGGCGTTGCTTCCGCCAGGAGCAGATGGACGTGCTCGTTGAGCGTCACCGGGGTCAGGGTGACGGACCATTCGTCAGAGGCAAAATGGGTGGTGGTGTATAAGGTTTGGCTGCTGATACGGTTGGCTATCGAACCGAAAATACCGGAGGCCAGTTTTTGTTTGGTTTGCTGATCGCTGTCGCTCACCGTCATCCCGGTATTGTGTTCAGCCAGCAGGCGGAATTGATGATCGAACAGCGCAAGTTTGGCATCGGGCGAATAACCGATACGGGCCATCTGGTTAGAGAGTGAATTTAACGTGAAGTCTGCCGCTACCACGGTTTGACCATCATAAGAGCGTCTGGAAAGTGTGACACCGTGGGTTTGGAGAAAGTGAAAAGAGTAGGGCTCGGTGAGTCGTGTGATGCCATCGTCTTGAGCCTGAATGTACCACGGGCGCTCTCGTGGGTCGTATGTATTGTCGTGGCTCTGGCGAGTCATCATAGTATTCAGTTCGCTATCGACAAATAATACGATACTGCTGCCATCCATCCGGGTGCGGTTAATAAACAGTTGTGCTTCCGGAGGTGCGTCAAACTGTTTGCGTGATTCGGCACTGTTAAGCGGCCTTATCATCGTGAAGTCGCCCTGATTATTACCGTAATACAGTGCAATTAAATCCTGATTACGTTTAAACACCAGGCTTAGCGCCGCAAACCAGTTTTTCGCTTCCTGGGGCGGCAAACCCTGATCGACAAAGTGACTAAAAGCCATGAAATCGAGAGTCGTCAGTACCGGTGACGCGTTCTGACTAAACGCTGCTTCAAGTTTGCGGCTATTTTCATGGCTGAGCTCTTTGGCACTGGTGGTCAGTAACTGCTGTGAATGATAGTAACTGACAGCAATTAATGCTGATCCAACTAATGTTACTAAAACGACAAATAATGTACTGATTTGAATGCTCAGCGGGTAGCAACGTTTGGTCATAAAGCCATCTCTAGTTCGACGATGGTATAAGTATTGTTCAAGTTCCATAACTTGCAAAAATCAACCAATTAGCGAGTTTCTATTTTGCTGAAAGTTGTTTAGGGCTCACAAATTTCGTGTCGTTAAGCAGGGCCGTTCACATCTCAGTCGTCATCAGCAGCACCATTCAGAGATTGGTATCCACCAGGGGATATTGTTAAACTGATTGAATAACGGAGGGAAGTAGCGATGAAATTAGCGGTTGATACCCACACCCACACGTATGCCAGCGGGCATGCTTACAGCACATTGATTGAGAATGCCCAGTCAGCGGCCAAGCAGGATCTGACCATGTTCTGTACCACAGACCATTCAGAGTCGATGCCCGGAGCACCGCACTATTGGTTCTTCTCCAATCAACGCGTTTTACCGCGTTTTCTGCACGGTGTCGCGGTGGTTCGTGGCGTTGAATCCAATATACTCAATACCGCCGGAGAGATAGATATCCATCCTTCAGTGGATCAGAACCTAGATTGGGTCATTGCCAGTTTTCACGAGCCGGTATTTCGCCCAGGCACGAAAGCACAACATACCGAAGCGCTGCTGAACGTCATTCGCAGCGGCCGTGTTGATGCTCTGGGCCATCTTGGTAATCCGCATTTTGACTTTGATTTTCAGCCGGTGATTGATTGTGCCGCACAGCACAATGTCGCGATTGAAATTAATAACAGTACTCTGAAGGGGCACAGCCGCGCAGGTAGCGTTGACCGATGCTATGAAATTGCACAAATTGCCAAAGCGTGCGGAGCCTGGATTACCACGGGCAGTGATGCGCATTTTTGCCAGGATGTCGGTAACTTAGCCTTGGCCAGCGAGCTTTTGGACCGGGTAGGAATCGCGTCGGAAAAAGTCATCACGCATACCGCAGCGCAGTTTGTGCAATTTCTTGCTTTACGTGGACGTCATCCGGTTGAAGCGTTTCAGAACCTTTAATGTTTTTGGTCAGCCGGGCGGCGAATGTAAGTATTTGAAACAATTTCAGCTTAAATTGGATGATCAGATTCAAGTACACTATGGCGACTGAACTCAAAGGGTGGCAGATATAATGAAGAAAGGCATGATACTGAGTGCTGCATTGTTACTTAGCAGCCAGGTTTTTGCTGCTGAGGTCGATCTGAAGCAGACGATGAAACAGATGAAAGTGGCATTTAAACATGCCGCTGAGGCTCAGAGCATCGAGGAAATGAAAGCGCCGGTCGCGCAACTCAACGAGCTGATCTCCCATGCCAAACAGGGTGAGTATCCGCCGGAAAAACAGGATTATTACCTGGAAGGCTTTAATAAGCTGAGTGTCGCGCTGGATAAAATCGAGAACGAACTAGCAAATGGTGAATTCGAAGCGGCGCAAACGTCACTGCGTGGTGTCGATAATCTGAAAAAGAGTATCACGAAGGCCGTAATCCAAGTATCTGGAAACGCCTGTTCGGCTGATCATTACCCATTATTGTGGTTTATTCTGCTCCGTAGTGCCGGTTAAACGAACGTTGATCGAGACTACGCCGATACTACGCCGATACTACGGGGCTGATTTTTGCCATCAGATATACATTCTCTGCTGAGTCGGTATACTTTGCTGAGTCGGTGTACTTTGCTGAGTCTGTATAGTAGCGGCAATTTGTTTGAGAACCTTTATGAACCTCCTTTGCCGTTTTCACCGCATTATGATCTGTACCAGTGTCCTAAGTTGGCTGCTGGTGACGTTGATGCCGGTGCTCAATGCGCACAGCGGCCAGCAGAATATCTGGCAAACATTTTGCGTATTGGCCGGCGGTGATGTAGAGACGGCGCATCCGTCTGAAGGTCATACTCACCCCAAACACACCAAAGTTCATTCGCAGCATGGTAAACCTTGCCCGTGCGCGCACTTCTCTAATTTTCACTATGCCGGGCTGACCACCATTCAGTCTGTTGCAAGCAGAGCGCTATTCACCGCAGAGCGTTATGCATTCACTGCGCGCAAGCAGCGCTTTGGCTTATCGATTCCCCGCGCCCCGCCATTCGGTCATGTGTCCTGAGCGTTATATTGCCGATGCAAGCCGTCCGAGCCTTCTTGATGCATCAACGATGATTGTGGGCTGGCGGGCGTTGCCAGGACTCGACGTTAAATCTTAATAACCCAAAATAATTCATATTTCAGGCGGTTCCCCGCAGTCTTAGCGGAAGGGAGCCGTTCGTCCGAATCGTATAAGGAAACTCCATGTCGAGAATGTCTGCCGCGTCTCACGAATCTGTCGAGCGCGGAAAATCTCTCTACTTTTTAACCTGGCGCTGGCATTTTTACGCCGGTCTATTTGTCGTGCCGTTTATTTTAATCCTGGCGGTTACTGGCATCGTGATGATGTTTGACGGTGAAATTGAGCAGGCTCGCTACAGCGATATCCTGCAGGTAACACCCCAACACCATCAGGTGGCGGTTTCGCAGCAACTGGCCGCGGTGCAAAGTGCTTATCCTCATGGCATTGTGACGGAGTTTATCCCGGCGCAGGCCGTTGATGTTGCCAATAAATTTTCCGTGCGGATGGCTGATGGCAGCGATCGGTTTATTACCGTCAATCCATACAGCGGGGAAGTGCTGGGCAGTATCGACCGCACTCAAAGCTGGTACCAGCTGGCGAATGGCATTCATGCCACTTTGTTGATCGGTGATGCCGGAGACTATCTGCTGGAAATTGCTGCCAGCCTGGGAATTTTGCTGCTCGTGACCGGGTTATATTTATGGTGGCCACGTGATAACGCCAGTCGTTCGGGCTTTCTCAAAATCCGTTTCGGCAGCGGCTCACGCATCGTGATGCGTGATATGCACGCGAATCTGGGTGGCGTGCTTTCTATTGTCCTGTTGTTTTTCCTGATTTCCGGTCTGTCCTGGACCGGGTTCTGGGGCAAGACGTTTGTTCAGACCTGGAACTCATTTCCGACTTACTACACCTACGGTGAAAAACCGCAATCCAAGCCGATGACGCATGCCAGCCTTAACCACGGTACAGAAAAAGAACTGCCGTGGAACCTGGAACTGACGCCGATGCCCGAGTCGACGCATCCGGTAATGGAGGAGCAGCCGATGGCTGCCGGCGCGCCCTCTATGGCCGGCGGGCAACCGGAAGAGGCGCATGATCACTCCAAAATGGGCATGGGCGAAGTGCATGCCATGGGGCATGGCGCGCTGAATATCGATACCATCATGGCGAAGGCCAAGCAGATGGGATTTGGTTATTATCGGGTGTTTTTCCCGACCGGCGCGACAGGCGTTTACACTGTCACCGCCAATACCATGGCCGGCGATATTCATGATCCGCGTGACGATCAAACGATGCATTTCGACCAGTACAGTGGCGAGGTGTTGATGGGCGTGACCTGGCAGGACTACACTCTGTTTGCCAAGGCGATGGCAGCTGGCGTATCGCTGCACCAGGGTGATCTGAGCCCGCTAAACAAATGGCTAAATGTGGTGTTTTGTTTGTCGTTTATTCTGATTGCAGTGACGGGGGGCGTTATGTGGTGGATTCGTCGTCCGGCAGGCAAAGGAAAATTGAGCGTGCCGCCGCGTTTTGAGCAAGCGGGGATCTGGAAAGTAGGGCTGGTGACGCTCATTCTGATAGGCGTCGCTTTTCCGTTGGCCGGGCTGAGTATTATCAGCGTGTTATTGCTCGACTGGCTGCTGTTCAGCCGTGTTGCACGCCTGCGTTATATGCTGAGTTGATGTGTGTCGTCCTCAATGTGTAAACACATTTCAGGACGAGACAATGGATGCAAAAAAGCCAGAATGACAAAATTCTGGCTTTTTTACCTGCAGGTCATGACATGATTGGAGATCCATCAGGCTTGATAAACTTCCAGTGGCAATCCATCGGGATCCTGGAAAAAGGTGAACATGCGCCCGGTGTACTCGTCAATTCGGATTGGCTCTACCTCGATCCCCTGTGATTCCAGGATGGTTTTTACCTCCCTGACATCCTCAACGGCAAAAGCGAGATGGCGGAGTCCCTGAGCTTCCGGATAACTCGGGCGTGGCGGTGCATCCGGAAATGAAAACAGTTCAATTTGTGCACCATCCGGCAGAGCAAGATCAAGTTTGTATGAGTCGCGCGCGGCACGGTAATTCTCTGCGACTATCTCCAGCCCTAATATCTCACTGTAGAAGTATTTAGAACGCTGGTAATCAGCGCAGATAATCGCTGCATGATGTAACCGCTTCAGCATCCGTTAATCAGTCCTTAATTCAGCCTTTGTCATTTAACTTCACGCTCAGGTGTGTCATCACATAGTCGATAAACACCCGTAACCGCGCCGGCATGTATTTGGTTTGCGCATATTGCATCGCAATTGCACCATGGTAGTTACTCTTGATCGTCCAGTCTTTGAGTAACTGCACGACTTTACCGCTGGCCAAATCATCCTGCACCACAAAATCGTGAAAAATACCGATGCCCAGGCCGTTTTTTACCCCGTTTAAGCGCATTTGCGAATGGTTCACGGCATAACGCCCGCTCACGGCAACGGTATGGAACTCGTCATCTTTGAGAAAATCCCAGAGGTGGTCTTTGTTGGTTTCGGCGAGATACAAACAGTCATGCTGGGCAAGTTCAGTCGGATGGGCGGGATTACCGCGTTCAGCCAGATATTCCGGACTGGCGCACAGCACCAGATTGGTTTTACACAACTCACGCAACACCAGATTTTCATCCGGTTTATCAGTCAGTTTAAATGCGACATCAATGTCATGTTTAAACAGATCTATCTCACCATCGGCGGCGCGCAACTTAAGTTGGATCTGCGGATATTGCTTTAGAAATGGAATAACAAAGGGCTGAAGCACCGAGTTTAAAAACGCTTCAGGAGCGGCAACGGTCAATGAACCTGACGGTTCCGTATGGTCTGATCCCGATAATTCCACCGCCTGTTGCGCCGCATTTACCATCACCAGGCATTGGTCGTAGACCTTTTGTCCCGCCTGGGTGATCACCAGCTTACGAGTAGTACGTTCGAACAGTTTGACTGAAAGCGCCTGCTCCAGACGCGTGATCAATTTACTTAACGCCGAGGGGGTCACTCCGAGTTTTTTTGCTGCAGCAGTAAAACTGCCTTCGTTGACCACTAAAATAAAAGTCGCTAAGTCAGGAAGCAGGCCTATCAGTTTGGTATTGAGCATGTCCGATTTTTCTTCAGTTACTAAATTAAAATTCAATGTGGATTTGCCAGGCGCTCTTTGGCTGTGCGGTCAAGCCGGCAACGAATTGAATTCGATGACAATCTGTCGTCACGCTCGATTTAAAGTACGATGTGACAGCATGATAAAGTGTCTCATTCTTGCAGATTTATGTGTAATGAGTGTCCAGTGATTGCTTTTTATCTGTCAATCTGTGCGCTGTGCCAAAAAAAAATGTTAACAGGAAGGGGTAAAAAGAAAGTTTGGCTACATATGTTATTGATAGGAAAGTATTTATTTTAGCTTATTTTGTGAATTCAGGTCATAGATATTTGTTAGATTGGCCGTTTTTTGCGGAATTATTCAGCGAAAACGGGGCGTGCAGACCGTTCATGCTGTTAAAAAACGTGCCAACTGCGTAGCCGAAGTTGGCAGGAACATCAGTGGCAAGAGCAATCGGCTTATTGGAGTATGCCGAGTGCTTTAAGTTTTCGGTACAAGGTGTTGCGGCTTATCCCTAACATTCTCGATGTGCGGCTGATATTACCCTGGTTGGCCTGATAGGCTTGCAGCAGGGTATCATCTACCGTGGTTTTGAGATCAACACTTTCTGTCGCCAGCTCGCGTCGTTTTTTGGCGGTCAGAGACTGACTGATATGACCTGGTACATGCTCAAGCCTGAGCTGTGGCTCATCGCTCGCCAGCAGGCAAGCCACCTTCATCAGGTTATCGAGTTCACGAATATTGCCAGGCCAATCATACCCGCACAATAAGCTCATCAGATGAGGGCACAAAGTCTGTTGACCCAGCCGGTACTTGTTATGAATATGTTCAATTAATGCGGCTTTGTCCTGGCGCTCGCGCAGTGCAGGTAGCGGCAACACCAAGCCATTAAGGCGATAGAACAGATCCTGGCGAAAACGACCTTCAGCCACGGCCTGTTGCAGATCTTTGTGTGTCGCGGCGATGATCTGAATATCAACCTGATAACTCTGATTGGATCCCACCGGCACCACCCGTTTATCCTGCAGTACGTGCAGTAACCTTGATTGCGCTTCAAGCGGCATATCGGCGATTTCATCTAAAAACAAGATGCCTTGATCGGCTTGTCTGATTTTGCCCTGATAGCCTTTACTGTTCGCTCCGGTAAACGCCCCCCGACATATCCGAACAGCTCTGATTCAATCAAATCTTTAGGCAGCGCGCCGCAATTAACACTGACCAGAGTCTGGTTTTTACGTGAGCTACGTTGATGCAGAGCCTTAACGAACTCACCTTTACCCACGCCGGTTTCGCCCAGAATCAACAACGTAATGTCTTTATCAATCAATTTGTTGGCTTGTTGCCAGGCTCGCTCGGTCGTCATATCGCCAAAATGTAAGTCGCAAGATGCAGAGTAGTGACGCGCTTTGTGCGGTGGTGACTTTAGCTCATGCTTTTCATACACGAAAGCGGCAGAATGCGCGCCGAACAAATCTTCAATCGAGTGGCCAATCACGGAGTGTTGCGCCAGCAGCTGAGCGGCGATGTGGTTATGGGCCAGCACTTTTCCGCTCTCATCCGCAATCACAATGCCTTGCCAGCCACTGTTGAGTAGTGAGCGATCACAGGCCAGATCAATTCGCATCGTACCTTGCGGAATATCGCACAGCAGATGATTTTCGATCAGCTGTACCATGTTTTGCACCAGAACCTGAGTGGATAAATCGTGCTGTTTTTGCTCACTGGTAATGTCCAGCACACCGATCAACTCGCCTTGGTGGTTAAACACCGGACAGGCGGAGCAACTGATAAAGTGATGCTGCCGTATGTAATGCTGGTCACCGATAATGTTGACTGGCCTGGCTTCAAAAATCGCGGTGCCAATGGCGTTGGTGCCTTTGATTTTTCCTGCCAGCAGGCACCGGATTCAAGCGCTATCTCGGTCAAACGCTGTTCGAAACGGGATTGTCCCCAGCTGGAAAGAATAACGCCTTCCTGATCGGTCACAATCAGACGACTGTCACTGTGTGCGCACATCTGGTTAAACAGGGGCAACGCGTATTTTTCTACCGCAGCGAGTAGAGAGGTCGCGCGCCACTGACGTTCCTTCAACTGATAGTTTGGCAGGCGAATGTGCTCTGGCTGACTTCTTTGGTTCAGACCTGCTTGCTGGCTTCTGTGCCAGGACGTGGTCAGCCAGTCTTGATTAACTGATTGAATTTGCATAACTGTTCCATGTTGTCACAGTGGCAGTGTGTCATTTTGGCACACTGGAACACTGGGTGGCAGTACCCAACTTCGGTTCCCGGATGACACTGTTCTTGTAATCATATTGGTAATCATAGTTTTACATTTATTTAACAACAAGATTTCTCATTCTGGCCTGTGATTTGCGTTGTGTAGTAAAGCAACGGTGCAGCAAGGTATGGCAATGCTGTCTTTTATCGCGACCTGCTGCGCAATCATCAACCCAACATCGATAACCACAATAATCAGCTCAAACGGCGCTGTTGAAACATAAACACTCCATTTATACGTGAACGAGAAAGTAAGAAGGAACGAACGATGATTTATGCACAACCCGGATCGGACAACGCGATTTTCAACTTCAAAAGTCATTACGATAATTTCATTGGCGGCCAGTGGGTAAAACCAGTCAACGGCCAATATTTTGATAACACATCGCCGGTCAACGGCCAGCCGTTCTGTAAAGTGGCACGTTCCGGCCCGGAAGATATCAGCCTGGCGCTGGATGCGGCTCATGAAGTGCGTGCAGAATGGGCCAGAACCAGTGTGACTGAACGTTCCAATCTGCTGCTTAAAATTGCTGACCGCGTAGAAGCAAACTTAGAAAAACTGGCGTATGTGGAAAGCTGGGAAAACGGTAAGCCAATCCGTGAAACACTGGCGGCTGACCTGCCATTAGTCGTCGACCATTTCCGTTACTTTGCCGGCTGTATTCGTGCCCAGGAAGGCAGTGCGGCCGAAATTGATGCGACAACGGCCGCTTACCATTTCCCGGAACCTATCGGTGTGGTAGGCCAGATTATCCCATGGAACTTCCCGATGCTGATGGCAGCATGGAAACTGGCTCCTGCGATTGCGGCCGGTTGTTGTGTGGTGCTCAAACCTGCCGAACAGACGCCAACGTCTATTCTGGTGCTGATGGAAACCATCGGCGATCTGCTGCCAGCAGGTGTGGTGAACGTGGTTAATGGCTACGGTTCTGAAGCAGGCCAGGCGCTGGCGACCAGCAACCGCATCGCCAAACTGGCCTTTACCGGTTCGACCGAAGTGGGCAACCATATCCTCAAATGTGCCGCTGACAACCTGATTCCATCCACCGTTGAGCTGGGCGGTAAATCACCAAACATCTACTTTGCTGACATCTTTGATCATGAAGATGCGTATCTGGAAAAATGTCTGGAGGGTACCTTACTGGGCTTCTTCAACCAGGGCGAAGTGTGTACTTGTCCTTCGCGGGTGCTGGTGCATGAAGACATTTATGATAAGTTTATTACCAAGCTGGTGGAGCGTGCGAAAACCATCAAGCAGGGCAACCCGCTGGATACCGATACCCAGGTCGGCGCTCAGGCTTCACAGGAACAGTTCGATAAGATTCTAAGCTATATGGAGATTGGCCGTCAGGAAGGCGCTCAGGTGCTGCTTGGAGGCGCTGCTGCGCTGCAACAGGGCGATATCAGCCAAGGCTACTATATTCAGCCGACCATGCTGGCAGGTCATAATAAAATGCGCGTTTTCCAGGAAGAGATCTTTGGCCCGGTTATCGCGATCACCACCTTTAAAGATGAAGCTGAAGCGCTGGCTATCGCCAATGATACCGAATACGGCCTCGGCGCCGGTGTCTGGACCCGAGATACCAACCTGGCTTACCGTATGGGGCGCAATATTGAAGCAGGGCGCGTGTGGATCAACTGTTACCACGCTTACCCGGCACACGCAGCATTCGGTGGCTACAAAAAATCAGGTATTGGCCGTGAAACCCATAAGATGATGCTGGATCATTACCAAAACACCAAAAACCTGTTGGTGAGCTATGATGTTAACCCTCTGGGTTTCTTCTAAGTTCGGCTCCATCACTTCCCTGGCTGATTAGCCGCTTAGATTCAACACCAAAGCGCCCGAAAGGGCGTTTTTTGTGCGATGTTAAAATAATAAACTCTATTTATTCCTATGATTCACTAATGTTTTTCCGCAAATCAGGATAATCCCTTTCTGGCGCTTGGATTACACTTACTGGTAGTGAATGTTTACAGTGTAAATGGATCCTAAACAGGATCGGTTCTCTGGCCCTACTGACTGCACGTCAACCTAAGAACAAAGAAGGAAAATGCAATGTCTTCTGCTTTTTATCAACAGATTCGCAACCAGCTTGAGGAAGTCAAAGCTGAGGGTCTTTACAAATCTGAGCGCATTATCACCTCGCAACAGCAAGCGTCGGTTCATATCTCCTCTGGTGAAGATGTTCTCAACTTTTGCGCTAATAACTACCTTGGCCTGGCTAACCACCCGGCGTTGATTGAAGCCGCGAAAGAGGGCATGGACTCGCACGGTTTTGGTATGGCATCGGTACGTTTTATTTGTGGTACGCAAGATACTCACAAAGCGCTGGAACAAAAACTGTCTGAGTTCCTGGGTAAAGAAGACACCATTCTTTACACCTCATGTTTTGATGCCAACACCGGTCTGTTTGAAACCCTGTTGGACAAAGAAGACGCGATCATTTCTGACGCACTAAACCATGCTTCGATTATCGATGGTGTGCGTTTATGTAAAGCGATGCGTTTCCGCTACAGCAACAACAACATGCAGGAGCTGGAAGAGCAACTGATCGCCGCCGATGAAAAAGGCGCACGGAACAAACTGATCGTGACTGACGGTGTGTTCTCAATGGACGGCGTGGTGGCTAACCTGCCGGCGATTTGTGACCTGGCGGATAAATACAATGCGCTGGTGATGGTTGATGACTCGCACGCGGTTGGTTTCATGGGCGAAAACGGCCGTGGTACCCACGAATACCACAACGTGATTGATCGTATTGACATCATCACAGGTACTCTGGGTAAAGCGATGGGTGGTGCATCAGGCGGTTACACGTCTGGTAAGAAAGAAGTGATCGACTGGCTGCGCCAGCGTTCTCGCCCTTACCTGTTCTCTAACTCTGTGGCTCCGGCCATTGTTTCTGCGTCTCTGCGTGTGCTGGATCTGCTGCAGGAAAGCGGTGAACTGCGTACTCACTTGTGGGACAACGCGGCGCACTTCCGTGCTCGTATGACTGAGGCCGGTTTTACCATGGCAGGCGCAGACCATGCCATCATTCCAATTATGCTGGGTGATGCGAAGGTTGCTGCGGAATTTGCCGAGCGCGCTCTGGCGAAAGGTATTTACGTGATTGGCTTCTCTTTCCCTGTGGTCCCTAAAGGCCAGGCTCGTATCCGTACTCAAATGTCTGCGGCACACTCTCGTGAGCAACTCGACAAAGCCATTGATGCCTTTATCGAAGTCGGTAAAGAGATGGGGCTTATCTGATCCCCGGTGCGGAGCCGTATTGATTCAGGCTGAGGAGAAAACTCCGCCCGAAGTGATACGGCCTTGAGCCGAAAACATCGTATTTTTGCCTCGCACAGCGCGGGGTATATTGAGTGAAGAACATGAAAATCAAAGCGCTATCTAAGCTAAAGCCAGAACAAGGCATCTGGATGACCGAAGTGGACAAACCAGAAATGGGCCACAACGATCTGTTGATTCGCATTAAGAAAACGGCGATCTGTGGTACTGATGTTCACATCTACAACTGGGATGAATGGTCACAGAAGACAATTCCTGTTCCTATGGTTGTCGGCCACGAATACGTGGGTGAAGTGGTTGCGATTGGCCAGGAAGTTCGTGGTTTCGAAATCGGTGACCGTGTTTCTGGTGAAGGTCATATTACCTGTGGTCACTGCCGTAACTGCCGTGGCGGCCGTACTCACTTATGTCGTAACACCATTGGTGTGGGTGTAAACCGTACCGGTGCGTTTGCTGAATATCTGGTGATCCCTGCGTTTAACGCATTTAAGATCCCGGAAGGCATTTCTGATGATCTGGCGTCTATTTTTGATCCGTTCGGTAATGCAGTGCATACCGCGCTGTCGTTTGACCTGGTTGGTGAAGACGTGCTTATCACCGGTGCCGGCCCGATCGGTATCATGGCCGCCGCAGTCGCAAAACACGTTGGTGCCCGTCATGTGGTGATCACTGATGTGAACGAATACCGCCTGGAACTGGCGCGTAAAATGGGCGTGACCCGCGCAGTGAACGTGGCTGAGCAAAAACTGCAAGACGTGATGGCAGAACTGGGCATGACTGAAGGTTTTGACGTTGGCCTGGAAATGTCCGGTGTACCAAGTGCGTTTAGCTCAATGCTGCAAACCATGAATCACGGTGGCCGTATTGCTCTGCTGGGTATTCCGCCATCAGACATGGCGATTGACTGGAACCAGGTGATCTTTAAAGGCCTGGTCATCAAAGGCATCTACGGTCGTGAAATGTTTGAAACCTGGTACAAGATGGCGAGCCTGATTCAATCTGGCCTGGATCTGACGCCAATCATCACCCACCACTTCAAGGTGGATGATTTCCAACAAGGCTTCGACACCATGCGTAGCGGAGCTTCCGGCAAAGTTATCCTTGATTGGGAATAACCCAAAATTGAATCTGAAGCGCTCCGGTTGGGGCGCTTTTTGTTTGGGATAATACTGGGTGTATAAACAGTAAAATGGAAAATATAGTCCCATTTAGTGCCCCAAAAAGCCCCAATTTAGGCCCAGAAGCGAAAGTCACCCTTCAACGAGCGCCCAAAAAAAAACCAAGAATTCTTATCTCACTTTTGCCCCAAAATCATTTGGTATCAATTTCCTGACCACTTTCCTAAGTCAATTCTTGACCTACTTTCCCTAATGGAAGAATATAAAACTAATTGAGCACTTGTGTTTATACAGACATGTTCTGCAATTTGTGAGTGGAAGGAAGTATAAGACCTATAGAACAGTATGTTGCTTCTTTGGTTTCTGTATTTTCTGAAAATATTATAAAGACAATGTCTGCTGAAAAAGCACTGTTATGTTACCAATCAAAGTGAGGCATTATGAATTTATCAACTGAATCAGAAGCGAAGTTAGAAAGTTGGGCAAATATGGATACGTGGTCTTCGAATCATGATCTTGATTTACATAGGTTCTTTGAATTTATTAACCAGTATGCAAATGACCTGGGCATTCAGTTGATGAGTCATTACTTAAAGATAAAATAGCATCAATTACCCATACTCCAACCGGAGATGATAATGCCCTTGAAGAAATTATTCGGAAAAAGGTCTCATTAATGGTTGATATTCTTGATTTTTTAAAAGTTACTGGTAGGTAACATAACAAAAAATTGCAATGGATACATATAACGTCGGGCGCTATTGTTTTTAAGTTACATGCGTTTTGTAATAGCGGTGTTTATGCACCATTGAATTAGACGTTAAGCGGAAACAATTATGTCTCAGCGTCAAAAGATTGAGCCTCAACGAATCACCAAGCCCATACAGCTACTGGCTGCGTGGCTTGTCGGTTTGATTATCGTAAATGGCAGTTTTCTAGGAGCTGCGATAGCTATAGAAACCCCAGTCTGGTTAAGGAGCACGCTTGTAATTGCTGCTGTACTCAACGTGCCGATTTTTCTAATTTGTCTATTCCTTCTTCAGACAAGGTTCCGACCAGAAATGCAAGAAGACTTGTTTTATCACGAATACTTGATTGCGAAAGACGGGCGAGACAAAAGCCGACCTCATGAAACTTTAGAAAGCGCGCCGAAGGAAAAGGGGGGAATTTGGGATGGCTATAGTATTATGCTCAATCAAAACATCGAAGGGGCGCAGGCTATAGATGAAGAGCTCAAGTCTCAAGGTATTCCAATCACTTCATACTTTGGCGGGCCCGCAGGCCTCAAGCCTCCTGGCCTAACAGCATCAATTGGCCGCGGCTTCTCTGACGAGCAAATTAAAAAGTTGGTCCGAGCATTGAGTCAAACAAGCATTACGCACATTGATTATGCTGCTGATGAAGAAAAGCCAGATGAGTACACCAATATAATTCTGATAGGTTCTTGGGTTCCGAGCTATGAAACGCACAGCGTTCCAATTGGCGACGCTTTAAATATGGTGAATGAATGGGCCTTCGCTGCGGACAAATTCTACAGCGAAATAATAATTGCTCATGAAAGTGGAAACTCTTAACAATCGGCTGCACAGCGACCGGTTTTCCACCGCTTCGCGGCTCCACCCCGGCGCGTGAGCCGGGCGTTATACACTTCGTCAGGTACGGAAAATATAGTAAAGAAAGAGAATGTTATGGCAAAAAGAGATCCGAAAAAAACTAGAAGAAACAAAGAGATTAGCAATTTGTCAGCAAAGATTAAATCTTTGCTTCCCAAAATTTTAGAGCTTACTGGTTATAGAAATGAGCATTCTTTGAACGCGACTTTTGGTGGTAAGTATGCAGAGTATATTGATCTTAAAAATGAGGTGATTGATACACCACAGCAGTTTCGTTCACTCTATTTAAAAGGCTTTTTGAACACGCTTGAAGAACTTGGTTGTTCCGCGAAACCTGGAAATAAGTATTTCGATGCCTTTTCCCATTATCGCGACCATGAAGAAGTTAGGGAGTGGTTACACCTGTTTCTAGAACGAACGTACTTAAGAAATTATGAGGAGCTTTCAAAAGTCCGTCCTACTGTTGAAGAGTCAGTGATGTGGATCGGTCAGGAAAATGCGTCATATGGAATATTGGTAACTCCTAGATTTAGCAATGGTCAATGGGAAAATGACAAGAGCGAAATTCGACGTTTTAAGAAAACGTACTGGACAATAGGGCACATCCTAGAAACTGGTTTTGTTGTACCAAGTGAAGACGAGAGAATAACCTTTTCAGATTTAGACCAATACTTGAGCTTTTTCAAAAATACATTAGTGCGTAACTCTGGTTCTACACATGAAATGGAGTTTGCAAAACGATACTGCGAGTTTGTTAAAGCGAGCGATAACCCTGAAAACGTTCCACTCCTAATCCCTGAATTTCGTTATGGTGGGTTAGAGAAGAAGCACGAATATCGTTTAGATTTTACAGTGATCAACCCTTATAACATGACTAAGGTTGGCTTTGAGTTATCACCATGGTCAACTCACGGTACCCTAACTGGTACCAAAGGTAAATTGCAAAAAGAAATCAATGAAGAAGCTTTAGCAAATTTTGAAAAAGAAATGAGAAAGTTAAAGTCATATTTCAGAAAATTTGGTATCTCAATCCTTGTTTTCACTGATTCTGATTTAGCTGACCATGATGCCTTGTTTGAATCAATAACTGAGTACTTAAATGTTAAAAGCAGCCCAAAGCAATTAGAGTTTCATGCTATGGATGAACTATTAAGTTTTGAAGCAGGAAGTGTATAACAAACGCTCAAGGAATCAACATACTTTTCCTAATCTGACAGAAGACTTTTAGATCGTAAGGTGTATGTAGTGGTTTAATGACCTCTACGACTGTATGGTTAAGTGCATGAAGGAGTTGGCGAAAGCTGAGCCTGATATCGATGCACTCCTACCTTGGATTATTCGTTTGCCTTTATAGCGGCCGCACTCACTTTTCCGATGCCTGTGAAAATAGGTAAGGTTATAATGCCTATTGTAAAGCAAATGCACCCGAAGGTGCATTTTTAAAAGATTAAGCGATTTGTGTTTTGCTTCGTTTACAGATAGGGCTGGTAATAAATCCAAGCGCGATCAGAAGAATCAGACCTGATAGCCGTAATGCAATGATTTCTGTGCTGAAGTTAGTCGCAGTCTCTGGCCATGCAATCAGAATCCCTGCTGCGATGAAGCCAATTCGTTTAACCCAGGACAACGGTGAACCAAGCCAGCCTGAGAATCCAATACTTAATGATACAGTCGCCAAAGTAGCAACAATAATGGCAATGGTAATACTTAAAGAATCACCAATTAGCAGTATTCCTGGCATAGTCACGAATAAGAATGGGATCAGCAATTTGACGAAGCCCAGCCGCATCGATTCAATAGCCGTTTCATTGGCTTCTGCGCCTGAAATAGTTGCTGCTGCGTAAGCGGCCAGTGCTACTGGTGGAGTAATAGCAGACACTAATCCAAAGTAAAAGATGAACATATGAGCAGAAAGTGTTTCCATACCCAGTGTTGTCATCGCTGGCGCAACCAGAACTGCAAGTAGCAGGTAGGCCGCTGAAGTTGGTAAGCCCATACCAAGAATGAAAGACGCAAGTGCCGTTAACAAAAGCACGCCCCAAAGGTTCCCGTCACCCACTTCGATAATCAGACCTGAAACCATAAGCCCCATACCGGTCAGGTTTAGAACCCCAATGACAATACCAGCAGATGCAACAGCAGCAACGATTGGTAATGTGTTGGTTAATGTCTCTTTGCATGACTCAATCAAGTCAACCCAATTAATACGAGTCGATGCTCTCCAAGGGCTAATGACTAAGCCTACAACAATACCCATCACTGCCGCTTGAGTCGGAGACTTGCCTGAGATCATGAGCCCAACCAACGCGACTAGTGGTAGGAGTAAATAGCTTTTTGATTTTAACGTTTCTTTAAGCAGTTGCCATCCGGCTTCTGTATCAGGTTGTAAACCTAGACGACCTGCTTCTAAACGAACAGAAACCATCAATGCAAGAATGTAAAGCAAAGCCGGAACTAATGCAGCCAGTGCCACTTCCGCATAAGTTATACCGATCATCTCTGCCATAAGGAAAGCAGCGGCACCCATGACAGGTGGCATGATTTGACCAGCAGAAGAAGCCGCGGCTTCAATTGCTCCCGCTAATTTAGGGCTATAGCCAACACGCTTCATTAATGGGATTGTGAACGTACCTGTTGTTACAACGTTTGCTACAGCACTTCCGTTTAGTGAGCCCAACAATGCACTTGAGAGAGCTGCGGAAAGCCCTGGACCACCTTGGACACGACCGGTTAGACCACGAGCAATATCAACGAAAACTTCACCAGTACCAATTTTGGTCAGAATCGCCCCAAACAAACCGAATAGGAAAATGTATTCAACAGCAACGCCCATAGGTACGCCATAAACACCTTCCGTAGATAGCAAGAGGGTTGACGTTAAGCGATTGAGATCGTATCCACCGTGTCCGTATTGACCGGGAATGAGATAACCGAAATAAGCGTAAGCGAACGCCACCGTCATTAGTACGACTAATGTGCGTCCCACCGCCATTTTGACGAAAACAAACACTATCAGAACTAATGCTAAAAACACCCATATATCGTCCGGCACAGACATTGCGCCGCGCATGATGATATCGATATAGCTATTCCATAAGTACGGACCTGGTATTAGGGCTATTAACGACAGGATATAAAAGATCCCTCGTACGAGAGATGAACGTTGCTTAGCTGCATAGAAGATCATTGCGGCACAAGCTACGAGGGAGAAAAATGATGATCGTAAAAGGAGAGCTGTGATACCGCCGTAATAGGCTCCATAAAGTACTAGCCCTGTGATACTGACGGCTAATACGCTGAACAAAAGGGAAACTACAAGCTGCTCCTTCCGACCTAAATATTCAGATGGAAGAAGCAGACTTTTAAAAGTCGTCTGCGTCATCTTGAGTACCTCTAGTTAGCTTTAGCTTGATCAAAGAACTTTTGAGCACCCGGGTGTAGAGCAATTGGTGTATTCGGCGCAGTCTCAAGTTGAATATTTTTCGCCTGTGGGTGTACCTGTCCCAATTCATCAAGATGAGAAAATATAGCATTTGTAATGTTATAAACTTTGGTCTGATCTTCTTTTCCGCTGGTAAAGAGAATCGCAGGATCGTTGATTACCGTAACCGGTTGCTTGATATCTGGATATATCCCGGATTTCAATTTGGAGACTTGATAAAACGGGTATTTTTTAATCATTTTGTTGAGCTTGTCTTCATCCGCAGAGAGAAGCTTCATATCAACTTGTGAGTCTAAATCGATCAGTGAAGAGGTCGGTGCACCTGCAAGTACCACTGTAGCATCAACCTGGCCGTTAACTAGCGCTTTAACACCTTCAGTGTATGAAAGGAAGCGAGGAAAAATAACACCGTATACACCATATTCTTCAAGTAGACGAGTAGCAATTACAGCAGCATTACTACCTGGAGGTCCCATGCTTACACGCTTACCTACGAGATCTTCAAAAGAGTTAATACCCTTGCCATCGATGGTTGCGATTTGCAAAACAGCAGGGTAAAGGTATGAAATACCCGCGACGTCAAGTGCTCCGGTTTTTTCAAAGGGTCCCTGACCATTTTTCGCTTCGAACAGTGTTGATGCAGAAGACAAACCAAGCGTCATTTGACCAGCAGCAACTCGATGGTTGTTTTCAACCGATGCGCCAGTCACTTCAGCACGCGCCGTTGTATCATCTAAATTCTTATTCAATGTCTCAGCAACACCAGCCCCGATGATGTAAAATAGACCACCAGTACCACCAGTACCAATAGAAATACGATCAGATGCAAGTGATATTGTTGAGGTGAGTGCGGCGGTTAACGCCGTTGCAAGTAGGATGTTCTTTTTCATTTGTGCCTCGATATTGGTGTATTCATTTTTTATAGTATTTTAAATGGCTAAATCTCCGTTTAACCTTAGAGGCAATATAAGGTTCGAACCTTTCATGAACCTTTCATGGAGCCTAATAAGCGTATAACATTTCGCTTTTGTGATCAGGGTAAGTGTTCTAATTTGATGGTCGCTAGAATTACTTTTTCACGCTTTTGTTCATAGCGTTGCTCCACTCTTTTAAAAGCAGTTGTTTCTTTGCTTGATCTGTTTGTACCAAGGTTTCTAAACCGAATGGAATTGCTCGAAATATACCATGTGGTTTGCGTTGTAATATCGCTCTGCTGTTCTTACCTTCTGCCGTTTCAGACAGTGGAATTAGGCTGGAATGTTTAGCCATTTGGCTCTGGCCTTCTTCGGATATCAGATAATCTAAAAATTGTTGGGCGAATTCTAAGTTCCTAGCATAACGATAGATAAACGCAGTTCGCATAATGACGGAGGTATAGTCAGTTGGCATTATGGTTTCAATCCATGGATGTTGCGCTGACCATTCGAAAGCGTATGAGCCTACCAGATTATACGCTATGAAAATCTCTCCTTTAAGAAGTGCATTTAAGATACTAGAGCTATTGGGGTAAAGCTGGGCATGGTGTGTACCAAACGTTTCCAGCAGTCGGCCGTAAGTTCGTGACTGCTGAGAATCATGGAACCAAGTTAAATAACCGAGTCCTACCTTTTCAACGTCATTAAGACCAATTTTTCTATCCACGAGTGGTCCTTTGGCTCTAATCAAAGAAAGCAGCTGTTCCCGGCTTCTGGGTAACTTTTCACTGCCTAATATATCTGTGTTTATCACCATAACGATGGGCTCGAAAGTAAATCCAAACACTTCGTTATGCCATTTAGCCCAATCAGGAAGTGCCAGAGTTTGTGGTGAGTCATAAGGCTGAGCGTAGCCATCATTGACCAGTTTAAACTGCAGTTCCATCGCAGAACTCATGACTAAATCTGGAATTTCGAGGCTACCTGGATGAAGGTGAGATACTTTGGAATAAAGTTCGTTAGTGTTGTATTCGTTATATTGAATGGTGACATTAGGAAATTGATGTTGAAATGATAACAAGAGTGGCGCTAACGCATCATAGTTGGCTACGCCCCATACGACGAACCTTTCGTCTTCCTGAAGTGATGATGAAAGTAACGTATGTTTCTCTTCACCGAATAGTGACGTAGAAAAGAGCACTGAAATTAATAATAAAAAATCAATGCGGATGAACTTGAATGCAGAAATCGTCATTATTGTTGCTCCTCCTGCTCAGGAAAAAGAATCTTAATAATTAACCCCTGAGGATCATTATCTTCAAGTAAGAACAGAGCATGGTGATGATTAGCGACTTCCTTAGCAATACTTAATCCAATACCCGTTCCTGACGTTGGGTTATGTTCACTGCGATAAAATCGTTCGAACACATGCTGTTTATCTTCATCTGATATTCCGATTCCCTGATCAGCAATACTCAAACAAATTCTTCCGTCCTCCTGACCTAAGGTAACTTTAACCAAGCTGTTCTGCGGGCTATATTTGACAGCGTTTTCCAGAACATTGCGCAGCATTTGAGTTAAAGCGACCTCGTCTCCTAAAATTTGAGCTTCTAATTCACCTAAATATTCAATTTCAACATCTGACTCTAAAGCCCAGACGACGAGGCTGCGACAAACATCTTTAGTTATTTTATCTAGTGAAATATCCAGAAATACTTCACTTCTTAATCTATGGGTTACCGATGCTTCATTCAATAGGTGACGAACGGTTTCAGATAAGAGTGCACTACTTTGTATAATGTCTAAAAGCTGCTTTTCTCTTATATGTGGATTGCTTTCAACCAAAGCATTCTGGGCCTGCAGATTAAGTCCTGCGAGTGGGGTACGCAGTTGGTGGGCAGCCTCAGATGTAAAACGTTTTAAACGTTCTAAAGTGGTATCGAGTTGAGACATGAAGAAATTGATGGTTTCGAGTAGCGGTCGAATTTCAATAGGTACATCCGTGTTCAGCGGAGTAAGCTCGGTTGAATGCCTTGAAGCAATAGCTCTCTTCAATGACTTAAGTGGTCGTAAAACCTGCCAGATACCGAACATGAGTAACGAAAACGTCACACAGAAAAACACGATCAGGAACTGAATAACAAAACTTTCCATTTCGTTCGCCAATTGGGTACGAGCTAGTGTGGTTTGCCCAAGTGTGACTAACACATTTTCGCTGTGGTCTGATTCGATAAGTTGTTTGGAAAGAGTGATAAAGCGTACTTCGTGACCTTTGTATTGAGCATCGTAATATTTAGGCGTTAGCAGTGAACTGTTTTGTACGGCGACTGGGTAAGGGAGTTCCTCGGGTTGAGGAAGATCGCTATATCCGGTAAGCAATCGCCCATCTAATGTTGTGACAGAATAATAGGCACGGTCATTAGGTGCTAATGCTAGGGTCTGGAATGCCGAAACGGGAATATCGACCACAATTTGGTTATCAAGTAAGTTGGTGTTTTCGATAATCTGGAGTGCGGCGCCATGTATGAGTCGATCGTAAGAGACATTTGCAGCTTGCTTTGCATAGAGAGTAGCGGTCCAAATCGCTATTCCGTTGATAAGCGTAAGAACAAGAAGGGTCATGATAAAAAGTTGTCGGCGAATCGAGGTATTGCGTTTAGCCATTAGTTTTTTCCAGCTACTGCTTTTCTAACAAGTAACCTAAGCCGCGGATGGTTCTTATCTGGATATTGCTATAATTTAACAATTTACGTAAGCGAGCGACGTAAATTTCTATGACATTAGGGCTTGGGTTTTCATCAAAACCGTAGAGGTGATCCATTAATACTTCTTTACTCAAGACTTGTGTAGGATGCCCCATAAAAATTTCAAGCAAGCGGAATTCTCTTTGTTTCAATTCAAACTCTTGACCATCAATTCTAATTGAGCACTTTTTGTGATCGAAACATACGTTGCCAAACTCGAGTAGGTCTTGTGCGTGACCTTGGCTACGTCTAAGTAGCGCTCTGATTCGAGCTTCAAGCTCACCAAAATCAAAAGGTTTAGTGATGTAGTCGTCAGCCCCTAAGTCGAGTAACTGGATTCGGTCTTCCACCTGATCGCGGGCTGTCACCACCAATACAGGAGTACTTATTTTCCTTTGACGAAGGTGGACGAGAATACTGGCGCCATTGGCATCAGGTAGGTTCAAATCAAGTAGTATTAAGTCGTAAGGCTGTTGCTGAAGCATGACTTCGGCTAGAATTCCTGAAGTCGCTAGGTCAACAGCGTGACCTAAACGCTTCACTCGGTAGGTAATAGCTTCACTTAGTACAGAGTCATCCTCGATAACCAATATGCGCATATTCAACTCACTTTTTGTTTGTATCCCCAAGTAACCTCAAGATGCTGGTTCAGCGAGGATTTATTCGCTCTTAGGCAAGACACTGATTTGAAGACATAGTTATTCTACGTAGAAAATCATTAACACAGCATAGGAGCGAATAAAACTCGTCCTTCGGGAGCCCATCTTGAGGTCACTTGGGTATAACCGACAGAGCCGTATAATGTTGTGGGCTAAGGTTAATATGTTGCTGATTCAAGAACAAATTCAAAGATTAGAAAAGCTATTAAACTTTAGGTTCAATCACAAAGCGCAGGTGTGTTGTGACCTGCACTTTGACTATTATGGCGTTTATTTCCCACGTGAAACCGAATAATTCATAGAAACATTTCGTGATTTCTGAGGCGATTTACACGAGTAACGCCATCGAGTCGTTGAACAGTGTGATCAGAAAAGCCATCAAGAAACGTAAGCTGTCCCCAACAGAAATTGGCCCAGAAGGTTATCTTCGTAACGCACCAGGAAGCTTCCAAGAGGTGGACAATGCCCATCATAAAATGGTGACAGGCCCTGAACGATTTTATGATTATGTTTGAAGACAGACTGAGTGATTATATGTAACCCCGACAGCTACACAGAATTATTTACAGTCTCCTAATCTGAGAGACCCCTTTTAGATCATCAGGTCTAACAGGTTTCGTCCCAAAATTAGCTGCAGAAGGTTATTTGACCTTCTGCAGCTCCCCTTTAATCTAGTCCAGTCTACACATTAATCATGTTCACCCAACCAAGGCGTTGATGAACATGAAAAAGTAATTCAATTAAAACTGACTGATATCGCCTTAGGTCAGGTGCTTAAACTGCAGGGCGACCAGGCGCTGATAAAGTTCGCAACTTTGCATTAATGACTGGTGATCACCGATATCGACCAAAGTACCGCCGTCCAGGACGGCTATCTTATCGGCATGCTGGATGGTGGACAAACGATGCGCAATGATCAGTGTGGTGCGGCCTTTCATTAATGCTTCCAGTGCCTGCTGCACATGGTGTTCACTTTCGCTGTCGAGTGCGCTGGTCGCCTCATCCAGTAGCAGGATTTTCGGATCTTTAAGAATCGCGCGTGCGATAGCAATGCGCTGCTTTTGCCCGCCGGATAGCCTGACGCCGCGTTCTCCCAAGAAGCTGTGATAACCCTGCGGTAGCGTCTCGATAAACTCGTGCGCATGGGCTTTTTTTGCGGCGGCAATCACTTGCTCATCGCTTGCTTCGGGCGTGCCGTAACGAATGTTATGCAATACATCCTGGCTGAATAGCGCAGGTTGCTGCGGTACGAGTGCCATCTGGCGGCGAAGATCGTTGGGATCGAGCTGGCGAATGTCCACGCCTCCGAACCGAATCTGGCCTTGCTGCGGATCGTAGAAGCGTTGCAATAGTTCGAACAAGGTCGTTTTACCGGCGCCGGACGGGCCAACCAGCGCGAGTACCTTGCCTTGTTCTGCGGTCAGGTTGAGCTGTTTGATGGCATGCTGACCAGGGCGGGAAGGGTAGCTGAAATTGACCGAATCAAACACTATCTCTGCGGGCATGGTCGGGTGAATCGGCACAAGATCATCCGGCGCGCTGATTTCGCTTTTTACTTGCAGGATCTCAATCAGGCGTTCGGTGGCTGCTGCGGCTCTTTGCAGCTCGCCCAGTACTTCTGAAATGGTTGCCATCGATGAGGCGACCATGATGGCGTAAAACACAAAAGCGCCCAGATCGCCTGCAGACATTTGGCCATGAATCACGTCACTGCCGCCGACCCAGAGCATGCCTGCAATCGCGCTGAAGACAATCACAATCACTCCGGAGATTAAAATGGCACGCTGCTGCACCCGTTGCCTGCCGACTTCGAATGCTTTTTCCACCTCAACCGCAAAGGCGGCTTTTTCATATTGCTGTGAGCCGAAACTTTGTACGGTCTTTATATGCTCTATCGCTTCACCGGCATAACTGCCGACGTCGGCCATCGAGTCCTGGCTTTGGCGTGATAATGCGCGCACGCGCCGGCCATAAACCAAAATAGGGACTAATACAAAAGGCACTGACGCGAGGACGATTAAGGTCAGCTTAAAATTCGTGGCAAACAGCATGATGATGGCCCCAACACACATCAGGGCGCTGCGCATGGCCATGGAAAAGGAGGAACCGATGATGCTTTGCAGCAAGGTGGTGTCTGTGGTCAGGCGCGACATAATATCGCCGCTGCTGTGGGTTTCAAAATAACTCGGATGAAGCGATATCACATGGTTAAACACCGCCAACCGGATATCGGCACTGACGCGTTCACCGACTGAGGATACCAGATAGAAGCGAAAGAAGGTGCCGACAGCAATACACAGCGTGAGAGCAACAATAAATTGAATCGCGCTGGTCAGTTGTGGCAACGATTGCTGAGCAAACCCTTGATCGATCAGGATACGCACTCCGTAACCGATGGATAACGTCAGGCTGGCGGTCGTCACTAAAGCGATCAGTGCTGCCGTGACACGCCATTTGTAAGGGGAAACAAACGTACTGAGTCTAAGAAGGATGCTGAGATTACTGTTATGTTTACTGCCCATTGATGGCTCACAAACCGATTCTGATAACTGGCATGGTAAAGCACTTTGTTGCGGTCAACCAGTCACTTGTGACGTTACCGCGGGCGCTTGGTTGTTACCTGCGGCGTTTCACTCTCATTTTGAGATCAGCCTGCGCGTTTGGCTGGCTGTCAGTTGTCCCACGATTTTTCCATGCGACCGGATGGAGCGACTTTGCCGCAGCGTGGCTGCGGAACCGGGTAGCAGATTTTGGCCAATGAGTGACGGTGTGTCCCTGCCACTGCCGATGACAAAAGAAAAATAAAGGCATAGTTCTAATGTGGAATTTACGTTGTCCGAACTTAATCGGTTGTTGCTTGTGCCAGAATGCCTCTGATTTTTATCAAAGAGATATGGTATGAAGAAACGAACTCTAGTTACAGGACTGTTGGTGCTACTTCCGGTTTGTTCGGCCCTGGCAAAGCCTCAGCTTACCGGTTGTGCTGCAAAAGAACACGATATAAAGCAGCAGATTGAACAGGCTCATAAGCACAATAACCCGCATCGTGCCGATGGCTTGCACAAGGCTTTGCGCGAAGTTCGCGAACATTGTACAGACGAAAGTCTGCGCCGTGAGCGTCTGTCTGATGTTCACGAGAAGGAACATGAAGTCACACAGCGTCTTCGGGATTTGGATGAGGCTAAACAATCAGGTAATCCGGAAAAAATAGAGAAACGTAAGAAAAAGTTGAAAGAGGCCAGACAAGAGTTAGCTGAGGCGAAAGCAGAGTTATCAAAATAATTCACTGAAGTAATATGGACACACACCGGAGCAATATGGAGGCACACTGTAACAAGGCGTTGCCTGGGGTCGAGTGGCCATTGGCGCATTAAGGTGTGTGTCCTCGTAGGAAATGTCCTTTTTTCAAAGTCGCAGAAGGGGGAGAAACTCAGCGACGAATATGCTGATAACTTCCCAATTTATCTCGTTTCGCTGAGCCGTTATTTTCTGCATTCTCAACTTGCCAGTACGGCTAAAATCACTTTGTTACAGTAAATGTCATTAAGCACAGGGGCGATATCCGTCCGATGTGTCAGCAAGCAACACGGCAATGAGAGGGCAGCACGTCTCAGGCTCTGCCGGCCGCTGAACAGCAGCGTGAACTTGGTGTCGAGTTTGGCCGGATAAGGCTGATGCGAATTGAGTTCGAATTACCCGGAATAATCCACCCAATGACACCGGATCGTTGCTGAGTGTGCCATGATTAATCAAGGCGATGATTTGTTTAAGACAAAACGTTTAGGCTCATCAACATGGACAAATGTTATGAAAGAGAAACCAGGGAAAATACACAGCGCGGCCTGGGCAGTCGGCGGATGTACTCTGATTGGGCTGGGTGCCGGTTTAACTCTGTTGCACTATTCTGCGCTGGCGTTTGTTGGCACGTTGCTGGCTTGTATTGGTCTGGGGCTGGTTATTGCTGCGCTATTAACCCGCAAAAGCCAGTAACGCACAACTCAGTAAAAAAGAAGCGGCGGCAGGCCGTATACAGGTTCAGCGCGCAGATTGTCCGGTTGAGTATGCGTAATGTACCGTGACAATGCTTTGAAACTCGATCTGACCTGCTTGTGTTGAGACCGGTTTTACACTACGGCGTAACTGTCTGATTTCAATACCATCGCGACGATTTTGTGCGCTTTCGGCAGGTAAGACATACTGCAGAGCACTCGGTGACATGGTTTCTAACTGTTCGATCAGCTCGTCTCCTGCTTGGGATGCTTGTTTTTGCGTCGGATAACTGGCCGTGGTCAGATTGGTCTGCGGTGTGCCCACTCGAAGCCCGGATAAGGCTACGCTACTGAATAGCAGAGTGATTAACAATACGATGAGAGGTTTCATAGCAGCTCAAAAGGGTGATTCTTCATTTTGCTATTTTGGTCAATACTGCTGCATGCGGTGTTAGCGGACGGTCAAATCATCGGCAAATTATCCACAATAAAAAAGCGGCGTCTGTGACCACGCCGCTTGCAATATAAGTCTGTCTCAGCTGATATGGATGCGTTGGCTTTCTTCTGGTTTTCCCTCCAATTTCGGTACTACAACCACTAACACACCTTCTTCAAATTCGGCATAAATCTGTTTCATGTCCAGATTGTCGCCCAAAGAAAAGCTACGCACCATTTTGCCGTGATAGCGTTCTTTATGGATGACTTTATCATTCTCTTTGGTTTCTTCGTCTTTCGTTGTCGACGCTTCGATCGTCAACATACCATTCCGGCAGGTGATGTTGATGTCCTGTTTCGCCACGCCGGGTAAATCGGCAATAATTTCAAATGCTGTTTCTTTCTCAATAACATCGACACGTGGTGAGAAAGTATCTGCATCAAATCGTGGCCGAATTGATGGAAATGTATTATCGAATAAACGATAGATATCTGACCAAGAGTCACGCGGAATTAAGCTCATAACGCCCTCCTGTATGTGCCGTTTTTTACTCGCCTTGATAAGTGTAGAACGGCTTCAAAAGCTGGAAATTTAATTCGAATAAGAATTGATCTAAATCAATTTTTATTCGAATTTTCATAGTGATACCTATTCATTGCTCAGTGGTTGAGTTCTTGCTTAATTACAAATAAACGGTGATTTAATCCCCATTTTTTTATTTTTTAGCACAATTAGTTTTACAAATTGATTTCCATCAAAATAGTGTGGGCTTTATGTGCTACTGTGCGCAGCAACAAAAATTAAAAACCAAGCCCCAGAAAAAGGAATACCAATAATGAAAAAGACACTTTGCGGACTCGCAATCCTTTCAGCTCTAGCTTCAACCAACGTCCTGGCGCACCAAGAAGGTGACATCTTTGTTCGAGCTGGTCTGGCTGCGGTAGTCCCAAATGACAGCAGTGATAAGATCCTCGGTTCGGATGAAGAACTGGATGTCGATAGCAATACCCAGTTGGGTTTAACAATGGGTTACATGCTGACTGATCATGTCAGCGTGGAATTGCTGGCCGCGTCACCATTTTCTCATGACATTTCAACCGACTTAGGTGGTCTGGGTAAAATCGGTGAAACCAAGCATCTGCCACCAACACTGATGGTTCAGTACTACTTCATGGAACCAAATGCAGATTTTCGTCCTTACGTCGGTGCCGGTATCAACTACACCATTTTCTTTGATGAGAAGTTTAACTCGAATGTTGATGGCACTTTGAGCGATCTGAAACTGGATGATTCCTGGGGTCTGGCCGCGAACATTGGTGTCGATTACAAGATCAACGACAACTGGTTTGCTAACGCAGCGGTGTGGTACGCGAACATTGAAACTACAGCCAAATACAAAGTAGGCGGTGTGTCACAGTCTACTGACGTTGACATCAACCCTTGGGTATTCATGGTGGCAGCGGGTTACAAGTTCTGATCTTAGTCGGATGAATCAAGAAGGCAGCGTCAAGCTGCCTTTTTTGATCGCCAGTGGGTGTCACTGAATTATTCCGCCGGTGGTCGTCCTACATAGGCGGCAACGATCTTATCGTCAGCTAAAATACGCGAGAAAACGTAGGCGTTGTTGTTTGGGATCACATGATGCTTGCCGGCCCCGACCGCCGGATGACGCTGACGGAACTGCCCCAGATGTTGCCAGTGTCTGAGCAGTGCCTCTCGTTGTGAATCGAGTTGCCACAGCATATCGGAACGGGTGCCCTGATGAAAATCATCCCCATATGGGCCGACTTGCCGGGCGACCTCATCACCGTAGTAAACCTGGATCGCGCCGGGCGTCAGCAGCAAAGCATTCGCCGCGTTGCGCTGCATCTCCAGTGAGTTGAAGCGGCCAAAAAACAGTTCAGTATCATGGGAAGACATGTAACTGACCGGGTTGAAATCTGGTTGTTCGGCCAGTGTTTTAGCATAGCTGCTGTAAGTGTCCGCCATTTGGCTTAAACAAGCGGCGCCGTTATCCATACGTTTTTGTAAATCAAAATTGATTAAGGCATCAAACCCATCGTCAAAGTAGGGGCTGCGGTAGGCTGTGTGTCCCCAAACTTCGCCCATCATCCAAAATGGCAGACCTTGCTCGCCACGTTCGCTGCGCCATTGGCTGAGCTTTTCACTGGCTTGTTGTTTGAGGCGTTGCCACACTTCGCCTTCGACATGCTTAACCGTATCCACCCGGAAGCCGTCAATACCGAAACGTCTGACCCAGTCGCTCTGCCACTCAATCAGATAATCAGAAACATCATACCCGTCTCGGGCCACCACTCGGGTGCCAGGATTATTCAGTAACCATGGCGGCGGGGTGACATGTTGTCTTGATTCGGTGCGAAAATCGGGCAAACCAGCCAGAGTCATGCTGATGTCGCTGCTGCCCGGTTGCGGATAACCCGGAAGTCCGGCCCGCACCCAGGCGCCGCCCCACCAGTTTTTCCAGTTCGGACTCTGATAATCGATATTCTGATGAAAACTGTGCCAGTTTTGTCCCGCAGCGGGTGCCCAGTCACTCCATTTTGGCGGTAAACGCGCCGGGTCGACCACTTTAATGCCATCCAACTGTAAGTCAGCCAGTGTGGTGTAGCCGGCGTGATTGACCACTGCATCCAGCAACACTTTCATACCGCGCTGATGAGCTTGTTCGACTAAGGTTTTAAGATCGTCATCCACGCCAAAGTTGGCGTCCAGTTTGGTAAAGTCACGGGTCCAGTAGCCATGGTAGGCATAAAAGGGAAAGCGCCTTTGTCGCCGCCACCAACGAAACCATGCACCTGTTCCACCACCGGTGATAACCAGAGAGCGTCAGTGCCCAGGCTTTGAATGTAATCCAGTTTATCAATCACACCTTTTAGATCACCGCCGTGAAAGGTGCCGATCTCTTGTTCACCGTCTTTATGCCGGCCATAACTGTGGTCGTTTTCCGGATCGCCATTATTGAATCTGTCCACCATGACAAAGTAGATGTTGGCATTACGGTAATTAAAGTCATGCGAGGTCGGTGTGACGGGTTCGAGCAGCACCAGCCCGCCACTGTCAGCAGAGGGTGTGAGCCTGACCTGACTTTGGCGAACGGTGACGACCTGGCCACTGAATGTCTCTCGCAGCCGGGTCCCGTCGCTGAAGGTATCGCCCAGATTCAGAGTGACCTCACCGCCGGCATACACCTCGCAGCTGACATTCGGGACAGGGCGTTTGAACTCGGTCTTGGCGCTGTTTTTGGGCTGACGCACAAAGGTCAGAGTGAAGGCTTTAGCATCGTATTGAAACGCGTAGTCGCCACTAAAGCGTATTTTAAGTGGCAACACGGTAGCTGCATCACAATTAAGTGATACTGGCGTGTTGAATTTAACTTGCTGTTCTTCGGGCGCACGACAGTCGCCGGTCAGCCCGGTAACGGTCAGGGTATAGCTGTCTTTGGTGAGGGGAATAACCAACGGCTGTTCACTGTTGAGCGGGAAATCACGGCTGTTGGTTGTGGTGGCGATCGTCAGGTTTGGCATCGCTGATGCGGCCGGTGCCAGAGTAAGCAGTGCCATAGCCAGGGTACTGGGTTTCATGTCTGTTCAGGTCCTTGTTTCTTTTTAGAATTATTGCGCGTTAACCATAGCGGGCAAAAAACGAACTGACATCATTCTCTTGGCTACGCCCCGCACTATTGAAGCCGTTCACAGTTTTCGCTGTTCAGGGGCGTAGAGACGGGCGCTTGTCTGATCGGTGCTGGCGCGGCACACTGGGTTAAATGGGAAGGAACAGTGGGATGTCCGATGAAAAAGTGGTCTTTGATGCTTATTTTGTGGAGCAGTGGTGCCGCAGTTGTGTGGAGCCATGATGTGTTGGCTGTTCATCCGGATTTTTTACAGTCTTATCTGGAGGGGAGAAAGCAGGCTCTCGCCCCTGAGCAGTTGGCTCAACGTGCCGATTGGTTCGAATGCAGTGAGCAAGATACAGAGAAGAGTTGGTGCAGCGAGCCTTTTTACTACTACGCGACCCGGGTGTGGGCGCAGACAGGGGAAGCCACGCCTATCGCTCGTCCATCGCTGATTTTGCATTCTGACTACACTCTTCACAGCTGGAGTCAGCTCCAGCTCGGACTGCGCAGTGATGGTTTTGAGCTGCGCAAAGTCACTGTCGGTGAAGCGCGGTTCGATGTTGTGCGGCGTCTTCAGCACCAGACACCGCAGCAGGTGGATCGGGAGCTGATGCTGTTCATCAGCCAACATGCGCGCCAGTTTCCTAAGACCTTGTATTGGCAGGCGCGCTATGGATTTGCAGAGCTGCACAGCAACGCGCAGAGTGTACAACTGTTATTTACACAGGCTCCGGTGTCAACGCTTTGGGATGACGCTGCAGAAACGCAGCCATAGCGGTTTCGTCCAGATAGCCGTCGGCCTTTTTGTGCGCGCGCAGATACTGATAACCGGCAATCACCTGTTGCAGTTGCTCCTGCTGATTGGGTGACAGCTCCTGCCCGGTTACGAATTTATGGGCCAGAACGCAGGCCTCCATATCTACGACTTCAGCCTGGCGGTATAAATAACCACAGCCGGTAGCCAACCATTCGAGTGAACAATTGGCACGCATGGCAATTTGGTTGGCTTTACTCAGGCTGGGCTCACTGCCTTTGAGGTATTTTCTGATCAGTGCTTCTGAAATGTCCACCCGGCGGGCAAAACCGCTGATGCTTTCAGCACCTATTAATGTTTGTAATCGGTTTGCAAAACTCACAACTTCGTACTCCAGTTCGAACTTCGACAGTCTATCCGTTGAGGTCAGCGGAAAACAAGCTTAGGATGTCAGACAAAGAAAAAGGAGTACAACCATGGTTGCGAAAGTAACGATTGCCCCGCAAGGCCCGGATTTATCTGAGTTGGTACAGGGCTACTGGCGGTTAACGGAATGGGGTATGTCGCCTCAGGAGCGACTGACATTCCTCAAACAGCACGTTGAACTGGGTATCACCACTGTCGATCACGCTGATATTTACGGTAACTATCAATGTGAATCTCTGTTTGGTGAAGCGCTGGCGCTGGATCCCTCTTTGCGCGAACAGCTGCAGATTGTCACTAAATGCGACATTAAGCTGTGCAGCGATCAGTTCCCGGATCGTCAAATTAATCACTACGATACCAGTGCCGCGCACATTTATCAGTCAGTCAATAACTCGCTGCAGCGCCTCGGTGTGAGTGAAATTGACGTGCTGTTGATCCATCGTCCGGATGTGCTGATGGATGCAGATGAAGTGGCAGAAGCATTTACCGAACTGCATAAAGTCGGCAAAGTGAAGCACTTTGGTGTGTCTAACTTCAGTCCTTCGCAGTTTAATCTGCTGCAGTCACGCATCAATAAACCTCTGGTGACCAATCAGGTGGAGATTAACCCGCTTAATTTTGAAGTCGCCCATGATGGTACGCTGGATCAGATGCAAATGCTGCGCACTCGTCCGATGGCGTGGTCTTGTCTGGGCGGCGGTGCTATTTTCAACGGTGAGAGCGAGCAGGCGCAGCGGGTACGCAGCGTGCTGGAAGAACTGCGTGCAGAGCTTGGCGCCGAGAGTATTGATCAGGTGATCTATGCCTGGGTTCGCGCGCTGCCATCCAAGCCTTTGGCTATCGTTGGTTCCGGCAAAATAGACCGCGTCAAGGCGGCTGTAGCCGCGCTGGATCTAACGCTGACCCGCGAACAGTGGTTCCGGGTTTGGGTAGCTTCGAAAGGCCACGGTGTGCCATAGAGCGATAGGGTATCGATAGGGTATAAAGTTAAAGCCAGCCTCAACGGGCTGGCTTTCTGTTTATATCATCAGTTCACTGCTAAACATCCGCCGACTTTCATCAACTCGTGATGTTTTTCGCAATAAGATGTTCTGCTGTTTGGCTACACGGTCAGCCAATCACCATCTGACCAAGTATGTAGCCCATGCAACTGCCACCGATGACCCCGACCAGACCCGGAGCCATAAACGAGTGGTTGAAATACCACTTGCCGATTTTGGTGGTGCCGGTGATATCGAAGTTCACGGTTGCAATATCAGACGGGTAGTTCGGAATAAAGAAGTATCCGTACAACGCAGGCATCAGGCCGATGAGCAGTGCCGGTTCCAGTCCCAGCGCCAGACCAACCGGCAGCATCATTTTTGCCACCACAGCTTGCGAGTTAACCACTACAGAGACGACAAACAACGCCAGGGCAAATGTCCAGGGATATGCATTCACCATATCGATGATCCCGCTGCGAAACTGCGGCATCGCATACTGGAAATAGGTATCTGACATCCAGGCAATACCAAAGATAGCGATTGCTGCAACCATACCGGATTTAAACACCACGCCTTCCGGTACTTTCTTCGGCTCAACCTTGGCAACCAGCATGATGATACCGCCGAAACACAGCATCATCATCTGAATCACGGTTGCCATATTGATTGGTTTGGCATCGCCGATTTGGCGTACTTCCGGAAACATTGCAACCAGTACGATGACCAGAATCGACAGGATAAACAGCAACACTGAGTTCTTTGCCGACGCAGGCAACTGTTCGTTCAGCGAAGTGGCTGTCGTAGTTTCAATGCGCTCACGCAATACCGGGTCTTGTAATCGTTCCTGATAACCCGGGTCCTGATCCAGTTCTTTACCGCGGCGCAGGCTGTAGAGCGACATCAGTACGGTGCCAAACAGGGTAGCCGGTACCGTAACCATCAGAATGGAGAGTAAGGTGATGTTATGGTTGATGTTGGACAGCTCTGCCAGATAGTAAACCACAGCGGCAGAGATAGGTGACGCGGTAATGGCTATCTGTGATGCCACTGAGGCCGCTGCCATCGGACGTTCCGGGCGGATACCATTTTTCAGCGCCACATCACCGATAATTGGCATAATAGAGTAAACCGCGTGCCCGGTACCCAGTAGGAAGGTCATCGAATAGGTCACCAGAGGCGCGATGATGGTGACGCGTTTGGGGTTTTTACGCAGCAGGCGCTCAGCGACCTGTAGCATATATTTCAGCCCGCCGGCGGCTTCGAGAATTGAAGCACAGGTAACGACCGCCAGAATGATTAACATCACCGTCACCGGCGGTGAGGTTGGCGGCATCTTGAAAATAAACACTTCGATAACCAGACCGATGCCGGAAACAACACCGAGGCCGATACCGCCATAACGAGAGCCCGTATAGAGCACCAATAGCAGGAAAATAAATTCCATATACAACATATGAATTAACCTTTAGAACGAAACAGATGGGGTTATTTTCCGACGCATTTCACAAAAAATATGGAGAGTGCTTCACACATTGCAGGCGTACAAAAACGGAATGAAGGCTTTGGGAGTGTTGTCACGCTATTTGATTGATAAGTAATGATTTTTTGTTTTTTTTGTAGCAAAACTGTTGTAGCACATAAGGTGGGGTGTAAACAAAAGCCGGGCCGTAAGGACCCGGCTGAAAGAAACAGCCTAACACACTGAATAACGAGAAGTGTTTCGCTGCCGGACATAAGCTCAAACGCGCTATTGGCTGTGTTAGAGTTAGTCGTAGATGGTTGGGATCGGCTGACGTTTGTGCTGTGTCGCTTTGTAAATCGACACCAGACGATCGGCAACAGCAGGTGAGACAGCTTTGCCTTCCAGGAAGTCATCGATCTGATCGTAGGTCAGGTTCAGTGCATCTTCATCCGCTTTTTGTGGTGCCAGTTCTTCCAGATCGGCCGTCGGTGTTTTCTTCACCAGCAGTTCAGGTGCGCCCAGTGTTGCTGCAACCTGACGAACCTGGCGTTTGTTCAGACCAAACAGGGGAGCCAGATCACAGGCTCCGTCACCAAATTTGGTGTAGAAGCCGGTAATATTTTCAGCTGAATGGTCGGTCCCCAGCACCAGGCCACCTACGTAGCCTGCCACTTCATACTGTGCCACCATACGTGCGCGTGCTTTGACATTACCTTTGACAAAATCGATTTTAGCCGCTTCAGCAGGCATCAGTCCTGTGCCCGCCAAGGCTTCATGAGACGCTGCGTGCAGGCCGTCTACTCCCGCTTTGATATTGACCGAAACGGAATGGGTTGGCTGGATAAATGACAGTGCCAGTTGTGCTTCATCTTCGTCTTTTTGCGAGCCGTACGGCAGACGAACAGCAATAAACTGATAAGCGTTGCTGCCATGCTCTTTGTTCAGCGCGTCTACCGCCATTTGCGCCAAACGGCCGCAAGTGGTTGAGTCAACGCCACCGCTGATACCCAGAACCAGCGCCTTACAACCGGACTCTGATAGTTTGCGTTTGATAAAACCAACGCGACGTTCAATTTCGAATTGTGGGTCGATCACTGGAAGTACATGCATCTCTTCGCGGATAATTTGTTCCATTAGAGTTCCTTTTCCTGCAAGCAATAAAAAACTATCGTAGTATCATACCGCAAACATTCAATTAGAAAACCGTGAAAGCGACTTTCACACTGAATCGGGGAAAAGATGGACAAAATTGCTGTTTTTGGCAGCGCTTTTAACCCGCCGACATTAGGCCATAAAAGCGTGATTGACTCACTGGAACATTTCGACCGTATTTTGCTGGTGCCCAGTATTTCCCATGCGTGGGGTAAAGAAATGCTGAATTATGAGATACGCTGTAAACTTATTGATGCTTTCATTGGCGATTTAGCGTCAGATAAGTTACAACGTTGTTCGGTAGAACAGGATCTTTATCAGCCGGGCGAGAGCGTTACCACCTATGCGGTGCTGGAGCGCTTACAACAGCAGTTTCCCGATGCGGATATCACCTTTGTTGTTGGGCCGGATAATTTATTTAATTTTGGTCGGTTCTACAAATCAAAAGAAATATTACAACGTTGGTCGGTCATGGCTTGTCCGGAGAGAGTTCAGGTTCGCAGCACAGATCTGCGGCGGAGTTTAAAAGAGCGGGAGGATATCCGGCATCTGACAACGCCGTCGGTCGCTAAGCTTTTGCTTGAGCTCGATGTATATTAACGCCTGTTGGTGAATAGGAGTGGTTAATGATGAAAGTGTGTGTTGGGGTGGTCGCGCTTTTTTCTCTGCCGTGCCTGGCATCGGTCTGCGATGCTGATTTATCCATCGATCCGCTCCACCCAGTAGTAGATGATGTTGCCGTTTATACTCCGTGTGACAACTTTGACGAGCATTGGCAGCAGGGTAGTGAGCAGGCTTTGGTATTCGACGTTGAAACTGATACCCGCTCTCCGCAAAGCGGCGACTACTGGCAGGGTTGGCTGGTCAATGATAAAAATGACAGCAATCCGATTGTGACTCAACAACTCGAACACAGTTACCTTGGCCTCGGGCTGTGGGTTCCGTCCAAGCTAGTTGAGCAGGAACAGGATATGAACACGGAAGAGTGGTTGATCAATCATGGGCTGAAGTTCAGCCTTGGGTTTGGTGAACGTGAAAGCGGAGAGCCCAGAGTTCGCCTGGATTATCGCTGGCATGAAGAGTATCAGGCTGATTGGTTTATGCAGATAGAAGTACCGTTTTAGGCGCTGATATTGGCCAGGCGGGTACTGTTTGCCATCAAGCGGGCATGAATGAAAGACAAAAGGGCATCAGATGATGCCCTTTTTAGTTGCTGTTTGTCAGTCACATCAGCTGAGTTTAAACTCGCCCAAGGTTCGTTTTACCCGGTCCACTTCACCATGATAATTGCTGACGATGTTGTTCATATCTTGTGCTAACTGCCCCGTTTTCTGGGCGATTTCCGCCAGGATGTCGACATCTTTATCGACATCTTCGCTCGCTTTCGATTGCTCGATGGTGGCATTAGCGATGCTGGTAATGTGTGAGTTAACCTCATCAATCACACTCTCCAGCGCGGATACGCTGCTGGTTACGGTCGATACGGAATCAAAGGTCACGCTGGTAGCCTGATGACTCTTTTGCATGTTGTTGACCGCAATCGTCGTGTTATTGGTAATGTTGCCCAGTAACTGGCTGATGTGCTCTGTCGCGGCTTTACTACGCTGAGCAAGATCGCGCACCTCAGAAGATACGACCGCGAAGCCACGCCCGTGTTCACCGGCGCGCGCCGCTTCAATGGCGGCATTCAGTGCCAGCAAGTTGGTTTGTTCAGAAATGCTGTTGATTGTATCAACAATTTTGCTGACACTTTGCGCATCTTTTTCCAATTCGGTCATGCAGGTCTGAGTCTGTTCTATCTGCTCAACCAGGGCCTCGACAGCCTTGAACGAAGACTGACTTTGCCCCTGGCATTCGACCACGCGCTGGGTCATTTGTGTGGTTTCTTCCAGCGCACGTTCCGATGCCTGGGCGATTTCGACACTTGACTGGGCAAGCTCGGTCATGGCTGCGGCGATATTTTCACATTTGGCAGTGGTACTGCTGCTGCTTTTACCGAGATCTTTCGCACCCTGGACGATGTTTTTCAGCCGTTCGGCACTGTGGTTATTGGTTTGAGTCACGTCAGCCAACAATTGACGAATATTACTGATAAAATCGTTAACACTGGTCGAAATCTGGGAAACTTCGTCATTGCCTTCCGCTTGCAATGCCACGGTCAGATCGCGCTTTGATGCCATGTTGTGTATGGTTTTATTCAGTTGTCCGACTCGCTCGCGCAGTGATGCAACAATGCTGACCAGACTCCAGATTAAAACAATACCCACGACAATACTCACCACCAGAATGAGCTGCTGATTGGTTTGGGCACGGTCAGCCTGGCTATCGGAAATGGTAACCATCTGTTGTTGGAGATGGTTGCGTAGTTGGTTAATCAGCTTGATACGTTCTGTCGCTGCGCCAAACCATTGTGATGGTTCAGGCCCTTGCAGATTTTCCAGGCTATCGACTTGGTCGAGATAAGAGCGTTGAACTTGTTCGACATTTTTCCAGGTGTTACTACTTTTCGCCTGATTCAACTCGCTGATAAGTGTAGCGGGCAAGATGGTCATAGCTGTACGTTCAGCGTATTGACCCGAATCAATGTAACCTTTCACCGCCGTATACTGCGCCGGTGAAGATGCCTGACGCGCGAAAGCGCCATTGAGTGCCCCCCGAACCTGTCCGGCTCGCTCTTTCATGACCACCACAGATAGCATCGCACTACCAAGCTTTGCCACTTCCACATCATCAATGGTGGACAACAACACTTGTGAGTCATCAATAGCCAGTTGGTTCAAATTGGAATAGTAAGCAAAAGACGAAATCTGAGGTTGCAGGCTATCGACCTGACGGCGTACTTCCGTCAGCTGAGCTAACTGTTTGGCGACATCGGATTTGAGTTTATCTGCCAGGCTGGTGTTAATGTATTGCGGGTTGAAATTAAGCAGCGCCTGAGCGTGTTTATCTGATTCAATGCGTTGCTGACTCAACTGTTCTACCTGAGCGCCCTGACCCTTGGAGCCTAACACGCCGGCAGTGAGGCCGCGTTCCAGTGCCAGGTTATGGGCGAGGTTATCGTAGAGCAAGATCAGTTGCACCGTCTCTTTATCGTGGTGGGCTGTGTCAACTTTGTTATTTAGGTCAATCACATTTAAAGTCGCCAGTGCCAATGCGAGTAACATCGGCAGACCTGCGATGACGGTAACCACTTTATACAAAGGAAAACGCTGTAATAGTTTTTTCATGTGTCCTGCCGCCTTATTAACGGTTATTTCAACGACGCTGAAACCGGATGAATAGTATGTGTACTAGCACAATAAAAGCCACAAGCGCACTATAAAAGCAATAGATTTATGTGCATAAAGTGGCACCTTATGACGTTAAGCAAATTACAATCTTGTTTATGCAAATGATATTCCTGTTTAAGCAAGTTACGTTTCGGTTTACGCAAATGACATTCCGGTTTGCATCGTGACGAATTTTATTTAGACTGCCGGTTTTCAATCAAACAGGATAAGAATCCATGGAACTGAATGAGCTATTGACTCAAATTGCCGAGCAGCCAGAGCAAGTGGCATTTGCTGATGTGATCAGCGTGATTGACGCGAACTATGATTTCACCCCAACGGCTTTTGAAAATGGCGACTTGCACAACGAAGCCAACCAAAATAACGGCTCATGCAAAATCTTTTCGTTTGCTAGTTTACATACCCTGAGTCCGGAACAGACTCTGGCTTGTTTTGGCGATTTCTACCGTAAAGATGTACTCGGGCATCCGGATAATGATGATCATCAGAACATTCGCAACTTTATGCAATATGGCTGGGAAGGCGTGAAGTTTGCAGCCAAGGCTTTGAGTGTAAAATAACGCGCGTCAGAATATTGAAAAAGGAGGCTAAGGCCTCCTTTTTCAATGGTGAGCAATTCGCTATAGGCAACGAGTGCGTTGAGGGACGTGGTTCATGAAAGGCATAAGGTAATGCCTTTCATCGGTTGAACAATACTAAGCAATCGGCAGCGCAGACAGACAGTGACGGCACAAACAGGCTTGCTGTTTACGCTCTTGATTGCTTTCGCGCGTTTCCAGTTCAAAACACCAGCAGGTACTTTTACCGGCACTGATGTCACAGTGCGCCGCATCGCCGCAAGCAGGGCAGTCATGAGTCGCACTTTCCCGGGATAATTGCTGCATGACAGCGTCACGCTCGGCATCCGACCACTTTCGCCACTGGATAATTTCTGGCATGGTGCGATGGCAGCCTGAGCAAATTCCGCCATTATTTTTGCAGGCGGCAATACAAGGGGTTTTCATGGTAATCGAATCGTCAGTCAAGTTGTCGGGCAATATACCTTAACTCATCGTATTCCCCAACCCGAATGGCGTTTGCGCTGGTGTATCATTATCCCTTGCTTTTGTTACGGGGAATGTCTAGTATAAATCTAAATGAAAATTATTATCGTTAAGGTGTTTTGATGTTACCTTTCATTATTGCATTTGTATTTATGCTGGCTTTGGGTAAAAAGCTGATGGTGCCAGACCGTTGGCTGGTGGTACTCAGCGTGGTTTTGTTGCTGTGCTATTTGACCACCTCACTGAGTGCTATTCCTGTGTTGATAACCTTGTTTGTTGCGGCGCCATTTCTGATCCCGATTCGTTATTCGGATAAGACCCATGCTTTGTTTGGCTTGTGTGTGGTATTGCCTTTGGTGGGGGAACTCATTTACTAACTGAAGAGCCAAACGATGATTGACCTTTGGCTTTTTAATAAGCAATTGTTCAATGTTTGATGCAATCTGTTTTATATCATAAGGTTACCTATTTACAGTATTTCATCCTCTTCGGTTTCTCTTGTCGGAGTTTGACGCTATAGTGTCGTTCTAAAGTTGTACAGGAGCTTATGGATGAAGCTAACAATTTCAGGGAAGTTGCAACTCAGTTTTTTGTTGCTGGCCCTTTTGTTTGTCGCGTCAGCGGCAATGACCTACCGCAGTATCTCAGTGCTGGATAATCACGCCCAGTCTCTTCTTAATTCTGATTTGCCGACCGTTGACACCAGTCGTGGTATTCAGCAATCGGTCCAGGCCAGTTTATCGACCGTACGGGCTTATATGCTGCTCGGTAGTAATGAAGCCAGTGCGGAACGCCTTAAACAGCAGTTAAACCAGATTGTTGTGCAGACTGATCAATCGTTACCCGTTCTCGAGCCGTTGATCGACCAGCAAGACTATCAAACCGTGGTCAAACAATGGCAAGCGGTGAAAGCATCAGTAGAGAAGATCGTTGAGTTAGCCCACAGCGCCAAAAACCTGCCAGCTCACAATTTGTTTACCAACGAAGCAGCCCCGATAGCCGAAGTGGCTCTGGATCAGTTACAAGGGCTGATCAATGCCGAATCTTCGAATAAGGAAGGCGATGAGCGCAAGCGCTTGTTTAAGGTTTACGCCGACAGCTATAACTCTCTCGCGAATGCACTTTCAGCGATGCGCGATTTTCTGTTATACGGGCGCAGTGAATATCTCGACAAGTATCATGATTTCATTAAAGCTCATAATCAGTCGGTCAGTGAAATTGACAGTAAACTGAACCTGCTTAATGACAGTGACCGCTCGCTTTGGGATCTATTTAAAGAGATGCAGCAGTTGTTTTTCCCGCTGGCTGATCAGGTGATCGAACTGCGGCAGTCTCCGGACTGGAACTTTGCCCATCAGGAGATGGCGAAAACATTGCTGCCAGCGGCAGAGAGCCTGGATAGTGCCTTAGAAGCCGTTGTTAAAGCCCAGCAGTTGAAAGCCGACGAGAGCGGCGAGGGAATCGAAGCGTCTATCAGTCAGGTGCTCAGCGTGCTGGTCACTACCTTGATTCTGGTTATTGTCGCGGCGCTGGTGATTTCCGGTTACATGGGGCGCAGCATTGGCCGTCGCGTGGCGGGTATTTCCGCTCGCGCACAATTGATTGCGTCCGGTGATGTTTCTCAGCCGCCGCTGAGCGTTAACGGAAATGATGAACTGTCTGCTCTGACCGAATCGATCAACCGCATGAATGTTTCCTTAGCGGGTATCGTGCAGGGCGTGACGGACAAAGCGCAGCGTGTCAGTGAAAGTATGGGCGCTTTATTGCAGTCCAATCAACATACCCTGTCGCAGGTGAAAAACCAGCAACAGCACATCAGCGCAATGGATGCAGAGTTATCTGATGTCAGCCAGTCGACCGCACACACTTTACAGCAGGCACAGTGTTCAATGGTCGCTCTGGCCGAATCACAGCGTGAAATCGCTGAGGGTAAGTCGTCACTGGCGCTAAATAAAGAGACCATGAATAACCTGCACCAGACCATTGAACAGGCTAACCGGTTAGTCGGGCAATTGAGTCAGGAGAGTGCTGCTATCGGTAAAGTGACGGAAGTGATTGAAGGTCTGGCCGAGCAAACCAATCTGCTGGCTTTAAATGCGGCGATCGAAGCCGCCCGCGCCGGAGAGCAGGGGCGGGGTTTTGCGGTGGTTGCTGATGAAGTGCGCCTGTTGGCAACACGCACGACGGCATCAACCAGCGAAATCAATCAGATTGTGCAGGCGATTCAGTCCTCGACCGCTGCTGTGGTCAAAGAGATCCAGCAGGGGCAGCAGATTGCCGGAGTCGGTTCGCAACATATTGAAGAAGCCGTCGTTAAACTGGAATCGACCACCAATCAGATAAGTCAGCTTAATCAGCAGATGGTGGAACTCACTCATGCGTCAGAGCAGCAAACCCAGGCGACGCAGGCCATCACGCATCTGATGCAGCAAGTGAATCATGCGGTGGATGATGTGGCGGCGATCAGCAGTCGTTCGACCCAAACCTCGCAACAGGTGCAAGAGCAGTTTGCGGCACTGGATAAAGATATGGCCCAGTTTAAGCTGAGTTAAAGTCGGTTCAAAAACGGCTCAATTGCCAGTAAGTAGTATGCAAAGCGGCTTACCAATATACTGGTAAGCTGCTTTACTATTTGTCGGGTGCATGTCTTCTCGTCAGCAGCCTGGCTGGATGAACGTTGGGTCGGCAGAAGATAATCTTGCCCGGCGATATTGCCAGCAAGGTGGAAACGTGGTTTAGTAAAGACCTCTCTATTTTAAGGGCTATCACCTTTATGTGTCGCTGGCTCGCCTATCAGGGCAACCCTATTTATCTTGAACAACTGGTTTATCAACCGGAGCATTCGCTGGTTCATCAAAGTCTCGAAGCGCGCAAAGCTGTGACGCGTGTTAACGCCGACGGCTTTGGCTTAGGCTGGTATACCGAGCGCAGCACGCCGGGTACTTTTCATGAAGTTCTGCCAGCCTGGGGGGGATGACAATCTTAAGTCGCTTGCCCACCATATTCGCTCACACCGCTTTATGGCTCATGTCCGCTCTTCGACCGGAACTCAGGTGTCGCGCAGTAACTGCCATCCTTTTGTGCTGGAGCAGTGGATGTTTCTGCATAACGGCCAGATTGGTGAGTTTGAAAAGGTACGCTATACCCTGGAATGCATGCTGCCGGAGTCACTTTATGTACAGCGCAAGGGGACGACAGACAGTGAGCTGATCTTCTTGCTGATGATGAAAAATGGCCTGGCTGTCAATCCGGAAGCGGCTATCCGGCGTACGGTGAATGAGATTGAACAGGCGATGGCAATGAAGGGGATTACTACCCCGTTTAAAGCGTCGATTTGCCTGTCAGACGGCGACCAGTTCTGGCTGGTACGTTACAGTTCGGACCTGCACCCGCCAACGGTATTTATCAAAGTGATGGACGATGACATCGTATTGGCTTCCGAGCCTTTGGATAACAGTACCGGTTGGAGCCTGGTTGATCCGCAGACGATTACCCACGTCGCAGGCACAGACCTAACAACGCAGGTGATATCTTCACCACGAGCAGCTTAGTTTCTGCATAGGATCTGGCGTTTTTTTAACGTCAGATCAACATCTTCCCTGTTTTACACAGATTTACAATCCTAAGTCGGTTATCTCAGTTGCGGTAGGGTGGGTAACTGGGTATAGTTGCCACATCTTAATGCGAATGCTTCTCAAAATATATCGCAATGATTAGTAAAAGGAAGATTATGAAATCCGTTATCAGTTTGACGTCTCTGGCTTTGGTCCTGTCTTTTTCAGCCCATTCTGCAGAAGTGACTATTGAACATCAGATGGGTAAAACCACTCTGGAACAGAAACCTCAACGTGTTGTTGTGATTGGCTTAGGCGCGCTGGATGCGGTCGACAGCTTTGGTATCAAGCCGGTGGCTGTCTCTAAAGTGCCACAACTTCCGCCGTATCTGGATAAATACCACGGTGATGATTACGCACAGGCTGGTTCTCTGTTCGAGCCGGATTTCGAGTCTATTTACACCCAGAAACCAGATTTGATCATTGTGGGTTCACGTGCCGCAACAGCCTACGATGAGCTGTCTAAAATTGCACCGACCATCGTTTTTGCTGTCGATGACAGTAAAGGTTACTGGGAAAGCACGCAGGAACAGTGGCATAACCTGGGTAAAGTGTTTGATATTGAACCGCAAGTTGACGCTAAAATTGATCAACTGAAGAAAGAGATCAAACAGGTACATGATTACACTGATCACCATACCGTGGATGCCCTGACGGTGATGAGCTCAGGCGGTAACCTGACCACGTTTGGTAAAGACTCTCGTTTCTCTGCTATCTATCGTGATTTTGGTTTTAAAGAAAACACCAAGGTAAAACAGACAGGCAAACATGGTGATCTGATCTCTTACGAATTTATTCGTGAGCACAACCCGCAGACGCTGTTCATCATTGACCGTGACAAGCTGGTTAACAAAGGCGTAAGCCACACCCATGAAGAGTTTGAAAATGATCTGGTGAAAGCTACGGATGCTTATCAGAATAAACGCATGAAGTTTTTGGATTTGAACGCCTGGTACATCTCAGCCGCTGGTGTTAAAGCCACCGAGCAGATGGTGGCAGACATGAAAAATTCTGTTGGCCTTTAATCATGTGTAACGGTGTCTGCCCTTAGGGCAGGCACTGGCAAGCCTAGGTTAGTTGTGAAAAAATTATTGCTCGTTTTTGTAATTGTGAGCCTGTCTTCACTGTTTGTGGGGGTGGGCAATTTGTCGTTTGTAGGCCTGCTAAGCGGTGATGCCGAAAGCTGGAATCTGCTTGTTACCAGCCGTGTACCGCGTTTGCTGGCGGTGTTACTGGCCGGAGGCGGACTAAGTATCGCCGGCCTGATAATGCAGCAGGTCAGTCAGAACCGATTTGCTGCGCCTTCCACTTCCGGCACCATCGAATGTGCCATGCTGGGGTACGTCTTAAGTCTGGTGATATTTGGTGATGGCAACAACCTTTGGTTGATCTTTGCTGTCGCGATGGCCGGAACCCTGGTGTTCGTGCAGTTTATTCAGCGCATTCAGTTTAAAAATGCCATTTTTGTCCCTTTGGTCGGCATCATTTTTGGTAATGTGGTCAGCTCTGCTGCGACCTTTATTGCCTACAAATTCGATGCGATTCAAAACCTCTCCGGCTGGGCAGTCGCGAACTTCGCCAACTTGTTGAAAGGCAATTACGAACTGCTGTATATCGCGGTTCCGGTCGCGATTTTCAGCTATCTGTATGCCGCACGTATTTCTGCGGTCGGTATGGGCAAAGATTTTGCGGTTAACCTCGGCCTTAACTATCAGCAGGTTCTCATCATTGGTGTCTGTCTGGTTTCGGTGATGTCGGCGACTGTCGTAATGATTGTCGGAGAGTTGCCGTTCCTGGGGCTGATTGTGCCGAACATCGTCAGTTATTACTATGGCGACAATTTGCGTCTCAACATTCCTCGCACCGCTATTTTTGGTGCCTTGCTGGTACTGCTGTGTGATTTGTTAGGGCGTGTGATCATTTTCCCTTATGAAGTGCCTATTTCTATGATCATCAGTATTTTTGGTGGTTTTGCATTTATCGCTCTTATCCTGCGAGGTCAGCGTCATGCAGGATAAAACCAAACTGACGGCGATGATTGCCCTTGCCGTCGTATTTGCTGCATTATTCATTGGTGTCGGATTAACCGCCGATAATTATGAGTATTTCCTGTCGCGCCGTGTGCCGAAAGTGTTAGCTATTGTGCTGGCCGGCATCGCAATCGCACAGTCTTCATTGGCGTTTCAGACCATCACCCACAACCGTATTCTTACCCCGAGTATCATGGGTTTTGATTCCCTGTACTTGTTTGTACAGGTGGCGATTGTGGCACTGTTTGGTGGGTTGAGCAGCTTCGCTATTAATGCTTATCTGAATTTTTCACTTTCTGTTGCGGCGATGATGGGGTTCTCGGCCCTGTTATTTACTTTTTATTTCAGTAAAGAGAAACGTAACCTGATGGCGCTATTGTTGATGGGGGTGATTTTTGGTCAGCTGTTCTCGAATATTGCATCGTTTTTGATCATGCTGATGGATCCGAATGACTTTGCGTCCGTTCAGGCCAATATGTTTGCCAGCTTTAACAATGTAAAAGTGAGCCTGGTATATCTGGCAACGCCGTTGCTGTTAGGCATAGCCTTGTTATTGTTCCGAATGCACCGCGTGCTGGATGTGTTCTGGCTCGATAATGATAATGCAGTCAGCCTTGGGGTAGACGTTCGCAAAACTACCCGCCAGGTCCTGCTGCTGAGCGCGGTTCTGATTTCAATTTCCACCGCGTTGGTGGGGCCAATTATGTTCTTCGGTATCCTGGTGACGAACCTGACCCGGGAATGGTTTAAATCTTACCAGCATCGTGTGCTGTTGATTGCCTGTTCTGCCATGTCTGTTCTGGCTCTTTTGGCCGGGCAGTGGATGGTGGAAAAAGTGTTCCATTTCGGGACCACACTAAGTGTCATCATTAACTTCGTTGGCGGCATTTATTTCCTTTCTCTTCTGATTCGTAACAAAGTGGTTTAGCTATGATTCTACTCGATAAACTGACGAAAAAATTCGGCCAACATGCAGTGGTAAAAGAGGCCAGTGCGGAGTTCGAGAAAGGTAAAGTCACCTCAATCATCGGCCCGAATGGGGCAGGTAAGAGTACCTTGCTGTCGATGGCCAGCCGCCTGGTCAATCGTGATGCCGGTAAAGTGTGGATCGATAGTAAAGAACTGGTGGACTGGGATACCAAAGCCCTGGCGAGAAAACTGTCGGTGTTGCGTCAGGCGAACAGCTTAACCATGCGTTTTACAGTGCGTGAGCTGGTGGCCTTCGGGCGTTTCCCATACTCGCAGGGCAAACTGGATGCGAACGATCAGCAGTTGATCGACCAGTCGATCAACTACCTTGATTTGAGCACGATTCAGCACAAGTATCTGGATGAACTGAGTGGTGGTCAACGCCAGCTTGCGTTTATTGCCATGGTGATTGCGCAGGATACCGACTACATCTTCCTCGATGAGCCGCTCAACAACCTGGACATCAAGCATTCGCTGCAGATCATGGCAACAATTCAGCGTCTGGCCCATGAGCTGAATAAAGCCGTGGTGGTTGTTATTCACGACATCAACTTTGCTTCCTGTTATTCGGATTACATCATTGCACTGAAGAAAGGCGAAGTGGTTGCAACGGGTAGTGTGGAGTCTGTTATTCAGGAAAGTGTGCTGAGTGAAATCTACGAAACCCCATTCCGGGTGCTGGAGATCGAAGGCAAGCGCATGTGCTTGTATCACACTCACTAAGCATGATGACAGAGGCACAAGGCGGTGATTTTTCGCAACCGATTCTATGCCGACATTTTCAATCGAAAAGCCAGTGGTTCTGCCACAGGCTTTTTTTCGTTCTGATGATCCATTTTACGCGTTACTGGTCGGGCAAGACACGCTCCATTAAGAAATGCAGTTAAAAAATAGTGACATATGGAAATATTTCTACACTCGAAAAAAATATTTTGTTGTCAAAGATCAACAAAATTTCGTTTTCATCACACAAAAAACTAAAACAAAGTTGAAAGATTCAAAAATTATTGAATAATAGGGCCAGCAAACGGAGAAGCTCAGGCTTCGCAAATTTAGTCGGAAACAGGATACATCCCCATGTCGAACTCGTACGTGCTGGTTATCAACTCAGGCAGCTCCTCACTTAAATTCGCGGTCATTGATTCACAATCGGGTGACGCCCTGGTCTCAGGTCTTGGTGAATGTTTTGGTTTGCCAGAAGCTGAAATCAGCTGGAAATACCAAGGTGAGAAAACCGTCGAAGCGATCCCGGCAGGAGGCAATCATCACCAGTATGCGGTCAATCGGGTGGTAAGCTTGCTGGAGACCTTGGGGCTGACTTCTCAGTTTGTCGCTGTGGGTCATCGTATCGTGGCTGGTGGCGAAACCTTTAAAGGTACGGTCAAAGTGGATGAAGCGGTGATAGAAGAAGTTGAACGCCTGGCTGAACTGGCTCCGCTGCATAACAAAGCCAATGCAACCGGTATGCGCGCTGCAATGGCTGCGTTCCCAAACCTGCCACAGTTCGCTGTTTTTGATACCGCCTTCCACCAAACCATGCCACCTAAAGCCTTTATCTACGGCCTTCCTTACGAGTTATATGAAGAACAGAAAGTTCGCCGCTACGGTGCCCACGGTACCAGCCACTATTACGTTAGCCGTGAAGCGGCCAAGATGCTGGATAAGCCGGTAGAGCAGAGTAACTTCATCACGGTTCACCTGGGTAACGGTGCGTCGGTCACTGCCATTAAGAATGGTGAGTGCGTTGATACCAGTATGGGTCTGACTCCGCTGGCTGGTTTGATGATGGGAACCCGTTGTGGTGATATCGACCCAAGCGTGATCGAATTCCTGTTCCGCAAAGGCTGGCAGCAAGACGAGCTGTTTGACATGCTCAACAAGAAATCAGGTTTCCTTGGCGTCTCCGGTGTGACCAGCGACGCGCGTGGTGTGCTGGAAGCGATGGAAAAGGGCAATCCGCGTGCCCGTCTGGCATTTGAGATCTTTACCTACCGGGTCGCGAAATACATTGGTTCGTACATGGTGGCGATTGGTGAAGAAGTCGATGCGATTGTGTTTACTGGTGGTATCGGTGAAAACTCACTGCCAATTCGCAGCGAGATTCTTAACTACCTGAAAGTGTTTGGCTATCAAGAAGATGCCAAAGCGAATGCTGACGCTCGTTTCGGTCAGTCTGGCGTGATTACCGCCAAAGACTCCAAACTGGCGGTTGTGATTCCGACTAACGAAGAATTTGTGATTGCCCAGCAGTCAGTGGCCATGCTGTAAGCGTATGCGCTGATTGGTAAACAGATACGAAAAAGCGAACCTCAGGGTTCGCTTTTTCGCTGTTAAATTTAAAGTTTATCCCTGTTACACCGACTGACTATCGGTGTGCTTTATCCAACGACTGCTCCGCACGGCCCGGATTCCTGCTACCCACTGGCAGTTCGAGTTTTTGTGTTATTCCAGCCCGGGCCAGCGCACCCACAGGTCCAATACCGGACAGTTGCCGCGCAACCATATAGGTTGGTTTGATAATCGCATGCACCCTGTGAAAGTGGGTTGTGTTCATGAAAAGATCGGCAGTTACGCAAGCGGGTTACTCTCACGATGTGAATCGGGCTGAGACTTGATGTGATATCAGAAGGCACTATCATTTGCCGGATCTGACGCTTAGTTCCAATTTGCTCTCACAGCGTGTTTCACGAACACGTGGACGGTTGTAATTAATAGTGATCTTTATTCCAAATTAAAATTTGAATGCAGCAGATATGCAGTTGCTCAGTGATGATGAAAATGCTATTTCAATGATGACTGTTAATAAAATATGTTCAGATTAATATTATTAAACTAGTTGAAAATATTGATATTGTTAGCTTTAGTCAGGCTTATTAATTGTTATCATAATGTTAATATTCCGCATTTTTTGGTTTGACCAAAAATTAACCAAAATTTCCTTGAGTTATAAATATATTTATTGATAGCATTATCATCGTTAAAGGATAACCCAATATGTTTAAGTAAGCATATTGGGTCTTTTTAATCCTGGATTTTATTAGTCTGAACATCATATTTTTAAGTATGCCACCATCTGTATAAAAATAGGTGTGGGATGAGTTTGTCTAAATGATCGCAAGTAATATTATTTTTTCGTAACTGACTGAAAATTAATATTATAACTTTATCCTCTTTCCCTGCGAGGAGGGGGGTTGTATTGCGGAAATTTTGGCTAACAACATAAAAGTTATATTTGCAATTTATTGTATATAAACATTTATCCGCTACTTATTTTAAGCGTAAATATATGTTCGGCAAGTTTATGTTATTTCACATGATAACTTCTTAAGTAATGAATATTTTAAAAATTATTACTCGTGAGTCTGAGGGGAAGACGTTGAATTCTATTAACTCTGTTGTGCCATTTAGGGTAGGGAAAAGCTTGCTTAATCATTTGCATGCTATTGGGTTGCTATTGCTCAGCATCATGACCATGGTTCCATTCTCGGCACATTCAGCAATAAATATTTCGACTACGGGTCAGCAAAATACCTTGGTTCTGATGGTGAATTTTCAGGAAAATCCTGACGAAAAACCACTGACACTTGCCGAGGCGGATGATCTGGTATTTGGTCAGGTTGATCAGTTCTATCGTGAGAACTCTTTTGGCCAAACCTGGTTGTCCGGTCAGGTTGCGGGTTGGTTCACACTGCCTTTGTCCAACCAGGTGTGTGATTTGAACGCGGTACAGGACGAAGCGGATAAACAGGCTGCCAATTCTGGCATCGATATAGGTAATTATGACCGTATCGTGTATCTGATGACCACGGCAGCGTGTGGTGTTGCCGGCTCTGCCACGATGGACGGTGTCCCAACCCGCGCGTTTATTAACGGTGTACTGACAGCGACCAACATTGCTCACGAACTGGGTCATAACTTCGGATTGTATCATTCGCGTGCTCTGGACTGTGGTGATGAAACATTGGGCAGCAGCTGTACAATCAATGAGTATGGCGATACCTACGATGTGATGGGTAATCCGGACATTGGTTATTTCAACACCTTCCAGAAAGAACAGCTGGGATGGCTGAACGGTGCGCATGCCGCACGAACTTTAGAAGTGACGCAAAGCGGAACTTACTCGATCTCCAATTATGAAAGCGTAGACACTCAACCGGTTACTATCAAAATCCCACGAGGCACCGATGCGTCGACTGGGGCAATGAAATGGTTCTATATCGAATACCGTCAGTCTGTCGGCTTCGATGATTTCCTTGCTGACCGCTCATATCGCTTTTACCGTGGTGATGTGACGGATGGCATTGTGGTTCGTGCTGCCACCGATGGCGATGGCCGCAGCAGTAATCTGCTTCACTTTAAAACTGATTCACAGTTTCACCAGGCATATGGACGTAATGACTGGTTCGATCCGGCGATGCCGGTTGGTGACAGCTATACCGATCCAGATTCGGGTGTAACGTTCAGCCTCATCAGTGCCGCAAACGGTATCGCAGAGGTGAGCGTTAATTTCGGAGATTCAGGGCAGGGTAATGTTTCGCCCCAAAGCTGTAGTACGAGCGCTCCACAAATCAGTGCGACTGCCATGAGCGATAATGCGGGAGCAGCCGGAGAGCAAGTGCAGTATTTAGTTACGGTCACCAACCATGACAGTACGGACTGTGAGACGGAGTCGTTTAATGTCAGTACGGCTGTACCAATCGGTTGGCAGGCGAGCAGTGAACAGGTGACTTTGGCTCCTGCGGAGTCTGGTCAGGTCGTTATCTCCGTGGTGTCGTCGGACAGTGCGGCGGCGAACAACTATACGCTGACTGTCTCAACTAAGCACAGTTCACAAACCCAGACAGAAGCAACGACCACAGTGAATTATACTGTTGTGGCGGATAACGGCTCAGCAGGCACAGCCCCGGTTGCAGTTAATGATTCGGTTTCTCTAGCGAATACAGATTCTGTGGTGATTGATGTGTTAGCGAACGATGTGATTGAAGACACTTCTGCAGTCACTCTTACCTCGTTCACTCAGCCAAGCAAAGGCACCGTACAATTACTGGCTGATGGTAGCCTGAAATATACGCCGCATAAGAGCTTTAAATCGAGCGACAGCTTTAGATATACCATAAGTAATGGTGTTGGTAGTTCAAGCGCGGTGGTGTCGATTGCCCTGCAGACGTCTGCAGATCCTGATACTTCGGGCGGAACGACTAAGCCTGGCAAAGGGCGTAACAAATAATGACAATACCCGGCACTGATGCCGGGTATTTTTTCAGGTGTCTAATGTCATTGATTAAAACTGCACTACGTCGACCGGACATTGCTCCAGGTCAGCACAAGCTGGGCATAAGGTGCAACTTGCATCTGCAGGAACGGCTTCAACAATACCACCAAATGCGGTAACACCTAACGCATTTACTTCATCGGTAAAGGCACGCACAGCTTCACCCGCTAATGGCAGACCTTCACCTTCCTCAGGAACAGGTTCATAACTACCACTATAGTCGGCACAATCGCCATCGGTGCCTTGTGGGTACAGGGTGCCAATGTCGTGTGGTTCAGGGTCTTTATTGTCCTGAACGATGACGCCATTAATGGTGACGTCAGAGGTATTACATACGCTACCGCTATAGTGCACTTTCAGGCCGTACTCATTCATGCCAGTTTCTGCAAAACGATTGACCACGTAGACATCACAGTCTTTTTGCAGTGACAGTGTGCCTGGGATGTTTTGCGAAGGGCAGTCGAATGAATCATCATCGGTAACGGATGGGGTGCCACCACTGACCAGTGCGGCTGTGACCATGGCTTCATTAAGAATACCGTTTTGGCCGACCGTAAAGGAGCCATTGAACTCTTTTGAATCCCCGACGTCCAGCATACCCCAAGGGTAGACATGAGAGTTACCGGACAGGTCGACATTTTCTGCCGTTGTATCGGTGGCTGTAATATCATACAAAGGTAACTGGCCGGTGTTCTCTACCAGCAATGTGTAGTTGTAACGCAGGGTGTCACCGCCTTCTAAACCACCATAGGTACAAGTTTTAGTGATTTTGATTTCTGGTGCGCCAGGAGTGTAACAAAAAGAGATATGGCTTAGACCAGCGTATCGACCATTTTTGCCAACCGGAGCGTGTAAGCCTGTGTCTGAGCTAACCAGCAAACCATCGGCATAGTATTCATAGAGGTTACCGCCAGGGCCACCTTTAACAAATACGCTGTGCATGATGATGCTGCTGTCACCCTGATCCCAAGAGAAGGTTTTGGCCCCCTCTTGAACTTCGATCATGACTGTCAGGTCGCCATCGCTGTAAGTCCCGTCAGCGACCGGTTCAACTTTGAGCTCTTGCACGTCGGGAATGCCTAACAGATCAGAACAGGTAGGGTTACCGTCCACCTCCATAGGTTGTACTCCCTGGCCGGATGCATCACCGGCCGCGCTCTGAGCTGTTTGAAAACCCACAGCCGCGCACGCAATCAGCAGCCACGCCAGCCATTTAATAACTTTGCGGGCCTCCCAATCTTGGAGTGGGTTGAGCTCGGATAAAGCGGCGCAGTGCGAACCTATACTGTGCCACCATGTTTTTGGTGTCGCTTTCATAAAACCTCCGCCGGGTACAGGAATCTGTTTTATTTCCCGTACAACCGTCATGTTTGTTCTTACAAAAATCGAGTTGGTGTTGCACCGGGTCAGAAAGCATAGAGTGGGCCAATAGGTATCATTCTGAATTTTATGGTTTTTATAGTTAAGATTTTACTAATGTGAACACTTGTTGTGTGCCATTCAACAGGCTCAGAATGAGGAGAGTCGGTTAAGTGTCTGAAAAATTAGCGTAAAGCAGGCTGGGTTACACAAGTGTTCATACTTTACACCTTGTATTGAACAGTCAGTGTGTGGCGATTATCAGGCTGGCGATAAACTTCGCAATTTTATTCTATTCTTCCGCTGGCGGAGTTTTTATACTGAATCCCTACAGTAACGCGAGTGATTAGCAGCATCATGCAAGAGCAATTTCAGTATCTTCCGAGTCAGCATATTCATGGTTTGAGCGCTTTTTCTGCCCAGATGAAAGAGTTCAGCTATGACAAGCATGCGCATGAAGAGTACAGCATTGGTGTGACTCGCAAAGGTCGTCAGGATTTTTTCAGTGACGGCGTTTTTCATAAGAGTAATGCCGGTAACGTGATGTTGTTTAATCCGGAGCAGGTCCACGATGGCAGTGCAGGAGCACGCTCGGAGCTGCAATATGAGATGCTCTATATTCCGCAGGCAACCCTGACTAATCTGATGCGGTCGCTCGGACACATATCGGACGATCAGATTCGTCTTAAATCGTCGATCTTCAACGATCACGCGCTACGCAGTCAGGTATTGAATCTGAGCCAAATGATGGGGCAAGCTGCTCTGTCCGCTCTGGAAGAAGAAGCCGCGTTGCTGGCGATTGCCCAGTCAGTCATCCGCCTCGGAGGCGGTACGTTTCATTCCGGCAATTATCACCAGCGTAAAGATACTCTGTTACTGCGTGCCAAAGAGTACATTCTCTGTAATCTGAGTCAAAAGATGACAGTCGATGAGATTTGCCAGGCAGCGAACATGTCCAAATACCATTTTATTCGCGAATTTAACCAGCAGTTTGGTATGACGCCGCATCAATATGTGCTTAATTGCCGTATTAACAGGGCGAAACAGGCACTGCATACCGGGGATAAAGTATCCGATGTCGCGGTTAACTTTGGCTTTTCGGATGTGAGCCATTTAAATCGTAAGTTCAAAAAGAGCTTCGGCATCACACCGCATCAATATCAGCGTCAATTAAACGTTTGATTTTCACTATCTGATTAATTCTAAGAGTAACCCATGACAGACATAATTCTTTATGCCTTTGGCGTGATGTACACGCCTGGGCCGGTGAACGCTATTGGTTTAAATAATGGGATTCAAAAGCAGCCGCGTATTTTGGGCTTTTTTTCTGGTGTGGCCGTTGCCATGTTTATCCTGTTTTTTTCACTCGCTCTGATCGGTGAACAGGTGATGAACGAATCACTGCTACAAGGCGCCTCAGTGCTGGGCAGCCTGTATATCCTCTGGCTGGCGTACAAGATATTCAGCGCTCCGGTCGGAGATGATGTTCATGCCCAACCACGTACGCTGACTTTTCGCGATGGGCTGCTGATGCAATTGCTTAACCCAAAAGGCATAACGGTGGCATTGCCGGTCGCAACCGTGCAATTTTCGAACGCAGGGATTACTGGCCTGCTACTGTTTGCCTGGTGTATCGGTCTTGCAGTATTCGCCTTTGGTGCGCCATGGGCGTACTGTATGTTTGGACGCTTCATGGGAAAAAATATTAATCAAACCCGTTATCTGATCATGATTAATAAACTGATGGCACTGTTTTTAGTTATTGTTGCGGTGAGTATGGGGAGTTCTTTTTTTCACCCCTGAGTGAGTTATCGCGGGCTCAGTAGCTATTTTGGAGGTGTGTGTCCTACTGATAATACTCCTGATAATGGCGGTTTCTATTGGATTGATTGGTTTTTTTGTTAACCGCATAGCATGTTGATAGTTAATTAATATGCAACTGAGTTTTCTTTTGTTAGTGATGGGGTTACCTCATATGAGTATTAATCTGTTTTGCTGGTTTTTTAGGTGTTCTAGTTAGATTGCCAGTGAATAAAGCAAAGGAACACATCCTCATGAACAAAAATCTACTCGTCGGTCTGGTTAGCTCACTGTTATCAGCAACGGCCTATTCTGCAACCACAATTGAAGTCAGTGCTTTTTATCAAAGCGGATCTGGTTTCAACGTCTCACAAGAAATTGTGGGCGTATATCGCTCCTTGGAAAACATTAACGAGTTGATGGCTGAGAAGGGCATCAACGCAGAATTTAAACCCACTTATTTCGGAACGCTCAGTGACTCGGAAGTCGCTCCTACCGAAAATGTGTTTTCTGGGCTTCAGTACATGAGGGGGTTGGACGCTGCGGTTGAGGCAAAGACCGATGTGGGTGATATCGCGATCGGTATCTTTCCACGATTAGGTAGCGATTATGGCTTTGCACAGCTAATTCGTGATAACACATTCACAAACGAACCCAACGAGACTCGTAAAATGGCTATCGCTGGTGGAGCTTCGATGGGGCTGAGCAATTATTCTGCATTTGTGTACCTCGCGGGGCATGAATTACTACATGCCGTAGGGGCGGTGCACGAAGAAGCAACAGCGATTAATTTCAACACACAAGGCGACTCTCGTGAAGACGGCTTTGCCAATATTTGCGACAATGGGCATCAATCGCTCATCGGTGCGTCCTCGCTTTATACCGATAAAGAGAATATTTCTATTGCCGGTGCGACAGACTGTTCGGTGGGCGGCGGCGATGTGGTCGGTTTTGTCAATCAATATGCCCCATTAGTTGGCACCATAGCGGCAGAACGCAATAATCGTACCTTAACTGTGTCTGCGTCTGAAAACATGAATACCCAGTCGTTTGACATCAATATTACTCGTACCGATACCAGCGCAGCAGATATTATCCGCGTGTATATCGCGGGTGGTTATTCAGATACCGGTGCAGGTCTGACACCGATTGATGTCGCGTTTGGTGTGGGTGCAGTTACGGCGTCAACCAGTGTGTTCTTTGATGATATTTATCCGATATTTGACGCTGCTGATGGTACAGATCAAAGCACATATATCGTCGCGTTGGGTGATAGCGAAATCAGTGACTCAGCTTATGACCTGTTGTCGGTTAACACGCAGTGGACTTCTGCACAAGTTGGTGAGCCTGATGATCAAATTAAGGATTCGGAAGATGCAGGCTCGGGTGGCGGCTCTGGCGGTGCTTTGGGGATATGGACACTCTTGCTTATGACGATCGCAGGTACTCGTCGTTACTTGAAAAACGTTAAGCATCATCATCGACATGAGAAATAATATATATAGGCTTATGGATAATCCTAGTCTTGTTTATTTTCGTTTGGGTTGACTGTCCTTGTAAACGAGCATCTTTTTTCATGTATGTCTTCATTAGACGGGCTGAAGTCCGATTGGTTTATTAAATCCTAGAATAGTAATGGAGAGTTTCGGCGTTTTAACAGCATCAACGACCAACGTCGTTATTCTCTGTTTTCATTCTCTGAAACAGCCACCCCACACCGAGTAAACTCAGACCCAATCCCAGGAAAGACAGCGCGCGGTACAGGCCGGTCAGCTGCGACATGTCGATCAAAAATGCTTTACAGACCACGGCGGCCAGCACGATAAAACCGGTTTGGGTGAGGGCAGGTTGCGTCATGCGGCGCGCGGCAATCAGCGTCAGCACGGAAATCAGCAGCCAGACCAGTGAGTAAGTGTACATCTCCAGTTGTTCGGTCGGTAGGCCAAGCCAAATCATATCCTGATGGAATGCATGCCTGATGGTGCCGTTGATAAACAGCAGTAACCACAAGGCGCTGATGCCATACAGTGCCGGTTTTATCTGGCTGGTGAGCAGATTTAAACGCGCCGCGGCCAGTAATAATAACGCCGGTATTAACCACAGCGGCAGCATCCAGTTCCACAGCGGAGCGTTGCCGATGGTCAAAGCTGAAAACCACGGATTAAAGGTGGTCAGCAGGGCGATGTGGTACAGCGCGGAGCCAGCAGTTAATAAAGCTGCGAAGCCTAGATAAACCGGGCGCAGTGTGCGGGAATACTGACTACGGTAGGCATAGACAGTTGCCATGATCAGCCAGTTCATTGCCAGAAGTATCGCTTCTTTGAAACTTGGCGCGCTGAAATCAGGATAGTGACCGACCAGTTGATAACTGCTTTCGGTGGTGACCAGCAGCGCCACCACGTGCAACATAGCTCCGGCAATAACTTGACGCAGTTGGCTGTCCTGATAGTAGCGGCGGGCGTAAGCGAGAATGATCAGGATCAGCGGGTAAACGATGAGGGTCCAGTGTACGCCCAGAACCTGATCATTTTGGTATTCATCCAGCCACGGGAAAAGGGTGAGGCGGATTAATAATACGGCCAGTAACACTTTGACCAGCCATTGGGGCGGAGTGAGTGTCAAACGCTGACACCAGTAGCCAAGCCCGATGAGCTGCAAGCTTAAGGCGAGTGTCAGTGTGCTTGATTCCAGCAGCATGGTTAAGATCAGGCTGATATTAAGGTTAGCGAGCAGAATACCTGACAACTTGACCCAGCCCCGTGGCTGCTGGGCGGTGATCCGCTCGGCAATCAAAGCCAATACCAATAGTTCAACAGCCCATAGTGAATACATGCCCAGGTTGGCCTGCGGCGGCGAGAAAATATAGCTCAGGGCGAGCAGGGAAGTTGGCCCGATCACCAGCAGCAGAGAAAAGGCCAGCCGTTTGGGCAGCCAATGCTGCATCCATAGCGCGTAGCTAAACAGCGCCAGGGCGATCGCCTGACTGTAAAGATGAGCGCCGCTGAACATGAAATCGAGATCGGTATAATTCGTTTGTGGCAATAGCAACCACCAGGTCGCGATGGAGAGCAGCCAGCCAAGCAGAGGCCAGGTATCAAATGCAGAGTGACGCAGCGGCCCGCTGCACAGCAGAGCCAGTAACAGTACCGTGACGACAATTAAGCTTGGCTGATAACCATGCACCACATAGAAGAGCCACACTGGCAATAATGAAGCGAGCAAGCCGGCTTGCTCCTTTCTCGGCATGAACAGCACCCTAAGCGACAATGGCCGCTGCCGGCCTTGTTGCAGGCGCCACCCCAGGACATCGCTCAGTACATAGAGGTAAATTGAAATCAGGGCAAACAGCACAATAATCCAGGCATCAGACACCGCACTGAGGACAATCAATCCGAGCAGCCAACTGAAGTGAGCGCAGAAGCTTAGCCACCACAGCCAAGGGCGCCTGACCCGGTTGGCAACTACGATAGCGGACGCGCTGACCAAAACAATATAGCCGGCGATGGTCAGCAGGCTGTCATTGAATGACCAGAAAGGGAACGGCACCGAGTAGGCGCCTAAAATGCCAATCACCGCCACGATCGGTCCATAACGCAGTGTCATGGCGGTGGCTGTCAGTGCGATGATGGCAAGCATAACGAACGCAGTGCCAGACGAGATGAGCAGATAATAGTGAGATGCGACCAGCGTCATGGCGTAGCAGGTGATGACACCGGCTGACACCAGCGCGGCGCACAGATAGTCGCTGTGGATCTCTAGAGCTTGTTTTTTACGGGTCAGATATTCCGCTGCCGCAATAAAGCCGATCCCGACCATAAAGCCCAGTAGTACCCGGGTTAGCGGTGACAGCAGGCCTGCTTCGAGAGTGTACTTGGCCAGGAAAAGACCACCAAAGGTCAATACAATTCCGCCGAGCCAGAACAGCGCGTTGGTGGATTGATCGCCAGTCGGAAAGTTGGCGATCACCTGACGAATACGGCTCCACCATGCATTGGCAGCTGCATTTGTGTTAGGTGAAATTTTAGCGGCCAGTTTGACCTGATAACCTTGTGGCCAGGCTGCGGCGTGCGCTTCTGTTTGCTGGCCTGAGTCCTTGGGTTGTTGAGCTTGAGAAGCCAATTCTTGCGCAGAAATATATCGCTGCGCAGAAACAGATCGCTGCACAGAAACTGGCTGCGGATTTGAAGGCTGCTCGGCAAACGATGCGGCATAACTCTCGCTGTCTGACTGACTTTGCAACTGACGTTCCAATTGATCAATGCGCCGCTGCAATTCGGCGAACTGACGTTGCGAACGTATACCCAGCATGGCGCCGTATGCGATAAAACCTATCAGAGCGAACATCGCAACCAGCATTATCAGATAAATCATCTCTATTGTTATGAACTCGTCAGCCACATATAGAAATACTATAGCCCAGATAGACAATAGGTTGTTGATTTTTAAACACTGACTCACCGAATGTTTGAGTTATGAGTCAGGTTTGCATATCGAAGGTGGCTTCGCTAGGGTAGTGTCAGGTGGATTGAGCTTAAGGTGGAAGTGGTGAAAAGTACACAGACTCGGGAAATGGATTTCGATATCGGTAATCAGCATATTGTCATTCAAGCACGCTACGAAGCACTTGGCGCGTTTAATGATTTATTGATTGCGGTGTGGTTTTTGCTGGGCAGTTTTTTCTTTCTCAATAATGCACTGATTGAAAGCGGCACCTGGCTGTTTATTGTTGGCAGCGCACAACTGATTATTAAACCTGCGATCAAACTGACCAGCTTGATCCATCTCAACCGAATTCGCGGTCAGCAGGGATGACGAGGAATACTCAGCGCTGGAGCGGAGAGAGCGGTCAGCAGGATGGAGTGTTAGCCCGATCGCCATTATGGTCTGATGCCTTTGCCCTAGATAACGGGATTGGGTAATGTGGCGGTTTGCGGACCATGAAGTCAAGACAGGCATGACCAGAAAAATCTTTGTGCTGAGGCACGGACAAACCCAGTTTAACGCCGAACGTAAGTTGCAGGGGCACTGCAATTCACCGCTTACTGCGACAGGCAAAGCGCAAGCCCTGGCGATGGGCACACACCTCAAATCTCATTTACAAGGCCGAAGCTATCGCATGTATGCCAGTTCACTCGAACGTGCTGTAGAAACTGCGCACATTATTTGTGATGAAGTCGGTTATGCTAAAACTGACCTCACCCATGAGCCCCGCCTGAAAGAGTTCTCGCTTGGGCAATGGGAAGAAAAACCTTTGTTCGATCTGCTGGATGAAAAGCCTGATCTCCTGGATGCGCCCGACTGGTATCTGCAAGCACCAGACGGAGAGTCGTTTGCGGAGGTAAAATATCGGGTTAATGCGTGGTTAGATGAAGCGCCGCATCATCTGGATCTGGTGGTGGTTTGTCATGGCCTGACCGGGATTGTGTTGCGCGGCCTTTTGCTGGGTTTAAGCTACGATGACATCTGGCAACTCGATCTTCCTCAGGATGCTTTCTATATTATCAAAGACGGTGAAGTTGAGCGGGTCAGTTGTTTTCATGACGGTCACTTTTTGGGGCGCTGAGAGAACGCATTCAACACGTTTCAAGATGCAGGTCAGAATAGCCTGGCTGAGCAATTTTTAACTGGGTATTTCACTTTTATGATTTTGATCAAGTTTCCTTTCGTGGTTTTGAAAATACGAGCTACTTTGTTGAAAAACGCGTGAGTTATCCCTTTTTGTCCCTGATAGCCTACCGGCAATGATTCGTAACGTATGGAGTTACGGACACGCAAAGCGCCATTGTTGGCTGCGCAAAAGGAGCACAAAATGTCTAATATGTTTTACATTCCTTCCTCTAACCTGATGGGTCCTGGCTGTCTGAGTGAAGCGGCAACTGCCATTGCCTCGCACGGTTTTAATCGCATTCTGATCGTGACAGACAAATTTCTGAACAAAATCGGGGTCGTGGAAAAAGTCAGTAAACTGCTTGAGCAAGCTGGTGTTGCGTCTGTTGTGTTTGATGAAACCAAACCTAACCCAACGGTGGAAAACGTCGAAGCGGGCCTGGCTAAGTTAAAAGCCAACAACTGTGACTGTGTGATGTCACTGGGCGGCGGTTCACCTCACGACTGTGCGAAAGGGATTGCGCTGCTGGCGGCCAATGGCGGTGAAGTTAAAGATTATGAAGGAGTGGATCGTTCAGCGAAACCGCAACTTCCTCTGTTTGCAGTCAATACCACAGCCGGTACTGCATCAGAAATGACCCGTTTTTGTATCATTACCGATGATGCGCGTCATATCAAAATGGCGATCGTTGACAAGCACGTCACGCCACTGATGTCGGTGAATGATCCGGAGCTGATGCTGGCTAAACCTGCATCGCTGACAGCGGCAACCGGCATGGATGCACTGACTCACGCCATCGAAGCTTACGTTTCTATTGCTGCAACGCCGATCACTGATGCGGTGGCGATTAAAGCGATTGAGATGATTCAGGCTAATCTGCGCCAGGCAGTCGATCATGGTGATGACATTCAGGCTCGTGACAACATGGCTTACGCTCAGTTTATGGCCGGTATGGCGTTTAACAACGCATCATTGGGTTACGTTCACGCGATTGCTCACCAGTTGGGTGGTTTCTACGACCTGCCACACGGTGTATGTAATGCTGTCCTCCTGCCACATGTACAGCGCTACAACAGCGAAGTCGCCGCTGAGCGCCTGACTGACGTTGCTCGAGCACTGGGTGTGGATACAACAGGTATGACAGGCAGCGACGGCGCGGCGGCAGCCATTGCGGCGATTTGTCAGTTGTCTTCTGATGTACGCATCCCAGCAGGCCTGACAGAGCTGGGCGTTAAAGAAGAAGACTTCGACATCCTGGCCGAAAATGCACTGAAAGATGCTTGTGGTTTCACGAACCCTAAACAAGCTACGCATGAAGAGATCGTTGCGATTCTGAAAGCGGCAATGTAATCAGATAAGGCGCGGATGCCATTTCGCTGCGCTTTTGTCATCATCATACTGATTACAGTAAACACATTCTGCCCGCACTTCGCTGCGGGCGTTTTGTTTTCGAGAATGAGTGCAGTCGCTAAGTTCGCATTCTTGTCACATTGTATTTGCAGTTTTATCGTGTAGTCTGCTCAAGATTGTAAACTAGGCCTCATTCTTGCCTTTGTTACACGCCAAATACTCCCTTTTTCAGCGCAAGTGATGTTTAACACCGCATTTATTCACTACACTGACAATCTCGAAAAATAACAATAATGACGACTTGGATGGCATGAAAACACTCAATAGTTTCCACCGCGTCGATGAAACGCAATACGCGTTATCGACCGGTAAAGTCAATCTGCTGCATTATCATCTGCCTAAGCATTTTCAGGGCGAATACCGCTGCTTTGAAACGCCACGCCTGTGTACGATTTTGCAGGGCGAAAAGCATATCCGAATCAATCAGTCTGAGTCGTTGAATTACCATAAAGAGCAATGTGTGCTGTTACCACCTCATGCCAATGTCATGATGTCGATGCCGGAGTTTACCGAGGCGCTGGTGTATGAGTTCAGCGAAGATGTACTGGAAGATGTCAGTGCCAGAGTCAATGAGCAGTTGGAAGTTGACACGTCTTTACAGGCTGAAAACGGCCACTTTCAGCTGTCCGGTTTACAGGATCGGATGTCAGCCTTACATCTACGCACACTGGAGATTCTGCGCAGCAATGACAGTAACATTCCCTTTCTGATCGATCTGGTGACGCAGGAGATGGTGTATGAACTGATGAAACGCCAGGGATCTTACGATATTTTGTCTCAGCACAAAAATCATCCGATTCATCGCGCAATTCGCCTTATGAAGTCATCGGTCAGCGAAGTCTTGTCGATCTCGCAACTGGCAGAAGAAGTGCAGATGTCACTGCCCAATTTCAGCCAGAAGTTCAAACTAGTGACTAACCAGACTCCGAAAGAGTACCTGACCCGGCTCAAGTTGCAGCAGGCAAGGCGCTACCTTAGTCATTTGTCGGTGACTGACACGGCGCTTGAACTTGGCTATGAAAATATTTCCCACTTTATCCGCCTGTTCAAAAAAGAGTTTGGTGTAACTCCGAAGCAGTTCAAACTCTCACGTCACAGCTAGTCTTAAACTTCAGGTATCGTCAGCCCTCACTCTTTTTTCGTGCTGGCGTATCACGGAGAGTCGTGTATGTCGGTACCACCTTTATTGTCTTTATCACCGTCTTTGAGCCAGAACACGGTACTGATTCGTGGTTTGTTCCGCGGCAAATACCACTGGGGTGATTTACCGCAACGTCTGCAATGTCTGTTTCCGCAGCGTCGTTTTATCTGCCTCGATATTCCTGGTGCCGGCACCCGCTGCAGAGAAATCTCTCCCTGTCACATTGATGGCATGGTTGAAAGTTTGCGTAATCAATTGCCCAAGGATCAACGGGTTGATCTGATAACGATTTCTATGGGCGGTATGGTGGGGTTGCAGTGGGCGCACAATTATCCGCACCAGGTTCAGAGCCTGTTGTGCATCAACACCACGGCGCGTGGATTCAGCCCGTTTTATCAGCGGCTGCGCCCGCAAAATTATCTCCCCATTCTCAGCGCTTTGCGTGCTGATCCCGAGCGCAGAGCTGAACTGATTTACGCTATGGTTGCTAATCGCCCGCCTGATCAGCAAGTGATTAACGATTGGGCGGAACTGGAGCGGCGTTATCCGATGCAAAGCGGTAATTTCTTCCGCCAGCTGGTGGCGGCCATGCGTTTTCGGGCGATAAAACCATCATGCCCGGTTCGCTTTATCTCGTCACGGTGCGATCACCTGGTCAGTTACCAAGCGACGCAGGCGTTAGCGCTTGCCTGGGGTTGCAGTCTGGTCATCAATCAACAGGACGGACATGATATACCGCTCGATAACCCGGACTGGCTGTGTCATCAGCTGACTGAGTGGTTGTAGCACGAATAACTGATATATTTGTTAATTTAGTGTGCACCTATTCACATAAACAATTTGACGACTTTGCTTTTCTTTCAATATCGCCAACTTTTTAATTGATAGTTTAATCACAACGTCAGAGGGTTACTATGAACGGATATAAAAAGCTTTTGCTCATTCCATGTTGTTTGTTTTCAACCACAGTGTTCTCAGCGGATTATAATCCCCAATCTGTTGCACCTCATCCTTATATCGGCCTGGCTTATGCCTATGTGGATGCGGATATAGAAGTTGATGGAGTAGGCTCAGATAATATTGATAACAGCTTGCTTGGTCTTATTGTCGGTTATCAGTTACACCAGAATTTTGCGGTTGAGTTTCGCGGTTATGGCAATATATCAGACTATGATGCATTCGGATCATCAATTGAAGTCGATACAGCGTTTAGCTTACTGGGGCGAGGAATTATCCCTATTTCAGAAAACTTTACAGTTTATGGTCTGGTTGGTGCTGGGAAAGTTAAAGGCAAAATCGATAGCTATTCTGAGACTGAAACAGAAATTCAGTATGGTGTAGGAATGGCGATCAATAAAGGTCAGCCGCTTGAGCTTCAAGTGGAGTGGTTCAGGATGTTTGACGACAGTTTCGGCGTTGAGGGTGTCAATTTTGAGGGTGATAACATCAACGTCAATTTGGTTTACCACCTTTAGTTGCTGATTTACCTGATATAAAAAAGGGCGAACCAGTGGTTCGCCCTTGTCTTTCATTCTGCTTGTTAGCCTTGTTTACGAATCAGGTAATCAAAGGCACCCAGGCTTGCTTTTGCACCTTCACCCATCGCAATGATGATTTGCTTGTAAGGTACGGTGGTTGCGTCACCGGCCGCAAAAACGCCTGCCATGCTGGTTTCACCGCGGCTGCCAATTTCGATTTCACCGCGGTTTGAAAGTTCAACCGCAGAATCCTTCAACCACTCAGTGTTTGGAACCAGACCGATTTGAACGAAGATACCGGACAGTTCAAGCTGCTTGATTTCGTCAGTATTACGATCTTTATAAGCCAGACCGGTCACGCGCTTACCATCACCGATGACTTCGGTGGTCTGTGCCATGGTGATGATATCCACGTTAGGTAGTGAATTCGCTTTGTTAATCAGCACCTGATCGGCACGCAATGTGTCGGCAAATTCCAGTACCGTTACGTGTTCTACGATGCCTGCCAGATCAATGGCCGCTTCGATACCTGAGTTACCACCACCGATGACGGCGGTTTTCTTACCTTTGAACAGCGGACCGTCACAGTGTGGGCAGTAGGCAACCCCTTTATTACGGTATTCTTGCTCGCCCGGTACGTTCATTTCACGCCAGCGTGCACCAGGGCTCAGGATAATACTGTTACTTTTCAGAGTCGCGCCACTTTGCAGATTGACATGGATTTTGCCGTCGGCGGTAAATTCCGAGCCCATCAGCTTTTCGGCTTGCTGTTCGGTAATAATATCAACGCCGTATTCTTTAAGGTGCTCACCAAGGTTCGCCACCAGTTTTGGTCCTTCAGTGTGTTTCACCGAGATAAAGTTCTCGATTGCCATGGTGTCCATCACCTGGCCACCCAAACGCTGAGCAACAATACCGGTACGGATACCTTTGCGGGCTGCGTAAATTGCTGCTGCCGCACCAGCCGGGCCACCGCCCACAACCAGTACATCGTATGGGTCTTTTTCGTTCAGGCTGGCGGCCGCTTTCTCTGCTGCGCCGTCGTCTAGCTTGTTGAGTATTTCAGCCAGTGTCATACGACCCTGACCAAACAGTTCGCCATTTACGAATACACTCGGTACTGCCATGATATCGCGCTGTTTTACTTCATCCTGGAACAGGGCGCCATCGATCATGGTGGTGCGTATATCTGGATTAATCGCGGCCATCATATTGAAGGCTTGCACTACATCCGGACAGTTCTGGCATGACAGGGAGATAAACACTTCCACGTCCAGCTTTTTGTCCAGTCGTGCAATCTGATCAATCGTGGCCTGATCGAGTTTGATCGGATGGCCGCCTGAGTGCAGCAGTGCCAGAACCAGAGAAGTAAACTCATGACCCATAGGGACGCCGGCAAAACTCAAAGAGGTGCCTTTGTCCGGGTTGGTTACTGTCATGACAGGCTTGCGATCACTGGCATTGTCGTCGCGTTCCACGCTGACAAGTTCGCTCAGCGAAGCAATGTCATTCGCCAGTTCAAGAATATTTTGCGCGCCTTTACTTTCATCTAGGCTGACCACTAGACGGACTGGCTGTTTTAAGTTCGCCAGATACTGAGATAACTGCTGTTTGATCGCTTGGTCTAACATACCGGGATACCTTTATTATTTATTTTAAATGGAGTGGTCACTCTGGATAAAAGGAAGAGCCAGCCGGGCATTCAGGTCGTCAGGTAGAGCGCCCGGCCAGCTCTTAAATCATCTTGTAATCATGGGATTACGGATTAATTTTGCTAGAAAGTCTGATTAGATTTTGCCAACCAGGTCCAGTGACGGAGCCAGAGTCTCTTCACCTTCTTTCCATTTTGCCGGACATACTTCGCCTGGGTGAGAAGCGACGTATTGCGCTGCTTTCACTTTACGCATCAGGTCTTCTGCGTCACGGCCGATACCTTCAGCAGTGATTTCCATAGCCTGGATAGTCCCTTCTGGATCAATCAGGAATGTTGCACGGTCTGCAAGACCCTGGCCTTCACGCATTACACCGAAGTTGTTGGTGATGTTGCCGGTTTGGTCGCCAACCATGTAGTAGTTGATCTTGCCGATAGTGTCTGAGCTATCGTGCCATGCTTTGTGAGTAAAGTGGGTGTCAGTCGATACTGAGTACACTTCAACACCGCGAGACTGAAGCTCAGCGTAATGGTCTGCAAGGTCGCCTAGCTCTGTCGGACATACGAAAGTGAAGTCCGCAGGATAGAAGAAAAATACTGCCCATTTACCCAGAACGTCCTGTTCTGTGATGTCTACGAATTCGCCGTTTTTGAATGCAGTCGCGCTAAATGGTTTGATTTTAGTATTAATCATATTCCGAGTTTCCTTTAAGTTATTGGTTGGAATGTCTTGTCTTCGGGAACTATATTCCCACCAAGTCGAGATTAAGAAAAATCGCTTATTGCTATTAAATTGATAGGTGATTTCTATCCAAAAATGCGCTTAGTAAGCTTTGGTGCAAACGAGAGAGGAAGATCCAGAAAGGTGAGAGCAGGAGGTCGGATTTTATTTTTCTTCTATTTTACAGCTGGTTAGGTTTTCTTTTGCGTTAGCTTGCTGTACAGGGCCAGAGAGACTTTAGATATTGGCCTGCGGCCCAGAATATGGCTGATAGCCCAGCCCGCCTTGGCGACCTGCTGCAGATCGACCCCGGTGTGTATTCCCAGTCCTTGGCACAGATAGAGCACATCTTCTGTCGCCACATTGCCCGCCGCGCCTGGCGCGTAGGGGCAGCCACCTAAGCCTGCCACACTGCAGTCTATGGTGGTAATGCCCATTGACAGCGACTGATACAAATTGGCCAGAGCCATCCCCCAGGTATCGTGAAAATGCACGGCTAACTGCTTTGCCTGCACTTGTTTCCGGACTGCCTCAAGCATCCGGGCGATACGCAGTGGCGTGCCTGTGCCGATCGTATCGCCAAGCGAGATCTGGTAGCAGCCGAGGTCGCGCAATGCTTCGGCGACACTGGCGACTTGTTCGGGTGGTGTCGGTCCGTCATAAGGGCAGTCAGCCACGCAGGAGAGATAGCCGCGGACTTTGAGTCCTAGTTGTTGTGCCTGGCTGACAACGGGCTCGAAGCGCTGCAGGCTTTGCTCGATTGAGCAATTGATGTTGTGCTGGCAAAAGCCCTGCGAAGCTGAAGTAAAGATGGCGATCTCATCCGCCTGACAGGCGATGGCCTGTTCGAGGCCGCGCAGGTTGGGAACCAGCGCCGAGTAAGTCACGGTCGGCGCGCGTTGAATGCCGCTGAACACTTCATGGGAGTCTGCCATTTGCGGCACCCATTTGGGGGAGACAAACGCACCGGCTTCAATATAAGTCAGACCGCTGGCCGATAGCTGGTCAATCAGCGCGATTTTAGCCGCGCTAGTGACCGCACTTTCATTTTGCAGCCCGTCACGGGCACCGACTTCAACCAGAGTGACGGCTGGTGGAAATTCGCACAAGAGGCCTGCCCGGGAAAGAAGCGCTTTCATTGAGGTTCTCCCGTGTTGCCGCCTGAAGGGGGAATCCAGTTTGGCGCACGTTTGGCAAAAAAGGCGCTCAGCCCTTCCTGGCCCTGGGGGGACACGCGGATGTCGGCGATTAATTGGCTGGTATAAGCGATCAGTTTTTGATCGAGCGGGCTGTCGGCGCAGCGCTGGCACAGGGCTTTGGCCTGCGTCAGGGCGGCGGGGCTGTTGAGCAGGATTTGCTCGCAAAGCTGTTGCACCGCCAGCGATAAATCTTGGGGCTGGTCACTGACCTGTTGATGAATTAACCCCATCTGCAGCGCGCTGGCGGCATCAAACGGTTCGGCGGTCAGCATATAGCGCCGTGCCTGTCGCTGGCCAAGGGTTCGGCACACATAGGGGGCAATGGTGGCCGGGATCAAACCCAGTTTCACTTCACTTAAGCAAAAGCGGGCACCGGCACTGGCTAGCGCGATATCGCAGCAACAGATAATGCCCAGTGCGCCGCCGAATGCACAGCCTTGCACTGCAGCAATAGTCGGATGGGGAAAAGTATCCAGGGTCTGCATCAGCAGCGCCAGCTGGGCGGCATCGCTGTGATTATCCGAATGTGATTTGGTTGCCATCGCGCGCATCCAGTTGAGATCGGCACCGGCAGAAAAATGGCGGCCATTGGCCTTGAGGACCAGCAGGCGTACCTTGGTATCTTTGGCCAAATCGTTGAGGTGATGCAAGAGCAAAGCAATCATCTGATCATCAAATGCATTCGATTTGTCGATACGGTTGAGAGTTAAGCTGGCGATACCGCTGGCGGATAGTTCACACAGTACACTTGGCTGAGCTGGGTTCATGGCGCGACTCCTGGTTTACATACGGAAAATACCGAACTGGCTGTCGGCGATTGGCGCACGCAGCACAGCCGCCAATGCACGTCCGAGAGTGTCGCGGGTTTCGAGCGGGTCGAGGATGCCGTCATCCCATAAGCGGGCACTGGCGTAATAGGGGCTGCCCTGGGTATCGTATAACTCGACAATCGACTGCCTGAAGGCGGCGGCTTCTGATTCTGACCACTCTTGCTGACGCCGGGCTTGAATGTCATGCCTTACTTGGGTGAGCACCCCTGCGGCCTGCTCACCGCCCATGACGGAAATGCGTGCGTTGGGCCACATCCACATCATGGTCGGATTATAGGCTCGGCCGCACATGCCGTAGTTGCCGGCCCCGTAAGAGCCGCCAATGATGACGGTAAACTTAGGCACGTCGGCACAGGCGACGGCCATCACCAGTTTCGCGCCATGCTTGGCAATGCCTTCCGCTTCGACCTTTTTTCCGACCATGAATCCGGTGATATTCTGCAAAAACAGCAGCGGGATTCTGCGTTTGGCACACAGTTCAATAAAGTGGGCCCCTTTTTGCGCTGATTCGGAAAACAGGATGCCGTTATTGGCCACAACACCTATCGCGTGACCGTGTAACGTGGCAAAGCCACAGACCAGTGAACTGCCATACAAAGCCTTAAATTCATCAAACTGAGAGTCGTCCACCAGACGGGCAATGATTTCGCGTACATCAAACGACAAACGCAGATCAGCGTTAACGATCCCGTACATTTCTGCGGCGTCATAGCGTGGCGGCAGCACCGAATCAGGCACAAGTGTGGGTGGAAAGTTAGTGCTGGCGATCGCCTGGCGGGCTAGGGAGAGTGCGTGCTGGTCATTGTCCGCGTAATAATCAGCGACACCGGATTTTTTACAATGCACATCCGCACCGCCCAGTTCTTCTTCACTGACCACTTCACCGGTCGCGGCCTTGACCAGCGGCGGCCCGGCGAGAAAAATAGTGCCTTGCTGGCGGACAATAATCGATACGTCTGCCATGGCCGGAATATAGGCTCCTCCCGCGGTGCATAGTCCCATCACCACCGCGATTTGCGGGATCCCTTTGGCGGACATGCGGGCCTGATTGTAGAAGATACGCCCGAAATGGTCGCGGTCCGGAAAAACGTCGGCCTGATAAGGCAGATTAGCGCCGCCGGAGTCAACCAGATAGACGCAGGGCAGGTGGCAGCGTTCGGCAATTTCCTGGGCGCGCAGATGTTTTTTTACCGTGAGTGGATAATAGGTGCCGCCTTTGACGGCCGGATCATTGGCGACCACCATACACTCAATGCCGTGAATGGTGCCAATGCCGGCGACCACACCTGCGCAGGGCACATCGTCTTCATAAACCTGCCACGCGGTAAACTGACCGATTTCGATAAAGGGGCTGGCAGGGTCGAGCAACTGCATCACCCGCTCGCGTACCGGCAGTTTGCCTTTCTGACGCTGGCGTTCAATCGCTTGTTCGCCCGCCCCCTGCAGCAGGGTTGCTCTGTGCTCAGCAAGCTGCTCTACCAGTGTAGTCATGTGTTCCAGGTTGCGTTGGTAAAGTTCAGAGCTGGTTTTGATTTTGCTGTTAATCACGGCCATACGCACTCCGTTACAGGTTTAACGTGACTCGTTGAACAGTTCCCGCCCAATCAATATACGGCGGATCTCTGACGTTCCGGCGCCGATTTCATACAGCTTGGCATCGCGCAGCAGGCGGCCGGCCGGAAAGTCGTTGATATAGCCATTGCCGCCTAACAGCTGAATCGTATCTAACGCCATTTGTGTGGCCAGTTCAGCACTGTACAGAATGGCTCCGGCCGAATCTTTACGGGTCACTTCGCCGCGATCACACGCGCCAGCGACGGCATACACATAAGCACGCGCAGCATTCAGACGGGTATACATGTCGGCGACCTTGGCCTGAACCAGCTGGAATTCGCCGATCGACTGACCAAACTGTTTGCGATCGTGAATATAGGGCAGGACCAGATCAAGACAGGCTTGCATGATGCCCAGCGGGCCGCCGGCCAGAACAACCCGTTCGTAATCCAGCCCGCTCATCAGCACTTCAATGCCGTGATTGATTTTGCCGAGCACGTTGTCATAAGGCACCCGGCACTGGTCAAAGACAAGTTCGCAGGTATTGGAACCACGCATACCCAGTTTGTCGAGCTTCTGGGCTGAAGAGAAGCCGGGAAATTCCCGCTCAACAATGAAGGCGGTAATGCCTCGTGAACCGGCTTCGGCGGCCGTTTTGGCGTACACAACCACCACATCGGCATCCGGTCCGTTGGTGATCCACATCTTAGTGCCGCTGAGCACAAAGTGGTCATTGCGTCGTTCGGCTTTGAGCTGCATGCCGACGACATCGGAGCCGGCATTCGGTTCGCTCATCGCCAGTGCGCCCACCCAGGCACCATCGAGTAATTTGGGCAGATATTTGACCCGTTGATCGGCATTGCCGTTGCGAAAAATCTGATTAACGCACAAATTGGAGTGAGCCCCGTAACTAAGGCCGACGGAAGCGGAGGCGCGGCTGATCTCCTCCATGGTGATGACGTGGGCGAGGTATCCCATGTGCGCGCCGCCGTATTCCTCACTGACCGTGACGCCCAGCAATCCCATTTCGCCGAATAACGCCCACAGGTGCTCGGGAAACTGGTTTTGCCGGTCAATATGGTCGGCGATAGGGGCGATATGCTGAGCAGAAAACGCATTGACCTGCTCTCGCAACATGTCAATGGTTTCGCCCAATCCGAAACTAAGTGGCTGATACTGGCTGTTCATAACACCTCCGCGTCTTTCCTTGCGCAGACACAGCGGGCAGAACAAACGCTGTGGTCACAGAAAGTAGCTAACGAAAGATGAAAATGCTGTTGTAGGAAGCGCCTATTACCTTGAATAAATAAGTACCTGGAAGACATCAGTAACAGGAAGAAATCAGTACTTGGAATCGCTAATTACTAACCTTCAGAGCCTGCTCGCAACGTTTGCGCGCAGCCTCCAACTCTCCCATTACGGCTCCGATGTCATCCAGCTGACGCTGTAAAACCGCCTTTTTATCCTCAATAATATTGAGCATTTTCACTAACTGTGTCTCGCCCTGATGAGCATCGTAAAGCTCAAACAACTCGCGAATTTCGGCCAGAGAAAAACCCAGACGTTTGCCACGCAAAATCAACTTCAAACGGATCTTATCCCGTCGCTGATAGATGCGCACTGTGCCTTTGCGCTCTGGCTGTATTAAGCCCATGTCTTCGTAAAAACGAATACTGCGGGTTGTAATATCGAACTCCTTGGCGAGCTCGCTGATTTTAAAAGTTTCCACTGACCGAAGTCCTCCAACTGCTCATTAGGGCTGGTCTGAAACCAGCGATGAGGGACGTTTGTGCTGTCAGTCACCTGTGACAGAGCCAGGTGATAAATTGTTATTGTTGTTAGTTTGTTTCTTTACGTTTACGTAAATGTTAGTGCTATGCTTACGTAAACGTCAAGAAGCCGCTGGGCGAAAATCGCCGGGTTGAAGCGCCTCAGAAAATCAACGAGGCGATTGTGTTCAGTTGTACCCGCCTATAACAAGCGCCTTGTGGTGAATACTTTCGTCAACGACACCGAGGACGAGGGCATGGGAAAAGCCATTTGGATTGTATCTGCCAAACGTACACCGCACGGGCGCTTTCAGGGTGCTTTGCGAGATTATTCTGCCCCCGCACTAGGCGGGCTGGCCATTAAGGCCGCATTGAATGCCGCGTCAGCGCCGGTTGAGCAGATCGACGAAGTGCTGATGGGCTGTGTGCTGACGGCTGGGTGTGGCCAGGCGCCGGCCCGTCAGGCCGCACTGGCGGCCGGGCTGCCGTACTCTATCGGCTGCAGCACCGTTAACAAGGTGTGTGGTTCGGGTATGAAAACCGTGATGCTGGCCTATGATTTGATCAACGCCGGTGCCGCGCGCTGCATTATTGCTGGTGGCATGGAGAGTATGACCAATGCACCCTATCTTTTGACCAACTCGCGCAGCGGTATGCGGATGGGCCATCAAACAACCTACGATCATATGTTTCTCGACGGATTGCAGGATGCCTATGAAGGCCATTTGATGGGGGTTTATGCCCAGCAAGTTGCCGACAAACTGCAATTTAGCCGTGAGCAGATGGACGAGTGGGCGGCGCTGTCAGCGCAGCGTGCCTGGGAAGCGCAGGATCAGCAACTATTCGTTGCCGAGATGGCGCCGGTGAGTCTGGAGCAAGGGGCGGAAATACTCGATTACGATGAGCACCCGCGTTCGATCCGGCTGGAAAAAATTGCCCGGCTGAAACCTGCATTCAGTGCTGATGGCACGGTGACCGCTGCCAATTCGAGCGCGATAGCCGACGGCGCCTCAGCCTTGATGTTGATGGATGACGAGAGTGCTCTTGTGCAGGGTATTGAGCCTCTGGCGGTGATGCGCGGTCATAGTTCCCACGCCAGGCATCCGTCTGAATATACCTTAGCGCCGGTGTATGCCATTGAGCAGTTGCTCTCACAGCTCGACTGGTCAGCCGATGAGGTCGACCTGTGGGAAATCAACGAAGCGTTCGCTGTGGTGACTCAAATTGCGATCCAAAAGCTGGATCTGGATGTCGACCGGGTTAACGTCAAAGGCGGCAGCTGTGCTCTCGGCCATCCGATTGGTGCCAGTGGCGCAAGAATTCTGGTTACTTTGATTCACAGTCTGCGTCAGTTACAGGCTTTAGGCGTGGATGGTAACCGTGAACACAAAAAAGTCATGCGCGGTATCGCCACGTTGTGCATTGGGGGTGGTGAAGCGACCGCAGTAGCGATTGAAGTGCCGGTGCCTGATGAGGGGCCGCTGTCATGATGTTCTGCTTGACTAATCTCCTGCTACTGAGTCTGCATAGCATGCAGCGTCCCGTTTCTGCTGTCAGTTTGACCGGGCTGATCCCGGTGCGAGCTGACTTGAAAGGATCCGATTATGAGTCATTCTGTCCCGTTATTTATTGATGGTGAGTTTCGCCAGTCGGTGAGCCAGGAGTGGGTGGACGTCACGAATCCGGCCACAAATGAGGTTTTAGCACACCTGCCTTGTGCCACGGAAGAAGAGGTGAACGCTGCAGTGCGTAGTGCGCTGGCCGCGTTTGAGTTGTGGAAAAAAGTCCCGGTACCGGAGCGGGCCAGGCTGATGCTGCGCTATCAGCATTTACTCAAAGAGCATCATGATGAACTGGCGCAACTGCTGTCACAGGAAACCGGAAAAACCACAGCGGATGCCAAGGGCGACGTATGGCGCGGGATTGAAGTGGTGGAACAGGCCGCCAATATCGCCAGCAACATGATGGGGGAAACGGTTGAGAATGTCGCGTCTGATATCGACACTTATTCGCTTATTCAGCCGCTCGGCGTCTGTTGTGGTATTACCCCATTCAACTTCCCGGCGATGATCCCGTTGTGGATGTTTCCGCTGGCGATTGCAGCGGGTAATACCTTTGTCCTCAAACCTTCAGAGCAGGTGCCGCTGACCTCCGTGCGCCTGGCACAACTGTTTGAGCAGGCCGGAGCGCCGCAAGGCGTACTGCAGATAGTGCATGGCCGCAAAGCGCAGGTCGACTTTCTGCTCGCTCATCCGGATATTCGAACCATCTCTTTTGTTGGTTCGGTCAAGGTGGCGCAATATATCTATCAGCAAGGCACTGCCCATTTCAAACGGGTGCAGGCGTTTGCCGGGGCTAAAAATCATCTGGTCGTGATGCCGGATGCCAATAAAGAACAAGTCATCAATAACCTGGTGGGTGCCTCGGTGGGGGGCGGCGGGTCAGCGCTGCATGGCGATATCGGTTGCCATTCTGGTCGGGGAAGCGCGCCACTGGCTGCCGGATCTTAAACAGGCGATGGCCGCCATGCGGCCCGGACGCTGGGATGATGAGCACGCCGCTTACGGGCCGCTTATCAGCCCGCAGGCGAAGCAGAGAGTGCTGAGCCTGATTGAACAGGGGAAACATCAGGGGGCGGTGTGCGAACTGGATGGCAGCCAATGTACGGTTGATGGGCTGCCGCAGGGTAACTGGGTCGGGCCGACCCTGTTTAGTGGTGTGACGACCAAGATGAGCCTGTATCGTGAGGAGATCTTTGGTCCGGTGCTGGTGTGTATGCAGGCGGACAGCCTGGAAGAAGCCATTACTGTCATTAATCGCAATCCTTATGGCAACGGCACGTCGATTTTTACCGCCAGCGGTGGTGCTGCGCGTAAATTCCAGCATCAAGTTCAGGTCGGGCAGGTCGGGATTAACGTGCCGATCCCGGTGCCGCTGCCGTTCTTCTCCTTTACCGGCTGGCGCGGGAGTTTCTACGGGGATTTGCACGCCTACGGCAAGCAGGCCGTGCGCTTTTTTACCGAAACCAAAACGGTCACCGCGCGCTGGTTTGAGGATGATATTCCCGGCGGGCCTAACCTGACCATTCATCTCAGATAAGTGACTCAATCCTCTGCAGCGCAGGCAACCTTGACTGTCAGGCAGAGGCATAAACAGGCAAAAGACAGAGCAAGAGCTCAACAGAGAAAAAGCAAGGCTACAAAAACGGACAGACAGATACGGAGCTCAGTATGGACTTTGAACTGAATGAAGATCAACGGGCGTTTGCCGATACCGCGCGCCAGTTTGCCAGTGAACGTCTGGCACCATTTGCTGCGCAGTGGGATGCAGAACAGTTTTTCCCCAAACAGGTGTTACGTGATGCCGGAGAGTTGGGTTTTCTCGCGCTTTATACGCCTGAAGAAGATTGTGGCCTTGGACTGAGTCGCCTTGACTCGTCGATTGTGTTTGAACAACTTGCGATGGGCTGCACCTCGACCACCGCGTTTATGACTATTCATAACATGGTGACCTGGATGGTCGCCAGCTTCGGGACTCAGGAAGCGAAAGCCTATTTCTGTCCGCAACTGGTGTATGGCAAATGGCTGGGCTCGTACTGTCTGACTGAGCCAAATGCCGGCTCAGATGCAGCGTCACTCACCACCACAGCGCGCAAGCAAGGTGACCATTATATCCTCAACGGCAGCAAAACCTTTATCTCCGGTGCTGGTGAAACCGATGTACTGGTAGTGATGGCGCGTACCGGAGAAGCAGGAGCAAAAGGCATTTCTGCGTTTGTGCTACAGGCTGACACGCCGGGAATCAGTTACGGACGCAAAGAACCCAAAATGGGCTGGAACAGCCAGCCGACCCGCGCGGTGACCCTGGAAAACGTCCGGGTGCCGGAAAGCGGTTTACTCGGACAGGAAGGGGAAGGATTTACCTTCGCCATGAAAGGGCTGGATGGCGGGCGGATTAACATCGCGACCTGCTCCGTCGGCACCGCACAACAGGCACTCAATCAGGCCACACAGTATATGCAGGAGCGCAAACAGTTTGGTCAGTCACTGGCTCAGTTTCAGGGGCTGCAGTTTAAGCTGGCTGATATGGCAACCGAGTTAGTAGCGGCGCGCCAACTGGTGCGCTATGCCGCCAGTAAACTGGATCTCGGGGACAGGGAAGCGACCACTTACTGCGCAATGGCGAAACGATTTGCTACCGACGTTGGTTTTCAGGTGTGTGATGCGGCGCTGCAACTATATGGCGGCTATGGTTACATCCGTGAATATCCGCTCGAACGCCATTTTCGTGACGTGCGTGTACATCAGATCCTGGAAGGGACCAATGAGATTATGCGTCTTATCATCGCGCGGCGGTTACTCAGTGAAGGGTGTGCGATTTGGTAGCGGGAAAGAGCAATTTACGGAGCGATTATGGCTGAAAACATTAATTCGGTAACGCCCATTGAGGTTGAAGTACGTCAGCATGTAGCGGTGGTTACCATGAACAACCCGCCTGCCAATACTTGGACAGAACAGAGTCTGGTGCAACTGAAAGGGCTGGTGGAGTCACTCAATAATGACAAAGATATTTATGCCCTGGTACTGACCGGGGAGGGCGACAAGTTTTTCTCGGCCGGAGCTGATCTCAAGCTGTTTGCCGATGGCAATAAGGCCACAGCTCACACCATGGCGCGCGTGTTTGGCGAAGCGTTTGAAACCCTGAGTACGTTTCGTGGGGTGTCGATCGCTGCCATTAACGGCTATGCGATGGGCGGTGGTCTGGAGGTCGCGCTGGCATGCGATATTCGGGTTGCAGAGCGGCAAGCTGTTTTAGCGTTACCTGAAGCCAAAGTCGGTTTACTGCCCTGTGCTGGCGGAACGCAGAATCTTACCGCTCTGGTCGGTGAAGGCTGGGCGAAGCGGATGATTTTATGTGGTGAGCAGATCGCAGCAGAGCAGGGGCGGCAGATAGGTTTGGTGGAAGAGGTGGTAGAAAAAGGACAGGCGCTGACTTGCGCGCTTGAGATGGCGCAGAACGTGGAAAATCAGTCACCGTCTTCCGTGGCTGCCTGCAAGCGACTCATTCAGCAGACTCGTTATGCGACTCACCAGCAAGGTTTGATCAAAGAACGCGAATACTTCCTCAACCTGTTCGATACTGAAGATCAGACCGAAGGCGTGCAGGCGTTTCTGCAAAAACGCAAACCGCACTGGAAAAACCGTTAGGTCAGAAGATAAACATCAATGTGAGGAGGAGATATGACTGACCGTGTCAGCTTTCAGGAGCTGAGGTGCCGGGATAATGTCCATAAAATTGGCGTCGCGACATTAGACAATCCGGCTTCGCTCAATGCTCTGAGTTATAACATGCTGGCCTTGCTGTTTGACCAGCTTTTACGGTGGCAACACGATGATAATCTGGTGTGTATTTTACTTGAAGGTGGTGGAGAAAAAGCGTTTTGTGCTGGTGGCGATGTCCGCACTATGCACAATGTCATGCGTGATAAAAGTGATGAAGAGATTCAGGCGTTCTGCACCGAATACTTTTCACTTGAGTACCAGTGTGACTATTTGATCCACACCTATACCAAACCGATCATCGCGTGGGGAGATGGGATTGTTATGGGTGGCGGAATGGGACTGTTCATGGGATGCAGTCACAAGGTCGTCACCCCGCGCAGCCGTCTGGCCATGCCGGAAATCAGTATCGGCCTGTATCCTGATGTGGGTGGCACCTGGTTCCTGAACCGTTTAGCACCGGGCATTGGCCTGTTTCTGGGCCTGACCGGCGCGTCGGTCAATGCCTTTGATGCTATTGATATTCGCATGGCCGATTACTTACTGCATTACCAGGACCGTTCGCCTTTGCTGTCGGTGCTGCAGGCTCTGGACTGGCAGGGAAATCACCTGGCACAGGTCAGCCGGGTACTCGATGAACTGGTGGCAAAGGATGGTGATGACGGGGTCAGTAGCCAGCTACTGCCTTATCTGGCTAAAATCCAATCGGCAACTAAAGCCGATACTCTGACTCAGGTGTGCGAACAGATACTCGCAATCGAAGGGCAGGACAAATGGATTGATACCGCCCGGCGTAACCTTGCGGCTGGTAGTCCGATCTCGGCCCATATCTGTTACCGCCAGATTACCCAATGCCAGCAACTGAGTCTGGCCGATTGCTTTAGGCTTGAGCTGAGTTTATCGGTGCGCAGTGGTTTGTTGGGCGAGTTTCAGGAAGGCGTCCGGGCACGTCTTATCGATAAAGATGGAGAACCCCACTGGACATTCAAAAGTGTCGCCAGCGTGGACGATGCGGTGATAGACCAGCTCTTCACCTCGTTATGGCCGGACGAAATTCATCCACTGGCAAGTTTAGAACAGGTGCATCAGTCAATTCCACCTCAAGGAGGCGTGGCATGAAGACGATAGCGTTTATCGGACTGGGTAACATGGGTTCTCCCATGGCAGAAAATTTGATCAAATCAGGCCTCGCCCTGCAGGTGTTTGATCTCAATCGCGAAGCTGTGAAACGGCTGCAACCGCTGGGTGCTAAGGTGGCTGATTCTGTTGAGGAAGTGGTTCAGGGCGCTGATACGGTGATTACGATGCTGCCTGCCGGCGTGCATGTCCGGGCGGTGTATCTGGGCGATCATTCCGGGGCGGTGGGTCTGTTGAATCTGGTTAAGCCCGGCACGTTTCTGATTGATTCTTCCACCATAGACCCTGAGTCGGCACGGATTGTTGCCGAGCAGGCAACCAATAAACAGCTGGATTTTGTGGATGCGCCGGTATCGGGTGGCGTGGCAGGGGCTCAGGCCGGAACGCTGACCTTTATTGTCGGCGGGACAGATACGGCATTTAAACAAGCCCGGCAGGTTCTGCAACACATGGGGAAAAACATTTTCCATGCTGGTAAAGCCGGTGACGGCCAGATGGCGAAAATATGCAATAACCTGATGTTGGGTATTTTGATGTCCGGAACGTGTGAAGCTCTCAATTTAGGCATCGACAACGGACTTGATCCTGAAGTGTTGTCTAACATTATGCTGCAAAGTTCAGGCAGAAACTGGGCCCTGGAATTATATAATCCGTGTCCCGGTGTAATGGAAAATGTGCCAGCCAGCCATGATTACAAACCGGGCTTTATGAGTCAGTTGATGCAAAAGGATCTTGGTCTGGGTATTGATGCCGCTCTGAAAAGCCAGTCATCGATTCCGATGGGTTCGCTGGCACGTAATCTTTATGCCTATCACAATGCGAATGGCAACCAGGAACGGGATTTTTCCAGTCTGTTTGAGTTCTATCGTTCCCGGGGCTGACAGGCAGAGATCAACAGGAGGCTGCAAATGAATCTCAAAGAGAGTGTGATAGCAATTACGGGTGCAGGCCAGGGGCTGGGGCAGATGATGGCGGTCACGCTTGCTCAGGCGGGGGCTGATCTCGCCTTAATCGATACTAATGAAGCGGCTTTGATAGACACTCAGAGGCAGTGTCATATGCTCAGTGCTAAAGCGATTTATTATGTAGCGGATGTCACCAATGAAGCGCAGGTAGTCGACGCATTTCACGACATTGTGGTTGATTTTGGCCAGCTAGACGGTTTGATTAATAACGCCGGCATATTGCGGGATGGTCTGCTGGTCAAAGTGAAAGATGGCGTGGTCAGTAAAATGTCACTCGAGCAGTTTGATAGTGTGATGAACGTGAACGTTACCGGAACCTTTCTGTGTGGACGCGAAGCGGCAGTGAAAATGATCGAAACCAGCAGTAAAGGGGTGATCATCAATATCTCCAGTGTCTCGCGGGCCGGCAACATGGGCCAGACGAATTATTCAGCTTCTAAAGCTGCTGTCGCAACAATGGCGACCTGCTGGGCGAAAGAGCTGGCTCGCTATGGTATTCGGGCTGCCGCGATCGCTCCAGGTATCGTTCATACTGCGATGGCAGACCAGATGAAACCAGAGGCGGTAGAACGTCTTAAAGAAATGGTGCCTTTAGGGCGGATGGGAGAGCCGGTCGAAATTGCCCAGGCGGTGAAATATATACTGCAGAATGACTACTTTACTGGCCGGGTGCTGGAAGTGGACGGTGGCCTGCGCATGTGATTTTTATTGTGCAATACCGTTGAGGTATCAAAAAGCGTCAGTGAATCCACTGACGCTTTTTTTATCACGGCTTGCCTTTTTGTCGCAGCTTATCTTTTGCAGTATTAGGCCGCGCCCAGTGACTGATTTTGCTGTTCGACCAGGCCAGCAAAGTTCACCAGCACCTGTCTGGCATGATGGGTCTCTTTCACTGCCGCTTGCTTGCGTTCATAATCATCAGGTAATTCATGCTGCAAGCCGGCTAACGACAGCTTCATTACTTGCGGGGTAAACTCCGGGTGGAATTGCACGCCCCAGCAACATTCACCGACCCGATAGGCATGATGAGGTTCAAAGTCGCTGCTTGCCAGATGGACGGCATTTTCAGGTAAGGACAGTACCGATTGATAATGGACCGCCTGCGCGTCGAACTGTGCTGGCAGATCGCTAAAGATAGGATCCTGCGCTGCATCCGGCTGTTTGTTGATGGCTATCGTACCGATTTCCAGTCCGTTTGGATGGTAACCGACTTTGCCGCCTAACGCCTGAGCAATCAGTTGGTGACCAAAACAGATCCCGAGCAGCGGAATACTACGTTCAACCAGATCCACGATTTCCCGTGACAGGCGCAGCATCCAGTCTTCTTTGTCAGACGCCATCGCCAAAGAGCCCATGATGATCACGCCTGCCAGATGGTCGGAGTGTGGCAGTGGTTGATTAATACCGTCGTGAAACTCAATTATGGCCGCCTGATTGGCCGGTATCGGATGGCGATGTGCCTCAATGACGTTTTTAGCCCATTGCTCAAATTTACCGAACGTATCTAATTGTGGTTTAGGTGGCAATCCCACATTAACGATTAATAACTTTTTCATGGCGCTCCTTGTGATTCATATTCATCCTTGAACATAATTTCAATCTAGAGAAATATTCTCCTCACTGCAACGAGAATTTGTTGCGTCATAAGATGTGAACCAGCACCAAAATTGGGCAAAAGAGGGAGCAATGATTGAAGCGTTGAGAAAGAAAGATTGCGCTTGCATAAAAAAATGGCCCGCGTAGTATAGAGGTTTAGATGGCTAAACGTCTGTAACCTACAGCATACGGAGAGAGTAATGAAAGGACTTAAGCGAGTCGGTCAATGGGCACTGGCTGCGGCATTGGTAGCAGGTTTGGCGGCCTGTGGTCAGAAAGAACATACTGAAATAAAAGTGGGTGCAACCGTTGGTCCTCATGCTCAGGTCGCTGAAGCGGTCGCCAAAGAAGCGGCGAAGCAGGGCTTAAACGTTAAAGTGGTCGAATTTTCTGACTACATTACGCCGAATGCGGCGCTGGAAGATGGCAGCATTGATCTCAACAGTTACCAGCATCAGCCTTTTCTCGATAACTACAACAGCAGCCACGATTCCCACCTGGTCTCAATTGGTCAGTCAATCCTGATGCGAATGGGAGTATATTCTAATAAGTACCACTCGCTGGATGAGTTACCACAAGGCGCCCGCATTGCGATTCCAAATGATCCGACCAATGGCGGACGTGGTTTGTTGCTGTTTGCTGATAGCAACCTGATTACCTTACGTGAAGGGGCTGGATTTAAGGCGACTCTGAACGATGTGGTTGAGAATCCGAAGGACTTTCAGTTTGTTGAAGTGGATGCCGCTCAGTTGCCACGCACTCTGGATGATGTCGATGCTGCGGCAATTACGATGAACTATGTCATGTCAGCCGGGCTGGATCCGAAAAAGCAGGGGATTTATCTGGAATCCAAGCAGGCACCTCTGGCGGTGATGGTAATTGCGGCGCGCGAGCAGGACAAAGACAACGAAGATTATAAAAAGTTCGTCCAGATTTATCAGTCTGAAGGCATCCGTGAATATATGCAGCAAGCCTTTAAAGGCACAATTGAGCCCGCTTTTTAAGGAGTTAGGGCTGACAACTCAACCGCTGTGGTTATCCATAGCGGTTTTTTATTTTTCCCGGTCTGGGAAATGGATCTCAGAATGACGAAACCTGAAAAATGCTGACTTGAGTCATGGTTACAGGCTGCTACATTTACTATTGTGCGGCTCAAAAAGTGCGCACCTTATTTGTGTGACCAACCAACTTAACGAGGTTTCTATGCTAGGCGAAAATCACTCTTTAGCGCATGAGTATCCAGAACATATGGACACCATTTCCCAGTTAAGCGCGAGCGATGATACGTTTGCAGAAAATGCGTCAAATTACGATGCACTAGACAGAGAAATTAGAAAGTTAGAACTGCGAGGTGCACCGATTGATGATCACAACATGAATTCGATGAAGCTCAACCGGGCAGAGCTGAAAGATTGGCTCCATTCCCGAATCATGAACGTCTGAAACCCGGCGACAATCATCGGTTGGTAACCACAATACCAGCCCGCCAAACAGCCACCCTATGGGTGGTTGTTTGTTATCTGCGCTTTATACTGGTTTTATGCATCATTGCCGGTACACGCCTCAGCGCGCTGATGGTAAACTGCGGCTCTGTTTTATTGAGTAGCTAAAGGTAATCTCATGAACCCAATTATTGCGCTGTTGAAAGAGAACAACATCAGTGATCAGCAAATTCGCGAAGTGTTTCAGGCTCTGACCCAAAATCCTCTGATGGCGATGGCCACCATCAGCCAACTTGGTCTACCGCAGGAAAAACTGCAACTGCTGATGGGCCAGGTGATGCAAAACCCGGCTTTGATTAAAGAAGCGGTAGAAGAACTTGGACTGGACTTCGCTAAAGTTGAAGAAGCAAAAGCGAAACTACAACAATAAAGGTTGTCGTCAGTTCACAGTGAACCAGGCATTGCGTAGCTAAGACTCTACTCAACGCCTGGTTTTAATAACAGCTGAGTGTTTTAATAACAACTAAGTGTTTTAACCACAACTAAGTGATGGAAAGGCTGCATGAGGCAGCCTTTTTAATCAGTATGATGCTTCGATTCACCCATAATCTCGGCGTATCGTTAAGCTGTCGCCTGTTAGAGGCTACCGTCCTTTGAAGAACCGGTTGTAAACCAGCAACAAGACAATCGCACCGAGGGTCGCCGTCAATATACTGCCCAGATTAAAACCATTGGCGCCACCAAAACCCAGCACGCCGCCGATAAGTCCGCCGACAAAGGCACCACCGATACCTAACAACATTGTGGCTATCCAACCGCCGCCATCTCGTCCCGGCATCAGCCATTTTGCCAAAGCACCTGCAATTAAACCCAGAATGATCCACGCGATGATACCCATATGCACTCCTTATGTTGTTTTGTGTAAGCATAGTCTATGAGTGTCATAGTAAAATGGGCGCATGACAATTTTTGGTCAGCGTCCTTACTGACTGACATAACGCGAAGACGCGAGGAAAGACTGGTGGATATGGGCTAGCATCATGTCCGAGGCTTCATGGGTCATACCTTTGATGACCGATTTGACGATTTCACCGTGCTCAACAAAAGACGAGCGCGCGCGATCGGCCAGTTTGAACTGCGCCCTGCGATAAGGGGCAACCTTAGCTCTGGCGCTGAGCACGGCTTCTTCCACATAACGGTTATGACAGCCATGGAACAGGGCCTCATGCAGTTTGATATTGGCTTTGTCATAGGCATCAATATTACCCGAGGTGACATGCTTATGGCTGTCAAGGTGGATGGCGAGCAGCTCTTCGCGTTCTTGCTGAGTCATCTTGACCGCAGCAAGTCGTACACACAGTGTTTCCATCTCGGCAACGTATTCAAACATTTCTGCCAGGCGGGATACAGGTACGGCACTGACAAACACTCCGCGCCGATGACGATGTTCAACCAGGCCACTGGCGGTAAGCTGTTTCAGCGCCTCACGGACCGGAGTCCGCGAGACCTGGAAACGCTGCGCAAGCTGAGCCTCATCAAGGCGAGTACCTGCGGCAATCACTCCCGCCAGAATATCGTCGGAGAGCGCAATCCGGATACTGTCCGCCAGAGGCACCGACGGGTCAGAGACCAGTGATGCCGACAGTGAATTAGGGTGTTCAGACATTGGCTGATCTCCTTGATAGTCAGAGGGTTAACCAGCAATACCCGGCATAACCACACTTGGCAGCCACAGACTGATCGCGGGGAAGACGTTAATCAGCACCAGCACAATCAGAGCCAGCCACACCAAGGGCAGTGACCCGCGCACGGCTTCGCCATAGCTGACGTTATCCAGACTGCTGGCGACGAACAGATTCATACCAAACGGTGGTGTGAACATACCAATCGCACAGTTCACACACAGAATCACACCAAGGTGAATCAAATCGATTCCTGCCGCCTGAGCCACCGAGACAACCAGTGGTACCAGAATGATCACAATCGAGTTCGGGTCCAGGAACATCCCGGCAATCAACACGATGCAGTTGATGATAAGCAGTAACATCAGTGGATTATCGCTGAGTTGGCCCAGAGCTGCCGACAGAGAATCGGTCAGGCTGGAAGTGGTCAGATACCAGGAGAATGCCGCAGCGGCAGAGACGATGATCATCACTTGGGTGGTGACGACTGAGCTGTCGACACACACTTTCCAGATGTCTTTCAGTGTCAGATCCCGATAAACGAACAGACCGACCGCGGCGGAGTAGATAACCGCGACCGCAGCGGCCTCAGTCGGGGTAAACAAGCCGCTGTAAATACCGCCCAGAATAATGACCGGGATCGCCAGTCCCCAGATTGCTTCTCTGATTGCCGCCAGCAGCTCAGACATGTTCGGAAACGGCTGTGATTGCATACCGGCGCGGCGGGCGCGATAGTAACAGTAGGCAAGAAAAACCGAGCCGTACACGGCGCCGGCACCGATACCGGCCATAAAGAGTGCACCAATCGAAACCCCGGCCATGGCGCCGTACACAATCATAAAAATGCTCGGCGGTATAATGATGCCCAATGCACCGGTCGCCATCAGCAAACCGACACTGAACTGGCGGTCATAGCCTTCTTTTAACATTGACGGCAGGATGAGGCGTCCGACTGAAACCACGGTCGCCGGGCTGGAGCCGGAAATGGCACCAAAGAACATCGAGCCGGTGACGGTTGTCATCGCCAGGCCACCGCGAAACGGGCCAACCAGCAACAGCGCGACTTTGAGAATACGCGCCGACAGGCCGCTGGTGCTCATCAGGTTGCCGGCCAGAATAAAGAGCGGGATCGCCATGAGCGGAAAACTGTCCAGGCCGGAAAACATCCGTTGGATGATGAGCATCAGCGGAGTACTGCCGCCCAGGTGCAGCCCGATAAAGACGGCCAGGAGCAGGGCCACGAAGATAGGCAGGCCTAAAACCAGCAGCCCTGAAGTTAATGCAAAGAAACTGTAGCCCATGATCACGCTCCCACGTAGACGTTTTCGCTTTGTTGTTTCGGCTGTTTAAACAGCGCCAGCAAAGATTCACTGATGCGGATAAACATACAGACAGAACTGACCGGAATAGCCAGATAGAACCAGTACATCGGCAGCTCCATCGCCGACGATAACTGGCCGAACATCATCATGCGCGACGCCAGTTGCCAACCAAACCAGGCGAGCAAAAAGGTAGTGATCAGGCAGAGCACGCAGATCAGGATCTGAAATGGCTTTTGCAGCGCTTTGGGGAGCACTTGCTTGATGACATCAATACTGATGTGTGCGTTATTGCGAAAGGCGATGCTACTGGCCATAAACACCATCCAGATAATGGCGTAACGTACGCTCTCTTCAGCCCAACTAAATGAGGTATTGAAAACGGAGCGGGCGATAATCTGGCTAAACAGCATTCCCGATGCGTAGATGATCAAAACACCGACGATGGTGTTCTCAAAAAGGGCCAGCAGGCGGCTGAGTTTATTCCACATAAGCATTCTCCCGGGGGCAGCCCCGGGATCCTCGTTGAATAGTGATAATCGGAGGTGAAATGGTTGACGGAGACTGTAGTTGCCAGTCCGTTACATTTCAGACAGTTGGCTTAGTTTTGCCTGAGCACGATCGAGCAAACCTTGACTCAGCTTAGCGCCAAACTCCTGATAAACAGGAGACATCGCATTGCGGAATTCGCCCAGCTGTTCAGGAGTCAGTGAGATAACTTCGGTGCTGCCTGCCTGTTTAATGCCGTTCAGGTAGACTTCCTCGCGTGCAATTGAACGTTCACGCTGGTAGTGACCGGCTTCGCGTGCGGCCGCAATAAGCAGTTGTTGATTTTTGGCCGACTGGCTGTCGAACCAGATCTTGCTGAATACGAATGCGGTACCGAGGTAACCGTGATTAGTTAACATCAGATCCTTTTGCACTTCATAGAATTTCATTTGTGAAATCGAAACCAGCGGGTTCTCCTGACACTCCACCACACCCTGTTGTAGGGCGGTGTAAGTTTCACTGAATGCGATCGGCACCGGGTTTGAACCCAGGGCCTTGTACTGGGAAATCAGCAGTGGACTTTCCATTACACGAACTTTGCGATCCTGCATATCCGCAGGCTTGGTAATTGGGTCATTACAGGTCATCTGTTTAAAACCACTTTCCCAGAACATCGCCGGCTCAAAACCTGACGAGCGCAGGCCAGACAGCACTTCATCACCGATTTCACCATCAAGAAACTGGTAGGCAACTTTGCGGCTCGGGAACAGGAATGGCATGTCAATCAGCTGCAGATCTTTATCAAAGCCACTCAATTTTGCCGTTGGAATCGGAGCCGCCTGAACGGCACCAAACTGCATTTGCTGAGCGACTTCCACATCGTTACCGAGCGCGTTATTGGCGTAGATTTTGACTTCATACTGACCGTCAGAGCGGGCTTCGACCAATTGCTTAAAGCGTTCAATGCCTTCCTGCTGCGCGCTGTCTTCCGTCATATCGCTGTGTACTTTAATTAACGTTGCGGAGTAAGCATTCATACTCATAGCAGAGAATGAAAGAGCAAGGGTGCTGAACATAAATTTTAAACTGTTTTTCATCGGAATCCTCGTACCTGTCCTTGGTGGGTGTCTTGTATACAAGAGCAATATGGATGCCAGATGGTTAAATTTATAAATAACAATAACTTACATTGTTTACCCTTGTATAGCTGCACTAATAATGTGCAAATATTCTGCATTGTATACTTATTGTAGGGCAGGCATGACGGCACTCGGCTCTTACGGGATAGACAGGTACGCGTGAGACTGAGATCGGAAGCTGACAGCTACTGAGTGAGACAATAACGGTCACTCTTTGCCGGCTTTAAATCCGCTGGCGGGATTTATACGCTTTAATATAGAGAGGCGTTTCAACAAATAGCGTTTTTCAACACATATCGTTTTTCAAAAAATAGGGTTTTTCAGTAAATATGGCTTTTCAAGAAACATGACTTTTAGACCAATTGATTGCCAAGCCATATGATTATCTAAGTAATAAGACTTTCCCAAAACAGAGGAGGTATCCATGTTGCATCATCTCAATCATCGACTGACTACGGTGGCTGAAAGTCTGGCAGAGTTCACTGGCATGATAACGCCGTATCTGACTGCCGGGGTCTGTACCTGCACCACCCACCAGAATCGGGTGGAATTTGAATATCAGCATGACCTGAGTTTTGAACAGGCCGCCGAGCAGGGAGAACGGCTGCTGAGCTTGTTCTGCTTCCCGCTCAGTTCTGATTCAGCGCAGCAAGTGAATCTGCTGGTAGATATTGCGGGCCAGGAACACACGACGCGGCTGCATTTTGATCTGACCACCCCGCAGGGCAGCGATTTACTGCTGCGCTACGTATGTGAAGAATTGTTGGCTTATTTTCAGCAACAGGCCGCAGAAAACAAACAACATTAACAGCAGGAGAGCTTTATCCTGCGTAGCTTACGATGATTTCGCTGATGACCGGTAAGACGGAGATGATCAGCAGGGCGGCCATACAAAGGTTAAACCAGCGCATGTAGGTCACATTGTCGAGATAACGACGCAGTATTGACCCAAACATCAGCCATACCCCGACACAGGGAAAAGAAACAATCAGGAACGTGGTGGCAATAGTGAGATTTTGCTGCGTGAACTGGTCTCCGACTGTGGTAAACGCAGATATTGCGCCTATTGCCACCACCCACGCTTTCGCATTGATCCACTGAAACAGTACTCCCTTGATAAAACCGAACGGCTGTGCATGTCGACCGCTCTGCCCAACGGTCCCGCTGCGGGCGATAAGGCAGGCCAGATAAAGTAAATACAAAGTTCCGGCGACTTTAATCAGCAAATTCAATCCGGGAAATAGGTTGAACAACTGCGCAAACCCCAGACCAACTAGCAGCAACATCAGGGCGAAGCCGATACAGATCCCACTCAGTAGTGGAATGCTTTTGCGTACGCCGAAATTAAGTCCGGATGTCATTACCATTATATTGTTAGGCCCAGGAGTGACGGATGACGAGATGGCGAACAGCACCACAGATAAAATGTATTCCATAGATGAATGTATTTCCTTGCTGGCAGACGATAACAGTAGCGCTATACTGCAATGGATTATTTATCGTATTAAATGTTCGATAAAAAGAACGATAAAGTGATATTGGACAGCGTTGAATAGATTGTCAAATAAAACGTTTGACCAATTTAATGAACGGTTCCAAAGTGAGAGTTTACACACAACAGGATAATTATGAGTTATGAGTGCGAATCATCCGCCAATTGCCGAGATTGCTGCCAAGTTAAAGTCTGAAAGACAGAAGACTGGCTTGAGCATTGCCGAAGTTGCCCGGCGTGCAAACATAGCCAAATCAACCTTATCTCTATTGGAAAACGGATCAGGCAATCCTAGTATTGAAACGCTGTGGGCCATTTGTGTGGTGTTGGATATTCCGTTTTCACGCTTACTGCAAGAGCCTAAGCAGGTAACGAAAGTGGTTCGTTATGGGGAAGGGATGACAGTGGTGTCGCAAGGTGAAAATTATCAGGCGACATTGTTGGCTGCCTGCCCGCCAAACGTCAGCCGTGATATTTATCAGGTGGAAGCGAGACCGGGCCAACCACATATTTCAGCGGCGCACAATATTGGTGTCGTTGAGCATGTGTTGATCACCCGAGGTAAAGCCAGACTTGGGCCAATCGGCGAAGAGTATGAGTTAAAGCAAGGCGACTATATGGTGTATGCCGCTGATCAGCCGCATATATTCGAAGCTTTGGAAGAGGAAACCAGTGCGATGCTGGTCTCCGAATACCATTAAATTGTTCAAGGATCGTTGTTCGCGTTGCAGTGAAAAAAGTCCGGCTTGGCTGCTGACAAGCCGGATTGAGAGATTGGTGGTACAGCGCCGCCGATTAACGCCGCTTGTGACTAAAGACGTTGGTTGCGCTGACAGCAAACACCGACAACACGATGAGTGCCAGCGACGGCGCAAGCACCACCCAGTAACTGCGTTCAATGTACGGCATACCCTCCGCCAGAATTCGGCCCCATTCAGGGCTGGGCGGCATAGCACCGAGCCCTAGGAAACCGAGCGAAGCCAGCGCCAGTGCCAGGCCGGGAACACGCAACATGGCGTGTCGCAGCAGTGGTTTAACCACGGCAGGAAGCACGTAACACAGATTGCGTCTTACCACGCCCACTCCAATCAGCGGCAGCATCTGAATATACGGTCTGGCTTTTACTTCGGTGGTCAGCGCAGCTGCGTGTGCCGCTAGTGGCGCCCAGCTCACCAGCACCACCGCCAAGGTGGCGCCAAATAGTCCCGGGCCGTAAACGGCGGCGATCAAAAGGCCGCTGATGACCGGCGGAAGGGCATTCGCCACCTCAATCGGCCCGGCCATTAAACGCGGCCACTGGCCAATGATAAAGCCGATTACCAGACAAAATAGTGACACTGTCACGGCAAGCAGGCAGGTATAAAGGCTGCCATGGGCGACTCGAGCAAGCAGATCACGCCCCATGGCATCGGCTCCAAACGGCAGAGCCAAAGACGGAGGTTCAAGTCGCATAAAAGCGATATTGTAAGGGTCCCGTCCCAAACCGAACAATATTACCGCGGCCAGAAATGCCAGGCAGAGCAGAGGTAACCAGCGCGTACTCTGACTGACGGTGACATCCGACTCTTTAGGCATTGGCATCGCTCCCTGATGCAGGGCTCGGCCAAGCAGTAATGCTTTAAGCAGGTTGACACTGATGCCTACAACAAAAGCAAACAGCAGAATCAATAAGATACCGAGTTGTAAAGTCGGGACATCTTTGGCAATCGCAGCACCCAGCGTCGCCCGGCCCAAGCCCGGAATGGCAAAAACTTTTTCAACCGCGATGGCACCGCCGGTCAGTGAAACCATCACCAGGCCGATCATCGGTAGTACTGTTGTCAGAGCGCGTTTCATCACTGCCAGGGTGATATGAAAGCGGCTGATGCCCGCCACACTCCAGGTTGCTACCCAAGGCTCGGTAAATACCTGAGTGAGCGCATCTGACAACAAGCGTCCAAGGTATCCGCCAGCCGGAATGGCCAGTGATAAAGCCGGAAGAATCGTATAGCTAAAGCCTTGCCAGCCGAAGGGCGGCAACCAACGCAGCCATACTGCGCCAATCAGTAATAAGATTGATGCGAGTAAAAACTCCGGTAACGCGGTCATGGCGACGGCCAGAGTGCCGCTGCTGCGATAGGCGTTGCCACGCAGCCCGTGGTAAATAGTCGGGAGCGTGAGACAGATAGCGATGACAAACGCCGCGAGCAGTGCCAGCGCCATCAGTGTCAGCGAGACGCTGGCCGCACTGAGCATTCCATCCAGAATCGGACGCCCCGATACCCAGGACACGCCGGGATCGCCACGGAATATGCCTTGCAGCCAGTGCCACATTAAGGCAAGCGGCCCTTGATCCAGCCCGAGTGATTGACGGATAGCCTGCAAAGCTTCCTCACTCGGATTCTGCTCTGCAGAGCGCGCGCGCAGCAAAGCCAGCGCCGGATCCTGACCGGATAACCAGGGCAACAGGGCGACCAGTACCACCACACCACACAGAGTGGCGATGCGTGAACCGATAGTGACCATCCTTGAACCGGCAGGGGACAGGCGAGAGCACCAATCAATCAGATTGCTCAAGCCTGGCCGTCGAAAGCGAAGCCCGTTATCCGGGCGGCGCTGAACAACACTTTCAGTCATAAATGAGCGCTACCTTATTGCATGGTCTGTTGGTCAGACACCAGGTAGGTCTGATTGCTGACCAGCGTGCGTTCACGCGGGTCACGCACTGCCGCTCTTACTCGCTCTGATTCACCCTGGATAACGCGCTCGTGCAGCATAGGGATGGCGGCATCACTGGCGAGGATCAGACGCTCAGCCTCCATGATAGCCTGCTGACGTTCTGGTCCGGCCGGTAATGAAGCCGCGTGCTGCAGTGCATTATCGATGTCCGTCTGGCAAAGCTGAGCGATATTAAATGAGCCGGCGCAGCTGAAATCACTGTACATATAAGCAACCGGGTCGCCGGAGTCGAGTACGGTGGCACGGGAGAGAATAAAGGCATCAAATTGACCAGCCAGTGCATCAGACTCGATCTGCGAGTATTCGCGCACCACCTGATCTACCGTAAAGCCTGCATCTGTAAGTTGCTGAGCCAGGTACACGGCGACCTCAGGCAGTTCGGTGCGATCAGTAAACGTAGCCAGGGTGATATGCGCGCCTTCCGGCAGGGCTGCTGGCGTCGGGTTGGCGACTGGCTGACGCAGTTTCGCGGCCCAGGGCAACGCTGGCCCCAGCAAACCTTGGGCAATATCGGCCCGCTTTTCATAAACATTATCCACGATTTGAGCCCGGTTGATGGCATCGCGCGCAGCGGCACGCATCGCCGGATCCTGCATTACCCCGTGACGAGTATTGAGATATAAAGTGTTGGTACGGGGCATTGGCACTTCGTGAATCAAAGACTGATCCAGTAACGGCGCCTGAGAAACAGGAATGGCTTCGACGATATCAGCGGAATGAGTACGTAACGCTGAAGATCGGGCAAGACCATCGGGAACAAAGCTGACATCAATACCTTCGGCCTGTGCGGGTTCGCCCCAGTAATCAGGGTTACGGTCTAATGTTGCTGAACTGGTGCCGTTGACGCCGGTCAATATAAATGGCCCGGTTCCAGCCAGCACCGGATTGATGACGCCATTTTCGCCATACGCACTGAGTGCGAGAATTGAAAGTTGCGGGCTGGTCAGACGTTGCGCCAGCAGAGGATCCGGTATTTCGCTGGTGATGATCACAGCGTGCTCGCCATCAGCACGGATTTGCAGTGTTACGCCATCCAGAATACGTGGTTTCGGCATTGCACTGGTTGCGGTGCTTAACGCGTTGACCACGGCTTTGGCCGTTAGTGGTGTGTGATCATGAAACGTCACGTCAGAGCGCAGCTGGAAACGCCAGGTTGTCGGACTCAGTTGTTCCCAATGGGTGGCGAGGGCAGGCGCAAGATTACCCTCTTGATCAAGAATGACCAGCGTTTCCGCTGTGCTCCAGCGAGACAATTTAAATGCATCGTCGCTGAGTGGAGTCAGGCCGGAACGCGGCGGCAGCAGCATGGCTAACTTAATGCGAGAGGATTGGGCCGAGTTTTCGCTGTTGATTGGTTGCTGTTGTTCAGAATCAAAGCAGCCCGAGAGCAGAGAAACGGACATAGCCAGCCCGAGCCAGGATTTGAGCGGTTTCATGAAGCAAAATATCCTTACTTATTAATTGGCAGACAATCGTGTTGACGCCGGTTGTGTGCAAAACGTGTTTTTACAAAAAAGTGTGTTTATAAAATCGTATCGGAACTCAATACAGTCAGAATGCGTGCACCTGCGAAGCCAGATGAGTTAAATTAATTTGCGGCACGGCATCAAGCAGCCTTTGCGTGTGCTGTGTCTCCGGACTCGCCAGCAGGTCTGCTGTCATCCGGTCTTCGACAATTTGCCCCTGGTGCATCACTATCATGCGTTCACACAGACCGGATGCCATCGAAATATCGTGAGTCACAACCAGCAAACCCATGCCATTTTGCTCGCACACGCTGCGCAGCAGGGCTTTCATCTGTTTACGTAAAGGCAAGTCCAGGCCACTGGTTGGTTCATCAGCCAGCAGGAATTTAGGTTTAACGATCAGGGCTCTGGCTAACGCGATGCGCTGGGCCTGACCACCGGATAATTCAGCCGCTTTGCGCTGCAGGATTTCCGGGGGTAACTCTACTTGGCGCACTGCCTGCTCCAGCATTGCCTGATCGGCGTTGCCCAGACCCAGTCTCTTGACCGGTTCAGCCAGCAAGCGGGCAACGCTTTGCTGCGGTGGCAGGGAAGTGTGTGGATCCTGCGGAATGTATTGCACCAGTCGACGGTAGGCTTTCATCGCTTTCCAGGACCTGTGGCGCAATGATTCACTTTCGCACTGGACATCACCACATTGCGGTAAAGCCAGTCCCAGAATGAGTTTCAGCAGGGTTGATTTACCGCTGCCGGATTCACCGACCAGTGCAATGCGTTCGTATTGGCCAAGTGTTAAATTGAGGTCGCGAATGATGTGACGCACCACTTCCGACTGGCGGACGGTATAGCTCAGCTCGTTCAGACGCAGAAAAGGGGCGGAGGCAATAACGGAGACGCTCATGCGCTTTTGACCTCTGATGCAAATTGATCATTCCAGTCAATGACTTGATTGGCCGCACGTACAAGGCTTCGGGTGTATTCGTGCTCAGGTTGGGTTAACAACTGATGCATGGTTCCGGCTTCGACAATACGTCCGTTGTGCATCACGATCCCCCGTTCACATAACTGGGCCGCTACGTTGATATCGTGGGTAATGAACAACAGCGATAAACGGCGGCTGTGCAGTTGCTCCGGATGCTGGCAGGCATCTTGACCACAACACTGTTGCAGCAGCTCGATGACTTGTTTTTGATTGATGACATCCAGCGCGGTAGTCGGTTCATCAGCAACCAGCAGGTTGGAACCACTCAACAGAGCGAAGGCAATGCACAGACGCTGACGCTGGCCACCGGAAAGCTCTGAGGGTAAGCGATTGAGCAGGGCTTTCCCCTCAACAGTTGATTGCTCACTGTCATCGGCAGGGATGAGCTGCATCTGCTTGAGTAAGGGCAGTAAAGCTTGCTGTGAATGAATATTGGTACTGAGCGCCAGTTGTTTACCGACGCTCATCAGCGGGTTCAGTGCGCTAAACGTATCCTGGAATACGGTTGCCACACGTGCAGTGGACGGACGGCCAAGAACAGGCAGGGTCGTCACTGATTCACCATTAAAATGGATATTCCCTTCAACCTTGCAGTACGGGGCTAGAGTTCCGCTGATAGCCTTAGCCGTCAGTGACTTCCCCGAACCTGATGCGCCAAGCAGGCAAACACGTTCGCCTTCAAAAAGTTGTAGATTGATGTCACTGACCAGCTCGGACCCATCAATCGTAATTGATAAGTCTTTGATATCCAGTATACATTTTCTTTTATTCAAGCTTCTCAGCATAGTTGGGCCGTCTCATTATCCCTTGGTTATGTAATAACATAACAAAAGACGGCGAAATGAGAAAGCTTTCTGTTGTTTTTTCAGCTTATGAATCGTGGTGAAAAGGTGCTGTCCCCCCTAAAAATCAGAGTGCAGCCTCGCTCTAGGGCAGTTGAGTGTGTTTTCTGAACTGAATCGGCGACATGTTAGTTTGAGTCCGGAAAAAACGAGAAAACACCGACTGAGAGGAAAAACGGGTCAATTCGCTGATCTCACTCATACTTTTGTTGGTTTCAGTCAGCAAAACAACCGCTTTATTGAGACGAACCTTGTTATAAAGATCGGTGAAACATTGATTCTCATTACTCAGTTTATTATTTAATGTCCAACGACTGATACGCAGGTATTCACAGACTTTGTTTAACGTGCTGTGACCACATGTCAGGTTATGTTGGGTCATCAAAGTAGCGATAATATTTTCAATGCTGGCCGAGAATGAAGATGATTGAATCGTTTGATGAATATTATCCAAAGTGCGCCGCTGTAACTGATATAAACGCTGATTAAATAATGCATTGGCTTGATTAACCAGAGGGGAGCGGATAATAAAATAGTTGTGACTGGTGCCGAATAAGCATTTTGTAGCAAAACGGCGATTAATCATTTTTTCCGGGATGTTGTTATTATGAATAAAACCTATTTCTGCCTGAAAATCGACCAGGTACTGGCTGCTGATGTCATGCAGAAAAGCAAAATTAGCCACAGCACTGGAGACCATTTGATTTGGCCCTTGATCGGTATAATCTACTTTCAGGCCGTTGGGTGTGACCTCAACCTCACACAGATCGCAATTGCCGATCAAAGCACGGTATCTTACGTAAGACCTTATGGCATCGGCTAATGACGCTTCATTGCAGCATAAACTGAACAGTTCAGGAAACAGGGAGTAGGCGTTCTCGAGGCCGGACTGCGCAAAGAAGGTTTTCTGATAAGGACGACATTCATCTAACAGTGCGTAATGAGCCTGGCTGCTGATCCGGCCATGCTTTTTGTTGAGTTCATAACGATTAATATCACACTTTTCAATAATAACATCATTATCAATGCCAAGCTGGGATAGTTGGTTTAATATACCAAAAGTTAATGAGCTCGATACACTGCTATTCATCATTCACCCTTTTATGTCCATATAAATGAGTCAACATCATTAGGCATGATTATATCAGTCTTCATGGTTTTATTTGTAAAGGAATATGAATTGGTGATGTCTATTCAAAAAATAAGGTCAGGCAATATTCTTGTTACTGAGCGTTGTCTATTTGATACGAAAACTTTTAATTTTCCTCACATTAATAAGACTAAAAAGCCCGCATGCGGGCTTTTTAGAAAATGAGCAACCGTTAATGACGCCGTGCTTATTTTTAACTGACTCTTTGTACCAGTGATTTTTTGCACAGGTGGTCGCTGTTTATAGAGGCGATTACTTAGCGACCGTGATGAGTCCTGCTGTGGGCACACCTTGTGGCAGAGCCAGCGCTCCTGGCGTGGTCTCGCTCACGACAATTTCCTTGCTGACGGTAAACGTAACCGGTGCGGTTGCTGCGCCGTTCAGCTTGCCATTGATATCTGAAGACGGAGCGATGTAGACCTGATAAGCGCCTGGTTCAATAATCCACTTGTTGCGACTGGCGTCAAAGCTGGCCAAATCGCGGGCAGAAATAGTAAACGCCAGTTTCTCATTCTGACCAGGTTGCAATAGCGAAGTCTTCGCGAATGCTTTCAGTTCAATAGCCGGCTTATCTAGTTTGCCCTGCGGAGCACTCACGTAGACCTGAGCCGCTTCTTTACCCGCGACATCGCCGGAATTATGAATGGTAGCAGAGAGCTGAATCAAGCCGCCTTTTTTACCTTTACGGCCAAGGGTGTTGGCAACCACTGTCGGGTTACGGTATTCAAAGTTAGTGTAAGACATACCATAGCCGAACGGATAGGCGGTATCGACATCGAACGACGTGTAGTAGCGGTAGCCGACATAAATCCCTTCGTTGTAATGTGACTCATCAACCAATCCGTCATTATCGATATCTGTCCCCGGGAAGGTCTGTGCCGATGGGACATCACTGTAGGATTTCGGCATGGTTTGCGCGAGCTTACCGCTTGGATTGACATCACCGGCCAGAATATCCGCGATCGCGTTGCCGGTTTCCTGACCGCCCATGTAGGCCAGCAAAATGGAGTCGACTTTATCTGACCATTCAGTGCTATCGACCACCCCGTTGACATTGAGTACCACGGTCACCGGTTTGCCTTCTGCGTGGAAAGCCGCTGAGACAGCGTTGATGATCTGCAGCTCTTCGTCGGTCAGCAGGTAATCACCGCGCGTATTGGTGCGATCGCCGCCTTCACCCGCCTGGCGTCCGATGGTGATAACCGCTGCATCATCGTTTTGCGCGGCGGCGTCGACCAGGATTTGTAACTGTTCGCTGACCGGTGGTTCTTCACAATATTCATAACCGCCGAGCAGGGCATCGTTGGTCTGCTTATTTTCGGCAAAATAGGTCGTGTAGTAATCCGTCAGTTCACTATTGACCTCAAACTTCTCTTCCAGAGCCGGGGCAATGTGCGCTATGTAGGCGGCGTTGACATCACCACTACCGGTCCCGCCTTTGAGAGTGTTGATCTGTGTGGTGCCGAATGACGCGACTTTGGCACCAGAAGAGAGCGGCAGGGAAGCGTTACTGTTTTTCAGCAGTATCATACCTTCCGCTGCAGCCTGACGAGCGAGCTCGGCGTGCGCATCCAAATCAGGTTGATTCGAGTAGGAGTAGTTCAGGTAGGACGGGGTTTTCTGTACTTGGGTCAGGATTGCGACCACACTGTTGTCGATCGCTTCCATGCTCAGTGTGCCGGCCGCGTAAGAGGCTGCCAGATCGGCTTTTACGCCGCCCGGTTCGATCAAATCGTTGCCGGCACTGACCTGTTTTGCCGCCGATTCGACATCCCGGCCGACATCACCGCTAAAGTCGCTGGTCAAACCGGATACGTTACCGGCAAACCAGTCAGACATCGCCAGGCCTTTAAAGCCCCATTCGCCGCGCAGGATATCCGTCATGATGTCCTGACGCTGGTTGACATAAGTACCGTTGACCAGATTGTAAGAGCTCATGATCGCCCAGGGCTGGGCATCTTCTACCGCAATCTGGAAGCCGCGCAGGTAGATCTCACGCAGGGTACGCGGGTCTGCGATGGTGTCGTTGAAAAAGCGGTTGGTTTCTGCGTTGTTGGCGACAAAATGCTTGATTGTGGCACCGATGTGATTCGATTGCAGCCCGTTGACCATGGCGGCGGCAATCTGGCCGGAAACAATCGGATCTTCAGAATAGTATTCAAAGTTACGTCCCAGCAGCGGGTTACGCTGGATATTCATTCCCGGAGCGAGCAGAAAATCGACACCGTACTCTTTGACCTCGTTACCTTCAGCCCGACCAACCTGCTCAACCAGGCGGGTATCCCAGGTTGAAGCGAGTAGTGAGCCAATTGGCCATGCAGTCGCATAATAGGTGCTGTGATCATTATCGCGGGTCGGATTAATGCGCAGGCCGGCAGGCCCATCAGCCAGTTTAATCGCCGGGATGTCCAGTTTACGGTTTTTCACGCCGTTGATGTAACCGGCGACGCCACTGACATCTTTACTTTCATCCAGGTTAATCGCGTCCTGACCTTGGTAAGTGGTCAAATCCATGCCAGGTCCAGACAAGATGTCTAGCTTCTCACTCAGGCTGAGTTTTTTCACCATAGATTCCGCTTTCTTGCGATATTTGACACCGTTGTGCTGAATCTGGGTGTGGTCTTTCGCCGGAGCGGCCACTGCTGTGCCAGACACGGTCATGGCAACCGCGATGGTGACTAATGTAGGCAACGTTTTGAATTGAGACATGGTGTTTCCTTATTAATTATTATTCCATATGAATGAACGAGTCAGCGGAGTGGTCTCCGTGCTCTTCTGTACTCACTTCATACCTTAAGGGATCGCATCGCCGGCGTGCTTTGCATCTGGGAGAAATATTTGACATTTCGGGGAAGAGTTGTGAAATGTGATATCGGTGGCGAGTTTGCCACAGACTCTGGTTATGCTTTGTGTCACCAAGTCATAACCATTCGATCTAACTAAATGAGTCGCAGGGGTTTTTATCTGAGCCTGCCACCCCTATATCTGTGTATGCCGAACTCCAACATCAATAAGGAAACATAATGTCTAACGTATATGTACCACCAAAAGTTTGGACAATGGACAGCGAAAACGGCGGTCAGTGGGCGAGTATTAACCGACCTGACTCCGGCGCACGTCATGAAAAAGAATTACCGCTAGGGGAGCACCCGATCCAGCTGTACTCAATGGGAACTCCGAACGGACAGAAAGTGACCATCATGCTCGAAGAGCTGCTGGCACTGGGTGTCAAAGAAGCCGAATATGATGCATTTCTGATTCGCATCGGCGAAGGTGACCAGTTTGGCTCCGGATTTGTGGCGGTTAACCCGAATTCAAAGATTCCGGCGCTGGTGGATCGTTCCGGCGATGCTGCGATTAACGTTTTCGAATCGGGTAACATTCTGTTCTATCTTGCAGAAAAGTTTGGCCATCTGTTGCCAACCGATGTGGCTGCGCGCACGCAGGTGATGAACTGGTTGTTCTGGCTGCAAGGATCTGCGCCATACCTGGGCGGTGGTTTTGGCCACTTCTACGCCTATGCGCCGGAAAAATTCGAGTATCCGATTAACCGTTTCGCGATGGAAGCCAAGCGTCAACTGGATGTGCTGGACAAGCAACTGGCAAACCACACCTTTATTGCTGGTGAAGAGTACAGCATTGCCGACATTGCTATCTGGCCTTGGTACGGTAACCTGGTACTGAACAACGCTTACGATGCGGCTGAATTCCTTGATGTACAAAGCTATCAGCACGTGCAGCGTTGGGCGAAAATGATGGCGCAACGTCCTGCTGTTCAGCGCGGCCGTATTGTTAACCGACCATTTGGTGAAGAGTGGGAAGGCATTGAAGAGCGCCACAGCGCTGCTGACATTGATGCGGCACTGGCCAAAAAGCCTCAGTAAACGCCGAACAAAGTAACAAGAGAGCTGCGGCTCTCTTTTTTGATCTTAGCGTGTTTTGACCTGAGTTACATGCCACGGTAATGATGTTACATGCTGCGATAATTGTCTTACATGCTGCGGTAATTAGGGCCGCCTCCGCCTTCCGGCGGGCACCAGTCGATGTTCTGTGACGGATCTTTGATGTCGCAGGTTTTGCAGTGGATACAGTTCGCGGCATTAATCTGAAACTGAGGCTCTCCATTGACCTGAATGACCTCATACACTCCGGCCGGGCAGTAGCGTTGCGCCGGTTCGGCATATTTTGCCAGGTGCACCTGAATCGGAATGGTCGGGTCGCGCAGTTTAAGGTGGCAAGGCTGATCTTCTTCATGGCGTGTTGCGGTTAAATAGACAGAGGATGCTTTATCAAAGCTGAGTACACCATCGGGTTTTGGGTAATCGATCGGATGGCTGTGACTGATGCAAATAAGCCGTTCGTGATCAGCAAACGGGTCCTCCATCTGCCATGGGGCTGCGCGTTTGAACAGCGGCACCCAGACATTCTGCTCCAGGCTGTTGATCACGCCCCCTGCAAGGTTGCCGTAGCGGTGGATAGTGGCGCAAAAATTTTGCGATTGTTCCAGTTCGGTGTAAAGCCAGGACGATTCGAACCGGGTTTGATAATCCGGTTCAGTCGGCGATTGGCCGGATTGCAGGCAGGCCGCAAAAACGGCTTCAGCGGCCAGCATGCCGGATTTCATCGCGGTATGGCAGCCCTTTATTTTGGCGAAATTGAGTGTGCCCGCATCACAACCTATCAGCAGCCCGCCGGGAAACTGCTGTTTGGGCAGAGAATTGAGCCCGCCTTTTGCGATGGCCCGCGCACCGTAGCCGATGCGCTGCCCACCGGTCAGATACTGACTGATTGCTGGGTGATGTTTGAGGCGTTGAAACTCTTCGAACGGATTCAGATACGGGTTGTGATAGTTGAGGTCGGTGATCAGGCCAACTGCGACCTGATTGTCGCCAAGGTGATATAAAAAGCTGCCGCCGGTGGTATGGGTTTCATTGAGCGGCCAGCCCAGGCCATGCAGCACGAAACCGGGCGTGTTGTGGGGATGATCGTCTGGCAATTGCCAGATCTCTTTCAAGCCCAGCGCATAATGCTGCGGCTGACGGCCGCGGTCGAGGTCAAAATGTTCTATCAGGGCTTTGCCAAGGTGGCCGCGTGCACCTTCAGCGAAAACGGTGTATTTGGCTTTGAGTTCAATGCCGGGCTCAAAACTGCGTTTTTGATCGCCATTTTTATCCAGGCCCATATCGGATGTGGTGACGCCTGTGACTGCGCCGTTATCAGCATAGTTTATTGTTGCAGCGGCAAAGCCGGGAAAGATCTCTACGCCGAGCTCTTCCGCCTGAACCGCAAGCCAGCGACACAATTCCCCCAAACTAATCACGTAATTTTTCTGACTGTTGTGCATGGTTTTAGGAACGACAAAGCGTGGCAGGCGGATATGATTATGTTCTGTGACCAGGTAAGTAAATTCATCATGACTGACCGGAGTGGTGAGTGGTGCCTGGCGGCTGGCCCAGTCAGGAAACAGTTCATCCAACGCTGTAGTTTCAAACAGAGCGCCAGACAGTATATGGGCGCCGACTTCCGAGCCTTTTTCCACCACACAGATGCTGAGTCCGGGGCGGTTTTCAACTTGCTGCTCCTGGCTCAGTTGCGCCAGGCGGCAGGCACAGCTCAGCCCGGCGGGACCTGCACCGACAATGACCACATCAAACTCCATCGATTCTCGTTCCATGTCCCCGTCCTCGTTTCATGGCTGCGTGGCGCCTCTGCTCATGTATGGAGTAACTATAGTTCAGTTGACGTAAACGTAAACTAAACTAAGCTCAAATTAGCATCATCAAAAAAGCGGGCATAATCAACTTAACGTACGATTAAACAGTGTATTAGCCAGCTTTCCTCAGTGAAAATAAAACCCCGATGCAAAATCGAGTGCATAAGGAGGCGATGTGAAAGTCTTAGTTGCGATTAAACGTGTCGTTGACGCTTACGTAAAGGTAAGAGTGAAAAGCGACGGCTCAGGCGTTGAAACGAACAACGTAAAAATGGCAATCAATCCATTTTGCGAGATCGCCGTCGAAGAGGCGATTCGGTTGCGTGAAGCTGGCAGCGCCGATGAAGTGGTGGTGGTTTCAATCGGCGCTTTAGCGTGCCAGGAGCAATTACGAACCGCGTTGGCTTTGGGTGCCGACCGCGCGATTCATATCGAAACCGAACAGGTCCCGGAGCCCTTGTCGGTGGCCAAATTGCTGCATGCCGTAATGGAAAAAGAGCAGCCGGGCCTGGTTCTGTTGGGTAAACAATCAATCGATACCGACAATAATCAGGTGGCGCAGATGCTCGCGGCGCTGAGTGGCAGACCGCAGGGCACTTTTGCTTCAGCCGTACAGGTACAGGGCCAGGACGTGATGGTCACCCGTGAAATTGATGGCGGACTGGAAACGTTAAAGCTGAACCTGCCAGCTATCATCAGTACCGATTTGCGCCTTAATGAACCGCGTTATGCCTCCTTACCGAATATCATGAAAGCCAAGCGTAAACCTATGGAGGTTCTCAGCGCCGAATCTCTGGGTGTCACTCTGATTCAACATCAGCAAGTACTGGAAGTGATGTCGCCGCCACAACGCAGAGCAGGAATAGTTGTTTCCGGGGTCGATGAATTAGTCGACAAGCTAAGAAATGAAGCCAAAGTGATTGATTAATCGTGATATCTCTTGCGAGTGCACGAGCGTGACAGAAACGGGAGCGAACGATGACGGATAAAGTGTTAGTGATTGCTGAACATAACAGTCAATATCCGGCGGTTGATACCTTACGAACCCTGCAAGCCGCACAAAGTCTGCATAGTGACATTGATGTTATGGTGATTGGTTATGGCTGTGAAGCGGTTGCCGAGGCGCTGCGCACTTGTCAGGGTATCGACAGGGTCTGGCTGGCAGACGACGCGGTGTATGAGCACCATCTGGCGGAAAATATGGCTGAATTGATTGCCGATGTGGGCAAAGATTACCGTCATATTCTTGCTCCGGCGACCACATTTGGGAAAAACCTGCTGCCACGGGTTGCGGCGCTGCTGGATGTCGGGCAACTCTCGGATGTGGTTGAGATAGAGTCCGCCGATACCGTGGTGCGCCCGATTTATGCCGGCAATGCACTGTGCCGGGTCAAATCGCTCGATGCGATTAAAGTGATGACGATTCGCAGCTCTGCGTTTGCTTCTGTGTCGACTCAAGGCGGCAACGCTCAAGTGTCTGCGCTGGAGCAGGTCATCAAGTCCACCCAGTCGCAATTTATTGAGCGGCAGCAGGCGCAAAGTGAACGTCCGCAACTGGGCGCCGCCCGTGTTGTCGTATCGGGTGGTCGTGGTCTGGGCAGTAAGCAGCAGTTTCAGCTGGTGGAACAGTTGGCAGATAAACTGGGCGGGGCTATCGGCGCCTCGCGTGCGGCGGTAGATGCCGGCTTTGTTTCGAACGACTTGCAGGTAGGGCAGACAGGGAAAATTGTTGCTCCTGAGCTTTATATCGCCGTCGGTATTTCTGGCGCCATTCAGCATGTGGCGGGCATGAAAGATTCTAAAGTGATTGTTGCTATCAACAGCGATCCGGACGCGCCTATTTTTCAACTGGCGGACTATGGGCTGGTAGGGGATTTGTTCGAGATTATGCCCAAGTTGATTGACGCGCTGTAATCGTCGAAGGCAATGTGGCAAATCCGGTCTGATTCACACAGTTTGCTCCTGTATCGAAAAACACTGTCTCATTGCCAGCACTTTAGTGGATGAAAAACAGCGGCCATAGACTGGCCGCTGTTGGTATTGATGAGTCGTTCCGGCATGACACGATATTACATGCTTGGTCGCTGCAGATCGTCGACTAAAGCGCGCGCAAAGCGTGCGGCTTCCCCGCCGGTACAGGCTCTGTGGTCAAATGTGATAGAGAGTGGCATGGTTTTCACGTTCATCAACTGCTCATTTTTTATCATTACTCTTTCCACTATGCGTCCGGCCCCGACGATGGTGACCTGAGGCGGAGTAACAACTGGTGTGGCAAAAATGCCGGCAATGGCGCCAAAGTTAGAGAGTGTGATGGTGGCGTGTTGCAGTTGCTCGCGACCGATTTTACGTTCACGAATCCCCTGAACGGTATTATCCAGCCACTGGCGCAGCTCAGAGGGTTCGAACTCGTTGGCTTTACGCAGCACCGGGACATACAAGCCGTGCGAGCTGTCAACGGCAATACCGATATTGACCACGTTATGCACACAACGAGTCATGGTATCGGCATCAAACCAGGCATTGAGCGCGGGCTCCTGCTGACAGGCAAAGCAGATGGCCTGAATCAGGCGAATAGAAATGTCCTCACCGGGCTTCCAGTCCATCAGCAGGGCTTCTTCCGTAATGGTAACGGCAGCGACCTGTAAATGTGATTCCGTCATGGTATTAACCATAGTACGGCGTGCACCTTTGAGGACTTCGGTTCCCGGAATTTGCTTATCTGCGGCCTGATACACATCCGTTTCCAAAATCAGTCCGTCCGGACCGCTTCCCGAGACACGCAGTAAATCAACTCCGAGGCGTTTGGCGAGGAGACGGGCTGCGGGCATCGCACTTAATGGTTTTTGTACCGGCTGAACATGTTCACTGCTGCCGATCCAGAAGTCGTCGACATCAACGCTGTGGGATTGATTAGAGACGTTACCGACGACGGTTGCTGCATCCTGGCGTTTTTTACTCACGTCACCGTTTTGCTGGCTGGTGGCCTGATCTTCAATTTCAAGCAGCAGGCTACCAATATTGATGACATCACCTTCTTCACCGTGGCGACTGACAATTTTACCTGCATAAGGTGCCGGGACTTCCACCACAGCTTTGGCCGTTTCGACCGTCAGCACGACCTGATCGACTTCAACCCAGTCACCGACGTTTACGTGCCATTCAACAATTTCTGATTCGGCCAATCCTTCACCAAGGTCTGGTAACATAAATGACTTCATTTCCAACCCTCCACTAATTCCCGTGCTGCCAGGACAATGTCCTGTTCCTGAATCATGAAATAAGCTTCATTCTTGTAATAAGGCATTATGGTATCCATACCTGTCACCCGTTTAGGTGGTGCTTTGAGCAAGCACATGGCGTTTTCGGCGACACGGGCGAGGATTTCCGCCCCGACCGCGCAACTGCGGCTTGCTTCGTGGACGACCAGCAGACGACCGGTCTTTTGCAATGAGCGTTGTATGGTCGCCATATCAATCGGTTTGATACTGGCCAGGTCGATAACTTCCACTTCAACTCCTTGTGACGAGAGTGTCTTCGCAGCCTGCAGCGATTCCACGACGCATGCGCCCCAGGTGACCAGAGTCAGATCCCGGCCTTTGCGCAGGGTAAAGCAGGTATCTAAGGGCAGCGCTTCACCGTTATCTGTGACATTCGATTTCACTGTGCGGTAGATTCGTTTGGGCTCAAAAAACATCACCGGATCATTGCTACGTATCGCCGCCAGTAACAGGCCATAGGCCCGCTGTGGTGAAGAAGGAATGACCACTTTAAAACCGGGAATATGGGCAAACAGAGCTTCAACGCTTTCCGAGTGATGTTCAGGTGCATGGATACCGCCGCCGAATGGCGCCCGGAATACCGCCGGGCAGGTGAGACGGCCACGGGTTCGGTTACGCATCCGCGCAGCATGGCACATCAGATGTTCCATGGCCGGAAAAACAAAGCCCTGGAACTGAAATTCGGCTACCGGGCGCAGTCCCTGAGTCGCCATACCGACAGCGACACCGCCGATCAGCGCTTCAGCCAGCGGTGTATCAATGACGCGCTTGAAACCATACTTCTCTTTGAGTCCGACCGTAGCGCGAAATACCCCGCCGTTATCACCCACATCCTCGCCCATCACGATGACGCTGGGGTCGTGTTCCATTTCATGATGCAGAGCCAGATTGACCGCTTCCACTAGTGTCATTTCACTCATGTTGACCTCCTTGCATGCGCATCGCCTTATTGATCAGTTCGTCACGCTGAGCGTGCAGATCAGGAGATAACGACTCATAAAGAAAATCAAAAGCGGATTCAGGCGCCTGAGGAGGTAAATCCAGATAACGTTGCACGGCGTGCTCAACCACCTCTTTACAGTGCTCCAGCCAGTTTTCTTCTTCCTGTTCACTCCAGGAGTTCTGGTTCATCAAATAGGTTTTTAGCCGGGAAACCGGTTCAAATTGCCAGGCTTGTTGCAGCTCGTCTTCGCTGCGGTAACGACTGGCATCATCGGCGGTGGTGTGATCGCTGAGGCGATAGCTGACGGCTTCAACTAAGGTTGCACCTTTGCCTTTGCGCGCTCGATCCAGGCTGGTTCGCACGGCGTCGTAAACCGCGACAATATCATTACCATCAACCGTAATGCCCGGAATACCGGCGCCCTTGGCTTTTTCCGATAAGAATTCGGCAGCGCATTGCAAATGGCGGGGAACAGAAATTGCCCATTGGTTGTTGTTCACCACAAACACCAAAGGAATGTGCCAGGCCCCGGCGCAGTTGATAGCTTCAAGAAAATCACCTTTTGAGGTGCCGCCATCGCCACACATCACCAGGGCAGCCTGATGTTGTCCCTGAATTTTCAGGGCAGCGGCGACACCGACTGCGTGCGTACATTGCGTGGCAATCGGAACGCAGAATGGCAGGTCACGACAGTGCTGCTCAGGATCAGGGGAAAAATCACTGCCTCGCTCGTCACCGCCCCAGTACTGGAGATTTTTTTCCATCGCGATACCTCGTGCCCACATGGCGGGCATATCACGATAGTAGGGGATAAAGACGTCATCGCGCTGCAAAGCGCGACCCACAGCGATGCCAACGGCTTCTGCTCCCAGATGGGAAGGATAAGTACCAAGCTTACCGGTGCGTTGCAGGGCCACAGCTTTGTGATCGTAGGTTCGGGTCAGCAACATATCACGATAAAAACTGGTCAGTGTTGCGATGTCTGCCCAAGCCGGTAGTGCTCTGAGCAGGTTGCCATGATGGTCGATAAATCGCTCCATAGGGAGTGCCTGAACGTTCATCTCAAGCTCCTTTTCGCCACTGCAGTGTCAAGCGCTGCCGGCAATCACATGTCATATAAAACTCACCAACAATCGGACGGGAAACGCTCGCGACTATTGGTCGATTTAGGAACAATACTCGATACTTGTGGGGCTTCATGTATAAAACTGATTGTCGCTCAAGCAAGCAGTTCTCAAATCGTAAAACATAATGTGCTGCAAATCTGTCTGGATCGACGCCACGGAACGGCTTATTTCGCCTTGTTCCAGCAAGCAATGTTGCGATTACCAGATAGGGTAAGTGTAACTAAAATGTTAAAAATCGCACAAAGTCGGGGCAGATGAGAGAGTAAAATAATGCTTACACCCGATACAGGTTAGTGAAATATTCTGGATTTATCGGGGCTTAGATCAGTAGATTGAAGATATCTGCCAAGTTGCAATCAATAATTGCACAAATATGGTGAAGATTGCATTTTGAGGAAAATTGTCCGTTGGGACGCCGGAAATAAAAAGAGAAAGCCGGGGGAAGCTTTCTCTTAACGTTGACTCAAACAGCAGATTACTTGTCACTGCTACGTTGCGGGAGCCAGCATGGTCAGGTTGGCAAAAAATCCGTGCATCGCTTTAGGTTTACTGTAAGTGGTTGTCACCGGTACTGTAGGCAATGATCTGACTGATCTCGGTCATGCTGCGGCCGGATTGCTCTCGCCATTGACAAAAGGCTTCAGTGGCTGCCTGCAGGGATCGTTTGGTATTTTTACCACCTTCGATGACACCGGTATTACGCAGGTAAGCCTCAACATCACCCGTCAGGATAAAGGTGTCCACACCCATTTGACGAAGGGTGTAAGGGCCGGTATTACCGCCCAGGCGATCGCCGTGCTTTTTCAGATAATCCCACAGTTCAGTGATGCGTTCGGCAGGCCAGTCAGCCACCATCCGGCTGAATGAACCATGAGTGAGGCGCGCTTCGTAAATCATTTGTGCATTGTTGCGAATCGACATTACTTTCACCAGATGCCTGATAATGCTTGGGTCTTGCGCTTTTTGCTCCAAAATCTCGTCCGAAAGCATCAGCAAAGGTTCAATGCGAAACTGAAAGAACAACTCTTCAAACGCCGGCCACTTTTTGCGTACCACGGCCCAGGAAATACCACTCTGAAATACTTTCATGCTGAATGCCGATAACCAGCGATCTTCCGCTATCGCCGCCAGCTCGTCCTTACTAAGAGGTTTACTCACTAACGCTTCGAGTTTATCACTGCCACCTTTACGTTCAGCAGCGCGCTGATATATGGCGTCAAACTTTTCCATAGTCATGGTTGTCACCCGGTTTTGAATCAGAAAACAGTATGTTATCAAAACGGGGGAGCGTAGGCACTTCTGCACGAAAGATTAGATACCAGAAAAATAAACATAAATGACAGCACGGTTTTATTTGGTTTTTTCATAATCGTGTATGTTACACTAATTGGTATAACAAGTTGTTGATGAGATGAGTATGGAACCCAACGTTAAGCTTTATCAAAAGATAGCGAATCGCTTTAAAAAAGAAATAGCTGACGGTGTATACCAGGTAGGTGATATGTTACTTGCTGAACGTTTAATCGCCGAACAAATGGAAGTCAGCCGCACCGTCATCCGTGAAGCAATGATCATGCTGGAAGTCGAAGGGTTCGTTGAGGTTCGTAAAGGCTCAGGTATTCGCGTGATTAATACTCAGATTGATTCCGCCGTTACTGAGTCCAGTCAGCTAGTTACCGACGCCAGCTTCATGTTAACTTGTGGTCCATTTGAACTGCTGCAAGCCCGTCAGCTATTTGAAAGCAACATTGCTGAATTCGCCGCGACTCAGGCCACTAAGCAGGATCTGGTTGCTTTGATGAAAATTCAGGAACAAGCCAAATCAGATGACTTTAGCCGTGATTCATACTGGGATAGTGAATTTCATATCCAGCTTGCACGCTGTACACAAAATTCCGCGGTGGTCCATGTGGCAGAGATGTTGTGCAAACATCGCGAAAACAATCCCTATTGGAAAAAGTTGCACGAGCATATTGAAGACAACAAGATTCGCAGCTGGTGTACAGAGCATGACGATATTGTTCAGGCCCTGATAAAACGGGATCCGCAGGCTGCGCGTCAGGCTGTATGGCAACACATTGAAAATACGAAACAGATGTTGTTTGACGGTTCCAGCGACGACTATGATCGTTTCTTGTTTGCGGAAAGTCCTCTTTCTACCTTCTGATTTCCAATGAATATACAAGCTTGACGTGTAAACCAGTAACGCCAGGCATTTGTCTGGTGTTACTGGTTGGTTAAATCATCGTTGCTGACCGAACGGTTGTTTGGAACTGTGTACAAAAAGGCGACCTGCTCTGGGCCGCCTGTTAAAGTGTTGTGAAGTTTGATTACAACGTCACGCCGCTCTTAAAAATCGCTATCTCACGGAAATCATTGCGCTCATTGCAGGTTTGCTGACCATTGACGAATGCGGCGACCCGTTCAATAAAACACTCCAGCAGTTCATCCATACTGATGCCTTCAATTAATGCGCCGGCGTTAAAGTCGATCCAGTGTGGTTTTCGCTTAGCCAAGTCGCTATTGGTGGCCAGTTTGAGGGTCGGTACTGGTCCTCCATAGGGGGTTCCGCGTCCGGTACTGAACAGCACCATATGGCAGCCTGCCATTGCCAGAGCGGAAGTGGCGATAGCATCATTCCCTGGCGCACTGAGCAGATTTAATCCTGGTTTGGTCAGGCGTTCACCGTAGCTCAGTACGTCCATAACCTGACTACGGCCTGCCTTTTGCGTGCAACCGAGCGACTTTTCTTCCAGAGTAGAAATGCCTCCTGCCTTATTACCGGGCGAGGGGTTTTCGTAGATAGGTTGATTGTGATCGATAAAGTACTGCTTGAAGTTATTGATCATGCCGACTGTATTTTCAAATGTGGTTTTATCGATGCAGCGACTCATCAGGATATGTTCCGCTCCGAACATTTCCGGTACTTCTGTCAGTACTGTTGTTCCGCCGTGTGCGACAAGGTAGTCCGAAAATCTTCCCAGTAGCGGGTTAGCGGTAATACCGGAAAAACCGTCGGAACCTCCGCACTCCAGACCAAAGCGTACTTCGTGCAAAAAGCCTGGCTGGCGCTGGTCAGTCATCATTTTGTCGTACAGCTTTCTGAGTAACCCGACTCCGGTTTCCACTTCATCGTCGTGTTTCTGACAGATCATAAACTCAATCCGATCCGGGTCATAATCACCCAGAGACTCTCTGAACGCATTGAGCTGATTATTTTCACAGCCGAGACCAACCACTAATACACCGCCCGCATTGGGATGTTTTGCCAGATTTTGCAGCAATGTTTTGGTGTTTTGATGGTCATCGCCGAGTTGCGAGCAACCGTACTGATGGGTAAATACATTTACGCCATCGATTTGTGTCATGTCAGCCTGAGATTCGAGTTGCTTTTTCATCATTCTGGCCATGGCATTGACACAACCCACGGTCGGGATTATCCACAATTCATTGCGGATCCCTACCTCTCCGTTATAACGCCGGTATAGTTCGACCGGAGTGTCGTGCAAGGTGCTGTCTATGGACTGGAAATCCGGTTGATACTGGTAGTCGCTTAACTCTTTGAGGTTCGTGCGTATATTGTCCTGATCGACACGGGTGCCAGCCGAAATCGCGGTCACAGCATGTCCGATAGGGGCGCCATATTTCACGATCAGGTCATCGCAGGCAAAATCCTTCAACGCGACTTTGTGAGCCTGAGGAATATCGTCCTGCAACGTAATCGACTGCTGGTCGATCTCTACAGTCGTACCCGCCGTGAGATCACTTAATGCCACGGCTACGTTGTCCTGCGGATGGATTTTAAGTAATGAGTTCACGTTCCCCTCCTTATGCATCAGCCAACGCGCTGCGCATTCCCCGTGAGCAGATGCGCTCAACATGGGCAGTTACACATTCGGAAAGGCCAGGGACCTTGGTTAAATCTGCATCCCAGTGTTCGGCATTCGCCAATACCGCGTCCACTAATTCACGGCAAGATAAATGACCAGCTTCAACTTGTGCCCATTGTGCGGCGAAGAAATCCAGCCATGGCTGATCGTCATTCAGGGGATAGGTTTGTTGATTCCGCTTGCCCTGATAAAAGGTAATTAATGCCGCAAAAGCAAAGCTGAGGTAGCGGGGTAACCGCTGTTCATTGGCTTGATATGCTAAGAGCTGAGGCAGGATCCTGGTTTTGAATTTGGTCATGCTATTCAGCGCAATCGATAACAGCTGATGCTGGATATATGGGTTTTTAAACCGGTATTCGACATCAGTGGCGAATGCGATCAGTTCATCTTCAGGTAAAGAGAGAGTCGGTATGATTTCTGAGAACATTACCTGTTTCAGGTAGGCCGCGATTTGCTCATCCTGCATGCTTTCGCCTACGGTATCGATGTCCGCCTGATAGGCAACCGGAACCAAAGCGGTATGAGCACCATTAAGAATGGCCACCTTACGCTCTTTATAAGGTTTGATGTCGTCCACAATCTTGATATTGAGTGCATATTCTTCATCAAGCTGGTCAAGGCACAACGCCTGGTTAAGCCATTGTGGCCCCTGAATGACGAACAGGTAGAAATTTTCAGCGCTGACCATAAAGGTATCTTGATAACCAAGTAGCGCTTCCAATTGGGGTACTTCATCTTTCGGATACCCGGTGACGATACGATCAACTAAAGTTGAACAAAAAGTGTTGGCATTATCGACCCATGCACGGAATTCTGCCGGTAGCGCCCAAAGGTCAATATAGCGTTGTATAATTGCTTGCAGAGCCGCGCCGTTGTAGTCAATCAGTTCACAAGGGATAATAATCCATCCTTTGTCGTCGGCGCCTTCGAAATGATTAAATCTCTCCCACAGCATACGCGTCAGTTTGGCCGGGTAACTGCTCGGCGGGATATCGGTGAGTTTGTCACTCTCGACGAAGGCAATACCGGCTTCTGTTGTATTGGAGAAAACAAATCGGGTATCAGGGTTGTGGGCCAGAGTCACAATCTGCGCAAATTCATCATATGCCGATAATTCCTGATTGACGGAATAGATAATACGCGATTGAGAGACCGCCTGGCCGTCTTCATCCAGCCCCCGAATCAGAGTGGTATATAAGCCCTGCTGTGTGTTGAGGCTGGGTGGGAAGGTGCCGCCGATCGGGCGGATAACGCTGACGCCAGAATTAAAATTTGTGTGTTGGTTGAGTTGATCGACTTGCCAGTCGAGAAAGGCACGTAAAAAGTTGCCCTCGCCGAACTGGATGATTTTAGTCGGATAAGATGGGCCGGGAAAAGTATCGCGGTTAAGCTGAATCATAATAGTTACCTATGTCGGGGTGTTGCTGTCGGCCAAAGACCAACAGCAATCAAAGGGCTTTAATATTTGGATTGTCGAACAGACCGGCTGTCGACGGGGATCACCGTGATAGTGCAGTGAGACCAAAATAGTTCTTTGCGTTGTGGTAGCAGATATCGGCAACCATACGGCTCAGCAGGTCAAAATCAGCTGGCGCTTCACCATTTTCGACCCATTGACCAATCATCTGGCACAAAATGCGACGGAAATATTCGTGACGTGTGTAAGACAGGAAACTACGGCTATCGGTCAGCATACCGACAAAGCGACTTAACAATCCCAGTTGCGCTAACTGAGTCATTTGACGTTCCATGCCATCTTTCTGATCGTTAAACCACCACCCGGATCCGAATTGAATCTTGCCTTCGATACCGCCGCCCTGGAAATTGCCGCACATGGTGGCAATCACTTCGTTATCGCGCGGATTTAAGCAGTACAAGATAGTTTTTGGCAGCGCGTCATCCCGGTCGAGTGCATTCAAAAGGCGAGCCAGTGGCAGCGCAACTTCACCATCGTTGATGGAATCGAAACCGGTATCCGGGCCCAGTAGTTCAAACATACGTTGGTTGTTATTACGCAGTGCGCCAATGTGATATTGCTGCACCCAGCCGCGCTTTGCGTACTCTTTACCCAGAAAAACTAGGACAGCGGTTTTAAACTGTGCGGTTTCAAAAGGTGTCACGTCGTTTCCTGCCAGACGCTTGGCGAGAATGGAATCCAGCTCCTGTTCACTGGCGTCTTCATATACCACGGTATCAAGCGCATGATCGCTGATACAGCATCCGTGCTCTGCGAAGTGTTGCAGGCGTTTTTTCAGCGCGCGGCACAAATCGGTAAAGAGATGGATCTCAACGTCTGCGACTTCCGCTAACTGATGCACATAGTCTGTAAAGGTAGCGAGATGAATGTTGAATGCTTTGTCGGGACGCCAGCTGGGCAGCATTTGTATCAGGAAAGAGTCATCTTCGGCCACTTGTTTATGTGCACTCAAATCGTCAACCGGGTCATCTGTGGTACCCACCATCTCGACTTTCATTTTTTGCATGATCGATCGGGCGCTGAATTCTGGGCTCGCTAACATTTCATTGCACTGATCCCAGACTTGCAGAGCATTTTTTTCACTCAATACCATGTCTTTTATACCAAAAGGACGACGTAGTTCGAGGTGTGTCCAGTGATAGATAGGGTTGCCGATGGTAAACGGCACCGTGCGTGCAAACGCCAGGAATTTTTCCTTATCGGTAGCTTCACCAGTACAAAAGCGTTCTTCAACACCGTTACTGCGCATTGCGCGCCATTTGTAATGATCGCCACGCAGCCAGATGTCGGTCAGGTTTTGAAAGCGGTAATCCTGCGCTACCTGTTGAGGAGGCAGGTGGCAGTGATAGTCGATGATTGGCATGTCCGCGGCCACCTCATGATACAGGCGGCGCGCGATGTCATTATGCAGCAAAAAGTTTTCAGAGAGGAAAGTGGTCATACCCAAACCTTAGTTGTTATACCAATTTTCAAATAAGATACATCAGAATCGTCCTTTAACAAGTTGTCCTAGGTCACTAATTACGATTTTATGTGTTTAAAATCACTAAAATTAGGCTATTTATCGTTAAATTGTTAAATGGATCGGATTTTTTCAAGTTGTTATACAAAAAGTAGTGTTTTTTGATCTGGTGTCGGTTTTTTATCTGCACTACATGTATTATATGTTGGTAATTAGTTAGACCAATCTGGGGTAATTTAGAACGAGATCGTGGCTTACTAAAGGACAAATAAGTGCAAGACCCGGGTCTGAATAATCATCCGGATCTGATTAATCATATTGTGAAGCGATAATGAGAAGAGAAACGCAATGATAATTGAGTTAATCAACGAATATATAAACAGAGGGTTGCGGGTTCTGCTGACCTTATTTATGGCCGTAATGATCATTACGGTTGTATGGCAGGTTTTTACGCGTTTTGTTTTGAACGATCCGGCCAACTTTACCGATGAACTGTCACGTTACTTGTTAATATGGATAGGAGTGCTGGGAGGCGCGTATACCTTTTCCATCAGGCGGCATCTAGCATTAGAGTTGCTGTCATCTAAATACGGAGATACGGGAAAACAAGTTTTAGCCGTGATCACTAATGCGATAGTGGTGCTGCTATCCAGTATTGCATTTATTTACGGTGGATATTTACTGGTTACATCAACGTTGGCCAATGGGCAGATTTCTCCCGGGATAGTGATCGGCGGTAAACATTTATTGATTGGTTATGTTTATCTCGTTGTACCTGTCGCAGGAGTATTAATTACCTATTTCGGATCGCTCGATATTATTCGAGCTATTTACTTCCTTAGTAATAATCGCAGTCAACAAAACGCATAATCACTGCGGTAGGAAAATATTATGACTTTAACCGATTTGTTATTCTCACAAGAATTTCTGCTAAATGCACCTGATTTCTTCTATGATCTATTTCCTGTTATCGTGCTATTCGGTACTTTGGCGTTGTTGTTGGTCATTGGAGTACCGATTGCTTTTTCAATTGGTTTAGCGGCTTTCTTGACCGTATTTGTCGATTTTCCGATTGATAAAACTTCGATTTTGATGTCGCAGAAACTCGCCAATGGACTCAATAACTTTGGCTTATTAGCTCTGCCGTTTTTTATTGTCGCTGGTAATTTGATGAACCGGGGAGGACTTGCCAATCGCCTGATTAACTTCGCGATGCTGTTTGGTGGGCGCCTACCAGGTGCTTTGTCACATGTCAACGTGATTGCTAACATGATGTTTGGCGCGCTCTCGGGATCCGCGACTGCATCTGCGGCCGCAGTGGGCGGTATTATGCGGCCATTGCAGGATAAACATAATTATCCTGCGGATTTTTCTACTGCAGTAAATGTTTCTTCCTGTCCTGCAGGGTTGTTGATTCCACCTTCTAATATTTTGATTCTGTATGCATTGGTTAGTTCGACTTCCGTCCAGTATTTGTTTATTGCCGGTTATTTACCTGGAATACTTATGGGACTGGGTATTATGGTGGGGATATTTTTACTGGGAGCGAAATTTAATATCCCACGTGAAAAGTATGAGTTTACCGAAAAAACCAGTAAGGTTGTTCTTGATGCACTACCCAGTCTGGGTTTAGTAATTATCATCATGGGCGGGATATTGGCAGGAATATTTACCGCAACAGAAGCCTCAGCCATTGCAGTGGTATATAGCTTACTACTAGGTTTTATTTATAAAGAACTTAAATCTGGCGATATCTTTCCAATTTTGGTTGACAGTGTGGTGACAACTTCAATTGTGTTATTGATGGTTGCGACGTCTTCAGCAATGTCTTGGTCTATGGCTAATGCGGATATTCCGACATTTATTTCTGATTTTATTCTCGAAGCTTCTGAAAACCCGCTGATGATCATTTTGCTGATGAACATCATTCTGCTGATTATCGGTACCTTTATGGATATGACGCCTGCGGTACTGATATTTACGCCAATTTTTCTGCCAATAGCGACTCAAATGGGTATAGACCCGATTCACTTCGGCATCATTATGGTGTTCAACCTGTGCATCGGTATCTGCACTCCTCCTGTGGGGACCGCCTTATTTGTCGGTTGCAGTGTTTATGAAACCAAATTAGGCCAGGTCGTGCCTAAGATGATTCCGCTGTTCTTCATCATGGTTATTACGCTTGCCATCGTCACTTTAATTCCGTCGTTATCGCTCTGGTTGCCACACTTGGCAGGCTATAGCTCTTAAACAAAAACAACTTAAAGCCAATAACGTAAAACAGGACTGTGAAATGAAAACTCTGAATAAACTGCTTTTAGCTTGCACTGTATCAACGCTGATGAGTAGCAATGTCTATGCTGCCACATTGAAAATGTCTCACGCACTGCCAACTGAGCATCCGGTACACCAATCTCTGGAATTTTTTGCCAAGGAGGTCCGCAAAGAGGCTCAATTACGAGTAAAAGTGTATCCGAACGGTACATTAGGTGATGAGTCTGAAGGTCTGCAAATGGTACAAAATGGCACGGTTGCGTTTACTAAAGCCAGTGCGGCTACACTTAATACATTTGCTCCGGATTACAAGTTACTTTCACTCCCTTATTTATATCGGGATCGTGCACAGTATGATGCGGTGCTGAACGGACCTATTGGCGAAGAAATCCTGGCTTCATCTCGCAATGCAGGTTTTATCGGACTGGCCTTTCTGGACGCTGGTTCACGTAGCTTTTATACCAGCAAGCCAATTAAAACACCGCAAGATTTAAAAGGGATGAAGATTCGGGTTCAAAACTCGGCGTTGTCGATTGATACGATTAAGGCCCTCGGTGGTACGCCTGTTCCGCTGCCATATGGTGAACTTTATTCGGCTATGCAGCAGGGCGTAGTTGATGGTGCCGAGAACAATGTACCTTCTTATTATTCTTCCCGACATTACGAAGTAAAAACAGTATTCTCACGTGATAACCATACAGTAGTGCCGGATGTATTGGTCATGTCGACTAGTGTATGGGACTCATTAACGGACGCACAGCGAGAAGGTATTCGTAAAGCGGCCAAAGAGACAGCTAAAGTGCAGGAAGATAACTGGGCTAAGTATGTAGAAAAAGCGACTCAGGATTTGAAGCAACATAATATTACGTTTGTGGAAAGCGATGTCGCCAAATTTCAGGCAGCAGTTCAGCCTGTGTACGATAAATTTAAAACTGATAATCCGGAATTAGTTCCGTTGCTTGAGCAAATACAACAAACTCCATAAACACAAAAGGCACTGTAAACAGTGCCTTTTTTCTTGCTTTCGCGAGGGGTTGACCGGATTAGATGTTAACCCAGGTCAGGCTTAGCATCATCACAACCAGAGAAGTTGCAGAAAACATTGCCAGCATGCCGAACAGCTCACGAACAGACAGTGATTGTTTTTTATCTAACATAGCGTCACCTTTTATCGACATAAGTAAATGAGGTATGGGTCACACTTTACTCTTTTGTGTGCGTTAGATCAAATCAAAACTGTAATTTTAATTCAATAAATATCAGTTTCATCGCCTTATTAGCGGTGTTTACGTAATAAAATTACTAAATTTGAACCTGTACGGGGTGGTTGTCGCCGTGCTGAGCGGTGTTATAGCGGTGTGAATGGTGGCGTTGGCGTGGCCTATGGCTTTTAACTTAAAAAAAACAGTTGATTAGAGTGGGGCAGGATGGGACGCAGAGCTAACAAATGATAGTGATTACCATAACGATTTATATTGATATTGATGTGTGTTGTTATAGTATAGCGCCCTGTGTGAATTTAAAAACGGCTGCGTGACCGCATAGCAAATCGTGAGGTGAGAGCCGGCGCTCGGAGTAAGGAGTGTTGCGCTTTTTACAGAAGGACGATGTGATTTTGTCCGGGACTATGTTGCAGGGGCTCATGCCCGAGGTATCGCAGACCGATAACCATAAGTTTTGATGTACAGGTAAGCCACGATGCAATCTGAAATTTTATTACAAGCGATTGACCACCAACGTAGCAGTGAGCGGCGGCGCTGGTTGGTTTTGATGTTGTTTGGTAGTGTTTTACTGGCTTCATTTGTGCTCGATATTATGACGGGGCCATCTATGTTGAACGCCTCGCATGTTATGAATGCTTTACTGGAATTTATTGGGCTCCCGTTCCAAGTTGATGCTTCTACTCAGGTAATCGTGACTAATCTGCGTTTACCGATTGCTCTGATGGCGATCATCGTCGGCGGGTCTTTGGGCGTTGGCGGCGCTGAAATGCAGACTTTGCTGAATAACCCGATGGCCAGCCCTTATACACTGGGTATGGCTGCTGCTGCGGGGTTTGGTGCTGCGATCATGTTGTACATTGGTTCGTTAGGCTTAGACAGCAACCTTGCTGTGCCCATCGGTGCATTTTTATGTTGTATGCTGTCGGCATGCTTCTTATTTATGTTGGCGTCGATGCGTCATATCAGTTCCGGGCAATTAATTTTGGCTGGTATTGCGCTGTTGTTTTTGTTTCAGTCATTGCTTTCGCTGGTGCAGTTTGTTTCTTCTCCTGAACTGAGTCAGCAGATTTTGTTTTGGTTGTTTGGTAGTTTGTCTAAAGCTACCTGGGGCAATCTGGGGATCACCGCTGTCGTGGTTCTGGGCGGCTTCTTACTTCTGATGCAGGATTCCTGGAAACTCACTGCGTTACGTCTGGGTGAAGAGCGGGCGAAAAGTGTTGGTGTTGATGTCACCCGTTTACGTTTGAAGATCTTGTTTATCGTGGCGGTAATGACGGCCACCGTGACCAGTTTTGTCGGTATCATCGGATTTATTGGCATCGTTGCGCCGAACATTGCCAAGATGCTGGTAGGCGAAGATCAGCGATTCTTTCTGCCCCTGTCATTTATTATCGGAGCCTGCCTGTTATCGACTGCTTCGGTCTTGTCCAAGTCAATTGTTCCCGGTGCTCTGTTTCCGATAGGTATTGTTACGGCCATCATCGGCGTGCCGTTCTTTTTCTGGTTGATTGTGGCTAAGCGAGGTTAATCATGTTGAAGCAACACTGCGTGACTGAGCCGGTTAAATGTCTGACCGCACAGAAACTAAATATTCAGATCGGTGCGCTCACTCTGGCGCGGGATATCAGTTTCCAGCTCAAGCCCGGTCAGGTGACTGCGATTCTCGGTCCGAACGGAACGGGAAAAAGCACTTTGCTCAAAACTCTGTTTGGTGAACTCAAACTGGATAGCGGCTCGATTCATCATGGTCAGGATTCGCTCGATATAAAACGACTGCTACATTGGCGGCAACGTTTCGGTTATATGCCGCAGGATATTCATCTCGATGTGAATCTGACGGTAATCGAAGTCGTGTTACTCGGTCGTTTGGATGCCTTGAGTTTACGTGTTGAAGATCATATGTTGCACGCGGCGTTAGAGATCTTACAAAGTATGGGGCTTGCCCACCTCGCCAACCGGGATGTACGCACGTTAAGTGGTGGTCAGTGTCAGATGATTCTGTTTGCACAGGCATTGATGCGCGAGCCACAGATTTTGATGCTGGATGAACCGGTCAGTGCGCTGGATTTACACCATCAGCATGTCCTGCTCGAACACCTGGTGACTCAGACGCGTGAGCAGCAGTACATCACTTTGATGGTGTTGCATGATCTTAATCTTGCCGCTCAGTATGCCGATAATTTATTGGTTCTTAAAGAGGGTGAGCTGGTGGCCTGCGGGCATCCTAAGTCCATCCTGACGTCCGAACTGGTACAGGATATTTATAACGTTGAAGCCACGGTGATCAGTGATGAAAACGGGATTCCGTTTGTACGGACTCTGCGGTCGAAAAAGGTAGCGTAATGAAGCTTAACCACGTGATGAATGACTGGCGTCTGCTCTCTGCAGCAGGGCGAGTGCTGGTCTTTAACAGCTTCAGCTTTAATCTTGGCTTTTATATGTTACTGCCGTATCTGGCTGAGCATCTGCAAAATCTTGGTTTTAGTGGCTGGTATATCGGTTTAATCATCGGCCTGCGGGTATTGAGTCAGCAGGGATTGTTCCTGATTGGCGGGACTCTGGGCGACCGTTTTGGTTACAAGCCGATGATTCTGATCGGCTGTGCGGTGCGGATTGTCGGCTTCTTTTTACTCGGGGTCAGCGACACGTTTGTGGCGATAGTGCTCGGTGCATTTTGTACCGGCTTTGCCGGTGCGCTGTTTACGCCAAGCAGCCAGGCCTATTTGTCCTCGGAGTATCCGCAACAGAAAGAGCGCAACCGGGTGTTTGCGCTGCAGAATCTGGCCAGCGAAGCTGGTATGTTACTCGGGCCTTTAATTGGTCTCAGCCTGTTTGCTGTTAGCTTCATGTGGGTCGGACTTTCTGCGGCGGCGGTGTTCTTTATTCTGCTGCTACTGCAATGGTATTACCTGCCAAAAGATACGCATCATAGTGTTGAACAACAGCGTCAGGGCGTGCTGGCGGACTGGTGGCAGATGCTGCAAAACCGGCCTTTCATGCGTTTTGTCATGGCGGCGTGTGTGTATCAGATCCTGTTTCATCAACTCTACCTGTCTATCCCGCATCAGGTGCGAACCCAGACCGGCGATCCGTCGGTGATTACCTGGGTATTTATGGTGTCATCTTTGATGGGCGTGCTGATGCAACTGCCGGTCAGTCACTGGGTGGAGAAAAAACTCGGTACCGCCAAAGGTATGGGCTTTGGTATGGCGCTGATGGGCAGTGCATTTTTGGCGCTGAATCTTCATTTTCCTGCCTGGCCGGCGCTGCCTTTTATTGTTTGTGCTGTGCTGCTCAGCAGCGGCTCGATGATGGTTCTGCCACTGATTGGCGCTTATATTCCGCGCTTTGCTTCTTCGACCCGCCTGGCCAGTTATTACGGCCTTTACTCCTGTATCGGCGGTTTTTTTGCTTTTGTCGGTAACTGGGGGGCCGGATGGCTGCTGGATCTGCCGACTTTCCCGTCCGGCTGGTTGTGGTTGTTGTTTGCCACGCTGGGTTGTATGTCAGGGTTGTGGCTGTATCTGCAGGTCAGTGCGCAGCAGGAGCCGGAAACGGAGCCGGCGTAAGGGAAGTCTTCGCTGTTTATGACAAAGCCGGCGTCAGTGCCGGCTTTGTTGTTTTCGGATCGTTTGTTTTAGCGATGAGCCTGGTATCGTCAGTAGGCAACGTCAGTAGGCAACATAGCACCGTCATGTGGTGGCGTTAAATGCTTTCATACCGGTCACTATGCACTCCTGCATCGCCTGAATTGATGCACTGAGCGGCCGGCCTTTGCGGATCACCAAATCGACCGTGGTATCGAGTGTATGCATGCCTTCGATATTTACCGCGACAAAGGATTGATTTTTAAGCTCTTTACTGACGCAGACTTTAGGCAGTAAGGTCCCGCCCAAACCGGCTGACACATAGTTCTTGAGTGCGTCAAACGAATTGCACACCATCAGCTCTTTCAAGCGGATTTCCTGACGCACTTCATACAGATCAACTGCACGCCGGATACTGAATGATTCATTGAGCAGCGCCAGCGGCACTTCAGCCAGTTCGGCGGGAGTAATGGTATCAAGCTGTGCCCAGCGGCTCTCTGTAGGAACCAACAGGCTCAACGCCTGAAAAGGGCAGGAGTATAGGACATCGAGTTTGGTATCTGGCGGTGAATTGAGCAGCACACCAATATCGGTTTCTTCATGTTTGATACAGTCGATCACATCGTCTCCGCCACCGACTTGCAATACCAGTTTTACACCTGGATGGCGCCTGGAAAACTGCGCAATGGCGTGATCGATAAGATCCGGTATAAAGCCACCGCCTACAGAAATGCGCAGCGTGCCGCTTTGCAGATTTTCGATTTCCGACAAATCAGAAATCAGGTCGTTTTTCTTCTGGTTGATATCTTGAATATAACGAGCTAAGCGGACTCCGGATTCGGTGATGTCAACGCCGCGCCCAATCCGGTCCATGAGACGTACATTGAGCTGGGCTTCCAGTTGTGCCACTTTTCGGCTGATCGCTGAAGGCGAAACGTGCAGCACTTCAGAGGCTGCACGTATGCTTTTCGTTTTCGCGACCACTTCAAAATATTTGAGGGCTCGTTCGTCCATGACTATTGTAATGCCGTTTAATCTGCCAGTAGGTGTTGTACCAGTCTAACCCAGAAATTGGCACCAATTGGCAGAACTTCATCATTAAAGTCATAATTCGGACTGTGCAGATTATGTGAATGGTCAGCACTGCCGTTACCCAGCCAGATATAAGCACCCGGCAATTTTTCCAGCATAAAGGCAAAATCTTCACCGCCCATGCTGGCGGGTGGGTTGATATGTACCTGCTGAACTTCTGGCATCGCTTCCAGCACGGCCTGGCAATGCTTCGCCTCATCTACCGTGTTAATGGTGGCCGGGTAGCGGCGCGTGTAGGTGATGTCCGCCCGGCAGCCTTGTGCCTGGGCAATCGTTCTGACCACTTCGTGCATCCGCGTTTCGATCAGGTCACGAACCTCAGGACAGAATGAACGGGTGGTGCCTTTCAGCGTCACCTGTTCCGGAATGACGTTATAGGCGTGGCCGCCGTGAATCTGAGTCACACTGATCACGCCGGATTTTTGCGGATCCAGGTTACGGCTAATAATGCCTTGCAGGGCACTGACGATCAGGCTTGATGCATACACAGGGTCAACCGTCTGGTGCGGCATGGCACCATGACCACCGATACCGGTCACTGTAATATCAAAGGTATCGAATGCGGCCATCACTGCGCCGTAATGCACGGCAGCTTCACCGGCAGGCAAAGCCGGCCAGTTATGCAGGCCATAGACCTGCGACATAGGAAAACGTTCAAACAGACCGTCAGCGATCATCGCTTTGGCGCCGGCCTCGTTCTCTTCTGCTGGCTGGAAAATAAAGTTCACCGTGCCTTTAAATTCAGGATCCTGGGCCAGCGTGACCGCAGCGCCCAGCAGCATGGTGGTGTGACCGTCGTGGCCACAGGCATGCATTTTACCCTGATGTCTGGAGCAGTGTTCGAAGGTGTTGAGTTCGTCGAGATCGAGTGCATCCATATCGGCACGCAGACCGATGGTCGGACCATCGCCCTGATTACCGTGCAGGGTGGCGACCACACCGGTTCCGCCCAGGCCTCGGTCGACTTCCAGGCCCAGCGAGGACAGGATCTCGGCCACTTTATCCGCGGTACGGAACTCCTCGTAGGCGGTTTCCGGATGAGCGTGGAGATCGCGTCTCCACTTCACCAACTGCTGATGTTGTTCTGAATGCTGACTAATATAATTTGGCATAATCTTCACTTTTATAATGGTGCACATTGAGCTTGTGCTTTGAGAGTTTAAAGTGACAGGTTAGCGATGATCGCTGAGCCCAGGTACGTGCCGGTAAACACAAGCAGCGCGATAATGACGACTTTACCACCGGCAGTTTTAAAAGTTGAGACTTCTTGTTTACTGATAGCGATACCCGCATACGCTAATACCGGGCTGACCAGGCTGAGGAAGTTAATTTCTTTTACCTGAGTCAGAATAAATTCCGATACCGGTGACGCCGGGATTGTTAATACCACACTCACCAGTGACAGCCATGCCACCGACGGTAAATAGAAAGGCATATATTTGGCTAATGCCAATCCAATGATAACCATACCAAAGATAATCACCATACCAGGCAGTGCTGACAATGGTGTAATGCCGGTACCCGTCCAGTTACTGATCAGTGCGATAATGCACACAATCACTAACACTGATGCATAATCTAATAAGTTGATCGACGCGTTCACGTTCTTTTTTGCAGTAGTATCAGACATTGAGATCACTTCCTTGTGTTGCTGATTGCTTGTGGCTCTGATGGTATGGCGGCTTTATTACCCGTAAGCAGGCGATACAGTTTTTCGGTCAGGGGCAGGGCAATAAACAGACCGACAAACAGGCCAGAGGCGTTGGTCAGCAGGTTACTTGCTCCGGCCAGAGCCAGGATTTCTTCTTTCATTGCTGGCAGTGATGCGCCCAGTGCCGCAGAACAAGCGGCGGTCATGCTTCCACTACCCACACCACAGGCCATTGCCAGTGCACGAGGGTCAAACCATCCGGTCGAAGCCAGGAGCGAGGCGAGAATTCCGAAATAGAGTGTACCGAACATGGTACCCATGACGTAGACACCCATCACCCCGACGCCTTCCGGGCTCTTTAAACCATACTTATCAGAAATCAGCGCGATATTCGGTTCACGAGCGATAGAAAAGCAGGCTCCCACGGCTTCACGGCCCATTTTCAACACCAGGATCGCCAGTGGCATCGCAATTAAAATCGTACCCAGGTTACCGAGTTCCTGCAGTAACATCGCCGGACCGATTTCGAGAATTTTATTCAATGACGGGCCAATAAGAGTGCCGAATTTAGCCAGGAAAGGCAGTACAGAAATAATAATAATGGGTGTGGCTTTTTCAGCATGTTTGGACGTCAGAATGACTTTGGCTTTTTTGACCACGTTCGGATTGACTAACAAACCGAATATAAAGGCATAGAACAGCGGTAATAAAACAACACTGCTGCCACCCAGTGGCACCTTAATAATTCCTATCAGTTCTGAGATGACGGCAATAATAACCACCGTGAGGTGTAGACGCCAGTGACCAAGCTGGCCTTTCAAACTATCCATAGTTTGCTTCCTTGTGATTGTGAGCTTCTTGCTGGGGATCATTTTGGATTTAACCACAAAGATATTGATGAAACTAATGATATAAAACCAACGAATTGTTCTAAAAAAGTCAACACAAGATATGATTCTGTTGCTAAACAGAGATGCAAAAAGCTCGGTTGGGCTTTGTGCCAGTGACAGAATAATTCGCTGCTTATGTGCTTTAAACTGGTCAGCCATTAATTGTCGTTATCGGCTCAGCGGAGATTTGTACCAGTTGTGTCCGGATCCTGCTGTTAATACTCGACGAGCAGACTAATTTGCGTTATACAGTCAAAAATTTTGGGGTGAAAAACCCGCAATTCTCATCAATTAGCCGACGGCGAGGGACAGTATGTTAGAGATGTTTGGGGTGATCAATATTTGGACTTATCTGGCCGGTTTAACCATGATCATTCTCGCGCCGGGTCCTAACTCTTTGTATGTGCTGAAATCTAGCTCGTCGTTTGGTGTTAAAGCCGGTTACAAAGCAGCCAGTGGTGTCTTAATTGGTGATGCAATTCTGATTCTGCTGTCTTATCTGGGGGTGGCGTCGCTGATTCAGGCGTCACCAGTGCTGTTTACCATTATTCGTTATCTGGGAGCCGCTTATCTGCTGTATCTGGGGCTGAAAATCATCCATCAGTTGCTGCGTAAAGATGCAGTGGATGAGGATGGGGTAGAGCGGCCAAAGAAGAGTGAAAATATTTTTGTGAAGTCGCTGTCACTGAGCCTGACCAATCCGAAAGCGATTCTGTTTTACGTGTCGTTTTTCATTCAGTTTATTGATTACACCTACGATCACACCTGGATCTCTTACCTGATTCTGGCCACCATTCTGGAAGTTTTCAGCATCGTTTATCTGAGTGCGCTGATTTTCCTTGGCACATCTCTGACCCAAATGTTTCGTAACCATAAGCGTTTGTCGCAAGTCGGCAATGGCATTTTGGGGATGTTCTTTATGGGCTTTGCCGCGCGTCTCGCCAGCCTGAGTTAACGGCAGCGACAGATAAAGTGGGCGTCGAAATGTGAAAAAGTGCCGGATAGCGCGAAGAGTCATGCTGTCCGGCAGGCGTGAGAGATGGCTTGAATGCCGTCACGTAAAGGGACTTAATGATAAAACACAGGGGATTAAGACCGGCGACGTCGCCGCCGGAGCAGGATGTTATTTCCTGATATCAAAATGTTATTCGCTAATATCAAAGCACTGACGAATAAATTGCGCAGCCCGCTCGGCGCCTTGCTGGGAGATTGTGTGCGGGATGCCATCTTCAAAGAGGGTCGTCACTTTGGCACCTTGCGCTTTGAGTTGCTGAGCTGCTTTTTCTGTTTCACTGAACGGGATGACCGGATCCGCTTTACCATGAATGAGCAGCAGTGGTGCCCGGGTATTCACCTCATGCGGTTGCGGAGAAGCCAGGCGGCCGGAAAATCCGACCACGGCGTGCACGGGTAAGCGGTTACTGGCCACAACATCCAGAGACATAATTGTGCCCTGAGAAAAACCAACCAGTACAATCTGGTCTTTTTCCCAAGTCGCGCCATGTTCCAGCAGCAGCTCGCTGAGCGTTTTATCCAGTGCTGCACGGGCATCATGAACCCGGATAGCCCGGTTCACTTCATTAACACCGCTGATGCTAAACCACTGATAACCATTGCCCTGATCGAAGGGAAACGGGCCGTTCGGAGCCAAAAATGCCACGTCCGGCATAGAGCTTGCCCAGTAATCACCTAAACGCTCCAGATCTGCGCCTGAGCTGCCAACGCCGTGCAGAAATATCACAATTTTCTTAGTCATGGTTGATTCCTTATAAACCGTAGGCCGACATGTCCGGACCTACCGGCACAATCCCATTCGGATTCAATGCTTTAATAGAGTAGTAACCCTGCTTGATGTGATCAAGGTTAACAGTAGCGCGTACCCCTGGCAGATCGAGGATACGTTTCATGTAGCTATCCAGAAAGCGATACTCGCGCAGTTGGTGCAGGTTACATTTGAAAATACCGTTGTAAGCCGGATCGAAGCGAATCAGAGTAACAAACAAGCGGATGTCTGCTTCGGTCAGGGTGTCGCCCAGCAAATACGGACGACCGTCACTCATGCGCTGCTCCAGAGAGGAAAGCATGCTAAACACATCCTGAAACGCCTCTTCATACGCCTGCTGCGTCGTCGCAAAACCAGTGCGGTACACACCGTTATTCAGTTTCGGGTAAATGTCGGCGTTCAGTTGATCAATTTCTCCGCGCAGCGGTTCTGGATACAGATCAAAGTCGTTATTGGCCAACTGACCAAAGCCACTGTTTAGCATACGCACAATGTCGGCGGATTCATTGCTGACGATAGTGTTAAGATGTTTATCCCACAAAATTGGCACGGTAGCCCGGCCGGTAAAGCTAGGATCGGCTCTGGTATAGAGCTGATGCATCCACTTAGCGCCATTGAGATCATCTTTATCGGAACCGGGGTAATCCCCAAAATGCCAGCCCTGGTCAAGCAGTTTGGGCTCGACGACCGAGACGCTGATAACCTCTTCCAGTCCCTTTAATTTACGGGCAATCAGGGTACGGGAAGCCCAGGGACAAATCAGGGCGACGTATAAATGGTAACGGCCCGGCTCGGCAACGAACTGAGCGGTTTCGCCCGGCGCGAGGCTTTCTGCCGGAACGACCCAATCACGAAAACTTGAAATTTGACGAACAAATCCGCCGTTTTCATCGGTTGCTTGTACGGGATGCCACTCTGCTGTCCATTGACCATTTACTAACATATCTCACCTCGGTATAAATCGGCTCTCGCTTCCCCGGACCTTTATCTGCAAGGTTGGATCCGCGTTTAATAGATATTCATCGCTGTGGCGATGTATTCGATGGAGAGACTGTACCTTACTTCCAAAACAATGATTAGATAGCCGGATTGAAGATATTTCCTTCCAAAATGGAAGTAAAATCCGCATCCCCTCTTCTGGGTAACTCTTTCTTTACCCAAAGGGAAAAATCGCTACTCCCAGGTTGGACCAGCGGCAAAGCGCGCGACGAGAAAATCAATGAAAGCACGCGATGACTGCGCGAGATGCTTAGCGGGTGGATAGAGCGCGAAAAGCCCGATTGGTGGTACTTCATAGTCGCTCAGAATCGGCACTAATTTATTGCGCCGGATCGCAGCGGCGGCCACGAAGGTCGGCAGGCGGGCGATGCCCAGTCCTGCACAAGCTGCTTCCAGACACACATCGGCGTTGGAGAATTTGAGCCGGCCGTTCACCGGCATCTCCTCGACGATTTGCTGGGCGTTAATATAGGGCCAGCGAAACGGGTCGCGGAAGTTGGTATCGATAATACAGTTATGGCTGGCGAGCTCTCGCCAGTGCTGCGGTGTGCCGTATTGACTGAGGTATTGCGCAGAGGCCAGGGTTAACACCCGGACATCACACAATTTGCGCGCGATCAGGCTGGAGTCGGTCAGTTGACCAATGCGCAAAGCGAGATCGAAACCTTCTTCAACAATGTTGACGCTGCGATCGGAGAAGCGCACATCGAGGTCAATCTCGGGATACCGGGTAGAAAAATCAATCAGGCAGGGGGCTAACTGGCTTTGACCAAATGTGACGGGAGCGGCGATACGCAACCGGCCTGAAGGCTGACGTGAAGCGTTACGAATCGAGTCGTCCAGTTCATCGAGGTCGTCCACGATGCGTTTGATGCGTTCATAATAAGCCTGACCCACTTCAGTTGGCGCGAGAGAGCGGGTTGAGCGTTTAAACAACTGGACCCCTAAATCCTGCTCGAGACGGGAAATCAGCTTTGAAGCCTGTCCGCTACTGATATTGAGCCTTTGCGCGGCGCGGGCGAAGCTGCCCAGCTCCATCACAGCCACAAACATACGATCGCACTGTAGCCTGTCCATCTTGCTATCCTGATGATTTTATTAAACCTGATGGCAAGCTTAAGGAGAGAGCGCCGCAAAGGCAATGCCTTGATAATAGCGACGCAATAACAAAGAGCGGCACCAGGCCGCTGTTTGTGAATGTGATGGTGAAACCGCCGTCATAGCGAAGCGGTATAGGTATAGCTGGCTTAGCCTGTTCAGGATTGCAGTGCCGGCGATTTATCGCGGCATGGCTTAAATACACTTACGGCGATAAAAGTGATAAGTCCGAGTGCCAGGGTCGGAACAATCGGATGAACGCCGCCCAGGTCGGGTTTGAACCACATCAGTCCGATATAGGCAGCCAGACCAATCACCATGGAACTCAGCGCTCCCGCAGCGCAGGCGCGTTTCCAGTACAAGCCGAGAATCAATGGCCACAGGAATACTGCCTGCAGGCCGCCGAGGGCAATCAGATTCAACCATACAATCATATCTGGCGGGTTGGTTGCGGCGCAGAAGACCAGCAGCGCAAAGATTGAGGTCACCCACAGGGATAAGCGGTTCAGTTTGCGATCTGCCTGCTCTTCCTCCACAACTTTCGGATTGATGTAGTTGATGTAGAGATCCTTAAGCAGGGTTGCGGAAGCCTGGATCAGCTGGGAGTCGATAGTAGACATAATGGCCGCCATCGGTCCCGCCAAGAAGATACCTGCAACCACCGGTGGCAGCACGGTAATCATCAGGGTCGGCATAATCTGATCCGGGCTGGCGATATCAGGGACAATGGCACGCCCCAGCGCGCCGGCCATATGGGTACCAAACATCAGCAGGGCCATCATAATGGTGCTGATCACCATGGCTTTGTGCAGGGATGGGCTGTCTTTATAAGACATACAACGTACCGCCGCGTGGGGCAGGCCGATAACCCCGAAACAGACCAGTACCCAGAAACTGAGCATAAACGGCTGGCCGAGGAAATGATCAGGGCCGTAAGGCGTCACCAAGGCCGGATCGATCTTATGCAGGTCTGAGACCAGCTCACCAATACTGCCACCAGCATGAACCACGCCAACTAACAGCAGCACAGTACCAATTAACATCATGATGCCCTGAATGGTGTCGGTCAGGACGACGGCACGAAATCCGCCGATGGTGGTATACAGACCGACGGTACAGGCAAACAGCATCAGACCCTGCTCATAAGGTAAACCGGTCACGGTTTGCAACAGGCGGGCACCGCCGACAAACTGCACCACCATAGTGCCGAAAAAAGCCAGCAGCAGGGAAAGCGAAGCAAGAATCACCACAGAACGACTTTTAAAACGGGCATACAGAATATCATTAAGCGTCAGGGCGTTATGTTTACGGGCTTCAATGGCAAATTTTTTACCCAGGACGCCCAGCGTCAACCAGGTTGCCGGCAACTGAATCATGGCCAGCAGTACCCAGCCGAGCCCCATTTTATACGCAGCGCCAGGGCCGCCAATAAAGCTGCTGGCGCTGGCATAGGTCGCGGCTAGTGTCATCGCCAGCACGAAACCGCCCATGCTGCGGCTGCCGACGAAGTATTCGCTCAGGAAACTGCCTTGACGATAATGGCGGCGCGTAAAGAAAGCGACCGCAAAAACACCGATCAGATAAATGATCAGTGGGATGATAAGTTGACTATTCATTCGATTGGTCTGGTTTTACATCAAGAGGAATATCACGGTAAAACACTTTTACCATGACAGCACATAAACAGGTGAAGACGATTGGGCCTATCACACACGATAACAGGAACCAAAGCGGCATACCCCAGTAAAGTTCGGGCAGTGCGGTCTCCTCTGGCGGGGCGGAAAAACCATAAGCAGAAATGTACCACCAGATAAAGTAGCCGACAGCGAGCGCAATGGCTAATAATGCTTCTTTGTGCGCCTGGCGATCGTGATTGTTACTGTTGTCCATATTTTGTTTCTCACTCAGACAGCCATGTGAAAGCTGGCTATGGTATACAAATGTCCGCCTGAGCACAAAACTTTGCGCGTCTTTGGTGCAGGTTCAGGTCTCTGCGATCCTCATTCGTTGCATTTTATCTTTGTTCTATGAATCACTACACATTTACGGGTAACGATAGTAATGTTCGGGGCCTGTATGCTTGCTACTTATCCGGTAAAAATGAACATAGACTTTATTGGTTTTTTTCAGCGGTTTTTCGTTACTGATTCTGACTCCTTAGCATTAATTTCAGGCAGTTATGATTTACGGCTGGTGGTGTTGTCGGTTTTTCTTGCCTCTATGGCGTCATTTTTTGCGTTAAGAATGGCGGCAACGGCACGGTATATCGTGGCAAGCAAGTATCGTCAAATCGCTTTATGTTCCGGTGCCTTCATCATGGCCGGCGGGATCTGGAGTATGCATTTTGTTGGCATGCTCGCGTTTGAGATGCGATACATGATGGAGTACGACTGGGCATTGACCGGTATTTCCGTGCTTCCGGCAATTGTTGCCAGTTACATTGTATTGCGATCCTTAATTCAAAGACGCGATACTCTGAAATTAACCATACGTAACGCTTGTATCGTCGGCTCAGGTATCGGTGCGATGCACTACATCGGTATGGAAGCGATGGAAATGGATCTGACACTGCGCTATGACCCGTGGTGGTTCATATTATCTGTCGTGGTCGCAGTCGGTCTGGCATTTATCGCTCTGACGGCAAGACGCGTGTTGCGTCAGTACTTTCCGAGCTTAACCGAGCTTCGGCTCAAGCTGATTTGTGCTGCTATTATGGGCAGTGCTATCTCCGGCATGCATTACACCGGGATGTATGCCGCCAGGTTTATAGAAGTAACCCACACAGATGATTTGTTGATGGCACCACACCATCACAACACGCTGGCGCTGTTGGTGGCAGTATTTACCTTATTGATTTCTACGTTGGCAGTGAATGTCAGTGCCCAGCTGCGTTACCGCCATCTGTTATCGGAAAAAACGGCCGGTGAGGCGCGGTTACAAGCCATTCTGGAAACAGCGACCGACGGTGTGATCACCATTAAAGCCGACGGTGAAATTCTCGGACTTAACAGAGCCGCCAGTCACATCCTCGGCTGGAATGAATCAGAAGCTCTCGGCCAGAATGTGGCGATGTTCATGATCCCTGAGATGCAACAGCGCAATCAGGTTTATTTCGAACAGCATGGTGAGACCGGCCTGGCCAGCATGATTGGGGTGCAGCGTGAAGTCTATGCCCGTCATCGGTTTGGCGAACATATTCCGGTTCGTCTCGGGGTGGGGAAGGTCGAACTGGAAAATGAAACCTTGTTCGTGGGTTTTATGGAAGACATTACCGAACGTAAAGCGATGCAGGAAAAACTGCGCGAGAGTGAGGAGCGACTCAGTTCTCTGATGCAGAATATTCCTGGGGCCTCTTTCCGTCGCCTGCCGGATACTCAACTGACGCCAATCTTTCTTAGTGATGGCATCACTGATCTGTGTGGCTACAGCGCGGAAGTGATTTTGTCCGGCGAGATTAAATTTTCGGATCTGCTGCTACAGGAAGATTACCAAAAGCTCTGCCGGATGATGCACAACACCCCGGATGGACGTGACATCTACGAGATTGAATACCGCCTGACTAATATCGACCGTGAGACCGTGTGGGTGCTGGAAAATGGCATGATAGTCCGGGATGCGAAAAAGCGTGTGTTGTGGATCGATGGCGTTGTGGTTGATATTACCAGTCGCAAGCAGATGGAGTGTGAGTTAGTTGAAGCGAAACGTCATGCGGAAGATGCCGCAGAGATGAAAGCGGCGTTTCTGGCTAATATGAGTCATGAAATCCGCACCCCGATGAATGCCATCATTGGTTTTACGGATATTTTGTTAGAGTCAGAGATGACAGGTGAAAATCGCCGCCATTTGCAGACGATTTCCCAAGCTTCGCGCTCTTTGTTGCATCTGTTAAACGACATTCTCGACAGTGCCAAGCTGGAAAAACATAAACTGGAAATCGAGACGGTTCCTTTCCGGTTATCTCCATGTGTTGATACCGTTATTTCGACACTGTGGCTCAATGCCAAAAGCAAAGGCATTGAACTGGAACTGGATATGTCTGCTGAGTTGCCAGAAGAGGTTCAGGGAGCGGAAGATCGCATTCGTCAGGTGCTGATGAATCTGGTTGGTAACGGGATAAAGTTCACCGAGCAGGGACGGGTCAGTCTGGTGGTTGAGCCCGTCAGTAAACGCCCGGACTGGGTGCGATTTAACGTGATTGACACGGGTATCGGGATTGCGCCGGATCGTTTACAGGCCATCTTTGATCCTTTCACTCAGGCGGATGCGTCGATGAGCCGTCGTTTTGGCGGTACCGGTCTTGGAACTTCCATTTCCAAGCAGTTGGTCGAACTGATGGGCGGAACGATTTCTGTCACCAGTACGCCGGGTCAGGGCAGCTGCTTCAGTGTTGAATTACCTCTGCCTCATGGCAAAATAGCCGAGAATACCCGCCAGTCAAAAGTTGTGGCTCTGCCGCCGAAGCGAATACTGGTTTGTGATGATATTGAACAAAATATCAATCTATTGCGTATACTGCTCGAACGTCAGGGACACACGGTATTCACCGCGCAAGATGGCTGCGAAGCCGTAATTCAGTGTCAGGAAACGCGCCCTGATGTGGTGCTGATGGATATTCAGATGCCAAACCTGGACGGTCTGGAAGCCAGCCGCACGATTCGGGCAAATGAGCGGGCAACGGGCAGCGACAATGTACCGATTATTGCGTTAACCGCGAGTGTGTTGCTGGAAGATCGTATCGAAGCCAAAGAAGCGGGCATGGACGGCTTTGCCAACAAGCCGGTTGATTTCGCCCTGCTGACTCAGGAAATTGCGCGGGTGCTCAATCTGGGCGCAGGAGAGCTGCAAGCTGCGCAGAAAAGAGAACCCTCGGTTTCGAGCCCGTCAGAGTTTCAGATGCTCAATATGAGTAAGGCACTGAAGATTTGGGGCGATGAGGCGCTATACTGTCACGAGTTGCATGCATTAGTACGTAAGTATGCTGATATGGTGCAGGACCTCACTGCTCTGCTCTCGGCAGGCAAATGGCGTGACTTGGGTGAAAAGGCCCATGCCCTGAAGGGATTAAGTGGCAATTTGGCGCTGCTGCCTTTGTTTCATGCTTTTACCCAGCTGGAAAAGGCAGCCGACCAGCATCAGCCGGTGCAGTGCAAACAAGCGATTGAAGAGATTGCCAAGGGCTGGCTGACATTACAACAGGATGTTGATCAGCTTGCTATTCCGGTGGCAGATAATCTGCAAAGTGAAGGCGTGGCAGCGATCGAAGATCATCACGCCATCATCACGATTTTGCATGAATGGCTGCAGGCCACACAACTCGGTGAACTCAGAGACGATTTAGCAGCGCAGCTGCAACGCTCTTCACCTCACACCATCAAGAAGCAGATCGTTGATGCGATGAGTGCGATTGATGAATTTGATTTTAAATCAGCGGCCAGCTCGTTGGAGTCGGCTATTGATACACTTCAGTAGAAGGAAATAGTATGTCTTTGCTTGCTAAACAGCAGCCGAGAATTCTGATTGTCGATGATGAACCCGCCAACCTGAAAGTGATGCGTCAGATTCTGCAAGAAGAATATCGCCTCTCCTTTGCCCGCAGCGGTAAAGATGCTCTGGCACTGTTAGAGCAGGAGCCGGCAGACTTGATTCTGCTTGACATCATGATGCCGGAAATGACCGGGTTTGAGGTGTGTGAACGGTTAAAATCACAGCCGGAAACTGCGCATATTCCGGTGATCTTCGTTACTGCGCTGCGTGACAGCATTGATGAGGAAAATGGCTTTGCACTGGGCGGGGTTGATTACATTGTCAAACCTGTCGTTCCGGCGATTGTGCGTGCCAGGGTCAAAACGCATCTGTCGCTGGTGAAAATTGATAGGTTGCGTGAAACGCAGATCGATTTGATTCAGCGTCTCGGCCGCGCGGCAGAATACAAAGATAATGAAACCGGCATGCATGTGCAGCGCATGAGTCATTACACCAAGTTGCTGGCGATGGCGGCCGGAATGGATGAAGAGCAAGCGGATGAGCTGAGAATGGCGGCGACCATGCATGACATCGGCAAAATTGCCATTCCGGATAATATCCTGCTTAAGCCGGGCAAGCTGGATCCGGAAGAGTTTACCCATATGAAGCGGCATGCTGAAATTGGGGCCAGTATTCTGGATCAGCCGCGTTCTTCGCTGGTGGCACTGGCGCGCACTATCGCGATTACCCATCACGAGAAGTGGGATGGCAGCGGTTACCCGAACGGTTTAGCCGGAGAAGAGATTCCGATTGAAGGGCGTCTGGCTGCCGTCGCTGATGTGTTTGACGCCTTGACCAGTGAGCGGCCATACAAAAAGGCCTGGAGTGTGGAAGAAGCGGTCGACTTTTTTACAGTCTCAGGCGGGTAAGCACTTCGACCCGGTTTTGGTGCCGATGTTTGTCGACTTACTACCCCAGGTACTGACTATCAAAGAGCGTTTCAAAGAGAGTGACGCCCAGGCATATTACCAGTCGATGTAACCCTTACTCTTTAGTCACATGATGAACCAAAGCGGTTGATTCCCAACCGCTTTGTTTTTTAATGCCGTTTACTTTGCATACTGATAACGCTGATACAGCGCTTACTCGGCATAGTGTCTGTTAACACGGGGCGTCAGCTTAATCGTCAGCTCATAAGGAATCGTGCCGACATGACGTGCGACGATTTCTATCGGCAGGTTGGCGCCCCACATCTCGACCACATCGCCCACCTTATCCTTAGCCTCCGGCCCGAGATCAACGGTAATCATATCCATCGACACCCTGCCGGCGATAGGCACCTGGCGGCCGTTAACAAACACCGGCGTACCGTTTGGTGCGTTGCGAGGATAGCCGTCACCATAGCCCATGGCGATCACCGCGATTTTAGTATCACGCTCTGACTGCCAGGTTTCGCCATAACCAACCGGCTGCTGCGCTTTGTGGTCACGTACGGCAATGATGCGGGTATTGAGTGTCATCACCGGTTTCAGGTCGTGGTCAGCGCCGGTATGGTCAGCGCTCGGAGAAATGCCATAAAGGGCGATACCTGCACGAGCGACATCAAATTTTGATTGTGGCCAAAACAGAATACCGGCTGAATTGGCTATCGTTTTCGGGCCTGGATATGGTTTGGTCGCGTCAATAAAACATTGTAGCTGACGTGATGTTGTCGGTTGCTCAACTTCATCGGCGCGGCAGAAGTGGCTGATGAATCCCAGTTGTGATTTCAGCTTACCGGTGCGCTCAATACGCTTTACATAATCAGAGACTTCATAAGGCTGCACGCCAAGGCGGTGCATGCCACTGTCGACTTTGAGCCATACATTCACCGGATTAGCCAGTTCACTGTTTTCCAGGTCATGCACTTGCTCTGCACAATGGATGGTGGTGTCGAGCTGCATTTGCGCAGCACGTTGTAAATCCTCGGCGCAAAAGCAACCTTCTAACAGTAAAATAGGCTGTTCAATCCCGCCATTACGCAACTCTTCTGCCTCTTCCAGGCGAGAGACGGCAAACAGGTCAGCAAAGGGCAGTGCTTGTGCCAGCTTCACGGCGCCATGTCCGTATGCGTCACCTTTAATCACAGCGATCACTTTCTGATCCCCGCTCAGTGCTTTGAGGTGGCGGTAGTTATGTTGAAGAGCGTTCAAATCTATTTTAGCTTGGGCGGTAATCATTTTGCTTCCTGCTTTGATAAAACCATACAAGGTGGAGCTGTCTGACTCAGGAACTGACTCACTTAACAACTGACGAACTTAAGTGAGGGATGCTCCCAGATGGTCGCTATTATGTAGCAAAAATATTGCCGTTGTTAGTCTTTTGTAGTGAAACGAACTGTGATAATGGTCAATATGTAATGATAGTAACTGAAAATATCAAGTATATTAGAATATAGAGTTGTCCGCTTTGTCTTGGTTTATATAAAAAACTGGCTATTACGTTTAAAAAAGTGATTTGTAAAACAGACTGTTTAGCTGGTGGCTGGAATCGTCCGGCTAACGTGATGGAACTCTTTTGCTTATGCTTCACCATCTTGGTGCTTATGCACCATTATCACCACTAAATGTAGTCAAAACTCGATGTTAAATCGGGGTCATAATGATATCTGTGCTTGTCCCACACCTGACTATCAAGATTCTGCTTGTTTATTGCTCAGGATAAACAACTGGTTTTTACTCTATTGGTGAATTTATATAACGTCGATAAAGGCCGATTTGGTTGCCGGTTATACTGAAAAGTGTTCTGCAACAAACATAAATACTATCTGAGTAAAGTTTGGCAGAGTTTTCTCAATTGAGTCCAGGTTCTGGCTATCGCTTCCACCTGCATAATGAAATTGATCAAAATCAACAGGCTAAACTAATAAATCACTGGTTTGATTTATTGGTCACGAATTTTGCACTGCTCTTTCTATAACGTGTGAATCGTAACGCTAATAATCATGTCGAAATGGAGCATTTTAAATGGAATTAAAACAACCTTACTTGCTGTTTTTAGGTGATGCAGCTGATGCGCTGGCCGCAAAAGTGGCTCAGGGAATTAAGACCTGGCGTCCGGAACACTGTCTCGGGCAATTGCGCCTGCCTGAGTGTCAGGCCGACGTCGGTTTGCAAGAATTGAGCGTATCGGCCGCCGCCCGTGCCGGAGCGAAAACACTGGTGATTGGTGTCGCCAACCGGGGTGGGGTGATTTCTCCGGCCTGGATTGAAGTACTGCTTGAAGCACTTGAGCAGGGCATGGACATCGCGGCGGGCCTGCACAATAAACTGACGGACATTCCCGAATTGGTTGCGATGGCACAAAAGCACGGGCGAAATCTGTTTGATGTGCGTTATCCGACCCAAAGTTACCCGGTGGCCAATGGTAAAAAGCGCAGCGGTCAACGTCTGTTGACGGTCGGTACAGATTGTTCGGTCGGCAAAATGTATACCTCATTAGCCATCGAGAAAGAGATGGCAGGGCGGGGAATGAATGTTGATTTTCGCGCCACTGGCCAGACCGGTATTCTGATCACCGGATCAGGTGTCAGCGCAGATTGCGTGGTGTCTGATTTTATTGCCGGCGCGATAGAAACGATTTGCCCGGATAACAGTGCGGAGCACTGGGACATTGTTGAAGGGCAGGGCTCGCTGTTTCACGCCTCATTTGCCGGCGTGACGACGGGATTGATCCACGGCGCGCAACCGGATGCTTTAGTCCTGTGTCACGAACCGACCCGTCAGCACATGCGTGGATTGCCCGATTACGCTTTGCCGGACCTGGCGACCTGTATCGAAGCGAATCTGAGTACGGCGCGTCTCACCAACCCCGCGGTACAGATGATCGGCGTGTCTGTGAATACATCGGCATTGAGTGAAGCGGAGGCGATGGCTTACATGGATAAGGTAGAAAGTGATTTAGGGCTGCCGGTGGTGGATCCGTTCCGGCAGGGGGTGGCTCGTCTGGTTGATCGCTTGCTGGAGCGTGTATGAAGGTCACGATAGAACGCAAAAGCTGGCCGATTCGTGGTCACTTTACCATTTCACGGGGCAGTAAAACGCAAGCCGATACGGTATTAGTCAGCCTTGAGCATGAAGGTGCGATTGGGCGTGGTGAATGTGTCCCTTATCTCCGTTATGGCGAGTCACTGCAGAGTGTCGAGGCGCAGATTGAAGCGCGGATCCCTGCCTTTAATGCAGGACTAAGCCGAGAAGAACTGCAGACATTATTACCGGCTGGCGCCGCCCGCAACGCCCTGGACTGTGCCTTGTGGGATTTGAACTGCAAACGAAACCAGGAGTCGATTTGGACGCAGACAGGCATCGTCCCGCATCCGTTGCTGACGGCGTACACCTTGTCTCTCGATACGCCGGAAAAGATGCAGCAAGCGGCGATAAGCAATGCCGCGCGGCCGCTGCTGAAGCTTAAACTGGGTGGCGCAGCAGATTTAGCCCGGGTGCAGGCGGTAAGACGCGGCGCACCGGCAGCCCAAATCATACTGGACGCCAACGAAGCCTGGAGTGTGAGTGATTATCAGCGACTGATCCCTGAACTGGTCAACCTGGATGTCGCGATGATAGAGCAGCCGTTTGCTGCCGGTGAGGATGACGTGCTGGCCAAACTAGAGCGGCCGATCCCGATTTGCGCTGATGAGTCCTGCCATGACCGGCACAGTCTGGAACGATTAGTCGGGCGGTATGACATGATCAATATAAAGACCGATAAAACCGGTGGTCTGACCGAGGCGCTGCTGCTTAAACAGCAGGCTGAGCAGGCCGGTTTGGCCGTTATGGTCGGTTGCATGTTGTCATCTTCGCTCAGCATGGCGCCTGCCTTTGTCGTCGCACAAGGCGCACAGGTGGTCGACTTAGATGGTCCACTGTTACTCAGTGAGGATATTGAGCACGGATTTGAATTCAGCCAGCAGCAGATGTTGCCATTTTCACCGCAGCTGTGGGGATAACTGGGAGGAATAATGATGGAACGAACGGTTTATGTGAATGGTAAGTATCTGCCGGAATCGCAGGCGAGTGTGTCAGTTTTCGACCGTGGGTTTTTGTTTGCAGACGCAGTGTATGAAGTGACAGCAGTGCTCGATGGTAAATTGATTGACCAGGCAGGGCATCTGGCGCGCCTTAAACGCTCCGCCACTGAGCTGGGCATGGTGTTACCCTGTTCTGAGCAGGAGTTGATTCAGATTCATCATCAGTTGATTGAAAAAAATCAGCTGGTGGAAGGCGGCATTTATCTGCAACTGACCCGGGGCAATGAGGGTGACCGTGATTTCAGCTTCAGTGACGGCATTAAGCCGACCTTGGTCTTGTTTACCCAGGCGCGCAATTTGATTGAGAATGACACGGCCCAACAGGGCATTAAAGTGATTTCGGTGGAGGATATCCGCTGGCGCCGCCGCGATATTAAAACCACCTGCTTGCTGCCCGCTTGTCTGGCGAAACATATTGCCCATCAGGCGGGCGCCGATGATGTCTGGATGCTTGAAAATGGTGTTGTGACCGAAGGTGGCTCCAGCAATGCTTATATTGTTGACCAGCTGGGACGAGTCATTACCCGGCCGCTCAGTCAGGATATTTTGCATGGTATTACCCGCGCATCACTGCTGCAAATGGCGCAGGATCTGGATATTACAATTATCGAGCGGCCGTTTACTTTGCAGGAAGCCTATGCGGCACAAGAAGCCTTTATCAGTTCGGCCACCGCGTTTGTCTGGCCGGTTATCGCCATTGACGAACACCGAATTGGTGGTGGCCAGCCTGGGCCAGTTGCGCGCAAGTTACGTGAAATCTATATCGAGATTGCACGTTCGCGAGCCATTTAGAAGTTGCGATATAACGTCATCTGAACTGAGGATTTGTGGCGACACTGCGGATTTGTGGCGACGATGAAACGCAAAAAGCCGCTCCACTGAGCGGCTTTGTTGTCTTCTCTGCTCCCTGACTATAGCGGGGTGCGATTGGCTAACTACAGGCTTGAACGTTATTGAATCAGGCCGGCGCCGTCAGACCAGCAGATGGTGGATGCCATGCATCGACAGCTCAGACTGCACTTTGGCGTCCAACTGCTGATCGGACACCAGCATATCCAGGTCATTGAGCTCACACACTTTAAACAGTGAGTATTTGCCGTACTTACTGCTGTCGGCAATCATGACTTTCTTATTTGCATTGGCTATCAGGTCATGCTTTAGAATGGTTTTTTCTTCTGTCGGTGTGGTAATACCGCGCTCAAGGCTCCAGGAGTTGCAGGTCACAAACGCAATATCTGGGTTAATGGAGCGTAATAATGAGCGGCAATGCTCACCGACGGTCGATTGGCTGCTGTTGTCCACTTTACCACCGGCAACGATCACTTCTATCTGGGTATATTGCGACAAAAACAGCGCAATATGCAGATCGACCGTGATCACTCGCAGCGGCATATCAATAAAGTGGCGTGCCAGCGCCATCGATGTCGTACCGGCATCGAGTACCACTGAATCACCCGGTTTCACCAGCGAAGCGGCGGCTTCTGCGATAAGATTTTTCTCACGCGTATGCTGCACCATCTTTTCATTGGTGGTCGGCTGAGCGGCGATAAAGCGGTTGAGGGAGACACCACCGTGAGTGCGGGTGATGACGCCCTGATCGTCCAATTTAATGAGATCCCGGCGGATGGTTGCCGGTGATACATTGACAACCTTAACCAGATCCTCAACCGTCGCCAGATTATGCGCGGTTAAGTATTCGACAATTTTTTCTACTCGATGCTGATTTTTCATATATTGCTTAGTTTAACGGCCAGTTCAACTGACGTAATCATACTCTCTGGATTCGCTTTGCCAGTCCATGCAATATCAAATGCAGTTCCGTGGTCGGCAGATGTTCTGAAGAATGGTAATCCAGCCGTAATGTTAACGCCATCATAAAATCCCATTAGTTTCAATGGAATGTGCCCCTGGTCATGATACATGGCAACCACGATATCATACTGACCTTGTTTTGCTTGCAGGAAAACGGTATCCGGCGGGCAAGGGCCGTAAACATCGACACCTTTTTCTTTCATCTGCGCGATAACCGGATTGAGGATATTGATCTCTTCTTTACCGAACAAACCATTTTCACCAGCGTGCGGGTTAACCCCGGCCACGGCGATACGTGGTTGTTCAAAGCCGGCTTTCTTCATGAAAGCGTCGGCAATGTCAATCACGGTTGCTACACGTTCTTGCCCCAGTTTTTGCAGGAAATCCAGCAGCGCGATGTGGGTCGTCACGTGGATCACTTTCAGTGTATCTGTGTACAGCACCATGGCGTAGTCTTTGGTGTCGGTCAGATGAGCCAGCAGCTCAGTATGTCCCGGATAGTGGTGACCGGCTAAGTGCAGCGCTTCTTTGTTCAATGGTGCAGTCGCAATGGCCGCGATCTCTTCGTTCATCGCCAGCTCAGTTGCCTTCTTGATACAGCGGTACGCCAAATCACCGGCTTGTGCCTGCACTTTACCAAATTCAAAGCTGGACAGATCTTCAAGCGGAATATCAATCACATTCACAATATCCGGGTTGAAAACGGCGTCTTCGATACGTTCGATAACGTGAATATCTGCCGAAGGTGCCAGACCTTTTTCCTGCACCATACGCAGGATTTCCGCGCTGCCAATCACGACACAATGACGGCCGCTCAGTGACGGCTCAGCCAGTGAATTTAGAATGATTTCCGGGCCAATCCCTGCCGGATCACCCATAGTAATACCAATGATACCGTTCATTATGCTTCCTCTTGTTCCAAAATAGTTATGATTTGATCAAAGCTGCTGTCCACACCAAAGCCCCCAGCTTTGGTAAATAGGGGAATACTGGCCTGCTTGTAAGGCAGTATTCCCCACGGGATACATTGCGCACTCAACCCTTTAAGGTTGAATTGGCCGATTTTGAGTTGGTGGCACACCGCCAGTGCGATATCGCCACCACATAGTAATAGAGCGCCGGGAGTGCATTGCTTGAGCACTTCCTGAGTGGTTTGAGCGAGAAACAGCTTCACCCGGTTACCTAGTTCGAGTCGGGATATCGTCAACTGCGTGCAAATCGCCTCGATGTCGTGGCGTTGATCATCGCTCTGGCAGGTGCGGATAAAGCAGTGGCGCCCGGTCTGATGAGCTTGCGCTATGGCCGCAACCAGGCTGTGCAGATAATCCTGATTTTCAGCGAACAGGGCGGTTTTGACATCGACGTCAATCACTTGTGCTTTGTGATGATTCTGCAGGTATTGCACCTGCGACAGAGTCATGCTGCTCATTGAACCGATGACACCCAGTAATGGCTGGTGGTTATACAGCTTAGGCTGCGGCGGACAACGTTGTGCATCAGTCGGTAGTAAGGCTTGGGTCATTTCACCGGTGGTTACAATCACGCATGACGCGCTCAATTGATTGGCCGCCTGATAAATTTCAATCATATCTTGCGCGGTTTGTGCATCGCACACGATGACTTTAGTGCCGAGATTGGCATGTGCCTGCAAGGTGTCCGCCAGAGCGGGTGTACGGATCTGGTCGAGAAAAAGCTCACTGACCGCCAGATGGCTCTGACTTTCGATCAGGGTTTTGATACGGGCTGAAGTCACGGGTGACTTGGGATCCGAGGCAAACTCGGTGTCAGTCAAGAGCTGGTCATGAACGAAACACTCACCGCCCAGCGTTTTACGCCCGGCGTGCGGGGCGCACATCACCATGATGGCAACGGAATAGCAGGATTCGACCCAAGGCGTGATTTCAGCGCCGACGTTACCACGCAATGTGGAATCAATTTTCTTAAGCAGGATTTTTTGCTGAGTCAGTTCAGGGTAGCGCTGCATCAGCTGACGCATTTTATCGTCAGCTTGAGCGGCACTGTCATCGCGGCTGTCCGTACAAATGATGGTTGCCTGGTTTGAAGTGACATCACTGCTGTATGCACTATTTAATAGTACCGATACATCGATACCGTGTGCGGCTAAACCGACACCGACATCATTCGCGCCGGTGAAATCATCGGCGATGATGAATTTTGGTAGCGTTAATTGATCCTGCTTGAGCATTGCTGTGTTAATCCTGTAACTCGTTTGAAATCATATTAATCAAAAAATACGCAATCACAAAGTCATTTTTGATTAAATTTATTCATTTTGATTATTTGAGAGCGTGATCAAGCATTTTTGATTTAATTGTCGTTATGATAATGAGCGAGATTAAGCAAATGATTAAAAAGAATCATCATTTAAAGGAAGACAGCTAATGAACATTTTCACCACTGTGTTGAGCGGAAACATAGATCAACTCGCTGCCATTACTGCCAAACACGAGCATATCTTGCTGGCGACGGATCAGAACGTCAGCTCGCTTGATCAGGTTCAGGCGCTGATCAACCAGTTGCAACAGGATTGTGCTCAGTTAACTGTGATTGACAACCTGCCAGCGGAGCCTCGCGATGAGGACGTACAAAATTTGATTGCACAACTGCCACAATCTATCAGCCTGGTTGTGGGCGTGGGTGGCGGTAGTGTACTGGATGTGAGTAAGCTGATCGCTGTGCTTGGCGTAGAGGCGGATAACGCGCAGCGCACTGAGAAGTTCCAGCAACTGCTGGCTGGCGAAACGCCGGTGCAGCGTACTGAGCTGCTGTTGATCCCAACCACAGCCGGTACCGGCGCTGAAGCAACACCAAATGCAATTGTGGCGATTCCAAGCCGCGCGACCAAAGTTGGCATTATTTCTCCGGTTATGCTGCCGGATTACGTGCTGCTGGCACCTGAGCTGACCACGTCAATGCCCGCCCATATTACCGCTTCGACTTCTATTGATGCTCTATGTCACCTGATCGAGTGTTTCACTGCCTGTATTTCTAATCCGGTCGGTGATAACTACGCCATGATCGGTATGCAAAAATTCTTCGCCAATATCGACAAAGTGATGACAGCGCCGCAGGATATGCAGGTCCGTCTGAATCTGCTGTGGGCGTCTTATTATGGCGGTGCATCGATTTCTCATTCTGGTACTCACCTGGTGCATGCTCTGTCTTATCCTCTGGGTGGTAAGTACCGCATTCCGCATGGTCTGGCCAACTCTCTGCTGCTGCTTCCGGTGATGAAATTTATCTGTGAACCTTGTCAAGAGAAGCTGGCACAAGTCTATGATCTGCTGCCTCAATCCGATAAATCTCTTCCTTCTTTAAACAAAGCTCATGCCTTAGTTGACTACCTCGAAAGCCTGGTAGTGGAACTTGGGCTGCCTACCAAACTGAATGCCATCGGGATTGATGCCTCTCAGTTGCCTGAGCTGGCCGCCAACGCAATGGAAGTGAAGCGTCTGATTAACCATTCTCCTGTTCCGGTAACCGAACAGGATGTTCTGAACATGTATCAAAGTATCTGCGAATAAGGAAATAGTATGACTGAGGTGATGAAGGGGCCGTATGTTGCGGTTGTGACACCGTTTAACCAAGACGGTACGTTGAATGAAGCCGAACTGCGTAACCAGGTTGAGCGTCAGATTTCATTCGGCAACAACATTTTTTGTAACGGTACCAATGGTGAATTCTTTGTTCTGAGCGATCAAGAAAAGCGCCGCGTGACTGAAATCTGTGTTGAACAAGCGGCCGGCCGTGTTGATGTGGTCACCCACATTGGTGAACTGACGCTGCAAAGCACCATCGAACATGGGCTGGCAGTACAGGACTCAGGTGTGAAAGCGGTATCCGTTATTACCCCTTGGTTTAGTGCGCTGCGTGAGCAGGAATTGGTTGAGTACTTCACCGCGGTGGCCGATAGCCTGGATATTCCGGTGTATCTCTACAATATTCCGGCGCGTACCGGCAATACCATCACGCCTCAGGTCGCAGCAACTTTGGCGTCTCACCCGAATATTTACGGCATTAAAGACAGCGCCGGCAGTTACGAAAGCTTGCAAGGGTTTCTGCAAGTTGCTGCTAGACATGAACAATTTGATGTACTTACTGGTCCGGATTCACTGATTCTGACCGGTTATCAGGAAGGCGCGATTGGCTGTGTATCAGGCATTGCCAATATTGTACCTGACTTGGTGAATCAGATTTACCAGGCCTTTAAGGGGAATGACGTTGAACAAGCTCAGGCTGCGCAGGAGGTGATTAATTATCTGAGAAGTCATTTGTACCCAATCGCATTTGCTCCGGCAGTGGTTAAACAGACCCTGAATCTGCTGGGTGAAAATGTCGGGCCAAGCCGCTATCCCGTAAGGTTTAGTCAAACGGATATTGAACAAATACAAGATATTATTAAACAAAAATTACAATAATAATCAAGTAAAACAAAAGGATACCCTACAATGATGAAGCAAACATTCAAAACTGCCGTAAAAGTTCTGACTCTGTCGACATTGCTGGCTAGCGGCTTTGTTCAGGCGGAAACCTCGTCCATTATTTCTCAGCCTCCGGGTAACGGCTGGTACACCTATGGCACAACCTTTTCACAGCTGATTCCGAAAGCAACCAGCGACGAGTACAAGATTAAACTGATCCCCCGCGGCGGCGGTATGACTAACCCGGTGGTGGTTAACCAGGGGAAAGCGGACTTCGGTTTCACCACTTCAAACGCGACTGTTTGGGCGCGTGATGGCCTGACCGATATTTATAAAGGCAAAAAGAACGAGAATCTGCGTATGGTGCTGGATAATGTGCAGCAAGCGTACACCATCACTATCGCGCGTAAAGCGTGGGTAGAGCAGACCGGCAATGACACCATGGACAAGGTGATCAAAGCAGACAACGTGCGTATTGCGATGAAACCGACCGGCTCTCAGGTGCCGATTATTGCCGATTACATTTTCAAAGCGCTGGGCTCTGATATTGAAACGCTGAAAGAGCAGGGCAAAGTGGTACAGATGGGTAGCGGTCAGGCTGCGCAGATGCTGCGTGATAACGCGATTGACGTTTACATCGATAACGTACCTGCGATGCACCCGAACCTGACTGAAATGACGCTGACTAACGATGTGGTTTACATTCCTTACGGCGATAACGTACTGAAAGATTTGGCTAAAGTTGGCCTGCCGACGGGCACTATGCCAGCAGGGACTTACGACGGCCAAACCGAAGACTACATCACACCTGTCAGTGCGACTGTGTTTGTGACCAATGCCAACGTTGACGAAGATACTGTTTACAACGTGACGAAAGCGCTGATCAGCAGCCAGAAAGAGATCAAAGAGACTCACTCTCCGCTGAAGTTCTGGCATCCGGAAGAAATTGGTAACCACGAAGCGCTCGTAACACTGCATCCAGGTGCGGCGAAATACTACCGCGAGCAAGGCTGGCTTAAATAAGTTCGGCGTTTAGTGCACAGTATTTAAGGTGTCATTATGAAATATAATCATTTAATGAACACAGTGAAGGCTATTCTTGCAATAGCCTATATTCTGTTCCTTTTGAATCAGTTCTTTGTTCCGGTATCGCCGTTAACCGCGGCGACCATCCATGTGTTTATGGCGACGGCACTGGTTATTAGTTTTCAGCCAATTGATTTTAAAAATAAGCAGTTAGTTTATCTGGGACGCTTCATCGATTTGGTGTGCATCGCGGTGACATTGTCAGTGGTTTACCACTACTACACTTCAATTCCACGTCTGGAATCGCGCCTGGAAATGATTGATGACGTACTGTTTTCTGACAAGTACGCCTTCATCGCCGGTGGTCTGATGCTGTTCGAAGCGGTGCGTCGTTCAGTCGGCTTCTCACTGCTGTCTGTGGTGATCATCTTTACTCTGTACGGTTTCCTTGGCCCTTACTTCCCGGGATGGACAGCGTTTGAAGGCTTCACGCTCGATACGATGGCTGAACTTATCAGCATGCAGGCGGACGGTCTGTTTGGTATCACAGCCAGCACTGCAATTAACTTTGTATTCTTCTTCGTCATGTTTGGTTGTGTGTTTACCATGACTGGCGGCGGCAGCGTGTTTATTGATCTGGCGATGATGGCCACAGCTCCGCTGAAAGGTGGTGCTGCGAAAATGTCGCTACTGGGCTCGGCCCTGTTTGGGATGGTGAGCGGTTCTGCAGTAGCGAACACCACGTCAACCGGTGTACTGACTATTCCAATCATGAAACGCTCCGGTTACAGCAAAGAGCAGGCTGCGGCAACGGAAGCGATTGCTTCAACCGGCGGACAGCTGATGCCACCAATCATGGGGATTGCTGCATTCGTTATGGCGGACATGCTGGGTATTCCTTATACCGATATTGCCGCAGCGGGGATTATTCCGGCGGCTGCGTTCTACTTCGCACTGTTTGTGATTATCGACCTGCGTGCCCGTAAAACCGGTGTGGGTAATATCTCTAAGCAAGACCTGAAATTTGAGCCAATTCGTCCGCGTCTGCACCTGCTGATTTCACCTATCTTCCTGGTGATTGCACTGATTGCCGGTTACTCAGCGCCATATGCCGCGTTTGTCGGTTCGGTGGTTGCTCTGGTTGCGCCACTGCTGCGAAAGAACACACGTTACAGCTATAAGATCCTGTTCCCTATGGTGATGGATACTGCCAAACAGATGGCATGGGTCTCTGTCCCGCTGGCCTCGGTTGGTATCATCATGGTGCTGGCGACTCAGTCAAACCTGGCGTTTAAGTTTGTTGAGATTCTCAGTGCGGTAGGCAGTGACAACCTCTATCTGTCGCTGGTGATGGTGATCCTGGGTTGTATCATCATGGGTATGGGCTTGCCGACGGTTGCGGCTTATATCATAGGTTCAATCATCTTTGCTCCGGCCATGATTGATATGGGTGTTGATCGCCTGGCAGCTAACATGTTCATCATGTACTACTGCGTGCTGTCCATGGTGACACCACCGGTTGCATTGTGTGCATACGCGGCGTCTGCCATTGGCCAGAGTGATTCATCCAAGACCGGCTTTATCGCGTTCTCCTATGCGCTAGTTATCTTCCTGGTACCGTTCAGCTTTATCACTGATCCTGTGGTGTTGTGGCAAGGCGCCTGGTATCTGATCCTGATTGCGTTCTTTGGCATGTTGGTGGCGACTTTCTGCTGGGCAGTCTTTCTACAGGGCTGGTTTAAGAAAGATCTGAATATCGTCGAACGCCTGCTGTTCCTGGTCGCCAGTATTGGCATCGTATTGGACAAATCGTCTTCGCCGATGTGGTTTGCCTTCCTGGGGCTGGCGTTAGCTTTGGTCATCTGGTGCTGGAAAAGTTCGGGCCGATGCATAATCAGCAACGCAAAAACAGCATAACGCATGAATAAGCCGGCCTCCTGGTGACCGGGAGGCCGGAATAAGAACGAAATGGAGTCTTTAATGAGTCAACAAACTGTTACGGTGGAAAAAACAGGAATTCTTTCTGCTGATCAAACTGTGCCTGAATTTACCACGGCGATGCTGCCATCGGATTATCCGCAAAATCACGCTTCTAATCTGCTGTGTCTGCCTAATGGCGATACGCTTTGTACTTGGTTTGCCGGCACGCAAGAAGGGGTTTCTGACATCTCTATCCTCTGCTCGCGTTTGCGCAGTGGCAGTCAGCAGTGGGAACCTGCGCTGAAACTGTCCGATGACCCAAGCCGCTCTGAACAAAACCCGGTCCTGTTTCTGGACCCGGATAACACGTTGTGGCTGATCTGGACCGCGCAATTGGCCGGTAATCAGGATACGGCTATCGTCCGTTTCCGTCAGTCGCCAGATTTGGGCGAAACTTGGAATGATATCCAAACCCTGATCGATGAACCGGGCACCTTTATTCGTCAGCCGGTGGTGGTTCTGCCAAGCGGACGCTGGTTATTGCCGGTGTTCTACTGCACGGTCAGGCCGGGTGAGAAGTGGGTCGGTAACTACGACACCAGCGGGGTGCGTATTTCTGATGATAAAGGTCAGACGTGGCGTAATGTTGCAGTGCCGGATAGCCTGGGTTGTGTCCATATGTGTATCACACCGCTGCAGGATGGTCGCCTGCTGGCGCTATACCGCAGCCGCTGGGCAGACAATATCTATAAGAGTATTTCTCAAGATGACGGCGAAACCTGGTCTAGCCCGGTCGCGACCTCGCTGCCTAACAACAACTCTTCGATTCAGGTGACGATGCTGCAAAACGGTAACTTGGCGCTGGTGTTCAACAACATGAGCGCGGCCGGTGCAACCGAGCGTCGCAGTTCTTTGTACGATGAAATCGAAGATGACAGCGGCGCGAAAGAGCCGGAAATCGTAGAAGGCCGCTCTGCATTCTGGGGCGCACCACGCGCACCAATGTGTCTGGCGATTTCTGAAGATAATGGTGAAACCTGGCCGACCATCATTAATCTGGATGAAGGTGACGGGTATTGTATGACCAATAACTCGCAGGAAAAACGCAACCGTGAGTTCTCTTACCCGACGGTGACTCAAAGCCGCGATGGCGATATCCATGTCGCTTATACCTATTTCCGTCAGGCAATTAAATACGTGCGGTGCCAGCTGTAATCCTGACTGTTTTTTTGCTGCCACTTTTAAGTGGCAGCCTTGTTTTAAAAGGGTGATAACTATGATTAGTGGCCATCTTAACCAACTGAACCGTGTCGGTCTGCCTGCGGCGTTTATGTCTGTGCTCAGCCGCCCTGAATGTAGTCTGGAAAGGTTGCAACAAGCGGCTGACGGGCGACTGCCTGTTGAAGCTACAGACTGGTTTTGTCATATCGGTGACGCGCAGCTGCAAAGTCGAGAACTGCGTCATACCGAATTTCATCAGCAGTTCGCTGATATCCAGCTGGTGCTGAGCGGTGAGGAAACGATTTACTTTGATTCGGCCTATACTCAAGCCGTCGAAGCGGATGAAAAGAAACCCGATCTGTTTATCGTCAAAGCGCCGCAACTGCGCCAGCAAATCCATCTCGCTGCCGGTGACTTTGCGGTGTTTATGCCGGGAGAGCCGCACCAGGCACTTTGTTCCGCTTCAGGTCGTGGCGTGGTACGAAAAGCGGTATTTAAAGTGCCACTGAGTATGCTGGAGGGGTTATGATCCAACCACATGCTATTGTAACCGGAGCCAGTTCAGGGATTGGCTTTGCCATCGCGCAAACCTTGCTGGATAACGGCTGGCAAGTTACCGGGTTGAGTCGCAGCAGACCGGATATTCAACACCCTGACTTTACTGCGTTGAGTGTCGACCTTATGGATAGTGCTCAGGTCCGGCAATGCGCCGAACAGTTTGCCCAAGTGGATGCTTTTATTCACGCGGCGGGCAAAATGGCCTCGGCTCCGTTAGGTGAACTGAATCTGAGTGAGAGCGAGGTGTTATGGCATTTGCATATTCATGTGGCGGAAATCATGGCTAATGCTTTGGTGCCGAAAATGACTGCAGGCGGGCGTATCGTGCTGATTGGCAGCCGCACCATCGCGCGGTGTTGCCGGCCGTTCACAGTATGTCGCAACCAAGTCTGCCATGATCGGTATGGTGCGCAGTTGGGCGGCTGAACTGGCCACTCAGGGTATTACCGCCAATATCATCGCGCCGGGCGCAACGGAGACCCCGATGCTGCTGGATCCAAGCCGGACCACATCTCCGCCTAAACTCCCGCCGATGGGACGCTATATTAAACCGCAGGAAGTGGCGGACTACGTGCAGTTTATCGTGTCTCCGTCCGGTGCGGCGATCACCGGTCAGGAGCTGGTGATTTGCGGTGGTGCCTCGCTGTAATTGGCTAATCACGGTAAACCTGATGACGGCTGTATTTCCTGTTATGAAAAAACCGCTGACATTTTCAGCGGTTTTTTATTTCATATTTGTCTTCCATGTCCGTTACGCGACAGGCGCTGACCGGAACGAATAAGACCCGTTTCTTCTGCTGGTTACACTGAATCAAATTCAAACGATAAGGTGTAACATGATTTCGAATCCCGAAAGCAAATATCAACCGGCGCATATTGTTGCCAATCCACAACGTAACTGGCCTGATAACCGCTTAACTCAGGCGCGGCTCTCGCGTTAGACAGCTGCAACTCGCTATATTTCAGTGAACACCGTTGCGGCTGCCTGTTACTCCTTTCACATTTCCTCGCTCTATCCTTGCTTTTGAATCACATCCGCCTCTCTGATCTTCGGTATCAACTCTTAATGAATTTCATAATTTAGAACCAGAGTCACGCTTTGTTTAAAGCGACATAAGTGTTAGTAAAATATACATATTGTTACATTTTTATGTAAGATAGATCTAAGTATAGCTAATTATTTTGCGGGTTATTTATTCATTAGTGTCAGATAGCCGTCTTGAATATTAGTAAAATTAAATTCAATGGCGAAAAAGTGCGCACAACCCGACAAATTTAGACCGTACAGCATTCTTTAATGAAGAATTTATCAATAGCTAATCCATAATTAAAATGCTATCAACACATCTAACTATACTAATTTAGCGAAGTGTTTTACACATCGGGTTGATGAGGGTAGTGAGTGGTTATAGCGGTTAATGGTCTATTCAAAATAAAAATAAAAACAACGCCGTGGCATGGAGAAAAAGCATGAGCAATAAACGCAATGTGCATGTTGTTGATAGTGAAGTCACCTTTTCAAAAGACGAGCAGTTAGTCTCTGTGACTGACAAACGAGGGGTTATTCGTTACGCGAATAAAGAATTTTGCCGCGTCGCTGGGTTTGAAGAATCCGAGTTGGTGGGCAAAAACCACAATATGGTGCGACATCCGGATATGCCCAAAGCGGCTTTCGCGGATATGTGGGCCAAACTTCAGGCCGGCCTTGAGTGGCGCGGCGCGGTAAAGAACCGGTGTAAGGATGGTCGTTACTACTGGGTTGACGCATTTGTCACCCCGGTGTTTGAAAACGGCGAGCTGACGGGTTACCAGTCGGTACGCACTGTGCTGGAGCCCAGGGTACGTCAGCGTGCTGAAAAAATGTACGCTCAGATTAATCGCGGTGTGAACGTGGGAGAAAAGTGGTGGTTCAGCCATACGTTCAGACTTGCGCTGTTTGCGGCGATTTCGCTGGGGCTGTGTGTTGGCGCTCTTGCTTTGCCGTGGTTAAGTTTTATTGTGCCTTTTGTGGCGCTGGCGTGTTTCTATCCTGAGATTTTCGCGGCCAGTCGCTCCATCGCCGATATGAAAGCACACTATGACAGTGTGTCGCGTTATGTCTTTTTCGGAACCTCACCCTGTAGTGTGATTCAGTTTAGTGATGCTTTGCACCGCGGTCGTGCTCGCACTATTCTTGGTCGGGTGGGTGATGGCGCTAAGGTATTGATGGACAGTGTAACTTTACTGGAAGGGGCATCGAAAAAAAGCCCATGAAGGTGTTGAACGTCAGTCTTACGAACTGCAGCAGCTTGCGACTGCGATGGAAGAAATGACGATGACTATCCAGAATGTGGCTGATAATACCGCGCAAACCTCCTCTAAAGTCAGCCTGGTGCACAATGATTGCGAAGGGGCAACGAAAGCGATATCCAATACTATGAAGTCGGTTTCCCATCTGGCTGAAGAGGTGAGCAAATCGTCTCTGGCGGCAGAGGCGCTGGCGAAAGAAGCTGAGCAGATTGGCCTCGTGACCCAGGAAATCCAGGGGATTGCGGATCAAACCAATTTGCTGGCACTGAATGCGGCCATTGAAGCTGCCCGCGCGGGTGAGCACGGACGAGGGTTTGCCGTCGTTGCCGAAGAGGTGCGCGCGCTCTCGACCCGGACCCATAAAGCCACAGAACAAATCCACAACTCAATGGGCGAAATACAGTCGTCGCTGATTACATTATCGAAAACCATGATGCAAGGACGCTCATCGGCGGAAGAGTGTCTGGATGAAACCCAGTCATCGGTGGATCGTATTCAGCAGGTATACAATGCGGTAGCGGAAATTTCTGATCTGGCGCTTCAGATCTCAACCGCCGCAGAGCAGCAAAGTGTGGTGTCCGGCGATATGAGCCGCAATGTCGAAGCGATTAATCAGGTATCGCAAGAGAACGTCAAGATGGTTGATACCGTCAATACTGAATCGGAAAATATTCACAAACGCGCCTCGGTGCTGGCGTCGATGCCGTTAAGTTTTCGCATCTGAGCTTGATTCATCTGATCTGTGATTCCACATATAAGGAACCCGGCACTGTAGGCCGGGTTTTCTGTTTCTGCGCTACTGCTATTTATCTTGTTGGCGATCACTTTGGCTATGGTGATGTTTGCTGACTCAAACTACTGGTCGAGATACACCACCAACAGATCAGATTCGACCGCATTGGCCACCGCAGGGATGTGGGAGAACAGCCTGCTCAGCACCTTATGGTGATGGCCGCAAACCACCAAGTCGATATCCATCTGTTTCACCAGACCTGACAGTTTGATGTGCAGATCGCCAATCACGACGCAACAGTCTTTGACAGGGTAGTCACACTTATCAGCCAGTGCTTGCAACTGCGCCTGAAATTCAAGTTCTTCTTTCGGTGATAACGCCATGCTGTCGACTTCGACAAAGACCAGCGAAAGGACGCTGCCGTCGCTTTTCGCCATGGCAATCGCACGGTCTATAACGTCCTGACTGGATGGCGACAGATCAACGGCTGCCAGTATATGTTTATAGCTCATTACGTTTCTCCCGATTTTCGCTTAGGTACGTAATGTGAGTCTAGCAGTTGCATATTGGGGCAAGGCGAGAAATTGAACAAAATACCGAAACGCTCAAGAGCGGTTGAAATAAATCGTCACTTGCCTGGAGTAAGGGCGGGCAATTCAAAGCGGAGATAGGTCAATGTGAGAGGCGGAACCCAAAAGCCGATCCCGCCTGTCTTAACCCGTCTTATCGAGGAGCGGAATCGCTCTTAACCGAACACAAAACCGGATAGCTGAGTTTTCATTACTTGTTGTGAATACACTTTACGACCGCGGTCGCTGCCCGCAGCACCTGCAACCACCATGAGTGGCAGCAGGTGCTCTTCATGTCCTTGTGGATGGCAGTTAAATGCGTGTGGTGCTTGTGTCCACTGGCTTAAGTCAGCGTTACGTTGTTGTGGCTCCGCTTCGACCGCTTCAGTTAACCAGTTGTCAAACATCACGGAAGGTTCGGTAAAACGACTGTCACCGTAGCCGCGCATGTTGTGAAAACTCATGCCGCTGCCAACAATAAGTACCCCCTGCGCACGCAGCGGCGCGAGTGCTTCACCAAGCTCAATGTGTGCTTGCGGGTTTAAATCGTTGCGCAGTGACAACTGAACCACCGGAATATCAGCGTCCGGGAACATCAGTTTCAGCGGAATAAACATGCCGTGGTCGTAACCACGCGTGCTCTCTTGCTGGCCGCTCAGACCGGCTTGTTTTAGTAACCCCACCACTTGTTCCGCTAACTCAGGGCTACCAGGCGCAGGGTAAGTGATCTGGTAAGTATGAGCCGGGAAACCGTAGTAGTCATAAATCAGCTCAGGATTGGTGCCTGAAGTGACAGAAAACTGCGCGGTTTGCCAGTGTGCTGAAACCATCAGAATCGCTTTTGGTCTTTCCGGTAACAGGTTGTCGATGTTTTGCAGAAATTCCGCCATATTGTCCCAGGTATCGGCCGGGTGCCAGTCCATAAAGAAACAAGGACCACCGCCATGCGGGATGAATATGGTCGGCTGGGTAACGGAATTCGCGGTAAATTTGGAGTTGGTCATGCTCAACGGTCCTTAGTGCAAATGGGATAATTCGTTATGGCTATTGTGCGCTGATAAGCATTATTCGTTGGTGACAACCATTATCCACCTGTCAATCTGGTAATAGAACATGCTAAATTTGATGAACAGCTTTAACTCAGAGTAGGAAATCAACGTGGATCGCTTTACCAGCATGCGGGTTTTTATCGAATCCGTGGAACAAGGCAGTTTGTCAGCCGCCGGGCGTAGACTGGGCATGTCGCCGGCAATGGCGACCAAGCATGTCGATGCACTGGAAAGCCGGTTGGGAATAAAGCTATTGCGCCGTACCACCCGTCAGCTCACTTTAACCGATGGCGGGCGCGAATATCTCGAAGCGTGTAAGCGCATCCTGCAAGAGTTGGATGAAACCGAATCGGAACTCTCGTCACAGCGCAACGAGGCAATAGGACGATTGAGGATGAATGTGCCTCTATCTTTCGGTACCCGGTTTATTGCGCCGCTGCTGCCAGCGTTTTCCCGCGATTATCCGGGAGTCGAAGTGGAGCTTGGCCTGAGTGACAGTCAGCAAAACTTGCTGTATGAAGGCTGGGATCTGATTTTGCGTATCGGTCATCTGGAGGACAGCCAACTAAAGGCACGTAAGTTGGGTAACTGTCCGCTGCGTGTTTGCGCGTCGCCTGACTATCTAAGGCAATTTGGTCGTCCTAAGCGGGTGTCAGAACTCTCTTCCCACAACTGCCTGAGTTATACCTTGTCTGCATTGCAGGGGAACGGCGCCTGGTTTTTTGGTGTGAAAGGTGATGTTCAGGTTCAGGTGAAAGGTAACCTCAAAGCCAATAATGGTGATGCTTTGCTGGCTGCAGCTATCGCGGGTCAGGGCATCATCTATCAGCCGGATTTTATTGTGGTGGATGCATTGCAAAATGGTCAGCTGGTGGCTCTGGAACTGGATCACCCGACCGTAGACATCGGCGGAATGCACGTACTGTTTCCGCCTGACCGCCGTTTACCCCTTAAAGTCCGGGCAATGATCGACTATTTGATTGCCACATTTGCTCAGTCAAAGTAAACATGCACAAAAAGTAAGGTGTGCTCACTGGTCGGCAAAGTTGTTGAATGTTATTGACCCTTCCCGAGGCTGAATTGACGCAATCGACAATTGTTAGATAAACTCTGAGACAAAGCTCAATCTGGTGCATATCAAGCCTGATGTGTTGCAGAATTGTGGAGGCCTCAACCTGGTTGGGTAGCAGTCAATTCGCCTTTGTTGGTTTACCTGGTGATTAAACAACGAAAGGCGCTCGGGAAAACCAAGTTCTCATCCCTATTTAGAGAGGCTTATTTATAGCTCTCTCATTTAACTGGTTGACAAATAAGTAGAAAAAATAAATTATGAGATTTGATAGTTGAGTTCCATGAGTAATCGATTACATGTATAGGCAGCAGCGTCTCGAAGCTTTTTCATCCAACCTGTGTTTTCTGGTCAGCGTCAATGTCGCGATAGCCACTTTGTTGGTGTTGAGTGGTATTTACAGTGATATCGGAACGGACAAGCTCGTCTGGTTGATGGGAATCTACCTCGCATGCATGGTTCGCCTGTCGGTTCACTTTTTTGTCCCCAACAATAATCCCTACAAACTCGATTTTCATTTTATGGGGGTATTGCTTGCTGCGGTTGCCTGGGCCAGTTTTCCTTATCTGTTTCATGGTGAATTTGGTCTGCGAGAGAAGGCGATCACCATTATCATCTTTTGTGGTATGTCCGGCGGCAGTGCGACCTTGCTCGCAGCCGACATCCGATCAGCGATAGCATTCACATCTATCACGGTATTTCCTTACAGCTTCGTACTCGTTAGTGCTGATAATTATGACGAGCGTGTCATCGGGGTTATGTCGATTGGCTATGGCGTGGCGCTGTGTCTGAGTTCTTTACGCAGTTGCAAGTTCATTATGTCGTCGATTAGTGACCGACTTAAAGTCGACAGCCTGGTGAAAAGTCTTGAGCATGAGGTCGAAAGTCGCACGGAAAAAATTACTCTGTTGGAGCAAAAAGACAGCGTAACCGGGTTATTAAACCGCACCAGCTTTCTTGCAATGGTCAAGTCATTGCAAGAAGCGCATCCATGTGAAGCTCCTGAATGTCGGCGAGCGATGATCTATATTCATATCAGCAAATTCCAGTTGCTGTGCAGTAACTACGGCCACGGCTACGGTGACTACGTGTTGAACGTGATCGGGAAGCGGTTACTTAATATCGATGAACGCTACAACACGATTGCGTCCAAATGGAACGGCAGCGGTTTTATTCTTTATTTTCCGCACGGTAATAACGTCAGTATCACGCGTTTCATTGAGAATATTGACCATCTTCTCAGCCGTGAAGTTCAGTATCTGTCATTGATAACGACCCCCAGTTTTCACTACGGTTTCTATGAACTGGGGGGTGAGATGACTCTATCTAATGCGGTCAATAATGCTTACCTTTCCATGTTGGAAGGTAAGAAGAAAAACATCAAAATTTACAGTTTCGACCAGGGCCTGAAAGACAAACTCCAGTGGCAGGAAGAGCTGCATGCAAAAATGACCACCGTCATCAATACGGACGACTTCTACATGGTCTATCAACCGATTGTCGATGTGACCACCAACAACGTTTCTGGATTTGAGGCCTTGATTCGATGGGAACTGGATGGCAAGTTTGTGTCGCCTGACGATTTCATTCCTATCGCAGAACAACATGGTTTGATTTTTAGTATCGGTAAGTTGGTGCTGCGCTCATCGCTGCAAACCTTGCATGAGATTAACCAGCATCTGCCCCATATTTCTATGTCTATCAACGTGTCGGTGATACAGTTCGAGAATGAGCATTTCCTCGATCATCTGCGCAAACTGCTCAGCGAGTTTGATGTCCGGGTTGAAAACATCCATCTGGAAGTGACTGAAACGGCCATGATCCGCGATCTCGAGAAACTGTCCTATGTCATGTCTGAAATCAAAAAGATGGGTGTGAAAATTTCCATTGACGATTTCGGCACGGGCTTCTCTTCGATTGCAGTCTTGAAAAGTCTTAACGTTGATTACATCAAAATTGATAAGACCTATATCGATGATATTTGTCACGACGAAAAAGATCGCAGTATCGTTTCGGCATTGACGAAGATGAGCCATGCGATCGATGTCAAAGTGATTGCCGAAGGGGTAGAAGAACAGTCGCAAAAAGCATTGCTCAGTGGCTATGACGTTGATTTCTATCAGGGTTACCTGTTCAGCAAGCCCGTACAAAAAGACGATGCTTTTACTTTACTGGGTATTAAACCAGATGATGCCAGCGCTGTTGTGAACAGCGGATGGTAATGCATGGACTTAAGCGCTGTTTTTAATAGAGCTTCACCAGCGATTGCGGCGTTATTGATCTTCACTGCGTTTTTCACCGCCATGGTTACCTTTGCTGATCATGATGAGCATCGCCGGAGCGAACGGAACCTGGGTGGGTCTTAAATTCGTTAAACGGATGAGCTGCGTTTATTTTAACCGTGTGTTTAACATTGTGTTAAGTGTATTAGCACGACGATTAGTCTGGCAGGCATTTAGTTAATTCTCAGTACGCTATCTATCGTCTGGGTTGTTCACTGAACATGAAAATAATATTCAATTAAATATTAATATGCTATTGCATTTATTTAATTGATGCATTCATAATACTTTCTCAAAAATACTAATCTTATAACGAACAATACGTTATCGTAAATTGTCTATTCTAGGAATAAAAAATGAAAAAATTATTATTGCCTTTGCTAACCGTGTTGGTGGCTTCAGGTTGTTCGACTGTGCCTGTTCTTACACAGGATTCGCCAGAACTTCAAACAACGCAATCATTTAGCGCGGTTGATGACAAAGCTGTCATCTATTTATATCGTGATAGAGAAGCAAATTTTGGATTATTTGAATTAGAAATCCACATCGATGATGAAGATGTGAATACCTATCCAGCTTGCTACCGTCGTTTTGAATTGGAGCCGGGTAATTACTTTTTTGAAGCTGATCATCCCGATGTTTTTGGCTTCGAAGATGAAATGGATTTTACCGCTAAGGCTGGGGAAGTGAGCTACTTCGAATATTTGCCAATTGCACGTTTTGGTATACCTGGCGAAACGAAAATTGTCGCTAAAACCGCTGAAGAAACACAACAATTGATCCGTGAACAAGACTTATGTGTAAACCCAATTGTTCAGTTGAAAGCGCGTGATTAAATGAGTGCGCTTAGACTGACAGAATAAAATATAGTTGTCGGTTTTTGCGCTGTTCAACGCTCCGCCGTTATAGCGCACACCCTGATAATGTATAGAGTGTGCGCTTCTTACGTTACCTTACCCGTGCTTCGGCACTGTTACTGTAGTCAGAAGTATTACCGTCTGAGGCAAACGCTTTGATTCGATAGCTGTAAGTGCCTGCAGCTAGGCCCGTTTCAGTGTACTGATTGATGCCGGGAGCGACGATGATAGGGTCGCCTGAGTAGGTCACTTTACCTTTGGCTTTATCGCCTCGCTCAACATAGAAACCCGCAATACCATCCGTGCTGTAATTCCAGTTCAGGGTTACGCTATCGCCACTGCTAACCGCAGTCAGTCCGGTCGGAGCGGGCAGGGCATCCGGGTTTGGCTGTGACGTTGCCCCTGAATCAACGGTGACTCTCAGCGGCGAAGACGTGGCCTGACTTTGTAAGTTTTCCACTCTAATCTGATAGAAGTAATCGCCTGCTTCATTGACAGTATCGACAAAGCTGGTGGTATCGGGCCCGAGTGTAATGAGGTCCGAATAGCTTGTTTTACCTCTCGCTTTCATTCCGCGTTCAATCGTTACGCTGTCCTCACTCAGGCTGTTATCCTGCCAGCTTAACGCAACATTAAATCCAGACACGGACGCCTGCAAATTGGTCGGCGCAGAAAGAATATAAGGATCGCTGACTTGAATGCTGATATCCGTGCTGCTCTGCGCGCTGGCGTTGTCTGTTACGGTAAGTGTGACAGTGTAATTCCCTCCTGTACTGTAGGTATAGGTAAACTCTGCGTCATGAGCTGTCTCTCCATTCCCCAAATCCCACTCATAGTCAACAATAGTGCCGTCACTATCAGTTGAAGTTAAGGCACTGAAATGAACAGCATCACCAATGTTGTATTGGGTCGGCATACTATCGATGGCCGCGGTGGGCATTTCATTCGTGACCTGAATAATGCTGGTCGCGGAGTTGGACAGTCCATGATTATCGGTGACGGTTAAATTGACCTGATAAGAGCCCGCTGCTGAGTAAGTATGGTTCACACTCGGCAGGCTGGAGGTGGTGCCGTCCCCCAGACTCCAGTAATAAGAAGCGATAGAGCCGTCTGAGTCACTGGAACCTGAACCATCCAAGGTCACAGCGCTGCCAAAGGCAACCGAGCTACTGCTGGCGTTGATTACCGCGACGGGTGCACTGAGGTTATCGAGGTTTTGCGCGTAATTGACGGCAGCCTGAGCATCGACCAAGCCGTGTCCGTACACATTGTCGTCTCCCGCGGTGCCGATATCCGCCGCGGTTGAGAACAGGCCATTTTCGATTTCATCGGCACTGATCCCCGGATTAGCCGCGACCATCAGGGCCGCAACGCCGGCGGTCAGCGGTGATGAAAATGACGTGCCGCTGTAATAGACGTAGCGATTGCCCGGATAGGTGGTACGAATGCTGGTCCCCGGCGCGGTGATATCAACAAAGGTGCCCCAGTTGGAGAAGCTCGCTCTGGTGTTACTGGTGTTTGTGGCGGCCACACCGACAAAGCTGGTGTAATCGGGATAAGCAGCAAATTCCTGACCGTCGTTACCGGCAGACATAAATAGCAGGCCATTTTTGCTGCGCAGATATCTGGCCGCGCTGTCAATTGTCGCGTATTGAATGCCGCCATAGCTCAGGTTGACGATTCGGGCGCCTTTATCTGCGGCATATTCGATACAGGTTGCCATGGTTGAGATATATGCGCTGCTGTTGCTGTCGCTGATCGCAATGCGGACCGGAATGATATCGACATTCCAGCTAACACCGGCCACGCCAAGAGCATTGTTGCCCACGGCTCCTAACGTTCCCGCCGTCCCGGTACCATGTCCATTGGCATCGGCAATATAGTCCGAACCATCTTGGGCGTTAAAAGCCAAATCGGTGCGCAGGTTGGCGCTTAAGTCCGGGTGAGAAACTTCAAAACCGGTATCGCACACCGCAACCAAGACGCTGTTGCTGCCGGTCGTGACGTCCCAGGCCTGCGGCGAGTTAACGGCAGCATGATGCCATTGCAGGTCGAAATCAGCATCATTGGGTGTCATGGCAGGAGCGACAGCATAGTCCGCTTCGGCAAATTCCACGTAACCGCTGCGTTTGAGGATATTGGCGACCGCCGTCTCTCGTCCGGCGTGCTCAAAGGTAGCGATGGTAACCTGACTGCCTTGTAAGGTGCGTTGTGAGACCAGCCCCTGGCTGTGCAGTAAAGCGTTGAGCGCTTTTAACTCATTTGCCGGTATAGAACTATTGATCTTGTAGAGTACAGTGCCAGGGCGTACCTCTGCTGAATGAGGGGGTTCAGCAAAGACGCTGAAAGATAAAGGAAAGGTGAGCAGAGGAAATAAAGATCTCATGATCGTTGTTTTATGCATACCATCACTCCTGATGTAATTATCAGTAAATAATGGTTAATAAATGGTCATAAGTAAAACGTCATGAAATGCGATAGCCAAATAGCGTGAGCTGGAGGCCAAAATAATCGTGTGGTAATCAGGTGGGGAGGTGATGGCTAAACAGAAGCCGTGACGAAAAGTTGCCCGTTCGCTTTGCATTGGTTAATGCGTTGCAGCGAACAGGCAATTCAGAGAATCTATCTCAACAGATTAAGCATCAGGCCGACAGCTCTTTACGGATAATTTCCGCACCGGCATGCAGCGCATCCAGTTTTGCTCGTGCCACGCCACGCGGCAGAGGTGCCATGCCACAGTTGGTGCATGGGTACAGTTTGTCTGCATCAACAAACTGCAGCGCTTTACGCAATGTCTCTGCCACTTCTTCCGGCGTTTCAATCTCGTTGGTCGCCACGTCAATTGCGCCAACCATAACCTTTTTACCGCGGATCAGTTCAAGCAATTCGATAGGCACACGGGAGTTGTGGCACTCAAGTGAGATAATATCGATATTAGACTGTTGCAATTTCGGGAAAATCTCTTCGTACTGACGCCATTCAGAGCCCAGTGTCTTTTTCCAGTCAGTATTGGCTTTGATGCCGTAGCCATAACAAATATGGACTGCGGTTTCACACTTCAGGCCTTCAATCGCGCGCTCCAGAGCGGCGATACCCCAGTCGTTCACGTCGTCAAAAAACACGTTAAACGCAGGTTCATCAAACTGGATAATATCCACACCAGCGGCTTCGAGCTCTTTCGCTTCCTGGTTAAGAATCTTGGCAAATTCCCACGCCAGTTTCTCGCGGCTGTGGTAATGATCATCGTAAAGGGTATCGATCATGGTCATAGGACCCGGCAGAGCCCATTTGATCGGTTGCTTGGTTTGCTGACGCAGAAACTTCGCATCTTCCACAAACACCGGCTTTTGACGACTCACTTCGCCGACCACTACCGGCACGCTTGCTTCATAACGATTACGAATGGTAACGGTTTTACGGTTTTCGAAATCAACGCCGTTCAGGTGTTCAATAAAAGTGGTGACGAAATGCTGACGTGTCTGCTCACCATCGCTGACAATATCAATGCCTGCTTGTTGCTGATCTTGCAGCGCTAAACGCAGTGCATCTTGTTTGCCGGTAATCAGTTCTGCATCCTGCAGTTTCCACGGTGACCACAGAGTCTCTGGCTGAGCAAGCCAGGATGGTTTAGGTAAACTGCCTGAAGATGAAGTCGGTAATAGTTTTTTCATAATAAATTCTGTCTTGTGTTGTCGTTAATTATCAAGCGTAAGCAGCAGACCATTGCTCAAGCAGCGTCTGGTATGGTTTGATGAAGGTTTCTTCAGTGAACTTGCCTTGTTCAATCGCTAATTTGCTGCGTTCTTCGCGGTCATAAACAATATGCGTGATTGAATGGTCCGGATTTTTCAGATTAGGCTGATAACATTTTCCAGCGGCTGAGTTCGCGTTATAAATTTCAGGACGGTAAATTTTCTGGAATGTTTCCATGGTGCTGATGGTGCTGATCAGTTCCAGATTGGTGTAATCATTAAGCAGATCGCCAAAGAAGTAGAAGGCGAAAGGAGCCGCACTGCCTTTCGGCATGAAATAACGCACCTGCAGACCCATTTTTTTGAAGTATTGCTCGGTCAGCGATGACTCATTCGGTTCGTATTCGTAGCCCAGAACCGGGTGTTGGTTACCTGTGCGATGATAGACCTTAGCATCCGACACACTCAGACAGATCACCGGTTTTTTGGTAAAGTTATTTTGGTATACCTCTGAATTCACGAAACATTTGAAGATGTTGCCATGCAGGTCACCAAAATTTTGCGGAATGCTGAACTTTGGTTGATCCCTGTTGTGGTCAAGCAGCAATACGCTGAAGTCGTAGTCGCGAACGTAAGAGGAGAAGTTGTTGCCGACAATGCCTTCGATGCGCTGATTGGTTTTATGGTCAACAATGTTGGTTTTCAGCACTTCGATAGTGGGAAAAGTTTCTTCACTGGTCGCGTTGCCAATATTCAGATCAACCGAGATGATCTCCAGCTCTACCGAATAACGATCGCCGTTCGGGTTATCCCAGGTCGCTAACGTATTAAAGCGATTATTAATCATCTGTAACGTATTGCGCAGGTTTGACTGACGACTCTCGCCGCGGGCCAGATTGGCAAAGTTCGTTGTGAGACGAGTATTGTTTGATGGTTGGTAATTTTCATCAAAACACAGGCTTTTAATCGTAAATGTAAAATCGTTATTCATGTTCTGGTATCCCGTTGCTGCGATAAATCGAAAACTCGTTCCTTGCTTGGTGTGGTATTTCTGACTATTCCGGTCTTTACTTCCACAGCCTTGAGTAATTGGTGCCAAGTGACGTAATGAAAACTCAACTGTTTTCGCTTTGAGTGAATGGCTTGGGTATGTTGTACCCTTGAATGGGCATAGAAATACAATGGTATTATTTAATGTGCTATATGAGATTTCTTCATGTTTTGTTTTACTAATAGAGTTTTATTAATGAATATCATGAAAAAGTTTCATGTTAAGCGCTGATATGAACCTGAGTGTGAATGACGATTTCTGATTTTTATCTGATGAGCAAGAGCAGAGCGGGGCATTGAGCCCCGCTTTTTTATAACTAAATAGGCTTATTTAGCTTTAACTCGTTCTTCTTTTTGGCCACCGGAGTAAATACAAAATGCCGAGTTATAATCGTTGTAAGCGACGGCGTAATTAAAGTCGCAGAAATAAGCCGGATGTTTAGTGGCGATCGCATCACCAGCCTGACACTGGTCACCGAGTGACTCAACTAAGGAATCATTATTCGCCCCTAAACACGCTTGACCGGTTTGTTTATCTTCTGACATGCAGCCAGACAATGCCAAAGCGGAAAGGACAACTAACCCAATGGATTTTTTCATTCTGAATCTCGATTTTATTGTGATAATACTATTGGAATGATATGCGTGAGTTGCATATCTGGCTGAATGCTAGCACTGATTTATCATTTGGGGCAATGAGTCAGGGGCTATGGTTTAGATTCTAATCTGCTGTTAGACGAATCCGTATTTCAGCTTGGCCTGGTGTATGCCCGGCCACGGTAGCGTATTCGCGCCGCTGGCAGCTAAATCTCTACTGCGTTCTGCCCTGATAGTGATAAAATCGCGGTATCAGAATTACCGAGAATTGTTATGTTTATCCATCATGTTAACGGCATCGACTGGCTGGTGATTACCGCTTTTGAAGAGCTGAAACCTCTATTTATCGAAGACGCCGGTGCGATCCCAAGTTACTTCTCTGCCACCAGCGAATTGAACCTGATTGATCAAGCCAGGCGTGCTTATGGATATTTGCCAGCACTCAGCGGTGTAATCACCGATACCGGCACCTTTCAGAGCCAAGATAACCAAGAAGATTTGAATCCACAGCTTGCCTGCTTAGTTGAGGGGCGTGGCCGGGTGTTTATCTACCACGGCGGCGTTGTGGCTTTTGTCAATGACGATCAAACCTTTATTACCCGGATGGGCTGAATATTATTCAGTTATCTGAAAACGGCTTGTCAGTTGATCGTGGTCAATGGAACATCAATCTCCTGACATTGCTGATGTTCAAATGACATCAACTTGCCTAGCATGAGCGTTTTGTGGCTATTTCTGGTGTGTTATGTCTCCGACCGTCGATCATGTTCTGCTGAATCTCGCGCTTAATCTCAGTTCCAACCGTTCTCATACTCAGCAGTACCAAAGCTTGATCGATGGTGTTGCGCAGGTCTTCCCGTGCGATGCGAGTTGCCTGTTTATTCTGGATGAAGAGCGGTTTCTTACTCCGGTTGCGGTGCGCGGGTTGCAGACTTCGGTGCTTGGTCGTCGTTATTTTCCCAAGGCGCATCCGCGCCTGGAGGCGATCATCGAAAGTCGTGAAGCGGTGCGTTTTGACGCCGACTGCCTGCTGCCTGATCCGTTTGACGGTGCTTTGCTGAGCGACGATCTGTGTATTGATGTTCATGACTGCATGGGGTTTAGCTTGTATGTGGAAGGGCAGTTGGTCGGCGCGCTGACCATGGACGCAATGGCGGTGGGGGCGTTTGACGATATCGAACCGGTGACGATCGAAACCTTTGCGGCTTTAGCCGCGGCAACACTGCGTAACATTGGCCAGATTAAAGCGCTCAAAGCGCAGAACCAAAAACAGAAAAGCGTTACCCAGACACTGATCCAACAGGCGCGATCCCAGCATGGGGAAATGGTCGGGTTAAGCCCGCAGATAGCCCAACTGAGAAACAATATTGAGACGGTGGCGAAATCGGATTACGCGGTTCTGATTAGCGGTGAGACCGGCACCGGCAAAGAACTGGTGGCGCACTCCGTACACGCGCAATCCCTGCGCAGCGACAAGCCGATGATTTACGTTAACTGCGCTGCACTGCCGGAAGGGCTGGCGGAAAGTGAGCTGTTTGGTCATGTCAAAGGCGCATTTACCGGCGCCAACAGTCAACGGGCCGGAAAATTTGAACTGGCTGACGGCGGCACGTTATTCCTTGATGAAGTGGGAGAGCTGCCCTTGGTACTGCAGGCCAAATTGCTGCGGGTTATTCAGCAGGGCGAGCTGCAACGTGTTGGTAGCGATCAACATCTGCTGGTTAATGTACGCATCGTTGCGGCGACCAACCGACAATTGGAGAAGGAAGTCGAGGCCGGCACGTTCCGTGCGGACTTATTCCACCGTCTTAACGTGTTTCCTATCCAAGTACCGCCGCTGCGCTCCCGCGAGGGCGATATTCCTGTACTGGCCGGTTACTTGCTGGAAAAAGTGCGCCAACAGTTTAACGCGCCAAACTTGCACGTTCACCCTAAAGTACTGACGCAGATGGAAAAGCGCCCCTGGTACGGTAATGTACGCGAACTGGAGCACACCTTGACCCGCGCCGCGCTGCATGCGATTCAGCAGGGTGCGGTGACGATTCTCTCCACTCACTTCGATGCTTCTCTCAATCTGGATGATGTAAAAAACACATCGCAGTTTTTACCTCAGCAAAGTCAGCCGATGCGAGACCTGGTCGAGCGCTATCAGCATGAGCTGATTGAACATGCTCTGCGCCTGAATGACGGGGTGTGGGCAAAAGCCGCGCAATTTCTGCACATGGACCGTGGCAACCTGTACCGCATGGGCAAAAAGTTCGGGATTAATAAATAAGCATGTTCGCGGTTGTGATGTCATTTCAACACCGCCAGTGTTGTTGAAATGACATCAATCAATTGATGGAATACGACTTAATTCATTAAAATTCAATAAGATAAGGTTTGGCACGCATTCTGCTCTTCAGTGGTGACTATCACAACGATGACAACAATCACTGGAGAACCCAATATGTTCTGTATTCAATGCGAACAGACAATTCAAACCCCTGCTGCTAAAGGTTGTTCTTACGCACAAGGCATGTGCGGCAAAACCTCTGAGGTTTCTGATCTGCAGGACGCGCTGGTTTATACCTTGCAGGGCGTGTCATTCTGGGCGGCCAAAGCACGCGAATTTGGCATCATCAGCGATGAAATCAACCAATGGACGCCAAAAGCTTTCTTTGCAACCCTGACTAACGTTAACTTCGATCCTGAGCGTATTGTGGCACTTGCTTCGCAGGCGGCGGTCTACAAAGCGAGCCTCAAAGAGCAGGTTTTGGCTGCGGCGACTCTGGCTGATCAGGCGGTGCAGGATGTTCCGGCAGTGGCACAATTCGAACTGCCCGACAACGCACAAGATATTCTCGCGCTGGCACCACAGGTGGCGGTCAACCGCGGAAAAGATCAGTTGCATGAGGACGTGATTGGCCTGCGTTTGCTGTGTCTTTATGGCCTGAAAGGGGCCGCCGCTTACATGGAGCACGCCCGCGTACTGGGGCAGACTGACAACGAGATCTATGCCACTTATCATGACATCATGGCGTGGCTGGGCACGGATCCGCAAGACTTAGCCGCGTTGCTGGATTGTTCGATGCAGATTGGCCTGATGAACTACAAAGTGATGGAGATGCTGGATCGCGGTGAGACCGAAAACTTTGGCCACCCTGAGCCGACCACTGTCAACGTTAAGCCGGTTAAAGGTAAATGCATTCTGGTTTCCGGCCATGATCTGCACGACCTGGAAAAAATCCTGCAGCAGACGCAAGGCAAGGGCATTAATGTCTACACCAATGGTGAAATGCTGCCTGCGCATGGTTATCCTGAACTGAAAAAATATCCGCATCTGGCCGGTAACTACGGCAGCGCCTGGCAAAACCAACAGAAAGAGTTCGCTAATTTTCCCGGCGCGATTGTGATGACATCAAACTGCCTGCTGAACCCGAATGTGGGCCAGTACGCCGATCGCCTGTTTACCCGCAGCATAGTGGGCTGGCCGGGTGTGGCTCACCTTGAGGGGGGACGACTTCAGCGCCGTGATTGAGTGCGCACTGGCGCAGCCGGGTTTTCAGCATAATGAAATTGAACACCACATTACGGTCGGATTTGGCCGTAATGCATTGATGAATGCCGCGCCTGCGGTGATCAAGCAGGTCAAACAGGGCAACATCAAACACTTCTTCCTGGTTGGCGGTTGTGACGGCGATAAATCCGAGCGCAGCTACTATACCGATTTTACCGCTGCTGCGCCGGAGGATACGCTCATCCTGACCCTGGCCTGCGGTAAATTCCGCTTCAACAAAAACACCTTTGGTGACATTAACGGTATTCCGCGTCTGCTGGACGTGGGGCAGTGTAACGATGCCTATTCTGCTATTCAGCTTGCTTTGGCGCTGGCAAACGAATTTGAGTGCGATATTAATGAACTGCCACTGACGCTGGTGCTGTCATGGTTTGAGCAGAAGGCGATCGTCATCCTGCTGACCTTGTTCGCTCTGGGTGTGAAAGGCATCTACACCGGGCCGACGGCGCCAGCGTTCCTGACTCCGAACCTTATCGCCATCATTCAGGACAAATTCGACATGCGCAGCATCGGCAACGTGCAGGACGACCTGAACGCGATTCTGGCGGCGTAACTGCTATATGTTTTTCTTTGCCCCGCCGTGGCGCGGGGCTTTCTCGCAATGCATCAAAGAGAAGATTATGTTTTTTGAATGGCAAGGTCAGCAGCCCGTCACCCTGCGCTGTATTGATAAGATGACTGAAACCCGGGACAGCGTCAGCATCAAACTGGCGGCGCTCAACCCAGCGTTACTGTTCCGCTTCAAGCCCGGCCAGTTTATTAATCTCGGGGTAGAGATTGACGGCCGGAGTGAATTTCGCGCCTACTCCATCAGCTCAATGAACGACGAAGATTATCTTCAACTGACGATTAAGCGCGTCGATGGCGGCAAGGTCTCTAACTTTATCCTTGATTCCCTATTATCCGGTGATACGGTACAAGCACTACCGCCAGCGGGAGATTTTAACTGCATTGATCATCCGCCTGTCCAATCACACCAGGGCGCTAAAACGCTGCTGATCAGTGCCGGATGCGGTATAACGCCGGTCTTTGCCATGGCAAAATACTGGCTGCAGAGCGCGAAAAGCGATGTGCATATTACGTTTCTTCACGTCGCACGCAGCGCAGCTGACACCATTTATTACCACCAGCTGGAATCGCTGCATGCCATCTATCCCAACTTTGATTTAAAGCTGCTGCTGAAAAACAGTGCCGGTACCCGCCATCCACAAGGTCGTCTCAATCTCGACTGGTTGCTCGAACTGGTGCCGGATGTCGAGCAGCGCACGGTTTACCTGTGCGGCCCAGGTCAGTTTATGCAGGATGTGCAGGGCTACTTAGCCGCCGTTAACTTTGATATGGCCAACTTTTATCAGGAAAGTTTTACCCCGGTAATTGGTCAAAACTCTGACCTCGCTGATGAACCGGTTAATGTGTTTGTACCTGATTTTGATCTGAGTATAGAAGCGCAAAAAGGACAGCCGCTGGTTGAGGTACTGGAAAATGCAGGGCTGCCGATCATCGCCGCGTGCCGCAGCGGGATCTGTGGATCGTGTAAATGCAAAGTCGAAACGGGCAGTGTCACCTCGACCAGTCAGCAGACGCTGACACCGCAAGAGATTGAGCAGGGCTATGTTCTGGCGTGCTCTTCGTTAGTCGAATCGGATCTGCAAGTGCAGTTAGGTTAGGACGGGCAACGGTGTAGCTGTGTTGGCTGCGCACGTTCATGTAAATATTCAAATGGCTCTGTTGAGCTTGATTCAAGTGAGCCATTTTTGTTTGCATAAAATTAATGGCTAAGTATTTAGCTTAGGCATCATCCTGATGCCACCAAAGTTGCGGATCGTTAAATACTGCCTTCACGTTCGATAACTAAGATTCTGGCTTCACCTTGAGGATGAGCGACATGTTCGGTGCCGACGGAGGCAAAGAAAATATCCCCGGCATTTAAAATCTCAGATTTTGTCTCGCCATCTTCTTTGTACAGCATTTTGACCACTCCGTGCATAACAGCAAAGACTTCTTCACCATCATTGACGTGCCAGATGTACGGCTTATCGGTCCAATGTAAACGCGTGGTGACACCACTCATGTTAGCGATATCCTTAGCTCCCCAGGCCCTGTCTGCGGTAAATTCCTGGCTTCTGATTATTTCCACGTTATGTCCTTATTACTGAGTTTCTGAACGACAGAGTGTCGCTGCCTTATACATCACAATCAATTGAGCACATAGTTAACCATCCGTTACAGCAGGTCAACTTATACCAACACAACTCGTGACTGGTTGCAGTGCATAAAGTGATTTACTATGCCAACAATCACGCTAGCGTTGTTGGCCATGCGCAGCCCCTTAATGTGTGTCGGGGCGATCATCATGCTGTTTGCGACCAACTTTAAACTCACCCTGATTGTGCTGGCCTCGGTGCCTTTTGTTTTAGTGCCGCTCCTGGTTTACGGGCGACGCGTGCGTGCGTTGTCGCGTAAAAGTCAGGATTCAATGGCAGATGTCGGCAGCTACGCCGGTGAAGCCATAGAGCACATAAAAACAGTGCAGAGTTTTAACTCCGAACCTTACGAAAAAGCCGCCTTTGCTGCAGAAGTCGAAAAAGCGATTGAGGTCGGCCGTCAGTGGGTTAAGCAGCGGGCGATTTTAATTTCTGGTGTGATTGTTTTTGTGTTTAGCGCAATCGCAGGCATGCTCTGGGTCGGCTGCAGTGGCGTTATCCAGGGTAAAATGTCGGCGGGCAACCTGGGCGCTTTTGTGTTTTTGCCATTATGGTTGCCTCTTCGATGGCGACGATTTCTGAAGTGCTGGGTGCACTGCAAAGAGCGGCGGGTGCAACCGAAAGGCTGATTGAGATTCTGCAGGTCAAGAGCGACATCAGTGCGCCGGCAAGATAGCAGTATTAGATGGCGGTCAACTGGTCGATATCGGTAATCACAAGTCGCTGATGCAAACCTGCGATCTCTATCAAAGGCTGGTGGCACTGCAGTTTAAGCACCTGGAATGATGGCGGGCTGTCGCTAGTTTAGTGGCCTGCAGCGGCAGTAAGGCAGGCTGTTAGGAGTTATGGCTGATACAAAAAAGCCGCTGAACAATCAGCGGCTTTTCGAATGTGGCGGAGAGATAGGGATTTGAACCCTAGGTACGCTATTAACGTACGCCGGTTTTCAAGACCGGTGCTTTCAACCACTCAGCCATCTCTCCGTAATTGCGGTGAATCATACGCGTGGCGGTTGGTCTTGTAAATACACTTTTGTGCTAAGTGGGCAATATACAACCGTTTTTTGACGTTTTTATCCCAGCCGGAGCGTTTACGCCGCTTTGGACCGCACCGAATGGCTGACAGGCCCAAATTGCCATAGACAAAAAAGCTGACTCACGGAGCCAGCTTTCTATTTTTATCTTGGGTGAAGACTTCGCGATTAACGCAGAATCATCTGAGCACGTTCAGGGCCGACGGAGATCATCTTCACTGGCACACCCATCAGCTCTTCGACACGCAGTACGTATTGCTGCGCCGCTTTTGGCAGACTTTCGAAGGTGCGACAGCCTGTGATGTCTTCATTCCAGCCTTCCATTTGCTCGTAAACCGGAGCCAGAGAAGAGGTTTGTGGCCAGATTGGGTTTTCGCTGTGCTCACCGTCGTAGCTGACACAGATCTTCAGATCCAGCATACCAGACAGGCAGTCCAGCTTGGTCAGCGCGACTTCAGTGGCCGCTTGCAGCTCAACACCGTTGCGGGTTGCTACTGCGTCAAAGTAACCCATATCACGTGGACGACCCGTTACTGCGCCGTATTCGTTGGCCGCTTCACGGAAGTTGTCCTGCTCTTCCATCGCAGTGATCAGAGTGCCGGTGCCTACTGATGAACTGAATGATTTCGCGACTGCGATAACGCGCTCCGGACGCAGAGCCGGCAGGCCGCTACCCAGACCAGCGTACGCTGCGGTGACGTTTGATGATGTTGTCCACGGGTATTCACCGTACACCAGGTCACGACCGGCACCCAGCTGCGCTTCAAACAGCAGGTTTTGATCTTTGGCTTGCAGTACTTTCAGCGGTTCGCTGACGTTGCAGATCGCGTCACGCCATGGCGCAGACACTTCCAGCAGCCAGTCTGTCATCTCTTGAGCGGTCTGAGAAAATTCAAACGTCGGGTACAGGGCTTTTAGCTGTGGCAGTTTCCAGTCCAGCATGAACTGGATGCGTTCGCGCAGGACTTCCGGCTGTTTCAGCCAGCCGACCAGGATACCTTTTTTCATCACGCGGTCGCCGTAAGCCGGCGCAATACCCTGGCGGGTTGAGCCGTAAGCGCCGTCGCCCAGACGAACTTCTTCCAGTGTATCTTCCAGTGCGTGGATAGGCAGACACAGGGTGGCACGGTCTGAAATACATAGGTTCACGTCAACGCCAGCTGCTTTCACTTCTTCGATTTCCTGAGAAAGCGGAGCAGGGCTGATGACCATGCCAGGGCCAAGAACCGCCAGACAGCCTGGGTTAAACACGCCGCTTGGCAGCTGGTGCAGTTTGAATGTACCCAGATCATTCACTACAGTGTGACCGGCGTTATTACCGCCTTGGAAACGGATGCTCGCTGCGGCGCTATCGGCTAAATAGTCCACGATACGGCCTTTACCTTCATCACCCCAGTTTGCACCAACAACAACGATAGACGACATGTTTTTATCTCCTCAAAAGTTACGCATTGATCCTAGTGGGACGGCAAGAATAAGAAAAATTAATTATTATTATTAACTTGATAAGGATTTCATATCGGGATATTTTGCCCGCGATTGACCGTGAGGTGAAAGGCGGTCTGCAATCAAATTGATATAAGAGGATTTGCGATGCTTGATCTGCACTGGCTCAATACCTTTGTCACCCTGGCCAGGCTGGAACATTTTGGTAAAACGGCCAATGAACTGCATATGACTCAACCCAATGTCAGCCTGCACATCAAACAACTCGAGCAAACCACCCGGGTGAAGCTGATTGAACGTAATCCGTTTCGGTTGACTCATGCCGGTGAGCGCTTGCTCAAGAGCGCGCAAAACACCTTGATGGAGCTGCAAAGTTGTCAGGCTGATTTGAATGCGATCAATGACTTATGTCAGGGGACGATGACGATAGCGGCCAGTGATATTATCTCGCGCTGGTTGCTGATCAGCCCGTTTCAGTCGTTCAAATCCGAGTTTCCCGGCATCGATCTGACCCTGCTCAATACTACTTCTTCTCAGGCGGCGGATCTGGTCAAAAATGCCAAAGCCGATTTGGGTTTTGTTATGGCGCAGAAGGAGAGTCAGCCGCTGCATTTTGTCGAGCTGAAGCAGGTGAAATGGTGTGCGTTGGGTAACAATCTCGATAAATGGCAACGTGGGGAAACGGTGGGTAATCTTGAAGCGCCGACTCTGATTTTGCTTGGTCATGATACCCGGACCCGGGATCTGATTGATCCGGCGTTAAGTAAACTGGGCCTGATGAACTACCGAATCATGGAAGTCGGTAGTGTGGACGCGCAAATCGATTGGGCTGAAGCGGGTTTTGGTATTGCGATAGTGCCGGACTTTGCTCTGCATCCTAAGCTAAACCTGCAGTCGGATATCACACCTTTACCTTCATTTCCCTCGGCGAGCCTGGGTTATATCGTACGCCAAAATCAGGTGCTGTCGAAAGCGATCAAAAAGCTATTACACTGGGTTGATGAAGAGATTGTTCGCTCACCGCATGTCAATGGTTGAGCAGGGCAGTTGTGAGCGATAACAGCGTTGATTATCGTTAAGTAGACGATAGCAGGTGTAAATGAGTAACGATTGTCTACAGTTATGGAAGCGGTCTGAATTAAAATTGGCGGTTAAACATTGTCCACATAAACGGTGTTTTCACTCTACTTGCTGAGATGCTAATAAAATAATGTTTTATTAATAAGTTTTTGAATTTGATAGGGAAATAGTGGTTGAGTAAACGCTTGTACGCCCGAAAGTATTTGCAGGTTACTGTGAAGTACTTCAAAATTAGCGGGTTAGCAATTCTTCTTAGTTAAGAATGAGGTTTTGATGAAAGTCGCGGATTTATTTAAGCATCGTGCGGAAAATTTAGTAAAGCATGCTGAATCTAAGCAGTGGGTCACTCCCGCTATGCGCGAATATTGGGACGAGTTCTTAGGCAAAGCCAACAATCGCCAGCTGTTTTCTTGGTTGAAAGAGTTTCATCCGGCGAATGAAGATGTACAAATGCCTGAGCCCATCGTGCTGAAGCCCGAAGCTCAGGAAGTGTACGATGAACTGATGCCCCAAATTGGCGAAGTCATCCATGTGGGTGACTGGATGCTCGTGGATCAAGAGCGTATTAATCAATTTGGAGCTGTCACGGAAGATATGCAATGGATTCACACGGATCCAGAGCGTGCTGAAGCGGAATCTCCGTTTAAGACAACCATTGCCCATGGTTTTCTGACCCTGTCGTTGTTGCCAAAACTAACTGACAGCGTCGATGAAGCGAATGCCCTGTTCCCAACCGCTAAAATGGTGGTGAACATTGGCCTTAATTCTGTGCGTTTTCCGTACCCGGTCAAGTCTGACAGTCGAGTGCGTGCCGTGAGCACGTTGTCGAAAGTGACGCCTATTAAAAAAGGGTTGGAAATCGAACGTGAAATCAAGGTTGAGATCGAAGGTATTCGCCGCCCTGGTTGTGTAGTGGTTTCAGTCATTCAGTTGCATTTTTGATCCCTGTGATAGACAAAAGGAGAGCATCAGCTCTCCTTTTTTGTGCCTGTTATTTGGCCACTGGAATATAACCATACTCAACGATACGCTCTACGGCGCGCGGTGAATGGAGGAAATCCAGAAACGCTTTCACTTCTTTATTCTCTTTGTTGGAATAGTGCAGAATCAGAAACGGGCGCGACAACTCATATTTGTTTTCAGCAATCGCGCCAGCGCTTGGTGTAACACCTTCGAAGCTGATGGCCTTAACTGATTTATCGACCGAACCGGTAGAGATGAAACCAATCGCCTGAGTGTTATGGTTGACCAGGGTTTTGACCATGCTGTTGCTGTTGACCACCAGGTTATTTGGGTTGATGTCAGATACCAGACGATCGTTAACGATGGTAGTCAGGCCAAGCAAGCTTTCAAAGCTGTAACGGGTGCCGGAAGAGGCTTCACGTGTCACAACTGCGATTTTTTGATCGTGGCCGCCAACCTGTTTCCAGTTGGTAATATTGCCTTTATAGATGTCGTACAGTTGCTGACGAGTCAGGTTGGTGACCGGGTTTACTCGGTTGATGACCACAGCCAGGCCGTCAAACGCGATGGTAAAAGTAGCGAGGTTTTCTTCTTCTTCACTCTCAGTCAGGTAACGCGAGCTCATCGCGATATCACTGACGCCTTTTTTCAGCAACGTAATTCCCGCCGTAGAGCCGACACCTTGAACCGCGATGTAAGTATCGGGATGTGAGGTGTTGTATTCTTCTGCCAGCACGTCCATTAGGCGTGCGACGGATGTAGAACCAGAGACGTTGATTTCACTGGCTTGCGCAAAAGAAGTAAATAAACAAAGGGAGTAAACAGCGGCAAGCACTACCCGTAACATAAAATAAACTCCAAAATCGATGAGTGACGAAGCGCTATGGTATGTCGCTGATGTGACATTTTTGTGAATGCCGACGTAAAAGCAGAGATAATCTGAGGCGTTACGGATCCAAGTGGCTTTTATGTCGTTACTTGAACAGCGATGAAAACATCAATAATCTTTGCACAGGTTATACTCAAAACACTTTGAGATCATAGTAATAGTTGTAAGTTTGCGCGATACTAAAGGCCGGTTTGCTTATCTGGGCGTTAAGGAAGTCATGACAGTTATTAATTTACTGCAGCGTCAAATTGAACGACGGGCGGAGGTCGTATGCGCCAACCGTAACCAGAGTTTGCCTGCAGAACTGGGCAAATCGGGGTTTGAGCCAATAGAAAATGGCGTGCACTTTATTCAAAGCCACTTCAAACTCGATTCAAGTCATTGCGATTACACCAGCCTGGTGGCAAAAGTGATTTGGGAAGAAAGCCACAGCTTATGGGGGCTGTATGTGCCTTCCAATGAGAATGAAGTTCCTGAGTGGGTGCCGTATCCGTATCTGTCCAAAAGCGGCGATCTGACGGCACTGATCCGTGAAATAGAAAAAGATCCGAAATCGTATTTCTGGAGCTGAACAGGCCGCAATCAAAAAGCAAGCAATAAAAAGGGCATTCAATCAGAATGCCCTTAACTCTCTTAACCCTTAATTGCGGGCTTAGGCCTCGGTGCTCTGTTCCTGAGCAGCAGGTTCCTGATGAGCGGCTGGCTCTGCTTGTGGCAGATCTGCAAACACCTGAGTTGGTTTTGCAATCAGGCTGCGGTTCTCCTGGTTGACTTCATTCAGGACAACTTCCAGGGTATCACCCAGCTTGAACACCACTTCTTTATCGACCGATACGGTGCCTTGCTCGCCGTTGCATTCCAGACGCTGCTTGTTGTCCAGAATCAGGCCGCCAGGAATAAAGGCAGCGGCGCCATTTTCCAGCAGACGGACACGCATGCCTGCGCGGTTGATGTCAAAGATCTCGGCGTTAAAGCGCGTGCCTTTGGCCGGCTCTTCAGCCAGAGTGCGAGCGTACAGCCAGTCTGCGACATTGCGTTCGGCAATTTTGTGGTGTTTACGATGCAGCGCCAGCTCTTCACCAACGGTTTCGTCAGGCTTTTGTACCGACTCTTTACCGAGGATGTGAGCTTTCAGCATGCGATGGTTGATCATATCGCCGTACTTACGGATCGGTGATGTCCAGGTCGCGTACACGTCCAGACCCATGGCGAAATGCGGCAGCGGCTCGTTGCCGATTTCACTGTAGCTCTGACTCTTACGGATACGGTTATCCAGGTAAGCGGTTTCCTGAGCAGACAACCAACGGCGCAGCGCGGCAAAGCCTTCTACAGTTGCTACATTTTCGGCATCGATTTCCGCGCCGTGCTCGTTCATCAGTTCCACAACATCGGCCAGTTTTTCTGGTTTGAAGCCAGCGTGAGTGTTGAACACGCCGGTACCAAAGGAAGCCTGCAACGTTTTACCGGCACAGATGTTGGCGGTGATCATGGCTTCTTCAACCAGACGGTTAGCAGTGCGACGAGAGTCAGCGTGAATCGCGATCACATCGTTGTCTTCGCTCAGCTCAAAGCGGTAGTCCGGACGATCCGGGAAGACCACGGCATGAGTTTCACGCCAGTTCGCGCGTGCCTGGGCAAAAGCGTGCAGATCGCGCACGACGGCAGCGATGGTTTCATCAGGCTGCCACGCATCGCTGCTGCCATTTTCCAGCCAGTCTGATACGTGATCGTAAACCAGACGCGCGTGCGATTTGATGTTAGCAGCAAAGAAACGAATATCATCACCAATCACGCCATCTTTATCGACAGTCACGCTACAGCAAAGGGCAGGGCGCACCTGATTTTCGATCAGAGAACACAGCTCGTCAGCCAGATCGCGCGGTAGCATCGGGATGTTGCGGCCTGGCAGATAAATAGTAAAGCCACGCTCACGCGCTACTTTGTCCATGTTATCTTCCGGCGTGATATAGGCTGTCGGATCGGCAATCGCAATGGTCAGCTCAAAGCTACCGTTATCCAGTTGCTTGGCGTACAGCGCGTCATCCATATCTTTGGTTGACTCGCCATCGATAGTAACGAATGGCATATCAGTCAGATCGATACGCTCAAGATCGGCGTCATCTTTCAGTTGCCATTCGTCAATCCCGGCTGGCTCGCTGTTTGGCAGATCATTTTCTGCCAGCGTTACCCACCAAGGTGCGATTTTGTCATCCGCGTCCGTAATTTTTTCTGAGATTTCAACGAAGAAACCGTTGTCATCTTTAAGTGGGTGACGAGTCAGATGCGCGACAACCCAGTCACCTTCTTTAAACTGCTCCGGATTGACGCCTTTTTTCGTTTTGGCTTTCAGCGGTGTTTTCTTTAGTTGCGGGTGATCCGGCGCAACGTTCAGTTTGCCTTTGTGCAGTTGTACCCGACCAATAAATCGCGTCAGAGAAGGTTCAACCAGCTCTTGCGGCTCTGCGACTTCACGCTCTTTTTCAGTGCGAATGATAGCCACGACTTTATCGCCATGCATACATTTCTTCATATACGGAGGCGGGATAAAGAAACTGGTTTTGCTGTCGACTTCAAGGAAACCAAAACCTTTATCAGTGGCTTTGATCTGACCTTCTTTCTTCGGCAGGTTTTCTTGGATTTGTTGTTTGAGTTGGGCTAGTAGCGGATTATCTTGAAACATCTTATTTCTATCTGACTCGGTTGATAGGGCACACTATAAATCATTGCTATGGCTGATTACTACCGAAAACGTGCCTTTCGTGCCGATTTACATGGTCTGTGGCGATGTAAAAACAAACGAATTGGTTGCAAATGAGACGATTAGCGCGCGAGTTGTCGAGAGTTTTATCACTACAGAGAAATTTATGTGATGAATTTCAATTTTTTGTAGCTTTTTTTATGCATTTAGGGAATAATCCGCCTCCCTTAGATGTCCCTAGTGGCTTGTTGCTTTTTAATACTTGTCCTCATCTGAATGGAATCAGCAACTGAACGGAATCAGCAACTTCTTGGATTGGTTGGAATGGTAAAGCACGTGGGACCTAGTTATTCATTATTTTAGTGGGATCCCCATGCAAGAAAACGTCATTCAATTTAGTGACTTAGCACTTAACAGTGCCATCCTTTCCGCCCTGAACGAAATGGGCTTCGTTTCTCCGACTCCAATTCAGGCTGCTGCAATTCCTTTGCTTCTGGAAGGCCGTGATGCTCTGGGTAAAGCGCAAACCGGTACTGGTAAAACAGCGGCATTCTCTCTGCCTCTGCTGAACAAACTGGATCTGTCACAACATAAGCCACAGGCTATTGTGATGGCACCAACTCGTGAACTGGCTATCCAGGTTGCAGCAGAAGTGAAAAACCTTGGCCAAAACATCAAAGGCCTGAAAGTTCTTGAGATCTACGGTGGCGCCTCTATCGTTGATCAAATGCGCGCTCTTAAATCAGGCGCTCACATTGTTGTGGGTACTCCTGGCCGCGTTAAAGACCTGATTACTCGTGAACGCCTGCACCTGGACGAATGTCATACTTTCGTTCTGGATGAAGCGGACGAAATGCTGAAAATGGGCTTCGTTGACGATGTAACCTGGATCATGGAACAAGCTCCTGCGACAGCACAACGCGTTCTGTTCTCTGCCACTATGCCTCCAATGGTTAAAGACATCGTTGATCGCTTCCTGCGTGAACCAGCGCGTGTTGACGTTGCCGGTTCTAACCAGACTGTTGCTAAAGTAGAGCAGCAATTCTGGGTAGTGAAGGGCGTAGAGAAAGACGAAGCGATGGCTCGTCTGCTTGAAACCGAAGAAACTGACGCATCTATCGTATTCGTGCGTACTCGTCAGGATACCGAACGTCTGGCTGATTGGCTGTGTGCACGTGGCTTTAAAGCGGCGGCACTGCACGGCGATATCCCTCAGTCACTGCGTGAGCGTACGGTTGACCATATCAAACAAGGTGTGATTGATATTCTGGTTGCCACTGACGTTGTTGCTCGTGGTCTGGACGTGCCGCGTATCACGCACGTATTTAATTACGACATCCCGTTCGATGTAGAATCTTACATTCACCGTATCGGTCGTACTGGCCGTGCTGGTCGTAAAGGTAAAGCGATCCTACTGGTTCGTACCAACCAGATCCGTATGCTGCGTACTATCGAGCGCGTGACTCGTTCTTCAATGGAAGAAATCCAGCTGCCACACCGTGACAAGGTTGCTGAAGCACGCCTGAGCATGCTGGCAGTCGAACTGGAAGCAGAGAAAGCACACTCTTCTCTGGAGAAATTCGCTGAGCTGGTTGAAAAACTGCAAGCTTCTCTGGAAATTGATGCAACGACTCTGGCGGCTATCCTGCTGAAACGTCAGCAAGGTAAGCGTCCGCTGTTCTACGTTGGTGAAGACCCAATGCTGGAAGCGCTTGAGCGTGACAAGCTGCGTCGTCGTGAGCGTCGTGAGAATGGCGATCGTGGTGACCGCGGTGAGCGTGGTGGCCGTCGTGAATTCGCTAACACTGAATGGGATACTTACCAGCTGCAAGTGGGCCGTGACCAAGGCGTTCAGGTTAAAGATATCGTTGGCGCACTTGCAAATGAACTGGGTCTGACCAAAGGTTCTATCGGTGCGATCAAACTGGCTCAGGGCCACACATTCGTTCAGCTGCCTAAGAGCATGACCAGCGAAGTGAGTTCAAAACTGCGTAAACTGCGTATCCGTCAGAAAGAAGTGGGTGCGGTAGTTTGTGATTTTGATGACTTCCGTGAGTCTCGTGGCCGTCGTGAAGGCGGTAACGGTGGTGGTCGTCGTGACGGTGGTTACCGTGGTAACCGTGAAGGCGGTAACGGTGCTCGTCGTGAAGGTGGTGGTTATCGTGGTAACCGTGAAGGTGGCGAGCGTCGCTTTGATCGCAACCGTGGTGGCGATGACCGTGGTAACTACCGTGGTGAACGTGGTCACAGCCGTCGTCGTAACGACGCATAATCTGCGCTTATCATCTGTTAAGTTTGTATAGAAAGTCCGGGGCCTTGCTCCGGACTTTTTTTGCCTGTACAAAACGGTTCAGGAGAATCGCAGCTACGATGGCTATTGCAGATAGAACAGGGCAGATAGGGTCCAGTAGGCAGGACAGTGCGAATCTGCTGGCGCCAACTTGTTAAGGCCGGCGCGGCAATTCAGATCCTCTTGATCTTTTCAGTACGTCTCGAACTGTGGAGTACTAAACCGAGTTGCTAAGTAAAAATTAGCCGGTTTAGTGTGCGTGACTTTGCCCTGAGTTTTAATAAGATGCGACGTTCAGTTTACTGAGCAGAGCACTGAAATTGTCTTTCGCGACCGGCGGTGAATAGTAGTACCCCTGGATAAGCTGGCACCCTTGCTGGACAAAAAATTGCAGTTGTTCCGCAGTCTCGACGCCTTCGACCACAATGACCAGCGACAGGTCATGTGCCATTTTGATAATGGTGGAAGTCAGATTCGCCTGCTCCTCATCATCGGTCACATGAATAACAAAGCTGCGGTCGATCTTCAATGTGTCGCAAGGCATCTTTGACAGGTAAGAGAGCGATGAGTAGCCAGTACCAAAATCATCGATGGCCAGTCTGACACCGAGTGCCTTAATTTGAGTCAGCAGATGAAGCGCATCGTTTTTACGCTCAATGTAGGCTGATTCAGTCAGTTCCAGCTCAAGTTTAGCGGCCGGAAAGCCAGTGCTGTTCAACACCCGCTGCAGGGTAGCGGCAAAATGACCAAAGCGTAATTGGTGGGCTGAGACATTCACCGACATCTTATCCAGCCGATATCCCTGCGCCTGCCATTGCGCAGCGTCCAGGCAGGCTCGTTCTAATACATAATCGCCCAGCGTTTCAATCAGTCCGGTTTCTTCTGCAACTGGCACAAACTCCGTAGGGGAAACCCAGCCTAGCTCTTCATCATGCCAGCGTGCTAAAGCCTCTGCGCCAATCAACTGCTGGTGGGTGGTGTTATATTGCGGCTGATAATAAACCTGAACCAGATGCTGCTCTAATGCGGCTTTAAGCTTGGTACTCAGCAGTAACTTGCGTTGGCTCTGCTGAGTCAGTCTGTCTTCATAGATGGCGTAAGTACCGCGCTGGTTACGCTTCGCTTCATACATGGCTGCATCGGCTTCCTGGAACATATCGCGATGTTCGCCGCTGTTCTGAAAGCTGACACCTAAGGTGGCTGATATGAACACGGAGGTATTATTGCCAATCAAGATGGCCTGAGTCAGGTGCTTCTGAATTGCAGCAATGATGGCCTGAATATGATTGATGTCGTTGTCTTGCACTAATAGCGCGAATTCATCGCCGCCGGTACGGTACAGGATCGATTCAAGCTGCGCTTCTGTGCCGAGCGAGGCGAGCAGGCGATGTGCGACCTGGACCAGTACTTTGTCGCCGGCAGTATGGCCGTAACTGTCGTTGACATCCTTAAAATGGTCCAGGTCGATGACGACCAGGGTTGCCGGACTGCCTTCAACCCCGGCCAACTGTGTGTCCAGCACGCGGCGGTTGGGCAACTGAGTCAACGGGTCATGGGTCGCCAGATGATTCAACTGATTCTGGATGCGCTTCTGTTCGTCGATGTTAACCAGCGAAAAAACATAGGTGGCCATCGTTGCCTGGTTTGAATGCACCTTAGTGATCGACAGCAGGCCCTGATTCTGACTTTCCGGCCCGAAGATAACTTCACCCCGCCAGTCGTCCCGTAACAGTTCGTTTAATGCCAGAGGTTGCCCGTCCGTGTAAAACAGGCTGGCGGCGGAAATTTTATCCAGTTCTGCTCCGGGATTCTGTATGCTAACCATATGGCAGAACGCTTCATTCGCTTGCAGCAGATGACCGTTATCACTGACGATCGCTAAGCCTTCGTTCGAATTATGGAATACGGTTGCTGCCTGTTTCAGTTCATGTTCTTTCTCCGACATTTCTTCCATTAACTGAGTACTGGTTTTGAACATCAAATTCCAGCGAAAGCTATCAGACTCGAGGTAATGAATAAAAGACTGACGTTTAAACAGCGCAAACAGCAGGATGGGAAGGCTAAATGCAATGGCGGTCAGCAGCTTTCCGGCCAGGTTGCCCACGATGACGGCGACAACGTGGTCGTTGTAGCCAAATGCGATCAGCGGAAACACTACTCCGTCTGCCGCTAACACCAGAATAAACAGTGCGATGTAGAGCAGAGTCGTGGTCAGATGATTGAAGTTGAGGCGCTTGAGCTGCTCAAACGCAAACAGCAGCACAAACAGCTCACTGATGATCAGGATGCCACCCAAAATAATAAAAGGCGTCGAGACAGCAAACAGGTCCGCAGAGACGTTGTGCGGGTTAATGATGCCATCACTGAGCAGGCTTTTTTCAGCCAGCATCGAAAACGACACTTTAAACAGATCAACGATGATCACCAGGCGGATGAGATGACGCAGGATCAGTAAGTCTTTCTCTATCAGTACAAACAGCACTGATGTCATCATCAGTGCACCGTAGCACAAACTGCCACCGGAGACTTCAATCCCCGGGTACACCGACAGCGAATAAACATTACCGAGGAAGCCGCCTATCAGCAGTATCAGTGAAATGTAGACGTAAAAAGAGACCCGGCGCAGGGGACCTTCCTGAGACAGGAAGTAGAGTGGAAACAATGAAAAAAGTGTCACCTGGAGTGCGAAGAGTCCGAGCATGGATGTTGGGTCTGCCTGTCGTATTTTGAAGGGTCGAACTTTAGTGTAGTTTCTTTCAAAGTCAACACTGTGAAAGTTCTATCAGGAACGGGTATAACATTTGATACGTTTTGCATAGAACAATTGAATTAATGAGTCTTCAGCTCCGGGTAAAGAGCCTGGCAGGCAGAGGTATAACCAGGCATCATTGACCAGATGACAATAGGATGAAATTGACGCTTAAGCGCAGAATATCATTGAGATTTCATCTGTATTAGTTAGAATGCTTTTTTCGTGCTCAGGCTGGTGCATCCGTATTTGTGCCAAAATGGGGACTCAAAGTTTTAAAATTCGCGTGCTTGGATTTATTATTTATTGATTTTAAAGCACAAAATTCAAACAAGTGTTGCTTGGTATGCAACACCACTGTAGGGATATATCATGCCTATTATTACTCTTCCTGACGGCAGTCAGCGTCAATTTGACAACCCGGTTTCTACTTTTGAAGTTGCTCAATCTATCGGTCCTGGTCTGGCGAAAGCGACCATTGCCGGCCGTGTAGATGGCGTACGCGTTGATGCGTGCGATCTGATCGAAAACGATGCAAGCCTTGAAATCATCACCACGAAAGATGAAGTAGACGGTCTGGAAATTGTTCGTCACTCTTGTGCTCACCTGCTTGGTCATGCACTGAAGCAGCTGTACCCACAAGCAAAAATGGCGATTGGTCCAACGATCGACAGTGGTTTTTACTACGATATTGATCTGGAAGAATCTCTGTCTCAGGAAGACCTGGAAAAGATCGAAGCTCGCATGCTGGAACTGGCAAAGACCAAATACCAGGTTGTGAAAAAGAAAGTCAGCTGGCAGGAAGCGCGTGATACGTTTGAAGCGCGTCAGGAACCATACAAAATGGAAATCCTGGACCAAAACGTAGCTCGTGATGACCGTCCTGGTCTTTACCACCATGAAGAATACATCGACATGTGTCGCGGTCCTCACGTACCAAACATGGGTTTCTGTCAGAACTTCAAGCTGCTGAACATCGCAGGTGCTTACTGGCGCGGCGACAGCAACAACAAGATGCTGCAACGTATCTACGGTACTGCTTTCCATGACAAGAAGGCGCTGAAAGCGCACCTGACACGTCTGGAAGAAGCTGCTAAGCGTGACCACCGTAAGATCGGTAAGCAACTTGACCTGTTCCACATGCAGCAAGAAGCACCGGGTATGGTGTTCTGGCACCACAATGGCTGGTCGATTTTCCGTGACCTGGAAGTCTTCGTTCGTCAAAAACTGACTGAGTACGATTACCAGGAAGTGAAAGGCCCGCTGATGATGGACCGCGTTCTGTGGGAACGTTCAGGTCACTGGGATAAATACGCTGATGCGATGTTTACTACCCATTCAGAGAACCGTGATTACGCCATCAAGCCAATGAACTGCCCTGGCCACGTACAGATCTTTAACCAAGGTCTGAAATCGTACCGTGACCTGCCGCTGCGTATGGCGGAATTCGGTTCATGTCACCGTAACGAGCCATCGGGTTCACTGCACGGCATTATGCGTGTGCGTGGCTTTACCCAGGATGACGCACACATTTTCTGTACTGAAGATCAGATTCAACAGGAAGTGACGTCTTGCATCAAGATGGTTTACGACACATACACCACTTTTGGTTTTGAAAACATCGCAGTAAAACTGTCTACTCGCCCTGAAAAACGCGTGGGTAGCGATGAAATCTGGGATAAATCTGAAGAAGCACTGAAACATTCTCTGGAAGCAATGGACATTGCTTACGAAATTCAAGAGGGTGAAGGCGCGTTTTACGGACCTAAGATTGAATTTACTTTGTATGATTGTCTTGACCGTGCGTGGCAATGTGGTACTGTGCAGCTCGATTTCAACCTGCCAACTCGATTGGGCGCGACTTACGTCGGCGAAAACAATGAGCGTTTGGTTCCGGTTATGATTCACCGAGCTATTTTGGGCTCTTTGGAACGCTTCATTGGTATTCTTATCGAAGAATATGCAGGTTTCTTCCCGACCTGGCTGGCACCAGAACAGGCTGTTGTTGTGAATATTACCGACAAACAATCTGATTACGCTCAAGAAGTGGCCCAAAAGCTACAAAAATGTGGCATTCGCGCAAAAGCGGACTTGAGAAATGAGAAGATTGGCTTTAAAATTCGCGAACACACTCTGAAGCGTGTACCGTACATGTTAGTTTGTGGTGACCAAGAAATGGAAGCCGGTGAAATTGCAGTACGTACTCGTAAAGGTAAAGATCTTGGTAAATTTAAACTGGATGACTTCGTATCTTATATCCAGACCGAGATTGCTAGCCGTAAGTTAAATCTGGAGGAATAAACTATTAAAGGCGGAAGACGTGGCCAAGTACCGGCCAAACAAAACCAGCACCGTTTAAACGGTGAAATTCGTGGCGTTCGTGAAGTTCGTTTAACAGGCGCTGACGGTGAATCTGTTGGTATCGTTTCGATCCAAGAAGCACTAGCAGCGGCCGAAGAAGCTGGTATGGATCTTGTAGAGATCAGCCCTAACGCCGAGCCACCAGTCTGTCGTGTGATGGACTATGGCAAGTTCCTCTTCGAAAAGAGTAAAGCTCAGAAAGAGCAGAAGAAGAAGCAAAAGCAGATCCAGATTAAGGAAGTTAAATTCCGTCCTGGGACTGATATTGGAGACTATCAGGTAAAACTACGCAACCTGACTGGTTTCCTTGAAGAAGGCAACAAAGTGAAAGTAACGATTCGCTTCCGTGGCCGAGAGATGGCACACCAAGACATCGGTGTTGACGTTCTGAACCGACTAAAAGAAGACACGGCAGAAATTGCTGTTGTGGAATCTTTCCCGTCGCGTATTGAAGGTCGCCAGATGATCATGGTGCTAGCCCCTAAGAAGAAGTAATTAACGGCTTACAAGTAATTGACTCAGCCGTCCCCTGAGAAGGGTAAGACGGTTGGGTTTTATTCGCCCTGATTACGTTGTTTATTAAACTACTACAATGCGGAGTTATTCATCATGCCTAAGATGAAAACCAACAAAGGTGCTGCTAAGCGTTTCAAGAAAACTGCTGGTGGTATTAAGTACAAGCACGCTACTAAACGTCACATCCTGACTAAGCGTACTACTAAGAACAAGCGTCAGCTACGTCCTAATGCAATCCTTCCTAAATGTGAAGTGGCTGCAGTAATCCGTATGCTGCCATACGCTTAATTCTTTTTAGTTTATTTATCGTTTAGTTTAGGAGAGACATAATGCCTCGCGTAAAACGTGGTGTACAAGCTCGTGCACGTCATAAGAAAGTTCTGAAACAAGCTAAAGGTTACTACGGTGCACGTTCACGTGTTTACCGCGTAGCTTTCCAAGCAGTTACTAAAGCTGGTCAATACGCTTACCGTGACCGTCGCAACAAGAAACGTCAATTCCGTCAACTGTGGATTGCACGTATCAACGCGGCTTCTCGTCAAAATGGTCTATCTTACAGCCGTTTCATCAACGGTCTTAAGAAAGCATCTATCGAGATCGACCGTAAGATTCTTGCTGACATCGCAGTATTCGACAAAGCAGCATTTGCTGTTCTTGTAGAAAAAGCGAAAGCTGCTCTGTAATTAGCAGTTCAGGTTTAAGAGAAGGAGAGCTTATGCTCTCCTTTTTATATCTGCTGATTGCCGATTCGTCGTCAATAGTGTACCAATCCCTGCCTTTAGCCGGAAAATATCTCATGAGTGAAGCTCAACCTAATAACCCTTTACACGGGGTAACTCTGGAAAAAATTTTAGTACAGCTGGTCGAACATTACGGTTGGCCGGAGCTGTATGAACAAGTCAATATCAACTGTTTTTACAACTCACCCTCCATCAAGTCATCACTGAAGTTTTTGCGCAAAACCCAGTGGGCACGTGATAAAGTTGAAGCGTTATATATCGATACCTTTTATCGCTCTTAACGGTGAGCTGCTTAAAGTAAGCAGGTAAAAGTAAGTAGGCCGTGAGCTTAAGGAGAACAGGGTGGTTAATGACATATACGAACAGATGTGGCAGCAGTTTACTGACGCTGTGAGCAGCAATTCGTATCAATGCGACCCTTATCTGAATGGCCAGCCGGACACGCGTCGTGGTATTACCGCTCTGGCTTATTTAGCGGACAACAGCCCGGATGTTGCGGCTCGGATTGGTCAGTTTCTTGATCACCTTAGTCAACACGAGCCACAACAATACTATTATCCGAACGATGAACTGCATGTTACCTTGCTGTCGGTCATCTCTTGCCTGCAAGGTTTTCAGCTCAGCGATATTGACCCGCAAGCCTATGTTGACGTGTTTCATCGGGCTTTGCGCGGCCTGGATCCGATTCAGCTAGAACTGCGCGGCGTGACTGCATCGCCTTCATGCATTGTTATCCAAGGTTACCCGGTCGGTAATGAGTTAGACATTCTGCGCCAAAGATTAAGGGATAGTCTGCAGGCTTCCGGCCTTCAAACCAGCATCGATGCCCGCTATAAGCTAATTACTGCTCATCTGACGGCGATGCGATTTCGTCAGCCTTTACAGAATCCGCAGCAGTTGCAGGTGCTGTGTGCTGAGTATCGCCACTACCCGTTTGGCTCAGTGATTTTGAATCAGTGCGATTTAGTGTTTAACAACTGGTACCAGACTCTTGCAGAGACCCATCATTTGGCCAGGTATTGCCTGGGTGGTCAGCCTTCGTATTCTAGAGCAGATTATTAGTCTAGGCAGGATGATTAATCGTTGCAGCGTGCTGCCCGATGGTGTTGCCTGATGAGCGATTGTGACCACAAACCCTGCTTAGTTATTGTTTTCATAATTAACACCATTTTTTTTCATAAAAAGAACAATTCTACTCACTGTTGCGTATACAGTACTAAGATTCGTATTAAACCCCATAACAACAAATAGAGTTTGAAATGAGAAACTATCTACTGATCGCAATGGTATCTTTTACACTGTTTGGTTGTCAGCTGACTCGAGTTGAAGGCCGGGTAGACGATGTCGACGTCAGAGTCGGCTCAGATGGCAGACATCATGATGGTCACGGCCAATTTTGTCCTCCGGGTCAAGCCAAAAAAGGTAACTGTTAATCCGGACTGCCGAAACGACACGCCAGATGCCAGTCATTTTCTGGCTTCCGAAAGCAGCCTTTTAAAGCAAATACCTGTCACGCACTGCCATCATGGTGGTGCGTTTTACTATCTGTCGTTTGGGATCGTATCGATGTGGAATAATATCAGCGAGGCCATTCGTTAGTCTTGGACATTCTTTCGTCGTGGACATTCTTTCGTCGTGGAATAGTTTAGTAATGAAATGGTTTCGTGGCGAAATGGTGATGAAGCGCAGTCGTGTTGAGGTGAAAGAAGGTTGAGGTTGCTGCGAAATAGTAGTGAGGTAAGCAAGGCAATATCAGCTGCTGAGCGGTACTTTTACACGCTGATATTGCCTGGAAAGTCTTCATTATCTGAGGTCTCAATCGAACCCCAGTGCTTTGTCGATATCGGCAGGCTAATTGGAATGCAGCGTTAAACGGTTGAGCGTCGTTGCTACACTGAGCCGATGCAGATGCCGTGGAGGGTCGGTCGGGCACTATTCTGTACTATGCGCTAATCACCACGTTTTTGTTTTCATCGGTAAACAGGCTTGCTTGGTTACGTTTAATTAACTGTGCGGCGTATGAAGGAGAAACCGCATGCAGCTGGCCTTTAAGATGTAACGCTGGTGTTTCCCATGCATCGTCTTTGTACATACCAGTCTGTGTATATTGAATCAATATTTTCATAAAACTTCCTCTGAATCGTTATTTTTATGCTTAGCCTCACACTTTGCGGGCTTGCTTTTACAATATTGCGTTTTTGCTGGTTGTGCATCTGTTAAAAATGAAACATTATTTTTACCGATTAGCCGTCGTTGGATTGGAACTTTTGCGCCATGATAACGTGCTTCAATTTTACGTTACCCGTCACTCAGGCATCACATGACGTGCTTCGCCAGGTGCATCTCAAAGGAATAGAAGATTATGCAGTTTCCGATTCACGCCTCCTGCCAATGTGGTCAGGTGACTTATCAGTTACACGCAGCACCGATGAAAGTCATGGCTTGTCACTGTAAAGAATGCCAGAAACTATCGACCGCACCGTACAGCATTACGGCCATTGTGGCGGCAAAAGATATTGAATTTAATGGTGAAATGACAAAATGGGGCCGAGTTGCCGAAAGTGGTAATCATAATTTAGGGTTCTCCTGCGTTCGCTGCAGCAATCGCATTTATCACCTCAATCCGGCGCAGCCGGAGGTCATCAAACTCAAGTTACGACCGGTTGATCTCGATGATGATCGTTTATTCGAGCCGACTGCGCATGTGTGGGTCAGTGAGAAAATGAGTTGGCTGACTTTGCCACCAGGCGTAGCGGTTTTTGATAAGCAGTCTTGAGTTTCTGATAATACAGCCTTGAGCTGCTGGATAATACAGCCTTGAACTGTTGGATGATGGAGCCTGAAATTCCAGATGATTAAGCAAGTTGGCGAAACGCAGATCCGGGAGAAACACACGGCAAGCTGCCATTGCGGCACGGTGGAGCTGGAGTTGACCTTACCCCGCGGCATAGAGGAGCCACGTCGCTGTGATTGTTCAATGTGTCGGCGTCGTGGTGCGATTGTCGCGTCGGTCTCGTTGGAGAACCTGCGCATCGTAAAGGGTCAGGAAGCGTTACGTCTGTATCAGTTTGGTACGCGAACTGCTCAGCACTTCTTCTGTTCTGTGTGTGGTATTTATACGCATCACCAGCGCCGCTCAAATCCGACTCAGTATGGCTACAATGTGGCGTGTCTGGAAGGCGTTAACCCGTTTGAACTGGGCAATGTAAAGACATATGACGGGGTTCATCATCCTGCAGATCAATAAAGGATCTTTGGTTGGTGATGCAGGTTGTCATAGCGCATAACCATTGAAAGCAATAAAAAACACCAGGTCAGTGACCTGGTGTTTTGTCATCACTGAGCGTCATTACAGCGCGGCAAGAATCGTTTCTGCTTTGCTGACTTCAAACGACTTAGGTGGCTCAACATTCAGAGTCGTGACCACACCGTTTTCCACAATCATCGCGTAACGCTGTGAACGAACACCGCCGAACGCGCCAGTATCCATTTCCAGACCCAGAGCTTTAGTAAAGCTTGCATCGCCATCAGCCAGCATCAGTAGCTCAGATGCATTTTGCGCCTCGCCCCATGCTTTCATAACGAACGCATCGTTAACGGCAACACAAGCGATCAGATCAACGCCTTTTTCTTTCAGTTTGTCAGCCAGTACGACGTAACCAGGCAGGTGAGATTCAGAGCAGGTCGGAGTGAAGGCACCTGGTACTGCAAACAGCACAACTTTTTTGCCGGCAAACAGTTCTGTGACGTCGTGATTCACCATTCCGTCTTTAGTCAGCTCGCTCAGAGTGGCTTGAGGAAGGTTTTGTCCTTGTTCAATCATGATGATTCCTTAGTTTATTGGACATTATAAAAGCGGTTGAATTTTCGGGATAATTATTCGGACTCTGTACAAGCCCGAAAGTTCAACCGCCTCTAAGACCCGCTTGGTCGGGCATAACCACAGTCTAGCCCTAATTCAATGAACTAAAAACAGAGAATCTCTATGGGTATTAGTTTACTCATGGAGAAGCGTTCACTTTAAGAATCAGAACAGCTCCAATCAACTGAGGTTAATGTCTGGTCGGTGAGTGAGTACATTGGCTTTGATACCTGGCGTGGCTTTGATACTCGTTATGTTATCAGGCACTTTCAGCGCCTTAGCACGGCACGCTTTTGCCCGCGCGGTAATGAACTCGGGTGCGGTTTTGGCGACCGTCAACCGGATTGGAAAAGAATGTTATTTATGTGAAGTGACCCCGCAGCTCAACGCATTGATGGGATAGTGGGGTTATGTTAACTGATTGTTTAGGCTACAGTGTTTATATAAACATACGTTAAGTAGGCGGTAATCAGACGTGTTAAACCTTCATCCGATGCAACCGAAACACCTCGCTGAGGTGGCCGAATTGCAGGTGGCACCCGAGCAGATCAAGTTTGTGGGGTGTATCGAAGATATCATGGTGAATATTGATAACTTCATTCATCCTCATGTCATGTTGTTCAATGACACTGTGGTGGGTTTCTTCCTGATTGATACCACCTACAGCGCCCAGTATCAGTTTGCCGCGCCAGGCAGTCTGGGATTACGCGCATTCTTTGTGTCGGAACTGTTTCAGGGCCAGGGGTTTGGCAAACAGGCCGTCCAACTACTCTCGGTTTATTTACCGGCGCATTATCCACAGTACGATACCATCTATCTCACGGTGAACTGCAAAAATCCGGCGGCGAAAAGATGTTACGAGCTGGGTGGATTTCGTGACACAGGTGAACTTTATCTGGGTGGTGATGCAGGACCACAGCAGATTATGATTCTTAATTTTTCTCTTAACAGACGTGATTAGCATGTGAATGCGAACAGTTGTACACGTTCTATACTTTCAGTTGTGACTAAAGGAGTTCGATATGTATCAAAGTGTTCTGACATTCTGGTTTCATGAAATCACGCCGGAAATGTGGTGGCAGAAAGATACAGCACTGGATGATCAAATCCGAGACCGCTTTTTACCGCTTCATGAGCAGGCTGTGAAAGGTGAGTTATTCCATTGGCGCCAGTGCCCGCAGGGCGCGCTGGCTGAAGTGATCGTACTGGATCAGTTTTCTCGAAATATCTTCCGGGGAAGGCGAGAAGCTTTTGTTAACGATCCGCTGGCTCTGGCATTGTCTCAATTTGCGATAGAAAAAGGCTACAATAAGCAGCTCACCAGGGATGAGCAGGTTTTTCTCTATATGCCGTTTATGCATAGTGAATCGCGCCTGATACATGCTGCTGCGGTCGATCTGTACTCTGAACTCGGTCAGCAAGGTAATCTGGACTTTGAAGTGAGACATAAAGTTGTGATTGACCGCTTCGGTCGCTATCCACACCGTAACTCTATTCTTGGCCGGATTTCGACCACGGAAGAGATTGAGTATCTTGAACAGGGCGGTGAAGTCTTTTAGCCGGGCTGCCTTTAGCTAACCGCTTTAGGTGTCCAGAGGGCAGGCTTGCAAGATGAAGGGAAAAGAGTAAAAAGAGTACAGAGTAAGAAGCGACAAGGGTAAAGTGATGAGTAGAATTTATCTGTTTGACTGGGGGGATACTCTGATGATTGATAACCCCTCTCTGCCGGGAAAAATGTGTGACTGGCCACAAGTAGAAGCAACGCCGCATGCGTTGGAAACGTTGCGCCGTCTGAGTCAGCGCGCGGAGATCTATATTGCCACCAACGCAGAGAACTCGGTTGAAGCAGATGTTCGAAATGCATTTTTACGTGTTGGTCTGGATGATTATATCCAGGGCTATTTCTGTAAACAGACTCTCGGCGTTTCGAAAGGAACGCCGCTGTTCTACCACATGATTATCGAGCGTTTGAACGCGGTTCCCGCTGCTGTCACCATGGTCGGTGATACGCTGGAAAATGATATTTTACCCGCCGCTGAAGCTGGTTTGCAGACCATCTGGTACAACCCGGGTCATCAGCCATTTACCAGCACTTATGCCGGACCGGTGGTGCATTGTCTTACGGATATCCTGGACTTGTGACCCAGCCATAAGGGAATCAGTGTTGGATGAATGTTTCAGTAGGTAGTTAAATCATGCTAGTCAAAGAAAATACCGGTTTGATCGTGGTTGATGTTCAAGGCAGGCTGGCGCGACTGGTTGACGATAGCCAAGCGGTACTGGACGCAACAGCCAAATTGATTAAAGGGGCGCAAATTCTGGGGCTGCCCGTGATATGGCTGGAGCAGAACCCCGATAAACTCGGCGAAACCGTTGCGGAAATTCGTGAGTTATTGGCGCCGGGTCAGCATCCGATTCAAAAATTCCATTTTTGTGCAGGCACTGAAGCTCCGTTTGCAGAAGCGATTATGCACGCGGGGGTATCATACTGGCTGGTGTGTGGCATCGAGAGTCATATCTGTGTGTATCAGACAGTGGCCGGTTTACTGCAAAGCGGTTATCAGGTAGAAGTAGTGCAAGACTGTATCTCTTCACGCAGTCAGGCTAACCGTCAGTTAGGTATCGAAAAGATGTGCGCGCTTGGTGCGCATAAAACGTCTGTGGAAATGTGTTTGTACGAGCTGGTGGAAGATTGTCGCAACGAGAGTTTTAAGCCCATTTTACAACTGATCAAATAACAGGTTCTGGTAGCAGCATGTTTCGATATATAGCGCATATAGGAACATGCGTTAATATCAGGCACAGGCATCTGAATAGACCAAACGTTGTGAGTCACCGATAACCGGGCAAGTAATCCGATCCGAAGCCCAGAGTTGTAAGGAAGTGATAGTGGAAATAAAAATCGATGATTTACAAGGCTCAGGCATCATTCGTTTGCTGGAAGAGCATTTAGCCGATATGCATGCCACCTCACCGGCGGAAAGTGTCCATGCACTCGATGTCAAAGCGTTACAACACCCTTCCATTACTTTCTGGTCAGCAGCGGAAGGCAATAGTGTACTTGGTTGTGTGGCACTCAAATCATTAAGTTGTGATCATGGCGAAATTAAATCGATGCGTACTTCCGGTGCTGCGCGCAACAGAGGGGTAGCGACGAAGCTCCTCAATCATCTTATAGCCGATGCGAAATCCAGAGGCTTTAAACAGCTCAGCCTGGAAACCGGCACTCAAGCATTTTTTAGCGCAGCGCATGGTTTGTACGCCAAACATGGCTTTGTTGATTGTGAGCCTTTCGGCGATTACCAACCGGATCCCAACAGCAAATTTATGACCCTTGTGCTAGAGCAATGAGCCAAATACAGTCAAGTCGGTTGAGTTCGCTCATGCAATTTCAACCGATTGATAGGCGGTTAAAATAGGCGCGACTTTTTGCGGATTACTTTGTTGCATGCGCCCGTAATGGGTCAGTAATTTTTGTTGATAACGGTGGGCAAGCTGTCGGCTGGATTCACACTCAGTGCGCCATAAGCTGTCTCCGGTCAGACTGACCAGGGGTTGATTGCCGTGCTGATGGTGCGTCGTCAGGTGCAATATTTCGTAAAAGCGTTGGTTGTCTTCAACCAGAGTTTCTTTAATGACATGACATTTAAGATGGCGTAGCTGTTCTCTGAGCGTGTACGTGTGGTGAACCGGACACAACAGAAACTCAAGCGGCGTGTTTGGATTGGCACTGCAGATGGCTGCAATCAAATCTGACATCAGGTCACCGCCGACACCGGCAATGATGACCAGGTGTGAGCCGGGCATGTCGGCTACCGGAATCCGCGCAACGTCCATACAGTAGGTCTGCCATTGACAAGGCAACTCTTGACCAAAATAAGTAGTCAGGCGCTGCTGTAATGACGTCATCAAGTCCGGCACGATATCAACAAAGTGTATTTGTCCGCCAGCCTGGCGCTCAAGCAGCGCGGCACCGAGTAGACCATGGTCGCAGCAGCAATCCCAGATGTGGTCGTAGTGATGGTGTACCTGGCTTTCCAGTCGTTTGAGGCGTTTACTTAATTTCATCGTAAGTGAATTATTTGTTTCATCGTAAGTGACTAATGAGTCTTACCAGCCGTGAATAAATGCTCGATAGGCGGAGCTTGTTTCGGTGAGCTGATATTGTAGTGATTTCGGCCAGTTTGGCGAATGAATTTTCTCTGCTTTACTTAATCTGTTGCTTGTTTTTTTTGAACGATTGCTTGTTCACTTTGACCTAATACTTGATTGCAATACAGCTAGGTGTGCCGCAGGTATACGTACAATAACACTGAGAACGGAACGGAGAATTGACCATGATAGAGATACAAGGGCTTGATCATGTCGTGCTACGAACCACACAGCTGGAGCAGATGCTGAATTTTTATCGTGATGTGCTTGGTTGTCCGGTTGAGCGTGAGTTGCCTGAGGGACTGACTCAACTGCGCGCCGGAAACGCGTTAATTGACATTGTGACGGTCGACAGTCCATTAGGAAAAGAGGGCGGTAAACCACCGCAACAAGACGGACGCAATATGGACCATTTTTGTCTGCAGATTACGCCGCGTAATGAAAAAGAGCTGGTGGCGTATTTAGACAACCATGGTGTGCAGCATTCTGATTTTGCCAAGCGCTATGGCGCTCAGGGTTACGGGCGCTCGATCTATCTGCACGATCCTGAGGGCAATGTGGTGGAACTCAAGCCTTGGGTTCCTGTACCTTAGCATAATGGCGGTCATGCTTTGTCCGTCATAGACTGAAACGATCTGTTGGCCAAGTTCCTGATATCAGGAACAAAGCATTGTATCGTTTGACGAAAAACTAACATGGCTCACGGCTTGCCCGCGACTTATTCCCGCGTTATGTTGTGTAGGTTCATATCAACAAGGAAAGGGTTATGAGTCTCGAGTTAAAGGCCTCGTCACAGCGAGTACAGGATTTTCTGTCTCAGCACGGGCAGCAGTTTGTAGTGAAACAGATGCCGGCTTCCACGCGTACCGCTGCCGAGGCTGCAGAAGCGGTTGGTTGCGCAATTGGGCAGATCGCCAAATCTCTTATTTTTAAAGACAAGCAAACCGGAGATCCGGTTCTGATTGTGGCTTCAGGCGCCAATATGGTGTGCACCAAGAAAGTAGAACAGGCGACCGGCATCAAACTGGGAAAAGCGGATGCCGATTTTGTACGCGAAAAGGTCGGCTATGCCATCGGCGGTGTACCGCCTGTTGCCCACCACGCTAAAGTGACCACGATTTTGGATCCTTCCCTGCAATGTTACGAAGCCATCTGGGCCGCAGCGGGCACGCCTAATTCATTGTTTGAACTACACTCTAAAGACTTAGAGCTGTTAACTCAGGGAACCTGGGTGGAGCTGGCCAAATAATGCTGATTTTTTCACGGCGGGAGGGCGTTATGAATGTTCAAAGACACGGTATTTCAATTGGGTTGGATCGCGTGGATGACGAATTTTTTGTCACCATCAAAGCGTTTGGCACATTAACACACCGTGATTACCAGGCAATGACCCCGATGTTAGAAGCCGCGCTGATTAAGGTCAATGAACCGAAAGTCAGAGTATTGCTCGATGCCACTGAGTTGGATGGTTGGGAGCTGAGAGCCGCCTGGGATGATTTTAAGCTGGGCCTCAACCATGGCGCTGATTTTGATAAGATCGCACTGTACGGCAGGCCTGGCTGGCAGGAAAAAGCTGCCAAACTGGCGGGCTGGTTTATGTCCGGTGAAGTGAAATTTTTTGAAGATTACCAACAGGCGTTGGATTGGCTGAAATAACCACCGGCCAGAGTGGTATTGCTCCGGTGGCAAATTAAGTGAGAATTAGGTGGCGGATATGGCGCGAAAAGCCCGTTTAGGTAAGTGTGCCGGCATGGTGGGAGCGCTGTTGCTTTCAATCTCATTGCCGTCTTTGGCCGGTACTTTGACCACGACAAATTACGTCGTGACGATTACTTCCCATTGTGAAGAAGGACAAGTGGCCTGTGACAATGTCACTTATCATGGCCGTTCTAAACGCAGCGCTGAAGAAATTGAGCTTACGGGAGAGACGATGCATCTGCTGTGTGGTGACAAGAAAACACCGTGCCGTTTCCTGGGCTATCATTTTCAGAATAAAGGGTACGAATACCAGGTTTTTGATTCTGGAGTTCTGCGAGTGAAGCACAAGGGCAAACTCGTGGTTGATGAGCGCGGACAGTGGAAGTACTGACGTTTTGACGTATCTTCGCCGGCTCAGGATTTAGGCAATATTTTCTCACCTGATGAGAATTGGGGATGGTGATTGTGTCAGCACCTTTTATATTGACGGTAACTCAGTTGGGTAAAAGGATGTAGGATGTTGGCGTTGTTCGTTAAGTGCTTATTGGGAGCATTTGCTGTTCTGTTGATTGCTCTGTTGTCGAAAAGTAAAAGTTTTTTTATTTCCGGCCTGGTACCGCTGTTTCCGACCTTTGCTCTGATTGCCCATTATATTGTTGGCACAGAGCGCAGTATGGATGATCTGCGCGTTACTATACTGTTTGGATTATATTCTCTCATCCCTTACGCCGCATACTTGTTGTCGGCTTATTACTTCAGTTATCGTTACAACCTGTTTTGGACGCTCAGTCTGGCGACATTCGTCTGGGCGTCATTTGCTGCCATGCTCCTGTTTGGATGGACTCGTTTTCAACCCGGGATGGCGTGAGCCAGATCTGTATATTCTCTATTGACTATGGGACGGACAAAGTCATGGAAGTGTTTCAATGCGTCTCTTTTCTGGTCGTGAAAGACAATCAGGTGCTGCTGGAAAAACGTTCGGCAGAAAAAACCTGTGACCCTAACCTGGTGGCAATACCAGGCGGACACATTGAGGCGGGGGAAAGCCAGCAAGAGGCGCTGGCTCGAGAGTTGCTGGAGGAGTTGGCGATAACGCCAATGGAGTCTGTCTATCTCTGTTCCCTGTACCATCCAACCAACGAACTGCAATTACTGCACTATTATGTCATTCCTGCCTGGCAGGGCGAAATAGGTTGTCATGAAGCGGATGAGGTATTCTGGCGCCCGATCAATCCGGATTGGGTCGATACCCGCGCAGACAAGCTGGCTCTGGCAGAATATCTGCGTCTCTTTCAAACCGGTATTTTATCGGCCTGAATTTATTTAACATTTCACCGGAATGGGTATATGGTGAACACAGTGCGACGATGGAAAGGTTGCATATCATCATTATTTTGGAGTATTCATGTCTCAACACACCGCTACAGTTACGTGGCAGCGTCAAGCTGATGAAATTTTTAGTGATAATAAATACAGTCGCGGCCATGAATGGCAGTTTGACGGGGGAGCCAAGGTCGCCGCTTCCGCGTCACCGGATGTGGTGCCGCTGCCGTATTCGGTTGCCGCCAACGTTGACCCGGAAGAAGCGATGATTGCGGCGTTATCCAGTTGTCATATGCTGGTCTTTTTGTCGATTGCGGCAAAAAAGCGCTTTGTGGTCGAGTCGTATCAGGATAATGCAGTCGGGACACTGGAAAAAAACGAGCAGGGTCGGGAAGCTCTGACCAAAGTGGTGCTGAGGCCCAAAATTGTCTTTTCCGGTCAATCACAACCCAGTATCGAGATGCTGGAAAAAATGCATCATCAATCTCACGAGAACTGTTTCATTGCCAACTCGGTCAAAACGCAAGTGACCACCGAAATTCTCCTTTAAGCAGGCTGTCAGAATGAATATTGGTATCTACATCTATGATGAGGCCGAAGTATTGGACTTCTCCGGCCCGTTTGAAGTTTTCAGCACGGCTAAACGCTTGGCCGGGAATGACTGGAATATTTTTTTTGTGGCTCAGAATGATGCGCTAGTGAATGCGCGCGGCAACTTTCTGGTTAACCCTCATTACAGTTTTGCGGATCATCCGCCGATTGATTTATTGATCGTGGTCGGTGGGGTGCACACTTTTGAACTGGAAAAGCCGGCAGTGATCGACTGGATTCGACGCGTCTCTGCACAGGCCAGCCAGGTGGCCTCCGTGTGTACCGGCGCATTTCTGCTCGCTCAGGCGGGAGTTCTGACTGACCATCCGGTCACCACCCATTGGGAAGACATCGCTGATCTTAAAGCGAGGTTTCCGCAACTGGATGTCAAACAAAAGTGCCGCTGGGTTGTTGCTGATGAGCGGATTACCACGTCGGGGGGCATATCTGCTGGCATTGATATGAGTTTGTATCTGGTATCGAAACTGGCATCGCTGGCACTGGCAGAGCAAACGGCGCACCAGATGGAGTATGACTGGAATAAAACTCAGCCGTGAAGAAATCCTCTGCGTAGCGTATGCTTGAGATGGAAGTTTGTATTACTTGCCAACATGAAGGCGAGGGGAATGCCCGTGACAGGGGGTGGAAAATGAAAAACAAAGCGCTATTGATTATTGATGTTCAGGAGTCTCTGTTTGAGCAGGAGCCCAAGCCGTATGCCGCGAAAGAGGTGGTGCGTAATATTAATACTTTGAGTTCCTGGGCCAGAACGAAAGGTTACCCGGTTATCTTTGTTCAGCACGAAGAGCCGGAGTATGCCCAGTTGAAGTATGACAGTGAAGGCTGGCAACTCCAGCATGATATCCAGACCGAAGACGGCGATCTGTTTGTGCGTAAAACCACGCCAGATTCATTTCACCATACCGATCTGCGGGTTCTGCTCGAAGAGCAGGATGTGGATGAGTTGATTGTGTGCGGCTACGCTTCTGATTTTTGTGTCGATACCAGTGCCAGACGTGCGGCAGCTTTGGGTTACTCGATCATTGTGGCCACCGATGCCCATACCACGCACGATAAACCGCATGCTTCGGCAGAGCTGATTCGCCATCACCACTCTTATGTTTTGTCGCACATCTCCAGCTTTCGGGTCCCGATCAAAGCGATGACCACCTACGAAATCTGTCACTGAGGCCGGGCTTAACCGCCTGCTGGAAGGCGGATCTTTACTGCTTGTTCAAGATTCAGGCTTCACTCAGCAGACTTTCTAATAACGGCAGGCAGGCACGGGCGGCGTTGCTGTCGTTATTGACCTGAGCAGTCACTATCGCGCCTTCTTTCAACAGACACAGAGTATCGAGCAGACCTGGCTGCGCTTGCTGTTGTTGTGTAAGGCAGGATTGAATCAGGGTGCGAACCTTCTGTTTATGCTGCTGGCAAGTTTCTCTGAGCCCTTCAGCTTCCTGCCCATACTCCACTACGGTATTGATAAAAAAGCAGCCACGGAAGGGACTCAGCTGCTCAACCTCGCCATGTAACCAGCGATCCAAGGCAGTGAATAATCCTCTGATGGCAGGCAGCCCCGGTGAGTACTGTGCCATTTCTGCGCTTAACCAGTCAAAAAATAACGTGTCACGATGCTCCAGTGCGGCTGCGATCAGTTCTTCTTTACCAGCGAAATGGTGATAAAGCGTTTTTTTGGCGATACCGGACTGTTTGAGCACTTCATTGATGCCTACCGCGCGGATCCCGTGGCGGTAAAACAGGGTCAGAGCGGTTTCAATTAACAACTCTCGTTTATCATTCATCGGAGATTTCCTTTTAATGTCCTGATTAATCAGCACCAAATTTGTGGATAAAAGTATCTTGACACAGGTAGACCACTTTGTCTACTCTTGCTGGCAGACAGAGTGGTCTACCTAAAGGAAGCAAAAAATGAATCATATAAAATCAGCGTTATTGGCTGGTATCGCGGCGACATTCGCGATTGGAGTCTTATCCTATGCAGATGCATGGAGTGGTCATGGTCTGTGGCTAATGGCACCATTTGGTGCAACGGCAGTGTTGGTATTTGGGGTACCGGACAGTCCGTTAGCGCAACCAAAAAACGTCATTATTGGCCACCTGATCACGGCAACGATTGGCTTAGTATTTGTGCATTTTGTACCGGTTGAGCCCTGGAGCTTGGCGTGTGCAACCGGGCTGGCCATCTCTGCGATGCTGGTGACCAAAACCACGCATCCGCCTGCTGGAGCGAATCCGCTGTTGATCATGCTGACAGGTCAAAGTTGGTCATTCCTGATTACACCTGTGCTGCTGGGCGCTGTGATTATTGTGTTGTGTGGCAAGTTGGCCAAACTGTGCCAAAACCGCACTCTGGCGGCGAGTAAAGCCTGATATGTGGCCAGCTGCCGTGTCGCTAAAGTAATACGATAGCGGTGCAGGCCTGGAGGGCTGAATTTGTATCGCCCTAAAAAGCGAAAGACTTCACTGCTTGTTTGCTTCAACAGTGACTGTTTTCTTCGACAGTGAGGTCTTTTGTTTCTGAAGCCTGGTGGAAAGGCTTAAAGGTGGGACACTTCAGAGCCAGATTTAACTGACGGCCTTGAGATTGGTTCTTAACCGATGACGGCGCTTTTTCAGGTAACGTTCAACCAGCTCAATGGTTTGTTCATCATGATCCAACCCGAGCTTGGTGCGGCGCCAGAAAAGGTCTTCTGCGCTGAACACCCATTCATGTTCCGCCAGATAATCGACTTCTATCTGATACAGGGACGGGCTGAAAGCCTGGCCCAGATCTTCTGGCTGACAGACTCCGGCCAGTAAACTACGGATACGGCTGCCGTAAGCGTTGAGCCAACGTTCCAGTACACTTTCACCGATAAACGGATAGCGTTGTTTGCATTCTCTCAGCAGGCGATGGAAATTAAACTCTTCTCCACCAGGCAGTGGCGCCAGGCTGGTCCAATCCGGTTTCATGTGTGGGAAACAGGGTTGAAGTTGATGCATCGCGATTTCAGCCAGCTTACGGTAAGTGGTTAGCTTGCCACCAAAAACAGATAAGAGCGGGGCCTGGTTGTCCTTGTTATCAAATGCCAGGGTGTAGTCACGGGTGATGCGTTGTGGTGTGACAGCCTCATCATCCAGCAGGGGACGCACACCGCTAAATTCATGAATGATATCGTTTTTGCAGATGCTTTTAACAAAGTGCTGGTTCACGACGTCGATCAGGTACTGCTTCTCATCGTCGGAAATCCTGACCTGACGCGGATCGCCCTGGTATTCCACGTCGGTCGTGCCAATCATCGAATATTTGTCGAGATAAGGGACCACCACAACCAGTCGCTTGTCGAGGTTTTGCAGCACGTAGGCGTAGGGTTCGGAGTGAATCTTGGGGACAATAATATGCGACCCTTTCACCAGTCGGATACCGTAAGGGGAACTGAGGTGCAGGTGATCATGAAAAAAGCTGCGTACCCAAGGGCCGGTTGCATTCACCAATACCCGGCACTCGCGGTTAAATGAACGCTGATGACGTTCATCGAACAGTTCAACTTCCCATATGGAGCCGTTACGTTTCGCACCGACGACCCGGCAATAGTTGATCACTTCACTGCCCATTTCTTTGGCTTGCATAACATTGGCCAGTACCAGGCGCGCATCGTCCGCCCAGCAGTCGGAATATTCAAATCCGGTTGTGAGTTCCGGTTTGGTGACGGTACCGGCCGGTAAACGCACTTTGTGGCTACCTGGCAAAGAACTGCGGCGGCTGAGGCTGTCATACAAAAACAGCCCGGCACGCAGCAACCAGGAAGGCCGAAGAGACGGACGCAGGGGTAAGCGCAAGCGCATCGACTTAATGAGGTGCGGCGCTTTTTTTAAAAGAATTTCACGCTCGCTAAGGGCCTCACTCACTAAGCGAAACTCATACTGTTCAAGATAACGCAGACCGCCGTGAATCAGCTTCGAACTGGCTGATGAGGTTGCGCCGGCAAAATCCTGTGCATCGTAAAGACCCACGTTCAGCCCGCGCCCCGCAGCATCGGCAGCGATACCTGCACCATTAATACCGCCTCCGACTACGATGAGATCGAGGACCTTATTATGGGATTGAGGAGCTGAGCCCGGGATAGGTTCCATCAATGTGCTCTCCATGTACGTTGCGACTTTTTCACCTTTATCGCTAGCAAAGCATGCTCTGTGGTGAATGCTAGCCTGAGAATAAAGAGTTTTGATCTGGATCGAACAAACAGATCTGCTTTTGAGAGCTGACAATCTAAATTTCGCCGGCCTGCCAGACACCGTTTTGCAGGGCGAGCGCTAAATAGTGTTGCAATGAAAAAGAGAGCGATGCAATGAAAAAGCCCGCTCAGTGGCGGGCTTGGAACGATTTACATCTGAAAACGCTGAATTTACTTGTCGAATACTTCTTTGAAGTCGCGTTTCAGGATTGGATCGCGGCGTGCTTTTTTGATCTGTTTAACCATGTCTTTCACACAGTTATGCAGCACCTGGTCAAGCAACTGGGCACGGTACTCTTCCTTGTCCTGCTCGGTCATATCTTTAGGCAGGTTCAGAGTCGGGAACTCTTCCATTACGTTGATGCCGGCAAATGCCTGGCTTACAGAGATAAGCGCGTGGAACTGTTCAAAGTTATCGAGAATATTCTGCGCGCTGCCTGGCAGACTATCCCAAGCTTCACGCACCGCTTCTTCGGAAACTTCGTGAATAGAAGTCACCATGTGGAACATACCTTCTGGTACCTGATCAAATTCCAGTACCTGGCGCAATTCTGGAGAAATGGAATCCAGATCCACTTGTGGGGCTTCTGTTTGTGTAGTGTCTGACATGAAAAAGTTCTCATTGATGAAAACCGCAATGCTAAAAACTTATGGCGAAATGTCAATACAAGTCTCTAAATAAAGCAGTGAAAGCGTGACAAAGTTATGTTATAGCTAAGCATTGAATGGTATTGCACAGAGGTTAATATGGTGAGCACGGGTTCATCGATGAGAATTCTACTGGTAGATGATGTGCAGTTAGAACGCATGCAGCTCGCGATTCGCCTCAAGCAACTGGGCCACTCTGTCGAAGTTGCATCCAGCGGCCGTGAAGCGATGGAGGTTTTTGCGCGTTTTGATCCCGAGCTGGTCTTACTCGATGTCACTATGCCGGACATTGATGGATTTGAAGTGGCTCAGGAGCTGCGGAAACGCTATCAACAGGATTGGGTACCGATTATTTTCCTCAGTAGTCATGACGAACCCTCCATGATCGCTAAAGGAATCGACTCCGGTGGCGATGACTATCTTATCAAACCCGTTGATAAACTGGTGTTAAGCTCCAAACTACTGGCGATGCAGCGCATTGCCAGTATGCGCCGGGAATTAAAGCGAACGTCAGCCAAGCTCGAAGAGCTGAACCTGCAATTACAGCATCAGGCTAACGAAGATGGCCTGACCAAAGTGTTTAACCGCCGTTTTATGGACGAAAAACTGGGTGAAATGCTGACCTGGCACGGGCGTCATAATATGCCAATGTCGTTGATTTTGTTTGATGTCGATCACTTCAAATTGTTTAATGACAACTACGGTCATATTGAAGGCGACCGCTGTTTACACACGTTGGCTCAGGCAGCCAACAAGCTGTTCTGTCGCAGTGGTGAATTCGTTGGCCGTTATGGCGGGGAAGAGTTTGTGATCATGTTGAGCAACACCGACCAGGAAAGCGCACGCGTTGCGGCGGAAAGGGTGCAGGACGCGATTGAACATATTCACTATCCACATAATTTCAGCCCGGTGGCCAGCCATATCACCTTATCTCAGGGCGTAGTGACTGTGACGCCTAATGGCAGTGAAACCCTGACCGAAGTCTATCAAGGAGCGGATCAGGCGCTGTATCAGGCCAAAAGCCAGGGCCGTAACCGTTACGTTCAGACTGTGCTGGGAGCGGGTTAACGCAGGGTTATACTGCGAATAACTCTAATCATCCCAAAGCCGCCAATAGCCGAAAGCCGTTAAACATAAGTTAGCCGACAGCAGTTAAACATAAGTAAACATAAGTTCCGGTCTATCCAAACCATGGATGCACAGTTCAGGCGCATAAAAAATCCAGGTGTATCGCTACACCTGGATTTTTACTCTGAATGCTTACCAGACAGGCTGGTGAGCTGAATATCCGCTAATTGAGATAATAAGCCCCAGCAAAGTTAACGCCAGTCATCATCCATAAAGGTGCGGCCTTCAAGCGAATAGGGATCTTCGTCAAATGGATGCTCTACTTTGCCACGCAGGCGTTCGAGCTTTTGTTCCAGCATATTGACGGTATCAAAATCCCCTTCAGAGCATGCCACGTAGATTTGCTGCTCCAGCGCATCAATACTGTCTCGAATGTTCATCTCGCACCTCCTGTTAGTTAAACGTGAGTTGAGATTCATCATCGGTTCTCAAATCTATTGTAGTCCAGCAGGCCGAATTCGATAGGCTGGTGTTGTTTGTACCAGGCATGAACTCTATCGCTGAACGGCCAGAAGCGTGGCGAACTACGACGAACTGCAAACCGATCCAGAAGCTTGATGTAGTCGTCTTCACTATTTAGTGTCTGTAAGCGCTGCACAAGTTCCGGAATCTCGCTTTCTTTGAGACTTAGGTACGCAGCCGGATAGCTTCCGATCACACCGCGTACGATCGTGAGATCATCATTTTTGTAGTCCCGATTGTTCTCTTCGTCAAATAAACTAGAGATATTGCTGTGCGCGTTTTTGTGCAGAATCGTGAAAAGTTGCGACGGGCCGTTGTCAGTATCAATCATCGCCATGATGATTTGCGGCATCGAACGCAGACCTTCTCCCTTGATATGACTGATGCTGGCCAGCGCTTTTTCATGCGCAGATGTAAATCCGGTATCAACAATATCGTAACGATGGCTCAGTACCGGCTGCACTTTGTCAATTAGCTTGTCATACAGCTCTGATTTGTAGTCAGTGGTCTTGTACTGTACCTGAGTCGGCTGGTCGAACGGTTTCACGTTACGCAGCAGGAAGTTTGAGAATTGTTTGCTCTGGTCCGCATACCAGCTCGACATCTCTTTGTGACGCATGCTGCGCGGTAGCAGGGCGACAAAGTTACTTTCGCCTTCCATACGCAGGAAGTCCATAAACATACGGGTCATCAACTGATGTCCGAAGTTACCGTAAACGTCAAACCCTGCCACCAGCAGGTAGTGGATACGTTCCAGCAGAGCGTAGTCAATCACCCAGGCTGTTTTGGGTTTTTCGCCAACCAGGCCCTGTACAACCGACGCACTGTCAAAATGACGCATAATGGTCAGTGCAGCGTTCGGGTTCGTGCCGTTACCATCCCAGATCACATCGGTCGTCAGGTGTTTACCGTCTTTAAACCAGCGGTTGGTAAACTCGGATTTGGCTTCCAGATAATGGGCTTGCTGGTTAGAGAAACGGATCCAGTTACTCAGCGGCAGAGTATTACTTTCCAGTTCTGCCGGCAGCTTGAGGTTTTCAGCCTGATCGCGGTAAAACTCATTGACCTCCGGCATGTCTGCTTTGTCCGGGTCAAGGAAGAAGACCCAGAAACGATCATTAATCACGTTAAGCGCCAACTGACCACGACACACCGGGCCTTTGATGAAGGACATAATGGTGTTCTGTGCATTATCGAGCATGAACTTAAAGCGTGCTTTTACCGGCAATTCGATAAATGAAGTCATCGGGTTGGCAGCCACAGAAGGATCGTAGCTTGGCAACGCGGTGACTTTATAATCCGCATCGATAAACCATTCACGCCAGTGTTTCATGCGTTCCATGTTCAGTGCGTACGGCATGTGGGTTTTATCCACCGTGGTACCTTGTTCTGGGATCAGGCGGTAGTAAACACGGTCAACTCCCGGATCGTCATATGGGCGCCGCGTACTGATACGTTTAACCGGTTGTCCGGGTGGTGTTGCAGAGCGGACCAGATTAAAGAAGCGAGGGGTTTCGCCTGGTTTGGTGATGTCGGAAAAATAAAGGTGTGACAGGAACAGGTGTTCGTAAATGTAACGACCGACAACACGGTTCTTAAGCAAATCTTGATTAAACAGACTTTCGTAATGATTGACCAATGCCTGTTGTTCCATCGTCAGCGGGATATGTTCATTCATCACGCCGCCATTTTTCAGCCAGGTCATCAGAGTATTGTATTCCGAGGACTCCAGGTTTGGCATACCAAACGGCATTCCCCAGTTCGGATAATCTTTCTGGTAAGCCTCGTGCTCTTCAAGTGTGACACATTGTTGCTCACGATCAATTGAGAAATCGAAGCCTTCCAATTGATCCTGCTGAGGTAACGGATGCAGCTCTTTTTGCTTGAGCATACGAGCCATCAGACCGGCCTGAATGTTGGCCTCAGGTGACTGGATGCGCTCATTAAGCACCGGATGAAAGTTGAAGTCGCGCCATTCTTCGGTCAGTTGGGCATCCTCAAACAAACGGGTCGGTGTCGCTGCCGTCAGACGGGTACCATGGTAAACCATGTCTTTACTGCCACCACGGTCGATACCTTCGACAGAAGACATTTTAAGCTGACAGGGAGCATCGTAACAGGCATGACAAACCACACAGCGTTTATCAATGATCGGTTTGACCTGATCGAGAAAGAAATGCGCCTGGGCTGATTCAATCGGCGCTTGTCGAGCGCGGACCTCTTCATCACCAAACATCTGATCGAAGTTAAAACCGGCCAACACTGCACAGCCGTAGAACAAAGGCACCAACGCAACGACGAATAATTTTCTTAATTTCATTCGGCTAACTTATTGATTAATCGTGCAGTAATTAAAGCAAAAAGCGACAAAGATCACCATTTTTTTCTGCATTTAGTGATTTACGTAGCAGACAGAAAACGGCACTTTGAGTTGCTCAAACCGGGCCATCCAGCGCCATTGATTGTCCTGCAATTTGTCGCCCGGGCCTTTCACTTCAATCCATTCAAACTGACCTTCTTTAAAGGCAATCAAGTCGGGCATGCCATTGCGATAGAGTTTTAAATCACTGAGCATTATCTCGAATAATCCGGCCAGGATGTCAGGTTCAATACACTGATCAGTAAGTTCAAACAAGGTCTTATCCCATCCGGCCCAAAACACAAATGGGTTAGCCAGCGAGAATTTAGTTTGCCAAAGCGCCCACAATGGCATGACGCCTTCATTACGCAGGCGGGTGATGGCCTGTTCTATCCAGAATTTACGTTTGCTGACAAAATCGCTGTGATAGAGGTCGAGCGGGCGATATTGATAACGGTTGATGAAAGCGCCCTCTACAGGAGCAAATATCGCGTCCCAGAACGTGAGGCCGAACAGCGTATTCAGAAACTGGTTCTCCAGATAATAAACCTGATAACCTTCACTCTCTAATTGTTGCTTGACCGCTAATTCGACCCGTTGCTGTGTCAGGTCGAGTTGTAACTGGCGGGTAGGGTAGACAGGTTTACTTTCCCGCGCCACTTTATGGCCTTCGAGGCGCAGCAGGCGTTTGTGCAGTTTTAGAGCGATTTCGTATTCAGAGTAATTGAGCGGTTGTGCAAACATGGTTTCAACAACGTCGCGCATTGGCTGCGTTTGCTCAAGTTTTTCATAGATACGAGCCTGACGCTCACGTGATGGAATCACTTCGGTTTGCTGGTAAATGGCGAGTGCTTTATCCAGACATTGCTGACGTTCATAGTCGCGTGCGATCTGGTTTAACTGGTGCTGTCTGCGCCGCTCGATATAAGCATGTATACCAGGTTGAGGAAGTTGCGATAACAGCTTGTCTAACATCGTTTCATCGGGCTTGGGGTGTGCATCGTAATGTGCCTGGATACGGCGTAATACGAACAGGTGGTCTACCTGCTGACGGGTTTGAAAGAAGCGACGTTCTTTACTCAGCGGATAACTCTCAAAGTTGTTTAAACCCAGGTCATCGAGGACAAATTGCGCGAAGGTTTGTCGTGTATTGGCGAAAAACAAGATCAACAACAGCTCAATAATGTCACTCTGATTGAGATGGATAATGTCAAAGTTCAGTTCTGGTACATTTTCGATCGGCGCTACCTTCAAGGCTTCGATAAGCTGCGGCTTGCGTAATGATCTGCCCAGCTGTGGATAGAGCGTCACAATGTCCGCTTTAGTGAGGAGCTCCCGGGCGACCACCACGGCATCTAGCTCAGGATTGAGGCTGATAAAACCTGCCCGGGCAAGTTCATTCAGTGCATTTGCCTGGTGACTTATTTCTGCATAGTTGAGCTTATCGCTGCGAAACCACTGCCCCTTTCGAGATAGCAGGCGAACCAGCATGCACTGTGCGTCGTGGCTCAGACGGTGAAAGTCGTGACACCATTCAAGCTCTGCCGGTCGCAGTAAGTCCGCATACCACTCCAGCGCATGTGAGAGCAGCTTATGGAAGTTAGTCAGATAGTAATCGTCAGGCAGAACAGGTAAAGGTTGCATAATCAGTCAGGCAGTCAATGGGTAAATCTAGAGTATCCCTATTTGTTAGCGATGAAAATATCTGGGGAGTCAGGAAGCCGGAAGGGTATGCAGATGAAATATCTGGGGAGGCAGGAAGCCGGAAGGGTATGCAGATGAAATATTAGGGTAACGATGAGCGAACACGTTTGCCTTCAGTGTTACGGAACCGCTCTCTGGAGTGGCAAAGAAAAGTGGCGACTCATCTGTATAGCGGTGATTAAGTTCTAAACCGGTAACTAAGCTTTAAATCAGTAATCTTAGAAAAACTGTGCGGTACGTCTAAAAGCTAACCAATTGATGTTTAATTGATTATTAACTATGCAAACAGTCTGGATTTGATAAAAAACGGTTTTCTTTTTCCATGGTTGTGGCATAGTAACTCCATCACTTCGATGCGCGGGCATCGTATAATGGCTATTACCTCAGCCTTCCAAGCTGATGATGCGGGTTCGATTCCCGCTGCCCGCTCCAAGCTTTTCCTTCTTTACAATTTATACCTTTCAATTGTGACAATATACACTCCTATGTGTATCCTCATCTGTTCGTTTTTCGTTCTGGCTGACTGGCATAAAAACCGATGCTGTTGATTGACACGCGGTACCGATCACCCCGCGGTGACGTCACGCCCTGGCCCAATTAAGTATACGTATTACTAGGGCGTACCTTCATTGCTACTACGATATCATTGCGCAGGAAATCAACGACTTCTGGCTTTTTCACATCGTGATCAGTCGCTTGAACTGATGTCACCAAGCTATTCATCTAGAGCTAGCATCGTTGCCTGGTACAACAGGTGCGTATTTAGTGTAGTGGCGATAGTTAGACGCTTATTCTTGGGCAAACTATAATTTAGGAAGTTTTAGCTGGTTGTAATTGACGTTTCAGGTGCACGTTATGCCGAATCCATTGTTCTCGAAAAAAGCCCTTGCTGATGATTCATCGACTCAGATAAGTAATGCAAGACAGGAAGCTACGCAGTTGCCCTGGAAAGTGGCGTTGATTGATGATGAGGATGACGTTATCACCGTATCTGAAATGGTGTTAAAGCGGGTATTAGTCGATAGCCGGCCTCTGGAGTTTCTGAAAGCGCGCTCGGCGCAAGAAGCGAAGCATTTGTTTGAGCAGCATTCCGATATTGCCCTTGCTCTGGTGGATGTGGTGATGGAGAGTGATCATGCCGGACTGGAGCTGGTTAAGTGGATTCGAGAGCGTAATACCTCAACGCGCCTGGTGTTGCGTACCGGGCAACCCGGTGAAGCACCGGAAGAAGAAGTGATTCGTGACTATGATATCAATGATTATTTGGATGTCTACGTTGCTACATACGTTTGATGTTAGTCGTGTTGCTTGCTTTCGCCGACCACGCTTTGGGGCCGGCCCTACACTCTTTCTTTGACTTTAAAGTGAATGGTAAACTTGACGCCTTCATTTTCCTGACTGCAGCACTCGATAGAGCCATGCAGTGCGTTTTTGACGATATTGTAGGTAACATTAAGCCCGAGCCCCGTGCCGCCACTGGCGCGACTGGTCGTGAAGAATGGATCAAAAATTTTAGATAAGTTTTGTTTGCTGATCCCTTTGCCGTCGTCTTGGTATGTCAGCACAAAAGTGTTGTCGCCGTTATCACGGACCGTTATCGCAATCTTGCCGTGATCTCTGCCAATAAACCCATGTTGTATCGAGTTGACAATCAGGTTGGTGAGTACCTGAGAAATAAGGCCGGGATGGGTAATGACATTAAAGTGCGGATCACAGTCGATAGTGATGGTCGCATTCGCCTTGCGCGTAACGGAACTGAGGCTGAAGACAATTTCTTCCAGATACTGCTTGAGGTTGATGCTACGTTCTTCCTGGCTGGTCTGATCAACGGCAATTTGTTTGAATCCGCGAATAAGTTGTGCGGTGCGGTCCAGGTTTTTATGCACGATTTTAGACAGATCGCTACTGGTGGCAAGAAACTCCTCAAAGACAGATTCATCCAGTTCGCCGTTTTGATACCGCTTGCGTATGGCTTCATTTTCTTCCATTAGCTGGGTAATTCCCATTAGTCCCACACTGACCGGCGTATTGATTTCATGTGACACTCCAGCCACCAGAGCGCCTAAACTGGCCAGCTTCTCGGACTCAATCAGTTGATCTTGTGTTTGCTGCAGGTCTTTGAGCATCTGTGCAAGTTCGTTATTGGATTGGTCTAGTTCGGCATTGCGTTCATAAAGCTGCAGTTCTAACTGTTTTTTTTCAGAAATATCCCGAACAACGGCGTAAACTGCGTCTGAGGCATTTAATCTCACTTTGGTGATGATGACTTCTGTCCAAAACAGCTTGCCGTCAACTTTGCGGTGTATCCACTCAAACCTATCGCTGCCTTCGTTCATTAAATTTTGTATCTTTGCGTCTGCCATCGTTTTTGAGGAGCGACCGTTGGCCTGAAATTCTGGTGAGATGTCCGTTGGGTGCAGGCCAATGACCTCTTCCTTCCTGGTAAAACCGAGCATGTCGAGAAAGGCTTGATTACAATCGATATAGTGCTGGTTGGCGTCGAAAATGCTCAGACCATCCAAGGATTCATTAAACAGGGTTTCAAAGGTTTTTTTCTGTTCCGCCAGTTTTAATTCAAGATCTTTTTTCTCAGTGATATTGCGCCAGTTAGCATGGACAACCACATCACCATTCAATACCATTTTGGTGATTATGACTTCACACCAAAATGGCTCGCCAGTTAATTTTTGGTGTATCCATTCAAAACGTACACTACCTTCCTCGTAACAGCGGTTGATGTATTCCATGCCTTTTTCTACCGAAGTTCGGCCATCAAATTGATATTCCGGTGAGAAGTCGAATGGAGTCAGGCCAAGAAATTGTTCTTTTGTTTGTAAGCCCACCAACTCCAGCATGGATTGATTACAATCGACGAAGACGCCGTCTTTAAAGATGGCAAGGCCATCTTTGGAATGTCTGAATACGGTTTCAAACCCGGTTTGCTGCATGTCTACCTGATTCATATTACCTTAATCCTTAAGCGCAGAATTGCGGTGGTTGACTCTTATCAAGCTAGCAAAGAAAGAACAGAATTTCATATAAACCGCTGCAAAAGAGGGGGTATTGAACTGCAAATCAGCGGATTCCACCGGCAATTACTTTACACAAATGGGTGTGAGGATAGGCGCGGTTCCCCGGCATGTTTTTCAGTTCGGCGCACACGGCCTCGACATTGTGCGTTGAGCGATGGCACAGCAGACCGACGGTGGTGCCACTGTGGGCAATGTTGATCCCGTACAGATCATGTTTTTCCACCAGTTGTAATAGCGCAGAAAATTGTGGTTTGGCAATGATATGTTGGCTTTCTATCGCGCTGGTGGTCGCGGCGTGGCCAAGTTGATAGAGATCCTGAGAGCGCAGTGCTTGTGCAAATTGCACGACCGAGTGTTGTAGCTGAGCGCCGGAGCGTTGCAGCTGGTTCTGGCGCGCGATTCGGTGATAGCTGGCGGTACACAACTGATGTGTGCTTTCCAGCACCAGAACATCAAGATTGTTTACCGTATCGAACTGTTCAGTCACGGCTCCGCGGTGATGATCAAACAGGGTGAAGCGGCTGAACATGGTGCTGTCGCTGGGCTCGATTTGCACGCACAGCGCGGCCAGTTCGGATTCGGATATGGCTTGGCGATAATGACGATAGGTGGCGGCGATGGTGGCGGCAATATCCGCCGTACTGCTTGCCATGCCTTTGGCGACCGGAATGGTGGAGTCGAATTCGATTTTAAGGCCATCACTCTCACTGGCCGGAATATCAAGAGATTGCAGGGCGAGCTCAAGCGCTTGTCTCATCCGCGGGCGCTGACGGCTGCTGGCGGCATTGCCTTGAGTGACGCTCACGGTGCTGAACCAGTCAATCGGGCAGGAAATCAGTTTTTCGCTGCCACCAATCCAGCCTTGAATAAATTCACCGCACGACGCCGGGCAACGGGCTTCAGCCATGGGATAATACCTTCTGCAGCGCGTGAATCAGACGCTGGTTATCTGCATGGGATTTAATCGCAACGCGATAAAAAGCATCACTCAGGCCAATATAGTTGGCGCAACTGCGAATCAGAATGCCGTGGCGCATCAGGTCGTGCTGCAGTGACGAAGTAGGGTTTAGATGTTTGAAAAACAGGTAGTTGGCACTGGGCGCAAACAGTTGCAGCGGCTTAAACCGGGCCAGTTCCGTTTGCAGGTATTTCTGCTCTTGTGCCAGCCATTGATAGGTAGCCTGGCAATAGGTGTCATCTTCAAACAAGATCTCGCCGGCCAGAGCAGCCAAAGCGTTTATGGTCCACGGTTCGCGTTCGTCCCTGATTTCAGCCAGCAAAGTTTGATCGGCAGAAAGCAGATAGCCAAGCCGCAGGCCTGGCAGCGCATAAAATTTGGTTAGCGAGCGCAGCACGTACAGGTGCGGATTATCTGCCAGACACTGGCTCAGGCTTGGTTGATTTGGCATGAAATCAATAAACGACTCGTCAACGAACAGGCGTATATTGAGCTGCCGGCAGCGGTCAACAATCGCGCTTAATAACTCACGATCGGGCATCAGCCCGGTCGGATTATTCGGCGTGCAAATGAACAGGCAGTCCAGTTCGCCGTGCAGCGCATCCAGCACGCGCTCAGTGACGGCAAAACCGTCCTCTTCACGTAAGACATAATTGTCGATCGCACAGCCAACCCGGCTCAGGGCGCGGCGATATTCGGCGAAGCTGGGTTCAATCAGCAGCGCTGTTTTAGGCTTGACGTATTGGGCCCAGAGAAAGATCAGTTCGGTCGCACCGTTACCGGGTAGCACCCAGTGAGCAGGGCAGTCATGGTGGGTTGCGAGTGACTGGTGTAGCTTGAGGTATTCGATGTCCGGATAATGCTGCAGGCAATCCAACTGGCTGACAATCGCGTCACGAACCTGCGGCGGTATACCGAGCGGATTGATATTTGCGCTAAAATCAATCACCTTCGTCGGGTCGAGATCAAATTGTTCTGCCATTTGCAGTACGTTACCACCATGTTGTCCGCTTTTCGCCATACTTACCTTCAATCTTTATCTTATCCGTTGTCATGGATGTGGAGCTGTACCGGATAGCACAACCGGGATTCCACCAACGGCTCAATCCTGAGCGGCGTAGCGTACAACTGCCACTGGCGGAAGAAAAGAATTTATCGGCTTAAAGCGTGATATAGCGGACCAGAGATGAACAATGGTATTGATGTGATGCAGTTTCGCCCGCGGTACAGTATTTAAGATTGAACTCGTTACCTGAACTCTGTAGTTTAGCCACTTTCTGATGGCTTTATCGCTGATACGACAAGGCGTTAGCGGACAAGTAATGATCCTGGAACATAATTATGACAGCAATTTTAATTGCCGGAACCAACAGCGGTAGCGGCAAAACAACCACCACACTCGGTATCCTCAAAGCGTTATGTCTGCGCGGACTGAAAGTCCAGCCGTTTAAGGTCGGACCCGATTACATTGATACTGCGTGGCACAGTAAAGTGGTGGGAACGCAATCTCACAACCTGGATGAATTTATGCTGCCGCCGCGCGAATTGCGGGCTCTTTATCAGCAGCAAACGGTGGATAAAGACATTGCTGTTATCGAAGGTGTTATGGGCTTTTATGATGGCTTTGGCACTGATCCTTATTACTGCAGCAGTGCCGGTATGGCGCGTACTCTGGGCTGTCCGGTAATCCTGGTGCTGGACGGCAAAGCTATGTCGACTTCGGCTGCGGCGATTGTCAAAGGCTTTGAGTCGTTTGCTGAGGACATCAATATTGCTGGCGTCATCTTTAACCAGGTCAATACCGAAAACCACTACCAATTGCTGAAAAATGCGGTGGAGACTTATTGTAATGTGCGTGTATTGGGCCGTTTGCCGAAACTGGCGGAAGTCGAACTGCCTTCACGTCACCTTGGCCTGGTCACGGTACACGAATCACCGGACATGACGGAGATGTGGAACCGACTGGCAGCGGCGGTGGAAGAGTACATCGACATGGATGCGTTGCTGGAAGTGGCGCAAACCGCGGCCACAGCGCAGTCGGATGAGGCGGGCACAGAGCCCGGTGTGCTGGCTAGTGTGGCAGGGATTGGTGCGGGGCTGACTATCGCTATTGCGCGCGATCAGGCGTTCAACTTCTATTATCAATCCAATTTGGATCTGCTGGCACAAACCGGGGCCACGCTGTGTTATTTCAGCCCGATGCATGATGCGCAATTGCCTGAGTGCGACATGGTTTATCTGGGCGGTGGGTATCCGGAGTTGTATGCCGAAACGCTGGCTGCCAACGTGTCGATGCGTGAATCTATTTTACGTGCCCATCAGGCCAACGTGGCCATTTATGCCGAATGTGGCGGCCTGATGTATCTGGGCAGCAGCTTACGTGACAAAGAAGACAACGTGCACGCGATGGCTGGCGTACTGGATGGTCACAGTCATATGACGGCGAGGTTGCAGCGCTTCGGGTACTGCTGCGCTGCGGCGAAAACGGATACTTTACTATGTAAAGCCGGGCAGGAGTTACGCGGTCACGAGTTTCATTACTCCGACTTTGAATCGGACTTGCCAACAGCGTTTGTACTGAGTAAACGTCGCGAGGGTGAAATCTTATCTGAATGGCATGGCGGCTATCAGCAAGGCAATACATTAGCCATGTATTTGCATCTGCATTTTGCCCAGTCGCCCGATATTCTCAAACAGTGGATCGCGCGGGGTCGCAAGCAATGATTTCGCTGGCGGTCTGTATTGGCGCTTTTGTTCTGGATGTGCTGCTGGGCGATCCTGTCAACTGGCCGCATCCCATCCGCTGGATTGGCAACACCATCAGTCGCAGTGAGAAAATGCTGCGGCGTTGGTTTACCAGCCCGGCGCAACTCTATATAGCGGGTGGACTGCTGTGGATTATGGTGGTCGGAGCCAGTGCTGCGGTCACCTGGTTTGCCATCTGGGCAGCGTTTCAAATTCACTGGTTAGCGGGCAGCGTGCTGCAATTGTGGCTGGCGTTTACGGTATTAGCTGGCAAGTGTTTGCAGGACTGCGCACTGGATGTGCTCGAACCGTTACGGCGCGGTGATATCGCTGAAGCAAGAATAAAGCTTTCTTATATTGTGGGGCGTGATACGCGTTCGCTGGATAACGAACAAATGACCCGGGCCACAGTAGAAACCGTCGCGGAAAATACGGTAGATGGTATTATCGCACCGCTGTTTTACCTGTTTATCGGCGGCGTACCGCTGGCAATGGCTTACAAAGCAGTGAATACGCTGGATTCCATGGTCGGGTATAGAAATGAGCGTTATCGTGAATTGGGCTGCGTGTCGGCCCGGATTGACGATGTGGCCAATTTCATTCCGGCCCGACTAACCTGGCTGTTGTTCAGCGCTGCGGCCTGGTTACAGAAACAGGATTATAAAGCGGCGTTTGTCATTGGCTGGCGTGACCGTTATCAACATAAAAGCCCGAACTGCGCCTGGTCGGAAGCAGCGGTTGCCGGTGCGCTCGGTATTCGTCTTGGTGGCCCGAATCAATATTTTGGTGAATGGGTCGCTAAACCTTGGATAGGTGATGCCAAACGGGCCATTGAAGCTGAGGATATTGTACGGTCAATTCGTTTGATGAAAGCAGCGGCCTGGATTGCTTTGGTGCTGTTCAGCGCGTGTTATCTGCTGTGGTCATTTTTGCCAGTCAATTGACCTTTCATACGTTCGGTATGTGTGCAGAGAGGACTGTTTTCCGCGAACAGAAAACGGCAAAAAAAACGCCAGTGAAAACTGGCGTGTACCGAATATAGTGGTGTGGAAAAGGACATGGACCTTTAATGGAGTATGCGTAAACAAGACGAATGCTTAAGCGGTTTCCAATTTATCCTTGCTCTCTTACACAAATGTTACTGATTTAATAAGCTTTTATTGCTTAATCCGCTTTTCGGTATTTATGCAGCAGATCGAGCGGAATATGGCAGTAGTCACCAGGATGCAAGGTGAGACGATCCTGATGTTCCTCATCGCTCTTGACGAAGTTGGTCAGTGGCAGAATTTCAACCATAATCTTATCGGCATCCTCCCGTGCTGCGATGAACTCTGCCGCCTGCTCTAAATGCTGCGGATTGACACTGTATACGCCGGTACGATACTTTTCACCGACATCGATACCTTGTTTATTGACACTATAAGGGTCAATGATTTCAAAGAAATAGCCCATCAGCTGCGTGACTGATACTTGGGACGGGTCGAATTGGGTGCGCACGCACTCTGAATAACCGTCATACTCGCCGGCAGTATCGCTGGCGGTGCCGTTCGCACGACCGGCTTCGGTATGAATGACGCCCGGCAGGTGACGAATAAATTCCTGCACGCCCCACAGACAGCCGCCTGCGAAATAAATTTCTTCCATTGTTTGGATACACTGAGTCATGGATTTGGTCGACAGACTGTATCAAAAACTGGCACGGCCGCAATGGGGACAGCCCTTGAATGCGGTATTATTGTACAGGCAAGGGCTTGCTGAGGGAGTTGCGGCTGACCGAGCCTCTGAGGGTTGCGAGTGACTCGCTTTTACAGTGTAAAGCCGGGACATTTGTTCGTTGCCGCTGTTCGGTTTTGCCGGTCATCCATACATCATTCAGCCAGGGCAAGTCGCTTGTTCGGCCTGTGCCACACGCTGTTCCTGTTGCTGTAACTGGTACATCGCACGGTAACGGCCGTGTTCAATCTGCATCAGTTGCTGATGATTACCTTGCTCTATCAGGTGACCTTTATCCAGCACCATGATGCTGTCGGCGTGATGAATGGTAGACAGACGGTGCGCGACCACAATCATGCTGACCTGTCCGCGCAGTTCATTGAGCGCTCTTTGTACTACTTGCTCGGTTTCACTGTCGATGTTGGCTGTCGCTTCATCCAGCAGCAGGATTTTCGGCGAGCCGGCCAGAGCGCGGGCGATGATCAGCTGCTGCCGCTGACCGGTGGAGAGTCTTAATCCGCCCTCACCGAGCTGAGTTTGGTAACCATCCTGCATTTCAATGATTACATCATGTAAGTGAGCTTGTTGTGCCGCGCGCTCGACGGCTTGCTGAGACAGACCGCGACCCATATCAATGTTATCGAACACAGTCGTCGCCAGCACGAACGGTTCTTGCGGAATGAAGCCGATACCCTGGCGCAACGCGTGCTGGTGATATTCTTCCAGCTCGTGGCCGTCAATCCGAATCGAACCTGATTGTGGCTGATAAAAGCTGAGCAGCAAATTGAGCAATGTCGATTTACCGCTGCCGGTATGGCCGACAATGGCATAAAACTCGCCCGATTTAATCGTGAAGTTTACATCATGCAGCACAGGTTTATCCTGCTGATAACTGAACACCAGTTGGTCTACACTCAGGTCACCTTTTGGTATTGCATCAAGATGGGCCTGTTGATGAGCGTGTGGCGGTTGCTGCAGCAATTCATAGACCCGATCACCTGCGACAATGGCTTGCTGATAGAGGCTGAAACGTTGGGTAATTTCCACCAGTGGTTCGGTAAAACGGCCAAGATAGTTGAGATAGGCGTACAGGACGCCGACTTCAGCCACACCTTCTACGACTTTGAGCCCAAAGAACCACACCACGCCGCCGAGGATCAGAATGCTCAGCAGGTTGATCGCCGGACGCAACAGCAGTGAGCCGACGGTGACCGTTTTCAGACGAGTGGTGTAATATGCATTATTGATGGCATGAAACTGCTGATATTTCGCCCCTTGCTGGTTGGTGGACTGAATCACCGCCATACCGCTGATGGACTCGTTCATATTGGCGTTGATGTCCGAGCGCAGCTGACGGCTGTCGGTCACCGCTTTCACACTAAACTTCTGATACAAATAAATTAGGGTCACAACGGCCGGTATCAGCGTCAGGGCGACCAGCATCAGGTCAACGTCCAGAATCGCCATCGCGGTCAGGATGCCGAGCAGCATGATTAAGTTTCCGAGAATGCTCGACAGAAACTGCACATAGATATCTTTGATCGATTCGGTGTCATTGGTGATCCGGCTGACCAGTTGGCCGGTGCGGGCATAGTCAAAAAACGCTACCGGCAGGGTCAGCACATGTTTGAACAGACGTTTGCGAATATCGAGTACCGCATTGAGGGCAATATCGAGAAAACGCAGCGTCTGTTTGTATTTCAGATAGGTGCTGGCCAGAACCGAGAAAATAAACAGGGCAATGACGCCAGCCACAGGTCCGGTAGGATAGTGGTTAGGCATAACAAATTCATCGATGAAGACTTTACTCAGCATCGGGCCGAGTACGTCGAAAGCCGTAGCGAGTACCACCAGAAGTAAAGTTTTGATAAACAGTGTTTTTTCTGCAAAAACATAACTCATCAGCATACGCAGAGAGCCGGAACTGGTGACGGATTTTTTATGGTCTGTGCTCATTTCAGATCATTCTCCAGCGCTTGTTCCATCTGTTGATAGGCCGCCATCCGAGCGTACCAGCCATCCTGTTCAAGCAGGCTGTGATGATTGCCGTGTTCGACAATTTCGCCATGCGCCATAACGACAATTTGGTCAGCTTGCTCGATAGCAGAAAGGCGATGGCTGACGATGATTAACGTCTGCTCACGGCGCTGCTGCAGGTGCTCAATAATGACCTTTTCAGTCTTGATATCGACGGCTGACAGTGCATCATCCAGTACCAGAATCGGCGCGTTGCTGATCAGCGCGCGTGCGATGGACAAACGCTGACGCTGACCACCGGAAAGGGTGACACCGCGTTCGCCGACCAGAGTCTGGTAGCCGTCGGGAAATTGCAGAATATCATCGTGAATGGCGGCCAGGCGCGCGGCCTGATACACGTCTTCATCGCTGGCGTCAGAGCGGCCAATACGAATATTCTCCATGATGCTCATACTGAACAGGAAAGCATCCTGAGGGACGTAAGCATAGAGGCTGCGCAATTGGGTGAGGGGAATTGAATGAATCGCTGTGTGTCCGACTGCCAGTCTTCCCTCACCTGCTTCCCAGTAGCGCATCAGCAACTGTAACAGGGTCGATTTGCCTGACCCGGTCGAACCGGCAATGCCCAGTACCTGATTCTCCTTCACTTGCAGACAGATATTGTGCAGTGCAGGCTGAGTCGTATCCGGATATTGAAAGGTCATCTGATCGACGTGAATATCATACCCTGCGGCATCCTGCTTGCCCTGATCGCTGATGGAATCAGGCAGATTAAGTAACGCTTCCAGTCGGCCGACGGCGGCGTTACCACGTTGTAGAATATTCATCAGCCATCCAAAGGCGTACATCGGCCAAATCAGCTCGGACAGATAAAGGGTAAAGCTGGTCAACTGACCCACGCTGAGACGTTCCTGACTGATTTGCCAGCCGCCGACCAATAGCGCAATTAACAGTGCAGAGCCGAGGCTGAGCTGAATAATCGGATCAAACAGGGCTTCAGAGCGCTGCACTTTATAGGTCGTTTGTGCGGCCTGCTCGGCAATACTGGCGAATTTATCGTTCTCGATAGATTCGCGTCCCATGGATTTGATCATCCGGATGCCGGAAACCGACTGCTGTGCCTGATCGTTCAGGGTTGAGAATGAATCGAGAGTCTGCTTGAACTGATGGTGGATCCGATTCGACAAGCGGTAAAAACCGTAACCCATAAAGGGAAACGGAATAATGGCCAGGATAGCCAGTTGCCAGTCAATGAAGACAAACATCATGATTAGCACCAGGATGAAAGTCATCAGACCGTCGAACCCTGAAAGTATCCCTTCACCGGCGGCCATTTCAACCGCATCAATATCATTGGTGGCTCTTGCCATCAGATCGCCGGTGGAATGCAGGTTGTAAAAAGCTTGTCCCTGGCGCAGTAAACGCTGGTAAAAACGCTCGCGCAAAATATTACCAAGCTGATAAGACGTACCAAACAGCATACGACGCCAGCCATAGCGCAGCAGGTAGACCAGGATACTGACGCCAAGCAAAGCGAACAGGTAGAATTCTGTTTGTGAAAAATCTCTGGTTGCCAATAGTTTGTCTATTGCGTTGCCGATAAACCATGGAATGGCCATATTGAGAACGGCCACGATAAAGAGCATCAGCAAGGCAATAGAGTAAGTAAACTTATGCTGGCGGAAAAACCAGCTTAACTGTCTGAATAACTTCATGAAATACTGACCGGATAAGACATAGAAACGGATTAAATATGGCGGTCACTGAGTGATAACCAGCCGCAAAAGCGCAACAGGGCTGAGCGGTACTCAGACAGGGCTCAATGGGAGTGTGGCCGACCTGGCGGTTTATCCTGAACCCTGCTGATGATAATGCATCAAAGCGAATAATAGCAAAAAAGGCACACCCTGGTTGTGACGGAATCTGAAGAAGGAAAATGTTCGGTTACAAGCGAAGTGAGCGCTGATATCAAATCAGCGCAGATAGGAAACAAAGGATGCCCGAGGTCATCCTTTGTTTGTTGCGGCAGGGGAAGCATAAGCGCGAGTCTTGCTGTGTTTATGCAATGCTTTGTTTTTCCCGATGAGGCGTGCTGACTGTCGCCGCTGGATGTTGATTGGCGGTTGTCTGATCTTTGCCCTCCGGCAGCACCAGTGTCATGATGATTGCTGCAATACCACTGGTCGTGACGGGTGAACCAAACACGCTTTGCAGTAGTTTTGGCATCTCTTGCATCACTTCCGGAACCAGCATAACGCCGAGGCCAATACCAAAAGAGACGGCCAGAATCATCAGGTTACGACGATCCAGATGCTCGTTGGCAATGATTTTGATACCAGCTGCGGCCACAGTACCAAACATCACCAGAGTCGCACCGCCAATCACAGGTTTAGGAATGGTGGTCAGGATCCCGCCGATGATAGGAAACAATCCCAGCACGCACAGAATCAGCGCCACAAAGTAGCCGACATGTCGGCTGGCAATGCCCGTCAGGTGAATCACACTGTTGTTCTGGCTGAAAGTGGTATTAGGAAAAGTGTTGAACACGGCAGCAATCATAGAGTTCACTCCATCACCAAGGATCCCGGATTTAATCCGGTTCAGATACTTAGGCCCGGAAAGAGGCAGCTTGGTAATGATGCAGTTTGCGGTGATGTCTCCGGTTGATTCAATCGCGGTAATAGCGTAAATCACCGCGATTGGCAAAAAGGCGTACCAGTCAAAGTCAAACCCATATTTGAACGGCACCGGAATGCTCACCAGTGGTTGGTTAAACGCATTCTCTATATGCACCATACCCATACCGGCCGCGACGATGTAGCCCACTACCATACCAATCAGAATTGATGACAGACGTACCATCAGGTTGCGGGAGCGGTTCAGGGCAATAATGGTCACGAGGACGACAGCGCCCAACGCCAGGTTGTGCCACTGAGCAAAGTCGGGAGCTTTAACGCCACCGGCTAAGTCAGTCATACCGACTTTAATCAATGAGATACCAATCGTTGTGACGACAATACCGGTGACGATTGGGGTGATGATTTTGCCTAGTTTGCCAATAAACTGCGAGAGAATAATTTCGATGAAGGCACCAACAAAACAGACCCCAAAAATCATGGCAAGAATATCTTCAGGACCGCCGCCATTAGACTTGGCGATGAATCCGGCAGCCAGTACTGAGCTGAGAAACGCAAAGCTGGTTCCCTGCACACACACCATACCGGCACCGATAGGCCCGATGCGACGTGCCTGAATAAAGGTACCGATACCGGATACAATTAATGCCATGCTGATCAGATAAGGCACATGGTCTCCTAATCCGAGCACACCGCCAATGATCAGCGTTGGCGTGATGATGCCAACGAAACTGGCGAGCACGTGTTGCAGTCCCGCATAGAACGCAGCCCCCGGTGCTGGCTTGTCGTCCAAGCCATAAACGAGGTCATGGTTGTGTGGTTGAGACATACTGACTTCCTTGTATACATTATTGTTAACATTCTGATACAGACAATAGAGCAAACAGTGTGCCACTAATTTCCTGACTAAATAGTCAAGTTATTTCATTGGGTTATGAAACTACGCCTGAAAAATTAAAGCGTACGCTGTCCCCTGATGGTGCAAAAAGGTTAACTTTGGTGCATAGGCAAACCAGGACATATCGGCGTGCGAAAACGGATGTTGACTTGAGAGACGATGTTTTTTGTTAGGAAAGGCGCTTTTTTCTGAGGTGTTGTGTCTGACAATGCAGCGAGGCAACTTTGCTTGTTGCGCGGCGAACCATAAAAAAGCCGCCGGGCTAGAAGGAACCCCGACGGCTTGTAACTAGTCAGTTCAATCAGTGGCAAATATGCTGTTAATCAGTCACTGTTTTGCGGCGTTGCTGCTGGCTTAATTGAGCCAGCCGCCTATTTTGGTGGATGATGTTCAATCCAGTGGCGGGCAATCTGCTCGCGAGTTGTGATCCAGACGCCTTCGTGCGATTGCACGTAATCAAGGAACTTTTTCAGTGCCATAAAGCGGCTTGGTTTACCTATGATGCGACAGTGCAGGCCGATATTCATCATTTTCGGCTTGTCCTGACCTTCTTCATACAGGCAGTCAAAGTTCTCTTTCAGGTACTGGAAGAATTCTTCACCGTGGCTGAAGCCGTAAGGTGAGGCAAAACGCATGTCATTGGTATCCAGTGTGTATGGGATCACCAGATGAGGGCGCTGTTGCCCCGGATTTTTCACATCGTTAACCGGCATCCAGAAAGGCAGGTCGTCACCGTAGTAATCGGAGTCGTACAGCAGACCGTCTTGCTCGGCAACCAGCTCACGGGTATTGGGAGAATCGCGGCCGGTATACCAGCCAATCGGGCGTTTACCGGTTAAGTTCTCGATAATATCCAGTGCTTCTACCATATGGGCACGCTCTTGCTCTGGTGACATATCCTGATAATGGATCCATTTCAGGCCGTGACAGGCAATTTCATGACCTTGTTCGATGATCGCTTTGGTGACTTCAGGGTTACGCTGTAACGCGGTCGCAACGCCAAATACGGTGAGCGGTAGGTCACGTTTGTTAAATTCGTTCAGAATACGCCAGACACCCACTCGTGAACCATATTCATACAGGGATTCCATACTCATATGACGGGTCGGATACGGTGCAGCGCCGGCAATTTCCGACAAAAAGGTTTCAGCGTGCTCATCGCCGTGCAGAACACAGTTTTCACCGCCTTCTTCATAGTTCATCACAAATTGCAGGGCGATTTTCGCGCCGCCCGGCCATTTTGCATCCGGAACGTTGTTACGTCCGTAGCCAATGTAATCGCGTGGATTTGAGACTTCCATATCGGGTTCCTTAAAACAGAATTAACGGCTCCAGTGTTGATAACGGCCGTGGAATGCTTTACCAAACGGGGTCGCGTACTGGCCGCTTTTGGATGTAGTCAGGTTCAGGGCGTGCAGAGATTCAGCCAGTTTAACCGCCGCCACAACGCCATCAATGACCGGCACCTGCAGCTCGGAAGAAATTTCATTGGCCAGATCCGACATACCGGCACAACCGAGCACAATCGCTTCAGCGCCATCTTGTTCGATAGCGGCGCGGCATTCATCAACCAGTTGTTTGTATACGTCGGCTTGAATGTGTTCCAGATCCAGTACTGCAATATCGGTTGCACGTACGCCGGTGCACAGATGGTGGTAGCCGTAACGGTGTAACAGGTGATGAGCGGCAGGCAGGGTGCGGGACATAGTTGTTACCACGCCAAATTTATGCGAAACCAGGCTGGCCAGTTGAAATGCTGCACCCGCAATACCAATCACAGGCGCTTTGGCCAGTTCGCGCGCCGCATCGATGGCCGGATCACCAAAACAAGCCACGATATGCGCATTAACACCTTCCGCTTCACCTTGGGCAATCACATCCAGCATGGCGGCTGCTGCGATGGTTTCATCCACCGCACACTCAATACTTTCCGGGCCATGAGCAGGCGATCGGGCAATAATCTCTGTATCAGGTAAGCAGATAGTTTGGGCTGACACGGCAATTTTGTCAGTCATACCCTGGCATGTATTTGGGTTTATTAACTGAATTTTCATCCATTAATCCATTTGGGCAAAAAGTGAATTGAAATCGATTTGCGCTTCTTGTTTTCCAGTCAGTGAAATCGACTGCTTAATATGTTGCAGGTGATGGCGCATCCATTGCTGGGCTTGCGCGACTTTGCGTTGATCGAGCAGATCAATCAGTTCGATGTGATCACCACAGTCACAGCTCACACTCTCCCGGGTACCGTAGGCAGCGATAACTAAAGAGGAGCGGTAGCAGAGTTGTTCTATAAATTCTGCCAGCACCCGATTGTTACCGATTCGGGCCAGTTCATAGTGGAATTGGGCGGTCAACTGAATGGAACGGGTCAGGTTATTGTCGCGTTCAGCCTGCTTTTCCTGAGCAACGATGTCACGAAAATGCTTAGACACTTTAAGGTTCCAGTTTTCGCTGACTTCTTGCATTAATAATGGTTCAAGGAGAATACGGCTATCGAGTACTTCCTCTGCTTCCTGGCGGCTGGGACGATTCACTTGCGCGCCTTTATTGGGCTGAATCACCACGAAACGTTCCAGTGCGAGGCGCTGAAGTACTTTACGAATGCCGGTGCGGCTGACGCCAAACACTTCTGAAAGTTTATCTTCAGGTAACCTTTCACCAGGCGGAAGTTGATGTTCAACGATGGCTTTAAGCATCTTTTGATAAATTTTTTCGTCGTTAGACATGAGCATTCTCTAAATAGTTGTATACAACTTACGGCTGCAATATGTATACCATGTTAATCGAATGAAGCAAGTTATAAACCGCGGGGCTTGGTGATTTTATTCACCAAAATCACCGCAAACTGTGCACTATCTTGTTGCGCCATGAACTATGATGGTGCGCCACCTAGTAAGTTCTCACCGGCTTAATGAGGCTGAAGTCAATAAAAACGGGGTTTTAACAAATTGGCACGCTACTTGTATTTGTGATTGTATACAATATAAGTGCAAGGAAGTTATACTATGAAAAAGGAATTGCCAATTAGCGACAAATTAGCCAATGCTGATTTGCTCCCTGAGAAAGAACAGAAGTGGGGTTGGTACAGCATTTTCGCGTTCTGGATGTCAGACGTACACAGCGTCGGTGGTTACGTATTTGCGGCCAGTCTGTTTGCGTTAGGCCTGAACGGTATCCAGGTTTTCATCAGTTTGTTAGTGGGGATTTCCATTGTGCTGGTGTTTGCCAACCTGATGGGTAAACCGGGTCAGCAAGCTGGTGCACCATTCCCGGTTATCGCGCGTATGTCTTTTGGTGTCTTTGGTGCCAATATTCCAGCTGTGATTCGCGGTCTGATTGCGGTGGTTTGGTACGGTATTCAAACTTACCTGGCTTCCAGCTCATTTATTATTTTGCTGCTGTACTTTTTTTCCGGGCATGGAAAGTCTGGCGGATGCAAGCTTCCTGGGCCTGTCTTACCTGGGTTGGGTTGGCTTTGTCTCGATGTGGATCCTGCAGGGTATTGTGTTCATGTTCGGCATGGATATGATTCGTAAGGTCATTGACTGGTCTGGTCCGGCCATTTACGTGGCGATGTTCGCGCTGTGTGTCTACATGGTTGATCTGGCGGGCTGGGATAACATCAGCTTTAATCTGAGCTCACAAAACCTGCAGGGCTGGGAAGTCGTAACGCAAATGGTGATCGCGATTGCTCTGGTTGCGGGTTACTTTGCTGGTCCGACGCTGAACTTTAGTGACTTCTCACGTTACTGTGGCAGTTACCAAAAACTGAAACTGGGTAACCTGCTGGGTCTGCCGCTGAATTTCCTGTTGTTCTCTGTGTTCAGCGTGGTGATTGTATCAGCTTCAATTCCGGTATTTGGTGAAATGATTACTGACCCGGTTGAAACGGTAAAACGTCTTGATTCCGGCATGATTACCGTGCTTGGTGCGATGACGTTTATCTTCGCGACCGTTGGTATCAACATTGTTGCGAACTTTGTGGCGCCTGCGTTTGACTTCTCTAACGTATCACCACAAAAAATCAGCTTCAAAATGGGTGGTTTTATCGCGGCGTTCGGTTCAGTGCTGCTGACACCTTGGAACCTGTTCAACAACCCGGAAGTCATTCATTACACGGTGGATGTACTGGCAGCGATGATTGGTCCTCTGTACGGCATTATCATCGTCGATTACTACATCATTAAGAAAGGCCATATCGATGTACCGTCACTGTACACCGAGTCAAAAGAGGGTCTGTACTGGTACCGTAATGGTTTCAACATGAACAGTATTTATGCCCTGGTTTTTGCCAGCCTGATTGCGATTGTGGCAACGTTCGTCGTGGCTGAACTCGCCAACTATGCACTTTTCATTGGTGGTCTGGTATCGGCGTTTGCTTACCGTTACATGATGGACAACTCATCATCGGTTGCAGCGCTGCGCCTGCGTGATGAAAAGGCATAAGTAAATCGTGGTTAGACGGGTCATCAGGATGGTGACCCGAATTTACCCGGTGTTTTTTAACCGTAGGCAGTAAAGGCTGAAACGATTGCACCACAAGTGATCGGTTGTGCACCAAAAGTTCCACTAGTTTCAGTATGAAGTCAGTTGTAAAAATCGCATTGATATCTAACTTGTTGTTATTAATGCGATTATATTTTTAATTAAAGTTGGCGCGATCGTTGCAAAGTGTAAGTCAGATGTTTCAAGCGTTTCATTTTAAAAGGAGATTAACGATGAAATTATTTGGCCTTATGGCGAGTGTACTCGCATCTGCCAGCTTACTGGTTGGCGCAACGGCAGCGAAGGCTGACCAACTGGATTCGGTTCATCAGAAAGGTGTACTTAAAGTGGCGGTTCCTCAGGATTTCCCTCCGTTTGGTTCAATTGGTATCGACCTGAAACCGCAAGGTTACGACATTGATATGGCGGGTTATCTGGCGGACAAACTGGACGTGAAACTGGAGTTGGTGCCGGTAACCAGTGCTAACCGTATTCCTTACTTACAAACCGGTAAGGTGGATCTGGTGATTTCCAGCATGGGTAAAAACCCGGAACGTGCCAAAGTGATCGATTTCAGTGAAGCGTATGCACCTTTCTATCTGGGTGTATTCGGCTCTGACGATGAAGCGGTCGGTGATGCGAAGGATCTGAGCGGTAAAACGATTGGTGTGACACGCGGCTCGGTTGAGGATCTTGAGCTGAGCAAGATTGCACCGGCTGATACTGTGATTAAACGTTTTGAAGACAACAACGCAACCTTGTCGTCGTTCTTGTCGGGTCAGGTTAGCCTGATCGCAACCGGCAACCTGGTGGTGACTGAAATTGCAACCCGCTATCCGGCCAAAGCACCGAAGACCAAGTTCTTGCTGAAAAACTCGCCATGTTTTGTCGGCGTGATGAAAGGTGAAGAATCTCTGCTGAAAGAAGTCAATCGTCTGATTTCACAAGCAAAAGAAGAGGGTGTCCTGGAAGGTTTCTCGCAAAAATGGCTCAAAGCACCATTTCCTGCGGACCTGGGCGCATAAGCGGTTTCGAACCAAGAACTTTAAGGACGAAGCATGAGTTATCAGTTGGATTTTAGCGGTTTGACTCCTTACCTGCCACAGTTTGTGGCAGGGCTTGAAACGACCGTTGAACTGACGGTCATCTCAACCCTTGGCGGGTTACTGCTTGGCACTGTTTGCGCCGGTGCCAAAACCAGCCAGGTGAAATGGCTTAAGTTTGTCTGCACGTGTTATATCGAGGTGATTCGCAACACCCCGTTTATTGTGCAACTGTTTTTTATCTTTTTCGGCCTGCCTGCGCTGGGCATCAAGCTCAGTGCCTGGCAAGCCGGTTTGATTGCCATGGTCATCAACCTGGGGGCGTATTCAGCGGAGATCATTCGTGCCGGTATTGAAGCCACACCGAAAGGACAGTGGGAAGCCGGCAAAACACTGGGCCTGACCCGAATGCAGATCTTTACCCGTATCGTGCTTCCACCGGCGTATCAGCGCGTTTACCCGGCGATTGTCAGCCAGTGCATTATTGTGATGCTCGGCTCCGCGGTGGTCTCGCAAATTTCGGTCGAAGATTTAACCTTTGCCGCTAACTTTGTGCAATCACGCAGTTTCCTTAGTTTTGAATCGTACATGCTGACCGCGGCGATTTATCTGGTACTGGCGATTGTGATGCGACAGATGTTTGCGTTAGTCAAACGCAAAACGTTCAAGAACCCATCGTTGTAGGAGAGCCGGAATATGATGCAATTTACCGATTGGGATATTTTTCGCAGCCTGCTGATGGCCGCGCGCTGGACGGTTGCTTTATCCCTGATTGCTTTTGTCGGTGGCGGACTGCTGGGTCTTATCATTACTTTATTACGCAGTACCCGCAGTCCGGTGATGACAGCTATCGTCAAACTGTATGTGGAACTGTTTCAGGGCACACCGCTGCTGATGCAGTTATTTCTGGCCTTCTTTGGTTTATCGCTGGTTGGCATTGAAGTCAGCCCGTGGACGGCGGCGATTTTGTCTCTGACACTATTTAGTAGTGCATTTTTCCATGATATCTGGCGCGGTTGTATTGAGTCGTTGCCAAAAGGGCAGTGGGAAGCGTGTCGCACGCTGGGGATGACCTATCTTCAGACCATGCGTCATGTTATTGCCCCGCAAGCGGCCCGTATGGCCATTGCACCAACAGTGGGCTTTTCCGTGCAGATTGTTAAAGGCACGGCACTGGCGTCCATCATTGGGTTTGTCGAGCTGACTAAAGCCGGCACCATGTTAAACAACGCGACCTTCCAGCCGTTCAAGGTGTTTGCGCTGGTTGCTGTACTGTACTTTGCTATTTGCTTTCCGCTTTCTGTGTTAGCCCGATACCTGGAGACTCGCAATCATGTCACTCGTTAGTGTTGAACAAGTTCATAAATATTATGGTGAAAACCACGTCCTGAAAGGCGTCGACCTGAAAATCAAACGTGGTGAAGTGGTCTCGATCATCGGTCGCAGTGGTTCAGGGAAAAGTACCTTACTGCGTTGTATGAATGGCCTGGAAGATTATCAGGAAGGTGCCATCATCGTTGACAGTCAGTCGGTGGAAAACGATGAATACAAACTGCGTCTGCTGAGCCGCAGCGTTGGTATGGTGTTTCAGAGCTTTAACCTGTTCCCGCACATGACCGTAGGCGAGAATGTGATGCTGGCACCCAAACTGGTGCTGAAAAAAGACAGCAAAGAGTGTGAAGCCCAGGCGCGTGAACTACTGGCTAAAGTCGGGCTGGCAGATAAGTTTGAGGCGTATCCGAGCAATCTGTCCGGTGGTCAGCAGCAGCGCGTCGCGATTGCCCGCTCACTGGCGATGAATCCGAAAGTCCTGCTGTGTGATGAAATCACCTCGGCGCTGGATCCGGAACTGGTGGGTGAAGTGCTTAAAGTGCTGGAGCAGTTAAAAGCGGAAGGCATGACACTGATTCTGGTTACCCATGAGATGAACTTTGCCCGCGATGTGGGCGACCGCGTGGTGTTTATGAATCAGGGTAAAGTGTGGGAAACCGGTCCCAGCGAAGAAGTGTTTGCTGCGCCACAGACGCCAGAGCTGCAAAGCTTTTTGTCGGCGGTTCGCTAACAACAGCTAATCGAAACTAGGGAGTGCGAATGACCAATCACAACTCACTGAGCGAACGTATTACGCAGCAGTATTCGCGTTTAACGGAGAGCAGCCGCAGGGTGGCAGACTATCTGCAGCTCAATCCGGAGAAGATCCTCATGCTGTCGACCGCTGAAATTGCCGAGTCCTGTTCGGTGTCTAAAACCAGCGTGAGTCGTTTTATCAGACAGTTAGGTTATGACGATCATCTCGCGCTCCGTCAGGAACTGATGCAGGAACGCGATAAAGGTATCCCGGTTCTGACCTCTAACATCGATGATCCGGGCATTCAGAATGATATGCGTGCCCTGGAGCAGCTCTGGGCCCAGTTGGCAGCGATTGATGTGACTGGTTTGATTGATGCAATAGCGCGGGCAAAACGCGTTAAGATCATCGGCTATCGCAACAGTTATCCGTTAGCGATGCATTTTCGCCAGCAACTGATGCAGTGCCGCAGTGACGTCGAACTGCTGCCTCTGCCGGGACAAACGCTGGGCGAAGATCTGGTTTCGATAGGTGACGACGATTTTGTGATTGTGATTGGTATTCGCCGCCGTATCAGCCAGTTTGAAAAGATAATTCAGCATTTGAATGGCAAACCCTGTTTATTGATCACCGATCAATCGGGTCAGAAATACGCGTCTGAAGTAACGCATTTTCTGCTGTGTTATATGAATAATCAGGCACCTTTAGATAGCTATGCGGTGCCTATGAGCTTAATATCATACCTGGTCAACAAGGTGTACCGACACCTTGGTCAGAATGCGGCTCAATTAAGCCGGAATATTTCTCACAGCTATTCGCTGCTTAGTGAAGTGGAATAGTTGCGAGTTGGTCTTCGATATTAATAAAGCAACCAAGAGCAAAACTTACGATATGAATGTATTAGCAAAACTTAAAAAAGAGTGGTTTTTGGTCGGCATGGTCGCCGCCATCGTGCTGGCTTCCATGACGTCTGAAATCGGTCGTTCCGGTGGTGTGATTCATCTGGATCAAATCACGGGTATTGGTGTCGCCATTGTCTTCTTCCTGCACGGTCTGGGCCTGTCACCAAAAGCGATTAAAGCGGGTGTGACTAACTGGCGCCTGCATATTTATATTCAAATGGCCACGTTTGTGATTTACCCGCTGCTGTGGGTGATTTTTGGCGAAGCGTTCCTGGCTTACATGCCATCGGCTCTGGCGTTTGGTTTCTGTTACCTGCTGGTGCTGCCAAGTACGATTTCTTCTTCGGTTGCAATGACCAGTGTGGGCAAAGGTAACGTACCGGGGGCGATTTTTAACGCTTCTCTGTCAAGCGTGCTGGGTGTATTTATTACGCCGCTGTTGATCCAACTGTTTATGGGCTTTGAAGGAGTACAACTGGATCTGATGGATTCGGTCACTTCGATTGCTAAGCTGCTACTGGTTCCGATGATAGTCGGTCAGTTGCTGCGTCCTTACCTGGTTTCTTTCGTGGACCGTCATAAGTCAGTGGTTAACAAAGTAGACAAATACGTCATCCTGCTGATCGTTTACAACGCGTTCTGTGATTCAGTGGTTAACGGTGTGTGGAGCGAATTCTCCGTTGGTCTGCTGGCGACGTCTATCGCGATTTGTGTGGTCACTCTGGTCATCATGGTGCACCTGATTCAGTGGGGCGCACGCCGGGTTAAATTTGCACTGCCGGATGAAGTGGCGGCGGTGTTCTGTGGCACCAAGAAAACACTGGCGGCGGGTATCCCGATGGCAAAAGTTATTTTCGGTGCCGATCCGACCCTGGGTATGATTCTGTTGCCAATCATGCTGTATCACCCGATTCAGATCTTCTACTGTGCCGTGCTGGCTAACCGTTATGCGCGCCAGAATGAAACCTTAAAAGCGGCAACCAACTGATAAAAGCCGCCACACTCTGAAAGTGTGGCGCTGAACGAACTAAAACGAATGCGACAAAGGAAATGCTATGAGTAGGGACGCTCGAGTTTACTGCCAACAAGGCCCGCAATTTTTGCCTGCCACTGCGCAGGGTGTGCTGTCGGGTACACATTTTGTGTTCAAAGATCTGTTCGATGTAGCCGGTTTCGTGACCGGAGCGGGCAACCCGACCTGGCTGACCACCCATGAGAAAGCCACTCATACTTCACCTCTGATTAGTGCGTTGCTCGAAGCGGGTGCCGAGTGCAGCGGACGCGTGCAAACTGACGAACTGGCTTATAGCCTCAACGGCCAGAACGTCCATTACGGTACACCGGTTAACCCGGCGGCAGCGGATTGCATTCCGGGTGGATCTTCGAGCGGCAGTGCCGTGGCGGTAGCCAACGGTGACTGTGAGTTTTCTATCGGCACGGATACCGGTGGTTCGGTTCGCGTACCGGCCAGTTACTGTGGTCTGTACGGTCTGCGTCCGACCCTGGGCAGCCTGGATCTGTCGCATGCGTTTGAACTGGCAAAAAGTTTTGATACAGCGGGTATTTTTACCCGTGATCTCGGGCTGATGCGTCAGGTTTGGTCGATACTTTCCGGTCGCGACAAGTCGGGCGTAGAGTGCAAAACCCTTTATCTGGATGGTCAGTGTAAGGCGATCATGTCTGAGCCGCGTCTGGTACGTTTGCAACAGTGGTGTGAGCAAAATGGTTTCACGCTGTTGGAAGGCGATTTCCTTGCCGATCTGGGCTGGAGTCTGACCGAACTGAGCCTTTTGTTCCGCACGATTCAGGGCTTCGACATTATCCGTGAACACGATGTATGGCTGAGTGAACACGTTAACAGTATCGATCCTGCGATTGGCGAGCGCGTGGCGTGGGCCCGCACCATTACGCGTGAGCAATATCATCACGCCAGAGAAGAACAAACCGGACTGATGCAAAAATTAGTCTGCCATCTGCAGAAAAATCAGTGTCTGTGGGCGATTCCGACCACGCCATCCGGTCCGCCGTCACTGACCATGCCGGCCGTTGAACTGGCGGTCTACCGTAGTCAGTTAATGGGGCTGACCAGTATTGCCGGTTTATCCGGTCTGCCTCAGCTTCATCTGCCGATGAACAAATTATTAGAAGGCCCGTGCGGCGTTTCCCTGATGGGACAGCCTGATCAGGAAGAAGATCTGCTGGCAACGGGTGATAAACTGAGCCAAGGAGAACGTGAATGAAGCATCAAACGGCGTTTACTGCCCCTCACTATAAGGCCGCCCAGGTAGGCCAGCAAATTCTCGATGCAGGCGGTACCGCCAGTGAAGCCATGGTGGCTGCGGCAGCGATGATTTCTGTGCAGTACCCGCATATGAATGGGATTGGCGGCGACAGCTTCTGGCTGATTGCCAAGAAAGGCCAGACTCCGGTTGCCATCGACGGCTGCGGCGCTGCGGCGCTCAATATCGACGTGGACGCATTCCGTGCCAAAGGCAGTGAGCTGCCGGAAGCGGGGGCTGATGCTTCAATTACCATGGCCGGTACGGTTGCAGCCTGGCAAAAAGCGCTGGAAATGGATGCCACCAATCTGTCGCTGATCCAACTGTTACAACCTGCGATTGACGCTGCGCGCTCGGGCATTGAAGTGACACAAAGTCTGGTCAATGCCAGTGAAAAAACTTACCAGCGGCTGGCTTCTTTACCAGCGTTTGCTGAGCGTTTCCTTAAACAGGGCAAAACACTGCAGGTGGGCGATACGCTGATTAACGAAGCGCTGGCCAACACCCTGACCCGTCTTGCCGAGTCTGGCCTGGATGATTTCTACCGTGGTGAGATTGCCGAATTGGCAGCGAAAGAGCTGCAACAGGCCGGCAGCCCGCTGGGCCTGAAAGATTTTCATGCCCATCAGGCTCGCGTGTTGGCACCGCTCAGCGTACAAACATCTAAAGGGCGTTTGTATAACTTTGGTGCGCCGACTCAGGGCGTGGCATCACTGCTGATCCTGGCGATTTATGATCGTCTGGCAGCGCAGGCGGAAAGTGAAATTGACCACATCCACCTGCTGGTTGAAGCCACCAAACAGGCCTTCATCATCCGTGACCGTGAAGTGTGCGACGAAGAGAATCTTACTCAGCCGCTGCAGGAGTGGCTGACTGAATCTGTGATTGATGAATGTGTTAGCAATGTGTCGTTGCAAAAAGCGCTGCCCTGGCCACACCAGGCGAAACCGGGTGACACCATCTGGATGGGCGCCTCGGATCAGTACGGCACCATGGTGAGCTTTATCCAGAGTGTGTACTGGGAGTTTGGCTCCGGTTTGTTCCTGCCTGAGACCGGTATTTTGTGGAATTGTCGCGGCAAGAGTTTCTCGCTCGATGCCAGCCATCACAACGTACTGGCTGCGGGCAAAAAACCGTTCCATACCCTTAACCCGGCCTATGCCGAGCTTAATGATGGCAGCCGCATGAGTTACGGCACCATGGGCGGAGAAGGCCAGCCACAGACTCAGGCTTGTCTGTTCAGCCGTTACCATTATCAGGGTGACACGCTGGCTGATGCGGTGGCGAAACCGCGCTGGCTGCTGGGACGTACCTGGGGAAACAGTACCAACAACTTACGACTTGAACGTTCGCTGTATGACGCATACGGCGAGCAACTGATGCAACGCGGTCACGATGTGACTTACGTTGCCGATGTGAACGAATTAATGGGACATGCTGGCGCTATCGTATTGAATAGCGAAGGAAAAGCGTGCGCAACCAGCGATCCTCGTAGTGATGGACGCAGTATACTTGGAGAATGAGATGAAAGCCCAAAACGAACTATTTGAAACCCTGAACCCGCCACAACGTCTGTTGATGGGCCCGGGTCCGATCAATGCTTATCCACGTGTTCATCAGGCTATCTCTCAGTCACTGATTGGTCAGTACGATCCGGTGATGACTGGTTACATGAACCAGGTACAGTCACTGTACCGTGGTGTATTCCAGACTGACAATAAGCAAACCATGCTGGTGGATGGCACGGCGCGTTCCGGTATTGAAGCGGTACTGGTTTCTGTTCTGCAACCTGGTGACAAAGTCCTGATCCCTGTGATTGGCCGTTTTGGCCACCTGTTGTGTGAAATCGCGCAGCGTGTCGGTGCTGTGGTAAAAACCATCGATATAGAATGGGGTGAAGTGTGCCCGGCGGATAAAGTGGAAGCCGCGATCAAATCCTTCCAGCCTAAAATGCTGGCAACCGTACAGGGTGATACGTCAACCACAATGAATCAGCCTCTGGCTGAGATGGGCGACATCTGTCAGCGTTATGGGGTGTTGTTTTATTGTGACGCTACAGCGTCAATCGCAGGTAACGATCTGAAAGTTGATGAGTGGCATCTGGATGCGGTTTCTGCCGGTCTGCAGAAATGTCTGGGCGGCCCTTCAGGTTCGGCACCCATCACGCTGAGCGATCGCTGTGCAGAAGTGATCAACCGTCGCAAACACGTAGAGGCCGGTATCCGCGCCGATCACCACACGCAGGGTGAAGATGCGATGATCCAGTCGAATTACTTTGATCTGGCGATGATCATGGATTACTGGGGACCGGAACGGCTTAACCACCACACCGAAGCGACCAGCATGCTGTATGCAGCACGTGAATGCGCGCGCATCTTCCTGGAAGAAGGGGTTGATAATGTTGTCGCTCGTCATAAGCAAGCCGGTGATGCACTGGCGGTTGGTCTGCGTGCGATGGGTCTGGAACTGTTTGGTAACCAGGCTTATAAGATGAATAACGTCGTTGGTGTCTATATCCCGGCCAGCGTCAACGGCGATGCCGTCCGTATGGAACTACTGAACCGTTTTGGTATCGAGATCGGTACCTCGTTTGGTCCGCTGCACGGTAAGATCTGGCGTATCGGTACCATGGGTTACAACGCGCGTCAGGAATGTGTGTTGTCTACTCTGGCTGCTCTGGAAGCGGTTCTTATCAAGCACAAAGCAGCAATCGTGCCTGGACAGGCAGTGGTGGCAGCAATGGAATACTTTGGTTAAGCAAACGGTTAAGGAGCGCCAATGGCGACGATGAATGGAATCACAATGGAAGATCGTGCAAAGCGCTTGATGGAACAAGCCGACGTGCTTGGCTCGTTTACCGAAACGCCCGGGCAAGTGACCCGGGCTTACCTCACGCCTGAGCACCGTCTGGCCCATGATCAACTGGCTGTGTGGATGCAGCAAGCCGGTCTCGAAACCTGGCAAGACAGTGTCGGTAACCAGTGGGGACGTAAGGTGTCGTTGAACCCGACTCAGCCAACCCTGATTCTGGGTTCGCACAGTGATACGGTGCGTAATGCCGGTAAGTATGATGGCAATCTGGGTGTCATCATGGCAATTGAAGCCCTGGCGGCTTTGTCTGAGCAGGAGTTTCCGTTTCATATTGATGTGGTCGCTTTTGCTGACGAAGAAGGCACCCGTTTTAATACCACGCTGATTGGTTCAAGTGGTGTAGCGGGCTGTTTTAATCCGGCCTGGCTGGATGTGAAAGATGCTGACGGCATCAGTATGGCGGAGGCGATGCGTACATTTGGTCTGGATCCGGAACAAGCGGGTCGCGATGCGCGCCGCGCTGAAGAGACGCTGGCTTACCTGGAAGCGCATATTGAGCAGGGCCCGGTGCTGGAAGCCGAAGATCTCGCGGTCGGTGTTGTTACCGGTATTGCCGGGGCAAAACGTTTTGAGTGTGGTGTTAAAGGGATGGCCGGTCATGCCGGTACGGTTCCGGTCAATCTGCGCAATGATGCCCTGTGCGGGACCGCTGAGATGATCACTTACATCGAGAAATTCGCCGCCGATAAAGGCATTGTAGCGACGGTCGGTAAGTGTGAAGTACTGCCAGGCGCAGTCAATGTGATTCCGGGTGAAACCCGCTTTACCATTGATATTCGCAGCTTATCGCAGGACACGCTGGAAGCGTGTACCACCCAGCTTCTGGCTCTGCTGAATAAGATCGCCGATAAACGCGGCCTGAAATTCAGTTCGCAGAACATCTATCAAGCGGCAGCCGTGCCGTGTCATGAATCACTGCAGCAAAAGTGGGCCTCAGTGGTGGAAACGGTCACTCAGACGAAACCGCGTTTTTTGCCCAGTGGCGCCGGTCATGATGCACTGGCAATGGCCACCATGACCGATGTCGGCATGCTGTTTATCCGCTGCGAGAAGGGCATCAGCCACAACCCGCGCGAGCAGGTGACCCCGTCAGATGTCGCAGTGGGCTTACACTGTTTTATCGAGATGCTGAAAAGCTTTGTCTGATAGTGTTTCGGTTTGTCCTGACTCAATTTTGTAATTCAAGCCCGGCCCGTTGAGCCGGGCTTTTTACTGTCCCTTTAAATTAGGCCTTAAGGTGCGGTGATTTGAGGCTCCTGAGAATCAATACCTCAGAGCCAATATTAAATCAGTCCTGTGGTTTTTGCGGTGGCTTGTGGCTGCGCATAAAGCTGTCAAGTTCCGGTTCAGTCACTTCGCCATCGCCATTACTGTCCATTTGTGAGAAATCACGCTGCATCGGCCCTTGCAGTTCATCCTGGGTCAGTATGCCATCACCATTGTTGTCTAGTTCTGCAAAGGAAGGTGGTCGCCCCATATCGTGATCGCCGGATGGCCCTGGCTGGGCGAACGAGTAAGAAGTAAGCAGTGTGCAACTTACTGCCAGCGAGAGTGATCTGTATTTCATTGGTAACCTCTTGGTGATTGAATTGACGCAGCATTGGAGCGTCTAATCATGAAGTGGTTCGGGCTTTTACATTACTTTACAAAGGGTTAAAAAAACCATGCCGGAATAGGCGACTGAAGATAAAAAAGCCACCAGCGGAGCCACTGGTGGCTTGAGTGCGTTGGGGGGAACGCAACTTTTATTATAAGCTCAGATTTAATTAACCGCGGTTAATGGGTTTGAGTTAATGCCTGCTTTAACAACTGACGTTCGGTGTCTGTCATGTCTGTTTTATTCAGGAACGGCATGTCGGCACTTTCCACCGCGCGGGCCAGAATGCGTGCTTTCCAACGTTCAATATCCTGCCAGTTATCGAACACCGCTCCGCTTGGTGCAACCTTGAACACGTCGTCGGTCGGTGCGGAACTATGACACTGGCTACAACGATCTTTGATGATCTGCTGCGCGATATGCTGATCTTCATTCAGACCGACTAACTGAGCTGTTGGTTGAGCGGCGGCAGGCTGGGCGGCATTGTGCTGCGCCAGCTCTTTCTTGGCTTGCATCTGCGCTGTCGTTTGCCAGCTGATCGCCACAGCCAGCAGGAACATGGCAGCGGCGCCGATAAACATGACCGCTGGCTTTTGCTGGCCGGTATGTTTCAGGTTAAAGTAGTGACGAATGTAGGCACTGATCACCATGATCAGCAGACCGATCAGCCAGCTGTTGGCGTGCTGGTAAATCATCGGGTAGTGATTACTGATCATCAGAAAGATCACCGGCAGGGTGAAGTAGTTGTTGTGAATCGAGCGGCGCTTGCCTTCCAGGCCCGGCGCCGGATCGACCGGCTCACCGGCAGCCACCTGGGCCACCATTTTACGCTGACCAGGAATGATCTTATGGAACACATTGTTGACCATGATCGAGCCAATTAGCGCGCCCATATGAATAAAGGCACCGCGGCCGCTGAACAGATGAGTAAAGCCATAGAAGAACAGGGCGCCGAATAGTACAACTGCGCCACTAAACAAGACGGTGTTGCGGCTCAGTGGTGAGCGCATCAGAATTTCATACACCACCACACCAAGCATAACGCCGCCGACACCCAGACCGACCGCCTGCAGCGAGGTCAGCTCCATCACACGCGGGTCAATCAGATAGGCCTGAGCGTTGAAGTAATACATCCAGATAAGCAGGGCTGAGCCGGTCAGCCAGGTGGTATAGGCTTCCCATTTAAACCAGTGCAGTTTTTCCGGCATTTTTTCCGGGCCGACCTGGTACTTAGCTACTTCATAAAAGCCGCCACCGTGTACGGCCCACAGGTCACCTTTGATGCCTTTGTCTTTTTCCATTTGGGTGGGGTTTCCAGGCTGTTATCCAGCCAGGTGAAATAAAAGCTGGCGCCAATCCATGCGATACCGCAGATGACATGAAACCATTTGATAAACAGTGCTAACCATTCGTACAGTTGAGGCCACATAAGTTATATATCCTTTTGATAGACTAATTTTCCATGAACATAAGTTCGCTCGATCGTACGCTCGTCGCCCAGGGTCATCAGGGCGAAAAGCTGCTCGGCTAAATCATTGCAACGCAGAAAACGCTGCTTGAGCATCGGGAATGCAGCAAGATCGAGTTCGACAAAATCGGCTTCAGTGCCGATATTAAAGTTGCCAATCAGGTGTTCGAGCCCCATGGCCGCGGCGGCTCCCTGTGTACAGAGGTATAAAGATTCAAACGCATCCAGGCTATAGCCTTGCAGCTGACAAATCTTGTAAGCATCACTCTGGTTTTTCAGCAGACTCAGGCTGGTGCCTGCGCCGACATCACTGGCGATGGCAACCGGAATATGCGCCTGTTTGAGCTGCTCATAAGGCAGTAACCCGCTGCCGAGAAACAGATTTGATGACGGGCAGAACGCTACCGCTGCGCCGCTTTTGGCCAGGGCTTGTTGCTCGCGCGCACTAAGATGGATTGCATGACCGAACAAAGCCCGTTCCCGCACCAAGTTATTGCGCTGATAGACATCGAGATAATCGTCACTGTCCGGGTACAGATCTTTGACCCAGGCGACCTCATTGAGATTCTCACTCAGGTGCGTCTGAATGAAGGTGTCCGGGTGCTCTTTGGCCAGCTGACCTGCTTTGGCGAGTTGTTCCGGGCTGCTGGTCGGTGCAAAACGTGGTGTAATCGCATATAAAGCGCGGCCTTGTTTGTGCCAGCGTTCAATCAGAGCCTTGCTGTCGCGGTAGCCTGAGTCCGGCGTGTCCTGCAGTTCGTCCGGGCTGAAGCGATCCATCAGAACCTTGCCGCACACCATGCGCGCATCATATTTCTGTGCCGCATCAAAAAAGGCATCCACTGACTGTGGGTGCACGGTGGCAAATACGCTGGCTGTGGTGGTGCCGTGCGCAAACAGCTGCTGCAAAAAAAAGTCAGCCTGCACTGTGGCATAGAGCGCGTCACTGTAGCGCAGCTCTGCCGGGAAAGTGTAGCTGTTGAGCCAGTCCAGCAGTTGCTTGCCATAACTGGCAATCATTTCGACCTGCGGGTAATGCACGTGCGCATCGATCATGCCCGGAATTAACAGGCCGCGATGCTCAGTCACGTTGCCCTGAATCAACAAGGCTTTATTGGCGGAAACAGAGAAAAACTGCGCCGCGTCACCGACATGTCGAATCCGGCCGTTTTCTACCACCAGAACGCCATCTTCCCAGTAATGGTAATGATCTTTTGGTGACAATGTCACCTCTGGAAAGTGCAGCAAACGGCCGCGATGTACCGCAATCGACATATTAACTTCCTCGATAGCTGGAATAAGAGAAGGGTGACAGCAGCAGAGGAATATGGTGGTTGCGTTCATCACTGACAGTGAAATTGACGTCGATGAACGGGAAGAAAGCCTGACCGAATTGTTCTTGGCAGTAAGGCGCAACCATAAAACGCAGGGTGTAATTTTGTGCTATCAGGCTGACATCACCGAATCTGGCGCGACCATCCTGGTCGGTGACACCTTCAGCAAGACACTCCAGGTGGAATGAATCGTTGCCTGATGGGCTCTGCAAAGTAAAAAGTTTGACGGCAATACCGGCAGCCGGCCTGCCGTTAGCGGTATCAAGCACATGACAACTGAGTTGCTTCATAAATATACTTCCATTCTGATATGACTGATTTTTTGTTGTTCTGTGGCTGCCTGTTGCAGCTCTTGCGCGCGCGAACGGTCAATGCGCGCTTTGAGCAGGCCCAGCATCTCGTCGGCGCTCTTGTTGCTGGCACACACGATGAAGATAAAGCCAAACTTGTCGCGATAGTGCTGATTGAGCGTCAGCAGTTCCTGCAATACCTCGGCTGAGGCTTGTTTGACCTGACCTTGCTCCTGTTCGCTCAGTGCTTTGCCCTGTGCGTATTTCTTCTCCAGGCTGGCGAGATCGCCGATCATCGGGTGGCCGGCAAACGCTTCCAGCCAGTCTGCTTCTTCCAGTTGCCCGAAGGCGTGTTCTGCTGCCCGGAGTAAATCCTGGCCACCGGCCACCGGCATCGCTTGTTTCATATACTGCTGCCAGCGTTGGCTGGTACAAATCCTGGCCAGTTGCTGGTCGTCCAGATCGATAGGTCCGTTTAAACCGATAGCCGGCACTTCTGAACTCATTCATGCTTCTCCTTTAATTGCTGCCGGGCGCTATTGACTTGCTTCCACTGCGCTTCGCCCGCTGGCTCAGTGGCGGTGTGTTGTGCAAATTTCTGTATCAGCTGCGCCGCCACCGAGACCGCGACCTGCATCGGCAGTTTGCCCTGCACATCCGGAACACCAATCGGGCAGGTAAGCTGCTCAATCAGCTGCGGGTGACTGAGATTCTCTTTGAGGCGAAATTCAAAGCGCTGACGTTTGCCCTGCGATCCAATCAGGCCGACATAGGCAAAGCGCTGCTGCTCGAGCGCGCGCAGCGTCAGGTCATAATCCAGTGCGTGATCCTGAGTCAGGATCAGCACATAAGCGTTGTCGCGCAGGGTCGCGATACATTCAATCGGAGCCGGTGCAAGTTCAGTTTCAATACCTTTGTTTTGCAGTGGTTCAAGCCACTCGCTGCGGCTGTCGATCACTTTTACGTGACACGGTAACTCTGCCAGTACGCTGGTCAGCGCCTGGCACACATGGCCGGCACCAAAAATCACCACTTGCGGTGTGCAGGTGTGGAAGAACTCAAACATCACCTGCACCGCACCGCCGCAGCACTGACTAAGGTCCGCGGCAAGGCTAAAGCGCTCGATCATCAGTTCGCTGCGATGCGTGCTCAGGCTGTCACGCGCTTTCGCAATCACCTGATATTCCAGATTACCGCCACCTAAAGTGTCAAACTGGCTGTGGCGGGTAATCACCATTTTGGCACCGCTGGCTCTTGGTACTGAACCGACATAGGCGACTACGGTCGCGATGCAATACGCTTCGCCCTGCTGTTCAAGTTGCTGACAGGCACTCAGCCAGTTGAGGTCTGGGCTGGATAAGAACGTGTTATTCGTTGGCGACATCGGCACTGTCCTCCGCTGCGTTGTGTTCATTCAGCCACTGCAGTTGATGCTCACAGGCAGTGAGAATCGCTTCACCGGTTGCCGGAGCGTGCAGCAGTGGCTCACAGCGATAGCCGCTCAGTGACGCAACCGCATCGTAAACCGCGCACCACACACTGATGGCATGCATAAACGGCGGTTCGCCCACAGCCTTGGAGCGATAAATACTGTGCTCCGGGTTCGCTTTGTCATACAGATCGATGTGCATCTGTTTCGGGTAATCACCGATGGTCGGGATCTTGTAATTCATCGGACTGTTGCTGAGCAGACGGCCGTCTTCACCCCAGACCAGCTCTTCGGTGGTTAGCCATCCGAGGCCCTGAATAAACGCGCCTTCAATCTGGCCACGATCGATAGCCGGGTTAAGGCTGTTGCCGACATCGTGCAGGATATCGACGCGATCAACGCGCATTTCACCGGTTAAGGTATCGATAGTCACTTCAGAGCAGGCGGCGCCGAGCGCGAAATAGAAAAATGGTCGGCCGGAGGCAGTTTTGCGGTCATAGCCGATTTTCGGTGTCTGATAGAATCCGGTCGCAGATAGCGACACGCGGTTCAGGTACGCCATCTGAATCAGCTCTGCCCAGGCAATAGGGTGCTCATATAATGGTGACGATTCGATACCGATCAGTTTGCCTTGGATGATGTCGGCATGTTCGACCTGAAAATGCTGACAGGCAAACTCGAGCAGACGCTGTTTAATGATCATGGCGGCATTGTGCGCGGCCATGCCGTTCAGGTCGGCTCCTGATGAAGCGGCGGTTGGTGAAGTATTCGGTACTTTATCGGTCCGGGTCGATGTCACCAGTACGTTGTCTATCTCAATTCCGAAGGTCTGCGCCACAATTTGTTGGACTTTGGTATGCAGACCCTGACCCATTTCGGTACCGCCGTGAGAAACCTGCAGCGTGCCGTCGGTGTAAACATGGATCAGCGCACCGGCCTGGTTAAGGTGCGTTGCGGTAAACGAGATACCAAACTTGACCGGCGTCAGTGCCAGGCCTTTTTTCAGCACCGGATGGGTCTGGTTCCACTGTGTAATCGCCGCACGGCGTTTGCGGTAGTCACTGCTGCTTTCCAGCTGCTGCATGATGTCACGCATCTCGGCATGCTGCTCAACGTCCATACCGTAAGGTGTGGTGTGCTGAGCGGCACTGTAAAGGTTGGTATAGCGCACATCGAGCGCATCTTTGCCGACTCTGAGCGCCAGCGCCTGCAATGCTTTTTCTACTACCATCATACCTTGCGGGCCGCCAAAGCCACGAAAGGCCGTATGCGAGACCATGTCAGTTTGCAGGCGGTGACCAATGACACAAGCCTTACCAAGGGCGTAGGCGTTATCGGCGTGAAACATCGCCCGGTCGACAATCGCATCCGAGAGATCGGCGGAGTGGCCGCACAGACCATTCACTTCCATATTAGCGGCGATGAGTCTGCCTTCGGCATCCGCTGCTAACTGGTAGCGGTTATAAAACGGATGGCGTTTTCCGGTTGCGGTCATATCAATGCTGCGCGGCAGACGAATTTTCACTGCTCGTTTGGTGTGATGGGCGCCAAGCGCCGCCAGACAAGCCCATTGCGCCGCCTGGCTCTCTTTACCGCCAAAACCGCCGCCCATGCGGCGCATATCGATCGTAACGCGGTTAAAATCGATGGCGAGTACTTCGGCGATCAGTTTCTGCACTTCGGTGGGATTTTGGGTAGAAGTGCGCAGGAAAATCCCGCCATCTTCGGTCAGTTCAGCCAGACTGACCTGACCTTCGAGATAGAAGTGTTCCTGGCCGCCAACGTGAATATCGCCACTGAGATGCACTGGCGCCTGATTAAACACATCCTGGGCGACCACCTGACCCATCTGGTGAGTTGGTAACAGCGGTGGGTTTTGGCATGCCTGAGCATGGGTTAGGGTGACGGTGTCACTTTTTTCGTACTCTATTTGCGCTAAACGCGCCGCCCGCCACGCCAGTTCATGACTGGTGGCCAGTACCAAGGCCAGCGGCTGACCGAAATAACGCACTTCGTTATGAATGGTCAGCAGCGGATCGCCTTTTAAAATCGTGCCGATGTCTTTCTCACCGGGAATACTCTCATCGGTCAAGACCTTAACCACACCCGGTGCGGCTGAGACGGCGGAGAGATCCAACTGTTTCACTTTACCCTTGGCAATGGTACTGGTCACCACGGCAGCATGCAGACAGCCACGCGGTATGACGTAGTCATCGACGAACAGGGCTTCACCAGCCACCTGTTTCTTCGCGCTCTCGTGTTTGTATGAGTGACCAACCACCGAGTGGCTGGCAGTTGTATCCTGGCTGACCGGTTTTACCGGTTGACTAACCGTCGCCGTTGGACTGACTTTCGCTGACGGATCGGCTTTCACGGACGGACTGGCCGTGTGGTTGGTGGTAACAGAAGTTAATTTACGCATCTTGCACCAGCCTTGTTTCGATATGTCGGGACTCGAGATAAAAACGTTGCAGCAGGTTTTGTACCAGTTTTACCCGGTACGCCGCGCTGCCGCGCACGTCGCTGAGTGGCTGAATCACCTCAGGCACTTTGTCCTGGGCTTTCTTTACCACTGACTGGGAAAGCGGGTGACCAATAAACAGCGCTTCCAGCTCACTCAGGCGTACCGATTTGGCGGCAACGCCGCCGGCGGAAATGATGCACCCGGTCACGGTTTGTTGCTCATCAAACGTCATGTTAAGACCGAGCGTGACGGTGGCGATATCGTCTTCATAGCGTTTGCTGATTTTGTAGATCGCATGACGCTCGTTGTCGGCCATATGGGGCAGGTGAATGGCGCTGATCCATTGGTTGGCTTTCAATGCGGTCTGACGATAGCCGGTGATGTACGCCTCCGGTGCAAAGCGGGTTTGGTGCTTGCCGTCATCGACTTCAATCTCGCCATGCAGGCTGATCAGCAGCGGGGCGATATCACCAATCGGGGACGCGTGGCCCAGGCTGCCACCCAAAGTGGCACGGTTACGTATCGTCAGGCTGCCGAGACGTTCAATCACCTCATCGGCACTCGGGTAGTGCTGCTTGAAAAAGGCATGTACTTGGTTCATCGGTACAGCGGCACCGATACGCCAGCCGGTGTCAGTCGGGGTGATGGTCAGCAGGTCATCAACCTGTGACAGATCGATCAGTTGCTTGAGCTGATGGTGTTGCTGGGTGACTTCCAGTGCCAGGTCAGTGCCACCGGCAATCAGTTTGGCGTCCGGCATGGCAGCGATAGCCGCGGCCAGCTCGGTCCGGTTTTTCGGACGGGCGTAACCCGTTTCGCTGGCCAGTTTTAACGCTTCGTTACCTAGTTTTAACGCTTCGCTATTTAGTTTTAACGCTTCGCTACCGGATTCGACTGAATGGAGCCAGGTTCTTACCGCAGCATCGTTATGACTGAGCGGATCGTCAATGTGAGACTCGGCAATGGCGTTGGCGGCATCAATCAGCGGGCCGTAGCCGGTGCAGCGGCACAGGTTACCGGCGAGAAAATCACTCGGATTGTGCGGCGGCTGCTCCTGTTTAGAGAGCGCATACAGCGACATCACGATACCAGGCGTGCAAAAACCGCATTGTGAGCCGTGACGATCGACCACCATTTGCTGAACCGGATGCAGTTGGTCGTGTTGTTTCAGGTGCTCCACGGTGATGATTTGTTTACCGTGCAGTGCATGAATGGGGGTAATACAGGCGTTGATCTGGCGATAGCGCATTCTCTGATTGTCATCGAGATCCACCATCACCACGGTGCAAGCGCCGCAATCGCCGCTGGCACAACCCTCTTTAGAGCCTGTCATTTGCTTTTCTTCGCGCAGGTAATTCAGCAGCATGGTATCGGCTTGTACCGACGCTACTTTGACGACTTCGCTGTTAATCATGAGCTCTAACATAACTTCCTCTGTGTTGCTAAAACTTGTCCAAATGGTCAACTTAATAACCAAAAAACAGCTCGCGAACCGAATCCCACCGGAAACGCGAGCCTGAGTTGAATTAATTTGGAATCTTGGCGTCGATACCTTCAACGTACCAGTTGACTGCGGCCAGTTCTTGGTCAGTCAACCAATGACCCGCTGCGATTACCTCTTTGCCCTGTTTGTCCTTCATTAGGCCGGTAAACGGAACGATTTCTCCGGATTTGATCTTCTGTTCGGTGCTCTCAATCACTTTATTGCTCTCTTCTGGAAGATTAGGATTGATAGAGACGATCTGCAATAAATCCTCTTTTGGTTTTAGTATGGGTGCAGACGCGCAGTGTCACGAGCGAGATTGCTCTATGTGCACCTCATCCAAGTTGAGATAAAGCAAAAACCTGACCAAGTGGTTGGATTTTGAAAAATTATTTTTCGTTTCCAGTTCATCCCTTTAATGATAAGGGATAACGGCAAGTTCTGAATGTTGATACTGTGCGCGGTTTTACCGGACGCTGAACTGTTTTGATCCAAATGAGTGCTGTGCGGTATGCAATTGCACCATGTCGGTGCGCTTTCTAAAGCAGAACAGAATCATGCTGGGCAGACAAGTGATACCAGATATGACGGGCAGTCCGACTGTACTAATGCAGTGCATTTGTTCTAAAACAGGGATATAGGGCGGGATTGGCGCGCAGCACTTGACAAGTGGTAGCCAAGCGTTACTTAATTTAGCTATTCAGGCATACGCTGTTTGAGGCAACTGAGGTCGTTGTCTTTGGCCAGCGCCGTTGTCACATAGCATTACACCAAAAGGCACATGAATAAGGAGCCGGTTTGGATACGGAACAGGGACAGAAAAAACGATCTATTTCAGGCGAGATCCGACGTCGTAATCAGGAAATGATCTTGCAGGCTGCGGCCGATGAATTCGTAAAACATGGTTATAAAGGGACCTCGGTACAAGCGATTGCCGACCGGGTGAATTTACCCAAAGCGAATATCCTGTATTATTTCAAATCTAAAACAGGGCTGTATAAGGCTCTGCTGCAAGAAATTCTCACCATGTGGAACGATGGGTTTTCAGCCGAGGCGGCCAGCTTGCCTCCGGAAACGGTTTTGCGAAATTATATTGTCGGGAAAATGCAATACAGCCGCACGCATCCGCAGGAATCGAAAATTTTTGCCCAGGAGATCATTCAGGGCGCACCGGTGATTGCTGATGCGATTCAATTCCCGATGGTCAACTGGGCAGCCGGTAAGGCGACCATCATTGAAGCATGGATAAAACAGGGATTAATTCGTCCGATTCAGCCGCTGCACCTGCTGTTTCTGATTTGGGGCGCAACCCAGTTTTATGCCGATTTTGATACGGAAATTCAGTTGATTAAAGGCGCACCTATGACTGAGCAAGAGTTTGAGCAGGCGCAGGAGTTTTTGGTCGGCATGGTATTACGCGGGTTGCAAGTGACAGTGTAACTCATTAACACATCAGGTTCATGGAGGACAGATTGAGCCCGAAAAATAATAAGAAAGTCCCGTTATTTGGGGTCGGTATCGCAGGAAATTTTGCCGGCCACCTGCAGCAAACGGGTGAAGCCAATGGTTTACAAGGCCAGATCGACGCAAGCAGCCCTCAGGCTATTTTCCCATTTTATGTCTCCGGCGCTTCCGAAGCCTACCTGACGGTCAATCCGTATTCATTTGATACGGTGCGTCTGCCACAAGAACCGTCTGCCAAAGTGCAGATGGAACCGGAAATTGCTTTGGTGGCCCGGATCAAATATCTGGGTGATTCGGTGATAGGTATCGAGCCGGAGTCGATGACTCTGCTCAATGACGTTACGTACCGCAACGCCAAAGTGACGAAGCTGGCTGAGAAAAAGAACTGGGGCCAGGCCTCGAAAGGGATTGCGAAAAAGTGTGGCCGCTTGAGCGTTTTGGCGCACTCGACAATCTCGATAAATATCGCTTCTGCAGTTTCCACCATCGTGATGGTCAATGGGCATCCTGCTGTAAAGACGTTTCGTTGTCAGACTACAGCTACAGTTATGAAAAGCTGATTACCTGGGTAATGAGTCAGTTTAATACCCAGCGAGATCAAGGTGCACTGCATGACCTGCGTCAACTGGTTGCTGAAGCCGGTTATCCAGAACGTATGATCATTTCATTGGGCTCGTCACGTTACACTGAATATGGCGAGCAGCATCAGTTGCTGGATGGCGATGAGTTGTGTGCAGTGCTTTACGATGCAACCCGCATCGATGCAGAGCAGATTGCAGATCTGATTGAGAGCGGGCAGTTTGAAGAGCTGGCGCAAAATCAAATCGTCTTGCGTCAGACTTGTCAGGCATGGAGCTGATGTGATGGCAGTCAGTGGATGATGGCAACGATCTGATGATGATTGGCAGGTAAAGCCAACGACACGTAACAAGGGGCCATCGAGGCTCCTTGTTTGTTTTCAGGGGACAGGTCGTGAGTGCTCAGAATATTTGTACGGTTCCGGTTTAAGCTTAACTTGTGACTCAGGCATTAACCTGGTTGCGTCCGGCACGTTTGGCTTCCAGCAAACAGTTATCCGCCTGCTCAAATGCGCTGCTGAACGTATCGTTCTCGTGCACTTCGGCGATACCAAAACTGCAGGTGACAGGGTAATCAAGCTCATCGAAATCTGCGCAGGCAACAACGTGGCGCAGGCGTTCTGCCAGCAGCAAAGCTTGCTGTTCGTCATCACCCGGTAGTAACACCATAAATTCATCGCCGCCAAAGCGGCCGACTTTATCGGATGCCCGGATGGTTTCATCCACTAAGCGTGCGATATGGGTTAACACCTTGTCACCGACGCTGTGGCCATAGGTATCATTGATCGCTTTGAAATTATCGACATCAAACAGCAGCAAAGAAATGGGTTGGTTGTAGCGTTTGGCGCGTACGATTTCCTCTTTAGCGTTACGAATGAAATAGCCGCGGCTTTCCACTTCTGTCAACATGTCCTGCTCGGATAAACGGCGCAGTTTCTGATTATCGACCAGAATATGCGGTACCCATAAGCCAAAGTAGGTGTTTGCCGCCAGCAGATAGATAGTGAATTGGTAGACCATGGCTTTCTCGGATAATCCCAGCCAGGCGATCAATAGTGCAGTCAGGGTGCTGAGCAGAGCGAGACTAAGAAAAGAGCGCGTGGCCGTTTCGGTAAAGACAATCCACATCTGGGCGATACCGAGGAAGAAAACCGTAAACACAATATGCGAGGACGGATAGTAGGCAACCAGCAGGCTAATCACAGTTAACATGACCATGGAAGTTGCGAGCTTAAGCAGAAATTGTCCTAGCGGTGCATTGGTGATCAGCGGTTTAAAATACTGAGTCAGCCAGCGACCTTCTTCCGGATAAATGCCGCCAAGCAGTGTCACGATAATCGGTGTAACGACCACAACACCAATTAAATCGCCAATCCACCAGGGTACCCACAACGACGCAATTTCGTTGTTTGAGATAATGCCGGTCAGTGCGAGTGCAGCGGAACCGCCAAGCGCAGCCAGTATTGATGATAATACGGCGACCAGAAGGAAAATCAGGATCAGGTGCGGAACCTTCAGATAGCCGCTGCGCTCACTGGACCGTTTCAGTATGGTGGCTCCGACCCAATAGGAACAGCTGTGAATGGCGGCAAACAATAAGCCAGTCGAGATAAGGGTCGACGCTGACTGCTGTGCCTGGTAAAGACTGTTTTCCCAAAATGTGGAGCCAATACAACAGACGATCAATACCGGCAGATAAGACCAGCCCAACACCAGGAAAATAGCGAAAGTGACACCGGCCGGTGGAAACCAGATGCTGGCATGCGGTTCATATTCCATCAGTGAAGCGGCTCTCCACAATAACAGCCAGATCAGTGCCACGATTAAAGGACGAATCCAACCGGTACGAACCAGAGGGCCAAACTTGGCCAGTGCCTCTTGATTAACAGCCAAATATCCTCCTGGGCTTCATCGTAATCTGTTGCTCTTGTTATTTGTTTTCATAATTAATCTTATTGTGTATTTCCACAATTAACATTACACCATTGTGAGCTGATGGTACTGCGAAATAAGTGACCACATCCCGGTTTCAGTGTCATTTGTTGGGTACTACTATTCAATTCACCACGTGTGGTGTAGTTTATCCATATCCCGTTAAAAAAGAGGCATGCATGTCCGAGCCGCGCGTTGTCGCATTACGTTACCTACTATATGGTACTTTTTTTTACCAATGTTGTTACCGCCTATGCCGGTTATCCCGAATTGGAAAAATTTCTAGAGAATAACTTTGCTGCCAGTATTGTACTCAGCGACAGTGACGTATTCAGCGTTGGTATCAGCGATTTTAACCCAAATGAAATTCTCAATACTGAGAATGAGAACTGGGGAACCGAGGGATCGTTAGATAACCGCAAGACCTATGCCATTGCTGCGCTGCCGTATAGGATGGAGTTGAGTGACGAAGATGCGGTTGATCAACATAGTGTCATGCTGCGCTTATCCGGTATGATCAGTGATGAAACCCTGCGCTTTAATCAGGACGAGCCTGCTGATGATTTTCATCAGACAGTGATTGATTTTTATGCCGCTTACCGGATTAAGCACCGGTTTGACCAACACTGGTCGCTGGAACCCGGTCTTGGACATCATCTGATGCATTACGAAAACCATGTCGATTACCACAGTCCGACCGGACGGATGTTGCAACCTTATCTGGATGATTTACTGTTTAACACCAGCGCTTGGGCATCGGTTTTAGAGCCTCAGGTGAGAGTGAAATATGAATCGCGGCAAAGTTGGGGCCACTGGTATATCAGCTCTGCCTGGCATTATTTTTACGGTTTTGGATGGGGGCAGGCCAACCAGGGAGATGTCGGTAATCCGGAAGGATGGTACGGTGCCAACAGCATCACCGGGGTGTATGACTTTTCGCAACTGGGACCCTCGGTGCAATCCGTCTATGCCAGCTTGCGGCGTGTGGATGTCGGCGGAGATATCAGGCATCCACTGGGGACACCGGTTTATTACGAAACAACCTTCGGTTGGCTGATGACACCGCCTTTTGACACTGACTGGATAGACAATGTCGGCGTTGGTCTTTCGCTTAATTACGGCAGTGCGTTTAAAGGCGGCAGTATTGTTCTGTTCTTTAATCAGGAGTGATGCACCTTTGGCTCGGCGCTTTTAACGCAATTACGCCCCGATTGTTTGGCTTTATACAGAGCGTTGTCGGCCAGCTTTAATGCTGCAAACGGGTCGGATTGCTGTGCACTGTGACACACGCCAATACTCACTGTGACATTGACGGATTGACTCTTTGCGCCTTTGCGGTGTTTTGCGCCGTCTTTATCATCTTTCGGGCGAGCAGTCAGATTTCGCACTACTAAATCATACTGGGCAATATCGGAGCGCAATAATTCCAGATACTCCATCGCATCGCGGGCTCTTTTGCCTTTGAACACCACGGTAAACTCCTCGCCGCCGTAACGATATACTCGTGCTTTGTTCTGAATTAAACTCAGGCGACTGGCAACCAGTTTCAGCACATCATCGCCAGTATCGTGCCCATAGGTGTCATTGAACTTTTTGAAGTGGTCCACATCGATCATCGCGACAGCAAAATTGCCGCGCAGGTGCCGAATATCGAGATCAAGCGCCTGACGACCGGGAAGTTGAGTCAGACGATCAATAAACGCCATCTCATGACTAGCGGACAGCAGATGCAGGATCAGCAGAATTCCTGCCAGAGAAAACATGGTGCAGGAGACAAATTGAACCTGGAAAAAGATAAAGGTATTGCTGGCGAGTAGGATCGAGCTATAGATAACCACGTCCATCAGGTGGTTACGGGTCAGCACGAAGATTCCGGTCAGGCCGGTCAGTGCCAAAAGATAGAGAACGACAATAAACGGCAGCTTTGAAATGCCCGGCAAGGCAAACAAGATGCCATCACCACCGCCCAGACTAAATTCTCCAGCTTGATACTGGGTTATGATCAGGCTGCTCCAGCCTAAAAACATGACTAATATCGCCAGATAAAGCGTAAAGCCACGACTGACTAATCCGGTATTCTTGAAGGTATACGCCAGCAGGCACGCAACAGGCAGCAGGGTGGCCAGCAAGGAGAGTTCCAGTAGCGCAGAACCGTGATCGAGAGAGGTTTGCAAACGAGTCTGGATGATCCAATAACCAAGCATCATCGCACTGGCGATCATGCCGATCCGGCTTTGTTTGAATAGCTGCGCAATAGCGATGGCGGTGATGAATAACACGTAGGGCAAGCTGCCCGCGATACCAAAGTTGGCGCGGGTGAGCAAAATAACGTTGTTCATTCCCAGCCACAGGGCGCACAGCAATGCGATTGGAAAGAAAAAGCGAAACCAATAAGAGTTAACTAAACTCGATGTCATGCTACAAGGTGACTATTGATAGTTTAAAAATTATTATGATCGTTAGCATACTTCTATTTAATGATTTTCCAAGCTTTTTGCTAAACTTATCTCGTAAACCGAGCGTAAGGCATAGATTAAAGGCGAAATTATCAGCAGTGCTTGTGTGTTTTAACAAGGCGCGTTAAGTTGAAAATCATTAATCAGGACGTTTTGGCGACGATTGTTCATGATCAGGAGTGGAAACATGCAAATCAGTGTTGATGTGCACAACTATATGGAAGTGCTGGTGGGCCATGTTTTGGCAGAAGAGCATTACATACGGCAATATTCTCAAGAACAACTGGCTGACCTGGCCTGCCTGGCTTTGAGCCAAATCAGGCCGATTTATATCCGCCACGATATTGACTTTCTCGCTGCGTTGCCGGAAACCCGTTTGCTGACGCTGAAAAAACGGGCCGAGACCGCTGTCGAAGCTGCTGAATCAATGATCCTTGATGATCGCCGTAAAAACCGTGATGATGTACCGGTAGTGATGACGCAGACCCATTTTGACGAAGACGCAGAACTGGAATGGTATGAAAAGCCGATTCTGCGTCATCCGAAACCGGATGTTTAAGCCGGGTGCCAGGTAATTAAGGCTAGTCGGTAATTAAGACTGGTCGGCCATTACCGCTATGAGCCGCAAAGCTGTGTTGCGTCTGAGCTTGTGTTTCATTCGCCCCGATATCAATCACAAAATACATGAGCCAAAGGAGTCATTGTGGGATTGTTTTCTCGTTTGTTTGGCGGTAAGTCAGAGAACCAAATTGAAGTTGTCCAGCCTGTCGAATACAAAGGCTTTCTTATTTATCAGGAGCCACAGGCGGAAGGCGGCCAGTATCGTATTGCCGGTCGGATTACCAAAGAAATAGACGGTGAACTGAAAACCCATCGCTTCATTCGTTCCGATGTTCTGCCAAGTAAAGAAGATGCGAAAGAACTGATGCTGAAAAAAGCGCAGATGTTCATCGATCAAATGAGCGGTAATATCTTCTCCTAACCCTCAAGTCATTGACAAAAATCATAAATAAAAGAGCCATTAGTCGATATGCTGGTGGCTCTTTTGTTTTTTGAGCACATTGCAAATTCCAGTTTACAGATGGATATGCTTATACTGGTTGCGCCTCTGCCATGTTGTCGGTGAAGTTGCTATCGGTGTAGAGTTAATCACATCTTTTTAATACCTGACGTTATATGAAATAACACTTTGTATTTATATAACAAATAGCTTGAAGTTAGGTCAGTCGTTAGATAAAAAAAGAATATTCATTGTGCCAATAGTCAAGGATAAGCTATGCAAATTGGTGTACCAAAGGAAATACTCGCCGGGGAAACGCGAGTTGCTGCTTCACCTTCGTCGGTTGAACAGTTAATCAAGCTAGGTTTTGAGGTTGTCGTTGAATCTCACGCAGGGGAATTGGCAAGTTTTGAAGATGCTGCATTCGAAGCTGCCGGTGCAAAAGTAGTGACTAAAGATGAAGCCTGGCAATCGGACATTATCCTTAAAGTCAATGCACCGCTTAGCGACGACAATGTCGATGAAATTGCTTTGCTTAAGGAAGGCGCTACACTGGTCAGCTTTATCTGGCCTGCACAAAATGCAGAGCTGATGGAAAAACTGACCGTGAAAAGCATCAATGTTATGGCGATGGATTGCGTACCGCGTATTTCTCGCGCTCAAGCATTAGACGCTCTCTCTTCAATGGCCAATATCGCCGGTTATCGTGCGGTGGTAGAAGCGGCGCATGAATTCGGCCGTTTCTTTACCGGTCAGATCACTGCGGCGGGTAAAGTGCCGCCAGCGAAAGTATTCGTCGCCGGTGCCGGTGTGGCGGGCTTGGCAGCCATCGGTGCGGCAGGTAGCCTGGGCGCTATCGTGCGCGCCTTCGACGTGCGACCTGAAGTAAAAGAGCAGGTTCAGTCAATGGGTGCTGAGTTTCTGGAAGTCGATTATCAGGAAAACTCAGGCTCAGGTGACGGTTACGCCAAAGAGATGTCGGATGATTTCAACCGTAAAGCGGCTGAACTGTATGCGGCTCAGGCGAAAGATGTCGACATCATTATTACCACTGCGCTGATCCCGGGCAAACCTGCGCCAAAACTGGTCACCAAAGAGATGGTCGACAGCATGAAACCGGGCAGTGTGATTGTCGATCTGGCGGCCGCAAACGGCGGTAACTGTGAATATACGGTCAAAGATCAGGTGTTTGTTACTCCGAATGGCGTCAAAGTGATTGGCTACACCGACATGGTCGGTCGTCTGCCTACTCAATCTTCCCAACTGTTTGCGACCAACCTGGTTAACTTGCTGAAGCTGTTGTGTAAAGAAAAAGACGGCAACATCAATATCGATTTTGAAGATGTGGTCGTGCGTGGCGTGACCGTGGTCAAAGACGGTAAAATCACCTGGCCGGCCCCGCCAATTCAAGTCTCAGCACAACCACAACAAAAACCGAAAGCGCAGCCTAAGGCTGAGAAAAAAGCGCCCGAGCCAGTCTCTCCGGTGAAAAAGCTGGCTGGTCTGGTGATTGGCGTGGGAGTATTTGCCTGGATTGCTTCTGTTGCTCCGGCTGCATTCCTGGGTCACTTTACGGTCTTCGTTCTGGCATGTGTGGTGGGTTACTACGTGGTATGGAACGTGACCCATGCTTTGCATACCCCGCTGATGTCGGTCACTAACGCGATTTCAGGCATCATCGTGGTGGGGGCACTGCTGCAAATCGGCCAGGGTAACGGAGTCGTTACCTTCCTCGCGTTTATCGCGGTATTAATTGCCAGCATCAACATCTTTGGTGGCTTTACCGTGACCAAACGTATGCTTGAAATGTTTCGTAAAAACTAAGGGAGTACACAATGTCTGCAGGATTAGTACAGGCGGCCTACATTGTTGCTGCTCTGTTTTTCATTTTAAGTCTGGCCGGGCTGTCTAAACAGGAATCGGCCAAAAACGGTAACTATTATGGTATCGCGGGGATGACGATAGCGCTGTTGGCGACTATTTTCAGCCCGGGTTCAGAAGGTTTCGTCTGGATCATCATAGCGATGCTGATTGGTGGGGCGATCGGTATCCACTTTGCGAAAAAAGTGGAAATGACCGAAATGCCGGAGTTGGTTGCGATTCTGCACAGCTTCGTAGGTTTGGCGGCAGTACTGGTTGGCTATAACAGCTACCTGGATGCGCCTGAAGCGGCAACGCACGCCGAGCATGTGATTCACCTGGTTGAAGTGTTCCTTGGTGTATTCATCGGTGCGGTGACGTTTACCGGTTCTATCGTTGCATTTGGTAAACTGCGTGGCCTGATCAAGTCATCTCCGCTCAACCTGCCGCACAAACATAAGCTTAACCTGGCGGCGGTGGTTATCTCCGCGCTGCTGATGGTTCAGTTTGTTAATGCTGATGGCAGTATGTTTGCGCTGATCGTGATGACACTGATCGCGTTTGCATTTGGTTACCATCTGGTGGCGTCGATCGGTGGTGCGGATATGCCGGTTGTGGTTTCTATGCTGAACTCCTACTCCGGTTGGGCGGCAGCCGCGGCAGGTTTCATGCTGGCCAACGACCTGTTGATCGTGACCGGTGCCCTGGTTGGCTCTTCCGGTGCGATTCTGTCTTACATCATGTGTAAAGCAATGAACCGCTCGTTCATCAGCGTCATTGCAGGAGGCTTTGGTCAGGATGTGGTGATCAGCAGTGATGAAGAGCAGGGTGAGCACCGGGAAATCAACGCTGAAGATGTGGCGGATATGTTGAAAAACTCAACCTCAGTCATCATCACACCGGGGTACGGTATGGCGGTGGCTCAGGCTCAGTATCCGGTGCATGAGATTACCGAAAAACTGCGCGCACTGGGTGTTGAAGTTCGCTTTGGTATTCACCCGGTTGCGGGTCGTCTGCCTGGTCATATGAACGTACTGCTGGCAGAAGCCAAAGTACCGTATGACATCGTGTTGGAAATGGATGAAATCAACGATGATTTCAGCGACACCGACACCGTACTGGTTATCGGTGCTAACGATACAGTTAACCCGGCGGCCCAAGAAGATCCGAACAGTCCGATTGCCGGCATGCCGGTACTGGAAGTCTGGAATGCGAAAAACGTCATTGTATTCAAACGCTCAATGAACACAGGTTACGCCGGTGTGCAAAATCCGCTGTTCTTCAAAGACAACACACATATGTTGTTTGGTGACGCAAAAGAGAGCGTTGACGCGATTTCCCGCGCACTGTAAACCGTTCAGCATACGGGGAAAAATCCCGCATTTAATTGAGAAGCCAGCATTTAGCTGGCTTCTTTGTTTGTGATCTATGCATTATTGACAACAATATAACACGGTAAATGTATCTTTTTCGGATAATACGATATAGTTTTGTAAACCTATGATCTACCGAAGATTCAAATTGATTAAAGCGATACTAAATACCATAGCGTTACTGGGGATTTTTTTCTCCTCAGCGACTTATGCAGATTCGTTACCTGAGCGTATCGATCTGTTTATATCGCTGTTTGACTATAAATCCGCGGTGGTATCTTACGATATACGTGCAATACAGAATGACTATCCAACCCGGTTACTGACACCGGATACGATGCTGCCGCAAACATCATCGTATCCAATCCGGGACATCCAGCAGCTGTATCAGCTAGCTAGAACGTGCTCAGGTAAACTGCCACTCAACCCTTTAGTGACGGAACCTTTGGTCTTTACCCGGGCACTGTGTAAAGGCACCCAATTACCATTGCGCTGGTTCGGGCGCAGTGCATTGATTCATCCTGGTGGCGGTACTTATGCGTCACGGTATGCAGAAGTGCATCCTGAACTGATGAACAAGCTGACTCAATACATGCATATCCAGGAGCGCCCGAAAGCGGCAGCTGGTACGTTACTGGGCCGTTTGCAGAGTATGAGCGAAGACACCATCTCGGCATTGATTGCCGGCGCCGTTATGTTTGGTGATGATGGGGAACTTTGGCTGCGTAAAGGTGACGAATACTATGTCTTTGATGACGATACCTGGAACGAAAACGCCGACAAGGCCGGACTCTCTTTCAGCATAGCGTCACCGGAAAACACCTGTTTTGTGCAGCGTGGTAATATCTGTTGGAATATTGAGGACCATTCTGACCTGTTACGTATAAGTATGGTGGTGTTGGTCATAGCCAACATCCTGCTGGTGATGGGTTGGTCGGTTTACCGATGGAATTCAAAGCGTCAGGATATGAAGAGCCGTATGTTGATTCTGCAAATCCTGACTCACGAACTGCGTACCCCAATCGCCAGTTTGTCCTTGACGGTGGAAGGCTTCCGACGTGAATTCGAACATTTACCGGAGTCTGTATACGATGAGTTTCGTCGCCTGTGTGAAGATTCACGTCGTTTACGCCAACTCGCTGAAGCAAGTAAAGATTATCTGCAATCGGATAATAAACCGCTAGCGACAGACTGGGTTCCATCCGTAGAAGAATGGTTAAGATTTAAGGTTGAGGAAGAGTTCGCCGAACCGGTAGAACTGATCATCAACCAGGACATTGCTGCTAAGCTGAATGTGTACTGGCTTGGTACATGTGTCGACAATTTAATACGCAACGCGGTAAAGTATGGCGTTGCACCGGTGACGCTGGAAGTCATCACCCGAGCGGATGCTGTGACCATTAAGGTTAAGGACCAGGGAACGCTCACCAATAAGGATTGGCGTCATTTACGCAAGCCTTTCGTCAGTAAAAGTGGCTTAGGACTTGGTTTAACTATAGTAGAATCGATGGTCGGAAGAATGGGGGGAACAATGAACCTCGTTGGACCACCGACCACATTTATATTGGAGATACCCTGTGAAACAGACATTGCTTCTTGTTGAAGATGACAAAAACCTCGCTGACGGCCTGTTGGTCAGTCTGGAGCAAGCAGGATATGACTGTTTACATGCAGAAACGATCGCTGCGGTAAAGCAGTATTGGGATCAAGCCGATTTGGTTATTCTCGATCGACAGCTTCCGGATGGTGACTCAGTTCAGCATCTTGCCGGCTGGAAAGAAATTAAAGATATTCCTGTTATTCTTCTGACCGCACTGGTCACAGTGAAAGACAAAGTAACCGGTCTGGATGCAGGTGCGAATGACTACCTGACTAAACCGTTTGCTGAAGCAGAACTGTTTGCCCGCGTTCGTGCGCAGCTTCGCCTGCCGGATAACGATGAGATGGATGACAGCAAAGTTGTGACTGACAATCTGATCATCGATAAAGCAACGCGTGAAGTGTTTTTTAACGGTGAGTCTGTGACTCTGACACGTACTGAGTTTGATCTGCTGCTGTTTTTGGCCAGCAACCTGGGCCGGGTGTTCACTCGTGATGAACTGCTTGACCACGTTTGGGGCTACAACCATTTTCCAACGACTCGTACCGTGGATACACACGTACTGCAGCTGCGTCAGAAACTACCTGGCCTGGATATCGAGACGCTACGCGGCGTCGGATATAAAATGAAAGCATAACAATGCGATCATCGGCTTTACTGATTGGCACGCTGCTCAGCGTGCCTTTATCTGCCCAGGCAGTGGAGTGGTTTCAAAAAAGCACTCCGCTGACTCAGGCGCATCAAAACCTGCTCAACAACGATCTGGCAAGCATGTTCGCTTCTCTGGTTGAAGTCTGGCAGCTCGATCACAACAAAAACATTCGTTCACACCTCGATGAACTATTGCTGCAATCACTGACTGTCGATTGCGGTAAAGGGTTAGATAACAAAGCATTTCCGGACTGGATTTCGGGAGTAACTCTGCGCAGAATTGATATTCAAAGCCCGGGGCGTGATGCGTACCAGGTTCTGATTGATGCCAAAGTGACCAAAGCGATCAGCGACATCAAGCTGACGCAGTGGGTCGATAAACCACTTTCCAGTGACAGTACCTTTACCCGAACCGATCGTGACAGTGTCACATCAAGCACGCAATCGTATTTGAAACGTTACAATCTCAACACCAAACTCAACATGGGCCTTTACCGTCTGGATATCACCGCTGCGGATAAAGAAACCTGGAGCTCGTGGATTATTTTCGGTCACCCGCAAGCAAAACAGACTGTGCGCTGGGCTTCGAAAGACCAATGGGTAGTCGAGAAAAATGCGCTGCTGAACCGCTATTGCCCGCTACCTAAACTGGGTGTCTCCCTGTTTGATTACGAAGATGGTAAGTACAAAGAGATCTGGAAACAGACCTATGAGTCAGACTATCCGACCAAACTGGAGCAGGAAGACTTGCCCAATGATCGCTATGTGTTAGCGGTTTCGATGACCCATCATCGCTGGCAAGGTCCAATAGTTATTGAGCAATCTCAAGTTATCAGCAAAACATATGACGTTTCGCTAGATGAATAACTAAAGTTCATGGAAAATACGCCGTTATATAACCGAATGGATACAATGGTTGGGTAACGGCATGAATACTAAATTAAAGTTTCTCGCGCTGGCTGTCTCTCTGACAGCTCCGGGCGTATTCGCAGCCAACTACGCGATTGAAGCGCGTGGTGATGCGATGGGTGGTGTCGGAGTAGTGGCGGCAAACTACCTGACAGCTCCTTTCTATAATCCGGCGATTGTGGCGATTTATCGTCGCAACGATGATGCCGGTATGATTCTTCCCAGCGTTGGTATCAACTACAACGACCCGGACAATCTGGTCGATAATATGGATGCCATTTCTGATCTGATCGACAGCGGTGATGCTTCCCGCGCTGCCGAGCTGCAGGCTAAAATGGATGAAGTGAACGGCGATGTAGTCAATGCCAACGTTGGCGGTGTCGTCGCCTTTGGTATTCCGAACCAGTACCTGTCTATGAACCTGTTCGGCAAGGCCTATGCTGAAACTTTTGCCACGCCGCACATTGCTGACAATTGCAGCACACCGGCGAACACCGACTTGTGTACCCTTGAGAATGCTCAGAACAGTACCGTTAATGCGGTATCGGTTGCAGTGACGGAAGTCGGTATTTCACTGGCCAAGTATCAAACCTTCCTTGGCCAACACATGTCGTTTGGTATCAGCCCGAAATTACAACGTATCTACACTTATGTGTATGAAGCGGGCATCGACAACTACGATATTTCTGACTTACGTGAAAACAGCCGTGGCGAAACTACGTTTAACATCGATGCTGGTGCTCTGTGGTTTCATGGTCCGTTCCGTATTGGTCTGGCTGCCAGCAATCTGATCAGCCGTGATATCGAAACGCGGAGCGTGGTTTCGCAGGTAGCCGGTAATCCAAACCTGCAGTACTCGTATCAGATTCGTCCGCAATACACCGTAGGGGCGGGCATCGTTGCTGACTACGTTACTCTGAGTGTTGATTACGATCTGAATGAAGACAAACGCTTTGATGACTTTGCCGATAACACCCAGATGATTCGCGTCGGTGGTGAAATCGATTTGATGCGTCAGCTAAAATTGCGCGCCGGTTATAACAAGAACCTGGCATACAGTGGCAGTGAAGGGACGGTGACCGCGGGTATTGGTTTATCGCCACTTAATTTCTTCCAGCTTGATATCGGTGCCAGCTACACCAATGAAAATGCCATGGGTGGATACGTAAACTTCCTTGCGAGTTACTAAACGAACCTCTATAGTTGGGCTCCTTAATTAAGGAGCCTTTTTTATGTTTGATGATTTACCTACCTTAAGCCACGCCGAGCAACAGGCGGCGGTCGAAAAAATTCAGCAGTTGATGGCGCAGGGCATCAGTACTGCAGAAGCAATTAAAATCGTAGCGCAGCAAATCCGCAAGGAGCAGCAGCAACAAGCAGACAACCAAGAATAGGGCACGTAACGTGCTCTTTTTTTTGCCTTTCAAAACTCCCCATCACTGTGTCTACCCGCCACATTTCAGATCTGGCCCAGTATAACCCTTAATAAACATAAAGTTACCGCAGAGTAAAATGCTGCCCGTTTCTTCGCCTGAAAGTTTCCTGTAATTTTATTACAACCTGGATTCAGGTTAAAAAATAAGCCAGTATTTTATGCTGATACGTGACGGTGTGATTGCTTACTCTTGGCAGATGCAAAGTCGCAGCGGGATTGAGAGGGTTTAGGCAGGTGTTGTGTTTAATCTGAATCCTGGCGTGCGGCAGAGGTCGCCCCGCAAGCCAGATTCAACGTAAAATAAGAACCAGTGTGTGTAAGAACCAGATAATCTTCCAACGGGGTTATAGACGCGGTACGGGTAGTGAATCCGGGATGTTGAGCCTGCCTGAATGTGTTCAGTATACAGGCTCCTGATGATGGCATTGGATGTTTTCAGGTGCGACAAGACGCTATGGCGCTGGTGACGACTAATTAAGGTCGACGCAAGCAAGAAAGCGCGCCAACAGCACCAACTGTTTAGACAGTCGATTGGGCTTGAACAGCAAGACAGTATGAGCAAGCCAGATATAACGATTCAATTTTCTGCTGACACGTTTGAACTCAGCGCGAACCGACTCATTACTTCCGGCAATCCAGGCTTCTACGGCGCGCATACGCGTTTGCTGACTCACGCTGTGTAGACGGTATGAGTCGAGCAGAAACAGTACGACATCTCGAACTTTTCGCGCCGGGTCACTACTGATCTGGGCTTCTTCCAGGTCGACAAACGTGACTTTACCATTTTGATTGACCAGAATGTCACGCATTGCCGGCCTGCCGTGGATAAAGTTCTTTTGATGCATCTCATTTAATGCCCACATCGCCCGGCGGAAGAGTAACTTAGGCGAATTGGCGTCTGTTTTATTGATTGGGGAGCCGCCATCTTCGGTAATAAACCAGGATTTATTGACATAGCGAAGTCGGGCGACCGGTAGTTGGTGCGCCATGGCATATTGATACGCTTTCACTTCATGTAAGAATCGCTGCTCCGGCGTATCGGCACTATGTAATGCCAGCTTGCGAAAACGTTTGTTAACACGTGCCAGAGTGCTCAGCGTTCGGTTGAGAAGGTTTCGTTTGTCCTCACCGCGTTTTTTAAGCCAAAAGGTTTGCTCTGCCCAGCGAAAGTGATAGACGTAATTTTGTTTTTTCATTTTACTTATGATCACGTACTTTGTGTTGAGTCGTGAAACTATAAAACAGTGTACAATTGCAGCAAGATAAGAAAATTTCACAACACTTTGAATAGGGGAATAAAACCTGGAGTGTCTTTCGTTGAGGGTAACCTTATCTGTGACGGAGTCACTCAAAGGTAGCCGATCTGTAACCCTTTATTTATCTCGTCGCATCCTATCTTATCGGTGATAACCGACCGTAAACTTTTGGTATTTTCGCGGAACTACGCAAAGTGACAAACCGTGCTTAACTGAATACCAGCAATGTATACCTAGTGCACTATAACTAATTTCATGCTTTGCGAAATCATCATGAGTATCCCAATAGACTTCATATCAGTGGCACCAGACTAATAGCTTCAAACAGAAACAAGCACGGCGAAGCTGGGCAAAAACTGTAGTAGATAGTTGATTTTGATAGCAAAACTAGTTCGTACACTGAAACGTTTGTAGTAATGATTGCAACGATCCTAGAGTGGCGTCGGCTGGCTGACGATTAATGATGGCATTATCGAGTTCGGTACTAGCCATAGACCACCCGGACTTACTCACCGCCAGTGTGACCAATATGGTGGCCTGATTGGTACGGCCATCCCTGTACTGCTGGGCCTGTGGGAAGTGGTCAAGAGTTTAAATAGATGGTGGAGCAGGTGATAACAGGCCGGTCGAATGGGGTACGTCGAGTTACACCACGGTGATTGCCCTTAAAACGGATATTGGTTGGATAAAGAAAATCATTGAACAATTTGACGTCCAAAAAAGTTCATTAAAAACAGGTGGTTAAACTAATGTGCCAACTATTGTTCCTATTCCCGCTGCTTAGTAACTTTGGTATAAAAGTTAGACTCGTAATGAGTAACCTCGTTGGCGAATCCAACCTAGAAGGAAAAATCATGAAACAAACAATAAACATCATAGATGGTAGCGGAAGTCCAATTAGTCAATTTGAGTCTGACGTCGTGCCGCGCATAGGTGAATGGATTGCATTATCGGATTCAGCTTTCACTGGTTATTACGAAGTAAAGAACGTTCTGCATACATATTTTTTTGAAGGTGAATCCGCGGCTAGTAGCCTGGATGTTGCAGAAGTTGATATCTGGTTAGATAAAGTAGATGACAACAAGATTCCTCGTTATCTCTAATTAGCTTGCTGAATATTCAAAGCCCGCACAACGCGGGCTTTTTGCTATTTAAATTTAGTCGGGATCTAAGGTGCGGCGGTCATACGGGGACCACTACGAAACGGCAGTAAGTTCGGCTTGGTCGGGTAAATCTTGGCGTATTAAATGTGACCGTGTAACTCAAGCAATTGTTGGTATTCATCGCGCCAGATGGCAAAGGACGCTAATTCTTTGGGATTGAATTCGCGCCCGGTCGGCGTGATGAGTACGCCACGCGGTTCGTCAATGCGAAAGCCTGACCAGCAGATGTCGTTGGGCAGATAACCCAGCGTTTTGATCAGCAGCTTTTCCGCCATGGGATTAATGACGACAGAGCCATTGGGTCAGCGTTGGTGACCGGTTGCTCAGCGCCAGCAAATGTTGATGAAGCACGTAAAGATAACTGGAGTGCGCATGAAATCCAAAGGGAAACTTTGATAAGCTAACGTACATTGAATGTAACCAGGGTAAACCGGACAACTGTGCTAAGAAAGGAGCTGACGTCCCGCACCAAAGTTGAAGATGCTGTGGTGATCTTCTACGACAAACTCGGGCCTTTAACCGCGATGATGGCCATGCACTTAGCTTAACTCTGCGCAGCACTCGATAGACACTTCGGTCATCGTGTCGGTGTCAAAGCTGGCGCGTTAATGAATGAATGGGTTGAAACGATGAAAGAGCCAAATTTACTGGAGTCAAACTGCGTTCGGAAATCCCAGTCGATACCAAGTTCATTGGCTGGGTGATCTTATCAATGGCTTTGGACGGACTAATGTTGGTGGCTTACACCTCTTTAGATTAATTACTACAGTGCGCATTATGTACGTTATGTTAAATTATATTCGCTATTAAGAAGAGTACCTGTCTGAGGTACTCTTCTCTCTTTTCTGGTGGAAAGCTTTATGCGGTTTACGGCATGGTTTATTGAACATAACTGTATTTACCATAAAATAGCTAATAACTACTTTGCTATCTGCCGATATCAACCTGGTTATTAGCCGATTAACCGCCGGCTAATTTGACCTTAAAACCTTTCTTTTCCAGCAGCGCTTTAATTTTGTCGCGCATGTCGCCTTGGATCTCGATGTCGCCATCTTTTACTGAACCGCCGCAACCGCAGACTTTCTTAAGTTCCGCTGCCAAAAGTTTGAGTGGCGCGTCTTCCAGGTCCAGACCTTTGACGATACAAACGCCTTTGCCTTTACGGCCTTTGGTTTCTTTGTGAATACGAACGATACCATCACCTTTAGGACGTTCGGTTTTCTCTGGTTCCTGTTGAATTCGGCCGACTTCTGTCGAATATACAAGTGTCATAACAATCTACTACTTTTTTTGTTGGGCTTCAGCGCGCTGTCTAGCGAGTAAGTATGCCTCGATATGCTTTTGAATGGCAACTTTTGAGCCTTTAATTAAGCGTCCATTGAAAAAACAATACCAACCATTCGCTTCACCAGTGTCGTTCTTCAGAGCAAATCCGTTAAAGTTCTCCTGAATTCCGGCAGCAGCTTCCCGTTTACGTCCAACCGAATCGAACTCTTTCGGGTCGATGATCGAAGCGGTTTCACACCACCAGTCGATGCTCTTTTTTACCGCGGCTAAGTTACCAGTTAAAAGATGGTTCTTAATCTTAACTTGCCATATTTCCGTAGAATTGTTCGCAGATTGGAGGTTAAATCCTCGATAAGTCGCTATTGGCATAAGCATCTTTTTCTTTTGGTTACGGTTAATTAAATAATAATTGTATATTTCGTGTTAGCAAGTATATTTATTGGCAAACAAGTTAGTTATAGTGCGTGAGAATGAAAAAAAATCTAACTGTGATCACAGATCAAGCCATTGTAAAACAGAAGGTTAATGAATTCGGTCGCCTAGTCACTCGTGACCAACTGAATGAGCTGACTCAGCACCAGTACAGTGCAAACTCGTTACTGGCATTCACGAAAGATTGGAATATCTTCCTGGAATTCTGCATTTCTCGTTCGGTACGCCCTATTCCTGCTTCTGCGACGGCTGTTCGTCAATTCCTTGAGTTTGAGGCTCGTTCCAGAAAATACAGCACGATAAAGCGTTACGCGGTCACAATAAGCCTGATTCATACCTTGCTTAATCAGAAGGATCCGACAGCGACCAGCCAGGTAAAAACGACACTCACCTCATTACGACTTGAGAAACATGGTGACGATACTCAGGCAGCCAGCTTTGATCAACATCACCTGGATGACCTGTTTGAACTGCTCAATGATAATCCGGCGACCCGAGTTATCCGCGATTTGGCCATTTATCACGTTATGTTTGAGTGCGCATTGAAGCGGTCGGAGTTGAAAAAACTCAGCTTTGAGCAATTGGTTTGCCTGAGTGAAGACAGCGATGATTATGCGATTCAGTTTGGTGAAACGACCTATGCTTTATCGTCGCAGGCCAAAGTGACGCTATCACGTTGGGTGGCATTACTGCCCCAGCAACAAGGTGTGTTATTCCGTGCTATCGATCGCCACGGCAATATCTCCGCTGGAGCTTTGGATGACTCATCTATCTTCAGAATTCTGAGAAATGCTGGCGAATATCTGCAGCAGCCTGAGTTGAAATTCTCCGGCCATTCGGCGCGAATTGGTGCTGCACGTCAGTTGGCAAAACAAGGGTATAAAGCGAGGGATATTCAAGAATTCGGACGCTGGCTCAGTGCCGCGATGCCTTACCAGTACATAGGGAGTAAGAACACCGCGGAACAAGAAAAGCTGAAATTTGTCAGCTTTAAGCCGCTGGATTGATTACGCTTTTGCGCTCAGTGATGAGCGTACGCAATCGGCCAGGAATTCTGAAAATTTGTGGCCGTTATGTTCCAGCATTTTCGGGAACATAGAGATTGGTGTCATGCCCGGGAAGGTATTCACTTCGTTCAGGTACACGTTACCTTCCGGTGTCAGGAAGAAATCAATCCGAGACAAATGACGTAGCTTCATGTGGGTAAACACCTTACGCGCGACATCCTGAATCAGTTGTTGCTGATCATCGCTTAGATTTTGTGCTTCAACTTCAGTTCTCGAGTGGCTTGAAGCACTGTATTTTTCTTCATAGGTGTAGAACACATCTTCCGGTGCGATAATCTCACCAGGCTTGGTGATAAACAGTTCACCGTTCAGCTCATACGCGGCCACTTCCAGTTCGCGTGGTTTAACGGCTTTTTCAACCAATACCTGTTCAGAAAACTTAAATGCATTCTGGATAGCATCAGCAACTTCATGCTCTTTAGTGACCTTGTAACAACCTACTGAAGAGCCCTGGCGTGCAGCCTTGATAAACAGACTTCCCCCACTGACGAAAGGCCGCTAATGTATCCTGATACGCCTGCTCACTGTTTTCAGACAAGAAAAGATAAGGCGTGTTCGGAATGTTTAACGCGTCATACCAGAGTTTGGAGGTGATTTTATTGAAGCTGTTAGAACTCGCTTCCGGACCACAGCCTAGGTAAGGAATTCCGGCCAGTTCGAACATCGACTGAATATCGCCGGTCTCGCCCGGATAGCCGTGAATACAAGGAACCACAAAGTCGATCTTAACTGACAGCGCTTCACCGTTCAGTGTCGCCGAATTGGTATCCAGATAAACAATCTCACCGGCGTCGGTAAACCAGCCGTCTTGTTTCATTTCGACGCGAATAACATCGAAATCTGCAGTCAAAGCTAATTGCTGCTGAAGGTAGTTTGCAGAAACAAGTGACACTTCATGTTCAGAAGAGCCACCGCCACACAACAGTAAGATAGTGTTTTTTGTCATTGAAATCTTTCCGTGACATCAGGAATTATTAGCTGGCTATGATAATCAATTCGCGCTCAACTTACACCGTTCCTGCGAATTTCTCACACAATCATGGTTTAAATGGTCATAGAACAAACAATAAAGGGGCTTCCTGCCCCTTTAATCATGACTCGTCAGAGTTAGTTCAGTTTATTCAGCGTCGGGAACTGTGAATTTTTAATCGTATCGATGCTCTTCACGAACGGTTTAAGGGACTTAAATTCGCCCGGCAGAGTTGCGATTGCGGCCTCCGCTTCTTTACGAGTGGCGTAATCACCAAATAGCACGGTATACCATTTGGTGCCGTTTACGACTTTGTAGTTTTCCCAGATAGGCTGGCCGTTGCCAGGCAGTTTATTCGCAAACTCGTCGACTTTATTCTGAGTGCCAACCGCTACCACTTGAATGGTGAACCCGTAACGCGGGTTCATCGCCACCTGTTTCGCAGATGGGGGTGTGATAGAAACCGTTGGTTTTTGCTGAGCAGCAGGTCTTGTCTGAACTGTGTTGGTTGGCGCGGCAACCGGAGCCGTTCTGACAACATTCATTTCAACATTTTGCTCTGTCACGCCTTGTGCGGTGCCCTGTGCAGACACAACAGGCTGAGAAACCGGTGCGGCAGCGTACTCTTCAGTATGACTTTCGGTCGTTACGTCTGTAATGTAGCTCCCCGATGAACATGCACCGAGTAGCGCTGACAGGCCGACTATTGCAATTTTTTTCATGGAATCTTAAACACTCTGAGTAGAAAGTAATTAAATCATGCCGATAGCAGCGCTCAGAATCAAGCGCAGCAGTAGAATTATCATCGATATCCTGTGATTTATGACACAAAGTCGCATCACCCGCATGCTGTCAGGATCACAACCAGATTAAATACAGTAACAGAGGTATAGGTTATTGGTTAAGATATATCCACGTCATCTGTGCGCGTGTGAGCCTAATTCATGAATAATTTAAGCCAGTTATTGAAACCGAAATCCGTTGTCGTGATCGGTGCATCGGTTCGCCCGTTCCGGGCCGGCAATATCGTGATGAAGAACCTGCTTCAGGGCGGCTTTGATGGTGCGATTATGCCCGTTACGCCTTATTATCCTTCAGTGTGCGGCGTTCTGGCCTATAAAACGATTGAGGCTTTGCCGCTGGTTCCTGACATTGCGATTCTATGTACACACGCTTCACGCAACACGGCTATTTTTCAGCAACTGGCTGAAAAAGGTGTGTCCTGCGTCATTGTGCTCTCGTCAGATATGCATACGCTGGATGCGCAAGGTAACGAGATTCAGCAGCAGTGCCAGTCGATCGCCAAAAGAGCCGGAATGCGTATTCTCGGCCCAAACAGCCTGGGGCTCATTCTGCCATGGATAAATTTTAACGGTTCGTTCTCACCAGTTACCGCCCTGAAAGGTAATATTGCTTTCATTTCCCAGTCAGCCGCCGTGTGCACCACCATTCTAGATTGGGCGAACGATAAACAAATTGGCTTTTCAGCCTTTGTCTCCCTCGGCAACGCCAGTGATATTGAATTCTCAGACTTGCTCGATTGCCTCAGTACGGACAAACACACTGATGCTATTCTGCTCTACGTCGACACCATCCAGGACGCACGTCGGTTCATCTCGGCTGCTCGTGCAGCGTCGCGTAACCGCCGCATTCTGGTCCTCAAAGGTGGCCGCACTGCCGCTGGTCGTAAGGCGGCGCAAATGCACACCGGCGGTGATGATACGTTAGACATCATTTACGATTCGGCGATTCGGCGTTCCGGTATGCTGCGGGTCAACAACAGCCACGAATTATTCGCGGCTGTAGAGACCTTAACCCACTCGGTACCGCTGCGCGGTGAACGCCTGGCGATCATCACCAACGGTGGCGGGCCTGCGATTATGGCGATTGATACCCTGCTCGAACGCGGTGGCAAGCTGGCCGAACTGGAAGAGAACGTGTATGAGAAGCTTAACCAGTGCCTGCCACAAAGCTGGTCGCACAGTAATCCGATTGATATCGTCGGCGATGGTGACCACACGCGTTACGTGAATGCATTAAAAGCGGTGCTTGATGGCGACAACATTGACGCCATTTTGATCATGCACAGTCCTTCTGCGATTGCTCAGTCAGAGCAGACCGCACAAGCGATTGTGGATGTAATCAAATCACACCCGCGCTCTCGTCGGTTTAATATTCTGACCAACTGGTCCGGAGAACAAACCGCCCGTCCGGCGCGACAAATCTTTGCCCAGGCCGGGATCCCCACTTACCGGACTCCGGAAAGCGCGGTGGTCGCCTTCATGCACCTGGTCGAATACCGCAGAAACCAGAAGCAACTGATGGAAACGCCCACCACAGCAGAAGCCGTTCACGTCTCAGAAGTGAACAGTGCCAAACAGTGGATTGACGAGCATCTGCAAGACAGTGATCAGGTCGAGCTGGATACCCACCAAATTGGCAGCCTGCTCAAATGTTTTAATTTCAGCGTCTTGCCGACCTGGATTGCATCCGATGCCAGTGAAGCGGTTCATATTGCGGAAACCATAGGGTATCCGGTCGCGGTGAAATTACGTTCTCCGGATATTACGCACAAATCCGATGTTCAGGGGGTCATGCTCAACCTGCGTAACAGCACCGAAGTGGCCAATGCCGCCCAGGCGATTCTCGACCGCACCCAACTCACCTATCCTTCGGCTAATATCCACGGCCTGCTGGTTCAGGGCATGGCCAAATTAGCCGGTGGTGAAGAGCTGCGAATTAAAGTCAAACATGACAACACCTTCGGGCCGGTGATTCTGCTCGGCCAGGGCGGTTCGGAATGGAATGAGGCGATCGATGCGGCTGCCGCGCTGCCGCCGCTTAATATGACCCTGGCCCGCTATCTGATTGTGCGGGCCATTCGCGGAGGCAAGATACGGCTGCAAAAACTGCCCGTCCCGATTGATGTGGATGGTCTGTCGGAGTTTTTGGTCCGAATCTCGCAAATGGTGGTCGAATGCCCGCAAGTACACGAACTGGATATTCATCCAGTTTTGGTCAACGGCAGCCAATTTACTATTCTCGATGCGGATTTAACGCTCAAGCGCTTTAAGGGTGATGCCCAGGGCCGGTTGGCTATCCGACCTTACCCATCAGAGATGGCGGAAGAAGTAACGGCAAAAGATGGTGACGTTGTCACGATACGCCCTATTCTGCCTGAAGATGAACCAGACCATGCCGCGTTTATTAAAAAGGTCAGCAAGGAAGATCTCTACAAACGCTTCTTTTCTGATGTCGGCGAATTCAACCATGAAGCCTTGGCCAATCTGACTCAGATTGATTATGACCGGGAAATGGCCTTCGTCGCTGTGACTCATCAGGGCGACAAGCCAGAAATTATCGGCGTGTCACGCGCGCTGATTAACCCGGAAAATACCGATGCCGAGTTTGCGATCCTGATCCGCTCTGATCTTAAGGGGAAAGGCCTGGGTAAAATTCTGATGGGTAAAATCATCGATTACTGCCGCAGTAAAGGCACCCTGCAGATGTCAGGCATGACAATGCCAACCAACCGTGGAATGTTAGGGCTGGCAAAAGGATTGGGATTTGCCGTGGACGTTCATTTTGAAGACGGGACCGCCGATATGGTCCTCAAGCTTGAAGCGGTGCAAGAAAATGAAGCCCGCCAAGCCATTTAGCCTGCCGGGCTGCGTCATCATTATGCCGCCAATACCTCAACGATGTTTCGGGTTAAACCAGAGACCAGTGCTTTTTGAGATACTGGATGCACCAGGATTTGGCTTCACCAATTTTGTTGCGGCGCCAGGCCATAATCAGTTCCATATGACTTTCCGGACTGCCCTCGATAATCTTCAGCTTACCTTCGGCAATCAGCGGTTCGGCGACGTGTTTCGGAATAGTGCCGATCCCTAGGCCGCTTAACAACGCCTGACATTTGGCATTAAAGTTTGTTACGGTAAGACGGGGCTGCTTTTGCAGAATGTTAACGCTCATTGCCGGCTGGTCACGTGCGGTGTCAGCAATCGCGATAGCGCGGTACTTTTGCCGTGCTTCGGCATCAAACCCACCAGTGCGTTTATGCACATAGTGATGGGTTGCTGCCACCCACACCATCTCCATACTGCCCAGCGTTTCTGCTTTGACATCTTGTGGCAAAGTTTCGATACGTGGACAAATTAACAAATCAGCGCGATCGTCAGCCAAAGACTCCCAACAGCCGGCCAGAATCTCTTCCTGGAGACGAATCCGCGTTTTGCTGACATTTCCCAGAGCTTCGACCAGCGGAAAAAAGTTAGCAATAGGGATAATGCCGTCGAACGCTAAAGTAATATCAAGTTCCCAGCCATTCGCCAGCAGAGTGGAGTCATTGACCAGTTTTTCGGTCGCGTTCAGAATGCCACGCCCCCGTTCCAGGATCAGCTTACCCGCATCGGTAAAATTGGCTTTGTGTCCTGAACGATCAAAGATCATGATATCCAGATCCTGCTCGAGCTTTTGAATCTGGTAACTGAGTGAACTCGGCGCGCGATTGAGCTCATTTGCTGCCGCCGCAAAACTGCCCCGACGGTCAATGGCATCCAGAATATGGAGCGCCTCTAACGTAATTGGACTTTGCAAATTATTATCCTCTCATTACAGAATGGCATACCTCACAGTGATCTTCGTCACACTTAGTTAATAAAGTAAAAACTTTACAACTTGCCAGTCTAGCTTTATAACCAATTGATTAATATCAAAATAAACATACATTTATTCGCAGAGGATCACAAAAAATCGCAATAATACAAATGCAAATGATAGTAATTATTATTTAGATCCAATAAACTCTGCCGCCGACAACGTTAATGAACTATAACAAGGTAAAGCAGATGTATAATCGATCCTTATTGTCTATTGCTATATTGCTTGCGCTCTCTCCTACTGCTTATGCAGATGATAATGCCCCAACAGAAAAAATTGTGGTATCCGCGACGCGGACAAACACTCAAATTACCGATACCGCCGCGTCTGTCACGGTGATTGACGATAAAGAGATTGAAAAGAATCTGGTTTCGGATCTCGATAGCCTGTTCAAGTATACCCCGGGGGTAACTTTGGAGACGAACGCCAGACAAGGTGTTCAGAGTATCAATATTCGTGGTATTGAAGGCAACCGTATTAAGGTAATTGTGGACGGTGTGTCACAGGCCAACCAGTTCAACTCAGGCTCTTCTTTTGTAAACTCTTCGCGTGTTGAAGTGGATACCGATATGCTCAAATCGGTAGAGATTGTCAAAGGCGCGGCCTCCTCTTTACAAGGGTCTGATGCAATTGGTGGTATTGTCGCATTCGAAACCAAAGATCCGGCCGATATACTCAAAGGTCGCCATTTTGGTGGTTATGCCAAACTGCAATACGGCTCCGCGGACAAAACCTTCAGCGAGTCGATCGCTCTGGCTAATAAAACCGGCGATCTGGAGTCTCTGGTTGCCTACACTCGCCGTGATGGAGAGCAACAAGACAACTTTGGTAGCCCGGATGAAACCGACCACAGCGCAAATAACCTGTTGGTAAAACTGCAGTATCAACTCAATCCGGAGCATCGCCTGGAGTTCTCAGGCAACTTTATTCGTAACAAAGATGACCTGAAAGAGTTGGCATATAATGGTTACACTAATGCCAGCGGCCAGAACGAAACCGAACAGTACCAAATCGGCATTAAGCATATCTGGGATGCAGGTTTTCTGATTGCGGACCGCATCACCTGGCAAGCGGACTGGATGAGCAAAGAAGAAACCGGTATCACTGACCGTACCAGCTCTTCAACCGGTAATGTGCAGCACAAAGATTACCTGTATAAAGATGAAGGCATTCAGCTGGATGCCCAGTTTGATAAGTCTTTTGCCCTGGGTAGTTCCGATCACTACTTGGTCTACGGCGCCTCTTTCAGCGATAAAGATATCGAAAATACCAACAAAGAGTTTAACAGCGTCGGTTCTGACCAGGTGATTTTCTACATTCCAGAAGCGAGCGAAACCCGCTATGGACTGTTTGTTCAGGATGAAATTACCTTGGATGATTTTATCATCACTCCAGGCGTACGTTACGATTCATTTGAAACCAATCCGGGTGACGCCAGTGCGAACCCTAGCCTGAACGATGTCAGTGAATATACCAAGTACTCAGACTCGGCAGTAACCGCGCGTCTGGGCACCGTTTATAAAATGACTGAACAACATCGCTTGTTTGCCCAGGTCAGCCAGGGATTCCGCGCACCGGATTTCCAGGAATTGTACTACTCTTACGGTAACCCGGCCTTCGGCTATGTCAACAAGCCCAATCCGGATCTGAAATCAGAAAAGAGTCTCTCTTACGAGATGGGCTGGCGGTTCAATACCGATGCCAGCAGCACCGAAGTATCGGTATTCTACAGTGACTACGATGACTTCATCGACAATCAACTGGTTTCCGGTAGTTTTGCGACACGCGATGCGGTGTATCAGTCAATCAACATCGACGAAGCAACAATCAAAGGCATCGAATTCTCTAACCAACTATCATGGGACAGCTTCTTACCCGTTCAGGGCTTCAGCACCCGTATCGTTGCCGCATACAGTGAAGGTGAAGATGATGAAGGTAACCCGCTTAACAGCGTGAGCCCTTGGAACGCGGTGGCCGGTATCAATTACGATTCCGCCAGTGACTGGGGAACCAGCCTGACTGTGAACTACACCGCGAAGAAGAAACAGAGCGATATTAACGGCGATTACCAGCCGATTTCAGCCGCTACTGTGGTTGATATCACCGCTTACTACAAGCCGATTAAAGACCTCACCCTGCGCGCTGGTGTATTCAACCTGACGGATGAAGAGTACTACCACTGGAACGATGTTCGTGCTCAGTCTGCTGAAGATAAAGATCTGACGCAACCAAAACGTAACTTCTCACTGACGGCGAAGTACGAGTTCTGATTGAGTACACGAAGACTTAAACTAAAAAAGCCAGCGAAAGCTGGCTTTTTACATTTTACTCGTTTTGAGAAACTTAACTTATTCAAAAATGGATAAAAAGATTGCGAATAGGTTAATTATTTATTCTCAGCCATCTCTTTTTTGACCATAACGACAGCAGCAACGATAAAAGTAATGATTAACGCGAGTTCCATTGAATCCCCCTGGCAGAATTTTTAAACAGCAATATATAAACTGCGCGTAGTTTACCATTTCACCGCCATAATGGTAGTTTATTAACCAGAAAATGACAGTTTTTATAGATAAAAATCAAATTCTTTTCGGAAGCGGTAAAAACATATATTTTCTTTGCTGTATTTGTGAATTTTTACTCACTTAACTCTAAAAAAGGCTACTTTATCATCACCTTACCACCAGCAATTTTCAGCGCGGGCGTACCTCGAATTAAAGTAGAGCGGGCAAATTCACTGCCACATTGCGGGCAGATACCTTCATGCAGAGTAAAATCCTGACTAATCCTCTCTTTAAAGCATTTCACCAAAGCACCTTTGCCACCCTTGTGATATTTAAGCAACTGGGTACGGCATTTACTGCAGAATATATCGACGGTTTTTTCGGGTAACTTCTTACGTGGTTTTGCCATTTCAGTCCAACTCCGGCTTGACCCAGACCTGACTGAAATCAAACCAGCCTAACGCATTGCATTTTGCGTTTTGTAACGAACCACATTGATCTTTCGACACACCGAGCCAACAGTGGAACATAGGAACAATTTGCTGCTGTTCCACCAACGCTTTACCGAGTTCTTTAGCCGGAAATACCGCCTTCGCCTCTGCTCGCCATTCATCAACCAGCTCGCACCAGCTGTTAAAGTCATCGGCCCGGCTCATGTATTCGATATCCGAGTAATTGAGCAGCCAGCCGGCTAGCGCGTCATCACGATGGTTCGCGATCCCCATGGCTTTTATCCAGATATCCACCTGTTCGACTTCCGCGACCGTTACTTCATATTTGATAAACTCTACATCAATACCATCTTCGTTAAGCAGTTGGCGAATCACTTGTGCCAAGGTGGGAAACATCGGGTGCTGGGCATGATAAGCTACGGTGACTTTGTGCGCTGACGGCGGCTGAATGCTGCTATTGCTCGGAGCCTGATGATACCAGCCCGGTTTCAGCCCGTACGCAGGCAGTACACCAAGCTCAACAACTTTCTCTTCAGGAAGACGCCGGAACAGGTTCAGTGTGCTGAGTTTATTCTGAAAATAAGTCGCCCATTGATCATTCGCAGCGATACCGTTTTTGCGGTTAAGCAACAGATAGGTACAACCGGGATCGAGTTCGACATCCTCGGTAAACGATCCACGAGCTGTTTTGATTGGATTCGACAGGCTCGGGAACACCAGTGAAGAATGCGCTTCATCAATGACCCAGACTTCAATTCTGTCCAGCAGTGGCCGGAATCCGAAATAGCCGTCATAAGCCTGTAATACCAAACGTTTCTCGTCATTGACGACGACTTTGTAAGGCCCGCTGCCAATCGGCATCAGGTCGAAATTATCCGGGCGTTCTGCTTCGGGTAACAAGATTTTGGCACACGCTTCAGCCATCAGCAGCGGCAGACGATGATCCGCTTTTTGCAGGTGCACGTCGACCACCCAGTCTCCCGGAGAATCAACCCGGTCAATATGAGCAAATAAGTTAACAAACCGCAGCGCCCACAGACTCTGCTTCACAACCTCGGTAGTCAGTAGTTCGCCGTTATGAAAACGAACCCCCGGACGCAAATAAAAACGCCATTGCAGAGGTGTGATCGCCTGCCAGGTATGAGCTAAATCCGGCTGCAGCTGTTCATCTTCATCCAGTCGGGTTAAGCCACTGAAAATTTGTCGGGCGATGTGCTGCTCCGAGCGGCGCATCGGTTTGGCGGGGTTAAGAATAGAGAGCGGACGGTAATACGGCAGACGTACAACCTGCAAACCTTCCTGATGCTGAACGCCAAGGTAGCTTTGAATCACCTGAGTCAGCTTAGCCGCATCCTGATCCAGTACAGAGAGAGCCTGACCAATTTTGCCTTCATCCAGATAACGGCGGGCCAGCGTTTCGCTGACATCAGAGCGACTACGCTTGAAAATCAAGCGCGATAACTTACCCCGTCCGGCCGCCGGATGCCATTCCAGCCAACCGGCCTCTTCCATCTTATTGAGCACTATCCGCGCGTTCCGACGGGTACAGAACAGAATCTCTGTGACGTCCTCTAACTGGGTTTCAGCATCAAGACCGTTGAAGTGTTCAAACAGGGTTTCAAACTGGATTCGTAACCGCGGGCTGCTCATAAAGGAGGAAATCTCTTAGATCGATATTGTTCAGATATTTTCCTTATTTTAGGCTCATATTACAAGTGGGCGTGTCACAGGATTTCACACCCTAGTTCAGCCGCAATCTGCTGCAATTGCTGTTCGTTATCCAGCTTGATTGACCACTTGGCTTCACTACCATTGACCGAGATAACATTCGCGCCTTTTCCGATCAGCTGTACAGCCTCGCTTTGTGCTTGCAACGTGACTCGATGTTCACCATTGAGGCGGACAACCAGTTCAAAGGGCGTCACAACGATTTTTCCGCTTTTAAAATCAATAACCATTCAGACACCGCTATTTAGTTTTTGTTTGTTGTTTTTCGCTTTCTGCACAGCCATCGTCAAACGACTGGTGCATACCAGGCGGCCGCGCGGATCCGTAATGGTAATCTGCCACACCTGAGTCGAGACGCCCAAATGCAGTGGCTCTGCTTTGCCAGTCACATGCCCTTCACGCATAGAACGGATATGGTTGGCATTAATATCCAGACCGACACAATACGAGTCATCATCCACACAAAAGTTTGCCGCAACCGAACCCAGAGTTTCCGCCAGTACCACGGATGCCCCGCCATGTAACATGCCTAACGGCTGGTGAGTAAAATGGCATACCGGCATTGTGGCCGAGATAAAGTTATCGCCGATTTCGCTGTAAACAATATTAAGGTGTTCAATCAATGTATTAGCCGATGTGCGATTGAGGATCTCAAGACTGATCGGCTTTTTCCAAATTTCCATGCAGTATTCCTGACGGTGATAAATCGCTGTCTGCGCTGCCCGGAGCAAGGCATGCGAGCGACATTAACGATAAAAAATATGGTAACGAGCTGAATGATAATGACAAACCGGCAAAATCATTCCATTTTTCTTGCGTCATGTTAGGATTTAAATCTATCACATTTTATTCGTGTTGTTTTGATCGGGAGACTCCAATGCGTTCATGGACCAAAGCCTGCTGTGCGCTGGCTGTTATCGGTTTAACAGCCTGCTCGGCATCACCAACCGGGCGTAACCAACTGCTACTTTTTTCCAGCCAGGATATGACCAGCCTGGGTGACCAGTCATTTAGCCAGATGAAGCAGGAAGTGCCAATTAATCAGGACGCAAAAACCAATGCGTATGTACAGTGTGTGGCTAACGCGATTACCCGCCAGATCCCTAAACAAAGTGGCTTTGATAACTGGGAAGTGGTGGTATTCAACAGTGATGAAGTTAACGCATTTGCCCTGCCGGGCGGTAAGATCGGCGTTTATTCCGGTCTGTTGAAAGTCGCAGTTAATGAAGATCAACTGGCGACCGTGCTGGGTCATGAAGTCTCCCACGTCCTCGCCAACCATAGTAACGAACGCCTGTCCCAAACCCAGTTAGCCAATGTCGGCATGCAAATTACCGATGTTGCGATCGGTTCTACCCAGTATGCTCAATATAAAGAAGCAACCATGGCCGCGCTCGGCCTGGGTGTGCAATATGGCGTAATACTGCCTTATGGCCGCTCGCAGGAGTCTGAAGCCGATATTGTAGGCCTGGAATTGATGGCCAAGGCTGGTTTTGATCCTAAGCAGAGTATTGAACTGTGGAAAAATATGGATAAAGCCTCAGGTGGCGGTCAACCGCCTGAACTGCTCTCTACCCACCCTTCACACAATACCCGAATTAAAGACCTGACGGCTAAAATCCAGTCGATGCCCGCTTTTTCGACCCCGCGTCCTAACTGTGGCAGTGCTTAATTACAGCGATTGTGGGTTATTTATCAGCAATTATCGGTAAATAACCCACTGATTTTAAGTGTAAGTCAGAATATCCCTTTCTTTCTTGTGTGTAACGTGGATAATACGCGCTTACTAAAATTTATAAGGTGGGACTTATGTCTACTGAAGCAACACTACTTGAGCGCTGCGAATCTAAATGTGAACTTTGTGCAGCCCAATCTTCACTGTCTCCTTTCGTGGTGGCGCCGCATACTCAAATCACTGTCGATCACGCGGTTATGCTGTGTGATACATGTAAAGGTCAGATTGAAGAGCCAGAGACAGTAGATGTAAACCACTGGCGTTGTCTGAATGACAGCATGTGGAGCCAGGTGCAGCCGGTTCAGGTACTGGCATGGCGTCAACTAAAGCGCTTGTCAGCAGAAAGCTGGGCTCAGGACCTGCTGGAAATGATGTACCTGGACGAAGAAACCCAGAAATGGGCAGAAATCGGCCTGGACGACGACGCTGAAAAACCGCGTGATGTGAACGGCGTTGAGCTGAAAAAAGGTGACGACGTAACGGTAATCAAAGACCTGCCGGTGAAAGGCTCTTCTATGGTGATCAAACAAGGCACTGTCGTTCGTGGCATTAGCCTGAGCGACGATCCTAAGCACGTTTCAGGCAAGGTCAACGGCCAGTCAATGTTCATCATTGCCGAGTACTGCCGTAAGAAATAAGTCTGAGTGGTCAGATTAATGTTCTTGGAAGATTAATCCGTTAAATTCACAGAATGCAAAAAAGAGCCTTTCAAAGGCTCTTTTTTTTTTTGCGCTTTGCTGTCACGCATTCAGCTTATCTGTTTCAGCCATTAGCAAGCTTTCAACCAATGATTGTCGCGCTCTTCGAGTACAATGTCTGTCATCATCACTTCTGCTTCAGCAACGGCCAGTTTTTGCAGCAGTAACCCCAGGTTACTGTCTTCATCGATTGACTCTAAAAAGAGTTGCCGCATCGTCGCGTCGACGTTTTTAGGAATCGAGGTTTCACCTTTTTCGGTTTGATAAGGGCCTTCATGAAAACGATTAGATGTACTTTTCAAAACACACAAAACCTGTTGAATCGTGATTTTGCGCTCTAGCAACCTTTCCCTTGCGTGTTTGAAAACTTCACCCGGGCTGTATGACTTTCCGCCAGGTCTCTTAGGATACGTTTTGCTGATTTTGGTGTAAGCGGAAATTCCGCAATTTTCAAAGGCTCTGAACTACTCATCCATTAAACGTCCTTAGCAACTTTATATCAGACTGATATAATCATGAAAAAATGATAAGATTTAGTCAACTTAATTATATCAATTTGATACAAGAATGGTTTGACCCTATCTAACCTGGACGAGCTGCATACTGACAGATATTGCGCGGTTAAATAACGTCCGGTGTCCGAAAGCAAAAAGGAGCGCAATCGCGCTCCTTTTTCTTATATCCCGGCTAAGGGCAGTACGTAGACAAGTACGGACCACACGCCAACCCAGGCTGCCACGACCGCGGCATCAAACCAATCTTTACCCCACATCCTTTCCTCCGGTACGTTGTCGACCTGGAAACAGAGTCCTTATAATCTGGAGCAAAGAGTGTGCCACATTAGCGGGAGCTGCTGGTCAACGCCGCCTGCGAATGGTGACTGAGTAGATCAGGGTAGTCAGTCAGGACTTCAATAAAGGCATCGGCCATCGACACATTGGTCACTATCCCTTCATCTTTCATGTTCAGCAAAGCGTCATAGCCCTCTTTGCCTTTCATGGTATAAGCGGACGACGTTCCACAATAATATTGATGGGCTTCAACAGTTTGCCATTCGCTGCCCAACAAAATTTTAAGCTGGCTGATGCGCTCGCCTTTCGGTTTTTCCGCATCGTAATCAAACTTGAGATGACAGGTATAAGGATAGCTGCCGGAGCCGGTTCCTTCGACGCCGTTGTTAATCGCATTGTTGATCGCCCCTTCCAGCGTATCGGCAATGGTTTGCCCGCTGACGTGATAGACCCCGATAGGAACGGCAAACGGCAACAGCTTCCCGGCAATATCTGCCACTGTTACCTTGCCGGGCAGGATTGAAGTACGTACACCTCCGGCATTATGGATAGCAAACTGAACCGGATATCCGCGGCTTTGCATCGCATGCACAAAGGATTGCGCCACCAGGGGTGCCAGCTGGCTGGGGCCCTCATCATCAGGAATGCGTACGTGGCGGCGCGTGTGTGATGCTTGCGCTACCACCTGATTCTGCAACTCGCGTACGCGGGGAATGTATTTGTTGAGCAGAATGCCCTGCACCTCTGGATCTTTTTTACATACCACCACGTTGGGATGGTTGTTGACCCATTCGCAGGCTTCAAGGTGCGCTGAATCACTGCCAGCTTCATTCATACTCGCATCCAGGAACAGACGACGGCCCAACAACAGCTCATTACGCCCCTGAAAACTGACCACCTTACCCTGCTCATCAAAATCGATATGACAGTGACCAAGCGACAGCGCATGTAAACCAGCCTGAACCACGTAGGTCTCATTGATATGCTGACCATACGCCTCTTCACGAGATAATCCCAGCGCACTAAAGTCACCCTGTAACACATGACTGTGGCCGCCTACAATCAGGCTGATGCCATCGACCTTTGCCGCCAGTTCTTTATCGGCCTGATAGCCCAGATGGCTGACCAGGATAATTTTATTGATGCCAGCACGATGAATTTCATCAATGGTGTTCCGCGCAGTCTCTAAGGCATCAACAAACGGAGTATCACTGTCCGGGTTGGCGATATCGGCCATTTTATCCAGCGACAATCCAAACAGTGCAACCTGGGAATCTCCGGCAGGCTTAGTAATCCAGTTCGCGCAACGGCGTGCAGTATCGTACGCTTTTACTTTGCGGTTCTCAGACAGACGATGGGCCTTGTTGGCTCGCTCTGCCGATAAATCCCAGTTACCGGCCAGCAACGGAAAGTTGATTCGCTCGGCAAATTGCGCGACCGGTTCGTTGCCCATATCCAATTCATGATTGCCGAGGGTCATCGCGTCAATGTTCAGAGCATTGAGCATGTCGGCGTTGGCTTTGCCTTTGAATAGGGAAAAATAGAGCGTACCCTGAAAACAGTCGCCGGCATGGACAAACAAAAAGCTGCGTTGCATGCGCTTAGCATCCTCCCGCAACTGATGAATTCGGGTCGCAATGCGGGCAAAACCGCCCGCACTGACGAAAGGCATCATTTTATTACCCTGGATTTCCAGAGTCAGCTGCAGAGAGGTTGGTTCGAAGTAAGAATGGGTATCGTTGATGTGAGCCAGAGTGACGGACGTTATCTCTTTTGTTTTATTCATATCATTTTTATCTCTTTTTTCTCTCTTTCATCCTAGCCATGTGATCATGACAGAAACGTGACTTTTATGAAATGGCTTTGAAAAGAAACTTACCCACTTAGACGTACATCACATTTAACGCGTATAAAGTGATGTAAACAGGGAGGAAATCAGGCAGAGGACTACAACCATCGATAGGTTTTAGGCAACAAAAACAGAAAATTTTTATTCTGCTTCAAGCATTTATTTAACTATTGCAACGAGTTTGTGAAGTATCCATCGGCCGAAACACGCTTTTTCCTTTATTCTTTAACAAAAGAACTCAACACGAACATCTAGCAAGGAAGTTGAGCCTATGCATTTAGAGCGAATTGAAGTATCAGGTTTTCGTGGCATTCGTCGTTTATCGCTCACATTCGATGACCTTACCACTTTGATCGGTGAAAATACCTGGGGTAAATCGTCGCTGCTCGACGCACTTGCGGTGATGATGCCAGCCAATGGCGAACCATATAAGTTCGAATTGCAGGACTTTCACGTCGACTATTCTATCTCGCACCCGCAGACCCAGGACATCCAGATCATTCTCAGTTTTATCGCCTCGGACCGCAAGGAGCCTAAAGCCGGCCGTTACCGCAGTCTCAAACCGGTGTGGCGCGAAAATGAGGAGGGCCAGAGCCGGATTATCTATCGCATCAGCGGCTCACGGGTGCAATATAATATTACCACTGACTACGCATTCCTCGATTTGGATGGCAATCCTATCGCGATTCATCATCCGGAAAACCTCGCTAAAGAATTGATGACCTTACATCCTGTCATCCGCCTGCGCGATTCCCGTCAGTTTGAGCGTCCGTTTGATAACAAGCACGATGTAAACTCCCGGGTGGAAAAGCGTATCAATAATACTTGCCGGCGTTTGATGGCGATTCCCGGTCATGTCAATAAAGGTGAAATGCGCAGTAGCCTCAATGCGATGCACGCTCTGGTAGAGCACTATTTCTCCTTCAAAGATCAGGGGCGCAAAAATCCGCGCCGAGAGCGGGAAAGCCTGGTTTACGGCACACCAACCAATGAAAAAAATCTGACTCAAATTGTTGATGAAACCAAAAACCGCCAGACTCGTTTGCTGCTACTGGGTTTATTGAACGCCTATCTGCAGGCCAAGGGGCCCCATCAGCTGCGGCGTTTTGCGCGTCCGATTCTGATCATTGAAGATCCTGAGGGCCGTCTGCACCCGACACACCTCGCCCGCGCGTGGAGCTTACTGGCCCTGCTGCCAATGCAGAAGATCCTCACCACGAACAGTGGCGACCTGCTCGGCTCGGTACCGCTGCATTCGATTCGCCGCCTGGTGAGAAAGTCCGACCGCACCGTCGCCACCAGCATGCCGGTCAAAGGTTTAGGCCAGGATGAACTGCGCCGCATCGGCTTTCACATTCGTTTCCATCGCTCCGGCGCATTATTTGCCCGTTGCTGGCTGCTGGTCGAAGGTGAAACTGAAGTATGGTTATTCAGCGAACTGGCGCGCCAATGCGGCTATAACCTGGCGGCAGAAGGTGTGCAGATTATTGAGTTTGCTCAGTCGGGGCTGAAATCTTTAATCAAGGTGGCCAAAGCCTTTGGTATCGAATGGCACGTCGTCACTGATGGCGATGCCGCCGGTAAAAAGTACGCGGCAACGGTTCAGGGGATGTTGGGCCATGACCAGGAACGTCATCGCCTCACCGAATTACCGGATCGGGATATTGAGCATTTTCTCTATGCTCACGGTTTCGAATTCTTCTTTAAAGACATGGTGAAAATCCCCCATGACCATCCAATTCCGGCCAAGAAAGTCGTTACCAGAGTACTGAAAAAACATGCCAAGCCTGATCTGGCGCTGGCTATTGTCTCCCACTGTGAGGAGAACGGCGTGGATTGTATTCCCGTGTTACTGCGCTGGACCTTAAAACGGGTTATTACCATGGCAAACGGGAATACATAACGTAAAGCAAAACAGCCTCAGGCTGACTGACGAGTCGAGTGCGCTGATGCGTATTGCGCGCGGCGGTGTAACCAGACACCGCTGCTTTTCATTAGATAACCGAAGACGCCACCGAGCAGCAGTGAGGGAATCACAATTTTCCATTCACCATGAGCAGCAAATGTTGCTGCCGAACCGATAAATGTTCCGGGGATGTATGCCAGCCACTGCTTTTTGGCCTGAATACACATAAAGAATGCGATCAGCGCAGTGACAGCGTAACCCAAAACATCAAGGCTCAGAAAGTCTGACGCATAGATGATCACCATCGCCCAGAACACACCACTAAGATTAGTCACCAGGCTCTCAGCCAAACCACGTAAACCTTCCTTTGGGGAAGCAAAGTAACTGGTACAACCCAGAAAGCCTGCCCAGGACAGTAGTCCAAGTGATACGGCGAGCCAGCCCCAAATGCCCGATAAGATTCCTGTGGTCAGTGAAATGGTAAATAAAGTACTCATAGTATCCTCTGAGAAATCACATCACGCTGGGTGTGACATCGTTAATCAAGCCAGAATACTAAGAGCTAAACGCTTTGGACAAAAGAGACATTTGTCACACTTATAATGTAACAATAAATTATTTCATTATTTTTGTGTGACGCAATCGATACACCATCAGGAAAAGTTAACGTCCGGTGTCACTCTCGGCTCTCATCTCATCGGTTACATCACCAAAGGACGCCCTTTCATCATTCGCAACCCTTCTCGTCTGATGCAGTCAGCCAGAGGGTTCTCCGCCCTATCCGCGCGCCATACAAAGGACAAGGTTCTCTCCATTTTCAGCTCAGGCACATTCAGTGCGACCAGGTGACCGCTTTCAATGTGTTTTTCAACATCCAGATACGGCAAACAACTGAGATACGAGCCCTGAGCCACCAGAGATCTCAGCACTGGTACATGTTCATACTCACGCCATACATTGAGCTCTGTCATCAGATTATGTACACAACTGTCAAACGTTCGCCGGGTGCCGGAACCGGGTTCCCTTAACACCCACTTGGCCTGCTCAAGCTGCGCCAGGCTCACTTCAGAGTGTTTGGCATAAGGATGATGCGCAGCCGCAACGACGATCAGATGGTCCCGGCACCACACTTCCTGTTGGATACGGTTGTCATCACAACGTCCCTCGATGATGCCCAGATCGTACTGATAATCAAGAACACCACTGATCACTGCCTGGGTTCTTCGTACCCCGAGTTCGATCCGAATCTCAGGAAAATCACTATCAATAATACTGATGAGATCGGGGACTAAATGTTCAGCCGGAGTCTGACTGGCCCCGAGGCGAATCACGCCACTCAACAAATGCTGATCATAAAACCCCATTTCAATCCGCTGTGCGTCTTGCAGCAGCGTCTTGGCTTTAGGTCTGAGCCACATTCCCCAGTGGGTCAGCGCCATCTGTTTCCCTTGACGTTCAAAGAGCGGACGCCCGAGCATTTTTTCAAGCTGAGCCAACGACATACTGGTTGCAGATTGCGTCAGCGCAAGCTTATCGGCCGCCATACTGACACTGCCGAAGTCGGCCACCGCATCAAATACTGCTAATTGTTTTAATGAGTACCGCATTGATATTCCTATCTCTCTAAATGGCTTTCCAGTCATGAGCAAACAGTTTTACTTCACTGATGCGATCACTATATCAGTGCAATTTATAAGGGTATTGAGAATTATCAATTTTACCTAACCTAGCCTGAGCCTTACTCTCCCCACTATTGCACACTCCGTGTGTGGTTTATTGGCACGGTAACTTAGGTTGCCGCTGAATATTGATTGTATTAGGGAGTTAAGATGTCGACTGCATATTCCGATAACCAAAACTATTTTTCGCCATACGAAATGATGGCTGAGGCAGAAAAATTCGCGCTAAGTAAAGCCAAAAAGACCAGTGGTATGACGCTGAGCCTGGCGATGATGGCCGGCGCGTTCATCGGCCTGGCCTTTCTGTTTTACATTACCGTCACCACCGGCAGTGAGGGTGCTGGTTGGGGACTGAGCCGGCTGGCCGGCGGAGTCGCCTTCAGTATGGGCCTGATTCTTATTGTGATTTGCGGTGGTGAATTATTTACCAGCTCAGTGTTGTCGAGTATCTCCTGGGCCAACAAGCAAATAAGTTTTGGGAAAATGCTTTCTATCTGGGGCAAGGTTTATATCGGTAACTTTATCGGTGCTTCTTTCCTGCTACTGCTGGTCAGCGCTGCCGGACTTTATCAAATGGACCATGGTCAATGGGGGCTGAATGCGCTCAATATCGCTCAGCACAAATTGCACCATACCCTATTGGAAGCCTTTGCTCTTGGTGTGCTTTGTAACTTATTAGTGTGTCTCGCTATCTGGCTGACATTCAGCTCCGCGAATGCGATGACCAAAGCCGTGATGACAATCATGCCGGTTGCCATGTTTGTCTCCAGTGGCTTTGAACACTGTGTCGCTAACATGTTTATGATTCCACTTGGCATCACCATCCATGCTTTTGCACCAGACAGTTTCTGGCAGCATCTGGGCGTCGACTCAGCGCAATATGCGGATCTGAATATTAGCAACTTCATCAGCGCTAACCTGATCCCGGTGACTCTGGGCAATATTGTCGGCGGTGCAGTGTTAGTCGGCTTGTCTAACTGGTTTATCTATCGCCGCCCTCATTCTGCTCCCACTCCTATCGCTACTATCACGAACACCACCGTACTCGCGTCAGATAAGGCCATTACTATGAAACATAAAACTACCATTAAAGAGATGATGAACGTCAAACCAGTCACACTGACAACTGACGTTACAACACCTGCTGCTATTGAAACGTTAGTCAGACACAATTTGAACAGCGCGCCGGTGCTGGATCAACATGGCCGCTTGGTTGGCGTGATTTCAGCCCATGACATCATGGTCGACCTTTGGTGTCAGGATTATCTACCAAGCGCAGAGCAGACCGTAGTGGATTTGATGACTCGCGATGTGATTGCTATTGATGTTCACGACAAACTGGTTGATGTGGTTGAGTTCTTCTGTATCGATAAACAGCAGCTCTTCCCGACAACCAATATGGGCATTGCAACCCAGTTTAATTCACTGTCGGTCGAAGAACGCGCCAAAAGCATGAAAGTCAGTAAACCCCATATGTTGCCAGTACTGGAAAACGGTCAGTTTGTCGGTATTCTGGAGCGCAACGATGTGCTCGCAGCGCTGCGTCCGGTCTACAGTGAAACATTCGCACTTGAAGATAAACATAATCACCCCCCGCAAAGATGACCTTAACGAACAGCAAACGTTAGCACGCGCCTAATAGACTGCGCATCGTTACTAAACTAATAGCTGATAGACAGCTTAAGTTTTTTTGATGAGTGTGAAATTACACAAAAAAGCCCCGTCAGGGGCTTTATCTTACATTTGCGTTAGTCTTTATTTCACGTCAGTCGCCTTTATTTCACGTCACTCGCTTTGAAATACGCGTAAATCACCTTAATGGCAACTCTGAGTGATCAGACGATTACTGCTTCACACCTTCGATGTAAAGTTGCATGTCCGCGTATGTGGTTGGTCCCATCTCGGCGATGTTGAAGTCTTTCAACTCAAGACGTGTCGTACCGGCAAAACCAGCACGCTCACCACCCCAAGGGTCTTGACCCGCACCGATGAATTCAGCATCGATAGTGATTGGTTTGGTTTGACCATGCAGAGTCAGGTCACCGGTTACAGCCAGTTTGCCGTCACCTTTATCAACCACTTTGGTACTGGTGAATGTCGCTGTTGAGTATTTTGATGCATCAATGAAATCTGCGCTGCGAATGTGCTTGTCACGCTCTGCGTGGTTAGAATCCAAGCTGGTCGTATCGACTGTTACCGACACTTTTGATGCTTCAACGTTGGCGGGATCGTAAGAGAATTCGCCACTGAATGTGTTGAAACGCCCCATAGTAAAGCTGTAACCCAGGTGGCTGACTTTGAAGTTGATTGACGCGTGAGCGCCTTTCGTGTCAATCACGTAGTCCGCTGCGCTTGCACCGAATGGTAGTGCCATAGCCAGTGCCAGGCCAGATGCCAATAACGTCTTTTTCATTTTGATGCTCCTATCATTTTGCGTAGCGTATTATCTTTATTGATAAAATGGTGCTTCAATGCTGCCAGTGCGTGTAGTACCGCTACCCCGATCAGCGTCCAAGCTGCATAAACATGGATTAACCCGGCCAAATCTGACTGCCCGTCGAACAGGGCGCCAGCACCAGGAACCGAGAACCAGTTGAATACGTCAATACCGCGTCCGTCTTCAGTCGAAATAAGGTACCCGGAGACAAAGAGAACGATTAAGTCCAGATAAATAAAGCCATGCGCCAATTTTGCTGACACTTTTTCCCAGGCTGCACCGTCTATTTTTGGTGACAGCGTCACTGCTTTCCAGACAATACGGAACATAGTCAGGGCCGCCAGTAAGATACCTACCGATTTGTGCAGATGTGGGGCTTCCTGATACCACGTACTGTAGTAAGACAGGTCCACCATCCAGATCCCCGCCGCAAACATCCCTATCACGACGATAGCAGACAGCCAGTGAATTATCTGTAAGGTTCGGTTGTAATGGGTTACTTCAGTACTCATTTCGTCTCTCTTTACTGGTAATCAGAATAAAATAGCCCAATCAGTGAACTACAACATATTCGCAACAGAGTATTTCTGAATATTAGGGTCACGAATAGACAGGTACTTTGATGTAGTCGTTCAATTTATTTGAAGTAAAAGGGCCATCGCACCACACCATGAAATCACTTTTTATTTCAAAATGATAGACTTAATTCATTGCCGCTGATTTTTTCATCGCCTCGCCATCATTCGTATCATGTGTCTTTACTTTGATGAAACCAGGTTGGTTATTTGTAACAAACTCTGACAAACAATGATAATGTGAAACTCTGTGTGCACATTTTTCGTTATGACGTGAGCGTCTTTATCAGGCGTCAGTATGATTTAAGGGAGCTGACCTTACGACACCAGAGTTGGCTTTTGGATGGCTCACTCATGGCACATAGCCCATCTGGAATAACAACGAGTCGGTCAATTATTAATCAAACGCTTTACAGCACAATGGATAAAGCGGCAAAAGATCAAGAAGTGATGGATTGTCACTATTGACTATACGGAACTGTGGTAGTCTAGCTGTGCTTTCGTAAAGGAGAACAACTACTTGTTACTGGACATTCTTACCCAAAGTGTCAATGAGTTCCAGACAGACTGTTTAAAGCTGTGTGAAAAGCACTACCCGACGATTCACAATCAGGGAATGAGTGAGCATCATCTGGGACTGGCCTTCGCGCGAAGGCTGGCACGCACCCTGACCGAATTCGGTCACCAGTGTGATTATGCGCCGATTGAGTCTGTACTCCAGACCGACCAGCCACATCACTACCGCATCAGCAGCGACGCAGGCACGGTCTGGGTTCTGACTCATCACATGGTCAGCGCAGGAAAAACCTGTCGTGACAAACTCATGCACGACATCATTCAGTGGAAACAGGAGTATGCTTTCGCCATTCAGCCAAATGATCTGCTGTTGCTGTTGACCGACCATTGGATAAGCCGCAGCCATCGCAGCCGGGAACTGCTGCACTGGTGGACGGGTCAACTGCCCGATGAAATAGACGAGTACAGCGCGCAGGGCATTACTTTATATGAGAGCGAATCACAACTGACCCAGGCTTTAGATCACCATTTCAATATCAGCCCCTGTTACGTAAAGTTTGGTCATCCTCTCAAGCGCTCAAATAATCAGCAACTGGTGAGAAAATATATCCAGCTATATGCAGTCCTACAATGGGCGTAACCGTGCGTTACGTCCTCAGGTGCCACGATTAGTATCCGTGTTTCTGTTAGCATTCTGTTTACTTTGAAGTCAGGTTTGCCCGTGAGACCGCCGCCCCGGAGGTGGCATCTTTCACACAAGTTTCACACTTGTCACGCATAGTGAGTCGAACTGTCATTATCGCCGAAGCAAAGTGAAAAGCCTCAAGCGCTATCAATATGAACGCTACGCCGTTCTGTGTAACCTTGCCTATCCACGGGTGTTCAAACAGACCAATTATGGGTTTGATCCGAACGGACAACGGATCATTTACAACCGGCACGGTAAAGTCATGATGCGAGTGCTGTGGAGTAAGCGGGATGAAGAAGCGATTGTCGTCATCAAAGGTTCTCACTCTGTCGCAGACTGGTTACTTAACCTGGCCATGTGGAAAAAACACACCCGCCATTTAGGGCTCAACTATCCGATCCATGCCGGTTTTCATTATTTGATGTGTCAGGAAAGCCAGCCTGGCTATAACAAGGATAAACTCGGTCTGTCGGTATTTGAGCGTCTGCTCAGCTATGTGATCCCGCTGATAGAGCAAGGCAAACGGATAACCATAACCGGCCACTCTTCCGGTGGCGCCATCGGATGCGTTCTGGCGGATATGCTGGAAACCCGCTATCCGCTCTCGATCAAACGCATCGTCACCTTTGGTCAGCCCGCTATCGGCGGCTACCGTTTCTATCAACGCTATCAATTGGCCAATCGTACCTACCGGGTTTGCTGCGACCTCGATATTGTCACTTTTTTACCGCCGATTCCTTTGTACTACTGGCACGTCGGCAAGATGTTGTGGCTGCATAACGGCAAAATTTACGAAAACACCCCGACCTTTATCCGCCTCGGCCGTTCGCTGGTGTCGTGGTTAATCCGCCCGTTCTCATACCATTTAATGAGCCGTTATATCCGCAATAAAGATTTCTTCGACGAGCGGTAATTTCTTCGACAAACAGTGATTTCTTTGACAAGCAGTAATTTCTTTGACAAACAGTAGCTATCTTGCGCTCCTGTCGTTTCATCAATTTATGTGTCATTTTCATAAAAATGCAACTAAGCAACTGTTTAATGATGAGTTATTAAACATTAACTGTTCAAAAGCAGTGAACGACACTCACAAACTAAACAACCGCCTAAGCCCTCCCTATGCTAGGCAAAACGAAGCGTGCGTGAGTAAGTAAGGATTCAAAAACAGCAGTATGATTAGCCCTAGCGATGCGCCACTTAAACAATACCTGTCCTACTGCGAAGACGGCCACTACATTGCGCATTATCGTCACATCACTTTACAAAGCGTCTTTCAGCCGATTGTGACCCGTCATAATCTGGTTATCGGGGTCGAAGCTCTGCTACGAATCTACCTGCCCGATGGCTCTGCTCTCAGACCGGATCTGTTTTTCCACTCTGAACGCGTTTCACTGGCTGATAAATTGAACATCGAATATCTGAGCCGCATGTTGCACCTCCACAACTTCGCTATATCGTCACACCGATCGGGCAAATTATTTTTGAATACCTTACCACTCAGCGGCTCATCCATTCAGCAACAGCAGCATCACAAAGATCTGACGCACAAGGTAAAGGGATTAGGACTGAGCCCCTCGCAGATAGTGATGGAATTCATTGAAGTCGATTCGGACAACGAGCAGCGTTTACAAACTACCGCTCAATGGCTGTCGAATCTCGGATATCAGATAGCGATCGATGATTTTGGTTGTAATGCATCAACAGCCGAACGCGTGGAGCTGCTCAACCCGGACATTATCAAACTGGATAGGCAGTTACTGGTCGATTATATGGCGGGCATACAGTCGCCACTGCTGAGTGCCGTGCAAACCGCCCGGAACCATCATGCCATCGTCATAGCGGAAGGCATTGAAACAGAGCAACAATTTCAGGCAATGACTGCACTTGCTCTCTATGGCTATCAGGGGTATTACCTTGGCCTGCCGGAAGCAGTCAATCAGCGTATTGCACTTGCTGTTGGCCAGTAGGCTCCGTAATACCTTGACACACGACCGTCACTAAGTAAGTGAACAAAGCCAGCTGAAACACAAAAAATGCCTGAGCAGAAATCAGGCGTTTTGCTCAGGTAAAACCATTCCCTCGCCATCGTTATCGCTAATTAGCTGAATATCATTTTTGCTGCGATGCTTAACCTGATACATCGCCATATCGGCATTTCGCAGAGCAGACGAAAACTGATGATTAGCGATTTGACAGTAATAAATACCAATACTGGCTTTAACCTGGACTTCCACATCAGGCGCCACAAAAACCGGCCGGGCCATCGATTCCAGGAGCTGCCGACCTTTAACCTGCAGTGCGGCGAGTGATTCAATCTCGTCTCCGTCAATCATAACCACAAACTCATCGCCGCCAAGACGCCCCAGACACACCGTGGTCCCGAGCAGGCTTTGCATCCGCTGCGCTATTTCGCGCAGCAGTATATCGCCAGCCTGGTGCCCGAACTGGTCATTGACCGGCTTGAATTCATCCAAATCAATCAGCATAACGGCAATGGTATGACCGGGGCGGTTAAAGCGCAGTTTCATCTGGTCAAAACAGCGATCCAGGCCCCGTCGGTTGAGTACACCGGTCAGGCTGTCTCGGGTCACAAACACTTCCAGTTGCCGTTTCGCCTGCTCCAGTTCTGTAGTGCGTTCCACGACCCGGGTCTCCAGCACTTTTTCTTGCTCAGTAAGGGTTTTCAGTAGTTCAGCTTGCGCGCGCTCTTTTTGTCGTTTCATATCGTTAAATTTTGCGGCCAAGGCAAAAGAGAGCAACAGCATCTCAACCACAGAGCCAATCTGCATACTAAACACAGTGAAAAAGTTAGATGGGATCAAACCGGTATTGCGAATAGAAAGTAAGGACGTTCCCACCAGCAGCAGACTCCAGGCCAGCACAAATAACCGGGCCGCCGGAACATGCAAACGCACCGCAGCAACACCGGCAGACAATAGCGTGATGGTCGTTAGTACCGCCTGTACAGACATGATTTCAATCGCAGTCTGGCTGTTAACCAGCATGGTGGCACACACACATCCCCCCCACAACACTGTCACCACTTGCAACAGCTTATCCCAACGTGGAGCATAGCTGTCCAGACTGAGAAAGCGACGTGCAAACATGACAGCCAGGGTCGCGGAAATACTGAAACCGGTTGGCAGCACTTTATCTGCTGCTTCCGCGGCTTGCGGCCACAGCAACAAATTGGCAATGCCATTCATGCTCGCAGCAGCTAGTGCAAAGGTCAGGACAAAACTGGCGTAAAGCAGAAAGATACGCTGTCGCATTCCGAAAAATAACAGCAGGTTGTAACAGCCAAGCGCAACCAAGGCTCCATAGTAGAGCGACAACAATATCAGATTGAGATTACTGGATCTGGCGTAAGCCTGCTGATCAACCAGTTCGACGCCCATTGCCAACGCTGCGTTGCCTTTACCGCGCATATAGATAGTGACGTTTTGTTGCGGAGTAAAGATAATCGGAAAAGCCGGTTTGCGATCCGCCAAAGGCCATTGGTCAATAGGCACATAACGTCCGGCATGGAAAGACTGCACTTTGCCGTTCGTCACGTAATAAGCATCGACATTGTTTAAATAGGCATGCTGAAACTCAAACACCCAGTTTTCTTGTCGGCTTAACTCCGATTGAACCTCTAGTTTGATCCATACTGCTCCGGTGAGATAACCAAAATTCATTTCCTGAGTATCCCTGGTATCGATAAACTGTTGCGGTATCTGGCGAATCTGATCAATTGAAAGCAGCCCTGAGGCATCGTAAAAATATTGCGCTTTACCACTCAGGTTTATCGATCTGGCACTGCTGTCCTGTAACACTAAATGAGAGTGAGCAAACAGAGGTGTGCAGACGAGCAACAGCAGGCAGGTCATTAATCTGACCAGTAACTTGCCAGGCTGCGAACACGCGTTAATGCCCTGTTGGTGGTGGACAGAGTCCGGGTACCAAAGGGTTGATAATGCTGTGTAAAAAGTTTGATGCGGTAATAAAGCGATCACGGCTTATGGTCCAGATCTAACGAGTTATATGAGTCATGAGGCATCATTATATCGGCTCATACGATAAAACCGATATGATTTTATTGGCTATCTTCGCTATTTCGCATCTTTTAAGCACACTTTCACCGCCAATTGGTGAATTTTAGTCGCATAACATACTATAAACAGATTCCCTCGGCATTCCAGCCCCAACGGTTACTCTGGCATGAAAATCATAGTACGCATTGCGTGACAATGTCACTTAATCCGTATCACGCTCTACCAAACCGGTAAAGATTCACGACTCGACGGCCAGATAAAATACCGCCAGCCATACAGTGATTTCATCGGGGTCAGTATAAGCGACCCGATGACGAACATGAGTAGGAATATTGATGTAATCACCGGCACTTAACTCCTGCATACCACCATTTTCAAATTCGAGCCTGGCATGTCCGGACAGGACGATCACCCATTCATCTGCATCCTGATCGTACCAGCCTTGCGTGGGTGAAGTGTGGCCGTGAGAAACAATACGCTCAATACGCATATTTTGCCCGCGGCATAAGTTGGTAAATTGCTCTTCAGGTAGTTGGTCGGGAATATCTGCAAAAATGTTCATCAAGATCTCCAGATGCGGACTTCGAGTAGCAACCTTACTGAAAAGGCTGGCATTTACTCAGCATATACCCAAACTACCTGGAGTTACAGGTGGCGGTAAATGAGTGAATCCTCATGAGCATAATAGACGATGTGAATGCGGTGATTGGGGTGAACGAATGCAGCCAACACCGCTACAGCTTCCAGTAGGAAGGGTGTCGCAGGAAAAAATAAAACCCACGGTGAAGTGGGTTTTATCATCTGACGATTTACTGTGCGGTGGCCAGTAACGGCGCGACTTTGGTTGGTGTTATCAGCACTGCGATTGATTTTGAGGTCGGGGTATCACTGAAATCCCCCTTACTGTCGAGCGGAATCAACGCATTCGCTTCAGGGAAATAAGCCGCCACGTTACCTTGCGGAATGTTGTAAGCAACAATCTTGAAGCCAAAAATTTCCCGTTTGGTGTTGTCAGTCCACAAGGTTTGAACATCAACCAAGTCACCGGCTTTAAAGCCCTGTTGTTCAATGTCTTTCTCATTCATAAAGATAATATTACGTTCACCATATACGCCACGGTAACGGTCATTCATACCATACACTGTCGTGTTGTACTGATCGTGTGAACGCATGGTCTGCAACACGAATACCGGCTTCTTAGTCATTGCCGCCGTGTTTAACGGAACAATCGACTGCGGCAACGCATTGGTGCTGATTTGAGCTTTGCCACTCGGCGTTTTCCAGTTATGGTCACGAGCCGAGTTACCGAGATAGAACCCTCCCGGGCCTTCAATGCGCTGGTTGAAGTCTTGGAAGCCGGGAATAACACGCTCAATCAGATCACGGATATTGTCGTAATTGTCCGCCATCGACTGCCAGTTTACCGGATTATTTTCACCCAGCGTAGCCTTAGCGATACCGGCGATGATCGCAGGCTCAGATCGCATCTGTTCGCCGGCCATATCCACACGACCTGATGATGCATGCACCATAGAGAACGAGTCCTCAACGGTCACTTTCTGCGGGCCAGCGGCTTGCATGTCGATATCCGTGCGGCCAAGACAAGGCAGAATCAGAGAGTCTTTACCCGGATTAACGTGGCTGCGGTTAAGCTTGGTGGCAATATTTACCGTCAAATTGCTGTTACGCATCGCTTCGGCCACTCGGTCGGTGTCAGGAGCGGCAGCAACCAGGTTACCTCCCAGCCCAATAAAGACCTTGCTGTCACCACGATGTAATGCCTGCAAAGCATTAACAACATTGTGACCATGCTCTTTCGGTGGTACAAAGCCGAACACTTTTTCGATATTCTCCAGCAGCAACGCAGGTGGTTTCTCGTTAATCCCCACAGTGCGGTCACCCTGAACATTCGAGTGGCCGCGCACCGGACACAAACCTGCCCCGTTCTCGCCTAAATGACCAAACAGCAGTTGCAGATTCACCAGCTCCTGAATGGTCGCAACCGAATGCTTATGCTGGGTAACCCCCATGGCCCAGGTCACGATAACGCGCTTGGCTCCCTGATAAATATCAGCCGCCGCTTCGAGATCGTTCTGGGTCAGACCGGATTGCTCCAGGATCGTCTCCCATGGAGTCGCTTTTACCATTTCAAGATAAGCATCCATCCCTTCGGTATGCTGAGCGATGAAATCGAGATCAAACAAGGACTCGCCGCGGGTCTGGGCCTGTTCATGACGGGCCAGCAGGATCTTGACCAAACCGCGAACCACGGCCATATCACCGCCCAATTTAGGCATAAAATAGTGGCTGGTGGTCGGCGTTGAACCGTTACTCAGCATTTCAAACGGACTTTGCGGATTGGTAAAACGCTCCAGGCCACGCTCTTTGAGATTATTGAATGCCACCACGCGAGCGCCACGCTTATACGCAGCGGCCAGGGTTTCCAGCATACGCGGGTGGTTCGTTCCCGGGTTTTGACCAAACAGGAAGATCGCATCGGCTTTTTCAAAGTCATCAATGGTTACGGTCCCTTTACCGATACCTATGGTGCGTGACAAAGCAACACCGGTCGCTTCATGACACATGTTGGAACAGTCCGGGAAATTATTGGTACCGAAACGTCGGGCAAATAACTGGTATAAGAAGGCGGCTTCGTTACTGGCACGACCTGAAGTGTAGAACTCAGCCTGGTTTGGGTCATCCAGGCTGTTGAGATGGCGGGCAATTAACTCAAACGCTTCATCCCAGCTGACAGGTTCATAGTGATCGGTCTGCGCATTGTAGCGCATCGGCTCTGCCAGGCGCCCCTGATATTCGAGGAAATAATCGCTCTGTTTATTGAGCCAGCTCACTGAATATTGCTGGAAGAAATCAGCGCCGACACGGCGCGAAGTCGCTTCCCAGTTGACCGCCTTAGCTCCGTTTTCACAGAAACGAAAGCGGCCCGGTTCATGTTTTTCTCCCCAGGCACATCCGGGACAGTCGAATCCGTGATCCTGATTAGTCTTGAGCAAGTTAGAGATGTTTTTTGCGACGTTATTACTTTTAAACAGATGTTGCGCAGTACTTTTCAAAGCGCCCCATCCGCCGGCTGATCCTGTGTATTGTTTAATGCTCATAGTATTCTTCTCACTATTTCACTGACCGCAACCGGGTATGCCCGTGGTAAATATTGAACCGGTGGCGTTTGGTAAAGCCGATAAGTGTCATATCAAATTGGCGCGCCATATCAACCGCTAAACGTGACGGTGCGCCCACTGCCACTACCACAGCGATGCCCGCTATGGCAGCCTTTTGCATGAGTTCAAAGCTGACCCGACCACTCAAAACCAGAATCCCCTGCGGCTGCAACAGCTGTTGATGCATCAGTCTGCCGATCAGTTTATCCACCGCATTATGTCTGCCGACATCTTCAGCGACAGCAATCAGCTTACCGTCAGCGAAGTAACCGGCACCATGCACCGCGCCTGTTGCCGCAAATAAAGGCTGCTGAGCAGACAGTAGTTCCGGCATGGCGCTAACCGTGGCAACATCAAGCCATTCAACGCTGTTGTCTACGCTGATTTCTCTTTGCAGACTGAGCGCCCGCATTGAAGTTACCCCGCAAACACCACAACTCGACTGGCTGATATAACGCCGGGTCTGATTATCCATCGCGTGAGCCTGAGCATGATCCAGCGTTACTAACCAGTGATTTTCAGCATTACACGCCTCATCATCGGCCAGCTCGATCGCCAGAATCTGATCAAAATGCATAATCACCTGCTGTGAGTACAGCAAACCACGGATTAAATGAGCGTCGTCACCCGGCGTGCGCATAGTGACACTCCACTCTTCAATATGCCGTTTTTTCGAGTCAGGATCCTGCCACTGCAAACTGATCTGCAATGGTTCTTCGATAGCAAGAGGATCGTGTTCGATGTGCAGTCCGGTTTCATGATCGAAACGCTGGCGATAAACACGACTTATTCCATCCGACGATGTGCGACGAGATGAATTGGCAGTTTTTTCCGGCATGATTCTAATTACTGGTCAACGTCTTTTAACCATAGTCCGTACGTAACCATAGTCCGCAGGTTGCTGTCGATAAACTCTAAACACGAATCCCCGGACAAAACAATCAGGTATTCATACCCGTGGACTAATGGTTAATGGACTAATGGTTAAGAGCGAGAACTGTATATGACACAGATAGCTGAAATTACTCTTCACCCTAAATCGGGTCAAGTCACCCATATTCTGCGATCATGTTGTTTTATATTAATATTTCACGTTATTTTAGCTATATCGGTGCAGATTGCGTCACATTAGCACTAAGTATGCAATGAAGGTCATAATTATAAATTAACATTTCATTATTGAAACACCCAGCTGCATTGCTGCAACCGGGTGTTTATCATGACTCAGTGTCTATGACTTTGCTTAGTATTCAACAACAACGTTGTCGTTTGGAATACTACAGCAAGACAAGATGTATCCGTCTTCGACATCCTCATCGGTGATACCACCGTTGTGGGCCATTTCGACGCTACCACTGACCTTTTTAACTTTACAGGTACCACAGATACCCATACCACACGCTTTCGGGATAGTAAGGCCCGCTTTAGCGGCAGCTGCGTGAACCGTTTCACCCGGGGCGATTTGTACACATTTGTCGCTATTAGTAAACACGACTTCAATCATGTCACTTGGCAGAATAGCATCCGCCTCTTCAGCCGCCATTTCTGCATCGTGAACAACCTGCTCTTCGACGGCCTCAGGAGTTGGACCGAACGCTTCTTCATGGTAGCGATCCATGTCAAAACCCAGGTTTTCCAGCATGCTCTTGACCGCTCTCATGTACGGTGTCGGACCACAACAGAACACTTCGCGCTCCATAAAATCCGGAGCCATCATCTTCAGTTTTGCTTCATCAAGATAACCGCGGTAACCCGACCAGTTTTGGCCAGATTCCAGACGCTCACAAATCAAATGCAAATGGAAGTTAGAGATACGAGATGACATGAACTCCAGTTCACGATGGAAGATCAGGTCACGTGGAGTACGTGCACTGTGTACGAAAGCAACATCAACATCGGTATTGGTGTCGTAAGCCCAGCGAGCCATCGACATCAAAGGGGTAATACCGACACCACCAGATAGAAGCAGAACTTTTTCTGACGGGAAATCAATACTGTTAAACGCACCAACCGGACCATGCACTGCAAGCTCAGTGCCCACATCCATGTTGTCATGAATCCAGTTTGAAACGAAACCACCCGGAACACGTTTTACTGTGATTGAGAAGCTGTAAGGTACGGATGGTGAACTGGAGATCGTATAAGAGCGGAAGATTTGCTCTCCGCCAATCTCTAATTCCAGCGTCACGAACTGACCTGGTTTGAAGAAGAACATAATTGGCTGTTCAGCCATGAAACAGAAGGTTTTAGTATCCCACGTCTCCTGAATCGTCTTTACACACCTGACGACGTGTCGGCCGTTGCTCCAAGTCTGTGTCGTAACGGGTATAAAAGCGCCATTGGTGGCGAGTGCATTATTCGTAGTAGTCATGTCCGGCATCTCCGCAACGGTTTGAATAGTTATTATCCCTCCTTGGGGTTGGCTGTATTGTTTAGCCATAACGTAATAGGCAGTTATCCGTTTACGACACTGGGTTGTCTAAAAAAGTCACCAATTTCGGCTTTTTTTCAGGCTTGTCTCAAACAGCATCATTTAATGTCGTGAATAGACTATTGCTGGTTTTTACATTGATGCAGGATACGGTCAGACACATACTCGCTCCCTGTTGTTTTGGGCTGGAGTTGGGTCATTAGCAAGGAAGCCCTACTCGGGCGTATTACCCACAATTCCGAGAAGAAGACAGTAGCAATGACACAAAACGACTTATTAAATATCAGCTACGCGAACCTGGACATGGCTCGCACTGAAATGACCAAGCTACTGAGTGACCGTAAACCGGATTACTCACTCCCACGTCCGTTGTATAACGACCCGTTCTTGTTCCGTATTGATGTTGAAGAAATCTTCCACAAAGAGTGGCTGTTTGTCGGTATGACAAGCGAAATTCCAGGAAAAGGCGATTACTTCACCGTTGAAATTGCTCAAAGCCCAGTTCTGATTGTGCGTGATGCTGATGGTTCAGTAAACGCCTTCCATAACTCGTGTCGTCACCGTGGTTCTCGTATCTGTACAGAACACCGTGGCAAAGTTGCCAACTTGGTATGTCCTTATCACCAATGGACTTACAATACCAAAGGTAACCTTCTGTACGCAGGTACAGAAATGGGCGACGACTTTAACATCGGCGACCACAAACTGCGTTCAGTTCACTGTAAAACCGCAGGCGGCTTCATCTTCGTTTGTCTGGGCGAAAACGCTCCGGATTCAGACTTCGATGAATTCCTGGCAACGCTTGACGAATACATGGCTCCTTACGACGTTGAAAACACCAAACTGGCTGTTGAGTCTAACATGTATGAAAAAGCGAACTGGAAACTGGTTCTCGAGAATAATCGCGAATGTTACCACTGTGCCGGTAGCCACCCTGAGCTGCTGAACACACTGCTGGAGTGGGATGACACGACTGACCCACGAGCATCTCAAGAGTTCCTTGACTACTGTGCCCGCATGGCTAAAGAGTGGGATGACGAAAACATTCCGCACGAGCATAAAAACTTTGGTAAACGCAACCGTTTGGTCCGTATGCCACTGAAAGAAGGCACTCAAGTCATGACCATCGACGGCTCTCAGGGTAGTGCTAAGACCCTGGGTCGTATCCAGAACCGTCACCTTGGTTCACTGCGTATTCTGCACCTTCCTAACTCATGGAACCACATGCAGAGCGACCACTTCATCGTATTCCGCGTACTGCCTATCTCTGCTCAGGAATCTATGGTTACCACCAAATGGTTCGTGCATAAAGATGCAGTAGAAGGCGTGGATTACGATCCAGAGCGTCTGCGCCAGGTTTGGGATGCAACCAATGACCAGGACCGTATTCTGGGCGAAGAAAACCAACGTGGTATCAACTCTCTGAGTTACCAGCCAGGTCCTTACTCGAAAACTTACGAGTTTGGCGTTATCGACTTCCTGAACTGGTATTCAGACCGCATCCTGACCAACCTGGATGGCAAATAAACCTAGCTTGTCAGGATAATATTGAGGCCTCGCTATGCGAGGCCTTGTTTTATCTGCAGCTTTTTAAAGCCCGCCAAAACCAGCAGCACAGACACCCAACTATATGCCCCAGCTCTGTTCCCTCAGCGCTATTTACTCAAGGTTATCACTGGATAAAAAACAGTTGTGGCGTGTTTTACAAGGTCACGGTTGATAAGGAAATGGGATGAGGGGAAAGCACGACATAAAGCGACGTGGCAGAAAACAGGTATGAGCGCAAAGTCTCGAAAACCGTCACGTAACCAACAGGCAGAAGTGAACGGCGAACGTTAGTCACTAAAAAGCCACGCTCTCAGACAAGAACGTGGCTTAACTTTCCGTACAGCGTCTATTCGCTGGCAATAGTGTATTAGCAAGCAAAAAGGTATTAGCTGGCCATCGGCAATTTACGACTCCAAAGGATAATGTTCTCGACGTCAGGCAACAGGATGCCATCTTCTTCAATATCGTCGATCGTTTGCCAAAATTCGCGTGAGTCTTTTTCACTGGCTTCATTCAGCCATTGCTCAATACGGGAAGTAACGTACTCAAAGTCACGTCGTTCATCTGTGGTAATTCCTAGTCTGGTCATCACCAACATAAAATCATCCATATCGATCAGTTCTGCATACATCATTGATTTTTCTCTCCCTGGTGAATCAAAAGCTGGCCTTGCGGCCAGCTTAATTAAGTTATAGCAGTTTAGTACAGGTGTTTTTCTGTACACAGGCCACGGTACAAGCTCCAGCACATAATGATCAGTACGACAGTAAACGGTAACCCTGTTGTGATAGCGCCGGCCTGCAATGCCGTTAACGCCTCAGAACCGCCACCCAGCAACAGTGCTATTGCAATCACCCCTTCCAGAGATGCCCACAACACTCGCTGCGCAACCGGTACATCGGTTTTACCGCCAGCGGTAATACTGTCGATGACTAATGAGCCTGAGTCAGATGAGGTCACGAAGAACAACAGAACCAATACAATCGCCATTACTGATAATAACGTTGTTAACGGTAAGTTATCAAACATCTGGAACATAGCTTGTGACACATCTGAAATACCATTCGACAGTTCACCGACTCCATGAGTCACCTGGTCGAGTGCAGCCCCCCCATCACGCCCATCCAGATAACGGTCAACAGGGTTGGGACCAGCAGTACCGCAGTAATGAACTCACGCACAGTACGACCTTTAGACACGCGGGCAATGAACATACCGACAAATGGTGACCATGAAACCCACCAAGCCCAGTAGAACACCGTCCAGCCATGGAACCAGGTATCATCTTCACGACCAATCCAGTTCGATAGCGGCAGGAAGTTATCTGCGTAACCGGTGACGATAGTGCCGATAGTGTCGCCGATAGCCAGTGTCGGGCCGATCGCGATCAGCAGAGCAATCAAAGCAACCGCAAGTAACATATTCATGTTACTCAGGATTTTGATGCCACCGTCCAATCCGCGTGATACCGAAATAATGGCTATCAGGGTAACCACAACGATGAAGCCTATCTGGAGTTCAATACTGTTTTCGGTCCCCATCAGGTAGCTCAGACCGCCAGCGGCTTGCTGCGCACCCAGGCCCAATGATGTCGCCAGACCGAAAATCGTCGCCAGAACCGCCAGGATATCGATAAAGTTACCGATAGGTCCCCAGCAACGCTCACCCAGAATTGGGTAAAATACCGAGCGGATGGTTAAAGGCAGCCCTTTGTTATAAGCAAAAAACGCCAAAGCCAGACCGACTACAGCGTAAATCGCCCAAGGATGCAGACCCCAGTGGTACATAGTTGCACTCAGAGCCAGCTCTTTACCCTGCTCTGTCAGTGGTGCGGCGTTCAGCGGCGTACCATACCAATCGGTGTAGTAAGCAACCGGTTCCGCCACACTCCAGAACATCAGGCCAATACCCATACCGGCAGCAAACAGCATGCTGAACCAGGAAAGTGTAGAAAACTCCGGACGAGCATCCACACCACCGATACGGATTTTGCCGACAGGTAAAACCAGTAGTGCCAGACAAAACACGACAAACAGGTTACAACCAACCATGAACAACCAGTCAAAGTTCTCGATTGACCAGTTGCGTGCCACAGTCAGCACGTCTTTTGCGCCTTCCGGGAAAGCAAGTGTCAGAATAATGAACAGCAAAATTAATCCGACACTGATACCAAACACCGGGTTGTGAATATCCATTCCCCAGATCTTCACATTGTCCTGGCCCGCGCAGTAGTCAGTGTCATATTTGACACGCGACACACTAGCGCGGCCCTTAGGTGCAGAGCCTGCTATTGTTTTCATTCGATCCCTCTTTGAATTTAATCAATCTTCTAAACACGCCCAAAGGCCAATTCATTCGGTACTTCCTGTGACCGCGAATGAACCGTTATTTTTGGCGTATAACACCTTCTTCTAACAGTAGGTCGAAGACCGCCTTCGCCATTTCACTGACAGGCTGATCTTTCATAACCTGACCGCCTGAAGAGGCCGCTTTTGCAGTCGCCGCTTTAAAGCGGTCCGCTGCTGTTTTTGCTTTTACGACTTTCATTCGTTTAGCTTTAGGTTTAGCGGGAGTTTCCTCCCAACTGATTCGCTCTTCATCAATCGTGTTTGCAGTGCTGTTGCTGACATCGATTTCTGCACGACGGGCAATACCAAATGCACTTTGTCGTGGCGCTTTAGCGGCAACATCCACTGTTGCAACAAAAGGTAACGTCACTTTAAGCGCACGGCGCTGACCTCGCGGCAGTGCCTGCAGCACTTCCGCGATTCCGTCTTCAACTTTGATGATTTCCGCAATGCCGGTTACAACCGGACACTGCAGACGCTGAGCCAGAATGAAAGGCAACAAACCGGATGATTCACCACTTTCAGCGCGCGTTCCTGTCAACAGGATGTCGGGCATGTTGTCGGTAAAATATTCGGTCAGAGTATCAATGGCATCAGCGTTAGATTCCTGAGCCAGTACGCGGATTTGGCTTAGGCCCATGCCGCTGTAGTAACCCAGCGCGGGATCGCGCGGGTCACCAGCATGGATGACTTCCAGTTTGCTGTTCGCCAGATTCATCGCCAGCTCAACAGCTCTCGAGTCAGTCATAGCCCGACGTGCGCGACCGGAATCAGGATGCGCACCAATCGAAACCAGAGTGCTGATATTTAATGATTCAGAAGTTCTAAGCTGCATCCTTCAACTCCTCCTTTTGGTAGTTCTCCATCAGCGTGATCAGTTCTGCCAGCAGTTCGTTACTGTCGACAATCACGCTCAAGTCAGCGCGTTTGACCATGTCACAGCCAGAGTCTGTGTTGACCGCAATCACTTTTTCACAGCCACCGATACCCTGCAGGTGCTGTACTGCACCGCTGATACCTACCGCGACATACACACGGGCAGTCACCCAGCTACCGGTTGCACCAACCTGACGGCTACGTGGCATAAAGCCATCATCGACCGCCACACGGCTGGCGCCTTCTGTTGCACCGAGCACTTCGGCTGCTTTATGGAACTGCTCCCAATCGTGGATACCGTTACCCGCCGACAGAATGAATTCCGCTTCGCCCAGAGGAACCGCCTGCGGATCGACCGCGATCGGACCAAGGTCTTCGATTTGCGCCTTGAGCTTAAGATCAGCGCTGAATTCCACAGCCTGAGCTTCGTGACGCGTTTCGTCGATTTGAGCCGCACACTCTTCAGCCAGGAGCAGAAGGCGTGGTGTTTTACGTTTAATATCGCGACGGCCACCGGCTGCACGGCAAACACTTTCTTCACTGTTGACCTGCCACGCCTGAGTAGCCGGACGTTCGTGAATCAGTGCGGCAAGGCGCGCGCCCAGTTCAAAACCGCCGGCAATGCTGTCGGGGAACAACCAATGTTTTGGCGCAAACTGACCATCAATCTGAGCCAGTACATCAGCCTTCAGCTCCGGACAGTAAGCGTCGAAACGTTCATCATCCAGATGCAGAAGACGGTCGGCACCCGCCGTGTCGAACTGAGTCTCACGATGTGAGCCCAGGACAACCGCCATCACTGCGCCATTACCACCATGTTGTTTCACTAACTGGTGCGCCTGTCCCAGAACATCACGATCATGACTCGAGAGACGACCACCAGCCATATCCGGCACCACCAGAACGTAAAAGTCCGGGTTAGCCACCTGATGCAGTGGCAGCTCAACTTCTTGAGCAGCGCCTTTACTGCGAGCGCCCATAGCTGACACATTGGTACCGTTCAGGCGGTCAATACGTTTGATGCCATTCGGGCCGATAAATCCTACCCGGTGCGGGTAGCGGCGAATCAGGCCGCTCGGTCCGCGTTCTTCGGTCGGTAAAGTAATGTAACTGTCGTGCTGGGGATGCAGTCGGTTGCGCATAATCCATTCTGCACGACGGTCACGTCGGACAATAAATTCACTCATGCTGATCTCCTACACGGTTTCTGCAACAGCGTCAGGTGTCCAGACCTGGGCAGCGTTATCGCTGGATCCGGCCTCACCTTCAAGCAATGCTTCGGCAACAATCTCGGCGATATCTTTCACTTCAGGGCGTGGTTCAACCACACCTTCCAGCATCGCTGTGCATTGCTGACAACCCACAGCCACCAACTCAGCACCGGTTTCACGGATGTCATCCATACGCATATCTGCGATACGGCGTTCGCCCGGAATATCGGTGATTGGAGCCGCACCACCACCGCCACAACAACGTGAGCGGAATCCGGAACGTTCCATTTCAGCCAGTTCGATTCCCAACTGCTTGAGCAGTGATCGAGGAGAATCGTATTCACCGTTGTAACGGCCCAGATAACAAGGATCGTGGTACGTCACTTTGCCACCCTGATGGGCACGCAATTGGATCAGTCCTTTTTCTGCTAACTGGTTAATGAACGTTGTATGGTGCCAAACCTGGTACTGAGGCTTCTCGCCTTCAGGGTACAGATCCGGATACTCATTCTTCAGTACATGAAACGCGTGCGGGTCTGTGGTCACAATGCAGTTGAACTCATATTTGCTCAACGTTTCAATGTTACGGCGAGCAAGACGCTGGAAGGTCGCATCATCACCAAGACGGCGCGCCACATCACCACAGTCGAGCTCTTCGTCACCGAGAATCGCGACATCGATGTTGGCAGCTTTCAGAACTTTGACGAACGCTTTCAGAATGCGTTGGCTACGCATGTCAAACGCACCATCGGAGACCCAGAACAGCACATCCGCGCGTTTCACGTCTGCCATCTGGTTAAGCTCTTGGTCAGCAGCCCAGTGTGAACGGCGCTGCGGCGCATAGCCATTCGGGTTATCGGTATAGATAAGGTTTTCCAGTACCTCGACACCCTTCTCTGGCGTTTGGCCTTTTTCCAGCGTCAGGAAGCGACGCATATCAACGATGGCATCAACGTGTTCGATCATCATCGGACACTCTTCCACACAGGCACGACAAGTGGTACATGACCACAGTGTTTCGGCATTCACCAGACCATTAACGATCGGGTTGTGCGCGCCACCCTGAGCACAGCCAACTTCTTTACCCGGGTACGGGCTACCGGCGTACTTTTTATCGCTACCGCCAGCCAGGCCCACCACCATATCCTGGATCAGTTTTTTCGGGTTCAGGGGTTGTCCCGCTGCAAACGCGGGGCACATTGCTTCACATTTACCGCACTGCACACAGGCATCAAAGCCAAGCAGCTGATTCCATTTAAAGTCAGATGGCTTCTCTACACCGAGTTTTTCAGCATCGAGATCAACCAGCTTCAGACCCGTTGAACGGCCGCCGCCAAAACGCTCCGGACGACGGTGGAATGCCAGGTGAAGCGCACCAGCGAAAGCGTGCTTCATCGGACCACCCCAACCCATACCAAAGAACATTTCACCCAGACCCCAGATGATGCCGGCGATCAGAATCACCGCCAGTGCCACACCACCAAACGCTTCAGGCAGAATGCCAGAAACCGGCAGAGTCACCAGGAAAAAGCTGATCGCAAAAGCAAACAGGCTTTTTGGCAGACGCATCCAAGGACCTTTCGACAGACGCGAAGGCGGATTCAGGCGGCGACGCCATACAAACGCCGCTCCAGTCAGCATCAGCGCCAGCGAACCCAGCAACACCCAAGACAGAATCTGAGGTGCCAGGCCGAAGACGTGAACAGCAAAGATTAAAACAACGGAGAGCACGAAGCCGCCGGCGGTGGCAACGTGCGTGTTTGACATAGTTTTGTCACGGGCAACAACGTGGTGCAGATCCACCAGGTAGCGTTTTGGCATCGCTTTTAAGCCAGCGATGATCGCCACTGGCTCTTTCTGTCCCTGACGCCATAGCTGCACCCGACGTAGCATCCCGATAACCGCCAGGACACTGGCGGCTGAGACTAAAACCGGAAGTAACAACTCCAGATTAAGGAACTCCAGGTTCATGGGCACCTCCTCAGATCAGAGATCTTTGCACAAACGCAATGCGTCGTAGATGGCTGCGTGTACGTTGCGCTGAGAAACGCAATCGCCCAGACGCCACAGGATCATGCCATCGTTCGATTCAGACAGAACTGGCTGAGGCTTGGCAGCAAACAGCGTTTCGTTGTCGATCTGACCTTTGTTGACAGATTCTGCTTTCAGTTCGTAGTACAGTGCTTCGTTCGGACGAACACCGTTCTCGACCACGATCTGATCTACTACGCGCTCTTCTTTCTGACCGGTATATTCGTTTTCCAGGACAGCCACCAGGTTGTCGCCTTCACGGTAAACTTTTTCCAGTAGTAAGTCAGAGGTCATGATGACTTCTTTCTCATACAGGCTACGGTAGTAAGTCGGGAACGTTGTACCACCGATACCGACACCTGGTTTGATGTCGTCAGTGACGATTTCAACCATCGCGCCTTTCGACGTCAGGTAATCAGCGGCAGACATACCGGAGAATTCACAAATCGTGTCGTAAATCAGGACGTTTTTACCGGGTTCAACCGTACCGTTCAGTACGTCCCAGGAAGAAACAACCAGACCTTCATCCGCGCCCCACTCTGGATTCTGTTCGATAAACGGCGTACCGCCGGTCGCCAGAATACAAACGTCAGGCTTAAGCTCACGAATTGAATCTGCGCTTGCTGCAGTATTTAGGATCACTTCCACACCCAGACGATCCAGTTCCATCGCCAGCCAACGAGTAATACCCGCCATCTGGTCACGTTGTGGGGCTTTGGCTGCAATACTTACCTGACCACCCAGCTCACCGGCTTTTTCAATCAGAGTCACTTTATGGCCACGTTCTGCCGCAACACGCGCCGCTTCCAGACCACCAGGGCCACCACCGACAACCACGACATTACGTACCGGACCAGTTGTCTTTTCAATGATGTGAGGCAGCCCCATGTATTCACGTGAAGTTGCCGCATTCTGGATACACAGAACATCAAGCCCCATGTACTGACGGTCGATACAGTAGTTCGCACCAACACACTGACGGATTTGGTCAGTCTGGTTCAGCTTGATCTTAGCGATGATGTGAGGATCGGCGATGTGTGCACGAGTCATACCGACGAAATCGACATAACCATTTTCCAGGATACGTTTAGCCTGGTTTGGATCTTTAATGTTCTGAGCGTGGATAACCGGCACAGAAACCACTTCTTTGATACCTGCAGCCAGGTGCAGGAATGGTTCTGGCGGATAGCTCATGTTCGGAATAACGTTGGCCAGTGTGTTGTGAGTATCACAACCTGAACCTACTACGCCGAAGTAGTCGATAAGACCTGTTGCGTCATAATAAGCCGCGATTTGCTTCATGTCTTCGTGCGCCAGACCGTCCGGATGGAATTCGTCACCGGTAATACGCATACCAACAACAAAGTCCGGGCCAACAGCTTCACGCACTGCTTTCAGTACTTCCATACCAAAACGCATGCGGTTTTCAAACGTGCCACCCCATTGGTCAGTACGTTTATTTACACGAGGAGACCAGAACTGGTCAATCATGTGCTGGTGCACTGCTGACAGTTCTACACCGTCCAGGCCACCTTCTTTTGCACGTACGGCTGCTTTCGCGAAATCGCCGATAACGCGCCAAATTTCTTCTTCTTCAATCGTTTTACAAGTTGCGCGGTGAACCGGCTCACGAATGCCAGACGGGGACATCAGGCTTGGCCAGTTTTCACCATCCCATCGAGAACGACGTCCCATGTGAGTAATCTGAATCATGATCTTACCGCCGTGCTTGTGCACAGCATCAGCAAGATTCTGGAAGTGCGGGATAATACGGTCGGTAGAAAGGTTAACCGAACTCCACCAGCTTTGTGGGCTGTCGATTGAGACCACACTTGAGCCGCCACAAATACAAAGACCACAGCCACCTTTGGCTTTTTCTTCGTAATATTTAACGTAACGGTCGGTCGTCATACCACCATCAGTGGCATAAACTTCTGCGTGAGCGGTACTAACGATGCGGTTACGAATCGTCAGCTTATTGATTTTTAATGGTTGGAACAGAACATCGAACTGGGACATGCTTCACCTCTGTACCAGTCATACTCCCCTAGAGAGTATGACTGTCTTCCTTGACTGTGCTTTTACTAATCGTTGTAATTGTAATGTGTTACGCCACTGGCGTTGTTTCAAACATACCAAAGTCACAGCCTTCTTCTGCCGCACTCTGTGTTTGAACTGCTTTGGTCTTAACGTCGTAGCCAAGACTTTGCGCAATTTGATCCATTGCGCCAGCGAACCAACCAGTAAACATATAGTCAACCTTGCGGTTCACTTTGCCGTACTGATATACAAATGCTGAGTTGTCGAGACGAACTTTTGCAACACCTGCGGCGATATCCAGCTCTTCCGTAGTGAAGATACCCCAACCGCGCTGAGACAGACGTTTCATGTAGTGAGCGAAGATCTCTTCACCAACCAGGCCATGCTCTTCAGCTTCTTTTTCACACCAGTAGTAAGCTGATTTGTAACCGGCTTTATACAGAATCTCTGCGTAGCGGTCCGGACCCAGCTCTTCTTCGATCGCCATGTGGTTATTGACAAAGAAATGGCGAGGAACATATAGCATCGGCAGAGCGTCGGTGGTCCAAACGCCGGTTTCGTCGTCGACCAGGATTGGCATTTCAGGTGCATGTACACTCATTTCAAATACTCCGTTATTTTAAAATTTGATCAGTTATCGATTGTATGTAGTGTGTGAGCTTATTCGCCCCACACGTCACCTAAGACGCGAAGCCAGTTCTCGCCCATGATTTTACGAACCTGAGTTTCAGAGAAGCCGTGTCGTAACAGTGCATCTGTCAGGTTAGGGAACTCACCCAACGTACGGATGCCTTCCGGGTTGATGATCTTGCCAAAGTTCGTCAACCGGCGTGCATAGCCTTTATCGTGAGTAAGCCATTCAAAAAACGGCTGGCCATGACCTTGAGTAAAATCGGTCCCGATACCGATTTGGTCTTCGCCAACCAAATTAAATATGTAGTCGATTGCTTCGACGTAATCTTCGATTGTTGAGTTGATGCCGTTCTTCAGGAAAGGGGCAAACATAGTGACGCCAACAAAGCCGCCGTGATCGGCAATGAATTTCAATTCTTCATCGGATTTGTTGCGTGGATGATCTTTTAGTCCGCTTGGCAGACAGTGGGAGTAACAAACTGGTTTTTTCGACGCTTCAATCACTTCACGTGACGTTTTTTCACCGACGTGTGACAGGTCACACATGATGCCGACGCGGTTCATTTCTGCCACGATCTCATGGCCAAAGCCAGACAAGCCGCCATCGCGCTCGTAACAACCGGTACCGACCAGGTTCTGGGTGTTGTAACACATCTGTACCACACCGACGCCAAGGTCTTTAAATACTTGTACATAGCCTAATTGGTCTTCGAACGCGTGCGCGTTCTGGAACCCCATCATGATGCCGGTTTTACCTTCCTGCTTTGCACGGCGGATATCGCTGGTCGTTTTCACTTTCGTCACGATGTCGTTGTTCGCTTCGATCAGATTGTTCATTTCAACGATGTTATTTACAGTGTTCTGGAAACCTTCCCACACTGAGACCGTGCAGTTAGCAGCGGTCAGTCCGCCTTTACGCATATCTTCAAAAAGCTCGCGATCCCATTTAGCAATCACGAGTCCGTCAATGACGATAGCGTCATCATGCAGTTCCTTTGCGTTCATCTTCTCACCTGGTTATTTGTTCTATGGGCGTATGCTCAGAATAGGTATTCCGGTCATTGAGTAGTGTTCTGAAAACGTCACTCCAAACACCTTTTGCGTAACTGTGTACGTCGTTTTTTGATAAAAAAAAAGCCGCTGCGAGAGAAGCAGCGGCTGAGGAGAATTTGGAGGTTTATTAGACCATTACAGACCCATACGTAGGTTCATATTGTGCCTCATACAGCGAGCGTGACGACTGCAGATCTGACGCTGCCAGAGCGGCAAGATCTGCCTGGGTTGGATCATCTTCCAACTCGGCACTCAACAGGGTTGTATTCAGCTCATTATCGTAGTGGCCTAAGCGCTCTGCACGCGGAGAAATGCCGATGTGAATACGATAACATTTACTGAAATGCGGAGAAGATACAAAGCCACATGCGGTCGCGATGTCGATAATCGACATCGAGGTCTGGCGCAGTAACTGACGTGCTCGGAACAAGCGCAGCTTCAGGTAATATTTTGACGGCGGGCATTGCAGATATTTCTGGAACAGGCGCTCTAACTGACGACGCGACAAACCGACGTACATAGCCAGCTCATCCAATTCGATGGTCTCTTCAATGTTTGCTTCCATCAAAGTAATCGCTTCGACCAGCTTCGGCTGAGCAGTGCCCAGCACGTGACGCAGAGGTACACGCTGGAAATCATTTTCGCCACGAATTCTGTCGCAAATGAACATTTCAGAAATGCTCGCCGCTAACTCATGGCCGTAGTCCCGTTTGATCATGTTGATCATCATGTCCAGCGGTACAGAACCTCCGGTACACGTCATACGATCGCGGTCAATCACGAACAGATGGTTTGAGCATACAACTCGTGGGTAGGCTTCCTGTAAAGCCGCAATACACTCCCAGTGTGCCGCACATTCGTATCCATCCAAAACGCCTGCTTCCGCCAACAGGTACGGACCAGTACACAGGCCACCCAAACGCAATTGCTTACGTGCCAGAGATTGCACCCAGTTCACCTGACGTCGAGTGAAACTGCGGGTAATGTTTACCCCCCGACTACGATCAAGGTATCCAGCTTGGGCGCTGAACTCATTGATGCATCGGGAGTAATCTTGATACCGTCACTGGCAGAAACCGGCTCGCCGTCTTCCGTGATGGTGTACCAATCGTACAGCTCTTTGCCGCTAAGCTGGTTAGCCATTCTTAGTGGTTCAACCGCTGAAGCCAGCGCAAGCATAGTGAAGTTATTCAGCAGTAAAAAACCGATTCGGCCGACTTCTTTCTGCGCGTATCCTTGTCTGAGCGAGTTTTGTAAAACCGACATTGCGCACTCCAATTATATCTAATCATCGTTGTGGAGATTTTAACACTTTGCTAACTGTCCCATTTAGCAGTAACAAAGTAGCAACAACCGTACCCAAAAATAAATCTTCTATGATCCAAACAACCGACCATGTCGCAAACTGCTAAGTTATCTGCAGAAAATGTCGCTTATTTTTGTGACTTTGCCTTTAAAAATTTATTTTTCTTATACGATGATAAATAACTCACGTTTAAAACGGTGCAGACACCCTGCACTGCATTGGTTCACAAGCACTAAGAGAGGGAAACCAAACTGGTGATTGTTGAAAAGATGTTAACACTTTGTGCTGTAATCGCAAGATTAAAAAAGCGTCGTTTTTAGCTATTTTTATGATTGTGAGTTAGCGCAAACATTGTATACAAAAGATGCAAAAAAGGGAACCAGATGGTTCCCGAATTGAGTGAAGAAAGAGTGAGTGGATCACTTCACAAGTGGTGCTACGACAATACAGAAAGCCCGTTAATCTGTACCGTTTGCACCGTTAAGGACAAATTGAGAGGGTGCTGAGCGTTTCCGCTGGTGAGAGGCACATGACAGGCTCAGCGGGCTGCCACATACCTTGTTGCTTAGTAAAATACTGCTTGGTTAAATACTACCTTGCTCGACTGGCCGCCTTTGCGGTCAGCAGTATAAAAGCCGATGATTAACTCGTCCTTGTTGAACATGATGTTAGCCAGCGTCGGTAAGTGCATGCTGTTTGCTAACGCCTCGACGGGGTCGATTTGCGACATATGGGAAACTTTTTCTCTTTTTATAGATATTTCACCGTCCTCAGTCAGCGATGACTCTTCCAGTTCAACCACACAACAATTACCACCTCCAACTCTTTCAATATGAGCTATAACAGAAAGGCAGCAACTCAATAACAATGAAGATGCATCGTCGATAACACTCCAACACTAATGATACATAAATCACTGTTAATGGTAGTTAATTTGATTTAGATCAATTTATACCACAAAATGTACAACTGAGAGGCGGTGTAAAGAGTCCACAACAATAGTGCTGCCTGTTTTTCTGAACCAATCCGTTTACCAATCTGATAATCATCGACGGATACCAGAACCTCACTTTTTAAGGTATTTATATGAGCATTAACCGTAAATTCATTTTGACCATTACCGTTTTAATATGCTTGATCGCTTTGGTTTTGGTTGGTTATGAGATCCAAACCAGCATTAACCAGGTGAACGGACAGGCCAGCCGACAAAAAGAGCAAGCGATTCAGGAGACGACTCGCTTACTGAACACCACCAATGACATCATGATGCAGCGGGTCGAGAGCAGCATGAAGTTACTCAAGGAGCGCAGCAAACTGTTAGGCCCTGCACAATTGCAAGGACAAGAAGCAGTCGCAGGTCAAAACGCACCGGCGCTCTACTTTGGTGACACTAAACAATCGAACAATTACGATCTTGTCGACAGGCTTACCGGTATTATGGGCGGAACGGCAACGCTGTTTGCGCGCAGTGGTAACGACTTTATTCGAGTGTCCACCAACGTCAAAAAAGACAATCAACGCGCCGTAGGCACTTTACTGTCACGCAATGGTAAGGCGATGGCGGCGATCACCAGCGGTCAAAGCTATTACGGCATGGTTGATATCCTCGGCCACCCTTATATTTCTGCCTACGAGCCAATCATTGAGGATAATCAGACCCTTGGCATCTGGTATGTGGGATACCCCGCTAACATGAGCATTGTCACTGACTCCATTGCACAGTCGCGCATTCTCAATCAGGGATTCGTCGCGTTATACGACGGTACAGGCCAATTGCGTATGCATTCTGACAACCTCAGTGACGCCCAAATCAAAGCCGCGCTCGACCAGCCTGATGATTGGGTGATTACACGTTCAGACTATGCACCGTGGAACTATCAGATCGTAACCGCTTACCCGAAAGCTGAAATCTCAGCCATGATCTGGAAAATTTCCATCCAGGGAGCCGCGACTGTATTGGTGATCAGTTTAGTCATGATAGGGTTTATTACTCTGCTGGTAAGACGCATCGTGGGCAGACCGTTAGCCGTTTATGTTGATGCAATTCATAACCTGGCGGATGGCGAAGGTGATCTCACGCAACGTTTCGAGCTGCGTGGTAATGATGAACTCGCCACCATGGCTAAGGGTTTTAATAAGTTGTTGGATCGCATCCATACCACAATCAAACAGTCAAAAAGCGCTGCAGAAGCTGTCAATCAGTCTGCCGCTCAGTTGATGGCTATCGCAACCCAATCTTATGCAGCGTCAGAAGCGCAGAATAAGGATACCGAACAGGTTGCTGCAGCATCGCATGAAATGAGCCTTTCGGCGCAAGATATTGCGAAAAATACCACCAATGCGGAACACAACGCTAACCAGGCGAATCAAGACGTGAGTCGCGTCGGTGAGACTTTGACTCAGACCATTAACAGTATCCAGCATCAGGCGGATACGATTCAAAAATCCACTGCGGTGGTAGGAGAACTGGTTGATGCGAGCCACAGCATTGGCAACGTGCTGGGAGTGATTAATGACATCGCTGATCAAACCAACCTGCTGGCACTGAATGCCGCTATTGAAGCAGCTCGAGCTGGCGAACAGGGACGCGGCTTTGCCGTAGTCGCTGATGAGGTCCGTTTACTGGCGAGCAGAACCCAGAAATCAACAGAAGAAATCCGCGCGATGGTGGCGCGTTTGCAGACCAGCGGTGAAGAAGCCTCAGAGCAGATGACATTGAGCAGCCGCATCGCCGCAGATAATGTCCAGCAGGCACAGATTGCTGATGATGTCCTGAAAACCGTGCTTGCATCAGTAGCCAACATTTCGCAGCTTAATGCCGAAATCGCCAGTGCTGTGGAACAACAGCGGTATGTCGCAGAAGATGTGAGTAAAAACATCAATCAGATCCGTGAAGCCAGTGATCAGAATCTAAACCTGAACAGCGAAACTCAGCAAGCCTGTCAGACGCTTAAGCAACTGGCCGATAATCTGCACCATCAGCTCTCGCTGTACCGGGTGTAGGTAACATCAGTACAACTCTCCAAGCGGCCACATATGGTCGCTTTTTTTATGGTCGAACTTTGTTCAATACCTCATGCGCCAGGCCAGGCGCTATATTGCCGCGCTTTCATCTGTCCCTTTGTTGTTGTCTCACTGAGTCTATCAAGGGTAAACTGAGTGCTAGCAATAAGAAATATAAGGTTTTCTCAGCAATGGTTACGCCGCGCCCAACCGCATCGACGCATAAACAACAAGAAGTACAACGCATTATGGCCGCCCTTTCGGCCGCAATAGCCCAGCACAAACTTAAACCGGGTCAGCGTCTGGTCGAAGCGCAGATCGTTACTGCTCTGCAAGCCAACCGTAACCATGTGCAGACAGCTCTGCAGCGTCTTGCGCTGCAGCACATTGTCACCATCGAACCCAATCGCGGCGCGATGGTTTCTCAACCGACGGCACAAGAAGCGCGCGAAGTTTTTGCTGCCAGACGGGTAATCGAACGCGGTATTGTTGAAGATATTACGGCGCAGAAAATGGCCGAACACTGGCCGCAAATTGAGGCGCACATGCAAGCTGAACAAGCCGCGGTGCAGACCAACGACCGCCGCGCCATTGTCGGTGCCTTGTGTGATTTTCACCGCCTGCTGGCTAACCTGTGCGGGAATCGTGTCCTGATGGAGATGTTTGACAATTTGATGGTACGCAGTTCACTGATTGTTGCGCTTTATCAGCGGAACGATGTTCCGGCGTGTCAGCACAATGAACACCAGCAGCTTATTGATGCATTAAAAGCTGGTAATCAATCACAGGCTGTCGCTGTTATGCTGGCGCACCTTGATCATCTGGAAGCGGAATTGGTGTTGAGCCCGGGTAATGACCAAGAACTTGACCTTGGTGACGCACTCAGCCAAGCGCCTGTAACGCCAGATTAAGCAGCCGATAAAGAGAAACAGCGGGGAAAATGCTATTCCCCGCTGTTTCTCCTCCCTACACATTTAAAGCGGATGATGTAAGTTCACCTGCGGCCTAGTAAACGTTATCCGGCCGCGTTTGATCGCCATAACGGGTGCTTGTACAGTTGCGACCACATCCGCTTGACTGAGCGCGTCAAAAAAGACCGCATCGGCCACCTTACCGACTCCGATCCCGTAGTGTTGCAGTTTCATCAGCTTTGCCGAATCCCCTGAAATCCATTCAAAACACTGACTCAGCTCCGCGGGTGTCGCCAACTGAGCGACATTGGCATACAGATTCGCCTGCCTGACCTGAGAAGCATCACCGTAAGGCGTAAACGGGTTCTCAACGTTATTGGTCGAAATGGAACAGCACACGCCCTGCTTACTCAGCGGTAACAGCGGTGCAACACCACGCGGCACCAAATGGTCAAACTCGCGTCCGTTGAGAAATAAATCGGTGCTCGGCAACGCCGTTAACCGGACGCCTGCTTGTGCCATTTCCTGCGCCAGCTCTTGTAACTCAGCCGGTTTGACTGCCGACAGCTTAGTCACATGGCCCACCGTTACCCGGCCCTGATAACCAAATTCACGCGTCATTTCCATCACATATGGTAGTGTCATGGTTGAACTGTCGAGGTCAAAATCGAGATGAAAATCGAGATCGACATCATACTGAGTGGCCAGGCTAAACAGCGTTCTGACTTGCTGCTCAGGATCACTGTCGGTATAGGGGCAACCACCGAGCAAATCGGCGCCCTGCTCCAGCGCCTGCACCAGCAACTCGTAAGTCCCCGGATTATTATGCAGCCCCTCCTGAGGAAATACACACAGCTCGAGGCTCAGCGCCCAGGCATAATCCTGTTTGAGCTGCTTTATAGCCTCGAACCCGGTGAGGCCGACGACAGGGTCTATCTCGACATGGGTCCGCATATAGCTGGTGCCCTGGGTGATGGCCTTTTCCAGTACCCGTTTACCTCGCTGGTACACATCCTGGTAGGTAAAGCTTTTCTTCAGCTGTGATGTCTGTTCAATCGCTTCTTGCAGTGTGCTGTGCTGCAGCCGGCAACGTGACACCGTACACGCTTTATCGAGATGAACATGAGTTTCGACCAGGCCTGGCAGCATGAGTTGCCCTTGGGCATCAATCACAGTTGCTGCACTAAATGAGCTCACATCTGTCTCGTTTTGCGGCTCAAAAGCGGTGAAATATCCCTCGCGGATAAACGCGCAGCTAAGCGTTGACTGCCCTTCTAAACGACAATTTATCACTACGGTATCTGCTTGCATTAACTTGCTCCCATATAGGCTTTTTCTAACTCCGAATCGGATAATAATTGTTGTGCCGTACCTGCCTGCACTATCTTGCCGGTTTCGAGTACATAAGCCCGATCAGCAACCTGCAGCGCAAGATTGGCCATTTGATCGACGAGCAGTATGGTCACGCCGTCGTCTCTGAGCTGTGCCAAGGCATCATAGAGCTCAGCAATCATCGACGGCGCTAAGCCCAGCGACGGTTCATCGAGTAACAGGATGCGTGGTTTGGCCATTAACGCCCGTCCGACCGCGACCATTTGCTGCTCTCCGCCAGACAGCAGTCCGGCCTGACTCTCTATCCGATCGCGCAGGCGCGGAAAGCGCTGTAAAATCGCTTCAATTTCGTTTACCTCATCGACATCATCCTGACGTGAATACGCGCCGAGCAGCAGGTTGTCTCTGACAGACAGATCACCGAATAGCTGACGCCCTTCGGGAACCAAAGCCAGGCCACGTTCGGCAATCTGATCAGCATTCATGTGATGGATGTAGCTGTCATCAAGGCCAATCGTCCCGCCGGCGGGCTTCTTAAGCCCCGCCAGACAGCGCAGGATGCTGCTTTTCCCGGCACCATTGGCCCCTAAAATGGCGACACATTCGCCCGGATTAACCTCAATATCAACCTCATGCACCACAGGGGACGCCCCGTAGTCTATGGTCAGTTGTTTGGTAAACAGGACTGACTGTTTGGCAGCAGTCCACTGCTTGGCCCGTGGCGGGGCGTTATAACTGGTCGCGCCCAGATAGGCAGCAATGACCGCCGGATCCTGTTGAATCTGTAGTGGTTCACCCAGAGCGATCGGTTTACCGGCATCCAGCACCAGCACCTGATCACTGACACCCATCACCAGTTTCATATCATGCTCAACCAGAATGACCGCAATACCAAATCCGGCGATGGTCTTGATTAAACCGGCTAATTGATCGGTATCCTCACGGCTCAGACCTGCCGCTGGCTCATCCAGCAACAAAACCCACGGACAAGTGGCCAGCGAACGTGCTATCTCGACCAGACGGCGATCAACATGGGGTAGGTCCTGTGCGGGAGTATTGATGGATCCCTGATAACCGACCAGTGCCAGCAGATTCAGCGCCAGTTCGCGCTGCCCTGGCTGCCGGGCGTAAAACGGATGGCCGATACTGCCTTGCTGCATCGCCGTCAACAGATTTTCCAGTACTGACATATCATCAAACAACTGGCTGGTCTGATAGGTGCGTGAAATGCCGCAGCGGGCGATACTATGAGCATTGAGGCCAACAAGCTCTTCATTCAGGCTGACCCTGCCCTGATCCGGGGTATAAAAACCACTAATCATATTCAGCACCGTGGTTTTACCCGCCCCGTTAGGGCCGATAATACTGGTCACTTTGCCAAGCGGCGCTTCAAAACTGACCCCTTGCGCTGCGACCACACCACCAAAAGTAATACCGATATTGTCGACCTTTAGTGCACTGAGGCCGTTATCCGCACGATCGTAAAACGTCGCAATCAGATGCCGGTTGACCGATTTGGGCGGTAACTCAATGCTCGTTTTACGCAATCGTGTGGTCATTTCGCCGATCAGGCCGCGCGGAGCGCCCCACAGCACGGCGAGCAGCAATACCGCAAAAATCAGCAGGCGGTATTCCGCCAGCGGCGCCAGCAGCTCAGGCAATAAAACTACCACCGTGGCTCCCAGAACCGGTCCCCATAATGTGCCTGTTCCGCCCAGGATCACCACCAGCACAAACAAAATCGACTGAGTAAACGGAAACGTGCTTGGGCTGATGTACATCATCAGTGGCGGGATCATTGCACCGGCAAGCCCCGCAAACGCCGCTGATAAAGTAAAAGCCAGGGTTTGTGTATGCAGTGGATTAAATCCGAGTGAACGCGCTGCAACCGGACTCGATTTTACCGCACGCATTGCTTTGCCCCAGCCACTGTAATAGACCTGCTGATACATAATTAGCGCCGCGCCGAGGCTCATCATACCGATAAGCGCAAGCAGACGTTCCGGTTCCAATTCGCCCAATTCCGGCATCGGGATCCCCATCAACCCATTGGCACCACCAGTTACGTCACGCCACTCCATCAAGCCGTGATGGACGACGAAAGAGAACGCGATGGTCACCATTGCCAGATAAGGCCCGCTAACCCGCATGGCCGGGATAGCCAACAAGCCACCCACGGCGCCGCACACCAGCGCGGCAGCCACAACGGCCAGCCCGAAAGGAACGCCATTCAACAGCAACAACCCGCTGACATAAGCGCCAATCGCATAAAAAGCGATATGGCCAAAACTGATCTGGCCGCTCATCCCCATCAGAATGTTAAGACCAACGCCAACCAGTGCCGTGATAGCACAGAGGGTAAACACCAGTAACGAATAACTGTCGAGCAGAAAACAGAGCACGGAACCTGCCAGGGTAAAAAGCGTAATCCACAACCAGGATTTTGACTGAGTGATACTCATACTTTGACCTCCTGTCCTTTTACAAACAGGCCATTGGGTTTGACCGCTAATGCCAATATGACCAGAGAGAAGGTAATGATCTGAGTGAACGCGGAGCCAAAATAAACGGTGACTATCGCCTCCGCTAAACCAAAAATCAGCCCGGCACTGAACACGCCGGACGCACTGGTGATACCGCCCAGAATGGCGACCGCAAAGGCTTTGAGTCCGAACAGCGTGCCCATATCCGAATGCACCGCAAACAGTGGCGCGATCAGAATACCAGCGATCGCAGCGAGCACCGTCGACATGGCAAAACTGACTGCGACAACACGACTGACATTGATGCCCATCAGACGGGCCGAATCAGGGTTCTGTACACAGGCCAGCAGCACTTTGCCTAAACGGGTACGGCGCACCAGCATTGCCAGTAACAGCGCGATAATCACACCGACTACGGGAATCATGACCTGCAGTGCATACACTCCGCTGCCGAACAAGTCGACACTGGTGGTAGCAAATTCGTTGCTAAACTGACGCGGCTCTTTACCGAAAGTAAACAACACCGCATTATCGATTAAGATCCCTCCCGCAACCGTTGCCATCAGCCAGGCATCAGAGCCTTTATTGGCAAACGGGCGTACCAGAAAGCGTTCTATCGCTAAGCCATATAACGCACTGAGCAGCAAAGTGACACAGAAGGCACCCCAGTAAGGCATGCCCCACGTGATGCAAAAAGAGTAAGCCAGCACCGCCCCGAGCATCATGGCACTGCCCTGGGAGAAATTAACGGTTTTGCTGACGATATAAGTAATATGAAACCCGAGGGCAAGGAGAGCATACATGCTCCCCAGACCCAGCCCGGTAATAATGGCAGCGGTTAACATGATGTAACGCTCTCCTATCCGTATTGACTGACCAAATATTTGTATTGACTGACCACCGTTCAGTGCGAGTTACTGAACCGGTACGATTTGGTCATTGACGAAATGAGTGAAAACATAATCTTTGGCACCAATCGCATCATGTTGGGTTTGGGTGAAAGGCCGTTTAAAATCTTTAATCAAGCCCTGATAATCATCGATACGATAGAAACCGTCACGAATGGCACTGCCTTGAGTAGAACCTGCATTTTGTATCGCCAGCGCGGTCAAATGCATCGCATCGTACGCATTGGCAATGCCCACGGCCGGTGTCACATCAGCCACACTTTTGATTTCTGGGAATTTCGCCTGCAATTTACCAAACACTTCACCGCCTTTCCCCGATTGAGTATCGGTAAACGTAAAGGTCTGAATAAAATGCACCCGATCCGCCGTCGGTCCGGCCAGCTCACCAAACCGGCCGCCCGCCGGGCCCCAGTGAGAAACAACAGGTACGTCCCAACCCATACGCTCCAGTGATTTCACCACTTGTGCTGAAGGTGCCACGTTAGCCACCATCAGCAAGGTATCGGTACCTTTTTCTTTCAGCCGGGTGAGTTGTGGCACTAAGTCAACATCACCAGACTCAATACGTTCTATCCCGCTGTATTCCAGACCGCGCGCCAGCAATGCCTTGCGGAATCCCTTCTCGTTTGACTCTCCCCAAGGGTTATTAATCAGCAACATACCCGGCTTTTTCATGGCATAGTTGTCAATGCCATATTGCACCAGCGCTTCATCAACCACTTCATCCACCGCCGAAACACGGAATACATAATTCTCTTTGGCGCCATTCTGGGTGATAGGCGTACCCGCCGCCCAACCCCCCATAAACGGCATTTTCATTCGGTTAGCAACAGGCACGATGGCAAGGGAAACCGGCGTATCCAAACCGCCAAACAGCACAGCGACATCTTCTTTCTGGATCAGCTCGCGGGCAGCCAGCAACCCTTTCGACGGATTGCTTTCATCATCACGCCGTACCAGCTCCAGCGGGCGCCCCAACACCCCGCCTGCCTGATTAATTTCATCAATAGCGATAACCAAACCACGGGTAATCGCCTCACCCGATTTGGCAGACTGGCCTGACAGCGCCGCGACCAATCCGACCTTGATCGGTTCGGCAGCATATGCAGCCAACGTACTCATGGACAGTGCTGCCGTGACACCCACCGAAAGTCCGTGTTTAACCAGTTTGTTGATTGTTGAACGTTTCATAAGATCCCTCTTTTCATTAATTGCTAGCCATTGCATAATTATTGCTAGCAATTTGAGTGCCAGACGAAAAGTACCGAATTTCGTGGAATTTGCCAAGAAATCTGCACAAAAAGATCCAAATCAGATTCGTTTGCACCATTAATAACCAACCAAGGAGAGACGCCATGTCAGAAACAGACAAAGCAGTAGAAATCGTCAGCCAGTTTTTGGAGGCCTCAATGAAGCCGGATCCGGAAACCGCCGCTACTTTTATGGATGAGCAGGTCAAGATCACTTTTACCGGGCGCAGAGAAATGGCCAACGCACAGGCCATCACCGCCTTCAATCAACAGCGCTATCAATGGATAAAGAAAGATATTGTGCAGTATGACGCGGTGCAGAAAGCCGATCACTGCGTCGTCTATTCGATTGGTTATCTGTACGGACAATGGCCGGATGGCCGCCACTTTAATGGCAACCGCTATACTGACCGCTTTGAGGTGAAGAATGGTAAAATCACCAAGATGGATGTGCTTAATGACAGCGCGGAGTGGATCTTAACGCCGGAGATCAACCGCGAGCAGGTTTGAACTCACGGAGAGGTCACTTAACAATAAACGAGTCAGGAACAAGAGCAGACAGAGAGCAGAACACCAGGTTCTGCTCTCTATTTTGTTATCAGGATGAAGTGTCTACCATGACCACTTGCGTCTGTCCGCTGACTATGCAGGCCTGACGACTGCGCCCGGTCAGTTGGGTAAATTGCGGCGACAAGATAGTAACAATCCTATTAATCATCGTTTATCTTATAACGATTCATTCTAATTATAGACCTGCGTCACAAAACCACGCCATGTTAGTCTACGTGCCTTTTCTGTTCCAATTTCCAACTTGTTGGTAAGTAAGGTTTTACATATGAATAAAGTACAAGCATGGTGGGGAGCAGCGATTGCCTTCGTAGCTCTGCTGCTTGGCGCAACTCTGCTTAAAGACGCATCGCTGTTTATGCGCCTGCTCATGGGTCTGGCGCTGGGCTTCGCCCTGACCAAAGGTTCACTGGGGTTTGCGGGCAGTGTCAATCGTGCTTATCGCCGCGGCTCAACCCAGCTTTTGCAAACGCTGATGTTTATGTTTGTGGTTACCGCTGTGGTCAACGCAGGCATTCTGTTTAATGCTGATGCTGGCGACTACCGCCTCTGGGTTAACCCAATCAACATCGGTCTGCTGGTTGGCGGCGTCATGTTCGGCGCTGGCATGAGCTTATCAAGTTGCTGCGCCACTGGGGTAATGGTCGAGATGGTCGGTGACATCCCTCGCGCACTGATTACCCTGCTGTTTTTCGGTGCTGGTGTTTTCTTCGGATTCCCGCTGCAATCCACTCAGGAATGGATTACACACACCGTAATATCGAGCCCGAGCTACGCCGGTAAAGGGGTATTCCTGCCAGATCTGTTCAGTTGGGATCCGCTGAATGGCTACTTTATGTCAGTAGTCGTAACCATTGTTTTTGCTTCAATCGTGATTCTGGCTGCGCGTAAATATCAGGCGCGCCGTGAGCAAGCCGGTACCTTCTATGGTGTAGACGGTGAAATGCTGCGTGAACAGAGCGCGCAACAGCCAAAACCAAGCACTAACGCGACGCTTTTCAGCAAAGAAAACTACCAGCGCTGGTTAGGTAATGTTTGGCAAATGAATACCTCTGCTCTGGTTATCGCACTGGTGTTTGGTGTCATGATGGTCTCAACCGGATCTGGCTGGGGGGCGTCAACGCCATTCGGTATCTGGTTTGGTAAACTGCTGATGGTGTTTGGTGTCAGTTCAGCGGATATTGCTGCGTTTACTCACCGTCCGGAAGCGCTGTTTAACCTGCCGTTTCTCGAACACGGCGTCAGCGTGCAGAACCTGGCGATCATGATCGGTACTTTAGTTGCAGTGCTATTTCTGGGTAAATTTTCCCTGTCGCTGAAAACCAATTACTCCGTTCGCCACTATGCGTTATTTGCACTGGGTGGCCTGCTGATGGGCTTTGGTACCCGTTTTGCCAATGGCTGTAACGTCGGCGCTTTGTTTACGCCTATCGTCAACTTCTCTCTTTCAGGCTGGGTTTTCCTGATTGTATTGTTGATCGGTGGCGTGCTGGGCAACCGTCTGCAAGCCGTTGTTTTAAAACAGTGCTGATTGTTCCGCGCCGCTAATCCAGTTCCCATCTAGTTATTTGGCAAAGCTAGGTGATGAGAAGAATTTAGAGATTAGCCAAAACTCCTTTAACGCCGTGTATCCCACGCGGCGTTTTTATTTTTGCCTGGGCAGATTGGGCTTTGTCAAAGCGTGTTTAAATTTCACGCGGCTCAATGTGTCTTAAAACAAGACGAAGTCGATGCTTGAACAAAGTCACTCTATGCTAAACCGCTCAAATGTCATCACAGTCTCGCCCATAAGCGGAGAGCGGATTCCAGCAGGGTCAATTAAGTGGTAATATTGCCAGATTAAAACGTGCTGTGGCGGCGGGTAAGCACAGGTTGTTCTTTTGGCAGGCCTGCGATTCTCATCCAATCGTCTGTTATTTCCAGCTTTTTACCACAGACAAAACCATTAAATTAAAAGGCAATATTTTCAAATGGTTAACAACAATATCCAATGGTTTCCTGGCCACATGCATAAAGCAAGCAAGGAAATCGAAGAAGCGATCCCTCAGGTAGACGTCATCATCGAGGTACTGGACGCACGTATCCCGTTCAGTAGTGAGAACCCGGTGATTTCACGTCTGCGTGGTGATAAACCGGTCGTTAAAGTGCTTAACAAACGCGATCTGGCCGACCCGGAAATGACGCAACTTTGGATTGAGCATCTGGAAAAAGAGCAAGGCGTTAAAGCCATGGCGGTCACCACCTCCAACGTGCAGGAAGTGCATAAAATTCTTGAATTGTGCCGTAAGCTGGCACCGCACCGTGAAGAGATCGGCAAGAACATTCGTACCATGATCATGGGCATCCCCAACGTGGGTAAGTCCACCATCATCAATACCCTGGCCGGACGTGTGATTGCGCAAACGGGTAATCAGCCTGCGGTAACCCGCCGTCAGCAGCGTATCAACCTGCAAAATGGCGTCGTACTGTCTGATACTCCGGGAATTCTGTGGCCAAAAGTTGAAAACCCGCACAGCGGTTTCCGCCTTGCCGCAACAGGTGCAGTGAAAGATACCGCGATGGAATATGACGAAGTGGCGTTCTATACGGTGGAGTATCTCGCCGCTCACTATCCGGAAAAACTCAAAGAGCGTTACCAAATCGATGAGTCGCCTGAGTCAGATGTTGAATGGATGGAAGCGATTGGCCGTAAGCGTGGCGCCTTGCGTGCCGGTGGCCGTGTTGACCTGCATAAAGCATCAGAAATTCTGCTGCATGAACTTCGCCAGGGAGTGATTGGCCAAATCACGCTCGAATTACCGGAAATGATCACGCAAGAGCTGATTGAGGTTGAAATCGAAGAAGCTCGTAAAGCAGAAGAGAAAGCAAAGCGCAAAGAAGAGCGTCGCAAGCGTTACCTACGTAACAAACGTTAAGCGCGCATGCAGAGATGGCGCTATCCATCCCTGTGACTGACTTTTTTATGACACTGACTTTGTAAGACAAAGGGCGCTATCTAAGCGCCCTTTTCGTATTGGTATCAATGAGATTGACAGACTGATTCAGTTCACAGCCAGGAAGCTAAAAACTCATTCACTCCTGAAGATCTCCCCATTAGCGATTAATTCCCGCCAATTTCACCAAAATATCTTCCAGTTGTTGCCAGGGCATCAGCTGTGAGTCAATCAATTCAATCCGCGACTCAAAACCTTCCAGGCTCATTTCATTGACGGAAACCACACCCTGAGACACATTGAACGCATAGCAGCCACGGTCTGTATTCACCACAGCCTTAATCCGTTCCGCTTTAAGATCGCTGAACAGAGAGAACAGCTCATCAAAGCCAAACGCAAATTCAGCGCCAAACAGCCAGCCACAACTGAAATAGCCCTGCCCCTGATTTTCACGGCGTACATAAGGTTGCTTCGGATCCAGTTCAAACTGTGGCTCCATCTCTGCGTGATGGTGATGATGGGCATCACGCGCGTCCACTTGCTCCGGCACCAAACGTTCAATATCCAGTATTTCCAGCGGCAGTTGCCCGCGCGATACCAACTTATGGAAGATTTTGGACGGAGACTGGTCGGTAACCCAATCGTTAAACGCATCGATATCATCCACATCGCATTCATCAACTTTATTACCAATGATCACCTCGGCGCTGCCAAGCTGATCATTAAAGTTCTGGTTGCTGATGTATTTTTCGTTACGCAGATTGCGCGGGTCAACCAGCGCAATCGTCGCTTTCAAATCCACATATGGCAGATACTGCTCGGACGTCAGAGTGGCAATCACTTGTTTCGGGTGGCCGAGCCCGGTCGGTTCAATCAGCAAACGATCCGGCTTTTGCCGCAGCAGTGCGTTGATTCCCACGGACATTGGCACACCGGCAGTGCAACACATGCAGCCGCCCGGCACTTCTTTTATCAGCGCCCCTTGCTCGGACATCATAGCGCCGTCGATACCAATTTCACCAAACTCGTTAACCAGTACCGCCCACTTTTCATCGCTGGGTTTAGTACGAAGCAGGTTAAGTATGCTGGTGGTTTTACCTACACCGAGAAACCCGGTAATTATGTTGGTCGGAACTTTTGCAGTCATGGTTATACTCCCTTTTGTAATAGTATAACGTTCAAACCAGCTGCGAGTAAAAAACTATTACGAGATAAAAACTATTGCTAGATAAACGAGTTAGCCGCGCTTTTTATATCCACTCAATTTTCGACATCAAAACAAAATATTGATACACCTTATCAATATTTCTCAGGCAGGCTGGCGACTGTGCATAGATAAAACAGACAAACAGAGTGAATAGCAAGCGGCAAAAAATTCAGGTACTAATGAAATAACCAGAAACAGATACCGTAACAGAAACCGACGAGTCAGATAGAAACAGATACCGTAAATAGCAAAAGGCGCACTGACTATAGCGCGCCTCTTTTCCCCGGAACTCAATCGTGAGTCTGCGAGTCAGTCTGTTCTGTGTACCAAACTGACCATTGGCGAGGACATTTGATTTGAAGTACTTTTTGAATCCATCCAAATTGTAGGTAAGGCCTTTCAATTCCTCCATTTCGAAATAATCAAATCTGCCTTACCCTTTAAATATGGTTCATTACGCTGAAAAGACAAGTTTTTTCGCATATTTTTGATGATCATTGCATGGTTTTTAGAATTTTAGCGAAATCAATCATATATGAAAATCAATATTGCATTCTTGTCGCTATAGTTGAATGATGTGGCGAGTATAATTCAAGGCCACCCCCTGAATTCCCAACCCTTGAGGCCTTATTTTCATGACGAAGAGTGAGAAGTTGAAGTACAGTTTACTTTCCAAAGTTCCAAAAGATGCAATTAATCAATTTCTCTCTAAAGAAAAAACCCCCGCTTCCGTCCTGTTCCTCTCCCTTATCGTTGGTATTCTTTCAGGCATCGTCGGTACTTATTTCGAACAAGCGGTTCATTTTGTCTCGGAAACCCGTACCGACTGGCTGCGCAGTGAAATTGGTAACATGTTGCCGTTGTGGCTGGCCGCCTTTTTGATCAGTGCTGCTCTGGCCTTTATCGGCTATTTTCTCGTGCACCGTTTTGCTCCAGAAGCTGCCGGCTCTGGTATCCCGGAAATCGAAGGTGCGATGGATGGCATGCGCCCTGTACGCTGGTGGCGAGTGCTGCCGGTCAAGTTCTTTGGTGGTATGGGCGCGCTGGGTTCAGGTATGGTTCTTGGCCGTGAAGGGCCAACTGTGCAGATGGGTGGCTGCATCGGTCGCATGGTGTCGGACATTTTCCGCATCAAAAATGACGATACGCGCCATTCTCTGCTGGCTTCCGGCGCAGCCGGTGGTCTGTCCGCGGCATTTAACGCACCTTTAGCTGGCATTATGTTTGTGATGGAAGAGATGCGTCCGCAATTTCGCTATACCCTGATATCCGTGCGTGCGGTCATTATTTCGTCGGTCGCAGCCAACATTGTCTTTCGCAGCGTCAACAGCCAGGATGCCGTGATCACCATGCCGCAATACCACGCACCGGACTTACCTTTGTTAGGTTTGTTTTTACTACTTGGTGTTCTGTTTGGCATTTTTGGTGTGCTGTTCAATAAGCTGATCACCACAGCCCAGGATATTTTTGTTAAAATTCATAAAAATACCCGTAGCCGCTATCTGATTACCGGCTCACTGCTGGGCGGATGTTTTGGGTTAACTCTGCTGTATATTCCTGAACTGACCGGCGGCGGTATTGCACTCATCCCGACCATTACTAACGGCGGTTACGGTGCTGGCCTGCTGTTATTGTTGTTCCTGGGCCGTATTCTGACCACTCTGATCTGTTTCGGCTCCGGCGCTCCGGGCGGTATCTTCGCGCCGATGCTAGCACTGGGTACACTGTTCGGTTATGCGTTCGGTCTTATCGTGCAAAGCATGCTGCCGGAACTTGGGATTGAGCCAGGTATGTTTGCGATTGCTGGTATGGGTGCACTGTTCGCAGCAACGGTGCGGGCGCCGATCACTGGTATCCTGCTGGTGATTGAAATGACCAATAACTACTACCTGATTTTGCCACTGATCATTACTTGTCTGGGTGCAGGTACCTTCGCACAGCTATTTGGCGGACAGCCAATTTACAGCCAACTGCTGCACCGCACACTGAAAAACGACAAACTACGTCAGCAAGACTTACCACCACAACAAGCAACTCCGGTAAAAGAAGCCGCCACAGAATCAGCATGATATACGACTATGACTAAATGCTTTCAGATAAAAGTGGTTCAGACAAAAATTGGTTCAGGTAATAATGCCACTCATTGCTACTTGTTCACGGTTTTGTGACAGTTATACATCTATTGTTACACACTGATTGCTAAAAATTGATAGAATCGCCGCGCATTAAATCTTTGCTGTGCGGCGATTTTTTCATTCCTTCCACGTTCGCCGCAACTTGACCTTAATTAAACGGAGTCTGGCGTTGAACTGGAAAAGGCTGATTCAGGTACAAAGTGTTCCTCCTTCCCAAGCGGCCCTGGCATTAGGACTTATAGGGCTTGGCCAGGCATGGGATTTGTATCTGCCACAAATCGGCTCAGTATTACGCCCCTACATGGTAGTTGCCGGTGCCATTCTGTTGCTGCCGGTACTGGCGCGATACCTGACCAGTTATTCGACATTCATGCGCGATATCCGCGATCCGCTTTCCGGCAGCCTGATGGCACCTATGAGTATGGCGCTGTTGATTCTGTGCGATTATCTGGCATTGATTTCACCGCTGATCGCCTATCCTATCTGGGCTATTGCATTGCTACTGCACCTGACCATGATGGTGCTGTTTTTCAGCTTCCAACTGCTCAATTTCAGAATGTCGCACATTGTGCCGAGCTGGTTTCTCTATCCGGTTGGTCTGATAAGCAGTTCCCTGGCTGGAACCCAGTTCGGTCATACTCTGTTTTCCGAAACCCTGGTGTCGGTCTGTATTGGGATCTATTTCTTCATGTTGCCATTGGTATTGTACCGACTGGTGTTTGAAGGCATGCTGCCGCGGCGCGCCCGGCCAACACTGGCCATTATGGCGGCACCGATCAACCTGACGCTGGCGAGTTACCTGGTGAACTTTCCCCATCCGGATCCTATTCTGACCGGCGCACTGGCGGGGATAGCAATTACGATGACTCTGCTGATCTATTTATGTTACTTCCGCCTGCTGAAACTGAAATTTCAGCCGTCCATCGCAGCGGTCACCTTCCCTTCCGTCATCAGTGCCATTGCGATGCACCGCCTGACGACTTTTTTTCAGCACGACTTTCCACACTGGCATTGGCTGCATAAATTTGGGTTATTTGAACTGAGTGTGGCGAGCGGATTAGTTTTATGGGTTTCTATCGGTTACGTTAGAATGTACTGGCCTGAATTATTCCCGCCGAAGAACAACACATCAAATAACGGTCTACCTAAGTAAAAAATGACCACGACCATTACGTCTGGCAGGGCCAAATCACTGTGCCCGAAACGGAAAACAATCACCTTACACTCTCTGAGTGTAAGGTTTCTTTCTTAATAGACAACTCAATATAACTCAGTTTGCCATCGCTTCCAAAATAATCAATTTACGTAGGTGACGTCGCTGCAAATATCATCCATATATCTCTTGTCAGCTGGCATTATTTTCACATAACAAGGATATTGATGATGAACACCAATGCCAAAATCCATTACCTGCCTGATTTTATTCAGCGTCGGTTAGAGTTCTTTATTGAAGATTTAATTCATCCCAACCAGAACGGTAAACATCTGGTATTGGGAACAAGGCCGCAATACGGAGATATTGTATTGCAAAGCAATGATTATCTCAGCCTGGCTAACCACCCTCTGATTAAAGCACGGCTGAAAAAGGCTATCGATGAGACACAGGACAGTGTTTTTATGTCAGCCATTTTCCTCCAGGACCAGGCGTCCAAACCCAGTCTTGAACAACAGTTGGCAGATTATGTCCATTTTGATTCATGTCTGTTGTCGCAGTCCGGCTGGAACGCCAACACAGCGCTATTGCAAACTATTTGTCCACCAGACAGCCACGTTTACATCGATTTTTTTGCTCATATGTCACTGTGGGAAGGTGCTCGTTACGCCAGTGCGAACCTACATCCGTTTATGCATAATAACTGCGATCATCTGCGCAAGCTGATACAGCGCAACGGGCCAGGGCTGATCGCAGTCGACTCCGTCTACAGCACCCTCGGCACTGTTGCGCCTTTGGTGGATATCGTAGCCATTGCGCAGGAAACCGGGTGCGCCATTCTGGTCGACGAATCGCATTCCATCGGCACACACGGTATTCAGGGAGCGGGATTAGTTGCCGAGCTTGGCCTTTCTTCCCAGGTCGATTTTATGACTGCCAGCCTGGCAAAAACGTTCGCATACCGTGCCGGGGTTATCTGGACCAACAATTGCGCGAACCAGTGTATTCCTTTTGTCGGTTATCCGGCCATATTCAGTTCGACCATTCTGCCGTATGAAATCGCGGCGCTTGAGGCTACATTGGACGTGATAAAAAGTGCCGACAAAAAGCGTGAGCAATTATTTAATAATGCCCGCATGCTAAACCAGGCGCTGAATAATATCGGGATAACGACACGCAGCCAGTCACAAATTATTGCGCTGGAAACCGGAGATGAACGTAATACGGAGAAAGCGCGTGACTATCTGGAGCAAAATGGCATCTTTGGCGCGGTATTTTGCCGGCCGGCAACGGCCAAAAACAGAAACATTATCCGTTTGTCGGTCACCAGTTCGGTCACCGAGCAGCAAATCGATAAAATCGTGTCTGTCTGCCATCAGGCGCAACAAAGCGGGGATGTTTATTTCTATTAATCAGGAATTGTTTCATTAACCAGCAACCGTTTCATTAAGAAGCGACAGTTTCATTAAGAAGCAATCGTTTCATTACGAAATAATAGTTGCACTATTCAGGTTTATTTTTATTAACCTGGTGCGGTTAATCAGACGGGTATACAACAGGATCCGGCTCCTGATAAAGGAGCTAGATCCAATTGGCCAGTTTACCCAATAGCTTATCTTTATCAGCCGGTTTAACAATGTAATCGTTCATACCGGATTGCTGAATCTTTTCAATCGTCAGCGGGCTGTTATCACCGGTGTGACCCACAATCGGCACATGACGGTACGGTTTATCAGATTCACGAATCGCTTTGGTCGCGGCGAGGCCATCAATAACCGGCATCTCGATATCCATCAACACCAAGTCGAAAGTATTGTGTTCCATCTCATCCAGCGCCTGCTGGCCGTCATTGGCCTGAATCACTTCATAGCCCTGCTTTTCCAGCAGCAAGGCGGTGAAAGTACGCAGCGACTGATTATCGTCCACCACCAGAATACGACGTTCACATCTGGTTTTTTTCAGCGGCACCACATTGTGATCCGGCAACAGCGGTTCCGCTTCAAAAAACAGATGATCAAGCTGCTGATTGGTATCCATCAACAGTTGGCGTATCTCAAGCGGAAAGACTTTGAGATGACGTTCTATGTTGATTGGATAACGATTCTGCTTGTCGTACAGATAGGCGATTTTGGCTTCAGTCGCGTGTAACTTAGTTTCCAACTCCACCATCGACTGCCACTGACCGTTGACCTGTTCCAGATCGATCAGAATCAGATCATATTCCAGCTCATACTCTTCACGTTGTAACGCTTCCGCCAGGGTCAATAAATGCAGACGAAAGCCCTGATAAAAAGACTGTTCACTTAAATGACGGCTGAGCAAACCGTCATCGCCTACGTAGAGCACCGTTTTAGTTTTCATCAGGTCCAGCTTAATATGACCGACGACTTCAGAGTGATAGGCAGGAAAACTGAGGATAAATTCCGTCCACTCGCCCAACACAGATTCACAGCTGATATTACCGCCAAACGATTTCATGACCTTGCGGCAAAACGGTAATCCGAGACCATAGCTGCCATTTTTGCCAAAGGTATAGAAGTCTTTAAAAATTTCTTCCAGCCTGTCCGGAGCAATACCCACTCCGTTGTCACGCACCTTGATCATGTTGTGTTGCGCATCACGGGTCAGGGTCACATCAATCGCAAACTGTTCGCCATTCTGATAATAAAACGCATTTTTGAGTAAGTTATATAACGCGAATTTTAATAACGTATCGCTACCAAAAAAATCAAAATCTGCCTCAACGCTCAGGCTCACCGCCTGACGATCCAGCGATCGCTTGTACGAAAACGATTTGAGTGCATGGCTGACCACTAGCTCTGCGCGCTGCTTTTTAAACGTCGACGTTGAAACTCGGTTCTCATCAATAGATGTCAGCAGTAAATCAATAGTCTCATTACCCGAATGAATCACATCGTCGGCATTTTTAAGAATCTCGTACAACAGACTCAGATCCTGACCATCAATATGAGCGCCCAGCCGTTGGTCAGTGGACTGCGCCGGCAAGATGGTACGCAAAACGTCCACAGAAGACTTTAAGGCGCTCAACGGATTACGCATCTCGTGCGCGATCCCCGCGCCAAATGACTTCGCTATCGACACTTTGGACTCATGCGAACTCTGATTGCGGAAGTAGAACAGGTTACCAAACACATAGGTAAACAGAAAAATCGGTACGTAAGGCCATAAGATCCAGTCTGTCAAAGACTCATCGCGTACCCAATACGTCACCAGGTAGGCTGCGAGGACAGACAACAACGCCTGCAGCAGCATCACCTTGGTCTCATGCACCAGCAGGATATGCAGAAAAATAGACGCCATAAACGACATCGCCCACACCGTCGACCAATCGTTCATCAGCAACATGTAAGCAAAGAAAAACGGTAAGCAGAAGCTGATGCTGAGCAGATAATAACAAGGCATATAACGCTGCATCAGTTTGGGCAAACTGTTGCGAAATGCGATACCGGCAAACAGACAGGAACAGAACAACCGCAGCCAGATGTTTTCATATGGCTGCGGGAATAAAAACGCCCAGATGTAGTAGTACACCGGAAAGCCGACAAGCCCCATCCAACCGACCAGAGTCAGGTTTGGCTCAGCATACTGGTATATTTTCTTAACTACGTCCATGCACTCTTACCGAAAAAAGACCCTAGGATTATACGTACAATTGAATGATTTATACACAGATATTCATTGAATCACTTTTATGCCACCTTTTTATATCAATTTCGATTACTAAATAGGTAGCACAATAGTATCAATCTGCCCACGTCACTATTTGGTGTTCCGACAGGCACTTATCGTACGTTACGCATTTTTGTTGCACCAGATCTTACTGTCACGGTAAAGCTTGTGGTGACATCAAGCTTTACCATGACATCCAACTTTACCGTGAGATAAAAACTGGCTGCACATAAAACGTTACCGTCAGGTCAGGCAACCAGGCGAATTTTACTGCCACGCCCTTCGGTTTCGACATCAAGACGCAACGCAATCTGTTCTTTGAGCTCAGTAACATGGGAGATGATCCCGATTGTGCGCCCCCCTGTTGCAAGTCAACTAAGGTCTGAATCGCCAGATCGAGTGATTCCGGATCCAGGCTGCCGAACCCTTCATCGATAAACAGCGTATCGAGACGAATACCACCGCTATAAGACTGCACTACATCAGACAAACCCAGTGCCAGCGAGAGTGCCGCCATAAAAGATTCCCCCCCGACAACGTCGCCACATCGCGTGCTTTTGAGGTATAGCCATCTTCAACCATCAAATCAAGGCCGGAACCGGCGTTACCTTTGGCGCGCTCTTCTTTTCGCTTTAACAGATAGCGACCCTTACTCATTTTTTGCAAACGTTGTGATGCTTGGATCAATACATCATCCAGCAGCACCCCGAGCACGAAACGGTGCAGACTAACTTTGGCACCGGTACGACCGTTGGCGATGTCGCTCAAGGTACCGTAAACCTGATACTCTTTTTCAAGCTGAGCATTTTTCTCATACAGCTTAGCCAGTTTTTGTTCCACTTGCTTGAGGCTGTCCATGCGTGAACGTAATTCGGCCAGACGGTTAAAGCTGTCAGTCACCACTTGTTGCTGTTCGGCAAGCGCTTTTTCGGTCAGCTCTGGTTGTGGCTGCTGTTTATCGGCCACAATCTGAGTGACACTCTCCAGTTTGCCACGCAGTGTCGCCAGCCCTTCATCATACAGACGAATCTGCTCATCAATGAGCGATAAAGCCTTATCATCCAAACGGGCTGACAGGTAAGCGGCACTGTCCGCGAAGCGGGTTTCAGCCAGCGACTGTTGCCACTGCTGCTCGCTACGTACATGCTCTTTGTGCCAGGAGTCGAGCAGCTCTTTCGCACTGGTCAGCGAAGCCTGTGCCGATGAATGCTGATTTTGCGCCTCAGTTAACGCTGTACGCGCTTGTAATTCAGCATCCGTCAGCACTTTTATCTGCTTTTGCACTTCACTGTATTTTTGTCTGACCTGATCAACATGACTGAATTCGGAGGTAATGTCCCGCTGCAGATCATCCACCCGGGTCTGAGCCTCTGTCACTGCCTTGTCACACGCCTGCTTGGCGGACAGTCTGGACTCTAAGTCCAGCTTCGCTTGCTGAGATTGAACTTCCAGTGCACTAAGCTGCTGCTCAATCTGCGCCGGATTGATGGCCGATAAACGGGTGATTTCATCGTTGAGTGTTTGTTGCTGACGCTGTAATTCGTCTAACTGCGGCAAGGATTTTTGCTCAATCTCAGCGGCCAGTTGTTGTAAGTCCTCTTGCACATGCTGGCAGTCACTCTCCAGTACCTGCTGCGCTTTATACCGCTCAATTTCAGCGTGACTGGCCAGTTGCTGCTGCTCACGGGCAGACTGAACCTGCTCTTTGGTGACAACGTCACCTGAAAATTGCGCTAATTGCGGATGAGCGTCACTGCCGCACACCGGACAGGCGTCTCCCGGCTGGAGCAGGCGCGCCAGTTCAGCGGCCTGATTGGTGTGCCAGACATATTCCAGCTTATCAGCCTGCTGCTTTGCCGCCAGTGTCTGCTGCTGCGCCTGCTGATAAATGTCACTCGCTTGCTTGAGCTGCCGTGTTTTAACGTTGAGTTGCTCAGTCAGCTTTTGCTGACTTAAGCGGCGCTCAATCTGGTCATTAACGGTAAGCAGCGAATGGCGCTTACCATCCAGCGTCGCGATCTGCTGCAGTGCCGTCTCGCGTTCAGTTCGCTTGAGCTGAATCTGACTATCCAGCTGTTGCACCCGCTGCTCCGCCTGTTGCAGAGCCAGAGTCGTCGTCTTTAGCGTATCACCCGCCGATTTCAGCTGTTTAACCTGTTCGTCGAGCGCCGCAAATTTTTTGCCGGTCATCTCCAGCTGATGTAATTGGGCCGACAAAGCTTCCGTTTGTGCGTAGCGGTTCACACTAAGATGGTGTTGTTCCTGTGCCTGGTTAAGGCGTATTTGCGCCTTACTCAACTGTTCCGTTTTTGCTGTCAATGCAGTGTGCGCTTCAGCGCTCTGCTTTTGTGCGGTGATCCACTCGTTGTAGGGTAAATCAAGGCGAGACGCCTGTTGCGCCTGCTGACGTTTCTGACGCAACTGGTCGATTTCTGTTTGCTTGGCAACCTGCACCTTTAACTGCGCATCAAGCTGGCTTTTCTCTGCAAATTTGCTTTGCAGTTCCAGTGCCGCACTGTGTTGCTGCTTCAAATCGTCCCGCAATTTGAGCTGAGCCTGATAATGTTGCTCAGCTTCAGTGAGCTGCGGCGACAAGGTGTTTTTCTCTGCCTGCAGCTCCTCTTCGCTACTGACAGAGACCACATCCAACGCGCCTTTGATCTGGTTATCAAACTCATCTTTTTCTTTGCGAATACCCGCAGCGCGTTCAAACAGGGCTTTTTCAATCTGGGTATAAATATGGGTTTGAAACAGTTGACCGAAGATCTGCTCCCGATCTTTGGAGTTAGCAATCAACAATTCACGAAACTTACCCTGCGGGATCACCATCACCTGACGGAACTGTTTTACATCCAGACCAATCAGTTCAACCATAGCTTTAGCAACCGGATTCGGCCGGTTGGCGATCAGCTTTTCTTCACCGTCACTCCACTCACACAAGGTGGCGGAATGAGCTTTCTTGGTGGTGCCCTCGCCGCGTTTTTTCGGTACTTCCTGATCCGGACTGCGAGTCACCACAAACTGACGACCATTTAGTTCAAAGCGAAATTCGATTTCGGTTAACAGTTCGGGATCAGCATAATCACAACGCATCTGATCGCCGGTTCGCTCACTGCCCGTCGTCTCACCGTAAAGGGCGTAACAGATAGCATCCAGAATCGAACTTTTACCGGCCCCGGTCGGACCATTAATCAGAAACAACGGCGCGTGACCAAGCTCGGTAAAATCAACGACCTGGCGGGTTGCAAACGGGCCAAAACCTTGGATTGTTAATTGAATCGGACGCATGATTTAGTGTTGCTCCGCCTGTTTAATCGATTGAATCACATCTGACATAACTTGTTCTTGTTCACTGCTGAGCGGAGATTGTTTCGCTTCTAAGAAGAAATCGCGGAACATGTCCATTTCGCCTCTCGCCAGGCGAGCACGACCCATTTCCTGGTCAACCCCGATCAACATGCCCGGCTTCTCCAGATGCAGGACATTCGGATACACTTTGCGCAGTTTCTCCATCGGGTCGAGAATGGCGTGTTTGTCTTGCAATCGCACCAGCAGATAATCGTGGTTATTCGGATCGGTTTTGCCCTGTTCAATCAGCTGTTCAAGCTCACCCTCAACGATACGCATGCCATGCGGGCAAGGTAAATCGATATGTTGTGCGCTGACAAATCCATCCTGATTCAATTCAACCAGAGTGACGCCTTTCTTCTGATGTTGCTCGGAGAAACTGTATTTCATCAGCGAGCCAGAATAACGAATGAACTCTTCACCTTTCATTTGCGGCTGATGCAAATGCCCCAGCGCCACATAGTCAAACGGCAAAAAGTGCTGATGATCGACCCGGTCAGAGCCGCCAATTGACAGCGGACGTTCCGATTCCGATTCCATCGCACCGTCAACGAAACAGTGACTGATCAAAACGTGACGTTGTGACGCATCAAACTGTTCTGTGATGCGCTGACACAGCAACTGGTGTGCTTCATCATGAGTCGCAACCGGCTGCTGATAATGATAACGCACCAGCTCAGGATCGTTATAAGGCATGCCGTAAAAGGCCACCTCACCAGCTTCATCAGAGCGCAGTACGACCGGTTCGAGCATCTGGTCAAAATCACTAATGATATGCAGTCCGGAACCTTTCATCTGGCGCGCGGCAAACCCGAGACGTTTGGCGCCGTCATGGTTACCGGGAATCATAATTACCGGCGTGTCGAGTTCGTGACAAATACGCGACACGACCTGGTCCAGTAGCTCAATCGCCATCGTCGGCGGTACTGAACGGTCGTAGATGTCACCAGCAACCACCAGCGCATGCACCGGGTTTTCGGTCAGGTATTGGATAAGATGATCAAGAACAGCGCGTTGGTCTTCGAGAAGAGACACGTTATGGAACTGGCGTCCCAGGTGCCAATCAGAGGTATGCAGAAACTTCATTCCCAGCCTGTTGAACGAATAGTTATGAGTGTTTTGAAACTATGATACTCGTTTTGCCAGGAATTGCGATGTGAGAAGGAAAAAGATCGAGCCAGATTCCACCGATTGATACCAATCAGTCAACAATTAGCCGGTAGTGCCCATTAAGGCATTAGCGGCTAATTTAGTTACTTACGGATCAGGCTTATCAAGTCGTTCCCATTAGGCTCAGGAGCGCACTTTTAAACGACGTGGTATCAGCTCAACACCTGACTGATAACGTTTGGCGGAAGCGTTGAGTGCCAGAGCCAGCGCACTGTCCGCGATCAACTCAAACTGCTGAGGCAGCGAGTTCACTTTCGTCGGAATAAAATCAAGCAAACGGTTATCACCAAAAGTAGCCAGACGGATCGTTTTCATGAGTTCCGGATGCATTAACAACACGTCAAGAATCCCTTCTAACAAGGTATAAGATGTGGTCACTACCGCATCCGGCACACTGCTCTCGGCAACCCAGCGCTCAAACACCTCCCGGCCGTCATCACGATGGAAGTGCTGACCATAGTCAACCTTGACGTCAATCCCCTTCTCTTTCAGTGCCGATTCAAAACCCAACTGACGCTCCTGGGAAATATTCAGCTCCGGTAACGCACCGATAAGGCCAACCGATTTCACCGATTTATCCAACAAGGATTCGGTCAGCTCAAAAGCGGCGCCGAAGTCTTCGCTGATCACGCAGGCAAAGTACTCGTCGTCTAAAGGACGGTCTATGGCGATGACCGGGGTGCCGCTTTTCTGAATGTTAAGATAGAAGCTATTGGCGTCCGGCATGGTACTGGCCACGAACAAGGCTTCAATCCGGCGCGACACCAAGGCATCCGCCACGCTCATTTCTGTCTCTGGATTATCATCTGAACAGGCAATCAGAATTTGATATCCCGCTTTACGCGAATTCTGCTCCAGCAGTTTGGCCAGACGAGCGTAACTGGTGTTCTCTAAATCAGGGATGATCAAGCCGAAGGAGCGACTGCTTCCGGCACGCAGTGCCGAGGCCGCATGATCCGGACGGTAGTTGTGTTCATCAACCACGGCCATCACTTTCTGCTGGGTTTTCTCACTAATTCGGTATTTATGTGCTTTACCGTTGATCACATAACTTGCGGTTGTTTTGGAGACGCCCGCCAACTTGGCCACTTCATCTAGTGTCATATCAACTACTCTGTAATGTGCGTATGATCATAGAAATAACTTTCCGATCCTTGATGAAGTTGAATTATACGCTGAATCGATTCAGTATTGAAGCTGAAAGGATTCAGCAAAGTCTCAAATTGATAGCCAACTCGTGTTTTTTGGACTAAACCTTAAAACAAGCAAACGATGATTTCGCCAATCGACGATTTTGCTGAATTTTTTAAAACTTAAAGCTGAAACGATTCAGCTCATCGATAAAGCAGGGTAAATCCTTGCGCCGCACCTGAGGTGCGGTGACAACAAAAAAGCCACTCGCTGGCTGGAAAGGGGCCAAACATGCTGCAACTTACTACTCAAGACATTCAACTGGAACAAGCACAGGCCAACAAGCTGGATGCGATTCGTTCTATTGCTGCCGACCTGACTGCCAAAGGTCTGGTTGATGAAGGCTATGTTGAAGGTATGCTGAACCGCGAAGCGCAAAACTCAACTTTTTTGGGTAACGGCATCGCAATTCCTCACGGAACCACAGATACACGCGACCTGGTGAAACAAACCGGTGTTGCTGTTCACCACTTTCCTGCCGGCGTTGACTGGGGCGACGGTAACACGGTTTACGTTGCTATCGGTATCGCGGCTAAATCGGACGAGCACCTGGGTATTCTCAAACAACTCACCAAAGTGTTGTCAGCCGATGGTGTTGAACAAAAACTGAAAGAAGCCAAAGCAGAGAAAGACATCATCGCCCTGCTGAACGGCGAAGTTCAGTTTGATGCCGATTTCGATGCGTCACTGATTCAACTGCAATTCCCGGCCAGCGACATGATTCAGATGAGTGCCGTCGCCGGCGGCCTGCTAAAGAACACAGGCTGTGCAGAAGCTGAATTTGTCGCAGACTTAGTCACTAAAGAGCCGACTCACCTGGGTAAAGGCCTGTGGTTAATCAGCAGCGATAAAAACGTCAAACGCACCGGTATGTCATTTGTTTCAACTGCCAATGACTGTGAACACAACGGCGTTAAGGTCAAAGCGTTGATCGCATTTGCCGCTTGCAACAGCGCGCACGAGGCGTTCCTCGCTAAGATCTCTGAGCTGATATTTGCCCAACAGCAAGACAAACTGCTTAATGCCGACGCACAAGCCTTGGTCAATCTGTTTACTCAGGGTGAAGAAGAAACCCAGGCTCCTGCTGCTGACGGTAACGTAGCGGTCTTCAAAATCAGAAACTCACACGGCCTGCACGCACGTCCTGGCGCAATGCTGGTTGCTGAAGCGAAGAAATTTGAATCCAGCATCAAGGTATCCAATCTGGATGGTGACGGCAAAGTTGTGAACGCGAAAAGCCTGATGAAAGTTATCGCGCTGGGCGTCAAACACGGTCACCAACTGCAGTTTACTGCCGAAGGCCCTGATGCATCGCAAGCTCTGGAATCTATCGGTGCAGCGATCAACGCTGGCCTGGGTGAAGGTTAAGGAGCGCGATATGACCAATAAAGTTGTCACCATTACGCTTAACCCGGCGCTCGATCTGACCGGCAGCCTGAGCACGTTAAATGTTGGCTCAGTCAGCCTGGTCAAAGAAGGCAATTTGCATGCTGCTGGTAAAGGCGTCAACGTGGCGAAAGTACTGAGTGACTTAGGTGCCGACGTGACGGTTACCGGCTTTCTGGGCCGTGATAACCAGGAAATGTTCTGCCAGTTGTTTGCTGACATGGGCGCAACAGACAAGTTTGTCCGCATCGACGGCGCAACCCGCATCAACGTAAAGCTGGTTGAGGCCAACGGCGAAGTCAGCGACGTCAACTTCCCGGGCATTCAGGTTTCGCCGGCAAACATTGCAGAGTTTGAAGCCACCCTACTGGCACTGGCCGAAGATCATGAATTTTTCGTACTGGCTGGCAGCCTGCCAACGGGCGTGTCACCGGAGCTGTGTGCGTCCTGGATCGAAAAACTGCACAGCCTGGGCAAAAAAGTGCTGTTCGACAGCAGCCGTGACGCACTGGCCGCCGGCCTGAATGCCCAGCCTTGGCTGATCAAACCTAATGATGAAGAGCTGTCTCAGTTTGTCGGACGCGAATTAACCTCACCGGCACAATGCCGCGAGGCCGCCCAACAACTGGCTGACAAAGGCATTGAGAACATCGTTGTATCCATGGGTGCCGAAGGCACCATGTGGCTGAATAACGGTGAATGGCTGCACGCCCAGCCGCCACGTATGAATGTGGTCAGCACAGTCGGTGCCGGTGATACGCTGGTGGCCGGACTTTGCTGGGGCCACATGCAAGAGATGGATAAACAACCACTGATTACGTTTGCTACTGCCCTTTCCGCCCTTGCGGTCACGCAGGTTGGTGTCGGCGTACCAGACATTGAGCAATTAAACACCCTACAACAACAAATCCAATTACAACCGGTTAGCGCAGAAACTAACCAATAAGGACAGAAGGTCGCATCTATGAATATTGCCATTATTACTGCATGCCCAAGCGGCGTTGCAAATAGCATTATCGCTGCTGGTCTACTTGAACAAGCGGCGAAATCACTAAACTGGACGGCCAGTGTTGAGTGCCACTCATCCGTTCTGGCGGGTAAAACCCTGACTGACGCTGAAATCAACGCAGCCGAGGTGGTGATTGTTGCTACAAACACTCCGGTTGATACCACACGCTTCGTGGGTAAAAAAGTTTACCAGAGCGAAATCTCCGCCCTTACCGCTGATCCGGTTGCTTACCTGAAAGCGGCAACCGAACAAGCGACTGAACTGTCAGCCGCTGCCGCAACCACTTTTACTGCGCCTGTAGCCGCAGCCACAGACGGCGTGAAAAAAGTCGTTGCTGTGACTGCGTGCCCGACTGGTGTTGCACACACCTTTATGGCAGCTGAAGCACTGGAAGAAGAAGGCAAACGTCGTGGTTACCAGATCAAAGTGGAAACCCGTGGCTCAGTCGGTGCAGGTAACGCTCTGACTGAACAAGACATCGCCGATGCGGATCTGGTTATCATCGCGGCTGACATTGAAGTACCGCTGGAGCGTTTCAACGGTAAAAAAATGTACCGGACCAAAACCGGCCCTGCGCTGAAGAAAACATCAGAAGAGATGGATAAAGCGATCGCTCAGGGTTCAGTGTACCAACATTCAGGTGCTGCGCAGAAATCCGGTGCAGAAACGGAAGAGAAGAAAGGCGTCTACAAGCATCTGATGACCGGTGTATCTCACATGCTGCCAGTGGTGGTCGCCGGTGGTCTGATCATCGCGCTGTCGTTTGTATTTGGTATTGAAGCATTTAAAGAAGAAGGCACTCTGGCTGCGGCTCTGATGTCTATCGGCGGCGGCTCTGCATTCGCTCTGATGATTCCGGTGCTGGCGGGCTACATCGCGTTCTCTATCGCTGACCGTCCGGGTCTGGCCCCTGGTCTAATCGGTGGTATGCTGGCAAGCTCAATCGGCTCAGGCTTCCTGGGTGGTATCGCAGCGGGTTTCATTGCCGGTTACTCAGCAAAATTCATTGCCGATAAAGTCGCCCTGCCTGCTTCAATGGCAGCACTAAAACCGATTCTGATCATTCCATTCGTTGCCAGCTTAATCACTGGCCTGGTGATGATTTACATCGTTGGTGGCCCGGTTGCCGGCATCATGTCAGCAATGACTGAATTCCTTAACAACATGGGTTCGGCCAACGCGGTTCTGCTGGGTGTTATCCTGGGCGCTATGATGTGTTTCGACCTGGGTGGTCCGATTAACAAAGCTGCGTACACCTTCGGTGTTGGTCTGCTGGCATCGCAAACTTATGCGCCAATGGCCGCTATCATGGCAGCAGGTATGGTACCGGCTCTGGGTATGGGTCTGGCAACATTCCTGGCAAAAGACAAGTTTGAACAAGGTGAGCGTGAAGCAGGTAAAGCATCATTCGTACTGGGCCTGTGCTTCATCTCTGAAGGTGCGATTCCATTCGCAGCGAAAGACCCGATGCGTGTTATCCCGTCTTGTATGATTGGTGGTGCACTGACTGGTGCCCTGTCGATGCTGTTTGGTGCAAAACTGATGGCGCCACACGGCGGTCTGTTTGTACTGCTGATTCCTAACGCTATCACTCCGGTACTGATGTACCTGGTTGCTATCGCGGTAGGTACTGTCGTGACAGGTGTCAGCTACGCATTCCTGAAATCACGTGCACAGAGCAAACAAGCTGTGACCGCATAAGTTACGCAAGTAGTAAGTTACTCAAGTAGTAAATTACGAAAGTAATAAATTGCGAAAGCAAATTGGAGCTAACTACCGATCTTGGCTCCCCTCGTAAAGTCCCCCGTGACTCTTGCCAGTGAGTGTATTCTCACTGGCTTTTTTATATGACTTTCGATTCAGGCTGTTGAATCGCAGCCAAAGTAAAAGCCAGCATGTGCTGGCTTTTTGTTAATTACCTGGATAAGGATCGTATCCGGAAGATGTTCATTCCTCGAGGATAATCAGTCCTTTTTGTGCTTTTCCTGCACGTATTTACGACCAACATCGACCACAGCCACATCTTTGAAGAAACTGCGTCCCAGTAGCAGCGGATAACTCAGATGAGTACGGTCTGCCAGCGTAAACTCGGTCTGCTCTTTCACGTCACCAATTTGAATCCAGGACAGGATGACCGGACGGCGGTGAGTGGTGTCTGAGGTCGACTGGCGGATCTTAACCCAACGCTCAACCGGTACACTCATTTCTTCACTTTTAATCCCTTCGTGCTCGATACGAAACTTAACCCAGTCTTTGCCGTCGCGTTCAAACGGTTCAATATCCACCGCACTAATCGACGAGGTGGTCGCCCCAGTATCAACCCGGGCACGGAAATTCTCTTTTACACCAGGGACATAAACCCACTCCTGAGAGCCAAGAATCAGTTTGCCATCCGATGTTTTGGTGGCTTTGAGCACAACTGTGTCTTGTTTTGGCGTGTTGCTATCCTTTGCACTATTATTCGCTTCCTGCGAGTTTGTAGGTTGTTCAACTTGAGTCGCGGCTTCCTTATCTGCCGGAGACGAGGCACAAGCCACGATACCGCCACTAAGCATTAAAGGAATCAGGATTTTCCATTGTTGTTTCATGCATTCACCTAATCAACTTGCTGGATCTCTGTTTAAAAACGGGTGCTCTAACTTTATGAGACGTTAACAATCGCATCTGCCACGTAAGGAATATCTTTCTCTGTCAGACCGGCGATATTGATACGACCATCGCCAACTCCATAAATTCCATACTCTTCACGTAAACGTGTCATTTGCTCCGGAGCGAAGCCTAACACAGTAAACATCCCTTTGTGACTTTTGATGAAATCAAATTGTGCCGTATTGTGTTGATTTCTCAACTCATTGCATAAGGTTTGACGAAGGTTTAACAAACGCTGTTGCATCTCTGACAGCTCTTGTTTCCATAAAGCGGTCAACGTTTGGTCCTGCAGCACGGTCTTCACCAGCGCTGCACCGTGGTCAGGCGGCATGGTGTACGTGGAACGTGCCAGGGTCAGTAACTTACCTTTTGCATTGGCGGCTTCACGGGCATTTTTGCCCATCACGATCGCCACACCGGTGCGTTCACGGTACAGGCCAAAGTTCTTCGAACACGATGCCGTAACCAGCATTTCTTCTACCTGATCTGCCATATAACGCAGGCCTTGTGCGTCTTGTTCCAGTCCGTCACCAAAACCCTGGTAAGCAATATCGACAAAAGGAGTGAAACCATTTTTCAACGCCAGTTCGGTAATGGCCTGCCAAGCCGCGAAATCGATATCAGCACCGGTCGGGTTATGACAGCAGCCATGCAGCAAAACGACATCCTTTGGCCCTGCCTTGGATAAATCGGCCAGCATGCGCTCGGTATCCACCATTTTGCTGTCGCGACTGAAGTAAGAATAGAATTTCACGGTCAGACCCGCCGCTTCCATTACTGGCTTGTGGTTAACATAGCTCGGGTCAGTCAGCCAAATGGTACTGCCCGGCTGGGCAACCTGAATCAGATCGCCCAGCATACGCAGCGCGCCGCTGGCGCCAGGGGTCTGAATCGCAATAGTACGCTCAAGTTGGGCAGCCTCACCCATCACCAGATTCAGCATGCCACGATTGAACTCTTCACACCCGGCAAGGCCGACATAAGATTTGCTGGTCTGAGTCGCGACCACGATATCCTGAGCCTGTTTTACAGCCTGCATAATTGGCGTAACGCCAGCGCTGTTTTTGTAAACGCCGATACCAAGATCGACTTTTTTCCGGACGAGGATCGTTACGATAAGCAACGGAGAGAGAAAGAATGGGATCTAAAACTGGTGTTGGTAATTGGGATAACATGAAAGCCACAACCCTTTGAAATTCATATGTGGCTTTCAGTAAACACCAATCAGGCTCAAACCGAAAGGGATTTTTGCTGTGCCAGCCTGCTCGTGCAGGGTTTACGGCAGCAATGACAACATCCGGCCCTGTCAGGCACTTGTCGCCTTTCGAATACCTGTATTATGCCTGTTGAAGAACGGCTTAGAGTGCAAAGCGATGAATTACCTGGTTACTACTGCCACGCCACTCGAGTGCCGGGTCGGCCAGCGCTTGCTCAAACTTACCGTCAATCAGCACATCCACCAGCCTGACGATGTCGCGCTGAGCGTCCGTCAGCTCACTCAGTTGATAGCCACTCCATAGCCAGATGTCTTTATCCGGGCACTCGGCACGCACTCGCTTTACCAGTTTGAGCACCCCGCTCAGATTCGCCGGGTGCAGCGGATCGCCCCCCGACAAGGACAAGCCGCGCCGATAAATACGGCTGTCATTCAAATCAGCAATGATTTGGTCTGCGAGTTGCGGCGTGAACAGATGACCAGAGTCCAAACGCCAGGTACTCTGATTGTAACAGCCGCGACACTGATGTTCGCAGCCGGAAACAAACAGTGTGCAGCGTGTTCCCGGCCCGTTGACCACATCGACCGGATAATATTGCTGATAATTCATGGTTGGCTCGTGTGCATCATAAGTGCTTCACCCGGCGTTTGACCTCTTCCTGCTTACCGAAGTTAAACGGACGCGCATCCGGGCTGCCAAGATAGCCGCACACACGGCGTGTAACCGATACCTTACTGGAGTCGTGATTACCGCATTTCGGGCAGGTAAATCCTTTACTGGTACAATCAAACTCACCGCTGAAGCCACATTCGTAGCACTCATCAATCGGTGTATTAGTCCCGTAATAAGGCACCCGGCTGTAACTGTAATCCCAGACATTTTCCAGTGCTTCTACATTGCGCTGCATATTCGGGAACTCGCCGTAACAGATAAATCCGCCGTTCGATACATCCGGATACGGCATTTCAAAATCAATCTTGTCGTACGGATTGACCTTCTTTTCGACATCGAGATGAAAACTATTGGTGTAGTAGCCTTTGTCTGTGACGCCCTCAATCACGCCAAACTCGGTGGCGTCAATCCGGCAAAAACGGCTACACAGGTTTTCGCTTGGTGTGCCATACAGGCTGAACGCATAACCGGTTTCCGCTTTCCAGCAATCGACCGCTTCACGCAGCTTAGCGATGATTTTCACCGCCTGCTCACGCAGTTCATTGCTGTCATAAACATGCTGCTGCGCGCCAAACAGGGCATTAATGGTTTCGTGCACGCCGATGTAACCAAGCGAAATCGACGCGCGGCCGTTTTTGAAGATGTCGGCAATGGAATCATTGGCTTTCAGCCTTACGCCACAGGCCCCTTCCATGTATAAGATCGGCGCCACACGGGCTTTAACGTTCTCCAGACGGTGAATTCGCGTTTCCAGCGCGCGGCGTGCCAGCTTGAGCTTTTCATCCAGCAACTGGTAAAAGCGCTCGAGATTACCTTCAGCCTTGAGCGCAATGCGCGGCAGGTTGAGGCTGACCACTCCGAGGTTATTGCGCCCTTCGTGAATTAACTCGCCGTTTTCTTCATAGGTATTAAGGAAACTGCGACAGCCCATCGGCGTTTTGAATGAGCCGGTTACTTCCACCACTTTGTCGTAGTTGAGGATATCCGGATACATGCGTTTCGACGCACATTCCAGCGCCAGTTGTTTGATGTCGTAGTTAGGGTCCCCGACGCGATGGTTAAGGCCGTCTTTAATCGCGAACACCAGCTTCGGAAAGACCGCGGTTTTGTGGTTCTTGCCCAAGCCGGCAATCCGGTTTTTCAGAATCGAGGTCTGGATCAGGCGTGATTCCCAACTGGTTCCCAGGCCAAAGCCCAGTGTCACGAACGGCGTTTGTCCGTTGGCGGTATGCAGAGTATTCACTTCATATTCGAGCGATTGAAAGGCATCAAAACACTCTTTCTCGGTGCGCGCTTTAGCAAACGCACGCGGGTCGTGAATGTCCCACTCACGTGCAACATTAAGGTGTTTGAGGTAACTGGCCGTGACATAGGGTGCCAGCACTTCATCAATGCGGTTGATAGTCGTGCCACCGTAAATATGGCTCGCAACCTGAGCAATGATCTGGGCAGTAACCGCGGTGGCAGTAGAGATGGATTTCGGTGTATCAATCTCCGCATTCCCCATCTTGAAACCGTGAGTCAGCATGCCCTGCAGATCAATCAGCATGCAGTTAAACATCGGGAAGAACGGTGCGTAGTCCAGGTCGTGATAATGCAGATCGCCCTCTTCATGGGCCTGCACCACATCGCGTGGCAGAATACGGGTTTTGGCATAATGCTTGGCGACAATACCGGCCAGCAGGTCACGCTGGGTCGGGATCACCTTACCATCTTTATTGGCGTTTTCATTGAGTAAGTCGGCGTTGCTCTCCTGAATCAAACCTTCAATTTCGTGCGTCAGCTTACTTTGCTTTTCACGCGCAATATCGCGGTCATGGCGGTATTCAATGTATGAACGAGCTAATGCTTTATATGGGCCTTGCATTAGCTCGTTCTCTACCAGAGTCTGGATCTCGGCAATGTGAACTTCTTGGTGCTCTTTCAGCTTCAGCTCGACGGCCAGCGCCACATTAAGCGCGTATATAGCCATTTCACTGCTGACTTCTTGTGCAGCGCTTTCTACTGCAGACTGGATACGATCACGGCTAAACGGGGCTTTGGAGCCGTCACGCTTGATTACGACAGGTTTCACTTTTTCTCCTTACCCAGCATACTCACAGAGTTATCTGCAAATACACCATATTGGGTCAACCTAGCGACCAACAACACTATATATAGTGCGGTATTAAACGAGATGCCCTACATATCCGTATTGATTTGGATCAAGCAAAATCCGTCTATGAGCAGAAACAAATCGATCTGTAGAACCGATCGCAAAGAGAGAAAAAAACCGCTAAGAAAGCAAATTTATGCCCCCTTGCGTGACTTTTATGTGAAACACTCAACGTATCATTCTTCCGATAACCGACCGATATGAGACTAAAACTTGTCACATCACGCCTGCTGGCACTGATATTGTTGGGATCCTCAGTAACCGCTCAGGCCGAAAATACCGTGATCAGCAGCTGGAATCTGGAGTGGCTGACGCTTAACCCGGCCGTTTCTGCCAATCGTGGTAAACGAACCGCGCAGGATCTCGACGCTCTGGCCGGCCATTTTTCACGACTCAACAGCGACGTGGTTGCCTTTCAGGAAGTCGACAGTGCGCAAGCGATGCAGCGCATCGCCGGTAATCATTACCAGATAGTCATGTCGGATCGCAGCCTGGCTCGCAATCAGAAGCGTCAGTTTTCAGATAGCAATCAATACACCGGATTTGCAATACGCCGTGGTGTGCCGTTTGCCGATCCGGCCGATATCGACCTGACGCCACAGCAACACAACAAATTACGCTTTGCTACTTATATCGTGCTGTATCCAGACAGCAAACAGCCGCTGCATGTTCTTAATGTGCACCTCAAAGCCGGTTGCAGCGGCAAGTTTTCCGCATCGAACCGCAGTTGCCGCACCGTACGGCAGCAGGGCGAAGCGCTCAATCAATGGTTGAGCGCCCGAGCAGGGCTCCAACAAAGTTACCTGATCGTCGGTGATTTCAACCACAACCTGGCCTATCAGGGTGACTGGCTTTGGCAGGAAATCGGAGCCGGGCTACCACAAGCACCACAACTGACCACCAGGCAAACGCGCGCAGAGTGCAAAGTGCGCTCACGTAACCAAACCAACAAGCTGCATCAGTTCCGCTCACTGATCGATCACGTCATCGCCAGCCCGGATCTTGCGCTACCGCAACCACAACAGATCACGTTTGACCCGCCGCTGGTCCTGACATACAAGCTCAGTGATCACTGTCCGGTGCGGGCGGTGTTAACCCGCTAAGTCGCAAATGAGCTAACCCTCAGCATCGCAACAAACTGAGCGACGAGATACTAAAGTGAAAAAAAGCCCCGCCAGAATGGCGGGGCAGACACAAGTAAAAGAAGTGTACTCTGTTTTTATGATTTATCGTGTCAACGCTTGCGTCATTCGGTCTTATCGTTAACGGCGGGTACCAAGCGTTTTCTCATCACTACATAGTATAGAACCGGAATAACCAACAAGGTTAATATTGTTGAAATAAAAATTCCGAAAATCAGACTGATAGCCAAGCCATTAAAGATAGGATCGTCGAGTATAAACATCGCGCCGATCATCGCAGCCAATGCAGTGAGCATGATGGGCTTGGCCCGTACGGCCGCTGACTGTATGACAGCTTCGCCAAACTCTGCCCCTGGCTGCACTGCACTGATTTCTAATAACATCTGCCCCTGACTGACATGATCGTTGACATCCGCATCAACAAAGCGTAACGAGGTTAGCGGGCTGCGTTTTACTCTATCGAGCATTTTTGGCCCATATAAATACATTACCTGCTCCGAGTCCGGCCAGCATGGCGATAAAAAATCCCCACACATCAGCGTTTCCGAGCGCCAGACTTGCCAATGCCGGGCCCGGGCAGACTCCCGCCAAGCCCCAGCCGAGACCAAACAGTGCGGCGCCGCCGATTAAACGGCCATCGATCTGGAGCGAACTCGCCAGACTAAACTGCTGCGCATTCACCGGCCGGCGACGGGGCCTGATCACCAAGAAATACGCCGGCATAAACACCAGCAAGGCGCCGCCCATCACAAACAGCAGGCTTGGGTCCCACGAAGTCTGAGCATCAAAAAGTGCCGCCACATTCAGAAATCCGATAACCTTAGCCGGGTCAGCCATACCGGAGATCACCATGCCAAGGCCAAACAGCAGGCCACAAACCAGAGACGTTAACCGAAACAATACGTTATTCATTTTTCTATCCTGCTCAGCCCGCTAAATCAGATGTAAACGCACAAAAACGGTCAGCACCGCAACCAGCATGAAAACAGCCGTGGCGACCAGTGAGCGACGCGACAGACGGCCGATGCCGCAAATACCATGGCCGCTGGTACAGCCATTGCCCAAGCGGGTTCCTAAACCGACCAGTAGACCGGCCGCGGCCAGAAGTCCTCCGTTCGGCGGATAGTCGATAACCAGATTATCCGACAGCGTCAGAGCACCGAGTACCCCGCCGGCGACAACCCCTGCCGCAAACAGCATCCGCCACGAAAAATCGCCCCGCTCAGGCTTGATCAGTCCTGAGAGAATCCCGCTGATACCGGCGATTTTACCGTTCATCAGGAGTAATAAAGTGGCAGAAATACCGAGTAACATGCCTCCCAACAGAGACGCCCATGGTATGGAAAATGTCATATTGTCCTCTTATTCCAATGAGTTGCTCACGCGCCGCAAAAAATGTGCTGCAGGCTACCGATCAACTGTGCAACCCGGCCATCGGCCAGGGAGTAAAACACTTGTTGTGATTCTTTACGGGCTTTGATCAGTTGATGCGTTCTCAGCAGCGTTAAATGCTGTGAGAATGCCGACTGACTGAGTGATGAATTTTTCTGAAGTTGCCCGACACCAATCTCACCCTGCGTCAGTTGGCACAACACCATCAAGCGCTCCGGGTGCGCCATAATGCGCAGCAGCTCAGAGACTTCCGGCGCACTGGATTTCATCTGCTCTATATCAACCATTGCCATCACTCCCCCTCAAAGAGACCAATCTCAAAACCACTTAAATCAGATAATACTAATAAATATAAATTAGTCAAAACTTATTTAGATAAAACAATATTAGACTTACCTAAATAATAGTTCTATAGTAACAACAGTTTATTGACGGAGGAAACGGTCATGACAGTCGACAATGGCGTTCGAGTAGTGGCAGGGGCAATGGTGTTACTCTCTGTAATATTAACCACACTGGTGCATCCTAATTTCATCTGGTTAACCGCATTTATCGGTGCAAACCTTATACAAAGTGCTTACACAGGCATCTGTCCGGCAGCTTACGTGCTGAAAAAGCTTGGTTTTAAATAGTACGCCCAGTGTAAACTGTCAGTTGGGCTAAAAATTGGAGTGAAATGATGACTAAAATTGTGATTATCGGCGGCGTCGCGGGCGGTGCATCGGCCGCAGCCCGTGCGCGCCGTTTAAGTGAAGAAGCACAGATCATCATGTTTGAACGCGGCGAGTTTGTTTCATTCGCCAACTGTGGCTTGCCTTACCATATCGGCGGCGATATTCAGGACAGAAGCAAACTGCTGCTGCAAACCCCAGAAAGCTTCCTGGCACGCTTTAATGTCGATGTGCGGGTGATGAATGAAGTCATTGCCATCAACCGCCAGGACAAAACAGTGACAGTAAAAAACCTGCTCGATGACAGTGAATACACAGAAAGCTACGACTTTCTGCTGCTCAGCCCGGGGGCAGCCGCGGTAGTACCCCCCAATTCCGGGCATCAATAACCCGCTGACCCATTCACTGCGTAACATTCCGGATATGGATCGCATCATTAAAACCCTGCAGATGAACAAACCAGAGCACGCGACCGTGGTCGGAGGCGGCTTCATCGGCCTGGAGATGATGGAAGCATTCCAGCAACTGGGCATTAAAACGACCCTGCTTGAGATGGCTGACCAGGTGATGACACCGGTCGACCGTGAGATGGCCGGTTTTGTCCATGCTGAAATCCGTGACCAAGGCATCGACCTCAAACTGGGCACCGCACTCAGCGCGGTCGAGTACGTGCCGAATGACCACATCGCCAGCTTTGGTGCGGGCGAAAGCGATGAACACCAACACCTTGAAGGTGAGCTGAAATTGTCTCTCAGCAATGGTGAAACCCTGACCACAGATATTCTAATCATGGCCATCGGTGTCAAACCGGAAACTCGCCTGGCGCAGCTAGCAGGGCTGGAAATCGGTCAGTTGGGCGGCATCAAAATCAATGCCATGATGCAGACCAGCGATCCGAGTATCTACGCCGTCGGCGATGCAGTCGAAGAAACGGATTTCGTGACCGGCCAACCGACTCTGGTTCCCCTCGCCGGTCCTGCCAACCGTCAGGGCCGTATGGCCGCCGACAACATGTTGGGACGCAGCGAAAGCTATCAGGGCACACAAGGCACCGCAATTTGTAAAGTATTCGACCTGGCGGTCGCTTCCACCGGCAAAAATGAGAAGCAGCTTAAACGTGACGGTATCACTTATGAAAAAGTGTATGTCCACACCGCGAGCCACGCCAGCTACTACCCTGGCGCAGAAACCGTGTCACTCAAGCTGCTGTTTGATCCGCAAAACGGCAAAATTTTCGGCGCTCAGGCGGTCGGTAAAGATGGCGTGGATAAACGCATTGATATTCTCGCGGTCGCCCAGCGCGCCGGGATGACCGTCGAGCAACTGCAACATCTGGAACTGACCTACGCGCCACCTTACGGCAGCGCAAAAGATGTCATCAACCAGGCCGCCTTTGTTGCCACCAACCTGATGAAAGGTGACGGCAAAGCGATTCATTTTGATGAAATCGACAACCTGACTGGAAGATCAATTGCTGCTGGATGTGCGCAATCCGGGCGAACTGAGCAACGTCGGCTATCTTCCGGGCGCGGTCAATATCCCGGTCGACCAGCTGCGCCAGCGCATGCACGAATTGCCGAAAGATAAAGAGATCATCATCTATTGTCAGGTCGGCCTGCGCGGCAACGTGGCTTACCGCCAACTGGTGAATAACGGTTACCAAGCGCGCAACCTGATTGGCGGTTACCGCACCTATAAGTTTGCCACTGCCTGATCAGTAGTCCTGCAAATACAAAAATGCCAGCGTTCGCGCTGGCATTTTTAATCCAGACAAACAACCTCAGCTGGCATCGGCCCCGGCACTGCCAGCTTGAGCCACTGATACAGCAGATCGATGTTTTGCCGTTTAGCGCTGCCTTTCGGCCACACCAGATAATAACTTTCCCCGGTAGATACCGCCTCCCTAAATGGCAATGTCAGCAGCCCCGCTTCAATCGCTTTCAGGCTGAGTAACAAATCACCGACTGAGATTCCGTGACCACTGATGGCGGCCAGATTGCCTTGCTCGAGTGTGTCAAACACCTTGCCTTGATTGAGATTGAGAGATTTAACCTGACCGGTACGGGCAATCCAGCGCCGCCAGTCACGGCGGTCCGTGGTCGGGTGAATCAGTTCGCAACGGGTCAGATCCTGCTGCGCTGCAGTGAGTAGATCCGGAGCACAAACCGGGATTAACCATTCAGCGAACAGCGGCAGACATTCGGTATTGGCGCCAAAACTGCCCTGACCGAGCAAAATCGCGCAATCATAAGGTTCACGGACAAAATCAACCGTGTCGACATCCATCCACACACTGGCAGTTTCAATCATCGGCGCAGAGTGCTGCGCACGAAAACGACTCAGCACATCCAGCAGCCAGCTCATGGTCAGTGTAGACGGCGCTTTCAGGCGCAGCTTGCGATTGTTGTGACCAAAGTGATAACAGGCATTTTCCAGGCTCTGGAATCCTTCAGCCAGTTGGGTTGCCAGCGTATTACCAGCCGGTGTGATGGTGACTTTCGGGCCGTGACGCTGAAACAGCTCATATTCAAACCACTCTTCCAGTGTGCGCACGTGGCGGCTGACCGCGCCTGGCGTTACGTTGAGCAGTTGTGCAGCTTTAGAAAACGAGCCTAAACGGGCTGCCGCTTCAAATGCGCGCAGCGCGTACAGTGGAGGTAAGGTCACTGCAATCATCCATTGTGAGTTTAACTCACAATAATATACAGATTTTTCCGTTTTTCACCAATGGACTGATTGAGGATAATCAGCCCATTAATTCCCAAGCCGATTAGTACTCACACTTGATAATCGTGAGTGCTGCTCATACAGATGTGCTCATAAAAAGTACGCCCGGCCCGATTCAGTCACAGGAAACCACGCCCGATGAACCTTTCTTTGCTCGCCAGTTACAGCCTGGCCGTGTTGCTTTTAATTCTCAGCCCCGGCCCTGTAGTGGCTTTAATCACCTCTACCGCGGCACGTCATGGTCAGCGCAAAGCATTTATGACCATGCTTGGCACCAATGGCGCGTCACTGCTGTTGCTGACCACCGCGGTATTAATGCTGGCTGGCGTGGTTCATTTGTCTCCCGCTTACCTGTACTTACTGGGTATTCTCGGCTCGCTGTACATTGGCTATACCGCCATCAGTGACTTGCTGGCAATGATAGACAATGCAGGCGCCCGGAACGCAGCAGCCACACATCCGGCCAGGCAAAACGCTCACCGTAGCGGCTTGGTCAAAGGCTTTGTGATTGGCATTGCGAACCCGAAAGACATCCTGTTTTTTGTCTCGTTTTTTCCACAGTTCATTGCCGTGACACACAATTTCTCCACCAGCGTGATGACGCTGTCAGCAATCTGGGTGCTGTTTGATCTGACCATTCTGTCGCTGTATATCATCGGCGCAAAATGGTGGACGCAAGCCTTCAGCTCACGCTGGATTGAAGGGTTATGTGCCGGGTTCTTATTGCTGGTGGCTGGCGGCGGCGTGATATATAACTCGCAGCAGTTACTCGGGTGATGGAATTTACACAGGTGATAGTATTCGCCGGGCAGATTACAGGCGTTACCTGAGCCTAAAACCTAAAAATTCGTCCTGAGTCCTGAATTTGCCGTTCTAGGATAAATGAGCTGTATCCTTCCCATCGGTCTACAGGGCAAGCATGAGATAAAGTGATACCGACAGGGCTTAACTCGATTAATAAGATTTCATATTGAAAATATTTCTAGGCTGGTACCAAGCCCTAAGAACTTGGAGCACGTTTTGCTGGTACTATTTCACTCAACCTCTCTATCCATTCTGTACAAAAATCCAGATATGCTCGTACCAGTGATGAAGGATGTTTATGATGGGCATAAACTCAGTGGGCGGGGAGCTTCTGCATAGCGATACCGGGTAAAACTTGTATAAGCTCACCGCTTTCCAGCCATGGTCTGGCTGAAAAATGCATGTATTCCCAAGCAGACTATTCCCAAGCACCAGTAACGCCTTTTTGACATCTTCTGTCTAGTAAAGAATCTTTCCCCGATTGCTGCAGCCAACTCACACAAACAGAATATAATCCTGTAAAATTCCCACTAAAACTATCAGGACTTTATATTTTGAGATATAACGCTTTCAACTCTTTACAGCAAATACACTACCTTTTGCATATGAACACTGATTTGAGGTAACACATGTCCATTTCACTCAAAAAAGAGCTCAGATTCGAGCAAAAAACCTTTGTCATTACCGCTCCATTTTTTCTGCTTACTTTTGTTTACATTGTTGGTTTTGGCTTTGAATGGACAGATTTGATAATCAATATTGGCTTAACCGTACTGATTGGCGTGTTAAACAAGCCAAAGTTTCGCCATATCATCTCGTACCTGCTGTATGGATATGTGGCGCTTCATATCGATCAATCCTCTGGCCTGACCATGCTTCATTTCGAGGTGTTTATCCTGCTTGGGATGATGCTTTTGTTTAATGACTGGCTAATGGTTCTGAATAATCTGATTGCTGCTGCCATTCATCACTTGCTGTTTTTCTGGCTGCAGAATAATGGCTTCCCTGTTTATATTTTTGAGCCCGACGCACCGTTTATGATGGTGATTGAGCATTGTCTTTTTGCTACTCTTCAAGCCTCTGTATCTATGTACGGCTGCTATACACGAAGCCTGAGTATCAAACGCCTTGATTACGTTGAGGAAAAAATAAAAGAAATCGTACAAAAAGATAACCTCAACTTAAAAGTCACACTTCGGTCAGACGATGATTTTTGTCGAAAATTCAACCTGATAATCGAGAAGTTTCAAGAGACTACCGCACTCAACAAACAAACTATCAGTGATCTGCAATCGCTGACACATAACTTCATTGCTACGACCCACAGTATCAGTGATGAGATACAAGAGAATCTCGCGCACACGCATCAAATGGCCAAAATGATGGATACCATAAATACGGCGGTTGCGCAGGTCGACACTAATAGTAATCAGTGCAATGAAAATATTACGCTATCAACCAAGATGAATCATGAGATGTCGGATATTTCATCCGATACCGTCAATGCAGCGTCCCACCTGGCAGAAAAAATTGCCGATACTGGGCAAAATATTACCCGGGTTGCGGCAGACATCAGTAACATCCATAGCATTCTGCAAACGATTAACGATATTTCAGAACAAACCAATCTTTTGGCGCTGAATGCTTCTATTGAAGCTGCGCGTGCCGGAGAAGCAGGAAGAGGATTTGCGGTGGTCGCCGATGAGGTGAGGAACCTGTCACTAAGAACCAATACCAGCGTCGAACAAATTGGCAAGACGCTGACGGCACTTGATAAAAACATTAAGTCATCGACTGAGAGTATGCAAAGTGTCGAAGACTATTCCGCCGCACTTCAAGCACAAGCGGAGAAAATCCATACCATTGTCGCCGAAAATAACGCTAATATGGGTGAGACTGCGGCGATGATGAACGAAATCACAACCGCCCTTTCCCAGCAAAGTTTAAGTATTGAAAATGCCCATATGAATATGGCTAAAGTAGGTCAATCTGCTGAAAAAATGGCATTAAGTGCAAAACAGCAACAAGATGCGACCAATAAACTCCAAGTATCAACGCAGACTCTCGGCGAGTTGAGCAGGCAGTTTGTGATTTGAGCGGCTTTTACTCTGTGATTGTATTGAGTAGCCCCAAACTAAGCTGGGGCTATTTCATTCAGGTTCAACGGTCAGTTAATGTCAGCCCGTGCTCTCATACATCAACTCGTCCGTTGTCTGGTATCTGGTATTCCGTATTTATCCGCAGGCCATACCAGATGAAAAAGAGTGTATAACCATTCACTTCTTGATCAACTTCGCTAAATCAGCAAACGGTTTGCAGGTCATGCCCTGATTAAACCTAAAAATGCCAAGGCGCGACATACAATCCCACCCAAAGAGGTTTCTGTAGATAAAACTTTCGCACTAAGACTCAGGAATGTACTTCCTTTAAAACCTCTTTCAAAGCAAACATCCCGTTCAGTGCCGCCGGGAAACCTGCGTAACCTGACATCTGGATAATCACCTCTTTCAACTCCTCTTCACTGCACCCGACATTGAGTGCCGCATGTAAGTGCACCTTTAATTGCGGCGCGCAGTTACCCATCGCGGTTAACGCAGCCACGGTAGCGATTTCACGTGTTTTCAGATCCAGTCCCGGGCGTGAGTAAATATCACCGAACGGATACTCAATGGTGTAGCGGGCAAGATCCGGGCAAATGTCTTGCAGGCTTTCAATCACCTTTTGCCCGGCTTCTCCGTCGATCTTGGTCAGTTGTTGCAGTCCGCGTTCAAATCGTGTGGTTTCCATTAAGGCCTTCTCCTGTGGTTAACGACACAGGCACCTTACAAGTTAGAGTGAACTCTAAGTCAAGCCACTTTTCCGTTTTTGTACAATTCAATTTTGGCTTCCAGCGCCAACAGGTGCTGAGTCTGTTGCTCGATATGCTGTTGCAGCGCGGCACGGTGCTGCTCTAGAAGGTGCTGACGCTCGCCGACCGTGGCAGATCCCTGGTCACGATAATTGGCATACTCGAGTATGCCTTCCAGCGGCATGCCGGTCTCTTTGAGGCGGATGATAAAGGTTATCCAGTCGATATCTTTGGCAGTGTAGCTCCGGTGTCCGCTTGCGTCGCGCCGGATGTTTTTCAGCAGACCGATTTTTTCATAATACCGCAGGGTATGCGGCGACAGCCCGACCTGATGCGAGAACTGTTTCATGTTCATCATGGCTTTCCTTCAGCATTGAAAAAAATATGCACAGTAAACACTGTGCATAACAAAGAGTACTCTTCACTGCAGCAAATAAACACCGCCGTGTCGCTCGGAGCTGTCATCAGGAATGGTCGTTATCCATCACACAGGCCACTGCTCACCCAAATCCCACAACAGACCCGCGGCCGCGGCCAGGCCCTGCTCCGCCACATCCACCAGCAGGTGTTCATCCGGAGCATGTTGCTTACAGGATGGATACGAATGCGGCATCCATACCGTCGGCAATGCCAACACTTCAGCAAAACAGTGATTCGGAATGGTGCCACCCAGATTTGGTAAAACGGTGACTGGTTGCTGCAGTGAACGCTGCATCGACTCACGGGCAAACCCGACCCATGGATGGTTCGGATCCAGTCGGGTGGCGTTGTAACCGCCTTCCAGGATCACATCGATATCTTCAAAGCCGGCTGCCGCCAGATAAGCCCTCAGGTTCGGGATCAGGTTTTGCCAGTCCGTACCCGGCACCATCCGTAAATGACACACCGCTTCTGCAGTTTGCGGAATCGCACCAATCGGCTGAGCAACATTGCCTGCACCCAGCGCAATCACTTCCAGTGTATTACAACCAAACAGGCGCTCACCATCAGTTAAATGGCTTTCGCCCCAGTGCGGGTTGAGCTCAGGATCGCCCGCCTGACCGCCGACCGGCAGTTGCTGCATCATGCTGGCGGTAAGCCCTTCCGGTTGCGGCGCTTTCAGTGGCTCAGCCAGGATCCGGCCGTTGGCCGAAACCAGAATCGCCAGCGCATGCTGCAGGCGGATCGCCGAGTTGGTAATGATGCCGCCCCAGTTACCGGAATGGCGGTCACCGTTCCCGGTATGACAACGCAGACGAAACTGACACACGCCACGCGAGCCTAAAAACAAGGTCGGCGTGCTGGCGTTAAGGCGCGGGCCATCCGAGGCGAGAAACAGATCGGCAGCCAGTTTATCTTTCTGTTCGCGGCAGAACTGCTCAAGGCCGATGGAACCCACTTCTTCGCTCATCTCAAACAGGATTTTGACGTTGTAACCCAGTTTGCCGCCACGTGCGTCAAGCACCGCTTGCAGCGCCATCAGGTTAATGGTGTGCTGGCCTTTGTTATCCGCGGTGCCGCGGCCAAACAGCTGGTTACCAGATTGGGTCAGTTGCCAAGGATGCGTACCCGCCTGCCAAAGCTCAGCCTGACCATTGGTTACATCGCCGTGACCGTACAGCAGTAAAGTCGGTAAAGCGTCAGCTTCCATTCGCTCGGCAATCATCAGCGGTGGCTTACCGTCTACCGGATTAGGATAAAACTCGGTTGCAAAACCCAGTGAGGCAAACAGCGGCGCCATTTCATCGGTCAGATAAGCCGATAACTGCGCAGCGGCATCCGGGTTCTGACTTTCAGTCTGCATCGCCACGCGACGCGCCAGTGTGTCAAAGAACTGTCCGTTATGAATGGATTGTGTTGCCGCGTGAATCGCCTGCTCGCGTCCTGAAGTCTTGCTCATCTGCTTTACCTGTATGTTAACACTCGATTTCTTATCTCGGATTAGCTTAAGATGAGCTTACCGTTGCAACAATTATTAATAATGCAATTAAACGTTATAAAAAATAGAAAGCAAACATGCACGACATCACTCTTAAATACTTTCACGCTGTCGCTAAGACAGGCTCACTCTCCGCGGCATCGGACGAACTGCATGTCGCCGTTTCGGCCATCAGCCGCCAGATCACCCAGCTGGAAGAGCATTTGCAGGTCAATCTGTTCGAGCGCAAGCCGCGCGGCATGGCACTGACACCGGCCGGTGACATTCTCTATACTTATTCGCTGCGCTCAGCACTTGAGCTCAGTAACGTCGTGACCGAAATGAAAGGGCTTAACAGCGTTCAGCAACAAACCATCACTCTGGCCTGCCCCGAAGGGTTAGCGTGGGACTTTGTGCCCTACGTAACGGCGTTGTTCCATCAACAGCATCCGCAGGTAATTTTCTCACTGCGCGTAGTTGACTCAGGCAAAGCCTCGCAGTTGGTCAAAGAAGGAGCAGTCGATGCGGCGCTGACATTCAGTCTGCAACCCGAACAAGGGGTTGAAGTCGCGCTACAGGTGCACTCTCCGGTATGCGCCCTATTATCCGCCCGTCATCCGCTGGCGCTGCGCAACCAGCTCAGCGTCCACGATCTGACTGGTTTTCCGTTAGCTTTTTCTGACTCCGGCACCACGCTCAATTATCTATTCGAACTCGCTTGTCATATCGAAGGGGTCAAAATCGTACCCGCGATGACCACCAATGCGATGGGCGCCATTTACACCTATACCAAGGAAAACCCTCACGCGATTGCGCTGTGCAGTGATATGGCGGTCAAACGCCGCGCGCAGCATGACGGCCTGGTGCTGCTACCGATGCGCGAACCCTCGCTCGCTCAGCGCAGTATTCAGCTCCAGGTGATGTCACACCGGAGGCAACCAGATCTGGTCACCCAGTTTATTCTGTTCCTGACCCGGATGTTGCAACAACAATCTGGCAGTAACGGATAGCAGTCGCTCAGTAACGGAGAGCGTTCTACCAGCAACAAACCGTGGCCACCCAGCCACGGATAGACAGCCAGCCAGCCAGCCAGCCAGCCAGCCAGGTAAATTGTGCCCTGAAACGGGACGCGAGCTTTCTAATTAAAGCAACAATGCGTTAAAAAATGAATAATTGTGTAAAAGGTTATCGAACCCTACTATCCCATAAACGGAATGATTCATTTAATGTCAGGGAGACTCAGTGTCAGACAGCGAACTCACACTTGATGGTGCGCCTCATGCGCAGCATCAACCATCAGATAAAAAACTGTATAAACTGATCATCGCATCATCGATTGGTAATGCGCTGGAATGGTTTGACCTTATTGCTTACGCCTTTTTTGCCGCGACCATTTCCAAACTGTTCTTTCCGACCGACGACCCAACGCTGTCGCTGATGCTAGCGATGTTTACTTTTGCGATGTCGTATCTGATCCGGCCGATTGGTGCGCTGGTGATTGGTAGCTACGCCGACAAGGCCGGACGTAAGTCAGCCATGCTGCTGACCATCTGGCTGATGATGGCCGGCACATTTTTGATTGCCGTGATGCCAACCTACGATAGCATCGGCCTTTGGGCGCCGTGCGGTATTTTGCTGGCCCGCCTGCTGCAAGGCTTTTCGGCCGGCGGCGAATTTGGCAGTGCAACGGCGATGCTGGTTGAGCAATACCCGCAGCGGAAAGGGTTTATTTCCAGCTTTATGTTTGCCAGCCAGGGCGTGAGCGGCCTGCTGGGCGCAGGCTTTGGTCTGGTGTTAACAGCCTTGCTGACCACCCAACAGCTTGAAGACTGGGGCTGGCGTATTCCGTTCTTTTTCGGACTGCTGATTGGCCCGGTCGGTTTGTATATCCGTCGCCATATTGAAGAAGCGGGTGAATTTACCGAGAAAGAGCACGTTAAAGTGCCGGTGGCAGAGCTTTTCAAAACGCACAAGCGTGGCATTGTTTACAATATTGGCGCGATGATGCTGTCGACTTCCGTCACCTATTCGATCATCTTTATGCCGACTTATGCGACCAAGTTTTTAGGTCTGAGCGGTTCAATCGGCTACGGGGGCACTCTGATCAGCTACGCGGTATTAACTGTGCTGACTCCCTTTATCGGTAATCTGTCGGATCGTATTGGCCGTACCCGCCTGATGATGATCGCAACTGGTCTGTTCTTTGTCAGTGTCTATCCGGCGTTTGTGTTCCTATCCGGCAATGCTACTCTGATGGCGCTGGCTACGGTACTGTTCTGGCTCAGCATTCTTAAGTCGTTGTATTTCGGCGGCCTGCCGGCTCTGATGTCTGAGATGTTCCCGACTCAGGTGCGGGCGACCGGTATGGCGCTGAGCTACAACATTGCCACCACGGTATTTGGCAGCTTTACTCCGGCCCTGTTGGTGTGGTCGATCAGTGCGAGCGGCGATCTGCTGGCACCGAGTTACTATATGCTGTTCACCTGCTGTGTCAGCGCCATTACCCTGCTGGCGATTCGCAAACATTTCCGTATTCGCTAATCGCACGACCTAAAGTCGAGAGTAACTCACCATACATTCATCTCACGAAACTTATCTCTACAAAAACAAAGCCAGCGCAACCACGCTGGCTTTGTTTTTTTCGGTCGAAATCAATCGGCCAATCGGATCTCTACCCGCTCCTTGCCTTTACCGACGTTCTTACGTTTAAGGGCAATCCTACCCACTTCTGATGTACGGCGCAGATGGGTTCCGCCACAAGGAACCTGGGCGAATCCCGCGACTTTCCAAAACCGACGTTCAACCAGAGGATCGGAAAACTGACTTTCGATAGCCAGATCAGCATCAATCAATTGCTGTGCCTCGGCCCGAATGTCGTACAGCAATGGCGTGATACTGTGCGGACAGGCAAAATCAATCCGGCTTTTATCGGCTGAAATATGAGCGCCAATTTTATCGAAATCAGCAAAACGCTGCGTGAAGATTTCAAGTACCACTTCAGCCGCAAAATGTAACTTCATCAACGCATAACGTCTTGGCCAGTCAATTACGGTCACAACCTTGTCACCGACAGTAAAGGTCGGCAGCGACGCTAGCTGATAAATAATCCGCGTGCCGGATTTACTTGCCTTAACCACATCGATACCGCCGATGGTGCCCTGGTCACTCTCCTGACCACCGGATTCTGCATAAAAAATGGTGTGTGACAGCTCTACTTCACTGCCGTCCACCCTCGACACATGCGAGGTGAGCTCAGCTAAATAGGGATTGGTCCAGAATACCTTTTCTGTCATGGTAACGTCCTTTTGCCCAAAAAACAGACTACAATCAATACGATAAAACATGCACCTAATTTCATCATTTCGAGAATAAAACCCGATGTAATCACACAAGCTTAGCAATATCTGTTGCTTTTGCTGCGCACAGGCGTGAATGGAAAGTAGATAATATTGCAAAAGTGTTAAGTTGTTCGTTTTGGTTAATTAGTCGATAATCAGTTAATTATTCCAACCAAGATCAAATAATTAGAAATATCCACCATTTACTGGTTAAAGGGTTGCCACGTTATAGGGTATACGTTTATAACGGCGCCACACAGGAGAGATTAACTCTCCGGAACTTACTGTCAGCCAGGACTGAGTATGTCATTCGCCGCTACCACAATTTGTCTGTTGCACCGTTGCAAACAAGCGATTGCGTCTGATCGGCTCCTCCTGCTCTCTCTGGGTCTATTACACCGGAGCTGACAGGCCATTTTATTTTTCTGTCGGTCGAAGTTGCTGGCAGAGACGCCTCCACGCTCACTCAGCAGCCGCTTCCCATCCGACATGTTGAGGAAGAGTATGTTAAGTGCACGCAACATTGCCGCTTTGGGCTTTATGACCTTCGCCATGTATTTAGGCGCGGGCAACCTTATTTTCCCGCCATTTTTGGGCTATCAGGCCGGTGAACATCTGTTTCAGGGCATGGCTGGCTTTTTGCTGGCAGGCGTAGGTTTACCTGCCTTTGCTCTGGTCATCGTCGCGCTGGTCGGCGGCTCTGATAACCTGACTTCTGTACTGCCACGCCCGATTGCGACCACTTTCTGGATTCTGGTATTTATCGTAATTGGTCCGGCGTTCGTGGTACCTCGCGCCATTACCGTGGCTTACCAGTTCGGCATCAGCCCGTTCTTTGGTGACAGCGCCCTGATCCCGTTCTCTGTTCTGTTCTGTATCGCAGCGATTCTGTTCTCGCTCTATCCAGGCAAACTGATTGACACGCTGGGCAAATGGCTGACGCCGGCTCTGCTGGCGATTCTGGTTGTGATGTCTGTGGTCGCTCTGCTGTTCCCTGCCCATGAAATTGGCACGGCAACCGGCACGTACGTTAATAACGCGTTCTCTGAAGGTATCACACAGGGTTACATGACCATGGATGCTCTGGGTTCGATTGGCTTTGGCTGGGTTATCTTCCGCGCGATTCAAAGCATGGGCGTCAGCCAGCCGAAAGCGATTGCCAAATACACCCTGATTGCAGCCGGTATGTACGCGGTGGCGATGGCCTTAGTCTACATTGCGCTGGCCTACATCGGTGCAACCAGCGCTGGCGGTGCAACCACGTTCACCAACGGCGGCGATATTCTGACAGCCTTCACGACCATGCACTTTGGTGTGTTCGGTACGGTTCTGCTGGGCGCAGTCATGGTTCTGGCCTGTCTGACCACCATCATTGGTGTAACGACAGCCGGTAGTGAGTTCTACAGCAAAACGTTCCCGTCAGTCTCTTACCGTAACAGCGTGATTGTCAGCATGGTGATCGCTGCTCTGGTGGCTAACGTGGGCCTGGAACAGCTTCTGAAAATCACCCTGCCAGCGGTTGTGGCACTGCACCCAATCGCGATCGCACTGCTGCTGATTGCGCCGCTGAAGCGCTTCATTTCCGTATCCGGCGTTCTGGTGACCGTAGCCACTGCACTGATCTTTGGCAGCCTGGATGCATTGCACATCCTGGGCAGCATGCCTGAACAAGCGGACTCAACTCTGACCAAGTGGCTGCCGCTGTACAGCTACTACGCGGGTTGGATTGTCCCAACCATCGTCGTTCTCGCTGCGGCAATTCGCCTGCACAAATTCACTGCGCAGTCCCGCTTAGCAACAGAGCGTTGATTGCGATACTCACACAGGCTCAGTTATTCTGCTGAGCCTGTTCGTGATAGAAACAACAAAGCGCAAAGGAGCCTAATGGCTCCTTTGCGCAGATAAATAGTTTTACGTGTCAATATACTTAGCTAAACGGGACTCAATAACCTTCATAATAATCAATTAATATTTGATCATTATTTTTTATTTATAACGACCCACATCTATCAATCAAACAAATTGACTTCAAGTAAAGGTACAGGTGTTTCTACATTTTCTCTTTTAACATAGAAAGTGCATATGGGCGACGAGAAGCCAGCTCTAAACCTTTCTTCAACTGCTAGCTCGTCTTCACTATATAGTGAGATTTTCAAACCATTTCCGCTTCCAGGAACTTTTAGCTTAGGCCAGTTATTCGCAACACATGATGTCCAATCAGTTAATGATTCACCTTTTATAACACTAACTTCCTTAATTGACTCATCAAAAAAGTAGGATCCAACGAAGGGAGAATTTTTACCTAACCTTGCTTGCTCGTTTGCTTCTGATGATATGTAGTATGGCCATGGTGTGAGTCCCCAACACAAGGCTATTAAGCCTTCCGAAAATAGTTCGCTTGCTAGTTCAGTTGTCGTGAATTCTTTAATTAAATCGTTACCTGATTCGTGTTTCTTTAAATAATTATTTAATTTATCGATATCAGCCAACATAAATCCATACTCATGGTAAGTCTCATAAATAAGATGATCACCTTTATTAACTACTCTGCTTCTATTTTCAACAGAAAAAACAAGGTTAATATTGTATATTTCGGCTTCAACATAATTACCTTGTGAAGGGTCTTTCCCACTCAGGCACATAGGAATATCTGTATTCAAATATATTTTATAGTGATATTTACATCCCTTTACAAGACCAAGCTCAGAACCGGAAATAAAAATATTTTTAAATCTAAAAATATCATCACCACTAAAAATAAAAATACCTTCCTTTAAAGATTCAATACATTTTACACTTGCCAAAGATATATACTCTTCATTATCAATTAAGTACGCATTGGCTAAATGCTTTTTAAAACGTCTACCTGGATCAAATAGCTCACTTACTCTAAAAGTACTATCTAACGAAACTTTCGCTTCATAAAAAGTATCACTGGCTTCGTATATGTATCTGCTCGCTCTATTCATGGTCATGCCCACTATGTTTATCACTTGCCCAATCTATTGATTTTTCCATGCTTCTGATGGATTTACATCCTTTGCAATTAATTTACCTTTCGTACCGGCATCACTTATTTCATGCAAGTCTCAGCGGGAATTTTAAGATATTATGATACAAAATTGTCTTATAAACCATTGCGTTAAAAACAAATAGCAAAATGCAAGACCTGACACTGTTGTTTCTTTTTATTTAAACCATTCATATCGTTGTAAAAACAAATCATGTATGACATCGATATTTATCAATTTAGATGATACATTTTCTATGCACTCCGCATCATCATCTGTAATGGAGACAAACATAGTCACTATATCACCGTCACGCTTGAATACTTCTTCCTTAACCCTTTTCAAAACGTTTGTTAGAGAATCAATAAGATCTCTCTTAAACTCAGAAAATTGAGCTCTATCTGGAAAAAGTCTCAACTCTTTACTTAGCTCAGAGAATAACTCCGCCTCATATGATTCATAACTCCATTCCGAAATGGCACATTTGTAATAGTTCGGATTTTCTTTACTTTTATCGCTATCACTGTCAAGTATAGCTTGTAATTCTTCTGTAGAATTAGCGCTTAGGCATACTGTCATAGTACTACTATCAGTATGTAATACTATACCATAAAGATTTTCGTTACTCCTTTCAGATAAAATATTAGTTATAACGTTTAATGTTATTTTTTAACATTTTTCTTCAAACTTATCCCAATCCATATATATCTCACTGGTTAACTACCAAAAATTAAAGTAATCACCACCGCCAAGGCAGTGGCTTAGGGATAACAATAAATAATCTTATATTAATTATAGTATAATTTAACAATTTCCATCTAAGCTATCCTATATTAAATGAATAGATATCATCTCTTGGATCAATTAAATTTTTAAATTCATCAACTAATGAAAAATATAAGAAATATCCAGACTCATTGTGTTCTGCGACACTAGTTAATGTGACCTTATATTTACCTTTAGGAATCTCAAATTTTATAAATTTATTTATCACCTGCCCAGTTAGAGCAGCTTTATAGCTGATGACATCTTTATCTTCATTTTCAAATATAATATAATCCCAGCAATTTAGACTACCAAGACTACCTATCCAAATTGAATCATCATCACCTACGGAAAGGTTGAATTTACCTAACTCTGATTTAGTGTTTTCTGGGATACTATCCAAAGAAGCACAAAAAATATATTTTTTTGCATCTATACTAGATATTGGCAGCCAAATTCCTTTAGATATCGAATCGAGATACAATTTTTTATCATTTTCAAATTTATCAAGTATTTTTTTTCCTTTAATTTTTTTACTAAAGAGATATTCTTTCATTAAAGATGGTGAAAGAATAAAAAAACCATAATCTGAAAGCCGTACTTCTTTAAATTTATTCATGTTTAGGCAATCCTACGATACGTTGTTCTAGAATTTCTAGTGCTTCTTTGGGTGTAACATCATCAGCAAGTATTTCGTCAGTATAAGGAACTTTTAAAAATCCTTTTTCATCTATTCCATCATAAGCACTCTTAGCCCTTTGGAAAAAGTCCCCTACACTAGCTTCAAATTTGCTACCGTGAAACGGAACACCTTCATTGATAAGTGAACAATGCAATCGTTTATGCAATTCATCGCTACCGGATACATTATTGGGATACCAAGAGATTGCTTGGTTATGTGCAAAGTCATCTATGGCGAGTTTCTTCGCTACTGAGCGTGGTATGAGATGATGTCCCATGCCCGTATGCTTCAACTCTGAATATAACCCCAGCGGATCAACCCATTCCATCGGGTTATGCACATACGCCTGAGGTCGCAGGCCGCCCAGCATTCCTATTGGGTCTGAGCTGAGGTACTGGCCGCTGTCTGCATCATAGTAACGGTAGAGAGTTCTATTTATCTAAAAACCAGTATTTTAAATTTAGTCAAGATTTATCCTACTTTTTATTGTACTGATAACTCGCTTTAACATTTATGTATTAAAAAATTATTAAGGGATTTTTTCTTAGCCTTCGGAAGATAACGCGATATTTCAATATGGTTATCGACCAAATGTTCATTAATGCCCTTATTTAAACCTATAAGTTTAACTCCTTTAACAGCATGTTTTTCAATACTAAGCTTCACTTTTTCACTAATAACTATCTGACTATGTACAACACTAAACTCACTCAATTCTAAGATGTCATAATCAAACGCGTTTTCATTTAAAACCACATTTCCTGTAGGAACAATTTGATTTCTCTTCCCATACTGCCAATCTGTTTTATTAAGGTCTATAAATCTATAGCGTTTTTTTATTTCATCCGTGTCATTATTAATAGGTCTTTTAAAAACCAAATATATGAGCGTTTCACCCGTAAATTTACCATTCATCCAAACATGAAGGTTCTTTTTTTACGTGAGGGGCAAACTTGAAATCTGAAATTTTGTCATAAAATTCAGAAGTAAAAATATGGCCATGATGATTAAGATAATCAAAATCGATAACTGGATTATTATCAAAGTTCCAGTAAAGATCATCTAGGACCCTGTTATTCATTACATCAAAGGACACATCAATTCTCGATGCATCTACTGGAACACTAGTCGACGGTACATTATTCAATACAGCTTTAGGATTTATTAATTTAAAGCTTTTTCTATCATTCATTAAAAAGTAGTAATTCATTAATTTAATCGTCCTTTACAGTTCTTCGATACATTCCCTGACCAAATATCTCTTTTTAACTCCATCTGTAATTTCCTTACCTCTAATCTTGTTTCAGATTTTGAAATAATTCCAGAATTATAGTCATGTCTGATATCCTCTATTCTTCTATCTACGTCACTAGAGTAATTATTATGACTTGAACTATGATACACTGACATTCCTTTACCTAACCTATCTTTATACGCTTTTTCACTACCAGGTACTAATATTCCGTTTTCAACTGAATCTCTACGAGAACCTATACCAATATCATCAAAAAAACTTTGATGATTTTTCCATATTTCTACTGGAATAACATGGTGTGCAGATAGCTTATCACCTACTACCCCTCCAATGTTTTTATTTAGTAATGTACTATTTAATCCTAATGGTTCTATCCACTCCATCGGATTATGCACATACGCCTGAGGGCGCAGGCCGCCCAGCATTCCTATAGGGTCTGAGCTGAGGTATTGGCCGCTGTCCGCATCATAGTAACGGTTTAAGTTATAGTAAAGGCCCGACTCTTTATCTTCTAACTGACCTTGATAACGCAGATCGCACTGCACCGGGTCGTTAGCCGCATCCTCAAATAACTGCTTGATATTGCTTTGCAATGTCTGATGGTGACCTTGCCATAAACCTTGCTCACCACGCCAGACAATGTCACCATTTTCTGAACACAGCTCTCTGGGTGTGCCTGCGTGGTCGGTCACCACATAGTGCAGCTTTTCCGTCTGCAATTGATGGTGAGTGTTGACCTGTGCCAACGGCCGGAATGACCCGGGCTCATAAATGTATTCGGTACTTTGCAGCGCCTCGCCATTGGCGGTTTTCAGCGTTTGCTGGATGACCTGCGCACCGTCGTACAGATAATGCACCTGCTGACTGGCTTGCACGCCGCGCTCACACTCTTTGGCAACCCGACGCCCGAAGGCATCGTAGCGGTAACGCCAGCGTTCACCATTGGGGCAGTTCAATCCGGATTAGCCGGTCGTACTCATCCCAACTGAAGTTCGTTGCCTGCGGACGGAAGCCATCTTTACGTTCAATTTTCTGAATCGCACGGCCACATTCATCGTAATGGTAAGTAAAACGCCCGACCTGAACCACACGCCCCGCGTTATCATACTGACGGGCGGCTTTGTTTAACGCAGCCTGGCTGATGGGCACCACAGTATCGGTATAGTGTGTAGCGCTGGCCGTCTCATTTAAGTTCAGTTCGCTGTCATAACCAAACAAGGTCACAAACTGATGCTGGCTGCCTTTTTGCGGCGTATGAGTACGGCTGGTTATCTGACCGTTGCGGTTCAACTCAAACCGCTCACTGCCCCAGTGGCTGTCATCAATACCGACTAAGCGATCAAGCTTGTCATAGTGATATTCTCTGAGCGCATCCGGCATACCCGTCAGGGTTTTGCTGCCCAGACGCTGGGCCTGCAGGCGTCCTCTGTCATCCCAGTCGTGATGCAGGTGGAACCCCTGCCCATTAAGGCGCTGTTGCTCCAGCCCCATCGGGTTGTACGCAAAGTTAAGCGCTTGGTGGTCACCAACCTGTAACCCGGCCAGCTGGGCCAGCTGCCATTGGTATTGGCAGAAGGTCATTTTTCCGAAAAGTCGGGTATAGTAACCAACACTGCCGTAGTGATGCTTAAAAAGAAAACAAAAATGGCAGATACTTTCATAACGAAAGCACCTGCCACTTGAAGGAAATGATGTAGGCTAATTTTAACTAAATTTTAATATTAGTCATAAAGTTAACCAAAAAGGCAAAATGCAAGACCTGACCCTCTGTTTCATGTATTAAAGTTATTAGCATACCATTTATCTAAACTAACTAACCAAATTGCATTATCACTTTCAACAGACAGATTAAACTCACCTACTTTACAAACTACTGTCTAGTTTTCTAAACACTCATCAGGATTGAATATCTTAAACAGCTTTTTTACACAAGACCTGATCTTATTGATTTTCCGAAGCAATATCTAAATTCAATATATCATCATGAATTACTTTTAAACGTTTTTTACGTAAAAGAACATTTGAATCATCTAAAAAGAATACACCTGAAATAATTGAATTATTTAATACTGTTAATAAACAACATTGATCCCCTTGCATAACTGATTGAGGTAATTTTTTTCCTTGCAAAAATTCACTAGTAGAAATTATTTTTTCCTCATTACCAAAATATTGGTCTACAACTCCAACGTATTTTAATGCAGATCTATTACCAAAACTATTTATTATAACCCCATCTTTCTGGGCAAAAATTACATACAACAATTCATGCGCTAGTATTAAATCATCTATATTTTTCATCATTTTCTACTCTAGTCAAAACCTGGATCATACCAATCTCCAGGAGAATCAGGGTCTTCAATAAGTCTTGCGCCTTTTGCTTTCCAATGCTCTTTAATTTCTCTACGTCGTTGACCTTCTCCTCCTTCATTATTTCTGAAATAAGATGCCCCTTTATGACGACTTACACCATCTACTTTCTTAGTGTGAATATTACCTGATGGGTGCCCAGGACCAGGGATTTCATCTATAACTCCTCCATGTGTTTCCACAGGTAACTGGTGTCTATGATGTGGAGAAAGCTTAGTTTCTGCTGAATTACCTTGTAAAAAGGCAGTTCTTTGTTCGCTTGTAAAAGGACCTTCTACATATATCGGTGGTTCTGACATTTTAGGATCTAATGGACTCCATTCATGCCCGTCAAATTTTTTAACCTCATCACCCTTCCAGTTCTTACTATAAGTATGCCCAGCCAACCCCAACGGATCCACCCATTCCATCGGGTTATGCACATACGCCTGAGGTCGCAGGCCGCCCAGCATTCCTATCGGATCTGAGCTGAGGTATTGGCCGCTGTCTGCATCATAGTAACGGTTTAAGTTATAGTAAAGCCCGGATTCTTTATCTTCAATCTGACCTTGGTAACGTAGGTCACACTGCACCGGGTCGTTAGCCGCATCCTCAAATAACTGTTTGATATTGCTTTGCAATGTCTGATGGTGACCTTGCCATAAACCTTGCTCACCACGCCAGACAATGTCACCATTTTCTGAACACAGCTCTCTGGGTGTGCCTGCGTGGTCGGTCACCACATAGTGCAGCTTTTCCGTCTGTAATTGATGGTGAGTGTTGACCTGTGCCACCGGCCGGAATGAACCGGGCTCATAAATGTATTCTGTACTTTGCAGCGCCTCGCCATTGGCGGTTTTCAGCGTTTGCTGGATGACCTGCGCGCCGTCGTACAGATAATGCACCTGCTGACTGGCTTGCGCGCCGCGCTCACACTCTTTGGCAACCCGACGCCCGAAGGCATCGTAGCGGTAACGCCAGCGTTCACCATTGGGCAGTTCAATCCGGATTAGCCGGTCGTGCTCATCCCAACTGAAGTTCGTTGCCTGCGGACGGAAGCCATCTTTACGTTCCACTTTCTGAATCGCACGGCCGCATTCATCGTAATGGTAAGTAAAACGCCCGACCTGAACCACACGCCCCGCGTTATCATACTGACGGGCGGCTTTGTTTAACGCAGCCTGGCTGATGGGCACCACAGTATCGGTATAGTGTGTAGCGCTGGCCGTCTCATTTAAGTTAAGTTCGCTGTCGTAACCAAACAAGGTGACAAACTGATGCTGGCTGCCTTTTTGCGGCGTATGAGTACGGCTGGTTATCTGACCGTTGCGGTTCAACTCAAACCGCTCACTGCCCCAGTGGCTGTCATCAATACCGACTAAGCGATCAAGCTTGTCATAGTGATATTCTCTGAGCGCATCCGGCATACCCGTCAGGGTTTTGCTGCCCAGACGCTGGGCCTGCAGGCGTCCTCTGTCATCCCAGTCATGATGCAGGTGGAACCCCTGCCCATTAAGGCGCTGTTTCTCCAGCCCCATCGGAGTGTACGCAAAGTTAAGCGCTTGGTGGTCACCAACCTGTAACCCGGCCAGCTGACCCTGCTGCCATTGGTATTGGCGCAGTGTGTGTGTCCCGCTGAGTTGCTGGCGATATCCTGCTTTATCGTATTGGTGTGTCAGCGCGACCCCACCCAGGCATTCCTGAAGCAGTTGCCCGCCGGGGCTGTACTCCATCACGACATCAATGTCGCCATTTTCTGCGCTGATTAAACGCCCTGCGTCGTCGTATTCATACCAGCTACGTCCGGTCTGCTCGCCAAGCGGATTCAAGCTGTGATTTTCGACCAGCTGACCATCGGCATTGTAGCGGTACGTTAAGGCATGCTGGTTGGGTTTAATGTGTTCAACCAGCCTACCGGCTGAGTCATAACGGTACGATTCAGTACGGCCGTCGTAATGACGTTCGGTATGAATTCGGCCACATTCATCAAACTCATAACGCCATTGATGCCCCTGGCTGTTGGTCACACCGGCAAATTCAGCCATCGGGTTGTAATGATATTGGGTAACGGCACCCATCGGGTCCGTCGCGGTCAGCAATTTATCAAATGCGCCATAGCTAAACGCCGAAGCGTTACCCATCGCATCCGTGACCTTAGTCAGATTGCCTTCAATGTCATACTGGAAACTGGCGTGCGTGCCATCCTCGTACACCACTTGCGCAGGCATACGCTTCGTGTCTTCATACCGCCAGCGGCGGGTTTGGCCGCCTATGGTCCGCGCCGATAAACGCCCTAAAGCGTCATAAGTGAAGGTCACCGCCTCGCCCATCTCGGGGCGCAGGCCAATCAGACGCCCAATATCATCATAGTCATAATGTACGGCAAGACCGTCAGGCCCACGGCTTAGTGTACGTAAGCCATGCTCGTTGTACTCATACTCCCATTGGTGACCATCCGGGTCAGTAACCGACTGCAGTGTACCGGCAGAATGGTAATCCAGCAGCCAGCTTGCCCCGAGAGGGTTAATATAAGCCGTCAGTTGCCCGCTTTCGTTATACTGATATTGATGCGCAATACCGGAAGGCAATGTCACCGAGGTGAGATTACCGAGTTCGTCGTGCGTGTATTCAGTGCGTTCACCGTTCGGATTGACAATCGCCGACAGCAGCTCACCTTGCCATTCTTGTAATGTCTCTGCGCCATCCGCCGCCACGACCTTAACTGCGCGGTTACGTTCATCCAGGTGATACTGAATCACGCCACCAAAGGCATCACGGTGGTAAGTAATATGGCGCTCATCGTCGTAACGCACTTTATCCCACCAGAAATCGCCCGAACAGCGGGTAGCGATTGCCCGGCCCTGCTCGTCAAAATCATGCTCAACCCAGGTATGGGCTAAATCATTCCAGCGAGTTAAGTAACCTTTATCATCATAGTGATAGTCAAAGTTACGACCCGGAGCCGCTCTCACTGCCGTCAGCCAACCCTTGCGGTCATATTGGTAAGTGACCAGGGTTTCCAACATCTTATCTTGCGAACTAAACAACACCAGAGCATCAACCCGGCGCTGTTGTGATTTGACTTTAATGTAACGTCCGTCAGGCAGCACAACGGCTTTCAGTATGTCTCTGTCGTAGAGAAACTCGATCTGATGACCGAACGCATCCCCCAGCGCACTGAGTTTTAATGCGTTCCCCTCAGCATGCCCAAAACGATATTGCATGCCCGACACATGGGTCAGAGTCAGATCGAACCCGTCACGTTGTAATGTCCAGCCGGGTTTCCTAATCGATCGGGTACGCTCCTGCTGATCCGCAGGCAATACAAACAAGGCTCTGGAATGGTCGTAATCCACAAACTCGACTTGTTCATCCTGGATCTCAAGCGCGATATCCCAGTTGGTACGCCATAGTGAGCCAAGAATGCCGGAGGTACGTTCACCGGTTGACTGATAATAGCGGGTCAGTTCAAGCGCCAGCAGACCGTCGACACTAAAGTCTGTGCGCTGCTCAAACATTTTACCAGTGTTCAGATCGATAGGTTCAGTGCCACACTCGTTGGTGCAGTTAGTATTCTGTTGCGCATCCCGGCTTTGGGTATCGTTCGCACTTTGCTCATGACTGCCCGATTTTTGCTCAGGTTCCAGCCGCTGCGCAGGTTTTGCCGTCCCGGCGTTCATCGGCTGAGCGTCCCGGAGTGTATTTTTGCGTGCCGGCGTACCGGAAACCCGGGTGACGACTTTGCTGATAAATTCATTCACCTGAGTAATCAGCCAGTCAACCATGGCATCCACTTTCTTAGCCAGCGTATCCATGGCGTTAATCAAGCCAAGGAAGGCATCTTTAGCTAAACGGATGATCCAGCTGTTGCTCTGGCTTACCAGGCTTTCTAAGCCGGCAATGATGTCTTCGAGTAATTGTATCGCTTTTGCACCGCACTCTTTCAGCGTGCTGGCTATCCCTGAAAGGTACTGCACGATATTACCGTTAGACAGGCTGCGAATCATCTTGATCGCCAGTTGAATCGCTTGTGAATCCGATTTCTTTAACGCATCGATGATCGCCATACCGGTTTTCTTGGCCACATCACCCAATCCCGGAACAAAACCAATCGCCACCAGCGCACCTTCGCCCCAGTGCCAGTTATCGAGGTTATCACCTTCATAAGTGCGCCAGCCCCAATCGCCCAGGTCATAGAGATCCAGAGCCTGTCCGACCACAGGAACAAAGCCCAACGCAATTTGGCAAAACAGCAAAATGGCGCTATTGTCCTGAGCCCGGCCGGCGAGCTCTCCCGCCAGGCTGCTGTGCATTTTATTGACGGCCTGGCGCAGCGATATCGGGCCATTATTTATTTGCTCAGACAACTCCCAGAAGCGGTCATACGCACTTTCGTATTCATCCGGTACAAACCAGGTATCACGATCCACATCCACATGTTCATCACTGCTGTCATCCGCATCGTATACCAGGCAGCCTTCTTTTCTGAGCAGGGTAAACAACGCAAAATATTCACCAGCCAATACCGCGTATTCCGGGTTGTCCTGCAAGACGGGGTTATTTTGCAATTTGGGTTGTGGCTCAAATTCATCGCTGCCTTCACCCAACATCAGGTCGTAGGCTCCACATCCCATGTTCTGCACTTTAAACATGCCGTTGGCGTCAGTCTTCCCCGTAATCTCTGCCTGATTACTGTCTGTCAGTACAAACGAGGCATCGCTGATCGGCTGGCCATCATCGTAATGGAAATGCACAAACACTTCACAACCACACTCGACGCAGCCTCCGTCGATCACGTTGTCCGTTTGAAAGTTTTGTTTAGCCGCTTGAGCGCTCGATAATAATTCAGTTTGCTTACCCTGACTCATGATTCTGTCGCGTCCTCGCCTAAAGCATTCACCGCTTCGGCCAATAGTCGGTCCATACGACTCTGATCGCCGATGACCTGTGGAGATTGAAGAATGGACTGTGCCCAATCTGACTGATGAAACTGCTCACCCAGCAGCAACGAAATACTCAAATACACCACCACGTCGGCTTGTTGATAAAAGCCGAGTTGATGAGCGCTATTCACACTACGCAGCAGGTACTGGTTGAACGTTTCGTCATCCCAGTTCTGGGTTTGCGGATGATGTTGATAGAGGTGGGTGCGATATTGCTGATACACATGACGATCTCCCCACGCGCTTAATGCCTGATATTGTCGTTCAGATAAACGATTCGGCATGACCATGGGTCTCGTTTGGCGCGGGGCGCTCATTTCCCGGACCGCGACTGCATCGTTACCCGCCTGCCAGTAAGCCACACGTTTCAAAGGCCCCTGTAAATCGGATAAGTGCGCCGGATCTGTTGAGCGCCATAACACATTAAAAATGTCCCAGTCCGTCAGGCGCATCAATACTTGCTGATCGTCAGGTAACACCACCAATGTCCAGGCGCGGAAATGTTTTTGAATCAAATCGATCTGATGGTCAGTGGTCAGCGACTGAAAATCATCATGCAGCTGCACAGCAATCCCCCAGTGAGCAACATGCGTAATGTTTTTCTCGGCCCGGGAAAAGCAATCAAGCGGTAGTAAAAAGGGAGAAATAGACGAATTTTGTTGACCCATTTCATCCCAGTAGAGGCGACGCTGGGCAAACTTTTCTTCAGGGACAGAGCTTAACAGCGATTCATTCACCGCTGCCTCCGCCATTAAATACCAGCCCGGCTGTGCCAGCAAAGTCTGCAACTCTTGTTTGGTAATGGTTTGCGTCCCTTTCAGGTGCTCGTTCATGGTATCAATCTCGCCTTCCCTTCAATCCCTAACCAGCCCGCTGTTCGATAGGCGCTCATGTCTTCCTGATGCGTAAGGTAGAAATCGTAAAAATGACCAATGGCATCACGTAAAGAATAAAAACTCATCAGACGAATGAATTCCGGATGTTCATCAAAGCGATCGGCAATGTAAAACCGATACAGGGCATAGGTTTCCCGCTCCAATGACGTTGCTAAGTTGTAGCGCTGTCGGGCTAACGCCAATCCTTCATGAAATCGCAGTCGAACCATACTTTGTGGCAACAGCCATGCGTAGTCTGGCGCTAAGCGGCGGAAGAGTTCATCCACCAGGCTTTCAATGCGTTGCGGATAGAAAAACTGTTCATGTTGCGCCGCAGTCAGTTGCACCGGATAAATCGAAGCGGCTTGAGGTTCGTCTTCATATGGCAGTTCTGGCCACTGAAATAATGACAAATCAATCGCATCACTGCGCTGGCAGAAAGCGATGGATTCATGTTTGCCTTTAAACTTTTGTTTTTGCGCTGGCATCAGAATGTCGTACCAAAGGGGAAAAGCCGCAATATCGTAAAAGCGCAACATCATTGAGCGTTGATTTTTGTCCCAAAAGTAAACCCAGTTCTGCCAGTGACGCTGCACCTCTGCCAGTGAACCATCATATACTCCGATAAAACCGAATCGCTCCGGGGCTTCCAGATGCTCACATAGCCAGTAATAAAGCGTCTCTCCGGGATTACCGTCCCTGACCGAGATCAGCACAGGTGATCCCTCTTCCAGGTACGCAAGTGGTGTGCCTGAAAGTAAATAACACCATTCTACATCACGTCTGTTTTTCATCGTGTCCCAGAATTCCCTGCCTTGCGTAAACTGGACTTGATCAAACAGTAAATACACTTGCTTGCCTTGCGCCTGCGACAACAAGGGAAACAGCGAGTTAGGATGTCTGGGAATTGGTGAAAATAAGCTCACTGACGTTTGTTCCATTAAAACTCATGCACGATTTCGTAACGCTCTTTCAGAATCATTTCATCCTGGCGTTTAATTTCTTCCGCAGGCTCTTTAACAAATCGGTTTACGCCTTCAATTTTGCATTCACTGCGCGGGCGATAACCCAAAGGCTCTTTACAGAAAACAATGTCCCGCACAAAGCGTTCGCCCCAGGGTGACAGCGCGGGAAACGTAACGCCTTGGGCAACGAGTTTTTCCTTTATGGTTAACATCGTCTGATAGGCTTCTGACTTTGGATCCAATTCACTCAGTTGGAATTCGACATTATATGCAACCGATTCACCTGAAGGGCTGACAAAATGTCCATCGGCACCATGATCGAGTAAATAAAGCGCATTTTTAAACTGAACCATTAGCATGTCGAAAATAGGTGGCTCTTGCTTTTCATTAAGCGCATTGACATCGGCGCCGTATTTCACCAACACAGGTAATGAATTAGATTCGTCAATATTGTGAGAGTGGAATATCAGCGCATCTCCTTCCTCCTTCAGATTTGGATCCATTCCTGCCTGCAGCAGCGCCTCTAAACTTTTTGCATCCGGATGCCACATCGCAATATAACCTGCGTTGCCTTGCTCCGGCACATCAATAGCAGGATCACTGCCCAGTTCCATCAACGCCTTGATGGACTCAGGTTTATCAGCGATCACCGCATACACCAGCAAAGTCACTCCGTGCTCACCCAGAGCGTTTATATCGTCCAACTGGCCAGCCAGTTGCTTTACCCGGGCAATATCATCGCGATCAACCGCTTTGGCGACTTCGAGCATCGGGCCGGAAAACAGCGCTTTAGGCTTTACCTTACTGTTCATACTTTTCATGTCTCCGGCTCCAATCGCTCCAAGTAAAACCAACACACCAATAACCAGCCCTGTTTTGCTCATCGCAGTTAAAACTGGTGCTCGATTCCGTAACGCTCTTTCAGAATCATTTCATCCTGGCGTTTAATTTCTTCCGCAGGCTCTTTAACAAATCGGTTAGCGCCTTCAATTTTGCATTCACTGCGCGGACGATAGCCCAAAGGCTCTTTGCAAAACACAATGTCACGCACGAAGCGCTCACCCCAGGGTGACAGCGCGGGAAACTTAACCCCTTGGGCAATGAGTTTTTGCTTTATTTCTATCATGACCTGATAAACCGCAGATTTCTCATCGATGCGTTTCATTCTCAACTCATAAGAATAAGCAACCGAAACACCACTAGGACTGACCGCACTGCCATCAGCACCATGCTCTAACAGAAACAATGCATTTTTGGGTTGCGCCCTGATCATATCAAATATCGGTGTTTCGCCTTTTTCATTCAGAGAATTAACATCGGCACCGTATTTCACCAGTACAGGTAATGAATTGGATTCGTCAATATTGTGAGAGTGGAATATCAGCGCATCACCTTCTTCCTTCAGATTTGGATCCATTCCTGCCTGCAGCAGCGCCTCTAAACTTTTTGCATCCGGATGCCACATCGCAATATAACCTGCGTTGCCTTGCTCCGGCACATCAATAGCAGGATCACTGCCCAGTTCCATTAACACCTTGATGGACTTAGGTTTATCAGCGATCACGGCATACACCAGCAAAGTCACTCCGTGCTCACCCAATGCATTAATATCATCCAACTGAGAAGCCAAGTGCTTTACCCGGGCAATATCATCACGGTCAACCACTTTGGCGACTTCGAGCATCGGGCCGGAAAACAGGTCTTGCGGGTTAATTTTATTACTCACTTTCGTCAGAGCTCCTTTTGCTACCAGTGCGAACACAATCACAACGACGGTGACTATTATCCATTTAATCAATACTTAAGCCTCACTTGCCAATTTGTGTAAGTCGCCCACTTTACGCTCTTCTATCGATTCACGCATTTGATCCATGCCATGCAGCGCGACCGAACCACGCTTATCTTCTGTCGTTCCTGTCGAAACGTCCGGCATAAAGGTCGACTTGGGTAAGGTGGTTTCCAGCTCACCGTTTCGCACAGCCGAGGGAGCCAGGCGACGCAGCACAGGGGTCTTTTCTTGCACTCTGGTCAGAACCTCACCATCAACTCGATACCCGGTGACTAAGCTGTCTGCACTTTGCATCTCTGATGCAACGCCATAATTGGCTACAGTATTGCGGTGCAGACCGGCAGCATTAAAGGTTGTTGCGGGATACCCCGAGGCTTTTGACGCAGCGGAGGCTAACCCTCCCCCCAGTGAATGTCCCGCAATTTCAATATCTACCCCTTGATCTTGAATATTCAGTACAGTCTTCACTGCTTGCTTATAGTACGAAGATCGTCCGACAGCCCCCTGACTCAAATTCCCTTTAATCCAGTCACTGCCACTGTCCATTTCAGTACCTCGAAACACCAATGTCGGTTTAGCGTTTTCACCAAATACTTCGGGGTCCGGAATATAGACCTGTGATCGGAAGTTTGTACCTTTCACCTTCAGATCTTTTTGCTGTATACCCAACTCTGCCAAATCATCTTCCGTCGCCACACTCCAGCCCGAATCATTGTCAAAATCCTCCGCGACTTGCTTACGATGTGGTTCCAATGTATTCCGCTCTTTATCTAGCGTGTAAACGTGGTCGGCCAACATGGCTTTTTCGGCTGCGTCCATATCCATACTAAAGCGCTGTGCTGTCTGCGGATCATTGGCAGACGCAGCCTGAGTAATCGTTTTTCTCGCCTCTCGGCGCTGTGCTTTGGTGGTGCCTGTTTCAAGTACATCCAGCATCTGCAATTTAGAGGCCCCGGACTGAACAACCTTAACCAGTGACTGCGCTAATGGCGGCAGAGTGGACACCGCTTTCTCCGCTGCGATATCGGCGGCGGTGCTCATTGCCTGAGAGCCCGCCAACGCAGCCAGTGCCTGCGGGGTAAATGTCGGGCTGTTCCACAAGGCTTCGACATTTTTCGCCAACGGCGTGATTTTCAAAAATGGCGACTGCCCAAGAACCGCACCTTCACCACAGGCGTGAGTATTGGATTGATAAGGCGTATCACCGATGATGACATCGCCCGACCCGGAAGCCACCGAACCACCACAGTCTATGGCGTCACCGATACGTGCCGCCGGCTGACCGTTAATCGACACGGAGCCGGAACCGGCATTAATCGCCCGGCCATGCAGCCCGTGCGGTTTATAGGGGCAAGGGCAAGCGTGCAACAAGGCAGCATCACCCTTTCTGGCCGCCGGTTTGCCATTTATTAAGACATCCGGGCTACCAGCAATGATAGAAGTAGGCGGAAAACATCCGTGCCCACCCGCTGTATCGCCTAATCTCGCCGCTCCTGGCATTTACCCTCTCCTATCCGGCGCATCAGGTTGCTGAGGTTTGTCCGGCTCATCTGGCTGAGTGACGGCAGGCGCTGTCCCGGTTCCCGGAGAGCCTCCATCGTTAATTTTGACTTTAGCCCCAGAGATAGTAACGCCTGCACTGTCTAATTTAATAAAGCCTCCCGGCCCTTTAATAGTCAGTGAATTGCCGGCATCTAAAACAATGTCCGCGGCTTTCAGATAACTTTCATTGCTGACTGCAACACGTTGGTTTGCGCCGATTTGTTTCTCTTCAGATGCTGCGATCTGGGTGCTGACACCACCATCGATTTTGGAAATAACTCCGCCGGTTACCCAACGGTTTATCTTACCTAAAACTCGTTGCACCAGGTTGCGGCCCACTTTAATATGGTGATCTTGTCCCAACTCTTCGGTGACATTTTTACCAATCGAACGGTGGACATTCTCTGTCACCAGTTCGTACTGGTGGCGGCCAATATGAGAGTGGAAATCCAGCCCAACAGATTCACGATGAATATTGTTAATCACCACATCCTGATCTTTCTGCGCGTGAATATAAATCTGCTCGATGGACGCCTGATCTTCGAAGCGAATTTCGTTTGAACCTTCCCCCTGATGGGTTTGGGTTTTTAACACTGTACGGGTCTTGTGATTCGGCAGCAGATATGGTGCAACGTTGGTTGCGTGGTAGGTTCGGCCAGTGATAATCGGCTGATCCGGATCGCCATGCAAAAATGAAACAATAACCTCATGCCCGATACGGGGAATAGTAACAAAACCATACTGAGCACCTGCCCACCCCTGGGATACACGCACCCAGCAAGAGCTGTGCTCATCTTGTTGACTTTCACGGTCCCAGGGAAAATGGACTTTCACTCGGCCATGTTCATCACAAAAAATCTCTTCACCGGCCGGGCCGACCACCTCACCAATCATCGGGCCATCGACATGAGGTTTGGCGACAGGTGCAGCTCGCCAGGTCAGGTTCGCCGGGATGACCTTAAACTGGTTTGAATAGGATGTCTGACCGGAGCCCCCTTCTTCTTCAAGAGCCTGAGGCTGAGTGCCCTGATGAGAGACTTCAACAACCAGCCAGTCTCGGTTCGCGCTCGGCTCAAGATTGTCGGTGAGATCGAACTTTATTCCGGCCTGAATACCGGCATGATTACTTTTACCCACAGCATGCACGGCATCTCGTCGCAGATATTCCAACCGAATACGACTGAACGCGGCACCGCTGGTATCGTCTTTATAGCGACCAGGATAATCAAAATGCTCATAGGTTGATTGCTGAAAACTCAGATCCGTCCCTGACTGTTGCTGCAGAAAACCGTAGTCCGGCTTTTTAAAGCTGTAATCCTGCATCGTCAGATGGCTGGGCTCACTTTGATTGACCAAAGTGAATGAAGACACATAGCTGCCATCAACCTGCCCGCCGGACAAACCGTTGTATGGTACAGGTTGAGCGAACTTAGCAATCAAGGCACTGTCATCGCTGAAACATACCGTGTGTTTACCATCGCTTTGCTGAATGTGATAAACCAGACCTTCTTCAGCAGCAAGACGATGCACAAACGCCAAATCCGTCTCCCGGTACTGAACACAAAACTCTCTTTGCGAGAGCGTTCTCTTCAGTGAGAAAGAAAAGTTATCAATCCCCATTTCCTGCAAAATAGTGGTGATGATTTGTTCAACGGTTTTCAGCTGGAAAATCCGGCTGTTTTGTCTGAGTGACAAACGTTCCAGCGCTGGTACTAACGTCAGGTTGTAAAAGGTATGGTGATGACCAATATCCGCCTGTCCGAATTGACGCACGATGCCATGAACAAACTGAACCGGCTGGCCATTCCTTAACACGGTCAGTTGCGCCGACTTATCCACCACCTGGCTCGCTTTAATGCCAGATTGTCGGCTCGCTAAATCTATCTCATAACGGAAGCCATAACAGGTGACACAACCGCTCATCACACTGTCAGAGACCGATTCTTTGCCACGGTACTCTGTCACCACAAACGTATCTTCGGGCATTCCGTCCACAGAGAGAATAAATTGTAACTTTGCCATTTTAAACCTTATTACCTGTTGGCCCTGAACCAAGCCGTTAGCTTCGAAGCACGCAGTTAGCCCTAAACCAACCAAGTAGTTTTTAACTAACTGAGCTTCTAACAAATGAGTTTGCGACTACGTCAAATTCAACCTAAACGAATTTTCAACCCACTGAATTTGAAACAAAGCCCATAGACGAGCACGCGTAGCGTAGTCTACAGGCTTATTTCAGCGTGGTTTACGCTTCGATTGGTTTGCGCCAGTCGTCTGAACCCGATGTACCTGCATTAACGTGATCCCAGGTGATTTTGCGGTAAGACATGGCAACAGTCAGGTTTTGGGTGAAATCCGATTTGGCCGGATCCTGGCAATGTGGCATTTCACAGTGAATATCGACGATAGAAGCATTCTCAAGCTTGGTCGTGAAGAAGTTTTCTTGCTTACCTTCAATTGAGGTGCGGTACCATTTCAGTTCAACGCTGGTCATTTTTTCACCAGAAGCCAGTGCATTATAAAGCAGAGGGACGGCTTTGTTCAGCGAGACCGTAAAAGTGAATGGTTTGTGTACACGCTGGCCTGATGGCTGACCAGACTGAGGATCGGTTGGCACAGTCACGTTATGGTCAAAATACTGCACCAGCATTTCGTCTTCGTGACCTTCGACAAAAGAATCGCCAATTGAATCAGCAGTACATGCACCAGCGGTGATAAGACCCTGAGTCTGGCCTTCAATAGAGATATAACATGGAGTTGGCATCACTTTTTCCTTAAACAGTGTGAGAACAAAGCATCATAAAATGCTGTTTCACTCACACAATTTTTATGCCACCACCATGCTCTTTTTTACTCAATAACTTATGTAGACAACATTGTTAATAGGGTAAGGATTTACTTCATTCGAGCAACTTTTTACCTATCGCGAGCAAATTGTTGCCACATTTATATCATTTGTCAGAGGTCTGAATTTCACCCATATGACTTATGATAGTTCTTCGCACGAGTTAGCCCGCTCACAGCAACATCACCCCTTCCAGAAGCGCGACGGCGATGGCCAGCAGTGCGGTGGCTTTCCAGAACAGCTGCGGATTGCGCTGCAATACGGGTTTGTGTTTGAACTCTTTCTGTAAGCGGATGTTGGGTGTAAACAGGTCGAGAATAAAATCCCCCAGCGCCTGATAACGCTGTGCAGGTGATGGATGAGTGGCTTTGTGTAGCGCCAGATCGACCCATAACGGGATATCAGAGCGAAATTGTTCGATCGGCCGGTAGTCCCATTTGATGTGCCGGGCGGACTGCAAATGGGTAGACTGTCTGGCTTTATATGGCAATTGTCCGCTCAGCATCTCGTAAGCGATAACAGCGATCGAAAACAAATCTGACAGCACTGTCACCTCACTGCCATTGATGTATTCCGGCGCAATGTAGTTAACCGCGCCAAGCGGGGCCTGTGGCTCAGGAACAGCTTGCATCTCTTCCAGTCCCATCACTTTAACTGCGCCAAAATCGATGATTTTGACTTTACCATCGCTGGTCAGCATGATGTTTTCCGGCTTCAGATCGCGGTGCACCATATCAGCTCGCTGAAACACTCGTACCGCTTTCACCACTTCGCTCAGAATGGTACGCACCCGGGCCAGTGATGGTGCGGGGTTATCAAACATCCACTGCCGCAGGGTAATGCCTTGTACCCATTCGCATAGCTGGTAGATAAACGGTGAATCAGCCGGCGTCGGATACACTTTCATGACCCGCTCGCTGTTGATTTGCGAACCGACCCAAAATTCGTTGGCAAAATGAACCAGATAATCCCGATCATCACTGTATTGCAGCGAAGGAGCTTTCAATACCCTGCTTTCACCGCTCGCCACCTCGGTCACCCGATACACATGGCTGCGTGAACCGGCATACAACACCTCATCAACCCGATAACCATCCAGGCTCTGTCCGACTTCCAGCGCGGGCGGAATCACCCGCGTCAGGGTCATCACCTGGTGTTCCAGCAAAGTACGTTGCGGTAGCTGCCTGACCTTGAGCAGCAGACAACTGACGTTATCCTGGCTGCCGTTGTCCAGCGCCTGCTGACATAACGCCTCACTAAGCGCTTGCAGGTCCAGGCCGGACTCCTGGTTCAGCGCATCCAGCATGCGGGTTTCATCGACGAAATCATGTACGCCGTCACTGGTCAGAATAAAATAGTCGTCAGGTTTGAGAGTGACGGTCTGATAGTCGACATCGAGCCGGTTATCCATGCCCAGTGCGCGGGTCAGATAAGCTTGCTGACCAAACTGGGTACGTTGATGATCCCGGGTCAGCAAACGCAATTTGCCATCCCGCACCCGATAGATGCGGGTATCGCCAACATGAAACAGATGCGCTGTGTTGGATTTAAAGATAGCGGCACTGAAGGTCGTCACCAAACCGTTGTGGGTCAGATTCTGTTGGCAGCCCTCTTCATACAGCGAGCTGTTGAGCGCGGTTAATATCTGGCCGGCGCTATGGCGAATGCTCCAGCTGTCCGGGGTGGCGTAATAGTCATTAATAAACTGCACAACCGCGGTATGGCTGGCTTTCTGACTCTGGTCGCTGCAACTTACCCCGTCAGCAATACAGGCCACAATACCTTTATGCGCCACAACATCGGCCGCCCGTGGCTGCTTCACCAACAAAGCGTCCTGATTGTGCTGCCGAGTTCCGGTCAGCGAGGTACCGGCATGATCAATCATCAGTGCCTGTCCCTGTTTCATCTGCCTTGCATGCATAGAGATCCCCTTCACCTGCTCTGCTTAGTCAGCCTGATAGTGACTTTACCAGTCTGACCGAACAAAAGCTCAACGCAGTCAGGGAAAAACAGAACCTGAGCAACATTGAGCTTTTGAACGACTTAATCACACGAGCTTCGCTGTGCGGGCGAAACGTCTCATCAAGTCTCCCGATAAATCCGCTAAAGGAGAGTGGCGATCTGTACCGCCACTCAGCTACCTTTAGTGTGAAACATCAATCAGAGTCACGCTGCCATCTTCATTGACTTCTGCAATCTTACCGCTCGGCTCTTCCATCAACATCAGGGCAGCAAAGCCAACCACTGCGGTCGCGGCAATCACATAGAAGAAAGTTTGATAGTCGACAAATGACAGGATCGTCAGATAAGTCACCGCGCCGACGTTACCATAAGCCCCTGTCATGCCCGCGATTTGACCCGTCATACGACGTTTAATAAGGGGGACAGTCGCAAATACGGCGCCTTCACCGGCCTGAACAAAGAACGAACACATCATCGCCGCAGCCACTGCCAGCCAGATTGGCCATTCGCTGCCGACTTGTCCCATCAGGAAGTAACCCACCGCCAGACCTGCGGTCAGGATAAGCAGGGTTGGTTTACGGCCGAAACGGTCTGAAATCCAACCGCCTCCCGGACGTGACATCAGGTTCATGAAAGCATAAGCAGACGCAACCATACCCGCGACAACCGGCGTCAGTTCAAAGGTTTCCGAGAAAAACAGTGGCAGCATGGAAACCACTGCCAGCTCTGAGCCGAAGGTCGCAAAGTACAGCACATTAAGTACCGCAACCTGTTTAAACTTGTACTGATGGACAGGCTCAACCGGTTTGTCAAACACCGTTTTGTTCACTTTCCATACCTGAGTCACTTCAACCAGGTAGAGCGCGACCAAACCGGCGTAGATAGAGTTGACCGCGACATCCGGCAGCATCCCGATACCCGCTGAAGACAGTTTCCAGGCCAGCAGAGCCAGTACCGCATACATCGGGATTTTCATCAGCAGCAGGAAGAAGAAATCGCCTTTTGAGGTCACTTCCATTGCCGTCATATGCTTAGGTTTGAAGTAAGTCGATCCTTTCGGGGTATCTGTCACACTGCGGTAAAACACCACGGAGAACAGCAGGCTCATCAGGCCGGTAATGGCAATGGCATAACGCCAGCCATCTTCACCGCCGAATAGCACAGCCGCTGTCGGCAGGGTAAACGCCGCCGCCGCAGAACCAAAGTTACCCCAACCACCGTAGATACCTTCCGCAGTCCCCAGCTCATTGTGCGGGAACCACTCCGACACCAAGCGAATGCCAATCACAAATCCGGCACCGATAAAGCCCAGCAGGAAGCGGGCAATCGCAGCCTGGATAAAGCTATCTGCAAAGGCGAACATAAAACAGGGAATCGAACAGACAGCCAGCAAAGCCGAATAAACCAGACGCGGACCATATTTATCGGTCAGCATACCAATCACGACGCGCGCCGGAATGGTCAGTGCCACATTGAGGATCAGCAGGGTTTTGATCTCCTGAGTGCTCAGCCCCAACGTTTCTTTCACCATCTGCAGCAGCGGCGCAAAGTTAAACCACACCACAAACGTGATGAAGAACGCAATCCAGCTCAGGTGTAAGATTTTCATCTTGCCGCTGAACGAAAAAAGTGAAAATTTGCTGTTTTCCATGATTCAATCCTTTTAATCAATTCAAAGAGATTCACAACCGCCGCGTCACTGCAGCGGTGTGGAAACGTTACGATCAGGCCGCATTGGCCAGCGATGCGAGAACTTGAACGACGCCATCCTGCTGACGAACCGGATAGGTTTTCAGGCGGTATTGCGCATCTTCCAGACACTCGCCGCTCAGCAGATGAAAATGCTGCTTATACAGGGGAGATGCCACATAAGGTTCACCGCCAAGCGACCCCATCATGCCGCGCGACATCACATTCGCCTCGCCAATCGGATCGAAGTTGGATACGGCGTACAGCTGACCGCTGCGCTGACAACTGAAGATCGCAACCTGTTCCCCGCCTACCAGTGCACATACGCCGACGTTAGGCACCAAGTCTTCTGCCTGACAAATGGTTATCCAGTTTTCCATTGCCCTTCTCCTGTTAATGGCTCAATTTATCACTGTTGAATAAGTCCGTGGCCGTTGTGGGTTATTCCACTTCCACGATATCAATCTGCTGAATCTGCTGCTGGCGCTTGTCCGCCTTTACCGCTTTGGGGAATCGCTGCTCGCGCACCGAGACAAACTGCAGACGTTCATCACGTTGATCACTGTTAATGAAGTGATTGAAACGCTTTAGTTTCTCTGGTGATTCCAGTGTGGTTTTCCATTCGCACTGATATTTAGCGATGTTTTCGGCCATGGCCTGTTCCAGTTCAACGCAGATGCCCAGCTTGTCTTCAATCACCACCTGTTTGAGGTACTCCAGACCACCGTCGAGATTTTCCATCCATACTGAGGTGCGTTGCAGGCGATCGGCGGTACGAATGTAGAACATCAGAATGCGGTCGACGTACTGGATCAGAGTCTGATCGTCGAGGTCGGTCGCGAACAGGTCAGCGTGACGCGGGCGCATACCGCCATTACCGCACACATACAGGTTCCAGCCGTTCTCGGTTGCGATCACGCCGATGTCTTTCGATTGCGCTTCCGCACACTCACGGGTACAACCGGACACCGCAAACTTGAGTTTGTGTGGTGAGCGCAGACCTTTGTAACGGTTTTCAATATCTATTGCGAAGCCGACACTGTTACCGACACCATAGCGACACCAGGTGCTGCCGACACAGGATTTCACCGTACGGACCGATTTACCGTAGGCATGACCGGTCTCAAATCCGGCCTCCACCAGCTGTTGCCAGATCTGCGGCAGATCGTTCAACTGAGCGCCGAACAGGTCGATACGCTGACCACCGGTGATCTTGGTATACAGGTCATACTGTTTAGCCACTTTACCCAGCACAATCAGTTTATCCGGAGTGATCTCTCCGCCGGCGATACGAGGAACCACCGAATAGGTGCCGTCTTTTTGCATGTTGCCGAGGTAGATATCGTTAGTGTCCTGCAGCTCCATATGCTGGTTTTCCAGAATGTAGTCATTCCAGAACGAGGCCAGAATCGAGCCCGCGGCCGGTTTACAAATTTCACAACCATGACCAGTGCCGTATTGGCTCAAAAGTTCATCAAAGGTCTTAATCTGATTCACCCGCACCAGATCGCTCAGCTCCTGACGGGAATAAGCAAAGTGCTCACACAAGTCATTATTAACTTCGACCCCCAGGCTGAGCAGTTCGCTGTCCAGCACTTGTTTTGCCAGGGCTGAACAACCACCACAGCCGGTTGAAGCATTCGTGCTTTCTTTTAACCCGGCCATGGTGGTGCAGCCACTGGCCACCGCTTGTTTAATGTCGCCTTTGGTCACATCAAAGCACGAACAGATCACAGCGCTATCAGGCAGCGCATCAATTCCGGTTGCCGCCGTGTCATCCTCGACGGCATTGGGCAGAATCAGTACCGACGGGTTGGCAGGCAGCGGCATGTCGTTTTGTTTCAGTTGCAGTAAGGTTCCATAGGCCTCGGCATCGCCGACCAGCACAGCGCCGACGATACGCTTGCCGTCGGCAGAGACGATCAAACGTTTATAAACCTGGTCAATTTCATCACTGTAGGTATAAGACTGCGCGCCTTCGGTGCGACCATGCACTTCACCGATGCTGGCCACGTCCACACCGAGTAGTTTGAGTTTGGTGCTCATATCCGCACCGGTGAATGCCAGCTCAGAGTCTTTATCCAGAATGTGTTTCGCGGCCACTTTCGCCATTTGATAGCCAGGCGCAACCAGACCAAAAATCTGGTTGTGCCACAGTGCACATTCACCAATCGCATACACATCTTTATGGTTGGTCTGGCAGTAGCTGTTGATAACAATCCCGCCGCGTTCACCCAGCGTGATATCGGAGCTGCGCGCCAGTTCATCCTGCGGACGAATACCGGCAGAAAAGACAATCATGTCGGTTTCGAGATGACTGCCGTCAGCAAAGTTCATCCGGTAGCGAGCCTCTTCACCGGCCACGATCTCACTGGTCGCTTTTTCCGTGTGTACCAATACACCCATGGCTTCAATTTTGCGGCGCAGCAGCGCACCGCCCCCCTCTTCCAGCTGTACCGCCATCAGGCGCGGGGCAAACTCAACCACATGAGTTTCCAGACCGAGGTTTTTAATCGCGTTAGCCGCTTCCAACCCCAGCAAACCGCCGCCAATCACCACGCCGGTTTTGCTCTGCTTGCTCGACAGCTCAATCGCATCCAAATCTTCTAGTGTGCGGTAAACAAAGCAGTGTTCGTGATCATTGCCCGGGATCGGCGGCACAAACGGATACGAACCGGTCGCCAGCACCAGTTTGTCGTACGCTTCAACGCGGCCGCTGGCGGTAACCACCTGCTTGTCCGCGGTATTGACCTGCACCACTTTCTCGTTGACCACGTATTTCACACCGTTGCTCTGGTAGTAAGCCTCATCGGTCAGCGCCAGATCCTGTGCCGTTTTACCGGTAAAGTAAGATGTCAATTGCACGCGGTCATACGCGAGACGAGACTCTTCGGAAAAAGTAATGATCTCCACATCATCACGCTGGCTCTGGATCAAAGTGTCGATAAATTTGTGGCCGACCATGCCATTGCCTACCACCACGATTCTTTGCTTACTCATAGTAATCTTCCCTAATGTAAGTTTGTCTCTACGACTCATATTTGGTCTGTTGAGCCTGGTTTCCTGTCCTGCGCCAATTGCTGGCACGCAGTAAAATCTGAATTAAGCGGTTAATCTGAACGCTTGATGCTCGCTCGCCTGTGCGCGCTGAGAAAGTTGCTGTAACCATTCCATTTGGTTGGCAACACTCACCACTTCGCCAATCACAATCAGTGCCGGAGACTGAATTTGATGCTGAGTCTTGATCTGACTAAGCTCGCTCAGAACACCGGTAAAGACTCGCTGCTGCGCGGTACAACCGTTCTCAATCATGGCCACCGGGGTATCGCTGCTCATGCCATGAGCCATCAGTTCCGCGCTGATGAGATCGGTTTTACTCAACCCCATATAAATCACTAACGTCTGATTAAGCTGCGCCAGCGCAGACCAGTTAACCGATAACTGTTTGTCAGCGTGAGCGGTAATAAAAGTGCAGCCCTGCGCCAGTCCGCGATGGGTAAGCGGAATGTTGGCATACGTCGTGCAGCCTGATGCGGCAGTAATGCCGGGAATCACGTCGACTTTAATGCCCTTTTTAGTCAGGTAGAGCATCTCCTCAGCACCGCGACCAAATACGAATCCGTCGCCACCTTTCACCCGCACAACATTCACGCCAGACTGAGCGTACTTAGCCAGAATCTGATTGATTTCATCCTGAGTGGCACTGTGATGACCTTTAGCTTTACCGACATACAGCGTTTTCGCCTCAGCAGGAAACAGCGCGCGGATGTCTGCACTGACCAGATTATCAAACACAATAAAGCGCGCATTCTGAATAGCTCGTAGCGCTTTGACCGTCAGCAGATCCGGATCACCCGGTCCCGCACCCACTAAGGTGACGATACCTGTAGCGTTAAGAGCTGTACTGCTGAGCATTGTTTTCATGTCTGACTTCATGGTTGGCTCCCTGCACTGAAAATGATTTTTGCTAAATCCAACAACGCAATTTGAATGCCAAACTTTAAAAATTTGCAGGAGATATTTAATTTTCTATTTATTTTTCATATACATAAATTAAATAATCAATCAGAAACGCTAGCTAAAAACACGGCGCAAAAAAAGTAAACACTGTTATTTTATGAGCACTCACGGTGCATTTAATTCTTGAGTGGTGCAATACCTATACCTCCAAAGAGTAATACCTTAAAAACACACCTACCACTTTAGTGGTATAACAATATTTAAATTGCTGTTTTTATTGATTTTAATTTAATTTACTCCAACTTTTCACATTCTGGTTTATTTATTGCACCTAACACAAATAAAGGAAATAAATCAGAATAGGGAGCATCTGCATGTCACGTGAGAATGATGGATGGATTAAGACAACGTGTGCGTATTGTGGTGTGGGCTGTGGTGTCGAAGCAAGGCCCAAGCTCAGCGGTGAATTGGAGATCAGAGGTGATAAAAGTCACCCGTCCAATTACGGTAAGTTGTGTACGAAAGGAATCGCCCTGGGCGATACGATTATTACTGACGGACGTCTGCTCACGCCGACTCTTAATCCCAATGACCAGCCACAAGCCCTCGACTGGAGCAGCGCAACGACATTAATCGCCGATAAATTCAGTCAGGCCATTCGCGACTATGGATCGGACTCTGTCGCTTTTTATGTCTCCGGTCAGTTGCTGACCGAAGATTATTACGTCGCCAACAAACTGATGAAGGGATTTATTGGCAGCGCTAACATCGACAGTAACTCGCGCCTCTGTATGGCCTCTTCCGTGGTTGGCCATAAACGTGCGTTCGGCTCAGATACCGTACCCGTCTGTTATGAAGATCTTGAACTGGCCGACATGGTGGTCTTGGTCGGATCAAATCTGGCCTGGTGTCACCCGGTGCTGTTCCAGCGCTTACGTGCTGCCAAGCAGGTCAACCCCGAACTTAACGTCGTCGTGATCGATCCGCGTAAAACGGAAAGCTGTGACATTGCCGATCAGCATCTGGGATTACATTCCGGTTCGGACGTGGCGCTGTTTAATGGCTTGCTGACTTATCTCGACCAGCACCAGCATCTCGATCACACTTATATCAAGGCGCATACCCAAGGTTTTGAGCAAGCGCTGCAAGCGGCCCGTGCACAAGCGGATATCGCAGAGATTACCGGGCTTTCGCATCAGCAACTCGACGAGTTCTATCACGCTTTTGCAACTCAGCAAAAAGTAGTCACCCTCTATTCTCAGGGCGTCAATCAGTCGAGTATCGGCTCAGACAAAGTCAACAGCATCATTAACTGTCATCTGGCGAGTGGTAAGATCGGCTACCCGGGCTGCGGTCCTTTTTCCGTGACCGGACAACCCAATGCCATGGGCGGGCGTGAAGTCGGGGCACTGGCCAATACCCTGGCCTCTCACATGGAGTTTGATAACCCGCAGCACCATCAGTTAATCAGCGATTTCTGGCACACCGACAATCTGGCAACTCAGCCCGGCCTCAAAGCGGTGGAGCTGTTTGATGCAATGGCTGAGGGCAAAATTAAAGCGGTGTGGATTATGGCGACCAACCCAATGGTCAGCCTGCCGGACAGCGATAAGATCCGTAAGGCAATGCAAACCTGCCCGTTTGTGGTGGTGTCTGATTGTATCGCCGATACTGAAACCACACGCATGGCGGATTTAGTTGTGCCGGCTCAGGGCTGGAGCGAAAAATCCGGTACGGTGACCAATTCAGAGCGCCGGATCTCACGCCAGCGCCGTGTTATGCCAAGCCCCGGCATGGCTAAGCCGGATTGGTGGATCATCAGCCAGGTCGCAAGCAAAATGGGCTACGCGCAGCATTTCAATTACCGTCACGAGGGCGAAGTGTTTGCCGAGTACGCCAGGTTATCTACGCTGGGCAATCTCAGCGGTGAACGTGATTTCACTCTGATTGGCCTGACTCAGCTTGATGACCAGGGCTACAGCCGCCTGACGCCACAGCAATGGCCGGTGGTTAAACTGCAAACCGAGATAGTCAACCAGCGTCTGCTGACCAAGGGCCGCTTCTATACCCCTGATGGTAAAGCCAACTTTATCGCCACCCATCACAAAGCGCCGCATGACGGGACCAGCAACCGATTTCCGTTATTGCTCAACAGCGGCAGAACCCGCGATCACTGGCACACCATGTCACGAACCGGTTTATCGGCTCGTCTCGGCGAATACCGCACGCAGCCTTACGTGCAAATCCATCCGAACACAGCAGCTTACTATGGCATTACCTCCAATCAACTGGTCAAGATTCATAACACGCAAGGGCAATCTCTGGCGCGGGCAGAAATTTGTGCACAAGTGCTTCCCGGCCAGTTGTTCATGCCAATTCACTGGAATAATGCCACAGCGAAACAGAGTAAGCCGTGCGCACTGATCGCGCCTTTTACCGATAAGCTTTCCGGCCAGCCGGAATTTAAACATACCGCAGTCAGCATCGCTCCATACGCGTTACAAAGCGCAGCACGTTTTGTTACGCGCACTATGGTCACGTTAGATGGGGTCGAATACTGGGCCAGGCAGAAAATCGAACACGGTTATCTGTACCACATAGAATCGTCTTTACCCGCACATCAGTTGGCGAATCTATTGAAGCAACAGCTACACTCCGGCTACGACCAATTACTGAGTGTTGACAGTGGTTCAGCAGGCTCACAGCAGCGCTGGGTGACCGTCTGTGGCGAGCAAGTGTTGCAGGCTCTGCATGTATGGGCGCAATCATTACCGGCTCCCGTCGATGACCTGAGCGAACTGCTCAAATCTCCGTTCAGCGATGAACTGGCCGGTGCACTGTTAGCCCTGCCTACCGTTGCCTGAGCGCAGCCATCTAACCTCCATATCTTCCTTTACTCATCAATAATCCGGCTCAGTCTGTTTAGCCGGGTTATTGCCTGATCGAGACTAATCTCGCCCTCTTCTCAAACGCTCACCTTATATTCAAACAAATTAACAGAACATCGTTTTATAAAAATGGTATCCTATCGCTCCGATTGTCCTTAGACCAACTATGGCTAGCGTTCACAGACTAACCGAGGGCAAAGAACATTTCGTAAAGCGCGGCAACGGTCAGCGCACCACTTATCATAAAATTGATACTGTCATTGAGATTACCAAATAGTTTTCACCCTAGATTTCCACATTAAAGAGGTTCCCTTGCAACGTCACTCCTTCTTAGCATGCACGCTGCTTGTTTTCTTAACCGCCTGTTCCGAAGACACGACTACTGCGGCAGAATCCGCACAGACTGCCGACAGCACATCCCTCCCGACTGCACGAGAAACCTGCGCTACGCTGGGCATTAGCTTTCAGCCGTTGAACTTGCCAGACAGTTCCAGTCTGATTTTAGTCACTAATTATGCGGATCTGCTGACGGCAATTAGTGCCGGCTATCGCTACATCAAGATCCCTGCCGGAGTCACCATAGAGCTTCCGAACCAATCCGGGGCTTTGTCACTTGGCCTCGGCCAGACGCTGTTCGGTGAACGCGGCCAGGTCGACAATCCGGGTAAGCTGGTGGTTTTGCCGCTCGAAACAGATTCAGATGACAAGTACCCGGTGATCACTCTGGCCAGTCACAGCCGAATATCCGGTCTGATCATTGAAGGTCCAGTGCAAGTCAGCAACAGTGATAAGCAGACTATCGGGATGCAGGCTGAGTCGTATTCGACCGATGTGATGGTTGATAACAACGAAATATACGGCTGGCCCTGGGCAGGCGTGTCGCTGAAACAAAGTCATCAGGCTTTTATTAACAACAACTATATTCATCACAATATCAAAAGTGAACTTGGCTACGGTGTGGTGGTGCAGAACGGTGATACCAGCGCCACTATCCAGTGCAACATTTTCTCCGCCAACCGTCACGCCATTGCAGGTTCAGGCAAGCTTGGTGAAGGTTACCTGGCTCAGTATAATCTGGTGATGCAGGATGGCGGCCGCGGTGCCTATCATCAGTTCGATATGCACCAAGGCAGCGAAGGATACGGCGGCAGCTATGTGCATGTGATGCATAACTGGTTCAACTATGGCGACTATGGCACCTCAAATCGCTCCTCGGTGGGTATTCGCGGGATACCGGAGCAAGGGCCGGCAACGGTAGAAAAGAATATTTTTAAATCGCAGTATCATCTCACCGCTACAACTACAACAGTAACCGGCGTCAGCGGTTCAATCCCATCAGAGCAAGATCAGGTAGCCAATAACACTTTTGGTGCGGTATTTAATTTTTCACGCATTGATGATCAAAGCTGCGAAATGCAGGCCGCGGATGAGAATATAGCCGTGAGCTGTGCGGCTGTGGGCCTGGGAGAAGAGGTATTTTAGCGTCAGTACCTTTGGCACAGTCCTCAATCATGAGATAAAAAGGAGCCTTATCGGCTCCCCTTGATCAACAGATTTCCCGTTATACCGGCTATCAGAAGAAACGAATCGCGTTGCGTCCGCCCTCTGATTGGGCTGGGGTGCTATCGGCGTTATTATCGACAGCCGCTTTATCTGGCGTAGCCTTTGCTTTGTTTGGCTTGGCAGACTGAGAGAGAGGGTGAGCTTTGTTCTGGCCTTTTTTACCAGCCTGAGCACCCTTTTTACTGGCTGCTTTGTTTTTGTCTGCCGACTTTTTCTTATCAGCAGATGGCTGGCTGTTATTGCCTTTCTTCTTCGCAGCCGGTGCCGCTTTCTTCTCTGCCTGTTTCACAGGTTTTGGCTCGGCTTCGGTAACGGGTGCATCACAGATCACTAGGTAATATTCCTGATCAAACTCCACCAGGTCGCCATCGTACAGCTTGCGGCGCTTACGGGTTTCGATTTCACCGTTGACCGCCACATAACCTTCAGCGATCGCGTATTTCGCTTCACCACCGCCACTGACGACGTTGGCAATCTTCAATACTTTATAGAGTTCAATAGGTTGTTCATCGACTTCGACACCAATTGCCTCGATTTCGACTTCTTCTTCATCCCACTGAGCTGCTTCAAATTCATTCATGATCATTGTCTCTACAACATTTAGCGCTAGTGTACCGAAGCCACCCGCATTAATAAATCAAATCCTGCAGACTCACTGATTAACGGATAAGAAGCGTACTCTATACCAACCACATCCCTGAGATATCCTTGCGTTTACTGAAATGACGGACGCTGAGCGATGACTTGCTGCCAGCGGGCAATATTGGCGAACTGACCAGTCACATCGATTTCCAGTGCTTTTTGCGCAAAACCCACAAAAATAAACGCGGTGATATCAACGATGGTAAACGCAGAACCGGCAACATAGTCACTTTGCGCCAGACGAGCATCCAGCTGGGGCAGAAATTCAGCTACGCGTGATTTGCTCTCTTCACCCCAGGCAGCGACACAGGTTTCACGATCCTGATAAATCCCGCTCAGGTTACGAAATGCCTGAAATCCGGCATACAGGCCCTGAAATTCGACCACGCGATGCCACATTTCGACCTGCGCTTTGCTCAGCGCATCATGGCCAAACAGATTTTTGTCGTTAGCTATCGTTTCATCAAAATAACGGCAGATCGCGACACTTTCACATAAAGTTGTCCCATCATCCAGTTCCAGCATCGGCACCTTACCGTTGACACTCTTATGCTTGAAGGTGTCAGTCAGGTTATCGCCTTCACGCACATTAAGCGCAACACGCTCGACATCGACTCCCAACTCTTTGAGAAAAATGCTGACCCGGCGGCAGCTTGGCGTCATGGCGGTTTCGTATAACTTCATTTTACATCCCTTTCATCTTTAACTGAACGATCGTTTAGGATAGACTTTAGCGGTAAACTAAACGATCAGTCAAGAATCATTTTAACCAGCCTGATAAGCTCGGGCGCACCAACGAGGCAGATAACCATGGCCAGAAAATGTAATTTTGATCGCGACCAGAAGCTGACCCAGGCCATGGAACTGTTCTGGCAACGGGGCTATGCCCATACTGCGATTTCTGATCTGATCGATGCGCTGCAAATCAACCGCTTCAGCCTGTACAACACCTTTGGTGACAAACAGCAACTCTACTATGAGGCGTTGGATAAATACCTGCAGTCGGTCTCTTTTCCGGCACTGGCGGAGCTGCAAAAGCCGCAGGCATCGCTGAGCGAGATAGAGCACTTTCTGCGCCAGTTCGCAGAACTCCAGCGCCAACGCAGCTGTGGCTGTTTTATGCAAAACGCGTTAGTGGAACATGCCGGAGAGGATGAGCGGGTACTGGAACGTGGTCACCAACTGTTTGATCACTTAACCGAGGTGCTGACACAGGCGTTAGCCAATGCGGTCGCGAGCGGCGCTGTGACCGGCAATCTTGCCCCTGCGGCGCTCGCCAGCCTGATCCTGACCCAGATGCAGGGCATGCGCGTGCTGGGCAAAGCCAAACGTTATCAGGACCTTGAGCAGGCACTGGAAACCCTGCTGCAACTGATTAAGAGAGAGGCATGATGATCAATGTTATCGCCACCCGTCTGACCCGGGGCGCCGATCTGAAACAGTCGATTCTGGCACTGATCAGGCAGAACCAGGTGCAGGCAGGGTCTGTCGCGTCCTGCGCCGGATGCTTATCAACGCTCAATATTCGCCTTGCGGACAGTCACAGCACACTGAGCATTGAAGCACCGTTTGAAATTGTCTCGCTGATGGGCACCCTGACCCATGCTCACCTTCATCTGCATATTGCAGTCGCTGATGCAAAGGGCAAAGTCTGGGGCGGTCATTTGCTGGATGGCAATATCGTCAATACCACAGCAGAACTGATTATCCATCACTACCCGACTCTGCAGTTTGAACGCCAGTTTGACAGCGATACCGGCTACAGTGAGCTGACGGTCCATGAATCGGCTCAAACAGAATCGTCTTAAACCCAATCTGCTCAAACCTATTCGTATTGAAAACAAAGGCCCGGCATTGCCGGGCCTTTGTCTGTCACTCAAACATTGCAAGCAACACTAAAACGACGACAGGCTGACCAGCTGACGGGTATAAGGCTGGCCGGGGTTCTGAAACAGGTCCAGCGTCGGACCCTGCTCTACAATTTCACCCTGCTTCATTACTATGGTGTAATGACACAGTGATTTCACCACGTTGAGATCATGGCTGATAAATAGATAGGTTAAGCCGTATTTTTCCTGCAGCGATTTGAGCAAATCCAGCACCTGCGCCTGTACTGTGCGATCCAGAGACGATGTCGGCTCGTCGAGCAGAATAAATTCCGGTTTCAACACCAGAGCCCGGGCAATCGCAACCCGCTGACGCTGACCGCCGGAGAACTCATTCGGATAACGATGGCGAGTTTGTGGATCGAGATCCACTTCGCGCATCGCATCACAGATCGCCGCATCAATCTGTTCGTCGCTGAAATCGGTATGCACGTACAGGCCTTCACCAATCACCTGTGCCACTGACATTCGCGGATTGAGCGCCGAAAACGGGTCCTGAAACACCACCTGCATTTTACTGCGGTACGGCAACATACCTTTACGATCCAAACCTTGCAGGTCGTGTCCGTCGTACTCAATCACACCCTGCGAATTCACCAGTTTCAGGATTGCCATGCCGGTGGTTGATTTGCCTGAACCACTTTCGCCGACCAAACCAATCGAATGACCTTTTCTGAGTTCAAACTGCATGTCCGTTACTGCTTTCACGTGGTCTACGGTGCGTTTAAGCAGGCCACCGGTGATGGGAAACCACACTTTGAGATCCTGAGCTTTGAGCAGAACCGGGCTGTTGCTGTCCACCGGTACCGGTAAGCCGCGCGGATCAGACTGGATCAGCAATTGGGTATAAGGATGCTGCGGCGCCGAAAACAGAGTCTTACACTGATTAACCTCAACCAGTTTCCCTTCCTGCATCACGGCTACCCGATCGGCAATGCGGCGCACAATGCTCAGATCATGCGTGATGAACAGCATCGCCATACCGAGCTCTTGTTGCAGAGATTTGAGCAGATCGAGGATTTGCGCCTGCACTGACACATCCAGCGCCGTGGTCGGCTCGTCGGCAATCAGCAGCTCCGGCTCATTAATCAGTGCCATCGCGATCATCACCCGCTGGCGTTCACCACCGGATAATTCATGCGGATAAGCGTTGATCTTACTGGCCGGATTTCGGATACCGACTTTTTCCAGCCAGCTGACCGCGAGATTCTCCGCTTTTTTTTGCCGCATGCCGCGATGAATAGCCAGGGTTTCCACCAGCTGCTTACCAATTTTGTGCAGCGGGTTGAGTGACACCATCGGCTCCTGAAAAATCATACCAATCCGGCCACCGCGAATACCGCGTAACTGACGCTCGGAGCATTGCAGTGTATTCACCCCGGCAAAATTGATTTGACCTTCCAGATAATGGGCCGAACCTTTGGGCAGCAGCTTTAAAATCGCATTCGCGGTCACCGATTTACCCGAACCGCTCTCGCCCACCAGCGCCAGAGTTTCGCCTTTATTGATCGACAGCGATACCTGATGAGTCACCGCCTGCACCGCATCACTGCGGCCAAAGCCGACCGACAAGTTTTCGATTGTGAGTAATGCTTCGCTCATCAGCCTCTCCGTTGTAAATGGGGGTCAAACGCATCCCGCACGGCTTCACCGACAAATACCAGCAAAGTCAGCATCAGCGACAACACAACAAACGCCGAAATACCCAGCCACGGAGCCTGTAAATTGGTTTTACCTTGAGCCAGCAATTCACCCAGTGATGGTGAACCGACTGGCAGACCAAAACCGAGAAAATCGAGAGACGTTAAGGTGGTGACCGAGCCTGACAAAATGAACGGCATCATGGTTAATGACGCGACCATCGCGTTCGGTAACATGTGGCGCAAAATGATACGGGTGTCATTCACCCCCATCGCCTGCGCCGCGCGTACGTAATCAAAATTACGGCAGCGTAAGAATTCTGCCCGCACCACGCCCACCAGACTCATCCAGCTGAACAGCACCATGATGCCGAGCAACCACCAGAAATTCGGTTCGACAAAACTCGACAGAATAATCAACAGAAACAGGGTTGGCATGCCTGACCACACTTCGATAAAGCGCTGGCCGAGTAAATCCAGCCAGCCGCCGTAATAACCCTGAGTGGCACCAACCACCACACCGATCAATGAAGATATGATGGTGAGGACAAAACCAAACAGCACTGAAATACGAAAGCCGTAGATAATTCGCGCCAGGACATCGCGCCCTTTGTCATCGGTGCCCAGCCAGTTGACACTGTCCGGAGCAGACGGTACAGAGCCGACAATATCGAAGTTGATGGTGTCGTAACTGAAATGGATCAGTGGCCAAATCATATACCCCTTCTCTTCAATCAGATCGATGACATACGGATCGGTGTAATCCGCTTCGGTCTCAAATTCACCGCCAAAGCGGGTTTCGGCGTATTGCTCGGCTATCGGGAAAAACCATTGGTTATCATAAGAGACAAACAAAGGTTTATCGTTGGCAATAACCTCAGCAAACAAGCTGATAAGAAACAGCAGCGAAAATATCCACAACGAATAGAAACCACGCCGGTTGGATTTAAATCGCTGCCAGCGCGCCGCGTTGAGCGGATTCACTTTTTTACTTCTCAACACCATTTAGCGGGCCTCAAAATCAATACGCGGATCAACCCAGGTGTAGGTCAAATCCGAAATAATGCCGAGTATCAGACCAAGTAATGTCATGATGTACAATGAGCTGAATACCACCGGATAATCACGCTGAATCGTGGACTCAAAGCCCAGCAGGCCAATGCCCTCCAGCGAGAACATCACCTCAATCAGCATCGAGCCGGTGAAAAAGATACTGATAAACGCACTCGGAAAACCGGCGATGATGATCAGCATCGCGTTACGAAACACGTGCTTGTACAGAATACTGCCCTCATCCAGCCCTTTAGCACGTGCGGTGACCACATACTGCTTATTGATCTCATCCAGAAACGAGTTTTTGGTCAGCATGCTTAGGGTCGCAAAGCCACTGATCACCATGGCGCAAATCGGCAAAGCCAGATGCCAGAAGTAATCGATGATCTGCTGATACCCGTTGAGCTGGTCAAAATTATCCGACACCAGCCCCCGCAGCGGGAACCAGCTGAAGTAGTTGCCACTGGCAAACAGAATGATCAGAATAATCGCAAACAAAAAACCGGGAATGGCATAACCAACGATCACCACCGCACTTGACCAGACATCAAAGCGTGAGCCGTGATGAATCGCCTTCATGATGCCGAGCGGAATTGAGATCAGATAGATGATCAACGTACTCCACAAGCCGAGTGATATCGACACCGGTAAGCGGTCAACAATCAAATCAATCACATTACCGCCGCGGAACAAGCTCTCGCCGAAGTTAAACGTGACGTAATTTTTCAGCATGTCGAAATAGCGTTCGTGCAGTGGCTTATCAAAACCAAACTGACGTTTAATCGCTTCCACCACCTCAGGATCCAAACCACGAGAGCCCTTGTAGCCGGTCGGGTCACCATTGTCGACTTTCGACATATCGACTTCCTGCCCCCCTCCGGAAAAGCGCTCCATGATGCCGGAGGTATGGCCCTGCAGGTTGGCAATCGCCTGCTCAACCGGCCCACCGGGCGCTATCTGGATGATGAAGAAGTTAATGGTAATGATGGCCCACAGCGTTGGTATCACCAACAGCAAACGGCGAATGATGTACGCAGCCATAACTTCCTCTTAACGACGCTTCTCAGGTAATTTTTCGGCCTTCTGTTTGGAGATCCACCAGGTATCCAAACCAAGATCGTACTTAGGCATTACAGCCGGACGCTCAAACTTATCCCAGCTCGCGACCCGGTACATACTGGTGTGCCACTGCGGAATGATGTAAAAATTCCACTGCAGGATACGATCCAGCGCTTTACCCAATGATTTCAGCTTTTCCGGATGTTCCTGATTCTTGGCGATATCCAGGGTTAGCTGATCAATCACCGGATCCGTCACGCCTGCGGTGTTGTAGGTCGAATCAAGATAATGCGAGTTCCACACTATCATCAGGTTCGGATTCGGGAACGGATTAGCAGCATAAGAAGACGAGACCATATCGAAGTCTCTGTCACGCAGGCGCTTGATGTACTGCGTGGTATCGATGGTACGGATCTTCATATCAATGCCCATCAGCTTGAGATTCTTTTGCAGCGGAATCGCAATACGTTCAGAGGTCGGGCTGTAAATCAGCAGCTCAAAAGACATTGGCTGACCGGTTTTAACATTGGTCATCACCTTATCTTTCAACTCCCATCCCGCCTCTTTCAGCAGTTTGAACGCCTGACGCATCTGCGGACGAATACGACCACTGCCATCGGTGACCGGTGGTTGATACTCTTGCGTAAACACTCGCGCCGGAATCTTATCTTTAACCGGATTTAACACCGTCAGTTCAGCGTCATCCGGTAAACCTTTCGCCTCGTATTCGGTATTCTGAAAGTAACTGCGAGTGCGAGTGTACTGACTGTAGAACATGTTTTTGTTCATCCACTCAAAGTCCATCGCATAATTCAGCGCTTCGCGAACACGCACGTCACTAAACACCGGACGCTGGGTATTAAACACAAAGCCTTGTGTTGCCGCCGGAGCATCGTGCGGAATTTCTTCTTTTTAATGAAACCGTTATCAAAATTGGCGCCGGTGTAAGAGGTCGCCCAGTACTTAGCCTGACTCTCCTGGCGTAAATCAAACTCACCGGCTTTGAACGCTTCCAGCATGACGGTGTCATCACGGTAATAATCGTACTGCACCTCTTTGAAGTTGTTACGACCGACATTAACCGGTAAATCTTTGGCCCAGTAATTATCATCCAGTTTATAGGTCACACTCTGACCAGGTTTGAACTCTTCCACTTTATAAGCGCTGCTACCAACCGGCGGCTGATTAAGCGGTTCTGACAGGCTCTTATCCTTCCAGAAGTGCTGCGGTAACACACGAGTTGACTGCGCAAAACTAAACAACTTTTCACGATTCGGCTCTGCCATTTCAATTCGCACCGTTTTGTCATTCAGCGCTTTAACCGATTTTATTTCTTTGTAGTAAACCCGGTACTGAGGCACGCCTTCAGTCATAAACTTGTTGAAGGTAAATTCCACGTCGTGCGCGGTAATAGGCACGCCATCCTGAAAACGCGCGTTGGGATTGATGTCCAGCTCCAGCCAGGCGTAATCATCCGAGTAACGCACTTTCTCTGCAATCAAAGGATAGTAGGAGTCAATTTCGTCAGCCGGTGAAAACATCAGCGGATCGTAGAGCTCACCACTGGCTGCCGCAGCGACGCCACGCGAGGCGTAGCGGTTGAAGTTATCGTAGGTGCCGACCTGGCCATAAGTCACTTTGCCGTATTTTGGCGCATCGGGATTAACATAATCAAAGTGAGTGAAGTTTGGCGGATACTTTGCTGTGCCGAAACCCACCAGGCTGGTACTTTCGATCACATCAGCGAGAGAGAAATGGCTGGTCAGAGCTAATATCATCCCTAACGCCATTGGTCTTACTTTCCCCATTCAAAAATCCTTCTGCTTAATGTTGCGTCTGGCGCCGACATTGCGTCAGTCCGAGGACACGATCATTTCTTATCAATAATTCAGCTAGTTATGAGTATATACCCTTTAGATCCGAGATGCAGTATTCCATCGTTGACTGCGGGTCTGGCTGCAAAACTGTTCACCTTGCCAGACCGACTATCCACCCTGGCAGACAAGCCGGTCAGCTGTGCGTCAATATCTTGCAGGTACTGATGCTATAGACAGCCCCGGCATCAGCAAAGTTCAAACAATTCAGCCACCTGTGAAACGGGATATGGATGCACCGAGCTAACCGATATGAGAACGCTACATCAGATACGCCAACCGAGGTTTACAGCAGTTCTCTGGCGATCAGGCGCAACAGGAAAGTCTCCCGCTCCACACTCATGCCCTTTTTATCGCTTTCGGTCATCGTCTTTTCATTGTGGCGTATCGCATCATTAATATTAATCCACACCGGCTTCATGCCATTTTTAACTTCATAATCTTCAAACCGCGTTTCGCCCAGTACTCGGTCAATTTTGCAGGTAAAACAATGGGAAATCATATGCATCACCTCGGCGTCATCACGATACCAGGGACGAAACTCCTCATAGATGCCATAGGGTTGAATATGATGAATATTCTTCGCACCCGTTTCTTCTTCCAGTTCTCTCACCAACCCCTGCAGAATATCCTCATGCGCATCGACCCCGCCGCCCGGCAGGGTGTAATCGTGATAGCGTGCGGTATACAGCATCAGAATATCTTCACCATCAACCACAATGGCCCGCGCCGCCTGACGCTGAATGATGCGATACTCGCTTAACGGTCCGAGTTCAGGATGGGTGGCAGTGTGTATATGTCTCATTTCGATTCCTCACCAGTTTTGCCGCCCACTTTATATCAAAACTCCCTGTTAACGCAGGGATTTTACCCACATGCGATGCCCTCTGTTTAAACCGTGCGCGGCGCATGCTCAATCCGGGCCTGATCTCCCTCAGGTGCTTACTCTATCCTCAGGTGCCGGCTCTATCAGGATGTAACAGGTAGCGGCCGCGATATGTCCGCCTCTGCCGTAGCGCAACATCAGCTCATTGATGTTGGCTCGTAAACGGCGATCAAAGATCGATTTTTCCGTACTGCATGTCTTTAGGTTCAACACGCTTGATGTCGTTAATCAGGTCGAGTTTTTGAGTAGTACGGCATACGCCAGGATCAAAGTACCGTATGAAATAACTCTAGACTGCATCAGCAGTTTGACAAATCTAAGCTGCTGTTTTCAATGTAGCAAAGCCACAAACTGCCAGTATGATCACGCCTTTTATTACGCCGTACAGCAGTGCATTTACAATGGTTCATTTGGTGTAGTTCGTAAATTTCAGTAAATGACAACAATTATCATTGCCGAATGACAAAATTAGCGTTAAGGTGAGTACACTTATCGGCTGCCAGACATCAGGTTACTATGCAAAACAAACAAAAATCCCGTCGCAATTTCGCGCTGACTGTTACTGAAACCCAACAAATTTCGCCAAACTTCCAGCGTATTACGCTGCAGGGAGATGAGATTGCCCATTTCGGTAAAGAGAGTGAAGGCGGATACATTAAGTTATTATTTACGCCTCAGGGCGGAACTGATATCGGTAGCCTGAGTGAAGAAGAGCGTCCATTGATGCGCACTTACACCATTCGTCAATTTGATCCGGCCAGCAACCAGATTGTGGTCGATTTTGTCCGTCACATTACCAGCGACCTGTCTTGTGGCTTCGCTGCCCGCTGGGCGGAAAGCGCACAAGTCGGCGATACCATTTCGATTGCAGGGCCGGGTAAAAGTCAGTCTCTGAACCAGGACGCCGATTGGGTATTTCTTGCCGCTGACATGACGGCTATCCCTGCACTGTCTGTGACTTTGTCACAGCTCAATTCTGATGCTCGCGGTTATGCCGTGGTTGAACTGGCTTCCATCGCTGATAAACCAGAACTGCAGGCACCGGCCGGTATCGAACTTATCTGGGCATGCAGCGACCAGGGAGAAACCCTTGCCGATGCAGTACAAGCACAGGCCTGGTTGGCCGGCCAGTGTTCGGTGTGGTGTGCGTGTGAATTTGAATCGATGCGGACATTGCGTCAATATTTCCGTAATGAAAAAGAGATCGACCGCGAACATATCTACATCAGTAGCTACTGGAAAAACGGCGTCAGCGAAGATGGTCACAAAGTTCTCAAGCGCGCGGATGCAGACGCAGACACCACCAGCTGATAAGGCTGCGAACCACGCCAATAATGTCGGTATCTGAAGTCAAAAAAGCCAGCGTATCACCGCTGGCTTTGGTTTATCTGGCGAACATAGCATCGCGATAAAGAGTTCAGATTTTGTCTGTCACCGCCAGTGTGGCCGCCAGTACATCCTGCCCAAACAAAATACTGCGCTCCGGTGACCAGCCATACAGCGGATCCGGATGATTGCTGTTATCCTTAAACGGCATTTCGATGGTGTAAGCCAGACAACCAAACTGCTCAGCCACCCAGTTGGATCCGACGGTCAGATTCGCTTTGCCTGGTTCATCTTTGTCGTAACCGACTTCGTCCTGAAACTCAGGCGTAATGGTCGATAATGCCTGCTTAAATGCCGCTTCCTTGGCTGCCAGTTCCGGGCTGTAGGAAGGAATCCCCTCAGAGCCGGCGACAAAGTTATAAGGCAAAGCTTCATCACCATGGATATCGAGGAACATGTCCACACCCGTTTGCAGCATACGCTCACGCACCAGATAGACTTCCGGGCTTTTCTCCATTGAAGGCGACTGCCATTCACGGTTGAGGTTCACACCAACCGCATTGGTACGCAGGTGGCCACGAACCGAACCATCCGGGTTCATATTCGGTACCACATACAACACCGCTTTTTCCAGTAATGCACGCGCGACAGTATCATTTTCATCCAGCAAGCGGTTGATCAAGCCTTCCATAAACCACTCGGCCATGGTTTCCCCCGGATGCTGGCGCGCGATCAGCCAAATTGCCTTTTTCTCCGGCTCCGCTTCACCAAACGTCAACAGACTCATATCGTGGCCGTCTAGGGTCTGGCCTAAGGTTTCCAGCTGGCAATGATGGGCGCTTTGTGCCATGTGCAGCAAGTCGAGATGACGATCGTAAGAGTAAGGCGCAAAGTAGGCAAAATAGACCGAAGAACGCTCCGGAATTAAGCTGAACGTCAGTGTATCACCATCAAATTCGGCCGGAACACGAAACCACTCTTCACGATCATAAGAAGCCACCACATCGTAACCCTGCCACCCTTCCGGATAAGCAGACTTTGCCAAATCCAGCAGCTTAATGGTGTGCGACTGCTCCGCCTCGCTTTCAAGACGAAAATGGAACCACTGATAAAATTCCGACATATTGTCATTCGGAATTTTCAGCTGTATGTCCTGCCTGTCGTCTGCTTTGACTACGTCAATGCTACCACTATCAAAGTTACTGAATATTTTCATGATTTACTCACCTTATTCTTCTGAGTATGAATTTGCAGGCTAACACAATTTCATCGTCACTGCGCCCGTTTACGCGCTGACCGGAGTCAGAATCGCCTCGGATGCAAGGCAAATCGCATCATGACGCCACAGCTCTGTCTCTGCATTGAGCAGATTACCCTTATGATCATAGTGCTTACGTTCAATAACCAAAGCCGGTGTGCCGGCGGTGGCGCGTAATGCCAGCGCCACATCACCAAACAGCGCACTGGTAGTGACACGGTAACTGATTGAGTGGTACTCAAGGGCAAAGTGCTCACGCAAAACCAGGCTCATTGATTGAGCGAGATCGAAACGGAGTAAATTGGGGCACAGCTGAGGAGGAACGTAACTCGTCACATACGCGACCGGACGCTGCTCCAGATGAAGAAGGCGCTCAATACGATAGACATCAGCGAAAGGCGCCAGCGCCAGCAAACGTGTCGCCACCTTATCCGCCAGCATCGCTTTCGCGTTGATGATGGTCATATCGGGCTGACGATTTTGCGCTCGCGCTGCGGTGACGAAATCAACTGCCTGCGACGGATTGTAGCGCAGCGGGGGCGGAGAGATAAACCAGCCGCGGCGATCTTCACGGTAGATTTGGCCTTCAGCTTCTAGCAAGGAAAGAGCCTCGCGCAAGGTTACGCGGGTGGTATTGAAGGATTCAGCCAGCTGGCGTTCAGGAGGAAGCTTCTGCCTTGGTAATAAGCTCCCGGCGTCAATCTGTTCTGCGATAGCCTCTTTGATTCTAACGTACTGCACTCTTGTCCTTAGCATCCGGCGTTGGGGCGGAATTGATATCCAAATAGTACCCACAACTCACCCGCTTTGCACCCGCGCATCACTCACATTCAAACAGATGTGACGTTGTTTTCTTATTCTTTTGCTACGCAGTCCTATGGATATATTGGGGTGCTACACATATACGCGGGTGCTTCGCACATGACACCTCGTTGTTAGTTAATGGACATCCAGTAAAGCGCAGGTTGAACAACGGAAAAAGCGAAGTCATTCATTAGCACTTTCTGGCTACCCTTCCCCTTGATAGGCAGCCATACGCGACGAATCATCGATACGTTTAGCGTGACCACCTCGACATTACTTACAAATACACACACTTTATAAGTATGAAATTGTGAGCATTTTGATTGCGTTTTTGTTACGTAGCCACTAACTTAAATTCAGTCGAAATGAATTCGGCCTGTATACCGCCCTGACTGTTCAGGGCGGTGTTTGTTTGTGGAGAAAATAAATGTTACACACTCATTCAATCGTCGTTTCCACACTGGACATGGACCGCATCAGCTCACTGATGGACAAAATGCCCAAGCTGTCACCGGAACTATTAAGGCTGGAAGATGAACTGGATCGGGCAACGATCAAAGAACCTCAGGAAATACCGCCAGGCGTGGTCAGTATGAACTCAACCGTGCGCTTTAAATTTCAGGGGAAAGACGAAATCATGGAGAAACACCTGGTTTATCCCCATGAAGTCAAAAGTAATGACGATATTTCCATCTTTGCACCGGTAGGCAGTGCCTTGCTGGGATTATCTGCCGGACAAACACTAAGCTGGCCTATGCCTGGTGGCAGTGAGAAAGTGATTGAAATTATTGAAGTGACTTATCAGCCGGAACGTGAAGGTCGCTATGATCTGTGATGTCTAAATTCAGGTATCTGTGATACCTGAATTCTGGTGCAAAAGCCGTTTTAAATGAACACCCCTTTGCACCAGAAGAGCGTATCAGGCCAGCAAAATGCTTTGCAGCTCAGCTAACGAACTCACCTCGTAATGGGCATCAATGCCGTGTGGTTTTTCAGCTTGATGGATATTCAGCCAACAAGTTTCCAGACCGGCATTCAGCCCCCCCAGAATATCTGAGTGCGGGTTATCTCCGACCATAAGTACCCGCGTTTTATCCGGATCCCCCATGACGGTTAGAGCATGATTAAAAATACCCGCATCCGGTTTCGCCACACCGACCTGCTCCGAAATCACCACGTGCTCGAAGTAATCCTTCATGCCCGTTCTGGTCAGGCGCACATCCTGCAGTTCGGTAAAACCATTGGTAATGATGCCGAGTTTCGCTTTGCCCTGCAGAGCCTGCATCAGTTCACGTGCGCCGGGTAACAAAGTACAGATGTCTGCCATCGCCTCAAGAAAAGCGCTGTTGAGCTCGGCCGTTGTGGTGCCAATTTTTTCCGCCCAGGATTGAAAGCGAATGTGTTTCAGCTCAGCTGCTGTGATCACACCATTTTGATAATCCACCCACAGTGGCTTATTCACTTGCTGATAATGCTGGTAATCCTGCTCGCTAAAGTCTAATCCCTTACGCGAGAACATAAGCTGCATCCCTTTAAAAGCATCGAAATGAAACAGGGTGTCGTCAGCGTCGAATAAGATCCAATCGTATTTCATTTTCATCTCCTCAAATCGCGCAAACAGTCTAGATTGTTTTCCATGAGATGTTAATCTAGTAGGTAGGAAACTTTTTGTTAAATATATCTCAACAATTATGGATAATACCTTTTCTGCAATCCCGGTCTTCGTGGCAGTAATTGAATGCGGTAACTTTTCGCTGGCCGCAGAGCGGCTGGGTATCACTAAGTCTGCCGTCAGCAAACGGATCACCCAACTGGAAGATGAACTGGGGCTGCGCCTGCTCAACCGCACCACACGTAAGCTTAGCCTGACCGAAGCGGGCGAACGTTATTATTATCACGTGTCTCAGGCGATGACACACGCCCGGCAGGGCAGTGATGCAGTCAGTGAACTGCAGGGCGAGCCGCGCGGCAAGTTAAAAATTACTGCACCGATGTCATTTGGTGTTCTGCACATCGCCCCGATTATCAGTGAATTTCTTGAGCGCTACCCTTACGTGGAAGTCGATTTACAACTGGAAGATCAGATGGTCGATCTTATTCAGGGCGGCTTTGACCTTGCGATTCGTATTGGCCACCTGCCCACCTCAAATTTAATCGCTAAACGACTGGTGCGTTGTCGCAGCATACTGTGTAGCTCGCCGGGTTATCTGCAGCTTCATCAGCCGCCACAAAAACCTCAGGACCTCATCCACCATAATTGTCTGGTTTACTCGTATTTCCGTGGCGGCAGTGAGTGGACGTTCAGCCAGAACGGCGCGGATTTTAAAGTCATCCCCAAGGGTAACCTGACCGTGAATAACAGTGAAGCCATACGCCGCGCCCTGCTTGACGGTTTAGGCATCGGCCAATTACCGACGTTCCTGGTCAGCAAAGATATTATCGCCGGTCGCCTGAAGCCTGTGATGCAAGAATTCAGCTTGCCTGAACATGCCATCTACGCGGTTTTCCCTGAGCGTAAACACCTGCCGCTCAAGGTGCGCGCTTTCATGGATTTCGTCAGTGACAAACTCGGCGCCGATGTCCCTTACTGGGATCAGGACATTTTCTAAAACGACAACGATTATCTTAGACGGCAACTTTGTTTGATAAAACAACCATTAGCTTTTTTAAACAACCATTAGCTTCTTATATAACAGCAACTAGCACCGTAGCGGTCACTGTTTTAGCACGCTTCACATCAAAGATAAAATTCGCCACAATGATTATTAATCCGCAATGTTGAATAGCGATCCGTGATTAATGAACAATCATTCACGAGATTGAGCAAAAATCCCCCGCTATCAGTGACAACATAATGAAAGCCTTAAACTAAACTTAAAAGCGGATCGCAAAAATGTTGACGTCCCAGCTTAGTGCAAGCATGTTTTGCCCGAACAGATAAAGGAATGGATCGATGAAAAAAGTAGCCGTGATATTAAGTGGATGTGGTGTGTTTGATGGAGCCGAGATTCATGAATCCGTGCTGACACTGCATGCCATCGAACGCCACGGTGCCAGTTGGCACTGTTTTGCGCCCAATATTGAGCAAATGCATGTTATCAACCATCTGACGGGTGAAGAGATGGCAGAGACACGCAACGTGCTGGTGGAATCAGCGCGTATCGCGCGCGGAAAAATCGAGGATGTGGCCAAGCTTAAAGTTGAAGAGTTCGACGCCTTGCTCATACCCGGTGGGTTCGGCGCAGCAAAAAATCTGACCGACTTTGCCGTGCATGGCTCGGAATGCAGTATCAATACCCATGTTGCCACCGCCTGTCGCGCTTTTGCCCAGGCAGGTAAACCGGCCGCCTATCTGTGTATTGCACCCACCATCATCCCGATGATTTACGAACACGGTGTCGAAGGCACTATAGGTAACGATCCGGACACCGCTGTCGCATTTCGTAAGATGGGCGGCGAGCATGTCTCCTGTCCGGTGGATGATTTTGTGTTCGATCAAAAGCACAACGTACTATCGACCCCGGCTTATATGCTGGCCGAAAATATTTCTCAGGCCGCTTCCGGTATCGATCGTCTGGTCGAAGAGCTGATTAAACTGGCCTGAACCATTGAACCCGGTAATACCCTCCGCTATCTATCTGGTGCCGGGTTGCCGGGTTGAAATTTTTTCCGTCTTCGACTGTTCTTATTGAGTATCCGTTCAATACATGAGTAAGAACTGTCATGAAACGTATTACGATAAGTTTACTAGCTTTACTGGTCGCGCTACCTGTAGGCCTGTCCTTTTTCAGTCAGGCATCCAATCATTCCTCTGCCTCTCACGCAGAACATGAGCAAGTGGCAACCCTCGCTGGGGGCTGCTTCTGGTGTACCGAGTCCGATATGGAGAAACTGGACGGCGTGATTGATGTTGTATCCGGTTATTCAGGCGGGACGGTAGATAATCCCACTTACAAACAGGTCTCTTCCGGCACCACGGGGCACATCGAATCGATTCAGGTCACCTACGACAGTGACAAACTGAGCTATGAGCAGGTTCTGGACCACTTCTTGCGCCATATTGATCCGACCGATGACGGTGGTTCTTTTGTTGACCGTGGTAATCAGTACCGCCCGGCTATTTTCTATCACGATACGCAGCAAAAGCAGGTTGCTGAACGCTTTATGCAGGAGATTGACCAGGCAGGTATTTTCCACAAGCCATTGAAAACCGAATTAATTGCATTCAAAAAATTCTGGCCGGCCGAAGAGTATCATCAGGATTACTACAAAAAGAGTTCGCTGCGTTATAAATACTATCGCTACGCTTCAGGCCGGGACCAATACTTAGACCAGATCTTCGGCGATGACCGTGAAGATAACCCGAAAACACTGCGTCAGTTGATTGATGAAAAACGGGCCATTAGTGAAGTTAAGGTGTATACACGGCCGTCTGAGGACCAAATCCGCGCTAAACTGACTGACTTGCAATACCGGGTTACTCAGGAAGATGCCACCGAGCGGGCATTCAACAACGAGTACTGGGACAATAAAGCAGAGGGGATCTATGTCGATATTGTCTCCGGTGAACCACTGTTTTCCTCAACAGATAAATATAAATCCGGAACGGGCTGGCCGAGTTTTACCCAGCCCATTGATCCGGCTTATATCGTTACCAAGTCAGATAACACTCTGTTTTACACCCGAACCGAGGTACGCAGCCGCTTTGGCCGTTCGCATTTAGGCCACGTATTTGAAGATGGCCCGGCACCGACCGGTTTACGCTACTGCATGAATTCTGCTGCGATGCGTTTTGTACCGAAAGAAGAGATGCAAGCACAAGGCTATGGTGCCTACCTGAAACTGTTCCAATAACCCGGTTTCTCGCCAACTGTACGCCGCACATTATCGTTGCGGCGTAAAACTTTTCACCAATGCGGCACGCTCATAGCGATCGGCACGATCACGAGTCTGGCTCGGGGTCTCGCCAAACAGCAGCTTGTAGTATTGGTTAAAGGTCCCGAGATGATAAAAGCCATACTGTAACGCCAGTTCACTGATGGTTTTTTCCTGATCAGTGACGATCAACGCCCGGCGCACCGCATTGAGCCTGCATTCACGTAAAAAGGCGATCGGGCTGACTCCAAGCTCCTGCTCAAAACAGTATTGCAGGGTGCGCTGGCTAACGCAGGCTATCGAGGCCATTTCCGCCACACTCATCGGATAATCACCATTATTATCGAGGTGACGGTACAAACGTAACAGAGCCTGACGACGGGTGGCGTAACTGCGCGACTCATTGTGTTCACTGACCGCAAACTGCCCTAATCTGTCAATCACTGCACTGACCAGCACTTGCTGCAGTGCTGCCTGACTGTGTGACGACTGACCTTGCGACAATTGTCCAGACCGCGATTGTCCAGACGGCGATTGACCAGAAGAGAAGTGCAGCAAGCGTTTCCCCAACACCGACTCCGTATCCAGCACCTGCCGGATCAGTTCCACCAGCGACCAGCAGCCATGTTGCGGATTGAGGTTTTTCAGTAAAGATATCGACTCCCACTGCTGCTTGTCATCACACTGGATATTTTCCAGCAACAGGTCACGATCAATCACCACACCAAAAATATGAAAATTATCCGGGGTCGCCAGGTCAAAGTGCTGCTGTGCCGGACGAATCATCAATTGGTGCGGCGCTGCCTGCAAACCATTCACTTTCGGGCGTTGCGCGTCCATCGAAAAACCAATCCAAATGGCGTTCGGATTGACACTGCACTCCTGATGCACAGTATGACTGGTGAATTCCTCAAACAAGTGCAGGCCGGGCAGCTTAATCTCATCCAGATAGCCATGAAATTGCCCTGCACCATGTTGATTATACTTCTGTTCCCAGGCGTTGAGGCTTTGCGCTTGTTGGTTCACATCAAAGCTGTACTGCTTGCACCTTATTGGTGCGCATGAATTCCCTTCATGTGGCAATTGAATCAAATTCATTTTCACTCTCTTGCACCAGCTTTAGGCACGTAAAAATATATCTCATTGTTTTTATTGATAATTCTAACTTTGCGCATTGACGTCATGTTACCGGAACACAATTCGCACTATTTCTCTCAGTTCAATTTGCAATGTTCGGACCGCAGCGAAACAGATCGCAGCAAACAGGAATCTCCCCGGCTGCTATCCATCCGCTACCGTGCCCCGAAACCAAAAGCTGAGAGGTTTTATGAGTTCACGCTACCGTTACCAGATAGGCACCCAGACCTATCAGTTTGCTTCTCTGAAAGAAGTGATGGCCAAAGCGTCACCGATGCGCTCCGGCGATCAGCTGGCCGGCGTGGCAGCGACATCCGCCGAAGAGCGCGTCGTGGCGCAAATGGTGCTGGCTGACCTGCCACTGAAAACCTTTTTAAATGAAACGCTCATCCCGTATGAAAGCGATGAAATTACCCGCCTGATTATTGATGAACATGATGCTCAGGCATTTCTGGAAATCGCGCACCTGACGGTGGGTGATTTTCGTAACTGGCTGCTGCTGGAAACCACGACCCATCTCGAACTGACTCGCGTCAGCCCGGGCATTACTCCGGAAATGGCGGCGGCGGTGAGCAAAATCATGCGTAATCAGGATCTGATTCTGGTGGCTAAAAAATGTCGCGTCACGACCGCGTTTCGCAACACGATTGGTTTGCCGGGCCGCTTATCAACCCGCTTACAGCCGAATCATCCGACCGATGATATGAGCGGCATTGCGGCCTCTATTTTTGATGGCCTGATGTACGGCAACGGCGATGCTGTGATTGGTATCAACCCGGCGACCGACAGTGTCAGTCAGGCGGTCAAACTGATGAAACTGATGGACGAAGTGATTCAGCACTATGAAATCCCGACCCAGTCATGCGTGCTGACCCACGTCACCAATACCGTTGAAGCGATCGAACAAGGCGCCCCGGTTGATCTGGTGTTCCAGTCGATAGGCGGCACAGAAGCGACCAACCAGGGCTTTGGCGTCAACATCAACGTACTGGCGGAAGCGTACGATGCCGCACTGAGCCTGAAACGCGGTACGGTCGGTGACAACGTGATGTACTTTGAAACCGGTCAGGGCAGCGCCCTGTCTGCCAACGGCCATCACGACGTCGACCAGCAAACCTGTGAAGTGCGCGCCTACGCCCTGGCACGTAAGTTCAAACCGCTGCTGGTCAATACCGTGGTCGGCTTTATCGGCCCCGAGTATCTGTTTGACGGTAAGCAGATCATCCGCGCCGGTCTGGAAGACCACTTTTGCGCCAAGCTGCTTGGCCTGCCGATGGGCTGTGACATCTGCTACACCAACCATGCTTACGCCGATCAGAATGATATGGATAACCTGCTCACCCTGCTTGGTGTGGCAGAATGCTCTTTTATCATGGGAATCCCCGGCTCTGACGACATCATGCTCAATTATCAGACCACCTCTTTCCATGATGCACTCTACGCGCGTCAGGTACTCGGCTCGCGCCCAGCGCCGGAATTTGAAGCCTGGCTGCAAAAAATGCAAATCTTCAATCAACAGCAGGGTAAACAGCTGTCAGACGAGATCTCTCCGCACTTCATCCAGCCGCTGGGCTTAATCAAGGAGGCCGTATGAGCGTTGTCCCTATCAACCATTTGATCCACGAGGATCCGTGGCACAAATTACGCCAGTTTACTCAGGCCCGCATCGGTATCGGCCGGGTCGGCACCAGCATCCCGACAGAGGAGCTGCTGCGTTTCCAGCTCTCTCACGCTCAGGCAATGGACGCCGTACACGTGCCGCTCGACGAGCAACAACTGGTTAAGACAATGGCCTCCAGGCCAGAGCTGACACCTTATCTGCCCGCTTTGTCGCTGCACAGCCAGGCGGATGACCGCCTGACTTATCTGCAGCGGCCGGATCTGGGTCGTAAGCTGAGCGAGTCGTCTATTGAGCAGCTCAAAAAGCACGCGGATGAACACGCCAAACCTTACGATCTGGCGATTGTCATCGCTGATGGCCTTTCCTCTTATGCCATCAGTAATCACGCCACACCCGTTATTGAAGCGCTGATTGAACAGTTGCACAACGACAGCAAAAACAGCTGGCAGATTGCACCGCTGTGCATTGTCCATCAGGGCCGTGTCGCAGTCGGCGATGATGTCGGTGAAGCCATTAACGCCAAAGAAGTGCTGGTACTGGTCGGTGAACGTCCGGGACTGAGCTCCCCGGATAGCCTGGGGCTGTATCTGACCTGGCATCCGCATCGCGGCACGGAAGATTCGCTGCGTAACTGTATTTCCAATGTACGTCCGCAAGGCCTCCCTTATCAGGCAGCGGCGATGAAATGTTTCTATCTGTTGGCTGAATCACGCCGTCTCAAACTGACCGGTGTCGGCCTCAAAGACCGCTCGGATGACACCATCCTCGAGCATAAACAGACACAGTTTTTCTCTTTAACTTCAAAGTCATAACGTAAGGATAGTAGTATGACAACATCAAACGATTATCTGGCTCAACGCCAGCTCAAACGTGGCGCCGCAGGTTGGATTCTGCTGGCCGGATTGGGTATCTCATATGTGATCTCCGGTGATTTCGCCGGTTGGAACTTCGGTATCGCTCAGGCCGGCTGGGGCGGCTTTGTGATTGCCGCCGTACTGATGGGCATCATGTATCTGGCACTGGTGCTGTCTCTGGCCGAAATGTCAGCGGCGATCCCGGCAGCCGGCGGCGGTTACAGTTTTGCCCGTCAGGCCATGGGCCCGATGGGTGGCTTTCTGACCGGCCTGGCGGTTTTGATTGAATACTCGCTGGCTCCGGCGGCGATTGTAATCTTCATTGGTTCGGCGGTGAATGAGCTGACTGGCTTTGACGGCCCCGTGGTCTATGCCCTCTTCTACCTGGCTTTTGTTGGTATTCACATTTTTGGCGTAGGCGAAGCATTAAAAGTGATGATGGTGATCAGTGGCCTGGCGGTATTGGCAATCCTGGCGACCGGTGTTGCTCTGGTGCCTGAATTTAACAGCGCCAATCTGTTTGATATCGAGCCGACTGCCAGCGGCGATCTGATGCTGCCGATGGGTCTGTACGGTGTCTGGGCTGCACTGCCGTTTGCGATGTGGCTGTTCCTGGCGGTAGAAGGTGTTCCACTGGCCGCGGAAGAAGCCAAAGATCCGAAAAAGGATGTGCCAAAAGGTATTATAGCTGCGATGGTATTCCTGTTGTTCACTGCCGTTCTGGTTGTCGTTCTGCTGAGCGGCGCAGCCGGTGCTAAAGTGATTGGCGACAGCGCGGTCCCTCTGGTTGATGCGCTTAATATTGCCGGCCACTCACAACTGGCGACCTTCGTGAACGTGCTGGGTCTGGCCGGTCTGATCGCTTCATTCTTCTCCATCATTTACGGCTACAGCCGCCTGGTATTTGCGCTGTCACGTGCCGGTTATCTGCCGAAAAACCTGTCACTGACCAGCCAACGCAAAGCGCCGGTCCGCGCTCTGATCTACCCTGCGATTCTGGGTTTTATAATCTCGCTAAGCGGTGAAGGTGACCTGATTCTGTCTATGGCGGTTGTCGGCGCAACCATCTCTTACGCCATGATGTCAGCCAGCCACATTATGCTGCGCATCAAGCGTCCTGATATTCCTCGTCCATACAAAACTCCGGGAGGCGTGGTCACTTCAGGTGTGGCTTTGGTCTTGTCAATTATCGCCCTGACTGGTGTGTACGCTTACGATGTGCGTGCCTTCCTGTTCACTCTGGTCCTGTTCGCCGTCGGTATGCTCTACTACTTCGTCGTCGGTCAGCACAACCTGATTGCTAAAAGCGCCGAGGAAGAGTTCGCTCTGCTCGATCAGGCGCAAGGTGAGCTGGAAGCTGCCTGACAGAAAATCGGGTAACAACAACCATCCACTATCAACTCAAAGCAATCGCCATTCCTTACGGGATGGCGATTTTTTATATTCGCTCTGCACCGTTCATTGACAGCGCGAGCCCTGCCAAAGAGGGAAAAAACAGGCACAAAAAAAGCGCCTGCTCAGAGACGCTTTTCGAGTTAACTTTTATTTGGTTTATGCGTTGGATATACAGTTTATGCGTTGGCGCTTAACGCAGGCCATGCAAAAACTCGGCACGGGTCGCCGGATTGGACTTGAAAATACCACCCAGTGCCGTGGTGGTGGTCTCGCTGGTTGCATCCATCACACCACGTGATTTCACGCAGTAATGGGTCGCATCAATGGTGACTGCGACATCATCCGATTGCAGCAGAGCCTGCAGCGCCACCAGAATTTGCTGGGTCATGCGCTCTTGTACCTGCGGACGCTGGGCAAAGAAACGGACAATACGGTTGATCTTCGACAGACCGATAATTTTGCCGCGTGGAATGTAAGCCACTGCCGCTTTGCCGTCGATGGTCACTAAATGGTGCTCACAGGTACTGGTGACGGTAATGTCTTTAACCCGCACCATTTCACTCACGTTCATCTTATTTTCGATAACCGTAATCTTCGGAAAGTTCTGATAATCAAGGCCAGAAAAGATTTCGTCAACGTACATTTTGGCGATACGATGCGGCGTTTCTTCCAGGCTGTCGTCAGTCAAATCGAGCCCCAGCAGGTTAAGAATCTCACGCATATGGTGTTCGATTCGCTCTTTTTTCTCTTCACGACCCATCGTATTTGGCTGCATTGGCGTTTCCAAACCACGACGCTCCAATGCATCTTTAACTAACTTCGCGGATTCGCTAAGACCTGACATTACCTTACCTCTTAATTACCCCTTCCGGATGGCAGACAAGGATACTCGGATTTTTTAATAATTACATCCTTAATTTAAAGATGGGTTTAATTCACGCAAGCCAGCTGTCATCAGCACTGCGGGACGGTTCTCAACCCCACAACGCTGAGTGATAGCTACCGTTGTAACGATAATTCACACTTTCACTAAAACGACGATTCTAAACCGTATGAATCGTACCAAGAGACAGTTTGTCGCCTGATGCCAGTTGTGTGCTAAAGTAGGCAGAAAATACAAGATGATAGGATTAAAACATGGGCTGTTGTGACGCACCCGGCTTAATGCCAATCGAAGATGCGATGGAGAAAATGCTGTCGCGTATCCAACCGATTCAGACCACGCAACGACTTCCGCTGCCGGATGCTCTGGGCTATGTGCTGGCTGAGGATATTCTCTCGCCAATCAATGTGCCCCCTTTTGATAACTCAGCCATGGACGGTTATGCCGTGCGTCGTTCAGAGCTGGCGCTGGGCCAGCCACTGACTGTGGCCGGAAAGTCTTTCGCAGGCCAGCCTTTTGACGGCGAGTGGCCGGCGATGAGCTGCGTGCGAATCATGACCGGGGCGCAAATCCCGCCGGGCTGTGATGCGGTTGTGATGCAGGAGCAGGCCAGCGTGACCAATGCAGGCGTCACCTTCAGCGTGAGAGATGTACCGCATAATGACAACATCCGCCCGACTGGAGACGACATTCATCATAATGACGTCGTGCTGAGCCGTGGTGCCCGCCTGACACCACGCGATATTCCAATGATTGCCACACTCGGCGTTAGCCAAATCACCGTTTACCAGAAACCTAAAGTGGCCTTTTTTTCAACCGGTGACGAGCTCAAGCCACTGGGTGAACCGCTGCAAGCTGGTCAAATCTACGACAGCAACCGTTACGGTATCAAACCTTTGATTGAGAACTTCGGATGCGAAGCAATTGATCTCGGCGCCATTCCTGACTGCCCGCAAACACTCAAAGCGACGTTTGAGAAAGCGCAAAGTCTGGCCGATGTGGTCGTTACTTCCGGCGGCGTCAGCGTCGGTGAAGCCGACTACACCAAAGATATCCTTGAGCAGTTGGGTGAAATCGGCTTCTGGAAACTGGCGATTAAGCCGGGTAAACCGTTCGCTTTCGGTTCGCTACAAAACGCGTGGTTCTGTGGTCTGCCTGGTAACCCGGTTTCCGCCGTGTTAACCATGTACGTGTTAGTACAACCAATGCTGGCCAAACTGGCGGGGCATACCGAGTGGCAAGCGCCGCAATCCATTCCAGCCACAACGCGCACTACCTTTAAAAAAGCACCGGGCCGCACCGATTATCAGCGCGGGATTTACAGCATCGAAAACGGTCAGTTTTTCGTGGAGACCACAGGTAACCAGAGCTCAGGAGCCTTCCGCTCAATGAGCCTTGCTAATTGTTTCGTGGTACTGGAGCGTGAACGTGGCCGGGTCGAAGCCGGTGAAACCGTCAATATCCAGCTGTTTAACGCAACCCTATACTAGGAGCCATGGTGGACATTCTCAGCGATGCAGAGATGCTGCGCTACAACCGTCAAATCATCCTGAAACAGTTTGATTTTGAGGGTCAGGAAGCGCTCAAACAGAGTTCAGTGCTGATCCTCGGCGCCGGTGGGTTAGGCTGTGCCGCCGGCCAGTATCTGGCGACGGCCGGTATCGGTAAACTGACCCTGATTGACGATGATAAAGTTGAGCTCTCAAACCTGCAGCGCCAGGTACTGCACCATGACGCGGATATCGGCCGGCTTAAAGTAGAATCGGCCGCGCAGTCATTGCGCGAACTTAATCCGCACCTGATGGTGGATACTCTGGCCGAGCGACTCAATGATGAAGCGCTGCAAACGCTCATCACCCGTCACACACTAGTGCTGGATGCCTCAGATAACGTCGCGACCCGTAATCAACTTAACCGCCTTTGCTATCAGAGCAAAACCCCGCTCGTTTCCGGGGCCGCGATTCGTATGGAAGGTCAGGTCAGCGTCTTTACCTACCAGCAGGACGATGAACCCTGTTACCAATGCCTGAGTGCTTTGTTCGGCGATGCAGCTTTGAGCTGCGTCGAAGCAGGCGTGATGGCGCCGGTAGTCGGTATTATTGGCGCAGTGCAGGCTCTTGAGGCCATCAAAGTCATCGCCGGATATGGCCGTTCAGTGCAAGGCAAAATTCTGCTGCTCGACGCGATGACCATGTCATGGCGCGAAATGAAACTGATGAAGCAGCCTAGCTGCCCGGTGTGCGGCAGCCAGCCCTAACCTGCTCTCCATTCTAAACAGGCGCGCTATTAAGCGCCTGTTTTCATTTATTTCCAGCGTTGAATTGAGTACCCTCTAAAGGTGAACCCATTGCGGGCTCCTGGCCCGCGCTCAATAAGGAAAGCGTCGCATGTCTCCTCTTGTCACTCCGGCCTGGCTGGCCGAACGCCTTAATGACAAACGCACTGTCGTGCTAGATAGCAGTATCGATTTTCAAATTCCTGCTGAACCGGAAAAAGACAAAATCAACACAATCCCAGGTGCACGCCGTTTCGATTACGATAGCGTGTTCTGCGATCCTGATGCGAGTTTACCGCACATGATGCCAAGTGAAGCGCGTTTCAACCGCTTAGCGCAAGAGCTGGGAATTAATCAAGATTCGGTTCTGGTCGTGTATGACAACAGTGGTACGTTTGCCTCGCCACGGGCGTGGTGGATGTTCAAAGCATTCGGCCATAACGAGGTCTACATACTCGATGGTGGTCTGACTGAGTGGAAAACACAAGGTTACGCTGTCGCGCAAGATTACGCTCAGTCAGCAGAAAAAGGCGATTTTAACCGCCCGCTCGACCCGGCTTACTTTGTTGATGCCGGTTACGTGCTGAGCAAACTCGATGATCCAGCCAGCCAAACAGTCGACGCCCGCTCTCATGCCCGCTTTTCCGGTCAGGTACCAGAGCCGCGTGCGGGTGTACGCAGCGGCCATATCCCGAATTCATGCTGTCTGCCATTCGCCGTACTGATGAACGGTCATAAGTTCAAACCAGTTGCCGAACTCAAGCCGATTTTGCAGCAGGCGTTGCCGCAATCAGCCGACGAATACCTGTTCAGCTGCGGATCAGGTGTCACCGCCTGTATTGTCCTTCTGGCTGCTGCGCTGTGTGGTTATCACAACCTGGCCGTGTACGACGGATCCTGGACTGAATGGGGTTCAAATCACGACCTGCCGATTGGTACTTTGACATCAGAATAGCGTTAAAATAACAAGAGTTCTGAAATAGCAATAGCAATAAGCGCTGTAGCCATCGTTTCATCATCGGGCTGCACAAGCGATAAAAAATGCCGTTCACTGGGTGAACGGCATTTATCTTTTATTTGGAGCATTGAACGAAATTAACCACGTTTAACGCGAACACTTACCCTGTTATCACGATGCGTGGGAAGCCGGTTGTTCAGGCTGACGGTAATTTAGCAGACATACCGCAACAATCACCACCAGTGCGGCAAGACGGTATATATCCGACAAAAACAGCACGCATAATGCCATGACCAACAACACGGCACGTTGCCAGCTATGCAGTGGCGAGAACAGACGACCTTCAATACCGCCGGCAAAGGCAACAAACAGACTGATGGTTGAAATAACCCCGATAGCAAAATGCACCGGTTCGCCATCAATCCAGATCAGGCCGGAAAATGCCATCATGGCCGGGATCAGGAAGAAGCCCTGCGCCAGTTTGAAGGCCTGCACTGCCGACTTCATCGGTGATGCATTGGCAATACCCGCCCCGGCAAAGGCAGCCAGCGCAATCGGTGGCGTCACGTTAGAAGTCTGCGACAACCAGAACACGATCATGTGTGCGGTCAACATACCCAGGCCGAAATCCATCAGCGCCGGAACAGCCATAATGGACAATACGATATAAGCAGCCGTTACCGGCAGGCCCATACCGAGAATGACCGCAGCCACTGCTATCAAAGCCAGCGCCGACCATAAATGGCCGCCCGACAACGCGATCAGAAACTGAGTAAATTGCAGACCGATACCGGTTTGACCGACCACACCCACCACGATACCCGCTGTCGCACAAGCCACCGAAATCGGAATCGCCATCAGCGCGCCCTCTTTCAGGCCTTCGACAAACAATTTAAAACTGATGCGGCTGTGTTTACGGGTCATCGCGGTAAGCAAAATAGCCACACAGCCGATAACACCCACCAACACCGGTGAATAGCTCATCATCAGCAGCGCCGTGATCAGAATCAGCGGTAGCAGATAGTGCCAGCCATCCTTGAGCACTTTAGAAATTTGCTCGGTGACAGTCATGCCCTGCAAACCAAGCTTACAGGCCATTAGGTGGACGTAAAGCAAGGTACAAGCGAAATAAAGGATTGCCGGTGCAATCGATACCAGCAAGATATCGCTGTACGGAATACCGGTAAACTGCGCCATAACAAACGCCCCGGCTCCCATAACCGGCGGCATGATCTGCCCACCAGTCGACGCCGCCGCTTCAATCCCTGCGGCCTGCTCCGGCTTGTAGCCAAGCTTTTTCATCATCGGGATGGTTAACGAGCCGGTGGTCACCGTGTTAGCAATTGCTGAACCGGAAATCGAGCCTAATGCCGCCGAAGCGACCACGCTCGCTTTCGCCGGGCCACCGCGGTATTTACCGGCCACGGCAAACGCCATATCGATAAAGAACTGGCCTGCACCGGTCACTTGCAGGAAGGCGCCAAACAGGACAAAGATAAATACCACACCGGCTGCAATTGCCAGTGGCGCGCCGTATACCCCATTGGTGGAGTAAATATGGAAACGCACGATCTCTTCGATACTGAAGCCTTTACTGGCGACATTATCCGGCAGGACATCACCAAACATGGCGTACACCAGAAACAGTGCCGCGATCACTACCATCACCAGCCCGACGGTACGCCGGGTGGCTTCGAGCAGCATCACAATCAGCACCACACCGGCGGCCTGATCGACGGTGCCTAACCCATCGAGCAGAAAGCTAATATCATCATAATCAAACAAGGCAATCTGAGTGGATGCCCAGCAGGTTGCGATCACCAGGCCAAGGTCAATTACCCGCCCCAGCAAGTAAACCGGCCGTGAGTGTCTGGCATTAAATGTGGGATAAACCATAAAGGCTATCGCGATAACCCAACTGACATGGACCGGACGAAACACCGGTGCGGAAAGCGTGGCAACGATACCTTGCCAAATTTGAAAGACCGATAAAGCGATAGCCGCTACAGCGGCTATCGAAAGTATCACGTCAGTAATTTTCTGGTTACCAGGATGAATTTGACTCATCACTTACTCCGTGTAACGTTACTTTGTTATCAGTAATCACTCGTGAATGACTGATAATTTACTTCTGTTGTTCCTGCAGAAATTTCATTGCGCCAGGGTGCAGAGGAACACCATCCAGCTTCGTCATGTTTTCAATGGTGGTGAACTTAGTCACACCCAGCACCTGACGAATCTCATCGATGTGGTCAAATGCCGCTTTGGTCATCTGATACGCCATGTCTTCGCTCAGGTTTTTGTTCACAACCAGTACGTTCCATACCGCAGGCACTTTAAACGCAGGAACCTTGTTGTAAGCCTCTGCCGGCACATCCAGTTCCAGGTAAGAAGGATACGCAGCGGCAATCTTGGCCAGCTCTTCTTCGCTGAAGCTCAGGACACGAATATCACGCGTCAGCGCCAGTTCAGTAATCGCACCAACACCCACGCTGCCGACGATTACACCAGCATCGATCTGGTTGTTAGCAATCGCACTGGTGGTCGCAGTGTAGTTTAGAGACTGAGGCTTGATGTCATCTTCTGACACGCCCAGGGTATTAAGAATATTAACTGCACTGACACGGGTACCTGAGCCAGGCGCACCCAGGGAAACGCGTTTGCCTTTCAGGTCAGCAACCGAATGAATGTCCGATTTGGCCGGTACAATGAACTGTACCGCGTTGGGATAAAGCGCAAACAGAACCGCAACGTCCATCTTACGCGGGAAAGGTTTCGTTCCTTCAAAGGCTTGCAGTACAACGTTACCCTGTGCAATACCGGCTAACTGCTTGTTGGTTGAAACCTTAATCGTGTTTTCGACAGAAGCCGCTGTCACTTCCGCACGCATGTTGAAATCAGGCAGGTTTTCACTCCAGATTTTTGCCAGCATGCCGCCCAGCGGGTAATAAGTACCACTCTGACTACCGGTGCCTATGGTGTAGTTTTCAGCCATGCTTGAAGCAGAAAAAACAACAGCCAACGCCAGTAGCCCATTCCTTAGTGCCTGGTACATAAAAGCTCCTTATTATATTAACGGTATTATTATTCCATTATGTTATGAAATGTATGGTGTGAAATAGCAAATGTGAGTTAGGTGAAATGAGAGTTGGATACGTAATTTACGCAAACTCTTAATCTTGGTTGATTCGTTTTCCTTAACTCCACTCAGTCGCTAATCTGTGGCAGAAACGTCATGCTAAACACGAAGATCCCGGACTGAATCTACACCAATAACGATGAGATTTTTCAGTCTCCCTTTCCTGGAGAACTGCAATTTCGCGCTCATATTTATACAAAATGACCGAATTTTCAATCTTTTAAGCGCATGTTTGCATCTTGCCCCTGCAACATTCAGGTCGGAGCGATAAAGGATAGGTTCGGGTTTACACCCATAAAATCAAGCAATTAGAATGTAGAATACTGTTCTATATATCAATAAATGGTGTGCCATTTTCGCCGCTACAAAACTGGCACAACGGCTGTCACTTCACCGTCCGGTCAGTCAAAGCTGCGACTTTGTATCCAGACCGAACATTTGTTCATCGAGGTTTAATACGGTCAGCGCGTTACTGACACTGGTGGCGACCACATCCACCGCGCCGGTGCGCAGCGCGCCCAGCAGTGCCAGCGGTTTACTGTTTTCTGCCGCAATCGCGATCACCTCAGCGATACGCCGAAACTCTTCAATCCCCAAACCGATAATCCGGTCACTCATCACGGTGTCGGCGATTTGACCATGCACGTTAAAAAAATCATAGCCGGCAAAGTCCCCGACCACCCCCTGCTGCAAGCGCGACTGCACCACTTCATCGGGAGTAAACCAGCCCAAATCGACCATATAGCTGTTTTCACTCATATCACCGATCCCAACCAGTGCAATATCCGCTTTACGCGCCAGATCCAGGGTCTGTTTCACCGTTTCATTTTGCATAAACGCCAGTTTCTGGGCGCGGTTTTCCGCATAAGCCGGAGCATAGAGGGTTTCTGAGGTACCACCGTATTTCTTCGCCATCTGGCGACAAATATGGTCGGCATTGAACATACCGCCGCGCGGGTGAATACCACCAATACTGCAGACAAACTTACAATCGCGTGGCGTGATCACGCCGATATGATGGGCGACCGCCGACACGTTACGCCCCTGACCGATACTGACCACCATACCATTTTTCAAAGTACTGTTGAGATAACTCGATACCAGTCCAGATACCTGCTGACGCTGTAACTCTTCTGTGGGCTGATCCAGCGCGACCAGGGCACGTTTAACGCCAAAGCGTTCTATCAGGCGCTGCTCAATTTTGGCGCTGAATACCGGGTGATACTTCACGGTGATCTCAACAATGCCCTCATCGCGCGCCTGTTTCAGCATCCGCCCTACCTTGGCACGTGAAATCGAAAATTTTCTCGAAATCTCTTCCTGAGTCGCACCGTCCTGATAATACGCGACGGCGACTTCGGTCAATAAATCACTGCTTTCAGACGAAATATCCTGGCTGGAACTGCTCATACCCGCTTACCCTATTGTATAACCTTGATGATGTATGTGGTCATAATGCCGCTGTGGCGCAGCATCTGCTCATGGGTATAGCATATGTCAGGACACATTAGACATGCAACATTTGCTCACTATGGTTACATTTTCTCACCCTGAGGCGTGCGCTCTTTTTCATCACTCCAGGGCCGCTGCCGATCAGGCAAACGTTTCTTTTCTGGCTTGATCCAGCGCTGTGTAAAATAACTCGTCAAAACCCCTCACAATAGCCAAATCCCGATTGATTATTTAGACCGGATACGTTAAATATGGGTACATCATTTACTCAACGAACGAGCAAATGTTCATTGCAGTTGCTCGGTCGCTGGAAAACATTGAGTTAGTCATAAGAAGTGACGTCAGAACGTGGCGCTGCGCTTAGCTAACCCGCTTGCACCTGCCAGTTTTTGCTGGCTAGCCGAAAAGAAATAGGATGATCGAAATGAGCAACAAATTAGAGCAACTACGTAAACTAACGACTGTTGTCGCGGACACAGGTGAAATTGACGCAATCAAAAAGTACCAGCCTGAAGATGCAACAACCAACCCTTCTCTAATTCTTAAAGCCGCTCAAATTGCAGAATATGCACCTCTGATTGATCAAGCGATCGAATACGCAAAATCACAAACCAGCGACAAAGCAGAGCAAGTACAAGAAGCTTGTGACATGCTGGCAGTGAACATCGGTAAAGAGATCCTGAAAACTATCCCTGGCCGTATCTCTACAGAAGTGGACGCACGTCTGTCTTACGACACTGAAGGCAGCATCGAGAAAGCACGTAAACTGATCAAAATGTACAACGATGCAGGCATCAGCAACGACCGCATCCTGATCAAACTGGCTTCTACCTGGGAAGGTATCCGTGCTGCGGAAGTACTGGAAAAAGAAGGCATCAACTGTAACCTGACCCTGCTGTTCTCATTTGCTCAGGCTCGTGCTTGTGCAGAAGCTGGCGTATTCCTGACTCTCTCCATTCGTAGGCCGTATCATGGACTGGTACAAAGCGAAAGAAGGTCGTGATTTCGAAGCTCAGGAAGATCCGGGCGTACTGTCTGTATCTAACATCTACAACTACTACAAACAGCACGGTTACAACACGGTTGTGATGGGCGCAAGCTTCCGTAACATCGGCGAGATCCTGGAACTGGCTGGCTGTGACCGCCTAACTATCTCTCCACAGCTGCTGGCTGATCTGGAAGCGGCTGAAGGTGTGGTTGAAGAGAAACTGGTTGCGACCACTGAACTGCAAGAGCGTCCGGCAGCCATGAACCACTCCGAGTTCCTGTGGGAGCACAACCTGGACCCAATGGCGGTAGAAAAACTGGCTGAAGGTATCCGTAACTTCGCTGTAGACCAGGGCAAACTGGAAGCGATGATCGAAGCTAAGCTTTAATCAGCCAAACTGAATCCCATTAGGGGAAGCGCCCGCTTCCCCTAATCATTTCTGACTTTAAAATCCTAACGATTACGGAATCTATTATGAACCGCAAACAACTGGCTAACGCAATCCGCGCGCTGAGCATGGATGGTGTACAACAGGCTAACTCTGGTCACCCAGGCGCCCCGATGGGGATGGCTGACATCGCTGAAGTGCTGTGGCGCAGTCACCTGAACCACAACCCGCAAAACCCGAACTGGGCTGACCGTGACCGCTTCGTGCTGTCCAATGGCCACGGCTCTATGCTGATCTACTCTCTGCTGCACCTGAGTGGCTACGAGCTGTCAATCGACGACCTGAAAAACTTCCGTCAGCTGCACTCGAAAACCCCGGGTCACCCTGAATACGGTTACGCACCAGGCATCGAGACCACCACAGGTCCGCTGGGTCAGGGTATCACTAACGCCGTGGGTATGGCGATTGCGGAAAAAGCGCTGGCCGCGCAGTTCAATAAAGAAGGTCACGACATCGTTGACCACTTTACTTATGCATTCCTGGGCGACGGCTGTCTGATGGAAGGCATCTCGCACGAAGCATGTTCTCTGGCCGGGACGCTCGGTCTGGGCAAACTGATTGCCTTCTGGGATGACAACGGCATCTCTATCGACGGTCACGTTGAAGGCTGGTTCTCTGACGATACGCCAAAACGTTTCGAAGCATACGGCTGGCACGTTATCCCGGCAGTAGACGGTCACGATCCAGAAGCGATTAATGCCGCTATCGAAGCCGCACAGGCAGAAACCGGTCGTCCGACCCTGATCTGTACCAAGACCATCATCGGTTTTGGTTCACCAAACAAAGCGGGCTCACACGACTGTCACGGCGCTCCGCTGGGCGCAGACGAAATCAAAGCTGCGCGTGAATTCCTCGGTTGGGAATACGGCGCGTTTGAAATCCCGGCCGATATCTACGCCGAGTGGGATGCCAAAGAAGCCGGTGCAGCCAAAGAAGCCGCCTGGAATGAAAAATTTGCAGCCTACGCTGAGGCTTACCCGGCCGAAGCGGCGGAATACCAGCGCCGCATGGCCGGTGATCTGCCGGCTGACTGGGAACAAGTGACCAGCGCAGTGATTGCTGATCTGCAAGCCAATCCGGCCAACATCGCGTCACGTAAAGCGTCCCAAAACGCGCTGGAAGCGTTCGGTAAGATCCTGCCTGAATTCATGGGCGGCTCAGCCGACCTGGCTCCGTCTAACCTGACCATGTGGTCTGGCTCTAAGTCGCTGACTCACGAAGATTTCGCCGGAAACTACATCCACTATGGTGTACGTGAATTCGGTATGACCGCCATCATCAACGGTATTGCCCTGCACGGTGGTTTCGTGCCTTACGGCGCGACTTTCCTGATGTTCATGGAATACGCACGTAACGCGATGCGTATGGCGGCGCTGATGAAGATTCAGAACATCCAGGTCTACACTCACGACTCCATCGGTCTGGGTGAAGATGGCCCGACTCACCAACCGGTCGAGCAGATCGCGTCACTGCGTCTGACACCAAACATGAGCACGTGGCGCCCATGTGACCAGGTCGAATCTGCGGTCGCGTGGAAACTGGCTATCGAGCGTAAAGATGCGCCATCGGCGCTGATCTTCTCGCGTCAGAACCTGGCTCAGCAAGCGCGCAGCGCGCAGCAAGTGGCGGACATCGCCAAAGGCGGTTATATCCTGCAAGATTGTGCCGGCAAACCTGAGCTGATCCTGATCGCGACCGGTTCTGAAGTGGAACTGACCGTACAAGCCGCCGCACAACTGACCGCAGCCGGTAAACAGGTTCGTGTGGTATCTATGCCATCGACTGACACCTTCGACAAGCAAGATGCGGCTTACCGTGAAGCGGTACTGCCAGCTGATGTGACTGCACGTATTGCTGTTGAAGCGGGCATCGCTGACTTCTGGTACAAGTACGTCGGCTTTGGCGGTCGTATCATCGGTATGACCACCTTTGGTGAATCAGCACCGGCGGGCGAACTGTTCAAGATGTTCGGCTTCACGGCTGAAAACGTAGTCAACACTGCGAACGAACTGCTGGCATAAGCCTGGTTTGATCCTGTCTTAGGATGGGACAAGCAAATGAAAACCAAGGCCCTGCTCACTGAGCAGGGCCTTTTTAGTTTATGACGCTCACTCTTCGCGCAACGTTACTTTACGACAAATCACGTTTACGCAAGGTCACTTGCTACAAAAAAAGCGGCGATACACCGTACCCCGGCATTTCGATCAGCAGTAGTCCCATTGCCAGCAGCAATAAGCCCGCGATACTTTTCAGCATCGTCATCACTACCCTGCTCTTTCCCGGGTCTATCCGACTGTAAAATTGCACCACACTGCGTCCTGTCACCGTTAAAAACGCGATCACTGAGGTGGTCAGCGCCGTTCCCAAAGACATCACAAAACTGCCCGCGACACCAACCCAATACAGATTGGCGAGATGAGCAAAAAACAGAACCAGAATCGCACCAGAGCACGGACGTAATCCGATACTGATGATAATCGCTGCGTATTCACGCCAGCCATTTGCCCGGTTGAGCTCCTCTGCATCCGCACCATGTTTGTGTCCGCAGCCACAGTCGTGATGGTGGTCATTATGATGATGATCGTCGTGATGAGGGTAATCGTGGTGATGGCTCTCCTGATGAACACGCGGCGACCGAGAGCCGAGCAACGATGTCAATGCTGCCAGCAACAGATAGACGCCAAGCGCCACCACAAACACGCCACTCAGCTCGATAAAATCGGATACAGTCGCATTCAGCTGATGCATGGTCTGATGCAGCACAAACAAAAACACACTGACCAATAGTACTGCAACCAAGCCCTGTAACAGCGCCGCGGCAATCGTGATATAGATTCCGGTACGCAGCTTAGTGGCATGAGTCGCCAGATAGGTGCTGACCACCACTTTACCGTGTCCGGGACCAAGCGCATGTAACACGCCGTACAATAGGCAGACGGCGAGAATCATCGCCTTGGCGTGCAGACCCGGCAAATAGAACTGCTCACTCAGATAGTCGAGGGACGCCTTTTGCCAATGCAGGCTCTGTACCAGGATTTGTGGCCAAAAATGCCACAGTAATACGCCCAGGGCTAGCAACACACCCAGCACCAGCGCACCGTTCAGCCATGGATTGAGTCTGGAGTTTACTTTCTCTGCCCCCTGCGCTGTGGACGTTCGCTTGGTTTGTTCAAACGACATGAGATATTTCTCCCTTACTTTTGTAATCATAAGCTTTTCTGGACCATAAGCTTTCCTTACCATAAAAAGTACCGGCTGGTTTTTGACTAACCTTGTTATTGCCAGCTCAGGCTTGTATTAACTCTGGGCCTTACAGCTCAGTTCGAGTGTCTGGGTAAAAAGTTGACCGAGTTTATTGTCAGGATCAGCATCCATCGGTAGCGACATGGCGTAGCTTATTTGAGCTGAAGTCGGATTCGGCTCGACCAGCTTCTGCTGACAATGATCCTGTAACCTCGGGGCGAAGCTGATGTCATGGCTGTCTTTCCATGACATATCAACGTAGTAAGTCGGGTCAAAAATTTTCAGGGTGAGTTTGTGCCCGTTGAGAGGATAAGGCTTGGCCAGTGGCAAGCTAAAACTCAACGTGGCTTTACCTTTCGCAGTGCTCAGCTGGCCGGTATCAACCGATTGATAACGAATCGGCGTCTGATTATCGTAGAAATAGGTAAAGTAGTGCTGCGATAACATGTTCGTCATCACAGATGCCGCCAGTTTGTGCAGCGTTTTTTCCTGCTGCGCCGGAGACATATCCTCGCCGTCAAACAAGTAGGCGGTGGTCATGGCATCAAAGGTCCATTCCATTTTCAGCCCGGTAATGGCCTGGTCACTGCCTAATATCCGGGTTTTGATATCAATCCATGAATGGGGATGCGCACGGCAAGGGAGTGCAATCAGCAAGGTCAACAAACCGGACACCAGCAGCCGCTTATTGCCAACGGCGCCGGGTAACGTTTTGCACACAGACAGAAAATACATAGCTTCGCCCGTCATCAGAGAGCTGGCAGTATCACTAAACATACCAGACATAGAACATATCAGGCAGAGACCTTATCGGATCTCTGCCCGGTAATGATATTTACGCAAACACAGTCGGAAACATGCGCTCAGACTTACTTCATGCTGTCGGCCATTACTGTCACGTTGTGTTTGAATGCCTCCAGATAAGTATCAGCGTCACCGCCTTTAGCCGTTAACGCTTCCGGATAGAGTTCACCGCCCGCTTTCGCTCCGGTTGCAGCTGCAATCTGTTTAACCAGACGTGGATCCGTTTGATTTTCAATAAAGTAAGCGTGAATGTGCTGTGATTTAATCTGACTGATCAGTTCGGCCACCTGCTTCGCACTGGCTTCCGACTCCGTAGAAAAGCCCTGCGGTGACAGGAAGGTCACGCCATACTCGGCACCAAAATAGCCGAATGCGTCGTGACTGGTCAACACTTTACGTCCCTCTTCAGACACGGATGCAAAACGGGCTTTAGCCCAATGATCCAGCTTGGTCAGTTGTTCGATATAATCACTGCCGCGCTGTTCAAAATAGTCGGCATCCTGCGGGTCAGCCGCTTTAAGCGCATCCGTCACATTACGCGCGTAGATAGCACCGTTCGCCGCGCTGTTCCAGGCATGCGGGTCTGTGACCACCTCGCCGTCTTCCTGCATGGTCCGGCTCTGAACCCCATCAGATGCCACAATGACCGGCCCCTTGTATCCCGACGCGGTCACCAGACGATCCATCCAGCCTTCCAGACCCAGTCCGCTCATAAACACCACATCGGCCTGATTGAGTTTTACGCTGTCTTGCGGGCTCGGAACAAAGGTATGCGGATCACCATCCGGCCCCACCAGAGCTGTCACGGTGACATGATCGCCGCCCACTTGTTTTACAATATCAGCCAGCACAGAAAAACTTGCCACGGTATCCACCGTTTTTGCCATTGCGGAACTGCTCAGTGCCAATAGCAGAGAACAACCGGCTGCTTGCCAAACTTTCATCTATTACTCCTTAATTTGAATACACCATCGATTTTGATCGGGTAAAAATGCCTTTCTGAGAGCCAAAAAGAACGGAAAAAAGAAACACCGCGGTCGCCGTCAGCACAATGGCCGGTCCGGCCGGAATCGACTGATACCAGGACCAGGCCAGTCCGATGACTGAACTGAGCATTCCGAGCAGTACCGCGACTAACAGCATCACGCCCAGTCTGTTGGTCCAACAGCGAGCGGCGATGGCTGGTAACATCATCAGACCTACCGTCATCAGGGTGCCCAACACCTGAAAACCGGCGACCAGATTGAGCACCACCAGCGCCATAAACAGACCGTGCATCAGCAACGAAAAGGAGCGCGAATGCATGGTAAAGAAGCTTGCATTGAACGATTCGAACACGATGCCGCGATACAGCAGGGCAATAACCAGCAAAGTAAAACTGCTAATAGCGCCGATAAACATCAGTGAATCCGCATCAACCGCAAGCAGGGAGCCAAACAGTAAGTGCAACAAGTCGACACCGTTACTGCGCAGTGATACCAAGGTAACGCCCAGCGCAAGGGAGCCAAGATAAAGGCCGGCAAATGCAGAATCTTCCTGCAAACGGGTCATTTTGCTGATCCAGCCTGATGCCATCGCCACCACCAAACCGGCAATAAATCCGCCCAGCCCCATCGCAAGCAGCGACATTCCCGACAGCAGGTAACCCACAGCGACACCGGGCAATACCGCATGAGACAAGGCATCGCCGACCAGACTCATGCGGCGCAACAGCAAAAACACGCCGAGCGGAGCCAGGCTGAGTGATAACGCCAGGCAGGCCACCAGAGAGCGGCGCATAAATCCGTACTGGATGAAGGCATCAATGATGTGTGTGCTCATACAAGCTCTCCTGATGAAACAGAGGAATGACCACACCGTCAGAACCGTATCTTTGCTCTGTCAATAATTCACTAGTCGCTCCCCATCTGACCTGATCCGGCATCATCAGCAGCAGTTGAGGGAAATAGCGTCGCACCAGAGTGACATCATGCAGCACCGCTATCACTGTTTTGCCCTTTTGATTTAACGCCAACATAAGCTGCAGCAATATCTGTTGTGTAGCCTGATCGATACCGGCAAAAGGTTCATCCATCATCATCACATCTGCATCCTGAACCAACATGCGCGCAAACAACATGCGCTGAAACTGACCGCCGGACAGTTCACCTATCGTACGTGCAGCCAGATCACCAATCCCAACGTCAGTCAAAGCCCGTTCAATTCGGATGTGGTTATCTTGCCCCAGTGCTTGCCCAATGCCTTGCTTGGGCCAGCATCCCATGGCGACCACCTCATACACACTGATGGGGAAATCACTATCCATTTCGGCACGCTGAGGCAGCCAGGCCACTTGCGGAACTGCAGCACAGACATCCAACCGGCCTGAAACCGGCGATTGCAAACCACATAAGGTTTTGACCAGCGTCGACTTACCAGCTCCGTTCGGCCCCATAATGGCGGTCAGGGATCCCGACTTAAACCGGCCACTGACTGGCAGCGTCACGGCTTGCCCGCGATAACCCACCACCAACTGATCCAGTGTCATCATGGCAGCAGTACCGCCCAGTAAATCGATAACCAGAGTGCCGTCAGCACAATGCCAGCCAAACCGATGCGCACTTGGGCCGACAGCAATAACAAACGCCTTCCTTGCAGCGCTGGTTGACTTTGTGAAACCGACAAGAGCGCTTTAACAGGAGTTCGCGCTATCTCTCCAACCACAGACTTCATAACGATAATTCCGTAACAACCCTAACAACTATTAATGTTATAACATAACAAATTATCACTTAGAAACAGTTTTTTACATTTCGAGTCACATCAGACCTATGGCGTATTGATCATGAAAATTTAAGGAAATAAGAAAAACAGAGGGAATCTTGAGGGAATATAAGACAAACAGAGGGAATCTTGAGGGAATATAAGACAAAAATGGCCGCATCATGCGGCCATTTCCTGATTGGGTTATTTTTCTTCGAATCGCTTAGCGAGCTGGCCAAAATCATCCACTCGCTCATTCATCTGCTGGCTGAACTCTTCAACCGTATTGGTTGCGGCCAGATTTTGCGTTGCCATTGAGGCGATTGAATGAATATGCTGATTGACCTCGCTGGTCAGTTCACGCTGCGCCGTAGCTGAGTGAGCCATATCGCTGATGATACTCTGCATTTGTGCCAGTTGCTGCTCAACTTCCTGCAGGCGATGACCGCTCTCTTCTGCCACGGCACCGCACGCCTGAGTCTGTTTCTGACTCTCGACAATCTCTTTTTGCCATGACTCAATCGTATTCAGCATGGTATCAATGCTGGACTGAATATGCTGAGTCGCCTTTTGGGTACGACCAGACAAAGCACGCACTTCATCGGCAACCACAGCAAAGCCACGCCCCTGCTCCCCGGCACGCGCCGCTTCAATCGCAGCATTCAGTGCCAACAGGTTAGTCTGTTCAGCGATGCCACCGATTTCTTCCATCAACTGACCCACTTTCTGCGCCTGCTCATTGAGCTCATAGGTCGTGCCGGTTGCCCGCTCAGCCTGATCACTGAGCACCACCAGATTATTGTGCGTTTGCTCTATGCTTTGCTTGGTATGCAGGCAACTGGCCGATGCCTTTTCAATTAACTCATGAGCAGTTTGGGTATTACCGGATACCGCATCTGCCGCAGCTTCGACCGCGTCTGTAGCCTGCACCACACTGCGAATATCGGCGTTCTGCTGTTTCAGCGCCTGCACCACTTCCGCCGTATTAGCACTTAAATTTTCAGACACGTCGCGCAGCGGGTGCGCTGAGTCAACCATACGCCCCAGCACCGTACGGATTCGGGCTGAAGCCATTTTCAGATGATAGTCCACCACCGAAAACGCACTGTTACCCGAGTAAATCAGACGGCTGATACTGTCATACTGTGATTGCAAACGATGGATCTGCTTGGGTGTATCAATCAACTCCTGACGGAACAATAGACCCAGGGCCGCAGCCGGCAATAAACTGGCCAACAGCTGCATATTACTGCTCTGCGCCAGGAAATAGGCAGCCGCAGGCGCCGCCAGTGACCCGAGGAGGATAGCATAACGCACCGAAGCGGAAATCTTGAGAGAGAAGCTGCGGCCGGACTGTTCAGCGCTGCGCAGTGCTTTATACGCTTTCGCGGCAATATCCACCCATTGACGCTGCGCCTGGACACGCACCGACTGGAAGCCACACACTTTACCATCTTCGTAAATGGGGGTGACATAAGCGTCGACCCAGTAATGCCCGTTCGTTTTGGTGCGGTTTTTAACTATCCCGCGCCAGGCATTACCCTGCTTAAGATGCTGCCACATATCGGCAAACGCCGCTTTCGGCATATCGTTATGGCGCACGATATTGTGGTTTTGTCCCAGGAGTTCATGCTCCTCGAACCCGGCGATACGACAAAAAGTATCATTGCAGTATGTAATGACACCTTTAAGATCTGTGGTTGAAACCAACTGATCCTGTTCCCCTACCGGAACTTCATTTTGAGACGATTGAATAGCTGACATGGCGTTAATAATTCTTATACATTGTAGACGCCTTATATACACAATTTTAAGGCGGTTTTCAAAACATCATACTCAATAAACCTCAGTTGCGTGAGTATAATCAACAACTCCACACAAGTAGTAACAAAGCATGTGCTTAAAGTCGCAACCACATCCAACTCGTCTTGCAACTCGCACGCAAACTAAATCAATTATTTGAGACGATAAGAAGTAACTCTACCCGGCGGTTACACGCCCGACCCTGAGTCGTGCTGTTGGTGCACGCTGGGATAGATTCACCATAACCGCGGGTAAAAATCGCATTGCGTGCGACATTATTTCTGACCAGAGTATCTTTGACCGATTGAGCGCGTCTGACCGATAAACCATCATTCAGCGTGGTTGTGCCGGTATTATCGGTATGTCCCTCAATAACGATATCGATACCGCGTTCACGAGACAAAAACTGGCTCATAATATTGAGCCAGTACGCAGAGTCTGAAGAAAGCTGCGCCGAACCGGTGGCAAACTGCATGGTATGTTTAAGCTTGACCATAATATGGTTGCCCGGCATCACTTCATAATCGATACCATTTTGCATTAAAAACTGCTCAAGTGAGCTGTAGCCGGAGGCAGAAGCCTGCCTCTGCGGCCTCTGAATCGGTGTCGCAACCGCTGGAACCGCCACAGATACCGGAGCAGGCTGAGGTGCATGACCCCACTCAGGGTAACGCACGTCTTGATCACTTTGCGGAGCCGTATCCAACATATTAGTATCCAACATCCCGATTGGATTATCGAGAGACAGGGAACTACATCCAGTCAGTAGCAATAATGTAAATAACGCAATAACCCTCATGAATCTCTCATCCATTTGTTGAAACGACTCTTTTATTATCGGCAGCCACACAAAAACTTTATGCAAAATTGGTAACAAATCCTGATTTCCTGGTTTGCCTCATCCGGTGAACCCGCTAGAATCAGCCTATCTTTATCAAGGCTTGGTTTTGTATAGCAAATATCCGATGAGCATTCTGATTACGCAGCAAAACCAGATTTGGTCGTATAACCTGACGTAAACTGAGTATTGAGACTATGTATAAAATTATTTTGCCTGTGGTTGTGTTTGTACTGGCGGGTCTGTTCATCTATCGCAGTTGGAATAACCACAAAGCGGCGGAACAGAATATCGAGCAGGGTCAGGAATTTATGACAGAAAACGCCAACAAACCAGGCGTCATTACCACCCACAGTGGCTTACAATACGAAGTATTAAAACCAGGTATCGGCACTGAGCACCCGAAAGCGAACAGCCGGGTGAAAGTTCACTATGAAGGACGTCTGCTGGACGGCACTGTGTTTGACAGCTCTTATCAGCGCAACGAGCCAATCGTGTTTGGGCTGAATCAGGTCATCAAAGGCTGGCAGGAAGGTGTGCAGCTGATGACTGAAGGTGAGAAAGTGCGCCTGTATGTACCGGCCAACCTGGGGTACGGTAAAAATGGCGCAGGCCCGATTCCACCGTCGGCAACCTTAATTTTTGAAGTCGAACTGCTGGCAATTCAGTAATCGCTGCTCAATCCCTTTGATGTGGGAAAGCAAAATCATAAGGGCGGCCGAATGGCCGCTCTTTCTGTTTATCGTACGTTCCAGTAACAACACAAATCGCGGCGATAAATAACCATGCACGCATTACTGCGGTAACGGATGAAATTGCAGGCCCTGCTCTGTCACCATAATACAGTCCATACCACCGGCATGTGCTGCCTGCTTACCTAAATGGGTATCTTCAAACACCACGCATTCACTAGGTTGCAGGCCAATCAGTTCACAGGCGCGCAAAAAGGTTTCCGGATGCGGTTTATGATTTTTAACTTCAGTGGCAGTCACTACGGCATCGAGTTTGTCCAGCACTCCAACCCGGTTCAGCAACTTCTCGGCACTGATACGCTGGCTGCCGGTACCAATCGCGATTTTTTTACTGCCCAGATAATCCTGAAATACCGCGTAAGTATCTGCGATTAATGCGCCACTGTCGTCAATCTCAGCAAACGCCCGCATCTTGTGTTCAGCAACCGCCATCGGCTCCAGCGCAAGACCAAATTTTCGGTTGATTTCACCCACGATTTTATAACTTGGCATCCCGCCCATACTGTGCAGCCAATCCCCGTCAAAAGGAAAGTCAAAAAATTCAGCGGTCGTGCGCCAAGCTTCAATATGGGCAGGCATGGTATCAATCAAGGTGCCATCCATATCAAAGATCAGCCCTTTATAACGTTCTAAGTTCATGAAAACTCCATCTCACATGACAGTGATTCGTGTGTGGTTGCTTCAATTGTTACATTTAGCCATTCTATTGCTTATTGCAGGTGATGCAAATGGCATCTAAACTCGCGCGCTACTTACGCTCCGCGCAGCAAGTACTAAGTGAAGTGGACAGCGTATCGCAGCAGGCCAAACAGATGGACGACGCGGTGTCTGAATTTCAGACTCGCTGAGCGTTACGGCTGAATGGATAGAGCGAGTACCCGTTAAGCGGCACCAGAGGCTTGCAACAAAGACAGTCGCAACAAAAAAGGGCCAGTCGGCCCTTTCGTCTTTTAGCTTTGAGAATCTGTACACTTTGACCTGATGCCACACGAGCGCGGTTAGTTAACCGCCTGCATCAGCGCCTGTGGCGTTTTCCAGCTGTAGATCCACTCCGGCAGATCGCTCCCCCCCGGTGCATGCCACATTTTTTCAGCCAGACGTTCACCACCAATATGGTCATAGAAATCAATCGCGGGTTGATTTTGCTCCGCCACTTCCAGATATACCCCCTGCTCCGGGAAATATTTCTCCAGCCATTGTGCCATCTCTTTAATCAGCACTGAGCCCAAGCCGCGACCTTTGTAATCCGGGTCAACATGCAAAGATTCGATATTGGTGCCTTTTTCAAAGTCGTGATTACCAAATGCACAGATAAATCCGCACAGTAATCCAGCCTCTTCAATCAACAAAATATGCTGATTAAAAGGCGGGTTCGTCAATCGAGCCTGCCAGATAAGGCGGCGATCATCCAACACTTCATTATCCAGGTATTCTTGTTCCAGAATACCTGCATAGTTAATTTGCCAACTACGAGCATGCAAAACTGCAATGCGTTCAAAATCGCTATATTCTGCTACTTTGATTTCCATTTACTAGTCCTTATTACTTCCTGTAATGGGTTTTCACCCCCTTCATACTATGCATTTAGCGCAGAAAAGCAAAACATTCTGGTCACATTTCATTTAATGCTATTTGACATAACAGAGTTCGCTGATATTCTAGCGCACACTTGTAAGCTTAAGGGTCTGTAAATGACTAATAAACCGCCTCTGATTTGGCTAAATATAACAATATTTTCAGTGAGCTTTATTCTGGCGACGGTCGTTGCGCCCTGGTATGGCTGGCAATTTGGTTACGGCGCGGAACACTGGATCTGGCTGGTGGTCTGTTTTTCGTTCTGCAACCTGTCGATCACCACTGGCTATCATCGCCTGTGGTCTCACAAAGCATTTGAGGCTCACTGGCTGGTGCGCCTGATTTGCGCGCTGGGCGGTGCATTCGCGTTGCAAAACAGTGCTCTGCACTGGGCGTCCGATCACCGGGTACACCACAAGTTTGTCGATCAGAACGATAAAGACCCCTATTCCGCTAAACGCGGATTCTGGTTTTCACATATCGGGTGGATGCTGCGCAGCTACAATGCCGCAACCTATGACGATTACAGCAACTGCCGTGATCTGCAGAAAGATGGTATTGCGATGTGGCAACACAAATACTACGTTGCGCTCGCCATTCTCATGAACCTTGGTGTGCCGATTCTGCTTGGCCTTATCTATAACGATGTGTGGGGCATGTTGCTGATGATTGGCGCGGTGCGTTTAGTGCTCAACCATCACACCACCTTTTTTATTAATTCACTGGCGCATATCTGGGGTAAACAGCCTTTTACTGACCGTAATACAGCGCGCGATAATGGTATTCTTGCCTTCTTTACCTTTGGTGAGGGCTATCATAACTATCACCATATTTTTGAAAATGACTACCGTAACGGTATTTACTGGTGGCAATACGACCCGACCAAGTGGATTATCCGCTTGTGTGCCTGGCTGGGTCTGGCCACTAAACTGCGCACCGCACCTGCGATCAAAATTGAGAAAGCACGTGCCCAAATGAGCCTGAAGTACGCAACCAGTAAAGTGACTCAGCTACCCAATCAGCATGCGATTGTGGAGACGATTCAGCGTGAGTTCGACGCTTTTATAACCGAGTTACATAACTACTACGATGTCAAAAAGCAGCTACTGGAAAGCAAAAAGAATTCAGCAGCGCAGCGCTACGAGCTCTCTGTACTTAAAGCTCGCTATCAGCAAGTCAAAGCAGAGTTGCTGGAAAAACGTAACCGCTGGCATCAGGTGGTTGCTCAATACGCATAACCATCTGTATTTACATAGTTAAGACAAAGGGCGCAGCAATGCGCCCTTTGTTGTTCAATCAACCGATTATTTGGTGAGTAACAGACCTCAGTTGACAGATGCTTTACCCGGCTCGGCGTAAGCTGACACAAGCGTCAAACGATGTACTTAACACCAGACTAAGATGGGATTAAAACGTACGCCTATCGTCAATATTGTTGCAAACTTCTCACTCGACAAACCCACATCGAAACAGTAAAGCTTAACCACCTTGAGCTCTTTGGCCTGTGGTCATATACTTGCGCCTCGCCTGTTACTGAGAGAAATCATGACCACCCAATCCACCGTCATTATTGGCCTGAACAATCCGAAAAGTCCGACCAACGTAGGCGCCGTGATGCGTGCAGCCGGCTGTTACCAGGCTTCCCAGGTACGCTTTAACGGCACCCGTTACAGCCGCGCAGCCAAATTTCAGACCGATACTCACAATGCACGCCAGCATATTGAACTGACAGAGATGCAAGATCTCACCGCCAACCTGGCTGATGATGTCAAAATTGTCTGTGTTGAACTGGCTTTGGGCGCAACGGCGTTACCGAACTTTATCCATCCGGAAAAAGCCATGTATCTGTTTGGCCCGGAAGATGGTTCGCTGCCACAGGAACTGGTTGATAAAGCCGACCATGTTGTCTATGTTCCAACCGTTGGTTGTATGAACCTGGCGGCAACGGTCAACGTGCTGCTTTATGACCGTCTGGCTAAGTCAAGCCTGGTGATTGATCACGAGCAGCAGGTACTGGCCAACCGTGATAACAAAAATCGTCTCGAAGTCAAACAGACATCACCCGCGGATTAACGATTACTATTCAGTCACGATTTCTGTGCAGCCACGATTTCTATGCAGTCACGAACACTACTGGATATTATCGATACATCCCTCAATTAGCATCCTACCTAAACAAATCACAGGGCGTCATTCGCCAGTCACCCTGTGGTGATCTGCAACTTCCGTCCGGGTATCAGCCAATATCGCCAAAGCGCTCCAGATAAAGCACTGTCGCCGCAGTGCGGGATGGCACGTGCAGTTTTTTGAGCAGGCTCTTCATGTGCACTTTTACCGTCGATTCTGAAATAAACAGACGATCGGCAATCTGCTTATTGCGGTAACCTTTCGCGACTTCACCCAGGATCTGCGCTTCACGTTCAGTCAGCGAATCAAACACATCTTGCTGATCTTTGCGCTCCAGCAAGTATCTGGCGACGACGTCACTATAAGCCTTGTTACCCCCAATCGCCTCTTTGAGCAAGGCGATCAACTCATCTGGTTCCGTATCTTTCAGCAGATAACCATCGGCACCGGCGCGCACTATGGCTTCGATATCCGCAGCGCTGTCGGATACAGTGAGTATCACAATCGTGGCGCCGGAGCCATCAGCGCGCAGCGCTTTGAGAGTATCCAAACCGGATAATCCCTTCATATTCAGATCGAGCAGAATCATGTCCGGATCAAACTCATGAGCCAGAGCAATCGCTTCGTTACCATTGCAGGCTTCCGTCACGACTTCGAACTCATCTTCCAGGCTCAATAACTGATTGATCCCGCGCCGCATCAAAGGATGATCATCCACCAGCATTATTCTACATTTCGTCATCATGTGTATCCCTTGATCTCATATATGTCAGTGTTACTTTGCATCCGCGTTCAGGCGAAGCTTCCACGCGCAATTCGCCATTCAGACGACCAGCTCTTTCCTGCATAATACTCATCCCGTAATGGTTGAGTTTAGCTTCTTGCTGATCAAACCCTACGCCGTCATCTTCGATGGTAACCACCACTTCATTGTCCTGTTCGTTACAATCGATGTTAATTTGCGTTGCGTCCGCATGTTTTATCGCATTCATGGTCGCTTCACGGATGAGTTGCATCAAGTGAACCTGCTGATGTGCCTCCAGCCCCATGGATGACAAATTGTTATTAAGCGTTATCCGCGCCGGTGTCTGATCCGCCAGTTGGTCCAGCATATCCACCAGCGCCTGACCAAAGTTTGCTTCCCTAATCGTTAGGCGGAACGTGGTCAGCAATTCACGCAGCTGGGTATATGCGCCGGACAATCCCTGGTCGATATCGCCGATGATATCGTTAGTTTGTGAGCTGTACGGGTTCTGCTCCAGTTTAGCCATCACCCGTTTCAGCAGCGAGACCTGAATTTTCAGATAAGACAAAGACTGCGCCAAAGAATCATGCAGCTCTCGCGCGATCGTCGCCCGCTCTTCCATCAGCAGCAGCTGCTCGGCCTGTTTCTGAGCCCGGTTGTAATACACTGCCCGGGCCAGCATCAGCGCGAAGTTTTCGATCAGTGCCTGGTCCGGGCAAGGTAATCCTGCTTCCCAGTACAGATGACCCAGCGACTGACCCGCCAAAATCAACTCGCGACTATTGGCATTTTCACCACAAATTTGTCCTTCCTGCAGCATCAGAGGCTTGCTAGCCTCCTGCTCAATCTCGATCTTAACGCCATTTACCCCCTGGATGCTGACCATATGACGCAGAATCGCCTGGTAGTTGTCCTGGGTAATCCGCGCTGCCGTCAACTGCTGGGCCGAGTTATACAGGACCTCCAACGACTGATTGGCTCGTTGCAGCTTATGGGTTTTCTCATTCACGGCCTGTTCCAGACCACGATACAGCTTACCCAACTCCCCCGCCATCACATTGAATGTAGCGGAAAGAATACCCAGCTCGTTAGGGCTGTTGGTATCGAGCTGTACCTCAAAGGCGCGATTCTGCACTTGTTCACTGGCGATAACCAGAGCACGTAACGGGCGCACGACTTCTTTGCGGATGTAACGCACAACAAACAGTGAGATCAACAATACGCCGCCCAAGCCCAGCCCGCCAACCCAAGCCAGATTAATCAGCTTCTGTTCAGAAAATCGTTGTAATTTAAGGACAAATCCGTCGATACGGCGGACAAAGTCTTCGACCTGGTGGAGATATTCTTGCTTATTATCTCCGGTTAGCTGCGCTTTAAGTATCTGCCAGCGCATGATCAATGCTTCGTAATCCTGGGCGATATTCTCCGGAACATTCCAGTTACGTACCGCCTGCATTGACGGTGCATTCAGTGACTGCTCGAACGCAGCGATATGTTGCATGTAACTGGCTGACTCGCTCTGAATATCGTAAGCAAGGCGATAACTCTGCATCCGCATTGAGCCTGAAACATTTACCGCTTCCGCGTCATTAAGCGATGAAGCCAGGGTGATAATTGCAAACCCGGTGATCAGAACTGAAAGCAGTACGATCAGCAACATCGATTTCGCAATCGTACTAGTGACCGATTTCTCAACTTGTATCGCCAAAAATATCTCCCTGACGTGCTGTTTTTTACTCTGCCGTTGCACGGCTATTCCTGCGCAAAATGGAATGCGCTGCAAATATGTGATGATACGCGCCTGAATTTATTGATCTAAAACAAGCCTACTCCGCTTTACCCCCTTAGGGGTATTTATACCACTATGCCAAAAACTACAATTTGCGTATGGATAATTGAAGTTTATCAACTGAAATTGTGAGCCATACTCAATTGATAACCTTTAAAACATTGGGTAATTCGCGTGGTGGACTTCTCTAAACGAAGACTCTTTACTCGTCAATTAGTTGATAGTGATGCAATTCGCCTGCCATGGATTATCAGTGCAGAAGTCTTGACCGATCTTTGTACTCGCTGCGGTCAGTGTCTTACAGCATGTGAAATGAACATCATCGTTCATGGTGACGGCGGATTTCCGAGCGTCGATTTTGCTCTGGATGAGTGCACCTTTTGCTACCAATGTGCAGAAGTCTGCCCTGCACCCATTTTTCTGCCCCAGTCTGAATCGCCCTGGCAGGCCACAGCATCCATAAGCCAACGCTGCCTGGCAACCCAGAACGTCGAGTGCCGCAGTTGCGGTGACAGTTGCGATGTGATGGCGATTCATTTTCATCTGGCAGCAGGAAAAGTGGCTCAGCCTGTAATCAACACTGATGAATGTAATGGCTGCGGTGCTTGTGTGTCAGTTTGCCCGACCGACGCTATCAAAGTTACCCGTATTGAATAACGATAAGAGATCATTATGTCGCTGAATGAAGTGCATATTTCAAGTTTGGTGGTACATACCCACCCGCAACATCTCGCGAGCGTCAAGACTGCGATCGAGCAGTTCGATAACGCCGAAATCTACGGGGACAGCCCGGAAGGTAAAATTGTGGTGGTTCTCGAGACCGAAAATCAGGGTTTCGTGACCGATACCATTGATGCCATCAATAATTTACCGAATGTGCTCAGCGCAGTACTGGTCTACCACCAGATCGAAACGGATCTGGACGCACTGGATCAGAGTTCATTCACGACCGAATCAGAACAACCACAATCCCAATTTGAGGGTGACGTATGAAAATGACAAGACGCGCGTTTGTAAAAGCAAACGCAGCTGCTTCTGCTGCTGCAGTGGCAGGTATTACACTGCCAGCGACTGCCACCAATCTGATCGCCAGTTCAGACCAAACTAAGATCACCTGGGACAAAGCGCCTTGTCGTTTTTGCGGAACCGGTTGCTCGGTCCTGGTCGGGACTCAGAATGGCCGTATCGTGGCGACTCAGGGAGATCCGGAAGCACCGGTTAATAAAGGGCTTAACTGTATCAAAGGCTACTTCCTGTCGAAAATCATGTATGGCAAAGATCGCCTGACACAACCGTTACTGCGCATGAAAGACGGCGAATACAGTAAAGACGGTGACTTTATGCCAGTGTCCTGGGATCAGGCATTTGACGTTATGGCTGAAAAATGGAAAGCCTCGCTGAAAGCGAAAGGACCAACCAGCGTAGGCATGTTTGGCTCCGGCCAATGGACCGTTATGGAAGGCTACGCTGCGGCCAAAATGATGAAAGCCGGTTTCCGCTCAAATAACATCGACCCCAACGCCCGCCACTGTATGGCTTCGGCTGTAGGCGGCTTTATGCGTACTTTCGGCATCGATGAACCAATGGGCTGCTACGATGACTTTGAAAATGCAGACGTGTTTGTGCTGTGGGGTTCTAACATGGCTGAGATGCACCCGGTTCTCTGGACCCGCATTACTGATCGTCGCCTCAGTCATCCGCATGTGAAAGTGAACGTACTATCGACTTATTACCATCGTTCGTTTGAACTGGCCGATCACGGCTATATATTCCATCCGCAGTCTGATCTCGCCATTGCCAACTTCATTGCCAACTACATCATTCAAAATGATGCGGTGAACTGGGATTTCGTCAACAAACACACTCACTTCAAACAAGCCACCACGGACATCGGCTATGGCTTGCGTGATAATCACCCGCTGCAACAAAAGGCGAAGAACGCTAACTCAGGCGCGATGAGTGATATCAGTTTCGAACAATACAAACAGTCCGTGGCCGAATACAGCGCTGAGAAAGCCTCTGAGATGTCTGGCGTCAGCGTCGAAAAACTGATCATGCTGGCGAAACAATATGCTGACCCTGACACCAAAGTGATGTCTCTCTGGACCATGGGCATGAACCAGCATACCCGGGGGGTTTGGATGCAAAGTCTGGTCTACAACCTGCACTTACTGACCGGTAAAATTTCAACTCCGGGTAACAGCCCGTTTTCACTGACCGGACAACCTTCAGCCTGTGGTACCGCTCGTGAAGTAGGCACGTTTTCCCATCGCCTGCCGGCGGACATGGTGGTTGCCAATCCGCAACACCGTGCCATCGCGGAAAAAATCTGGAAGCTACCGGAAGGAACCATACCGCCAAAACCTGGTTTTCATGCCGTTTTGCAGGATCGCATGCTCAATGACGGGGTACTTAACTGTTACTGGGTACAGTGCAATAACAACATGCAAGCAGGCCCGAATATCAATAGTGAACGCCTGCCTGGCTACCGTAATCCGGATAACTTTATAGTGGTTTCAGACCCTTATCCGACAGTAACTGCTCAGGCCGCGGATCTGATTTTGCCAACAGCGATGTGGGTAGAAAAAGAAGGGGCATACGGCAACGCAGAACGCCGTACTCAGGCTTGGTACCAACAGGTCTCTACCGTCGGTGAAGCCAAATCAGATCTGTGGCAGGTAATGGAATTTTCCAAACGCTTCAAGATGGAAGAGATCTGGCCGCAAGAGTTGCTGGCTCAAGCCCCAGAATACCGTGGTAAAACCATGTATGACATGTTATTCCGCAATGGTCAGGTCGACAAATTCGCTATCGAAGAAGCCCGCGAACTCAATGACGACGCACACCATTTCGGCTTTTATGTTCAGAAAGGCCTGTTTGAAGAGTATGCCACTTTTGGTCGCGGCCACGGCCATGATTTAGCACCGTACGATGTCTATCATCAGGTACGTGGTCTGCGTTGGCCGGTTGTTGACGGAAAAGAAACATTATGGCGCTTCAAAGAAGGCTCTGACCCTTATGCCAAACCAGGCAGCGGCTGGGATTTCTACGGTAAACCGGATGGTAAAGCGCTGATCATTTCAGCACCGTACGAAGCACCACCTGAAGTACCGGATGCCGAATTTGACTTATGGCTGTGTACAGGCCGAGTGCTGGAGCACTGGCACACCGGTACCATGACCCGCCGGGTACCCGAGCTGTACAAAGCATTTCCGGATGCTGTCTGTTTTATGCACCATGAAGATGCCAAAGCACGTGGTCTGCGCCGTGGTGACGAAGTTGTGATCAGCAATAAACGCGGTGAAGTACGTGCCAGAGTTGAAACTCGTGGCCGCAATAAACCGCCGCAGGGTTTGGTATTTGTCCCTTTCTTCGATGCACGTATTCTGATCAACAAACTGATCCTGGATGCAACGGACCCGCTGTCCAAACAGACAGACTTTAAAAAATGTCCGGTTAAGATCACCAAAGTGGCCTCAACCCAGTAAGACAGGCATAAGCCATCAACAGAATATGCCGGGCTGCACTCTCGCAGCCCGCTCAAAGACTCAAGCCATTGGGCGGAGAATGTAAGATGAAGAAACTACTCATGGTACTCATGACACTCTGTACGCTGATTGCAGGTATAGCACAGGCAGAACTGGATAATCCGGGTGGTGTTGGCGGACTGGAGTCATTGCGTGGCAGTACTCTCCTGGAAGATACTCGTGCCGCAGATAATATGAAAAAGTACCCGCGTGAACATACTCTGGAGAGTGATTATGTTTATCAGCCGCCGCTGATCCCACATAACATTCGTAACTATGAAGTCTCGCTGAACGCCAACAAATGCCTGGCGTGCCATAGCTGGAAAAACGCCAAGGAAATGGGCGCAACCAAAATCAGTGTAACTCACTTTGTTAACCGTGAAGATGCTGTCCTGGCAGATGTGTCGCCACGACGTTACTTCTGCCTGCAATGCCATGTACCTCAGGCTGATGCAAAACCTTTGGTAGAAAACAAGTTTGAAAGCGTCGACTCACTCCGCTAACCAAACCTGGTATTAATTTGAGAGGCAATGTATGAAATTACTCAAAGCGTTTTGGCAACGGTTAAAAAGCCCGAGCAAAGCCGCGGTTGGCGTGGTGCTGTTTATGGGCTTTGCCGGTGGTCTTCTGTTCTGGGGGGCATTCAATACCGGTATGGAAGCGACGAACTCAGAAGCTTTCTGCTCCGGATGCCATGCCCCTATCGTGGCTGAAATCCAGGAAACCATACACTATTCTAACCGTTCCGGCGTGCGCGCTATCTGTTCGGACTGTCACGTACCACATGAATGGACGGATAAGATAGTACGTAAAGTCCAGGCATCAAAAGAACTGTTTGCCCACTTTGTCGGCACCATAGATACACCGGAAAAATTCCAGGCCCGGCGGGCTCACCTGGCGGAACGGGAATGGGCGCGGCTGAAAAAGAACGATTCGCTGGAATGCCGTAACTGCCATCAGTTTGAATATATGGATTTTTCCGAGCAAAGCGAGCGCAGTGCTCTGCAGCACTCGACCGCACTGGCTTCAGGAGAAAAAACCTGTGTCGATTGCCACAAAGGCATAGCGCATAACCTGCCGGATATGCATGGCGTTGAAGGTTGGCAGTAAGGAGTACAACCCATGAGTACATTAGAATCTGTTATCTGGCATGTCCTGGGCTATAGCGCCATGCCGGTCATTATTCTGGGTGGCTTTGCGGCCGTCGCAGTGGTATGTGTGTGGTTACTGTCGCTAACCAAAGACAAAGACACGTAACGACACGCACTCCTGACTTTGCACAGGAGAAACACGCAATCAAAAAAACCGGGGAGCAAAAACGGGTGACTTTGCGCTTCCTCGGAAATACAAAATCGGCGTATTGCGCCGGTTTTTTGCATTCGGGCAATCATGCAGGAAAAGTCAGCGATTGCCGTCTCAGCCAGGCTCATCCGCCAGTTGAAAAAAAGCGCCATGATGGTGAGTCATGGCGCTTAACAGATAAGAAAATTTATTCAGCATCAACAACCGGCAGTACCTGTTTAACGTACTGTCCAGGTGCCACGTCGATAACCGGATACTCATCGTTACCCATTGCATACGGCGCGACTTTCTCTTTGTTGCTGAACGTTTGCAGCCACGCATCCCAGTGTTTCCACCATGAGCCTTCGGTACGCTGTGCACTTTCCAGCCACTCTTCAGCGGTTTCTTCCAGTGTATCGTTAGTCCAGAAGCCATATTTGTTTTTGTCCGGATGATTAACAATACCGGCAATATGACCTGACTCACCCAGCACAAACACCTTATTGCCACCCGTTTTTAACGCGCCGCGATAAGTTCCCTGCCAAAGAGCAATGTGGTCCTCTTTTGCCGAGATAAAGTAGCTCGGGATCTTGATTTTATCTAAATCAATCCACACGCCACCAACTTTCACGCCTTTGTCCTGTACCAGTTTGTTCTCCAGATACAGTTCACGCAGCATAAAGTTGTGCGTTGAAGCTGCAACGTTGGTGCTGTCGCTGTTCCAGTACAGTAAGTCGAAATCGACCGGACTGCTGCCTTTTAGGTAATTGTCGACATAGTAATTCCAGTACAGGCTGTTCTCACGCAACAGGCTGAAGGTCACACTGAGTGAACGACCGTCCATATAACCTTTGGCGTTGTTTTGCATTTCAATGGCACTGATGATGGTGTCATTGATGTATGCGCCCACTTCGCCAGGTTGCGAGAAATCAAGCAAGGTCGTGAAAAAGCTCGCTGATTTGATACGCTTTTTCATGCGCTTCGCTGCATAGTACGCAATAGTTGTCGCCAGAACCGTACCACCAATACAGTACCCCACTGCATTAATTTGTTCCTGGCCAGTGATAGATTCAACCGCAGTCACGGCTTTCACTACCCCATCCAACACATAGTTTTCGAAGTTCACATCGGCCTGAGCCTGACCCGGGTTACGCCAGGACATCATAAACACAGTATGTCCCTGTTCAACCAGCCAACGCACCAGTGAGTTCTTCTCACGCAGGTCAAGAATGTAATACTTGTTGATGAAAGGCGGTACGATCAGCAACGGCGTCGAGTTGACCGTTTCTGTCATCGGTTTGTATTGAATCAGCTCGAACAGATCATTTTTAAAAACCACGTCACCCGGCGTATTGGCGATGTCTTGACCGACTCGGAACGCATTGTTGTTGGTCATGCGAATTTTAAGAATATCGGCACTGGACTCAACGTCTTCCTTCAGCAGCTCCATTCCCTTCAGCAGGTTCTCGCCATTCTGTTCGATGGTCAGCTTCAGCAGCTCTGGGTTAGTCGCAATGAAATTACTCGGAGACAAGGCATTAATTGACTGGCGAGCAAAAAACAGGATGCGTTCCTTGGTCTTCTCATCCAGCCCGTCCACCGAGTTGATCGTGTCCAGATAATTTTTACTGTAAAGCAGGTAAGATTGCTTAATAAAGCTGAAAAATGGGTCCGTTTTCCAGGTTTCGTCCGCGAAGCGCTTATCGCCCTGCTCGCTTTCTACCACCTGTTTTTGGTTACCTTCCAAAACAACGTTCTGCCAGATTTTCAGCTGCTGCTCCCACCACTCAGTTTGCAATTGCAAAACCGCCGCAGGTTGATGCGCTGCTTTCTCAAACAGCTGCGCCGTGTCATCCCAGTTGACTTCCTGCAACGCTTTATTAAGAGGGGTATTCATGACCTCCTTGTTGACTTCGAAATCCCGCCACCAGCGATGGTTGGCCTCCTGCAGTTTCACAAGGTAGTCTGTAAAGGCATGTTGAAACATAAACTTACTCCTTAAAACAGAAAAAACGCCGCCCGTAGGCGGCGCAAAGCACAGTGTTACGCAGGAGTCACTGACTTAAGATTTTCTGAAGCAAGTTTGTCGATGTCTTCTTTAAATTCTTTGGCAACTGACTGCAGCTTGGTGCTGTCGTCCATCATTTGTTGAGACAGTTTAGTCAGCACACCCAATTGTTGAGAGCTGAACGCTGTCATAGATGCCACGTCTTTAACATCGCTGGCTGCTTTCATTTGCGCCAGACCCAGCTCGCTGTAAGTGCGAATTGAGTTCAGTTGCAGTTCAGTCAGAACTTCAACGTTTTTAGCAACCAGTTTGTTGAACTTCACATAAGGTTCTAATGTTTTTTCAGTTTGATCCGTGAAAGTTTTGAAAAAATCCGTATACATATTGTATCTCCTAGTGAATGAAATAAATTCTCAATTTGCTCTAAAACTTTTGCACTGCCTTTCAAACCGCCGAGTTCTCCAAGATAAATCCTTATCTGAGGAGTTACTTAGCTGCTTTAATAACCACTGCAGTTCCCATGCCACCACCGACACACAGTGAGGCCACGCCGTAATCCTGACCACGACGCTTAAGTTCATGAATCAATGTAACCATAATACGGTTACCAGAGGCGCCCAGAGGATGCCCCAGAGCGATAGCGCCGCCATTCACGTTAGCCTTATCGAGAATCGACTCTGGCGTGACGTTATGTTCAGCACATAATCCGTGCACAACGCCCAATGCTTGTGCAGCGAACGCTTCGTTGAGCTCAAACAATTCAACCTGATCAATGTCAAGTTCCGCTTTTTCCAGTGCCTGCGTGACCGCGTTCACCGGCCCCAGGCCCATGACACTCGGGTCAATACCGGTTTGTGCATATCCGATGATTTCCGCCAAAGGCGTTAAACCATAAGCTTCAACGGCGGACTGAGAAGCGACGATGATGGCACTGGCACCATCGTTAATACCGGAAGCATTGCCCGCTGTAACCGTCCCTTCCTTGTTAAAGGCCGGACGGAGTGATTGCAGACGCTCCAGAGTCGTTCCCGATTTGGGATATTCATCAACAGAGAAGGTCACCGTTTCGCGGCGCTGCTTCACTTCAATCGGTACAATTTCGTCTGTGAATTTACCGGCTTCAATCGCAGCAACCGCTTTCTGCTGACTACTCAGGGCAAAACTGTCCTGCTCTTCACGGGATAACTCAAACTGAGCCGCAATATTCTCGGCCGTTACACCCATGTGGTATTGATTAAATACATCGGTCAGGCCGTCGGCGATGAGCAGATCTTTCATTTCAAAGTTGCCCATTTTATTGCCGTCACGCAGCGAACTCGGAGAGGCGAAAGGAATTTGCGACATCACTTCTACGCCGGCTGCCACAACCACTGAGGCATCTCCGGCACGAATGTGGGCCACGGCATCCATCACCGCTTTCATACCACTACCACACACCATGTTAACGCCATACGCAGGTACTGATTCGGGAATACCCGCATATAATGCCGCCTGACGACCGACCCCCATGCCCTGACCGGCACTGATTACGTTACCCATAATCACTTCGTCTACCTGAGCCGGGTCCACGTTGCCTGCCAGCAAAGCACCTTTCACTACTTCTGCCGCCAGTTTACCGGCCGGAACGTCTTTCAATGAGCCGCCAAAAGCGCCAATCGGGCTACGTTTAGCCGCAACAATAAATACTTTTTCCATCCTGCATACTCCCTTACTGCATGTATAAGCCGCCGTTGACCGACAGAGTCTCGCCCGTGATGTATGCACCGGCATCACTGGCTAAAAAGCTCACTGCTGCTGCAATCTCTTCCGGCTTCGCAAGACGTTGCATCGGAACTTGTTGAACAATGGATTCGAGAACTTCAGCACGCATCTGCTCAACCATTGGAGTCGCGGTATATCCCGGAGCTACCACATTGACAGTGACACCACTACGAGCTCCTTCAGCAGCCAGTGCTTTTGAGAAGCCAATCATGCCCGCTTTCGCAGCAGAATAGTTGGTTTGCCCGAGCTGGCCTTTCAAGCCATTCACTGACGAGATGTTAATGACGCGGCCACCGCCTTTTTCGCACATCGCAGCAAACAGCGGTTGAGTCACGTTAAACACACTATTCAAATTCGTTTCGATGACATCCTTCCATGCCGCAGCTGTCATTTTCTTGAACATACCGTCGCGGGTGATGCCTGCGTTATTAACAATGACATCAACGGTACCTTCCTCCTCGAGCAATTTTTCCAAGCGCTCGGCGCACTCTTCCGTATTAGTAACGTCTAGCTCAAACAGACGAACCTGCTCTTCGGTAAATTGCTTTTCCTTGAACCAATCCAATGCGCAATCATATGCGCCGGTGTAATAGGTAGCGATGACTCGATAGCCATCAGCAACCAGTGCAGAAGAGATAGCGGAACCAATTCCACCTTTAGACCCAGTAATCAACGCGACTTTTTTCATTTATGACTCCATTCAAAAGAGTTAGCAGGTTTTATGCTTTTTTCATCCATAATTTAAGCCAGAGCTAAACCATTATCGATAATTTAATCTTTTATTCCTTTGCAAAGAATTTTTCGTGCGCTCCTTATTTAAATTAAACCTACTTTGTGACAATTCAAATTAAATCGGTGCCTTTTGTCATATTTTTGACTAACATCTCACTGAGGGTGAAATGTTAATTATTTGTTATATATAATATAAATTACTGATTTTAAACAATTTATTTAGATTTTACTCTTAACAAAAATGGCATAAGACATTGATTAAAAAGACTTTCTTTGATTCAATTCACGTTTCATCAATCTTGATAAATATCAATAAGTTACCGGGAACATTAATTTATAGATTTGTTGCGCACCAATTTATGACAAGGCGATTGCACTTTCATGGTGAAAAGGAAAATATTTTTGCACTTTATTGGTGATTCATGAGTTAAATTAATTTAAACATTATAAATTAATTAACCATTGCATATTAAAAATTTATTTTATCATTAAATAATAAATTCATTTATGTTTTAAATATTAATATAACATGTTTGATATTGATAATATTTAAATACCCCACCAATGTATTGGTAAGATCTCACCCTATCTCAATGTATAATAATAACTAAATTAGTATAAACTAATGATAAAATGGAAGTTCTCTAATCGAAGCAAGGCAATTATCAGAAAAATTTATGAATGACAAGCACAGAAAGAAGGCACTCAAACCAAAACCTAAGTTCAATTCAAACAAACACAGATAATTACCACATCAGTAAACATGATATTCGTGCATTGTTTTAGTGCATGTTTCGGGTGTTAATCTGCAGTAAATTTGTGCAATGCCTCGTTCCGCCCTGTACATCCCCCAAACCTGATTATGCTCAACGCACAAACGGCCCATGATTAAGACATTTGTACCTGACCCCACGCTAAGCCCGGGCAAACAACATCAACCCGGGAGAATTTCATGAGGTAAGGTGTAAGAAAATAAATTTTAGTGCGGAATGACGTGACAATGTCACTTAATCTATCACTGTCGATTCAAGCCGTCTGGTGATCGTATGCTTGTCACCTGCTTGCCATTGGGAGGCTGTTGCAATCCCTGCAGAGATGTTACCGGTTCAAATCGTTTTAGAACCCGGTGCGCTCCAGAGCCACTCTCTTTTTGTATCGACCATTGGCTGGTCACAAGGTCATATCGACGACTGAGCGGCAGCTCGGAGCTACTCGATTGAACGCTATAAATGCTATTGGATACCCGAACTTCTGCTGGGTACTATTAATGCTACTGGGCGTTATAGAAGATCTCTCCAGTCTGGACATTGAGATAGATCTTATCAGCCTGACTTAAGCCACCGCAGTATATGAAATACACATCGCGATTCTGAAACTTCACCGAGCGCACCCAGCCACCCAGTTCGGCAAAATCATCCGGGTCGCAAGTGCCCTCTTTGAGCAATTGATCGGTCTTTTGTAAAAAGATACTTTCAAACTCAAGCAAGTCATCTGATTTGGCGATATAAGCAGCCAGGGTTTTGTTACGTTCGTCTGCGGTGATGACCGGCGCCTGCTCACTGAGACCCGACAAAGGGAGCCATTCAGCAATCTCAGGGCCGCCTTCCTGGTAAACGAAGTACTGACTCACCCGTCCCCAGCCATCTTTCTTTTCATACAGATGTACTTTATCGCCCCGATACATCCAGCGTTCAACAAACGCGTCTTCATTCGGTGCTTCACGTACCCCTAATTTCGGCAATTCCACGAAGTAATCCATCACCTCCGGCTTAGGCACATCAGGCTGACCAGGTTGTGATTCCGTCTCCTGGGGGGCTGGCGTATCTTTCTGTCCGGCTTTGGCCGCCTCTGCCAGCTCATGCATCGGTTGATAATAGAACAGGTAATAACCCGCGCCGGCACCACCCAGTCCCAACAGCAACATCACAATCATCAGTATTTTTTTCATTGATGCAGAGGCTCCGTGTCTCAATCAGGATAAATGTGGCACAGCGCTCATTTATCCTAATCTATACTAAATTAACACTCACTAATGACCTATCACCATGACCGGAAAGCGAGCATGCTTATTGATTATAACGGCCGTTATTTACATGACTTTACCGCAGCAAAGTCATGCGGTGCAGTGTAACGAACAAGAATGGAATAAAGCACTCAGTTCTCAACAAACTTTAGACCAGCGTTACAATTTACTCGCCTCCCAATACAACCTGTGGCTACCTAACTTCCAACACGCGGTTTTTCTGCATCAGGAATTTACCCAAAGTGAACTGCAATTTCTCTGGGACAGCAATCGACATGACATTCGCACTAAAATCGCCATGCAGCTAGAAAGCGCGCAGAAGGCGAGCAGAGATGTGATCAACCTGCTGTTTTTACTCGATGAGACGCCAAAATATATCGTCATGCAAACCGAGCAGTGGTTTCAGCTGGGAGAAAAATGTAAAAATGAAGGGCTGATGAGCAATTACTTTTCAGCTGAGCTCTATTTGAAATCAAACCAGGAGCTGAAAGGCTCACTCGATGTTCTGCGTCGTTCTTTGCAAACGATGCAAAATTACTACGACTATGAGATTTCCGCCTTATCTGCTCTGACCGAGATCACCTCCAGCCCTTAGGAAAACTAGGGTTTACATTGTAAATCCCGAATCTCCATTCGATTGATTAACTTTATCTTATTGTTTATCCCTTCGAGCGTACACGTATTGAATGGTGTTCCCCATATTTCCTGCAACTCCCTGCTTCGTTAGAGCTACGGTCAAACACCAGCTAAAGAATGCGACATACTTTAGTTTGAACTAACGCACGAACCGGAAATTTTGGAAGCGACATCTCATTATGAAACGCTATACTGTCGCTGTCATTTTTTAGTTAAGTTGCTATGCCGTCAACGTTCACCAAATACATCGGTCAATTCGTACTCGTCTTGTTCATCATCGGATTTGTGCCGGCACTTTATTTCGCTCAGGAATTTGCCAAGCTTGAAGGGCAGGCTTTGGCATTGGAGGAACAAAAACAGAGAGTGAAGCTCGACTTTAGCAAGCGTGAACTGGTGTCTTCACTCAACGAAGCTTACAAAACCTTTACCACTCTGACCAACAACAGCCTTTTTCACCGGGCGGTCAGTAATCCGAATGAATTCAATATCGAGGCCGTGCAGGATTTTTGGTTATTGGTGGCCCGTACTCTGGGAGGCTATTCCAGCCTGAGTTTTATTGACCGCACAGGACAAGAAACCATACGTGTTGATTATATTCGGGGGATGGCGGTAGCCATAACCGATACGGGGTTAATCAACCGTAGCCAGTACGATGAGTTCCTGACGGCACAACACCTTAAATCGGGGCAGATCGTAGTGGTCGGCGGCAATCAGTTTCACGCTCTGACCGCAACTTCAAAACAACCCGTTTTGCATTTCGTGACACCGATAGACTCTAACGGTGAACGGGCTGGTTACCTGGTCGCTGAAGTCAGCCTGGAATACATCTATCAGCAAATGCTCGGAACCGATGATCCATCAGCCGGTTTGCCCAGCCTACTCAATAGTCGTGGCGATGTTTTGATGACGTTAGACAACCATCAGAACATTGAAGTCTTCCCGACAACCAACCTGGCCCTTACAATGCCAGAGTTATGGCAACACATTGAAAGTTCGCAGCAGGGAACACTGTTTGCTAAGGACCAATGGTTCAGTTTTGTTACGATTTCACAGGGCCAGACGTTAGCAAACGTTCAGCCGTTGATTCTGCTGGAAAGCTTTGACGTTCAGGCATTACAGCCACTTATCCGCAGCAGCAAAAACCGCTTGTTGTGGCAAATGTATGCCATGTTCTTTGTGATCACCTTAATCGCATTAGGATGCATCTGCTGGAATCGTAATCATCACAAAAACAGTATCGAAAGTAAGCTCGCCCGCGCCGCGATGAATGGTATGTCTGCGGTCTTGATTACCGACAAGAACAACCGCATCATCAAAGTGAACAGTGAATTCACCAACCAAAGCGGCTATTCATTTGATGAAGTTAAGGGTAAACAACCGTCTATCTTTGCCTCGGGTAAACATAACCAAGAATTCTATCTCAATATGTGGAAGTCTTTGCAGGAAGATGGCTCCTGGGAAGGTGAAGTCGTTAACCGGCATCGTGACGGCCATGAAATCACTGAAATCCTGCGTATCCAGACTATTCTCGATGATGACGGTATCATCCAGTTTTATGTCGCTTCCTTCGTTGATATCAGCCAACGTAAAGAACTGGAAAACCTGCTGCGCGATCAAAGTGAAAAAGACGGCCTGACGGGGATCTGGAACCGACGTAAATTTGATCAGGAGTTCTCATCCGAATGTATGCGGGTCAAACGTTATCCCGAGCAGGAGCATTCTTGCCTGGCTATCGTTGATATTGATCACTTCAAACGGATTAACGATAGGTTTGGCCACGCTCGCGGTGATGAGATTCTCCGTAATGTTGCCGTTTGCCTGCGCACCGAACTGCGCGAATCGGATTTTATCTCACGCATTGGTGGTGAAGAGTTTGCCATCATAATGCCCCACACTTCGCTCGAAGAGGCTGATAAGGTGTTGAACCGCCTGCGGGTCGCGATTTTTGACCAGTACAAAGGCGAGCTTTCTATCAGCAGCGGGATTACAGATGTGACGGAATCTACCGGCGATGTCTATCAGAGAGCCGATCTGGCCCTTTATGAATCAAAAGCATCGGGACGCAATTTGGTCTCGGTGCTCACCAGCACAGAAATGGTGCATTTTGCCTGAGCACCAAGTTGATGCATATAAAATCACAATATCGCATCAAACTAGTGCATTAGTGAGAACTTATGTAACCCAAAGCCCATATTCGACAGTGTTTTCAATATTGGCGTGAAACTTGTACTACTCTCTAAGATGGTTATGAATTGCACATATTTAGGGAGAAATAAGATGCAAGATACCTTAGCAGTCGTGCTTGCCGGTGGTGTCGGCTCGCGACTATCCCCGCTAACCGATGACCGCGCTAAACCTGCCGTACCATTTGGCGGTAAATACCGTATTATCGATTTTACACTTACCAACTGTCTGCATTCCGGGTTACGTCGCATCTTGGTGTTGACGCAATACAAATCGCACTCGTTACAAAAGCATTTACGCGATGGCTGGTCCATATTCAATCCTGAATTGGGCGAATTCATCACTGTGGTCCCCCCACAAATGCGTAAAGGTGGTAAATGGTACGAAGGGACGGCCGACGCCCTGTTCCACAACATGTGGTTACTGTCGCGCAGCGATGCCAAACACGTCGTTGTTCTGTCCGGCGATCATATCTATCGCATGGACTATGCCGCGATGCTGGATGAGCACCGTGAAAAAGGCGCGGCACTGACTATTGCCTGTATGGATGTTGCACGCGAAGAAGCAAAAGCGTTTGGTGTAATGGCGATTGATGACGAACACCGTATCACGTCATTCATTGAAAAACCGAGCGATCCGCCATCTATGCCAAACCGGCCTGACCGGAGTCTGGCATCCATGGGGATCTATATCTTCGATATGGCTGTGTTACAACAAGTGCTGAAAGAAGATGCGGAAAATGATGCTTCCAGTCATGATTTTGGTAAAGACATCATCCCGAAACTGATCCCTGACAATAACGTCTACGCTTATCAGTTTGGTGACGAAAAAGGTCGGGTTGCCAAAGATAACTACTGGCGCGATGTGGGTACCATAGATTCGTTCTATGAAGCCAATATGGATCTGCTGGAACCTGTTCCGCCAATGAATCTGTACCAGAAAAACTGGGCGATTCGTACTTATGAACCGCAGTTGCCACCAGCCCGGACCGTCTCCTCCGCCACAGGTAATGAGGGCATTTTCATCAACTCCATCATCGCCAACGGCGTAGTCAACTCTGGTGGTTCCGTGCAACACTCGGTCATTTCATCCGGCGTACGTATCAACGATAGTGCAACCATTGTTGATTGTATTCTGTTTGACGATGTTGAAGTCGGTGACGGTTGCCAGTTGGTCAATTGTATTATCGACAAACACGTAAAAATTCCGCCGCATACCCAGATCGGACTGAATCCGATTGAAGATGCGAAACGTTTCCGTATTTCCGAAAAAGGCATAGTGGTCGTTCCGGAAAGCTACCAGTTCTGAACCCACGAATCGCCGCTGTTACTAAAATGGTAACCGGCCATCAGTCGAGAGGAGTCACGCAAGGTGATTCCTCTTCACCGCCGCCCCATCTGCCCTACTCTGCCTATAGGTATAACACGTAACACTCAGTGCCTCTTAATCACTGCGAAGCCATTTCCACGATTCCCCAGTTAACTGTTTAACTGTTTAACTATTTAACTATTTAACTATTTAACGGTTTATCATTCTTTCCTTGACGGTAAACGGGTAAACAGCTTGCGACAATTCGCTCTAAGTGACGGGTGTCGGTACCACAACACCCCCCGACAATGTTAACGTGGCGCATTGACTTACTGAGCAGCTGTGTGTAGTCAAGGCTGAGCTGGTGCGGATTACCATCGTCCAGCTTGGTACACTGTTCCAATTCAGTGTGACTCAGTGCGGAGGCATTGGCCCTAAGGCCATGTATGCGCCTAACCCAAGGTTCACCACCACTGACGGCGGCCCTGAAATGACTTGGATGAGCGCAATTGATCATGTAGTACGACGGATAAGCATCGGTATCGAGTTCAACCTGACAAATCGCTTCACCTAACGGTTGACCTGACGGCAGACGGCCATCAGTTTCAACTGTAAACGAAATCACCACCGGCATGGCGTGCCGCCTGGCCGCCATAGAGATGCCAATCGCTTCCTCGGCATAAGTGAGCGTCAGCGCGGTAACCAAATCCGCAGCTGCGGTGGTAAAACTGTGGATTTGAAAATCGTGATAATCATCGGCTTCCTGAGCGGTCATCCGTTGCTGTGCGATGTAACCATCCCCACGGGGACCGAGACAACCACTGATCACCACCGGAGTGTGCGGCGATTCATACTCCTGACGAATATCAAGTAACAAACTGACGGCTTTGCGTATTTCCGTTTCAAGCTGTGCCAGACTGTATCCCAGACGTCCACCGTACTCCGGATTGGCCCGCCAGGTCGCCGTTTCCAAAATTAAACCGACGTCATGGCGTCGGGCTATCTCAGCGTAGGAGGAATAATAGCGCCTTAAGGCTCGCTCTCCCTGCTCATTTTGCAGCAAAACAAAAGCGGCAAATACAGGTAAATCAAAATGTTCCAGATAGATCAGCGTCGTTTCCAGGCCACCATCAGTCATAAAAAATCCACCTTGAAGCTGGGGTAATGCATATCTATATTTAGCCATCTCCCCTCCTAATCGGGGAACCCATCCCTGAAAGTGTGGACAAACCATGCTTATACCTTCACTGCTATGCTGACCCTCCTCTATTCATCGGAGCAGCGTACGGCAGGAACCATAATGACAATATAGTCAACACAATCATTTATTTCTTTAAGAAAGGTGAGCCTTAAGGGACTATTTAGATCTCGTCCCAAAAAAAGGAACAGATTAAAAAAACCCGTATTCACATGAATACGGGTAAATACATCAGAAGCATAACGATGCTTTTTGTGTCCAAGGCACTTGTCTACAAGGCACTAGGTAACGCCTGGCTTGAACATAAGTCGCAATCTAAAAGCGAGTCGTAACTTGCCTTCAAATCAATAGTTACTCGAAAACCGATAGTTACTATCAAGAAACTTACTATCAAACAGAAAGTTACCGACTTTCGCTGACCAGTGACTTGTACGGGGGAGTTTTAGTATCTCGTTTTAGATAGTGCACGAAAAGAGTAAATCTGAACCAATTTTATTCCTCTTTTAGGCGGCTTTTATGCCGCGAGGCGTTTCATTGAAATGACGTTTGTACTCACGGGAAAACTGCGAAGTACTGGTGTAGCCCACCAAATGCGCAGCATCATTCACCCGTTTCCCTTCAACGTGGATAAGCTCTTTGGCTTTATTGAGGCGAACCTTTTTCAGATACTGCAACGGTGATTCCATTGTGACCCGTCGAAACGCCTGATGAAAGGCTGAAATACTCATATTGGCCTCTTCAGCCAAAGCCTGCACCGTCAGCGGTTGAGCATAATCCCGATGAACCTTACTCAATGCTTTCGCAATCCGGGCGTAATGGCCCTCATGGTAAGCCAGTTCAAACAGCACATGCCCTTCACAACTGGTCAATGCCCTGAAGATCATCTCTTCTAACAAAGACGTACCCAAAACCTGAGCTTCAAGACCATCAATCAGAGCCTGCATGATTCGCTTGCAACTGCTCTGCATCTCAGTATTCATCGCTACCGCCTGAATACCACACGGATTGGCTTTACATTGTTGTAGCGGCGTAAATTCGGCCTGTTCGAGTAAATCGATCTGTTTCAGCAAGATAGAATGATCAATATCGATACTCAGTCCGAGCAAAGGCTTGCCAGGTTCAACGAGCGCCTCGCACTCGAGCGGCATGGGCACCCCAACCACCAGATAGTCATTGGGTCCGTAATGCACAGTATTACTCCCGATATGAATATCTTTGTGACCCTGCCCCAGAATGATAATACCGGACTGGTAAACAAAAGGCTGACGTGGGTTACCCTTCTCACTGCGGTAAAAATGTACGCCGGGAATATCGGTTTGAATGGCCCCTTCCAGATCAGACAACGAGTACTGCTCGACATACCTTTGCATCAGCTCTGCCAGTTCAGTCATAGATTACCACTCACTCCCTAAATAAACGGCCTCCAATCTGCCACAAAATATAGAATCAGGCAATTTAATTGCACAAATCAAGCTTCAATAGCCGTAAAGTGAATATTATTATGCACACTTTAATTTTACGATCCGTATCCGGTTCCAAGTCCACTGTTTTGGGGGCAAACGTGTTTCCCCATTTTTCCCGCTGAGTGTTCGGTCACCCTTTGCACGACCATGACGCAATAGCTCTACTCTGATAATTGTATTCCTGTTATTATTCATGTGCTTATTCGCGCCGTGTCTTAACCGGGAAATATTTATGTGGCCAAGTATTCTGATCGTATCCTGTATTCAACTGTTTTCTGACGAGCGTGGGCCACGCTGGTTGTGTTCACTCACCAAACCACTGCCACTGCTGCTGATGGCAACGGCCATTTTATTCAGCTCAGCCACCCGTACCCCATTAGCGTTATGGGTCAGCAGCGGTCTGCTGGTCTTCGCCTTGGCTGACAGTGTTATCTCCCTGACAGGAGATAACAGCCGACTCGCCTCCGCCGGCTATTTACTCGCCCACACCTGCTATGTGATAGGATTTATCAGCATGGTCGGTTCGGTGACCTGGTGGATCCCTGTGGTCATTTTTGCACTAGGTATCCTGACTTTCCTCCTGCTGCTGCCCAATCTGGAGCGCTTGATGGTACCGGTTCTGATCTATCTGGTGGTGATTGCAACTTTGGGTTCTTCGAGCGCCGAGTATTGGCTCAGCAGCCAGTCTACATCGGCTAACCTCGCTATCATGGGTGCTTTCATGCTGCTGATGTGCGATTTAATGTGGGCCAGAAACCGTTTTTTGGCTTCAACGCTCATTACTCGTCAGGCGGTACTGGTGAGTTACTATCTCGCGCATGCCCTACTGGCGTGGTCAGTCATTACGCTATAGCCATCATTTCGTGCCAGGAATGGACACGGAATATTGAATTCGTTATCTGTGACAACCCCGACCGCACCTTTTTTGATAAAAGCCATTGAATGGACATGCGGTTTTGGTTATTAACATCTGAGTTTAACAACAGACTTATCAAACATTAGGAAGGTCATCAATGAAAAAGACCACGCGTACTATGTCACAGCGCAAGCATGTGGCTCTGGTTGCTCACGATAACTACAAAGGCGAACTGCTGCGTTGGGTGAAAGAAAACCAAAGCAAGCTGGAGCATCATGCCTTGTACGCAACCGGTACAACCGGCCATATGCTGAGCAAAGAAACCGGCCTTGAAATTACCAGCATGATCAGTGGCCCGATGGGCGGTGATCAGCAGATTGGCGCTCTGATTTCTGAAGGCAAAATTGATGTCCTGATTTTCTTCTGGGATCCACTCAACGCCGTCCCGCATGATCCGGATGTCAAAGCTCTATTGCGCATCGCCAGCGTGTGGAACATTCCGGTTGCGACTAACCGTGCGACCGCTAAGTTTCTGTTTAATTCAGAGTTAATGGCGCAGGATGTCGATATTGAGATCCCGGATTATCAGGCTTACCTGGCTGAACGTATCTGAACCTAACCACAAGGAATTTAAATGGGTAAGGTGACTTTAAGCGGCTATATTGTGGTTGAGAATGAAGATTTAGCCGCAGTAAAACAAGCATTAGCAGAACATAAGTGCCTGACCCTTGCCGAAAGCGGATGTCTGGTGTTTGATGTCACACCCACGCCAGGCAATCCAAATCGTTTTGATGTGTATGAGGAGTTTGTCGACCGTAACGCCTTTGAACAGCATCAAGCCAGGGCCAAAGCCTCACCATGGGGAAAAATCACCGCCAATGTCGCCAGACACTACCAAATCAGTGGCGATTAAGTCCTGTACCGGCTCTGCCTGAGCGCTGATGCCACAGTCGCCTTGCAGATACACCAGTCACCTGCAGATACAACAAAGCTGCCCAACGGCTTTGTTGTATTCTGGCTGCGAGCAACAGAGATTCATCCATCGTCTTCGCTGGCTACATCTGCTGCGCCAAGAATACCGACGATGAAATCAGTTCACAGCCGGCATCCTGCATAGCCTGAAAAGCATCGTCGCTATCTTGCGGGGCAATATTGACGCCCCGGCATGCATCTTTGATCACCCAGGTACGAAGACCCAGCGAGACCGCATCTAATGCAGTGAACTTGACACAATAATCGGTCGCCAGACCGACAACATACACTTCATCGATTCCCTGCTCAGCGAGGTAGTCACTCAAACCTGTACTTTGCAAACGCTGATTATCAAAAAAGCCGCTATAACTGTCGATAGACGGATTGGTCCCCTTCACAACCGTGTGTGTAATCGCCTCACTGTTTAAGCCGGCAATAAATTCTGCGCCGTGTGAAAACTGCACACAATGATCGGGCCACATAATTTGACTGATCCCTTTTAAATCAATCACGTCTCCAGGTTGCTTACCCTGAACAGAAGCAAAACTGGCGTGTCCGGCCGGGTGCCAGTCTTTGGTTGCAATCACATGCTCGAAATGAGGGATCAGTTGGTTGATGACCGGTACGATTTGATCACCTTGCGGCACCGGTAATGCTCCACTGGGGGAAAAATCATTTTGAACATCGACTAAAATCAGTGCCTTACTCATAAAATGCTCCCTTACTCACAAAATCGTTCTTTACCAACAAAGTGGTTCCTGACGAACAAAGTGGTTCCTTGCTAGCAAAGTGCTTCCTTGGTTACTCATATCGATACCAGGATTATTTTTGCTTAACAACTGCATAGTTTCCGTCTGCTAACTCCTGTGCAAATGTCGAGCCACTGCCGTTAAACGTGACCCACACTTTTTCTTTGGCCCGGGTCATCGCAACATAGAACAGACGTCGCTCCTCTGCATAGGCAAAATCGTGCGCCGATTGCGTTAACGCGCCATCAAGATGTATGGCTTTAACCCTGGCCGGGAACTGACCTTCATCGACCGCGAGGACAATAACGTAATCCGCTTCTTTACCCTTACTGGCATGGCAGGTCATGAATTCCATTTTGAGTGACAGGTAGCGATTCTGCCAGTCACGCAGTAACTCAGGTTTATGGTAATGATTGCGTCCCAGTAACAGCACGCTCTTGATACCATTGGCCTGACGATTAAGCTGATCCAGGATCTTCTCCACGTTACTGCTCGGTGCCAGATAGACCGCCTTTTGTTTCTGGGTCTTAAAGCTGTTAAGCGTCTTCGGTAACTGATGTGGATTCTGCTGAACGAACTGATTCGCTACCGAACCTATCTGATCGTTAAAACGATAGGTCGTATCGAGATAATGTACCGTTGAGTGTGGGAAACGGGCGGAAAAGTCCGTCGTTAAGTCCACATCCGAACCGGCAAACTGGTAAATAGACTGCCAGTCATCACCGACAGCAAACAGATTGGTTTGATCGGCATTCTGTTCACACAACGCCTGAATCAACGCCAGCCGGGGTGGTGAAATATCCTGATACTCATCGATCATGATAAATTTCCACGGACAGACGAATTTACCTTTCTTCACGTAGTCAGTGGCGCGACTGATCATGAGGTTGAAATCAATATGATTGGTCTCTTTCAGCATCTGCTGCCAAGCCTGGTAACACGGCCAGGTCAGTGCCAGTTCGCTGTTAAGTCGCGTGTAATCAGGATGTTCGACCAACTGTTGCTGGATCTCTTTTTTCGACAGACTCAATTGAGCCAGTTGATCCAGCTGACGCTCCAGCCAGGCAATCAATTTAGGATTCTCAACATGGCTGCCCAGTTCATCGTCACCTGCCAAATAAGCAATCGGCCATTTAGTGAGGTGTTTTTGCCAACGTTTAAAGTTGGTCGGAGTCATCCAGTGACGTTTTAACCAGTCAATACACCACGCCTTTTTCAGCTTGTCGTCCAAAACGATCGGAGATATCACCACGCTTTCGGTTTCAACCCGGTTAAGAATGTAAAGCCCTAACTGGTGGAAGGTATTGACCCGCGCCTGCTCGGCCGCCAGACCAATTTTATCACTCAGTCGCGCTTCCATTTCCTTAGCGGCATCGCGGCCAAAGGCAACCAGCAAAATCTGTTCTGCACGAGCCAAATGGCTCTGCAGCAGATAGGCAACTCGCGCGGTGAGAACACTGGTTTTACCGGAGCCGGCTCCGGCCAGCACCAGGTTATGATCATCATTGAGCAACACCGCCTGTTGCTGGGACAAGTTAAGCGCAGAAGATTCCAGCGTCGAAAACAGGACTTCCCAGTTGCGACGTTCGGTTTCGATCCAATCGTGATTACGCTCGGTCAGCGACTGTGTGGTGTCGAGTAACCAAGGCACCAGTTTTTCAATATGTTCAGGCAGGCGCTGATGAGCTTCTTCTAACGTCATCCCTATTTTAGCCAGATCATCAAATACACTGGTGACCCAGTTATCCACTGCCGAATGCGGCAGAAATGAAGGTAAGCGCTGCAACTGAGTCAGTTTCTGCTGCCAGTCAGGTAAGTATTCACCCAGCATCTGGCACTGACGGTTGTGCCATTGCTGATACAAATTGACCAACTGATGAGCAAAATGACGGCAATCGGGCCAGGGCAGCCCCTGCACCATCCATGAACGCTGGATCCCTTGCTCTTCATGGGCGAAAAACTGTAAAGCGCCCCACAGCAAACCGCGATGGACTTTGATCTGACCATTCCAGATATTAAACGGGATCCGCTCTTCACTCAGATGGGACGAGAGAACAACCAGTTCGTCCTCCAGTTTTACCTGATGATATTCGTTAGAAATAAAAAATTGTGCAGACTTTTTTGCACTTAGCTGCATGGATATTTACTCACCTGTTTCGTTGCGGCCATAATAACGTAAACCACTGTCGCTATGAAAAATTAATGTCAAAGTTGCCACACGCAACGCCGCCAGCTTTCTGTGACTGCCTGTCTGGCGGACAATTCACCGCTTTACGGGCAAAATTCACTCAACCTTTGTCTCACATTATCAGCAAAACTAATGATTTTTTATTTTTGATCAGATTCTTAGCATCGGGTTCTGCTACACTCTCACTTTTCCGTCTGGCGTGTAGAATCAACAGTGCAGTTAACCAATCAACTTCGTCTTTACTGGGCCAACAAAACCATCAACTACAGTGTCCTGATTCTGGTCACCTTACTCGGTGTTGTCATTCCGGCCTGGCATTACAACCTCAATACCTGGGTCACGCCGCTGATCCTTGGCGTGATCGCCGCTGCATTGGCAGAACGTGATGATAGCTTTACCGGACGCTTGAAAGCCATTTCGCTGACATTTGTCTGTTTTGCTGTAGCCTCTTTCTCAATTGAAATTCTGTTCGACACACCGCCATTGTTTGCGCTCGGCCTGTTTATTTCAACGTTTGGCTTTACCATGCTCGGCGCAATGGGAGCCCGTTACGCCAGCATTGCGTTCGGCTCTCTGCTGATCGCCATTTATGCCATGCTCGGCGCAGACCAAAGCACCAACATCTGGTTCCAGCCTTTACTGTTACTGAGCGGTTCTGCCTGGTATTACCTGGTTTCTATGCTCTGGCACGCACTGTGGCCAACTCAGCCGGTGCAGCAGGATCTGGCGAATGTATTTGTCCAGTTAGCCAACTACCTTGATGCCAAATCCAAACTGTTTCATCCGGTGTCGAACCTGGCGCCACAACCGCACCGCATTACCGAAGCGAACCTCAACGCATCGACCGTCAGTGCCTTGAATCAGTGTAAAGCGACTTTCCTGACCCGCTCCAAGCGAGGCCACGTTGACGGTGCCAGCGACCGCTTTCTGAAAATTTATTTTGTTGCCCAGGATATTCATGAACGGGTCAGCTCCACCCACTATCGCTATCAGGAGCTGGCAGACCATTTTGGCCGTACAGACGTCATGTTCCGCTTCAAACATCTTCTCGAGACTCAGGCCAAAGCCTGTCGCGACATTGCTCACTCCATTCGTATCGGTGCTCACTATGAGCACGCCAGTGACTCGGTACTGGCCTTGGATGAACTTCAGCTTTCACTGACCTATCTTCAGCAGCAAAAACAACCGGAATGGAAAATGCTGCTTGCACAGCTCGGTTATCTGTTCAATAACCTTGCCACCGTTGAACGCCAGTTAAGTAACGTAAGCAACCCGGACGTGAGCAAACCGGAAGACGATGAACTGGACGATACCGAAGCACATACACTCAAATCAATGTGGCTGCGTATTAAAGCCAATATGAATAAAGATTCGCTGCTGTTTCGCCACGCGGTGCGGATGTCGATAGCGTTAACTCTCGGTTACGGCATTTTACAGGGACTGGGCCTGGAACGGGGCTACTGGATCCTGCTGACGACTTTGTTTGTCTGCCAGCCCAACTACGCCGCCACGCGTAAAAAACTGACCTCTCGTATTATAGGTACTCTGGCCGGTCTGCTGATCGGGGTACCACTGCTTACGTTTTTCCCGTCTCAGGAAAGCCAATTGGTCTTTATTGTCTTCTCCGGAGTCATGTTCTTTGCGTTTCGTCTTAACAACTATGGTTATGCGACCGGCTTTATTACCCTGCTGGTGCTGTTTTGTTTTAACCAACTGGGTGAAGGTTTTGCGGTGGTCCTGCCCCGTCTGGCCGATACACTTATCGGCTGCGGATTAGCGGTCGCTGCCGTGGCTTTTATCTTGCCGGACTGGCACTCAAAGCGTCTGCACAAGGTGATGGCTGATACTATCCAGGCCAATAAGACATATCTGGACCAGATTATCGGTCAGTACCGTATTGGTAAGAAAGACAACCTGACCTATCGTATCGCCCGGCGTAACGCACACAATCAGGATGCTTCTCTGGCTGCGGCCGTGAGTAACATGTTGGCTGAACCGGGTAAGTACCGCGCGGCTACCGATGAGAGCTATCGCTTTCTGACCCTGAGTCATGCGTTACTGAGTTACATCTCCGCGCTCGGCGCGCATCGTACCCGGATTGATGATGAAACCGTGCATCAACTGGTACTCGACTCGCACCGTGCCATTCATAAACATCTGGACGTCTTGTATCAACAACTGTTTACCCGAGAGGGGGAATGCGACATCAGTGCGATCAATTCTGAAGGGCTGGAAAAACGTCTGTCAGAATGGCGCGAAGAGGATGACAGCTCGGCACGTATGGTACTGCAACAGTTGCATCTTATTTATCGCATGTTGCCCGAACTTCATTCACTTGCCAGCAAGTTCGCGGTGCGGGTTAACTGACCTCACCGCTCAATATACAACCAATTCATAATTAAACATATTCCGTTATTAAAGAGGCCAAACTGGGCCTCTTTTTGCGTTTTATTAACACATTTCGGACAAAAAAACCGCTGGCAAATACTAAATTTTATTCATGCCGTTCTTACCTGAGTAAGACCATTATGGAAGAAGAACACCAAAGATTGTTGCGCCACCACAGACCCGTTATCCGGAATACAGCAATGAACAGTATCCAGTTTGAACAACTTAAATCACAGCTTAAACTCCTGACACCTCAGCAGTTGAAATCTTTACAAGGTGAAATCCGTCACTCACTAAGCGATGAGCCGGCGACGATATTAACTGATGAAGAGATGGACGCAATCGTCAGTCTGTTTTCCTAAGCGTCAGGTTTTATACTCCTCTGCTGCTTTAGAAAGCCAACTGATGATTTAGAAAACGCACTTCTGTTTTAAAAAGCTATCGGTTTCAAGCCTGCTCAGTTGACAGGCAGCAACAGATGTCAACGTGATGTTCTCAAAATGCTTGCATTGGTTAATTTATCACCATATGCTGCGATCAGCAGAGAGGAACGCCTATGTCAGTGTCATCCGTACAACCCGGTTATTCGATTATTCAGCAATCTTCAAAGATGGCTGACGATGCTGCGCATGACATTCAGCGTAACCAAGTTGTCAACCCTGCCAATACCAACAACGATGCTCTTGCCTTCAATAAAGTGGAATTGGATAAACCTCAGCCGGCTCCTGACAACGTCGATGCATTGGTGCGGCTCAATCAGGCTCAACAATACAACCGAATTGGGACTCATGTTTTACAGCGCGATCAGGATATGATCGGCAGCCTGCTTGATATCAGTGTTTAATTTAAGCATTGACTCTCCTCCGGTATTAATTTGTCACCGGCTGTGACAAAACATTGAGTTTGTTCCTGTCAGCGGTACAATGCAGTCCAATTTTGACTGATGCTCTCTAATCGCCATGCCTAAATTAAACTCGCTTCGTCACGATGCCCCACTTGATCTTCACCCTGCGCTGACGAACGAACAGTTTAGTGCCGCCCTTGACCCCAAACTCACTCCCACCACGTCTTTACCTCTTAGCGCAGCGCTGAACCACAAGCAAGTGCAAAAGCGTTGGCAGCAAATAGATATCCGTCACGCCAGAGATCACCTGCTTGATCCCCAAACGGCACAAAATATGGCGCGTTACGAGAAGAACATTGAACACTTTATCGGCACGGTAAAAGTGCCGGTCGGTATAGCCGGACCACTGCGGATCAACGGCTTACACGCCAATGGTGATTATGCGATTCCTCTTGCCACCACAGAAGCCGCTTTGGTTGCCTCCTATCACCGTGGATGCCGCCTGATTACCGCAGCGGGCGGGGTGAGCGCTATGCTGCTCAATGAAGGAATAACCCGAACACCGGTTTTTTCCTTCTATAACCTGGCCGAAGCCGGACAATTTGTCGCCTGGATTACTACCCAATACGACCAATTTAAGTCGATTGCACAGTCCACCACTCAACATGGCCGCCTGCATGACATCAACGTTTCGATTGAAGGCAATCACGTCTATTTGGTGTTTGAGTACACCACCGGCGATGCATCCGGCCAGAATATGGTCACGATTGCTACCAACGCGGTGTTTGAATTCATTCTGGCGCATGCTCCGGTCAGTCCGCAGCAGGCGTTTCTGGACGGCAATCTCTCCGGTGATAAGAAAGCAAACAGTCACGTTCTGCGCAGTGTGCGCGGTAAAAAAGTGACCGCTGAAGTCCATCTGCCAGCCACGTTGGTTAAAAAATATTTGCACACCACGCCAAAGAATATGGTGGAGTTTGGCCACATGACGACGTTAGGCGCGACACTCAGCGGCGGAATCGGCGTTAATGCGCACTATGCCAATGCATTAGCTGCGCTCTATATTGCCTGTGGTCAGGATGCTGCCTGTGTTGCCGAATCAGCCGTCGGCATTACCAGAATGGAAGTGAATGCACAGGGTGGCTTATACGCTTGTGTCACCCTGCCGAATATTATGGTGGGTACGGTGGGTGGTGGCACCGGACTGCCGAGTCAGAAAGCCTGTCTGGATATTCTCGGCCTGGCCGGAAAGGGAAAAGCACGCGCACTGGCAGAGGTTGTGGCTGGTTTGTGCCTGGCAGGCGAACTGTCTATTGTCGGCGCATTCAGTGCCGGCCACTTCTCCCGTGCGCACCATAAACTGGCTCGTTGATTGTTTTTTCGACGAAAACGCGGCTTAGACAAGCGTTGTAACGAAACTCACTTTATCGAGATGCGTGCTCGCCATCTCTCTTACACCAAACCCCAGTAAAACAGGCCCTCACAATGGAGGGCTACAAGAAACGCAGCACTGTATTGCAACAGATTCACACCTGACTCAACACCATATCACGCTGGGACACACTGACACCTTTGATCTGCGCGTAAACCGACATCCCAACCTCAAGCTGGAGATCTTCCAGCGCCCACTCGGTAATCACCGCCCATAAATAGCACTCTGGCGCCAGTTCAAGCTTGAGAGCGATACTCTTTTTATCCTCACCCTGCTGATGGTATTCAATGTCAGCAATGGTAGCGGCGAGAATGTTGCGAATCGAAGTTTTACCCGGATCATTTAATGTCACCGATACATCGTTGGCGCGAATCTGCAGCCTAATCGCAGCGCCCGGTTCACCGCTGACTTGCTGAACCCACAAACCAACCCCTTTGGCGAGCTCAATCTGAGTCAGGCCATAACGAGACTGGTGCCGGCTAATGGTCGCAGAAAACAAAGTACTCTGCTCGCTAAACGACTGCCAGGGTCGCATACTGCGCGATGACCAGACTTCTTCAATCGGCCCTGATGCAACAACCTTACCGCCATCCAGCACGACCAGATGCTGCGCCAGACGCAGAATTTCATTCATACTGTGGGTAACATACAAAATAGGAATCTGCACCTGTTGTGACAACTGCTCAAGAAACGGCATCACTTCCCGTTTACGCGGTAAATCTAACGAGGCCAGTGGCTCATCCATCAACAACAAATCCGGCTTGGACAACAGCGCGCGGCCAATCGCCACCCGCTGTTTTTCCCCTCCGGACAAGGCGTTCGGATAACGCGCCAGCAAAGGCTCCAATGCCAGCAATGCCACGACAGAATCGAAATAACCGTCATCTTTAACCCGCACGCCATAATTCAGGTTACCGCGCACCGTATAGTGCGGAAACAGCCGGGCTTCCTGGAACACATAGCCAATACGGCGGCGCTCGACTGGCAGACTGACCTTCGCCGCGCTGTTGAATAACACCCGTTCATTAACCGTAATCAAACCTGCATCCGGTCTGATTAAGCCACTGATCACATTGATGAACGAGGTTTTCCCGGCACCAGAACGGCCAAACACAGCAGTAATGCCTTGACCAGGTAAAACCAGGTCGACATCGAGCATTGTGCTGCCCAACGACTTTTGGAACTGCACCTGTAACTGGCTCATTGACTGACCCCCAGTTTTCTCTTCATTCGCCGGCTAATCAATTCAGAGATAAACAGTGACAACAAGGCAATCACAATCGAGATAACACACAAGCGTGCCGCCTGCAGTTCTGCTCCCGGCGTTTCGAGGAAGTTGTACATAGCCAAAGGAATCGTCTGGGTTTGCCCCGGAATATTGGACACAAAGCTAATTGTCGCGCCAAATTCACCCAGGCTGCGGGCAAATGACAACATCACCCCAGTGATAATACCGGGCAACGTCAGCGGCAACGTCACAGTGACAAACACCTTGAGTGGCGAGGCACCTAATGTGCGAGCGGCCTGCTCAAGTTTAGGATCAACACTTTCCAGGCTAAGGCGTATCGAACGCACCATGAGTGGCAAAGCAATCACCACACACGCCAGGACCGCACCGCGCCAACTGAAACTGAACGTGATACCAAACCAGTCATGAAACCACTGCCCAATCAGTCCCTTTTTGCCCATTGAGATCAACAGCAGATAGCCGATCACCACCGGAGGCAGCACCAAAGGTAAATGAACCAGGCTGTCTAACGCACTCTTACCAACAAACTCTTTACGAGCCAGCAGCCAGCCGATGATCAGACCAACCGGGAGCAACCATAACACTGCATACCCGGCCACTTTCAGGCTGAGCAGCAGTGCAGTCCATTCGTATGGGGTCAAAAAGCTGTCGCTATTCAACAAATTTTTCATTTCCCATGTCAGTGCGGAAACCATATTGCTGCATCACGGCTTTCGCTTTGTCTGATTGTAAGAATTGAACGAAATTGGCGCTGGCCTGAGTATCAGAAATCTGCACCAGCGGGTAATGGATAGCGCTGTGCAACGTGGGTTTAAACGTTGACAGAATAGCGACTTTGTCAGTCAGAATCGCATCGGTTTTGTAAACCATCCCCAAAGGCGCTTCTCCGCGTTCTACCAGTGCCAGAGCTAAACGGACATTGGCAGTTTGCGCCAGCTTAGGTTCAACGGTTTTCCATACATCAAGATTGGTCAGCGCTTCTTTAGAGTAGATACCCACCGGCACAGCGTCGGTGTTACCTACCGCCATGCGGTCGTTTCTCAGCAAAGTTTGCCATTGCTGTTTGTCCGCCACATCAAAGGCCGCCTGGTCGGAGTCTACCGGCTTAATCAGCACCAGTTGGTTACCAGCCAGCAATTTGACATGGTCAGCCTGAACGATGTCGTTATCAACCAAGTGATGCACCCACTTTTCATTCGCCGACAAAAACACATCCGCAGGAGCACCATGCTCAATCTGACGAGCCAGAGAAGATGAGCCGCCAAAGACCGGCACCACATCGACATCATGATCGGACTCATACGCTTTGATTAAATCCTCGACCGCATTGGTCATCGATGACGCTGCGTAAATATTGACCGCATCTGTAGCCCACGCCGGTGTTGCCGCCAACATAGCGCTAATTAATAAAGCCCTTTTTTTCATGTTAATTCTCGTCAAGTTGCGGCCACAAAAGTGCAAGATCCAGATGGGCCTCGATTGCATCGGCAATGCGATCGATCGCCTGCTCTTTGGCCTTGAGATGATCGTGTGTTTGAATACCCTGAGCTCCTGCCCATTGACAGATAAGCCGGGCGGCAGAGAATGTATCGAAAATACCGTGCAGATAAGTACCAAGTATCTGATTACATTCACTAACAACACCATCTTCAGCCCCATTAGTCAACGTGATCAGCGGATTAATTTTCGTTTCGTTTGACACTGAGACAGTACGACCGACATGAATTTCATAACCAGTTACTGCCACCGATTCACCATCTAAATCCAACTGACCAGAGACATTGTTGAGCTGCTTCTCTTGCGTCAGAGTGGTCTCTGTATCTAGTAGCCCTAATCCTACTGTACTGCCGGCTTCTCCCTCCACACCATCAGGATCATGTACCCAATGTCCGAGCATCTGATAGCCACCACAAATACCCATCACTTTGCCTCCCAAACGCAAGTGGCGCAGGATATCTTTGTCCCAACCTTGTTCACGCAGATGTTTTAAATCGGCTCGGGTTGATTTGCTGCCGGGCAGAATAATCAGATCTGCGCCGTCGAGACGTTCACCTTTACCGACATAGCGCAGATTAATATCCGGGTTTTGGCGTAAGGCATCGAAATCGGTGTGATTGCTGATCCGGGTGAACACTGGCACCACAACATTCAGCTTAACGTTATCGCCCAATTCCTGTTTGGCTGCAATGGCATCCTCCGCTTCGAGATCAAAACCATGCAAATACGGCAAGACACCAATCACCGGCTTACCGGTTTTCTCCTCCAGCCAGTCAAGACCAGACTGCAGCAAACTAATGTCGCCCCGAAAGCGGTTAATGACAAAGCCTTTGACGCGCTGCTGCTCCGATTCTGACAACAATGCCAGCGTGCCATACAGATGGGCGAACACACCGCCACGGTCAATATCCGCGACGATAATCACCGGCACATCGGCAGCCTCAGCAAAGCCCATATTGGCAATATCATTAGCACGCAGGTTGATCTCCGCCGGGCTCCCGGCCCCTTCAATCATCACGCTGTCATACTCACTCTGCAGGAGGGAAAAGGAGTCGAGCACCGTGTGCATCGCTATTTTTTTGTAATCGTGATAACTGTTAGCTTCCATATTCGACAGTGCGCGCCCCTGTAAAATCACCTGGGCGCCGGTATCCGAATTGGGTTTGAGCAGAACCGGATTCATATGCACGGTCGGCTCGATACCACACGCGATCGCCTGCACTGCCTGCGCGCGGCCAATTTCTCCGCCATCGGGTGTGACGGCACTGTTGAGTGCCATATTCTGGGGTTTAAATGGGGCCACCTTGATGTTACGCCGTTTAAGCACTCGGCATAGGCCAGCCACCAAAACACTCTTACCTGCATCTGACGTTGTGCCCTGAACCATCAGCGCCTTTAATGTAGATTCCATAATTCTGCTTATCGTGAAGTTTTCACCATTGTATACGTAACTGGTCCGTGAGTGCAGCCAAAGCACAAGCGGGGGGACGGCAGATATCTGAATCAACGCCGAATCTTTCCTCATTCCGGCCCAGCGCACTGCGCAAAAGTACGCTCAATATGGATAAAATTGTGCCTTTGGGTCCAGTTTGTACAATATTCATCCGCTACGCTATTGATTTATCGCATGATTTGGCCTGTAATTTGCCTGCCTTTTTAAATTTCCATTTTAGGACTCAAGTCATGATAAAAAGAACATGTCTGGCCGGTCTGGTGGCATTTGCCACTGCCCTGCCAACAACGGCGTTGGCGAACAACTTTAACTACAACTTTTTAGAACTGCGCACTGGCGTGAGTCCGGAATCATTTGGCGGAGAATTCAGCACATTTTTCACTGAAAACACGCATTTAGTCGCGCGAATTGATTCTCGCATGGAAGGAGACTGGGATGCTGCGGGCGGCATTGGTTTCAACGGCCCGATTAATGCGTTCGCCGACATCTATGGCCAGTTTCTCGCGCACCATCTCCGTGGTAATGGCGACGAGAACCACAATACTGACGTCGTCATGGAGTTAAACGTAGGCTCACGCCTGTGGCTGACCAATCAGTTGGAAGTACACGGACGCATTGGCCGGACTGAAGAGCACTCTATTATCATCGCTGGTGTGCGTTTCCATTCCACGCAACAAATGTCGCTGAACGCTGAAGCGCGAAATGCAGGAGTGTGGGGCCCGCAATTCAGTATGGGTGTCCGTTTTCAGTTTTAATTCATCGATCAGGTTGAACATATAGATCATGTTGAATACATTGAACATAGAGATCATATCGCTGTCACTAAGCCCTGCTTTGCATTGTCGATACAGCTAAAAAATGGAATATAATCAAATGTACAATTTGAAGAAGCCATTGAACTTTCTGACCAGCTGAAAATGTCTCTGTTCGAAAAGTTGTTCAGGAATAATTCTTTTTAACCGGCGCGTTATACCCTGAACGATTGAGCTGGAAATTCACCAGTGCCTGATGCAGGGTATCTTCTTTGATCGGTTTTACAATTACGTACTCGGCGCCCGCCTGCATAAACGCTTCTTGTGTCTCCAGCATTCCATCCGCAGTACAGGCATAAACCGGGATCGGTAACCCCATTTCATGTTTGATGATCCGGGTAGCATCGACCCCGTCCAGATAAGGCAGTTGGTTATCCATCAGAATCATATCGTAATGCTGCTGTTTGACCCTCTCTATCGCTTTGAGGCCATCGGTCACCCACTCCACATTCATGCCGTATTTATTACAAAAAGCCTTGGCAATGAAGGCGTTGGTATGGTTATCTTCCACCATCAATACCTGAACAGTATCGTCGAAAAGATCATAGCGGGATTTACCAACCTGGGTGTCAGCTTCCCGCACTTCATTGGCAACAATCTCTACCGGTAATTCGATATCAAAACGGGTGCCGACGCCAAACTGAGAAGAAACCTCAATGCTGCCGCCCAGCATTTCAATCAGACTGTGAACAATAGTGAGCCCCAGGCCGCTACCGCCATATTCGCGGGTATTGGTCGACTCCGCCTGCACAAAAGGTTCGAAAATAGCAGCCAGATCCTGATCGCGTATCCCAATACCGGTATCGAGCACGACAATTTTCAGCTTGGTCGGTGACACATCCTGATTCAGCTCAAGCTGAACGGAGATAGAACCATCATGGGTGAACTTCACCGCATTGTTGAGCAGGTTAAACAGCACCTGATTTAAGCGAACCTGATCGCCATTGATGAAAATGTCTTCATCAATATTACTCTCAAGTTGCAGTTCCAGCTGTTTCTCTCTGCATAGCGGCCCGTAGATTCTTTCAATCGCTGAAACCACATCAACCAGCCGGAAATCCACTTTTTGAATACGAAACTTGCCTTGTTCAATCTTGGAAAAGTCGAGGATGTCGTTCAGTACCGCCAGCAAATGTTCACCACTACTGCACAGAACGTTGACCTGCTCCGCTTGTTCTTTTGATTTCACCGTGCGTTTCAGTAACTGAGATACACCGAGAATGCCGTTAAGCGGCGTGCGCAATTCATGGCTCATCTTGGCCAGAAAATCGGCTCGTACTCGCGCGGTCTCTTCTGCTTCATTGCGGGCAATGCGGCTCTGTTTTTCTGCCTCAGCAATCGTAGTGACATCCTGGCCCTGAGTAATGATGGACTCGACCCGATTCTCCACAATAATCGGCGACAGGTTCCACAAGAAAACCCGACCGTCGACTTCGGTGTTCACCTCATTGAGGATTTCACCTCGTGCGGCCAGCTTTATCTGTGGTACCAGTTGTGCCTTTAACACATTGAACAGAGACAACTGATTAGCATCCTTTGGCCTGAAGTGAGACTCAGCAGCCGGATTCATCCGGATCATCTCACCATCGCTGGTCCACAAAATGGTCGGAGATAAAGCGAAAGTAAACAGATCCTCAAATTGCTTTTCCTGCTGTGACAAACGCTGGAAAGTGTGTTCCAACGTGCGGCCAAAATGGTCAAATTCGTAAATTTTAGAACCGGGAAAGAATCCGTCCAAACCGCGCTCAGCAACGTTGTGGGTATAGGTCATCAAGCCTTCAATTTCAGATTCAATACGACGTTGCAACCACCAGCGAATTAGCATAGAGACCGCGATCATCGCCACCAGAGCAAAAATCATCCAGAAATAGTAGTTGTCGCGTAAGCTCAGCGCATTTTGATTGCTCTGTACCGAATACACCTCAAGATAAGTAGGCACACCTTCGACATCTAGTACCGCTTTACTGACCATGTTTTTATCGTACAGCCCTTCACTCAGGCCATCTTCAATCACATCAAACGCCGAGTAGGACTCGTCCCCGTTGAGAGTTGACGCTAAAACTTCAGAGCCAACAGCCAGAATTAAATTCTGTGAATTGCTGCTATCACGAATGGTTTCAATCAGGGCAAAATTATTGTTAAGCACTATGCTAACAAACAGAAAGCCTATCACTTCACCTGTCGTACTGTTGACGACGGGCGAGCGACGTACTAACAAATAAGTCATACCCAGTAAAGACGGGGTCTGCACCAAATGCCAATTGTTACTCACCGAGACCCGACGGATAATTTTATTCATTTCTCGGCTTTGAATGCCGTAAAACTGGGCGTTACCGTCTTCCCAGACCAACTCTTTCAAATCAGTGATAAAACGGATGTCCGGAGTATTACTCAACTCCAGTTGGTCCACGCTGAGAAAATACTGATCAAGTGCAGCGCCAGAATCGCTGCTTAACGCATCAATAAAACTGCTGTTTTTAGCACTACTGTCCTGGTGAATCTGCAACGTAGCAAGACGGTAATTAAACAGATTCTGGATCAAGCTCGCGGTCTGGGTAGCACTGCGTGCCACTTCCTGTGAGATTAACCGGCTGCTGATTTGATAGCTTTGGAACAGCACAGCCAGCGTGAGGGCGCCCAGCACCGCCACGATGGCACGACTGATAAAGGTCGCAATTCTTCTTTTCTGTTTTACTGTACTGGACCGGATGTTCACTCAGTGTTCCTTGGGCTAATTAACGATCGGAATACCGAAACGCACGTTGTTTGAATAAGCTGATCTGCTGCTTATCATCATGAGAAACGAGCTCAAAATCGCCGGAAAAGACCGTCGGGACAGCCAGCCCTTCGAGATCACGTTTAATCACTTCGGCCATCGCTATACCAGTATCATCATTCATGCGCATAATGGTGACATCCAAAGTGCCTTCCTCCAGCGCCTGCAGCTCTGCCGAACCGCCGCCCCAGCCGTTCACCATAATGTCGTTCCGGTTGAGTTCTTTCAGGGCCTTCACCGCCCCCAAAGCCACATCTGTCGAACAGGCGTAGATGAATTTAATATCGGGATCATTTTTGACAATATTCAGAGCAGCCTCATAACCGCTCTCTTCTGTCGCCTTGGTGTAATACGATGAAGCAAGATGATAATCACCGCTGCGCTCCATATTCTCAATAAAGGTATCACCACGCGCATCGCTCACATAGCCCTCGGAGAAATACAGTACAGAATACTTGCTGCCTTTGGGAACATGCTCACGATAATAATGGGCCAGTTGCAGTGCACCCATTTCATGATCAAAGCCAACATACATCATTGGCTGTCTGCCGTCCCAGTCGCGGACTGGCGTCGTAATATTTTGCAGGATCAACTTAGTTGGCGAAGAACTTAGTACATGTTCAATAAACTTTCGGTGCCGTGTCGTATCCAGGGTAAAAATTAAATAGTCAGAATTGTTTTTTAACGCTTCCATCAGAGAGAGACTTTGCTGACGTGTGTCCAGATTTGGCCGGGTAAAGACCTGATTGATCTGATATTCAATCCCCAGTTCTTCCATACGCATTTCGAACGCTTTTATATTGCGAACCCAATAGTCTGAAACCTGCTGGCCGGGAAAAACAACGGAAATGGATACGGGCTTTTGTTGTTCCCCTGCCATTGCAACTGGTGCCTGGCGAACGGCGCGTGACAACTGATCAGTCAACTGCTTTTGCTGTGGGTTAGCATTTAAGAATTCCTGATAATGCCAGTATCCGCTCAACAATTGAGATGAATAGGACGTAGCTACCGGGGTGAAACCAAGTAAAAAAGAGAGAAAGAGCGCCTTCTTCATTCCACACATTCCGCCTGTTGGTTGATAATCACACCATCAACGCATTGTTGAGACGTGCTTGTTTACAAAGCAGCGCCGTAATATCAGCAAATCAATATTGCCTGAGAATTATTAAGCATACAGCGTACAATTAACAGCTTGCACGGCAAATAAAGCATGAATTTTTTATGCAAGTGATTAAATTAACAACATTTTCTTGGTTGTATATACAATAAATAATCTAAGTTATAACTGTTTCCTATTTCTGAAACAGTGCTGTGTTTGCAAAACCGCTTGCGAGGGCACAGATAACTGTCATTGAGTACAGCCCCTAACTACCCCTACAAAAACAGCAGTTATATCAATAATATGGACACAACTTAATCATAGACAGAGTGTCTGACATCAACAAGGCAGGAAAATCAGCGGGATCACAAAACCAGCGACAAACGGGAATCATCCATTATCAGGCGCTCTTTCTGTGCTTTGGTTAGCTGTTTTATTTTATATTCCAGACGCAGTGCTTCGCCCTTTAATGGGCCAAGTTCATATTGCCAGGCCAGGGTTAATGGCCCTTTACCCCGTAACGCTTTCGCCCCCTGCCCTTTCTCATGCTGACTGAAGCGTCGCTCCACATCAGTGGTGATACCACAGTAAAGGGCGTTGGAGGAAGTCCGAATCAGATACACCCACCAATTCGGACTTGAATTTTCACTGCTCACGAGCGTCATCAGGCCAAAGCTTGTTCAACCAGAGCACGCAATTCCGCAACTTCTTCACGCAGTGTCGCCACTTCCTGCTCCAGTGCTTCAATCTGTGAGTTGGCCGCTGGAGCGACAGATGCGCTTAGCAGAGATTCTAAATCGACTTCTCCACAAAACAGGTGCTGGTAACGAGATTCACGTTTACCCGGTTCACGCGGCAGTTTGACCACCAAGTCACGTTGCGCCAAGGCATCCAACACTGCCTCGGTCTGCTTTACATCAGAAAAAGAACAAAGACGGTTAGTTCGGGTACGTAATTCGCCCGGAGTCTGGGCACCGCGCAGTAACAGGCAACATACCAGGCCGAGCTCTTGTTCACCCAGCTTCAAATCACCAAACTCAGTGTTACAAAAACGGTGCTGATACTTAGGCGTACGACTGTTAAAACCACTTTCATCGCTGACTAAACGGCGACTGATCAACCCTTCAACCGTATCTTGTACTTCTGCATCAGATAATGACAAGACAGGCTCACGATTACTTTTCTGATTGCAGGCCGTGGTTAAACTATTGAGCGTCAGCGGGTAATGATCCGGCGTGGTTATTTCTTTTTCTATCAAGCAACCGATAACGCGTGCTTCAAGGGGAGATAGTTCTTGATTCATTGTTCTTTTCCTTAATTATTATTGTTACGGCTCACTGCCGAACTCACGTTCTTAGTGCTCAGGCGATAGGGACATGCGCAGAATACGCCCGTTTTCATCCATCACAATCACTTTAGAACGATGTAATTCTATATTCGTCAATTCCTGCTTGTGACGTTCTCGTATATAAGCTTGACCTAGTTTAGCCCGTTGAGAGTCTACCCGCTGCTCTATCGGAACAGGCTGCGCTTTCGTGCTGGGGGCTGACTCTTCGCTTGGGGGAACAATAATCTCTGAAGGCTGCATAATCGATCATAGGTTCATCATTATTGAATCCATGTTATAGCGTATTTTCAGGCATGTACAATCCACCCGTATATCGAGTGGTGATTTATTAGTCAAGGCGTTGTCATGTTTGATCTAAAGGCTGTTATGAGCTGGGATGTTATGCTTTAATCAGCCACAGTTGCTTTAATTCATTTTAGGGAAAGGGACCTATGAACAGCGTATTTGAAATTGTGAGTCTGGCTCGCCGTAAAAACAAACTCAAGCGTGAACTGTTGGATAACGAAAAGAAAGTTCGTGACAACCGTAAGCGTGTTGACTTGCTTGAGAACCTGGTTGACTACATCAAGCCAGACATGACTCAGGAAGAGATCATCGAAATCGTGAAAAACATGAAAGCGGACTACGAAGACCGTGTTGATGACCACATCATCAAGAGCGCGGAAATCTCCAAAGAGCGCCGTGAAATCAGCCGTCGCATCCGCGACCTGACCGAGCAGGACAAACTGGCCACTCAGGGTAAGAAATAATCCTGTCCTGAGCTAAGTTATCTATTGCACAAACCCGCCGCCCGGCGGGTTTGTTATTTTACCGACGCCGTTTCTGATAGACGCCCATTTGGGCGTACAGATCAGTTTTGGCTCACACGTTAGTTTTGGCTCATACATTAGCGTTCTTGGTCATCCTGATGTAATTCCGACCAGGCGCGGGCGCACTGGATAGCACGTTTCCAACCACGGTAGCGCCGTTGACGCTTAGCTTCATCATGATACGGCTCGAAGCAGCGCTCGATTGCGGCTTTACGCTGCAACGCTCCCAGACTTTGCCAATACCCGACTGCTAATCCGGCCAGATAGGCAGCACCCTGTGCGGTCACTTCCGTTTCGACCGGCCGCTCAACCCTGGTATCGAGAACATCCGCCTGGAATTGCATTAAAAAGTTGTTGGCAACCGCGCCGCCATCGACCCGTAACGCTGCAAGACGCATGTTAGAATCGGCCTGCATCGCATCCAGTACATCACGGGTCTGGTAGGCAATACTTTCCAGCGTGGCACGAATCAGGTGACTGGCATTCGTCCCCCGCGTCAATCCGACGACGGTTCCCCGCGCGTACGGGTCCCAATAGGGCGCGCCCAGTCCGGTAAATGCGGGCACAACATAAACCCCCTCAGACGATTCCACTTTGGTGGCGAAGTATTCGGAATCCTTTGCATCGCTCAGTAACTTCAGCTCATCGCGCAGCCACTGAATTGCTGCTCCGCCCATGAAAACGGAGCCTTCCAGCGCGTAACACGGCTTTCCATCCGGACCGCACGCGAGAGTGGTCAGTAATCCGTTGTCTGAGCAGACTTTTTGCTGGCCGGTATTCATCAGCAGAAAACAGCCGGTACCGTAAGTATTTTTGGCATCACCAGGGTTCACACATAAGTGTCCAAACAGCGCTGCCTGCTGATCACCGGCAATACCAGCAATCGGAATACGGGTTCCACCTTCGCCACCAATATTGGTCTGGCCGTAAATCGCCGATGACGCTTTCACTTCCGGCATCATCGCGGCAGGAATGGAGAACAACTCAAGCAGCGACTCGTCCCAGCACAACTGGTTAATGTTGAACAGCATGGTACGGGAGGCATTGGTGTAGTCCGTCGCATGGACTCTGCCCTGAGTCATTTTCCACACCAGCCAGCTATCGACTGTGCCAAACAGCAGTTTGCCCTGCTCTGCAGCATGCCGGGCCCCGGGCACATTATCCAGAATCCATTTAATTTTGCTGGCAGAGAAATAAGGATCCAGCACTAAGCCGGTTTTAGCGCGTATATCACTTTCCAACTGCTGAGCTTTCATCGCGGCGCACATATCCGCGGTCCGGCGACACTGCCAGACAATCGCATTATAAACTGGCTTGCCGGTTTCCTTATTCCAGACAATCGTAGTTTCACGCTGATTGGTGATGCCGATAGCCGCCACATCATCGCTGCGGATCCCGGCTTTACCCAGGGCTTCAATCAAGGTTGCGCTTTGCGTGGCGTAGATTTCCATTGGATCATGTTCAACCCAGCCAGGGTGAGGATAAATTTGGCTGAACTGGCGTTGTGCGACGCTGACAATATTAGCATCGTGATCCAGTACCACCGCCCTGGAGCTGGTTGTTCCCTGATCCAGAGCGACGATGAAGTTTGGTCCGGCTGATTTAGGCTTGGTCATAAACACCCCTGACACTGCTGCTACGGTTCTTTTGAGCATATGCCATATTCCGCCCATCAGCTGAATCAATCTGGACTGAATCAAGGTGCGACAAAATGATTGCGGTACTGAATTCACGTCATGCTGAAGCAATAAAATGAAATCAAAATGAAGGATCGCTGGCCCCGCAGCCAGCGAGTGAAGACGTGCGATTTATACCTGCAGAGCCGCGTGGTGCTGACAATGTTCAATCGCCGCCTGCAGCAGTTCTAACGCGGTTTTTTCCGATGGCGGCAGCTCGCCATCACTGAGCCCCAACGGTGTCGTGCGCTCGCCCCATTTGATATAACCCGCCCCCCAGGTCAGGCCTGCTCCGAACGCAGCCAGCAGCAGATTATCGCCTGCTTTTATCCGGCCTTGTTGCAATGCCTCGCACAGCGCAATCGGTACAGTAGCCGCTGACGTATTACCATAGCGCTGAATGTTAACGAAAGCTTTACTCTGTTCAATGCCCGACAGTTCGCACAATGTCTGGATAATGCGGATATTCGCCTGATGGGGAATGACCACATCAATATCATCTTTCGACAGACCGCTTTGTGCCAGCACACTCTTGGCCGCTGCGCCCATGCCTTTCACCGCGCGCTTAAAAATTTCCTGACCAACAAACTCAAACGCCCAGAAGCCGTTCTGCTCATCAAAACGATCCATGGCCGTACCAAACTCAGGCACCGCCAGAATGTCGCGGCCGGCGGCATCACAACCAATCTTGGCATCCTGTAGCCCGACCGATTGCTCGGTGCGACTGAGCGTCACAGCACCGGCACCATCGCCAAACAGCACCGCGGTATCGCGTTTAGTCCAGTCGAGGTAAAAAGACAGACGTTCTGCGCCTATCACTAATGCGTGCTGATAATTACCAGCCTGAATAAGCCGCGTCGCGGTTTCCAGGCCGTAGACAAAGCCGGTACACGCGGCGTTGAGATCAAACGCAGCAGCACTGCGAATGCCGAGATTCTGTTGTACTTTGGACGCGATATTAGGAATCAGCGAATCCGGTGAACAGGTCGCGACAATAATCAGATCGATGTCAGCGGCATTAAGCCCGGCACAAGCCAGTGCGTGGCGCGCCGCAACGGTGGCCAGTTCAGAGGTATTCACATGGCTGATTCGGCGCTGTTCAATGCCGGTGCGACTGCGAATCCACTCGTCATTGGTATCAAGAAAGGTACTGAGGTCGTCATTGGAGAGCGTTGCCGGGGGCAGACATTTCCCCCAGCCAGTAATGTCCGCATAAAACTTAGTCATGGTCATCCTGTTTTTTTGTTGTTGTTATCATTGTAATCATGCGACCTGCCCCAACATTTGACTCATCAACTGCGATAATGACAAGACACATGCAGGTCAGAGCATGGCAAATGTTCAATACGGCCGGAATCGAATAAGGTTCGCATATCGCATCAATGCAAGAAAGTATACGCCGATTTGGCTGCCAAGGCGAAATCACCGGGGTGACCCGGGCGTCACATTTGAGAGGAAGTTATGACCACATTTAATACTCGCTGTCCCGCATGCCATGCGATGAACCGCGTTCCAGAAACCCGTATTTCAGAAAACCCGAGCTGCGGCAAATGCCAGGCCTCGCTGCTGGACGGCGCTCCGCTTGAAGGTACTATCGCTAACTTCAGCGCCCTGCTTACCAGCGATGTGCCTGTCGTAGTCGACTTCTGGGCTCCCTGGTGTAACCCGTGTGTTGGCTTCGCACCGGTATTTTCCGATGTGGCTGAAGAGCGCAAAGGAGAGGTTCGCTTTGTCAAAATCGATACCGAAAGTCAGCAGCAGTTAGCCGCGCAATTTCAGATCCGAAGCATCCCGACCATCATGGTGTTCAAAAAGGGGCAAAGGGTCGATATGATCAACGGTGCGTTGCCAAAATCGCAATTTGAACAATGGCTGAACCAAGCGTTAGTTAAGTAACTTATTCCTATAAATTTAGCTAAAAGTTGGTGTTTTATGCTAGAGAACACCAACTTTACTTCCCTTTTGCTAAATGACTCCTTGATAAAATTTATTAATCGTCAAGATCACAATTTTTCATTTTACCTTTCAAATCATAAGTTTCATATTCGCCGCGAAATCCCCCTGTTCCTGCTTATTTTCGAGGCTACTCCGTGAGTACTTCTGCTGTTTCTGTCCAACGAATTTCTGTACCAGTGATCGCCCTGTCACTGTATGCGGTTGCATCCGGCTACCTGATGAGTCTTATCCCTCTTATGCTTTCTGATTATGGGCTTGAAGCATCTCTGGCCAGCTGGATGGCCAGCGTATTCTATGCAGGTTTACTGCTGGGTGCGGTGATTATGGAACCGTTTGTTAACCGTCTCGGGCACCGTCTGGCGTTCCTGGGCTGTCTGGCAGTACTGATTATTTCGATTGTTGCGCTACCGGTGTTGCCGTATGCCGCAGCATGGCTTGTTGCTCGCTTTGTCGCCGGCGTTGCCGTTGCGGGCGTCTTCGTGGTCGTTGAGTCCTGGTTACTGCATGGTAACGAATCTGGCCGTGCCAAACGTCTGGGCATTTACATGGCGGCTCTGTACGGCGGCACTGCAATCGGTCAGCTTGGTATCGGTGTACTGGGCGTTTCCGGTGGTGTTCCTTTCTTTGCCATTATCACACTGCTGGTTATGGCATCGGTGGTACTGATTTACGGTAAAACCGATCAGCCACAGACACAGCACGGTGTCAGCCTGTCATGGAAACAAATTTTTAAACTCAGCCACGCGGCGATTATCGGCTGTCTGGTGTCTGGCCTGACACTGGGTGCAATTTACGGCCTGATGCCGGTCGAGTTGGCAAAACGTGGTATCAGCCATAGCCATATTGGCACATTAATGGCGTTGATCATTCTGGGTGCAATGGCAGTCCAGCCAATGGTGCCATGGATGTCAAAATTCATGGGACGTAAATTACTGATGGCTTTGTTCAGCTTAGTCGGTGCCGGTGCTACGGTTTTACCACTGATCAATCCGGGCGCAGACATGTTAGCGATGGGTTTATTCCTGCTCGGCATGGCAACTTTTGCTATCTATCCGATTGCGATTAACCTCGGCTGTGACAAGCTTGACGCAAGCTACATTGTCTCTGCAACTCAGGTGATGCTGTTTAGTTACAGTATTGGGTCGGTACTGGGTCCGGTCCTGGCCGACAGCTTTATGCAAGATACGCAAGGTCTGCTGGGTTACCTGTTCGTTATCCTGCTGGCAACTTGTATATACATGCTGATGTCGAGTGTAAAAACCAAGCGCCAATGGGTGGCCGGAGAATAAGACAGCTTGGCGGCGAATAAAGTCAGCCAAAGCTCAACGACTCTAAAAAGATGAAGGCAAGCCACGCGGCTTGTCTTTGTTATTTCTGCGCTTGTCTGAGAAGGCGGTTAGACTGTTCTCTGGGCGGTTTATCTGGAACGGGTTTGCGCTCATGCAACAAGTGCCGGATGGCCAGCAGCGGATGCGGCAGCAACATTGTCCCGCCATTGCCGCCAGTAAATAACCACTCGGTACAGTTGAGCTTCACATCGAAAACCAGTAAGCTCCGCACCTCAACACCTAGACTCACAGAGCCTGAGATGAACCGTAAAAAACGCATTAACCAGATTTTAAAAACCAAACTGAAAAAACAGAACGCTAAGCTGCATAACAGCAACAAGCCGCGCTACATTTCCAAAGCGGAGCGCGCCAAACTTGAAGCCGAACAGGCACAAGGTGAGCAAGCAGCACAAGCGCCTGAGCAGCAAGAGAGCGCAGTGACCGAGCCTCAGTCAGAGCAGTAAGTCACCCTCGATAGCCACGTAGTGGTTGGCGGCATCAATCAGACTTTTAGCCGTCAACCCCGGCACACCGTATACCTCGACTTCTTTCCCGTATTTGTCCTGAATACGTTTAACCAGAATATCGAAATCCCCGTCACCGGAGACCAGCACGATTGTGTCTACTTCGGCTGCCAGTTCAATCGCATCCAGTGTGATCCCTACATCCCAGTCGCCTTTGGCACTGCCGTCAGAACGCTGAATGAAAGGTTTAAGCTGCACCTCAAAACCGATACCACGCAGAATGTGATGAAACTGACGCTGGCGGCTGTCGTTGGAGGCTATGGCATAGGCGTTGGCCTGATGAACCTTGCGTCCCCGAGTCACGCTCTGCCAAAAGTGATTATAGTCAAAGTGCTGCTGATAACGTGACTTGCAGGTGTAGTAAACGTTCTGAACGTCAACCAGAATGGCGATGGTTTGCATAGTTTATGTCTGCTTTAAGTGAACTTAACCGTGCCCTGCGCGTAAAAACGTGCAGCAAGGGCTGGCTTATGTGTGGAAGGAAGACCTTAACACATTCAGCCCATGGAATCCTTAGCCATTCACTGCCCCGGCAGCACAGGAGGTAAACCATGAAATCTGCGCTACTTGCTGTTGTTGTGCTTATTGTCCCTGTTGTTGCTCAGGCTTACCCACTTTATTCTAATCAGTGGACTCATCGCAGTGTGCTCTACTTTGCCCCCACTCAGGATCACTACGTGCGCCAGTTCTTAGTAGAAACTCTGATGCACCAGTGCGAACTGACAGAGCGTGACGTTGTCACCATAGTCATCACTGAAGATGGTTTCAGCCAGCCTGAGTGGCTGAAACATGAGTTTGACCTCAATGATATTCTGCTCGCTTACCGTGTGTCCCCTGGCCAGCACACCGCTGTTTTGGTTGGCAAAGACGGCAGCGAAAAAATGCGCTGGGGAAAAACCACGGACTGGGACGCTCTCAAGCAAACCATTGATGCTATGCCCATGCGGCGGCAGGAGATGGCACGCTCATCCAGCCGCTGTCAGATTTAGCGATCGTATTCAGCTTTCATATCTATCTGGTTATTCACCAAACCAGGCCAGTTTGTCGTGCAGAGCGGTCACGCTGCCAACCACGATTAATGCCGGGCTCTGCGCCTGGACCGCCAACTCAGACAACTGAGCTAATTCACCTCGCAATACCCGCTGCTGTGGCGTGGTGCCTTTCTCTATAATCGCACACTGAGTGTCCTTCGCCAGGCCGCCGCTGATCAGTTGCTCGGCGATGTGCGGGCTCTGCTTGAGCCCCATATAAAACACCAGGGTTTGATTACTTTGCGCTAAGGCTTGCCAGTTAATTGGGGATCCATCTTGTTGCAAATGCCCGGTGATGAACTGGACACTTTGCGCGTGCTCGCGATGAGTGAGCGGAATACCGGCATAGGCCGTTGCGCCCGCTGCCGCCGTAATTCCAGGCACCACTTCATAGGCGATGTGATGATCTGCCAGTACTTCCAGCTCTTCACCACCGCGACCAAAAATAAATGAATCGCCGCCTTTCAGACGCACCACATGTAATCCTTGCCGCGCTTTATCTACCAGAATCTGGTTGATTTGCTGCTGGGGAACACAATGAAAATCGAGCTGCTTACCCACATAAATGCGCTCTGCCTGGGCCGGCGCTAAGTCCAGGATGGCCTGCGAAACCAGACGGTCATACACCACAACCTGCGCTTGTTGAATAACTCGCAGTCCTTTCACTGTCAACAAATCCGGGTCACCGGGTCCGGCACCGACCAGAGAAACAAAACCACAAGATTGCGGATAAGATTGAGTCACGCTCATCGTTAAAACCTACCGGGTAAATTCAATTATCAAAAGTCACTGATGCCGACGCACCACCCTGATGACCTTTTATAATTAAACTGATGTAAAACATTGGACTGCAATGCCACAAACTAGCCTGCAACGCCTCAAGACGACCTAAAACAGCAGCAGAGAGGAGCAGGCCGTGCTCACACGCAGAGCCTGCAGCGGATTATTTAGCACTCAATACCGGTTGCGCGCTATGTTCAGTTTCATCATCCAGCTTAGGTGCGGTTTTGGCGTGGGTCAGGTAAAGAGGAAGGCAGGTAAACAGCAGACCACCAATCATATTACCCAGAATAGTCGGCACCAGGTTGAAATTCAGCCAGGTCGCGATGCCAAAATCGGCGCCCAGTAACATGCCGAGCGGGAACAGGAACATATTCACCACAGCGTGTTCAAATACCAGAGCGAAGAAGATAAAAATCGGCAGCCACATGGCGACAATTTTACCCGCCACTGAACGAGAGGTCATATTACCAATCACGCCCAGACACACCATCAGGTTACATAAAATACCGCGCACAAAACAGGTGAGCCAGCCATCAGCACCCAGATTTTCGAACCCGATGGTACGAGCTGTGGCGACTGCGATAAATTTCTGACCCACCGCATTCGGCTCAACACTGAAGTTCATGGTCAGCGAGAGTGCAATCAGGCTCGCAACAATCAGAGAGCCAATCAGGTTACCCAAACCGACCAGGCCCCAGCAGCGCAGCACCCGTCCCCAGGTGACTCCCGGGCGGTTATCCAGTTTTGCTAAAGGTGCCAGCCCAAACACGCCTGTCACCAGGTCATAGCCCATCAGGCTCAGAATACAAAAGCCGACCGGGAACACCAATGCCCCGACAATACCCAGACCGGTTTGAGTAATAGTAGTGATGGCAACAACGACCGCCAGAGACAAAATGATACCGGCCATCATGCCGCGCAATATCAGATCCCGGGTGCCGGTTTTGATTTTTGCTTCGCCGACATCAACCATGGTTTGAACAATTTCTGCAGGTTTCAGTGCTGACATAGAGGAATCCCCATCGAAAAGTTAAATTGAAAAAATTGAAGATTGAACAGGTAAAGGGATCAGAGATACAAATCCTTTGCCTGTGCAATCTTGGCCACCCCGTTGTTGAGAAGGTGGCCAGGTAGTATTACAGTGCGACTTCTACCATGCCGTCACAGACTCGCGTCTGATACGTTTTCACACTGAAACGCTCATCTTCCAGACACAGACCTGTGCGCAGATTAAAGCGCTGTTTTTTCAAAGGACTGGCAACCCACAGCTCGCCCTGATGTTCACCGATAAGACCGCGGGACAAAACGTTCGCTTTCGCAAACGGATCCAGGTTAGCAATCGCCGCCACGCTGCTTTCTTGTCCGGGACGAAACAGGGCAACCTGCTCGCCATTGACCAGCGCACACACTCCGGTTCCCGGTACAATCTCGTTGATGTCACAAATTTTTAGCCACTGACTCATGCTTCATTCTCCAAAGCCACATGTAAAATGTCACCACGCTGAGCAATTGCACTGTCGGCGTGTTTCTCCGCCCACGTCGCCGGACGATGCTGATCGCGCTGTGTGACAAACAGCACATTGTCATCACGTAACTCACTGTTAATGAAGTGAGAAAAACGTTTCAGCTGCTGAGGATTGTCTAGGGTTGCCTGCCACTCACACTGATACTCATCCACCAGGCGCGCGACATCGGCTTCTAACTGATCGTTGATACCCAATTTATCCTCGACAATCACCTGACGCAGATAGTCGATACCACCTTCCATGTTTTCCAGCCATACGGAGGTACGTTGCAATTTGTCTGCGGTGCGGATATAGAACATCATAAAGCGGTCGATGTAGCGCAGCAGCGTAGCCTGATCCAGGTCGCTGGCCAGTAAATCGGCGTGGCGCGGCTTCATCCCGCCGTTTCCGCACACATACATATTCCAGCCGGCATCGGTCGCGATAATACCGAGATCTTTACCCTGCGCTTCCGCACATTCGCGGGTACAGCCAGACACGCCGAATTTCATTTTATGCGGCGTACGAATACCCTTATAACGATTTTCAATCAGTACACCGAGGCCAACGCTGTCTTGGACGCCGAAGCGGCACCAGGTTGACCCCACACAGGTTTTTGCCATGCGCAGCGCTTTGGCATAGGCCTGACCTGTTTCAAATCCGGCCTCCAGCAGTTTGCGCCAGATAGCCGGTAAGTCATCTTTTTGCGCGCCGAACAGACCAATCCGCTGGGCACCGGTCACTTTGGTGTACAAATTATATTCAGCAGCTACATTGGCCAGCGCAGCCAAAGCCTGAGGTGTCACCTCACCACCTGCCATACGCGGTATCACCGAATAGGTGCCGTCTTTTTGCATGTTGCCCAGGAAGTTGTCATTGGTATCCTGCAAAGCAACCAGAGACGGTGACAGTACGTGCTCGCCCCAGCAAGAAGAAAGGATCGAACCAATCGCGGGTTTACAGGTTTCACACCCATAACCATGGCCGTGCTTTTCCAGTACCTCGGCAAAACTTTTCAGTCCTTCAATGCGAATGAGATGAAACAGTTCCTGACGCGAATAAGCAAAGTGCTCACAAATATCACGTTTCACTTCGATACCCGACTTGGCTAGCTCCGCATTCAGCACCGAAGTCACCAGCGGGATACAACCACCACAGCCAGTCCCCGCCCCGGTTTCTGCTTTGACAGCAGCCAGGGTATGGCAGCCTTGCGCGACAGCCTGGGCAATCTTGCCTTTCGTGACATCAAAACAAGAACAAATCACGGCGCTGTCCGGCAACGCATCAGCGCCGAGCGCTGGTTTTTCTGCTCCGGCATGGGCAGGTAAGATCAAGGTGTCCGGATGTTTGGGTAATTCAATATCATTAAGTTTAAGTTGCAGCAGATCGCCATAGTCCGCGGTGTCGCCGACCAGAACAGCACCGAGCAGTTTCTTACCATCTTCCGAAACGATAATGCGTTTATAAACTTCCTGCTCTTCATTCTGATAGACGTAACTTTTACAGCCCGGTGTACGCCCGTTAGCGTCACCAATCGAACCGACTTTAACACCCAGCAATTTCAGCTTGGCGCTCATATCCGCGCCGCTGAAGCTGCTGTCGTTGCCGGCCAGATGATCAACCGCCACGGTTGCCATCTTGTAGCCCGGTGCAACCAGGCCAAAGAACTGTTGATTCCAGGAGGCACATTCGCCAATGGCATAAATGTCGGGATCCGATGTCTGGCAGCGATCATTAATCGCAATACCACCTCGCGGCGCAATGTCGAGCCCCATCTGACGAGCCAGCTTGTCCTGCGGACGAATACCGGCAGAGAAGACGATGAAATCCACCTCAAGATGAGTGCCGTCTGCAAACACCATGGTATTACGCGCCGCTTCGCCACCTGCAACGATTTCCAGCGTGTTTTTACTGGTGTGAACCTGCACGCCCATCCGCTCGATTTTGTTGCGCAGCTGCAAGCCACCCTGCTGATCCAACTGCTCCGCCATCAGTACCGGAGCAAATTCGACCACATGAGTTTGCATACCCAAAGCTTTCAGTGCACCGGCCGCTTCCAGTCCCAGTAGTCCGCCGCCAATAACAACACCACTACGGCTTTTCTTGGCGCAGGCTTCAATCGCTTTGAGATCTTCAATCGTACGGTATACAAAACAGTCTTTACCTTCATTGCCTTTGATAAGCGGAACAAAAGGATACGAGCCAGTCGCCAGAACCAGTTTGTCATAGTGAACCTCACGGCCCGCACTGGAATACACTATCTGCTGCTCACCGTTAATATTGACAGCGCGCTCACCAACATGCACTTGGATACCATGTTTCTCATAGAAGCCCGTAGTGACCAAAGAGAGCTCTTCTGCGGTATGGTGAGAAAAATAAGAAGATAGGTGAACTCGGTCATAGGCAATGCGCGGCTCTTCACAGAACACAGTTACCTCTAATTGAGTGGCGTCCATTTTCTCCACAAGATCTTCAAGATAGCGATGGCCTACCATGCCATTACCTATGATGACCAGCTTCAATTTGCTCATACGGATTCCCAGATAATTGTCTTAATTCGTTAATCCGGATTGTTATTTATGAAAGAAAATGAATTAATGATGTAAATCAATTACAGAATTGAACTACCCCAAAGGGGTAGATAAGAAGTTAACAACTGTTCAACAACTGATGTGTAAAGGTAACCCGTATCCGGTTCGCGCCGATTTCTCTGCACCTTTGCTTTCAGAGTTGGAAAATTACAACAACTCGCCGTTGGGCTTTACAAACCAACCAGATTGATTCAACGCATCAAGATTCAATACAAAAAAAGGTTCAATACAAAAAATTGGGTTGCCAGACGGCAACCCAATACTCCCTGAACCAGACTTGCTTATACTACTTAAGGTTTCGTTTTGTTATCCAGTGGCACCATGATGTGCGCATAGGGTGTATCCTTCCACATCACATAAGGACCGCCGTTATATGGATCGTCACTGATGCCCTCTAGCATTGATTTAGGCCCGACGATCATAATGTGGGGGCCTTCTTTAACCCACACACCACCATCATTCGGGTCGGTCGCTGCCGGGCTTGCGTTACTGACCATGGCGTCGCCTTGCATCATGTATGAGAAGCCGATTTTGTCCGTTTCAAACGGTTCTCCTTTCGCCGCAGCCTGTAGCAAAGCGCTCCATACCGGATCATTACACATGGGATGAGTGTCGCCTGCCATCACCGGAATGCCCGGCATACAGTGCCAATGGTTCCCTTCTCTAAGCACGCTGCCATCCGTATCGACAATCGTTGCCATTGAGCTTAAATCACTGTGTGCGGCGCTTTCTGCCCGCTGGATTTTTTCATCCATATCAGCCGACGCAGAGAAAGCAATCACAGCCAGCGCACATGCCGATAACTGAGTTAATCTCATCGGAGTTCCTCCTCACTCGCTTTACATCAATAAACTTAAGCGCTATTGATAAATCTATTGATGGTAATTTCATGAGATTTTGATGAGATGCCGCTACACCCAGTTCAACGGGCGGAAAACCATGGCTGATGAGCGTTTAGCGAGCCGGCAGCAAGAGCTCCGCTCGCTTCAGAATTGTATGAATTCTTTACAAAGTGACATCGTATTTATCCATGGCATGAAAGGCGTCGGGAAGACAACATTACTGACGGAGTTTGCTCGCCACTGCCCTGCCTACTGCCACGTTATTGACTGCCATACAGAACTGCAAAGCCATAACACAACCAAGACGTTGAAAACTAAACTGGCGGCGTTACTCCGTCAAACCACGCTCAGTTCTGTGCTGATCGTTGATCACATCGATTGTACGCCTCAACTCGAACCCTGGATTAGACAAGCAACTTACCAAGCCGCATTACCGCCGGGGAAGGTAATCATTGCAGGCCGATCACGACCCGACATGAGCTGGATGATAGCCAAACCGTTCAACTACCATTTTCACAGCCTCACTCTGCAACCACTGACCAGTCGGAATGCCCATCACTACATCACTTCACTAAATGTATCGCAACCGATTGCGGGACACATTCAGCAGTTAGCACACGGCCATCCGGCAGTACTCAATATTCTTTGCGCTAATGCCAGCGTGTTTAACCCTGATAACCCGGCGCACAACGATTGTTTTGAACTGATTCATCTGCTCATCAACTATTTCTTTCCCAACCGGGAGGATACCGCCATCCTGAAGAATCTGGAGCTATTCACCTTTGTACCGCACATGAGTGAGCCTGGTTTGGCATACATCAGCGAAAACAAACTCGGCCCCTGCGATTATCATCAGTTAAACCGGCACTGGGCTATTGAGCACCATCACGAAGGACTCTCCCTTTCACCGGTTATTGCCCAACTGATTCACTCTCATTTGCAGGCCAGGGATCCGCATCGCTACAAACGCCTGCAGTATCGATCCCGGCTTTGGGTGAAACAAAATAACGCCGCCCCACTCACCTGGTTTATACCGGCTCAGCGGCAACTGCAGTTGGCTGGAAACAAAGTCGATTTAACACCATTAGAAAATGGCGTTCTTGCTGTGTTAATGACTCATCAGGGCAATGTGGTCAGCAGAAAGGCCTTACTGGAACAGGTGTGGGGAATTCATTACGAAGGAGCAAGTAACGTCGTCGACACCATTATCGTTTCACTGCGGCGTAAACTGGCAGCGCAGTCAAAAATGATAGAAACCGTCAGAGGCGTCGGTTACCGCCTGAACATCGACTCTGACCTTACTGAAAACTGAATCTCGTTATCACAACTCCCCCTTCAGTCCTTTGCTTTAATCACTCGGTTATTTAATCAGCAGTTCATTGATTGTCACTCACCGCAAAGGTGTAACATCTGTCACTTGCTAATGTTACAGGTGTTACACCTTGAGAGTCTAAAAGCATTCATCCTAACTATATGTATAATAATATTATTTCAAAAAGTTCACCTACATATTGTTTCCCGGTCTGTACACAATGTGTCACACCCTTGGTTGTAACGTGGACACTTTATCCACTCTCCCTTTTAAGTATTTTCAATAAATTATGATCTGGATCAATATTTGCTCCGTACGAGTTAGCAGGCTTATCGGCAGGACTGTATCAAAGCTTTTACCAACCGGTATTTGATTCAATTAGACGTTTTTATCACCTGTCATTAAGGCGTGTAATGAGAACGCGACGCGCTAAGGTCGCGAGAATCTAGGAGATAAGGTCATGAAAAGTATAAGTTTAAAAGCATTAGTTCTGGCAGTTGCACTGGTGATTTCTAGTTTCGGAGCCAGTATTGCTGTCGCTCAACCCAATCAATCATCAACCGGACTGCTAAATAGCGTCGTGGTCACCACATCAGATCAAGGCCGTGAAGGTGATGAACCATGTATGGACGAGCCTGTCTGCCGAGGTTGGTAATGAGTTTTAGTGTTCCATCACTTCTGTCAGGGCCGCCACGGCCCTGATTTTTTATATTTAAGCAGTCTGCACTTTAGACAACGCCATTCGCTGACCCACCTTTTTTGTGGTTTGACACACAATTCCTTGAACTGGAAGGCATTTGCGTTATTTGGAAGACAATAATGTCGCATTGAGACAATCACCCACTACTCGTTACTCAGTACGATAACCTCTTCAACCTTTAGGACAGCCTAGTACGCAAGCGGTCACGAATGATGAGTTCCGACCTAACGGTCAATAATGCATGCAGTCTGCTAACACGGCTCAGTACAATGAAGACTAATGTTTCGCACACAACACTTTAAACCAAGCTCAAAGCCATCTGTATCGGATAAAATCACCACATTTGACTTACACAACGCTATAAGGCTACAATTTTTGCCATAGATTTTCATTTGTGCACTAATCATTTAATTAATACCACGTAGGAATTAGCCAAACGGACTGGCTTACCATACATTGAACACAAAACAATTTGAGTTGATCTTTATGGAAGATGCTTTAAAAAAATACAGTATAGAAACCACTGACTATCAGGTCGGTCAGGACAATGTTCAAAAATGGGGCTTTGATGTACATAACCCAGTTTTTGGCATCAGCGCTGGCCTCATTATTGTTTTCCTGGCCACACTATTACTTGTCGGACCGGAAACCGCTAAAGAGTCATTAAACACTTTGAAAAATGGCATCATCGAACAGTTTGATTCGCTGTTTATGTGGGTCGCCAACTTTTTCGTCCTCTTTACCTTCATCATCATGATCTCTCCTTTAGGTAGGATCCGTATCGGCGGCAAAGAAGCAACACCGGATCACTCCCGTGCATCCTGGTTTTCGATGTTATTTGCCGCCGGTATGGGTATCGGTCTGCTGTTCTGGAGTGTGGCTGAGCCAACCGCATATTATACCGATTGGTGGGGTACACCGTTTAATGTGACCCCAAACACCCCGGAAGCAAAATCTCTTGCGATGGGGGCGACCATGTTCCACTGGGGAATTCACGGTTGGGCAATGTATGCGATTGTTGCACTGGCCTTAGCTTTCTTTGCATTTAATAAAGGCTTACCTCTGTCTCTGCGCAGCGTTTTTTATCCGGTACTGGGCGATCGTGCCTGGGGTTGGACAGGGCATGCGATTGATATTATGGCGGTACTGGCAACTCTTTTTGGTCTTGCAACCTCATTAGGTCTGGGGGCTCAGCAGGCCACCAGCGGTATGAACTACGTGTTTGGTACCGATGGCGGGATCGGTATGCAGCTGTCGGTCATCGTGTTCGTCACTTTGATTGCGATTATTTCCGTTATTCGCGGCATCGATGGCGGCGTTAAAGTATTGAGTAACGTCAACATGGTGTTCGCCTTCGCACTGTTGGTATTCATTGTTGCTGTGACCTTCAATCTGACTGTAGAGTCCATTCCTTTCACCTTGAAAGCTTATGTTGAACATATTCTTCCACTGAGCTACCCGTATGGCCGTGATGATGAAGTATGGATGCACGGCTGGACTGTGTTCTACTGGGCGTGGTGGATCTCATGGTCACCATTTGTCGGTATGTTCATCGCTCGCGTTTCTCGCGGTCGTACCGTGCGTGAGTTCCTGTTTGCGGTGATTTTTGTCCCTACTCTGCTGACGCTGCTCTGGATGGCTATTTATGGTGGTATTGCGCTGGATCAGGTCGCTAACAAAGTGGGTGAACTGGGAGCCAATGGTCTGACCGATATCTCGCTGACCTTGTTCCAGGTCTACGAGCAGCTGCCATATGGTACGGCAATCTCGATTATCTCTGTCGTACTGATCCTGATTTTCTTTATTACCTCATCAGATTCAGGCTCACTGGTCATCGATAGCATTACCGCCGGCGGTAAAATCGATGCCCCGGTACCGCAACGTATTTTCTGGGCGAGCGTCGAAGGCGCAATCGCGGCGGTGATGCTTTGGGTTGGCGGCAAGGAAGCACTGCAAGCATTGCAATCGGGTGTGGTTGCGACTGCTCTGCCGTTCAGTATCGTGCTACTGGTAATGTGTGTAAGCTTAGTGAAGGGACTGCGCTCTGAGTATCATGTCTACGATAGCCAAGCCATTGCGGTTAAATCTTAATACGCGATACCAATGGAAACACACAAACAGATCAAGGTCAGCTTATGCTGGCCTTTTTCATGGAAGCTCGTCGCGGTTACTGAACGCCAGATACAAAAAAACCAGCTTTATGCTGGTCATGTCGTTCTCACAATAAAGAAGAGAATGGAGGCGCGTCCCGGAGTCGAACCGAGGTCCACGGATTTGCAATCCGCTGCATGGCCACTCTGCCAACGCGCCTCAATAGTAGATGGTGATAAGTTGATTGATGGTGCCCCGGGCCGGACTTGAACCGGCACAACTCGAAAGTCGAGGGATTTTAAATCCCTTGTGTCTACCAATTTCACCACCAGGGCAACTCAATCAAGCGATGGTCACACCATCTGTTCTAACGACCTGTGCCGTGAGAACGAGGTGTACTTTAACGGATTGAGTTTTCAGGTCAACAAGAAATTTGATATTTATCAACTGACTGAACAACAAACGTGCCAATGGGATTATTTAACGCACAATATGGATAACAAGACATCGCTTTCTTTACGTCGCCCGGACTCTGAATCAAAACAGTGTCAGAAAATAGCCCCTCCTCACCACAAACCTTGAGGCGCAGATAACTCATAATCCTGCATCAATGATGAGATCCACTTGTGTACTAAGAACAAGGGATCAAGCAAAAACCAAAAGTGTTCAACTGTAAACTTAACCGTCAGAGGCTTACACTTGGTTTAGCTTTTGCTTAATCTTATGATTTCCAAGTCATATTCCAGCATTTTCAAAAAACAATACTGACACATTTGTTAACAATGTGTTCACCCACCTGTTTATCTGCACCATGAAATTAAAAATAATTACTAAAAATCAATAAGATAACTCTTGGTTCATTTCTTGCTCATAAAGTGTTCAGTTGGCAACTCCCCTATAGACATAAGTGATCAGCAATCACACTGGGCCGTTGCCTTAGGACAAAGGGCATAGGAGTTAGCTTGTCCGGTATCTGCACTGACATTAACGGTCAGACGGAATATCGAACATTCAAAGAGCCCTTTTATCAATTTTCAAATGAGAAAGAAGGTAAATGATGGAACGCTTAATACACAGCCGACTTATCAGAATACTCAGTATTGCGTTGATGAGTACGGCGGCCCTGTATGGGTTAATGAAGTCTGCGCCAGCAAGTGCCGGAGCTTATCCAAATTTGGATGCGGTCGCCTGTATGGCTGATGCATATCTAATGAAACCAGGCAACTCGCTTCCTCAGGATGCACTGAACTGTACCGCGAATGATGTTGAGATAACTCAGGTCACGCCAACAAATCCGAACGAAGAATGTACACCAGGACAGGTATTTTCATTTAATGCAGATGTGACAATTCGTACCAACGCAAATGAGCGTTATGACACCACCTTTTATCTGCCATTAACGGAAGACAGCCCACAGGTTGTTCAGGATGGCGGTGATAACTGTAGTATGATTCTGCCGATACCAGGTGACAGCGGTTATTCTGCTGACGTTGAACTTGATGGCGACGTCTGTGGTGATATCAGTAAAGCCGCGGGCGAAGACACCTACGTACTGGAAAATGAAACAATCACCATGCTCTGTGCGGATGAAGACGGTGATAATCGTGCCGATTTCACCTATTGTGCTGCGTGGGATAACATCGAGCGAGACAACTGTACACTGGCTGAAGACCCATACCCTGGTCAGATTCCAAATACCAAATCTAAATGTAACTGTGATACGTTTAACATCGACGTATTCATAAAACCTACACCACCAGTCATTGTGAAAAGTGAAGGCAACCCAACGACTCGCTCAGAGCCAGGTGGTACATACACATTTAACCTCAGCTTCACCAACCCTAACAGTCAGACATCCCTGTATCTGAGCTCCGTCACAGATGAAATCGATATCAACGGTGATGGCAGCTACGATAAAACGCTGAATTTATGGGGTGCGACATCCTCACCTGGCGGTGACGGTGTCTATCTGACCGCGACGAACTGTACAGTGGGTTCACCTTTGCTAGAAATAGCACCTAGTGGTACCTACAGCTGTCAATTTACAGTCCATATTGTGGATACCGATCTGCCAGATGATCAGAGCCCGGAATTGTACAAAGACGTAGTCAAAGTCACTATGCAAGATAAAAATGGTGATGCGGTGACCAACGGTGAAACCTGTCCTGCGGGGGTTGGGACTTCTGCTGCCGGCGAACATTGTAGTGTGGAGAGAACCGTTCAGGTTACTAATATTCCACCAACGATTACCGTCGTAAAAACAGCGAATACCGACGAGGTTTTGGAACCCGGTGCGAATGTGACTTACACTGTAACCGTCACCAATACCTCCCAAGACTTTGACTCACCAGTACAACTGACTACTCTGACCGACACCATTGGTGCTGTTGTTCAAGACCTCGATGGTATAGGTACTTGTGCCACTGGCGGTTACATAGTTAACGGTGCTATGAATGCTTACACCTGTACTTTCACGCAATATGTGGGAGGAGATCAAGGCGAATCCGTTACTAACGTCGTTAAAGCCGTTGCAATTGACAATGAGAGTGACGAGGCGATGCACTCAGACTCATGGACCGTCTCTATTCGCGACGTCCCATCTGTGGTTGAATTAATCAAAGAGGCCAACCCAACCTCAGTGGATGAGACCGGCGACGATCCTACTGTCTATCGCGACGTAGAATATACCTTTACCTTCAGTGTCAAAACTGTGGATAGCATGGGTAACCCTACCGTTGATGACGTGACTTTTGATAAGTTGGACGATGATAAATTCGGCGATCTGACCAGTCAATGTTCGGCTCTTCCTGTTACACTCAGTCCAGGACAATCCGATAGCTGTACCATTACACTGCAACTGCAAGGTAATGCAGGTGATGAACACGTTAACGTCGCAACCATTTACGGTACAGACGAAGACGGCCTGATGGTATCGGATGATGACGACGCAATGGTTACTTTCTTGGATCTGCCTCTGCAGTTAACCCCAGAGTTTGCCATGAAAGCGACAGCGTTTGTTCGTATTGTAAACGGTAACGTGGACAATATGACCATTACCACTATGAACTTCAATGGTGTACCTGTCTTCGACGGTTCAACCGACGGTTCTAGTTTTGTGATAGAAAATAACGCCGCAATGAGCAGTTATGATGCAGTCGTCGCACCAGACTTCTGTACCACAGGTACAGTACTGATCCCAGGAGACGTGTATGAATGTGCATTTACACTCAAACTACTCCCAGGCTTTGATCCTGCCGATGGAAGTATCAACCTGCTGAACGACCTTGATATTCAGGTCTCTGATGACGAGGGCAACATCGAAAGCAGCTCTGTTGGTATTCAAATCGTAACCAACGAGCCAGCATTAGCTCCATAGTCTGAAATCACGACAAATCGAGCGAGTGCGCTGACATTGACCTGTTAAGACTTTCACAGGAAACAAAAAGGCGATGATACCTATCATCGCCTTTTTCTCATCAATCTCATCAATCAATCATTCGACAAACAGGATTAATCCAACCCTGCGATGACATCATTTTTTACCTTTACCACTGTTATTGCTTGGCCCGGAATTACTTGATGTCGAGCTGTCCATCCCTATCGATACCGTAGCAGTCGCGGTTTTCTCACCGTCTGTAATGGTATAAGTGAAACTATCACTGCCCTTAAAGTTCTTCGCTGGTGTATACAGCAGTTGTCCGCTAGCGGTGATGTCAACCGAGCCCTTAGCTCCTTGAGTCACTCCACTGATGCGCAATGTATCACCATCCGGATCACTGTCGTTGCCTAATACGTTAATCAATGTCGGATCTTTAGCTAACAATAATACGCTGTCATATACTGCCACAGGCGCGTTATTGACCGAATTCACAACGACATAACTTAGTGAACTCTTGCTGACAACACTGCTGTCGGTCGCACTTTGCGCAAGTACTGCGATGTTATAAGTTCCATCGGCGGCATGGGTAGCAGACGTTACCGCGATTTGCATGGTGCTACTCTGGCCTGAAGCCAGTGAAATGATACCATGAGTGCTACTCCATCCCGACGGGACCTGAGCAGACACACTGTAGCTTGTCGCTTCGCAATCGGTACTATTCTGATTAGTTACAGTCACATTGTAAGTCACCGTGCTACCTGCTGTTACCTCGCCACTGACCGATGCAACCGAGATACGTGGTGCAGCTTCTACACACAGAGCTTCGGGCGCTGCGACGATATAACTACTCTCAGCACTACTGTTATAGGCAATATCTGCGGTGTTATACGTATACACATCGACTGGGTAGACACCCTCAGATGCGGTATCCGATGACGTCACGCTCAGATTGACTGAAGCGGACTGGCCCGGAGCAAGTGCTACGCTACGGCTGTCTGCCGTCCACCCATTCGGCACATTTGCAACTACATCTACCGTTGAAGACTCGCAGCTCATGCTGTCTTTGTTCGTTACTGTTGCGGTATAACTCACCGTCGTTCCAGCTGCAACCGCTCCTGTTTGACTGGCAGTCAAAGACAACACTGGATTGCCCGGTACACATTGTTCAACAGGAGCATCAATGGTGAGATTAACGACTGCGCTCCCTATATCACGACTGTCAGAGCCATTGGCGGCAGTAAAGGAAAGACTATAGCTTCCTTCTGCCACCTTATCTGATGGGGTAACATTTAGCGTCACTGTCTCAGTTGCTCCGGCAGCCAGAGAAACAACCGAACTGGTGCTTAGCCAACCATCCGGAACCTCCGCGGACACGTTGTAATTGGTTGCTGCACAACTATCACTATCGTTATTGACGACAGTTACGCTATAACTTGCCGTATCACCTGCCAATACCGAGCTTTGGTTTGCAACGACAGAGACGCCAGGGCTCGATGATGAGCACGTCGCTTGGGTAAAGCTCACGTGCACACTAGCGCCAGTACTATCGGCCCATTCAGTGGTAATTGTGATCCCAGCATCGGAATCAGTAAAACTATTTCCGGTCAAAAGAGCGGCATCATCCAGATCAAACAGGCTACTTTGTGGCGTCATATCCAATAGTTGGCTACCGCGCGTACTTGACTCCGGTGAACGGTGTATCACCACACCATTCGTTACACCCGGCTTATTACTGAGAAAACTATCAAATCCAATCGCCTGACGATATTCAACGTAATACCATTGCTGCTGACCGGTTTCAGGATCAACTCCACGCGGAATCTTAATTCCTTTAGCAGAATCGCTCAGAGTAGTCTCTAATGGTTCGATAATGTAGCTAGCTTCGGTGTCAGCTTCTACAATGTCACCCGAATCGGTAGACAACCATCCCAATTGTTCTTTGTTAAATGCATTAAAATGACCTTCAACACCGTATGCGCCCATAATGTCCAATGTGTCGCCGTAGGTAATCGCTAAACAGCCCTCTCCTATGATTTCATTTTTACAATCAAGATATTCAGCATGATATAGACCGAAATTATGCCCCAATTCATGACCAATAGTATTCATGGTAAAAGAGCCATTGATATAAGCACGCGTCTGAGTTCCCCCCAGAGTCCCCATTCCGGTCCAGCCACAGCTGCTGTTCTTAGGGAAGATGTAGACTAAACGTTGATAACGACTTACATCGACACCACTATCTTCGGCCATCTGTTTAGCATTGACATAGATATCCCAGGAATCACACGTCGAAGCAATCGGCAACGTATAATACCCGACAACATCCCCGGTTAGCCAAGTGCGACCATCAGAGTTCTCTTTGTAATAGTCACTGACAGGCCCGAAAACCAAATCTTGCGTTTCTTGCGCAGTCCAGGGTTCCTGAATATTGTCCTGGAAGTTAATCAGCATCACCAAAGTACGCTGTTCACCAAAAGTGTTTGTGGATGCGGAACTTCCCGTTGTTGACGTTCCGTCCTGTGCCAACAAAGCTAATGCTTCAGGATCGTTTTCAAGTACCAATGAATTGGTGCTTTCCTCGCTATTATCAAATCTCCAGCCATGGGCACGAACTTTTTCCCCACTAGAAAACGACTGCACTGCTGACTTTTCAGCCATGTGCAACTCAATACGACCATTGGCGGTTTTCAAAATATGACGCAGACGGCTTTTACTGTGATCTTCGTAATCTTCATAGAAAACTTCCAGCTCGCCATCCAGAGTCTTTTTTTGCTCCAGATATTGCGAGACAGCATCAGGCATCTGCTGCCGTTCGGCAGCAGTCAACACCGCACCGGCCACAGCCGCAGGATCGGATTCCATCAGCTGCTTTAAATAGTCTTTGCGCTGTTTAGCCAGACTAACCATCTGATTGAGCGCCGACTTTTTATCGGCTTTGTCAGCGCTACGGTAAGTGTTCAGCGAATCGACCAATGCCTGAGTTTCAGCTTTTGCTTGCAAGCGATTTTGTTGAGCGATCTGCTGGCCGTAATTCTGACCAGACAAATCTTCATAATGGCTGTGGCTTAAGCCATGATCTTGATGTACCTGAGAAGCGCTGGCGAAGGGAACGATAAACAACAAAGAAAAAGCACCGAGTAACAGTGCGGATGCTTGCTTACTGCTGCGCACAGCGTCATCACGGAAATTAAAATGGAGATTAAACATACTTTTAGTTTCTCAGGATTTAATAATTAATGCCGGATATGAAAGCCTTAGTTCACACAAACACCAAGCCTGTGGACAAGCTAAAAAGCGTCCATATTTCAGCAACGAAATTTAATTTAACATTTTGAATTTAAATACTTTTTAACACTTAACCAGCATACCAAACAGAATGAGTCATGCCTGGCACGCAGACATTGAGTTAAGGTAAAACGCATTAGTTTCGGGAAACACAAGAGCGGCATAACAGCAGATACCGTGTGTTTCTAAACAGGGGCGACACAACGAGCACTCTAAAAGTGCTGCGAACTTGCCTCTATGTTCATTGAAATTTATTTATTCTAAATGCATACAAACGCTATAAACGTAAGTACATATATCATCCACATCCCTCTATGCCCGACTGTTAGTAAATTTTTCATAACTTACTGACTCCAATAAAATATTAAATTAAATAGAAACCTGGCAAAACAATTAGCCGCCTTGCAATTTAATAAGATTCATTGAGCATGTAATTTATATAAAACAGGTTAAACACTTAACCTCATCAGAGACATTGAATTGCCCCCAACCATACAACCAGCGTTTTAATTCGGAAAGAATACTACCAAACGAACAGATTAAAATTCAACCAAATTTATTCATGAAAATGTCAATAAGGTAAAAAACCACATAAATCATTAAGATAGAACAGATAATAAAATGTTAATTTATGCATTTTATAAAATCATATAAAATTAGAACAACAGCTCGAGTGTTGACCTCTTTTCTTTGTCATCTAAATATTAATAATCATAGAGATGGGGAAATAATGACGTTAATTTGACACAAAAATCTATTCGTCAACTTTATGACTCATGGATCATCTCATTAACATAAAATAAACATAACCCCGCTTAAAAATAGGTTATTTGTTGCATACTAGCTTAGGTAATTCATCGTCTATGGGTTTTCATACTATTAATTATAAAGCAATATAATAAAGACAGGTGTAAAATGTAATTTAACACAAAGGTGAAAGATTATTTTTAATTCCATCTTAATAACAACCACTAATACTAAAAACAATTAATATATTAAACTAACAGTAGGTAATTAAATTAATATATTTAATAAAGACAAAAAAAGCAGCCTTGAAAGGCTGCCTTACTCTGGTTTTGTGTTTATTCTTTTTTGGCTGTATCATCCAAGCTATCGAGTAACTCAGCAAATACGGCATACTGCTGCGCCCCGACAACTAACTGAGGTTCTATCAGTTGACCGTTTGCAACTTTACCAATCAGAAAGCTTGGCGTTCCTCGTACCCCCCAATGAACTCCCCAGTGCCATGTCCTGCTCTACTTTTTTCATTACCTCTTGATCAGAAAGGCAATTATCAAATTTCTCCTTATCCAGCTCTAACTCAGAAGCAGACTGTTGATACAGATCATTCCCCAACTGCTTAACATTATTGAACAACAAAGCACGCATTGGCCAGTAAGCATCCTGCTGGAAACTACACAATGCAGCAACCGCTGCCCCCTTAGCCTGAGGGTGGAAACTCAAAGGGAAATCACGGGCAATATACTTGACTTTACCGGTATCAATATAATTTGTTTTTAACTGACCAAAGGTATTGTCAGAGAAACGCTTACAGTATGGGCATTGAAAATCGGAGAACTCAACGATCGCAATTTTAGCGTCACTGCTACCTAAACTCGGCGTTTTCTCATCTGAAAAAACATTATCTTGATTGGGTAGAGTTTGATATTTAGGCTTAAATACCACCTTATCTATTTTCTCTACATTGTCAGTTATCTTTTTCACATCTTCTGTTAACTGCGTTATTTGCTGTTTTAGCTGCTCCATCTCCGATTTCATCTGCTCGTCTTGCTTTGGCTGACAGCCGAAGACAAACAGTAACACGGATAAAGAAGCAAAAAATTTTATGCTATGCCGTACCATTTTTAGTCCCCCACTATTAAACATAGTGAATATGATGTGCCGATACTTCTGTCGGTTATAACCTGTACCTGGAAAAAATTAAGCGTGAAATGCTATAAAACTTGCGCTGACTTTCTATACTTCATATCAACATTAGTCTGTAAAACTTAGTGCATTCGTTACTTTTATGATGCTATTTAGTAACTTAACTTAATTTTAAGTTATTGTTTGCTAGACACTTATTTAAAACAACAACAAGAGTATTGTTAAGCATAGGCTATTAGTCAATTTTGAGAGTTAACTGTCGGGGTTATAGTTGCATAAATAATATGAATTTAATTTAATAGATTACTTCTTCACTCTGCATGCGTACTAATCCGAATCTGTGCAGCAATATCAAAAATGATGTAATTCAATAATTCAACAAAGTAGAGAAGAGTAAAAAGATGATTTAAATAAAAACTTTATGCCGCAACTGAAGTGAGACTATTTACAGGTAGTCCACCCGGTCGTAGTCTAAATAAGCACTCTTTTGAATATAGGTTCTGGACTGGTATCCTCATCCAATTGATAAATAGTAAATATCGGATACCACCAGGACTCTCCATCACATTACACAGGATTTGACTCATTATGGCTCAGCAACATGTCTGCTATTCTTTTACTCAACAACAAAGTGGTATTGAAGTGAATATGACCGTACTGCACGTCGGTCGAGACTTAATGGTCGCGATATACGGTGGTGATCAAGCGCACATTGGTGCGACGGCGCTGGCTCAGCCCAGAGCCAGCCTTGAGGATCCAAAAAAAGTCAGCGCATCGACATCAGTGATATGTGTACAGGGACACAAAGAAGAACTGCTGGCGCATCATGTCGCACAGTCACTGGCTTCAAAGTTAAATTGTGTCGTCAGCGTCAGTTGCGGGATTCATATTAATAACGCTGGTAAAGAGCATATTCGCGTTATCCAGTCTCTGGTTGAAGAACTACTGAATGATTTTATTGATTCGATTTAAGTGGTGAGCTTTGCTCTGTCATACATTTCATCAAACGGATAAACTCTTGTTGATCTTCAGTCGGCATGCGTGACAGAAAGTGGTCGTCGACCTGGCTCGCACTTGCTTTTGCCTGCTCGAATACCGCCATGCCCTGTTCAGTCAAATAGACAAAGCGGCGTCTTTTGTCGATTTCTCCCTGCTTACGAAAGATCAGCTCGCGCTTTTCGAGGCGCGCCAAAATTTCTGCCAGCGTAGCCTTGGTCGATACCGACGGCTCCATCAGCTCAGACTGTTCAATCCCAGGTTTTTCTGCAACAGCAAACATCACTGCGTATTGTGGCTTGGTAAGGCCTTCGACAGCACTCTGCCAGCTGGCCGTATGCTCTTGCATGAGTTTTCGCATCAGATGGAAGGCAATATGACCTAATTTGGATTGCATAAATTTCTCAATTCTTATTCAGATATTACAGTGCCATTATACCACAACTTACAAAAAACTATTTTTTACCAATTTTCAGCAACATATAAAAACCAGAAAGTTCGTACACGAACTTTTTATTGTTATGCTATTGCATTCCATCTCCCAAAGGCATAGATTAACTATATCGTTCGTGCACGAACAAATTATTTGAGAGACCATTTATGAAACTGATCGTTGGAATCACGGGCGCGACAGGCGCTCCTTTAGCCGTCACACTTTTACAAGCCTTGCAACAAATACCGGACGTAGAAACTCACTTAGTGATGTCACGTTGGGCCAAGGCCACGATCGAGTTAGAAACTGCATACACTGCCCGCGATATCAGTGCATTAGCTGACGTCACTTACAGTTCATCAGACCAGGCAGCGAAGATTTCATCCGGATCATTTAAGACCGACGGCATGATCATTATTCCTTGCAGTATGAAAACCCTGGCCGGTATTCGCGCCGGTTACTCAGAAGGACTGGTTGGCCGCGCCGCCGATGTGGTGATCAAGGAGAACCGCAAACTGGTGCTGGTGCCTCGTGAAACCCCGCTTAGCACAATTCATCTGGAAAACATGCTGGCTCTGGCACAAAAAGGGGTCTCTTTCGTGCCGCCAATGCCTGCCTGGTACAACCATCCGAAAAGTATTGAAGATGTGCAGCATCATATCGTCACCCGAGTGCTCGACCAGTTTGATCTCGATTACCCCCAGGCCAAACGCTGGGAAGGCATCGCACACGCACAAAATTTAGACTAATACACCGCTAAGGAGAAAGACTATGGCATACGATGATTTACGCAGTTTTCTGCAATCATTAGAAGCACATGGACAGCTATTAAGAATCTCTGAACAAGTAAAAGCCGAACCGGACATCGCCGCAGCAGCAAATGCCACTGGCCGTATCGGTGACGGCGCCCCGGCTTTGTGGTTCGACAATATCGAAGGTTTTACCGATGCTCGTGTCGTAATGAACACCATTGGCTCATGGCAGAACCACGCCATTTCAATGAATCTGCCACCAAAAACACCGGTCAGTGAGCAGATCGCCGAATTTGTCCGTCGCTGGGATAAATTCCCTGTCGCACCGGAACGTCGTGACAACCCGCCATGGGCAGAAAATAGCGTTGACGGTGATGATATCAATCTGTTTGATATTCTGCCGCTGTTCCGCCTCAATGATGGCGACGGTGGTTTCTACCTGGATAAAGCCTGCACCGTTTCGCGCGATCCGACTGACCCGGATAATTTCGGTAAGCAGAATGTCGGTATCTACCGCATGGAAGTGAAAGGCAAGCGTAAACTTGGCCTGCAACCTGTGCCCATGCACGATATTGCGATTCACCTAAACAAAGCCGAAGAGCGCGGTCAGGATCTGCCGGTGGCGATCACCCTGGGTAACGACCCGATGATCACTCTGATGGGTGCGACGCCGCTGCAATACGATCAGTCCGAATATGAAATGGCCGGCGCACTGCGTGAGAAGCCTTATCCGATCGCTACCGCGCCGCTGACCGGCTTTGATGTGCCCTGGGGCTCAGAAGTGGTGCTGGAAGGTGTGATCGAAAGTCGTGTCCGTGAAATTGAAGGCCCGTTTGGTGAGTTTACCGGTCACTACTCCGGCGGTCGTAACATGACGGTTGTGCGTATCGATAAAGTGTCGTACCGCACTAAGCCCATCTTCGAGTCGCTGTACCTGGGTATGCCATGGACAGAAATCGACTACCTGATGGGGCCGGCAACTTGTGTACCTTTATATCAACAGCTCAAAGCTGAATTCCCTGAAGTACAAGCTGTGAATGCGATGTACACCCACGGTCTGCTGGCCATTATCTCAACCAAGAAACGCTATGGCGGCTTCGCCCGGGCGGTCGGACTGCGAGCGATGACCACGCCGCATGGCTTGGGCTACGTGAAAATGGTGATCATGGTCGATGAAGATGTAGATCCGTTCGATCTGCAACAAGTAATGTGGGCGATGTCGTCCAAAGTGAACCCGGCTGGCGATCTGGTGCAGTTACCAAACATGTCAGTGCTGGAGCTAGACCCTGGCTCATCACCTGCCGGTATCACCGACAAAATGATCATTGATGCCACCACCCCTGTCGCGCCGGATACCCGAGGCCATTACAGCCAGCCGGTGAAAGACCTGCCGGAAACTAAAGAGTGGATCAATAAACTGACCGAAATGCTGGCACAACAGAAACAGGAGCATAAATAATGGTATGTCCTCGCTGTGGTGAAGACCACGTTGAAATACTTGCAAAATCACCCGTCCCTGATGTTTGGGAAGTGTTCCAGTGTCAACGCTGCCTGTATACCTGGCGTTCCACAGAGCCCGCTCGTCGTACTGACCCGGCTCTCTACCCGGAAGAGTTTAAAATGACTCAGACGGACATTGATAATGCGCCTATGGTGCCATCGATTCCGCCGCTGCTACCTGAATCTGAGCGTTGATTCGGTCATTAAGAGCGATTATCCTAACTGTCCTTTATGCCAGTCTGTACAGACTGGCATTTTCAATTCGGCATTCCAGGCTTATCTGACTACCCTTTATCTAGCGACTTTTTTGCCTGTATTTCCCCATCGTATTCGCCTGTCATGCAAATGATGGCAAAAGTGAGGTCTTATGACATCAACGACTGAGCAGGTTGTGTTACTTGACAGTAATTATCAACCCATTGGCACGGCCGACAAAGCCGGCATCCACGATGAAAACACGCCACTGCACCTGGCGTTTTCCTGTTATTTGTTTAATGACCAAGGTCAGGTTCTGCTGACTCGCCGTTCACTCGATAAAGTGGCCTGGCCCGGGGTCTGGACCAACTCGTTTTGTGGTCACCCGCTGCCGGACGAAGTATTCAGTGACGCACTGCATCGCCGCGCCGAGTATGAGCTCGGGGCCAAAATAGCTGACATTCGCAGCGTCTGTGAAGATTTTCAGTACTACGCCAAAGACAACAGTGGCGTGGTCGAAAATGAATTTTGCCCTGTATTTCAGGCACGTTTAACCTCAGAGCTAGCACCAAGAGCCAGTGAAGTCGCCGATTACGCCTGGATCGACTTTGATGACTTGCTGCAAAGCGTGCAAACAGCGCCGTTTGCTTTCAGCCCATGGATGCGTGAGCAGCTCAGCCATCGTGATTTGGTTGCCCATCTCAAACAAGGTTTGATGGCCTGAACGCAAACAGCCCGCATCGCGGGCTGTGTGTACATATCACCAAACCCATCGGTATGGCGTTATACGTCGTATGTGGTTGACGCTGTGTCACCACCAGTACCGGTCCAGTTGGTGTGGAAGAACTCACCGCGTGCACGGTCAGTACGCTCATAAGTGTGCGCACCGAAGTAGTCACGTTGCGCCTGCAGCAGGTTCGCTGGCAGACGAGCCGTGGTGTAGCCATCCAGGAACGTCAGCGCTGAAGTAGTACATGGCATCGGGATGCCTGCTTCCAGCGATTTCGCTGCCACTTTACGCCATGCTGCCAGACTGCCGGTCAGGATGTTTTTGAAGTAGTCATCTGAGCCCAGGAAAGCCAGCTGCGCATTGTTTTCGTAAGCGTCACGGATGTTGCCCAGGAACGCAGAGCGGATGATACAACCGCCACGCCACATCAGAGCGACGTTACCGTAGTTCAGATCCCAGCCGTTTTCGTTTGACGCTTCACGCATCAGCATAAAGCCTTGTGCGTAAGAGATGATTTTTGAAGCCAGCAGAGCCTGACGCAGTGCATCCACCCACTCTTGCTTGTCGCCTTCCACCGGCGTGATGGTTTTGCCGAACAGCTTCTCGGCTTCAACACGTTGGTCTTTCAGGGCAGACAGGCAACGAGAGAACACAGACTCAGAGATCAGAGTCAGTGGAATGCCCAGGTCCAGTGCGTTGATACCGGTCCATTTACCGGTACCTTTCTGGCCCGCGGTGTCGAGGATTTTTTCAACCAGTGCTTCGCCGTCTTCGTCTTTGTAGCCCAGGATGTCAGCCGTGATTTCCACCAGGTAGCTGTTCAGCTCAGTTTTGTTCCAGTCAGTAAATACGGCCTGCATTTCATCTGCAGACATGCCCAGACCATCTTTCATGAACTGGTATGCTTCAGTGATCAGCTGCATGTCGCCGTATTCGATGCCGTTGTGTACCATTTTCACGAAGTGGCCAGCACCGTCGTTACCAACCCAGTCACAGCAAGGCTCACCCGCATCAGTTTTTGCAGAGATGCCCTGGAAGATAGGCTTAACCGCTTGCCATGCCTCCGGCGCGCCGCCAGGCATGATAGAAGGTCCGAAACGTGCGCCTTCTTCACCACCGGATACACCCGTACCGATGAAGTGGATGCCTTTTTCACGCAGTGCTGCAACGCGACGGTTGGTGTCTGGGTAGTTGGTGTTACCGCCATCGATGATGATGTCGCCTTTGTCCAGCAGAGGAACCAGTTGGTCGATGAATGCATCAACCACGGCACCCGCGCGAACCATCAGCATCACTTTACGTGGCGCTTCCAGTTTGTCGACCAGCTCTTGCAGGGTGTAAGCACCTACAATGTTGGTGCCTTTCGCCGGGCCTTGCAGGAATTCGTCGACTTTCGCCGCAGTACGGTTATGTGCCACCACTTTAAAGCCGTGGTCGTTCATGTTCAGGATAAGGTTCTGGCCCATGACTGCCAGGCCGATAACTCCGATATCCGCCTTCATCATTATTGCTCCTGTTGTAAGATGGATTGTCTGATTTTAATCACCGCTTTACGCAAACTGACCGATGCTTCACCAAGGTGACACTGCGGCTTATGCACTTCTCCCGGAAAAAACACCGCCAACTCGCCCGGCTTCATCAGAACATAGCGACCTTCGCGGCTACTGCCAAAATAGACGTCGTGCTCCACCAGCGATAAGTCTTCCACCACCAGCTCATCATGGGCAAAACCCATATATTCTTCGCCTGCAAGCAGCACATGCACATCGATAAACTGCTTGTGGATTTCAAACATACGACCATCCGCCGGATCGGTATTGACGTGTTTCATTTCAATCCACACATCATCCGGCTGCAGCACAACATTACCCGGTTCCGTCTGCTCTTCGATGACCTTGAGCGCTTGTTGGATAATATGTTTGAGGTTTTTTTTGATATAGGGATACGCTTGTAAGTTGTCCCAACGACCCGTAAACATCACGCGTTCCTCTTAGTTTGTGTACCGTTCAGCAAATGACGGTTTGCGCAGTTGCGCGACAGATCACCCTGTAACGCGGCAATTATATTGTCGACCGCACAAGCGACCATCTGTTCGCGGGTTTCTCCGGTTGCTGAGCCAATGTGCGGAAAAATTACCGCATTATCGAGTTTGCACAGCGGAGAGTCGCCCGGCAGCGGTTCGACTTCGAACACATCCAGACCGGCAGCCCGAATCTGGCCCTGACTTAACGCCTCAATAAGCGCTGATTCATCAACGACTTTACCGCGTGATCCATTAACAAAAATGGCGCTGGATTTCATCAGGGCGAACTGTGCTTGACCAATCAGGCGCTCGGTCTCTGCAGTCAGTGGCACCATCACACAGACAAAATCGGAGGTCTTAAGCAAGGTCTCCATTTCGGTACGGGTCGCATTCAGCACCTGATCCGCTTCCTGATGCGCACTGCGATTGCAGTACTGAATGTTCATGTTAAAGCCTAAATGAGCACGACGGGCCACGGCATAGCCAATCCGGCCCATCCCGATAATGCCCAGCGTTTTGCCGTGCACATCGACGCCGTAATACTCTTCACCGATACTTTTGGTCCACTTCCCGTCTCGCACCAGATTGGATAACTCAACTGCCCGGCGCGCGGCACACATTATCTGCATAAATACGGTATCAGCGGTCGTTTCGGTCAGAACACTCGGTGTATGCATCAATGGAATGCCACGCTTAGCGAGATAATCGAGGTCAAATTGATCGGTACCCACAGAGATCGTCGACAGTGCTTCAAGCCTGGAGGCGGATTGCAGCAATTGCGGCGGCATCTCAACGCTGGCGCCAATCGCACCTTGCGCATCAGCAAGCGCGGCTGCAAATTCGCTGCGGTTGCTGTCGTTGACACCATCAAAGACCTGCAGGTCAAAATGCTGCTCCAGCTGACGTTGGTACTGCTCCGGAATGCTTTTGTACAACACAACTTTCTTTTTCATCGTTAAGCCCTTGGTTCAAATTGATTTAATTGGGTACGGCTTGGCAGCCCCTCACTGTCTCCGCGAACCTGCACTGCCAGCGCACCAAACCAGTTGCCTCTCTGTACAGCCTGCTCAAGTGTGCGGCCGTCGAGTAATGCGGATACCACGCCAACCGCAAAGCTGTCACCCGCACCGACCGTATCGACCACTTTCTCGACCATAATCCCCTGCACCGTGCCTGACTCACCGCCGGCATGTTTAAAGTAGGCGCCATCGCTGCCAAGTTTCACCACTACCAGTTGCACACCACGCGCTAAATAAAAATCGGCAATCTTCTCTGGGTCCTCGCTGCCGGTCAGTATCTTGCCTTCATTGATTCCCGGCAACACCACATCGCAGCCACATGCCAACTCATTGATGGTGTCGCGCATCGTCTGCTCATCCGGCCATAACGTCGGACGAAGATTGGTATCAAACGAGGTTGAGGCTCCCGCTGTCTTCGCTTGCTGCAATGCATAGCGCGATAGCGCCAGCAACGACGGAGACACCGCCGCCGCGACGCCGGTCAGGTGTAGGTGACTGTTTTCACCGATGAGATCAGGCTGAAAATCATCTGCACTTAACGTGCTGGCCGCAGAACGGCGGCGAAAGTATTCCACCGCAGGATCGCTGCCATCGTTCTGCAGGCTCTTAAATACCATCCCGGTCGAGTGATCATCGCTGGTTGAGATCCAACCGGTATTGACTCCTTCATCAGCCAGTGCCTGAGTGATGAACTCGCCCCAGCAGTCACGGCCGACTTTCGTCACGTAACGAGAGTCAAAACCAAGCCGCGCCATACCAATCGCGACATTAAGTTCAGCACCGGCCAGATGGCGGTTAAATGTTTCCACCTTTGCCAGCGGACCGATCTGATTGGCGACCATCATCGCCATCGCTTCACCCAGCGTTACAAAAGACTTGCTTGGTACTGTATTCATTGCGTTCTCCCCCGGCACCATCGCTGTCCTCCCTCTCTCCGGCGATGATTCATCAAGCCAGGGAGAAGACCACAACGTGGAACCGATTCCAAATTTTAACTAAAACAATGCATGGTGACAGCCAATAGCGCTTAGCGCATTGGCTCGTTCACCCTGACAAAAAGCTCATACCAATAACACGAATGGCATAAAGATCACGGCCAGCAGAACCGCCAGAATCACAGCGATGTAAGGCATCACCGCCTTAAACGATTGATCAAGAGACAATCCGCCGATCACACTCGATATCAGCAGGCATAACCCGTATGGCGGAGTGATCAGACCAACCGACAGAGTAATGATGATAACCACGCCCAGTTGTACCGGATCCACACCCATTGACAGAGCAACCGGATAAATCACTGGTACAAACAACACCATAGCCGGAATCGCATCCATGAACGTACCGATGAACAGGAAGAACGCAATGATGATAAACAGGAACAGATATTCATTACCGCCCAGGCTGTTAAAGAAATCCGCCACCATCACGTTGATTTTGTAGTAGCCGAGGAATTCACCCAGTGCAGACGCTGCTGCCAGAGCAAACAGAGACAGACAGCTCAGTTTCAGAGTTTCGACAAACACTTTTGGCATATCGCGCCAGGTGATGGTTTTGTAGTAATAAGCACTAATCGCGTAAGCATAGATGGCAGAGAAAGCGGCCGCTTCGGTTGGTGTAAACACACCAAAGACGATACCACCGATAATGATCAGCGGCGTGATCATGGCAGGCAAAGCATCTTTAGCCAGCGCAATAAATTCTGCGCGGGTAATCTTTTCCATAATTGGCAGATTATCGCAACGGGCAATGATACCAATCACAAACATCATACCGAAACCAATCAATATACCTGGCAGCATACCACCGATAAACAGTTGTCCGACCGAGGTATTGGTCAGGCCGCCATAGATAACCATGGTAATACTAGGCGGAATAATACTGCCGATGGTCGACGAAGCCGCGGTCACCCCGACCGACATTTCACGGCTGTAGCCTTTATCGATCATGTTCGGAATAAGAATTTTACCTACCCCAGCGGTATCGGCGGTTGAGGAACCACTCACTCCGGCAAATAACATCGACACAATCACGTTGGCATGGCCAAGCCCACCCGGACGACGTCCGGCCAGAGCGATAGAAAAATCAATCAGGCGACGGGAAATACTGCCGCTGTTCATAATGTTTGCGGTCAGGATGAACAAAGGCACCGCCAGCAGTACGTATGAATTGAGTCCGTAAAACATTTTCATCGGAATCATGGTATTTGGCGTGCCAGCCATAGTCGCAATACCGGTCAGAGCAGAAATGCCAATCGAAAACGCAATCGGGACCCCGATAATGATCAAGCCGATAAACAGCACGGTAATTAATGCGAGTTCCATACAACCCCCTTCTTAGAAGCATTTCTTAACTTCGCCACTTCTTTGATCATGTTATCGACCAGATAGACACTGGAACTGATGAAGGTGACCGGCATAACCAGCCAGATATAGCCCTGTTTAAACTCCGGCACGGTAATCCAGCGTGAATTCCAGAATGTCTGGGTAATTTCCACACTGTAAACAGAGCACAGGATACAGAACACCAGCATAATCAGGTTCTGTACCAGTAACAGACAGGAACGTTTATTCCCTTCAAACTTATCGGTCAGGATACGAAAGCTAAAGTGCTCGTTTTCCCGTACCATCACGGCGGCGCCGAGGAACATCGCCCATATAAAGGCGTTGACCGCCACTTCTTCTGTCCATAGAACCGAGATACCCAGATAGCGGGTAGCGACCTGAACCAGAGTCGCTACCACAAAGATCACCAGGCATACTGCACCGATAGTCAGCTGAAGTTTGGCCATGAGTAAAGTCAGATATTTCATACTGTTCGTCCTTTCTCCCATTGCTCAAAGAGCAAGACTAAAGCCTGTTAATCGAGCCTTAACGTGCCTGACGGATAGTCTCAATCACGTCAGTCATACCATGCTTAGCAGCCCACTCGTCCTGAATCGCCACCGCCTTTTCAATAAACGGACCGCGTTCAACCGAGTTTACAATCGCTCCATCATCAATCGCTTTCTGCTTAAATTCAGATTCCTGAGCGTAAAGTGCTTGTCGCTCAGCGTCAGTCGCCGCTGTGACCGCCTTGTCAAACGCGGCGCGCTGCTCATCGCTGAAGCTTTCCCACACACTGTTGCGAACCAGCAATAGACGCGTGGTGTAATCATGGCCGGTTTCAGAGATGTATTTACCGTTTGAGGTTTTATGATGCTCCATCGGAATGAAGTATGGATAAGCGTTTTCTGCACCATCGACCACGTTGCTTGACAATGCCTGATACAACTCGGCCCAGGCTACCGAAGTCGGAATCGCGCCGATATCTTTCCAGTATTGGGATACGACACCGGATGTCTGGGTGCGGATTTTAAGCCCTTTCGCATCTTCGATGGTGTTGATTGGTCGTTTGCCGTACCAGTGACGCACACCGGCGGTCCAGTAACCGGCCACGCGATATTTCTCACCGGATTTGGTGTAAATAATGTCGGCCACTTTTTTGCCCACTTCGCCATCAACCACCTTTTCCCAGTGGCTGTAGTCGTCAAAAAGGTAGAGTAAAGAGAACAGATCGACTTCATCAATGCCGGAGGAGGTCATGAAACCCGGCGAAACCAGCACCACATCAGCGCCACCCAGAACCAGTTTCTCAACCAGTTCACTTTCGTTAGTACCAATGGTACCCGCGTGAACTTCAACATCAAAAAGTCCCGATTGATCAGCGACTTCTTTCAGTTTCAGCATACCGGTCTGATACGGACTAGAAACATTGGTCTGGTTGTGAGCCGCCACCAGATGCAGCGCACCACTACCGGCGGTATCGTTCGATTCACCACATCCGAACAGGGCGGTGGCTACTAGCAGCGCAAGGTACTTTTTCATAATGAGCTCCAGTTAAAAGCGTTGTTGTTATGTTCACGTTACGCTGAATAACATAGTCTGGAATCGGTTCCAGACACAGCACCAAAATGAGGAACTGTGATCAAAACGTCACCAATATGATGCAGGTTGTTATTTTTTGAGATTGCAGTAACACAATCGTAAAGAGAGATCAGGACAGGTAAAAGAGTGGTACTAAAGATGCCGCCAGGCTTTTTAAAAATAACGGCTGTAGCCTGTTACACCAGGTTGTAACAGGCATTGATTCAGGTTGAGGCCCGGACAATCAGCTCCGCAGGCAAGCGTATTTGCTGTGGCGGTTGTTCGCTGCCGCGAATGCGTGCAATCAAGCGTTCACACGCCGTTTCACCGATTTGTCGGGTTGGCTGGCGCATCGCCGTAATTCCCCCACCGACTAATTGTGCCCAGTCGGGATCATCAATACTGAGTAATCCCAGCGCTTCTCCCAGATGCATATCAAGCTGTTTTAATGCCTTAGCCGCACACATGGTCGCCACACCATTGGTGCAAAACAGCGCTTTTTTCAGCCCGCGCTTATTGTCAATAAACGCACGAATCGGCGCTCTCAGTTTGTCACCACTCATGTCGGCCATTTCAACCACCTCACAGCTCATGCCTTCATGCTGGCTGACAAACATCTGCAATGCTTCAACCCTTTCACGGCGGGTTGCAATGGTCAGAGGCTGAGTAATGACCAACAAAGACTCATAACATTTCTCCACTAAATGCTGACAAGCCAACTCAGCCGCCCCGGTATTATCCAGCCCTACCGAGTCGACACTGTGCGTCGGGTCAATCCGGTCAACGAACACAAACGGGCAGTCAATACGGCTCAGCATACCAAGGTGGCCGCTTTCCATCCCCAGAGTATTGACGATAATGCCGTCGACCCGATGATCTTCCAGCATTTCCAGATAACGCTCCTGCTGATCAAGACGGTTATCGGTATTGCACACCATCAGCATATAGCCTTCGCGACGGCAGATATGCTCAATCCCCTGCAATACATCAATCGAATACGGGTTGGTGACATCGGCCAGCAGCAAACCAATCAGTTTGGAATGGCCGGCTTTGAGCATACGCGCGGAATGGCTGGGACGATAGCCCAGATGGGCGATCGCCTGAGCAATTTTTTCACGCAGTGGTTCAGAAAGTTTGTCTTGTTCACCGTTGAGATAGCGCGACACACTGGTTTTACCCACCTCAGCGTATTTGGCCACATCTGAGATGGTGGCAAAAGCTTTGCCTTGCTTTCTTGATTTTGTATTCACGGGGTTTGTCCGGTCATTACGGCAACCACCTAATTCACATCACCAATAACGTGGATCAAACAGTAGCTGCGGCCTTTTGATGGTCAATGGTTCCAAAATCTACTACGTATTTACATGTGATTACCAGTTGTTCAAGCAAGATATGAACGCATAATGCCCTAAAAAAGTGACCCAGTTCTGAAAATGTTCAGCATGTACCAGCGGATACCGCCTCTGGAAAGTCTTCAGCTCAGAGAGTCTACGACCGCATTCAGGTTACTGAATCTGGCATCAGCAATGGCAAATTTTTCATTCTGATACTCAGATGAGACCAAGTATGTGGTCATTGCAGCACGTTTAGCGGCAGTCAGGCCGGTGAAGCTGTCTTCAATGACCAGACACTGGCTGACGTCGACGCCGAGTGCTTTCGCTGCTGAGAGATAGACATCGGGGTGGGGTTTACCGTTCACTTCATCTTCCGCACTGCAAATCACGCTGAATTTTTCCCATAAATCTAAACGGTCAAAGACCGCCTTGATTACCACATGGTTGGACGATGTCGCCAGAGCAATTTTCAGCTCACGAGCCATAAAGGTCTCTAAAGCACGGTAGACGCCTTGCATCGCCTCACCCTGCCGGCTGATCGCATCACAAAGGCGGGTCAGGATCATACTTTCCAGCTCGGTCGCCGCAACCGCAAGTGAATGCGTATCGCACCAGGTTCTGGCAATATCATCGATGCGTTTACCCATCGTCAAACGCTCACAGTCCTCACGACTGATGGTGACCCCAAACAGCGCCAGCGATTCAATCTGCGCCGTTTGCCACAAGGGTTCTGAATCAATAATCACACCATCCATATCAAAAATGACCGCTTGTTTATTCATACTAAATACTTACCTCAAAAGAAAAAAACCGGTATGGCAATAAAAGCTATTGCCATACCTTAAAACATTTTTTAAGTCACAGTGACATTACCTGAGTCAACAATTGGCGTTTCAAAGCCAGGTTGTTCGACTTCGATCAAATAAGTCACAAAAAACGCGACCACATAGAGCGTGGTATAAGCGATCACTACCCCCAGGGTACTGAAGTAAGGCAACAGCACCACCGCAATCGCAGGAGCGACGAAGTTAGACAGCCCGGCCGACAAGTTATAGACCGAAATCGCCGCGCCTTTGTGATTCGGCTCCAACGCTGGGAACACCGCCGCCATCGGTACAAATGCCGCGACAAAAATCCCCAATGCAATCGCCGGGATCAACGCCATATAAAAATTGTGGCCAAAGTGCTGGGGAATGTAATAGAACGCCAGACTCGACAGCGCCATACCGACACAGCCAAACCAGCGCACCACTTTCATCCACCCCAGTTTTTCGCCCAGAATTCCCCACAGTACATTGGAGAATATGGTGGTAAAGAAGAACACCGCCCACACCTGTAGCCATTCAGAGGTCGTAAAACCCAAATCATCGACAAACATCATCGGCATGATCACCGCAAAGCCAAACAAAGATAAGGTATTGGTGATACGGACAAAACTGGAGTAAAGCACGTTACGGTTGCTGTACAGCAAAGTTGCGGCGCGGCTCAGTTCTTTCAGCTTCTGCTTGTTGGTCAGATTATGCATGTGGGTCGGTGTTTTCACGTTTCTCAGTGCGAACATCGCGATAACACCACCTGCGGCACAGAACACCAGCGATAACCACAAGGTGCCAAACTCACCAATCCACGGAATGGTGAAGCTCGGAATATAACTGCCGGCAACACCAATACCGATCGAATACACGGTCCAGAACCAGCCCAGTGCCGAACTGACACCATCACTGCGCACATTGTGCACAATCACCACGATAAATGAATATAGGAACAGCGGATAGGCAAAACCACGGATGCCATAAAACAGCAGCATCAGCGCATAATTGGATTCGCCTAGGCCAAAAGTGAGAAACAATGTGTGGAAAACACACCACAACAGGAAGCCGATTTTCATCGTTTTCTGCGGAGTAATAATTTCCGCGACAACACCTGAAATCCAGGCTGCCATGGCGGCGGCAAAGCCATAAAGGGTAAACGCAAAAGAGGATTGCGCCGGTGAAAAGCCCAGTTCGGTAATGTAGTGAGATAAAAACGCCAGTTCGAAGCCATCACCGGTCATGAAGATGGCAATCGCGATGTAACCCCAGACTAAGTTGAGTGGCAATCCCAGCCACTGTTTGCTTGTAGTGTCCATATATTCCTCATTTGTAGGGTAAAAGGAATCGAGTGCCCCTGCTTTCGCGTCAGGGCACCGTTGATTGTTATTGTGTTTATATTGATTCAGGTTTGAGCAGCCGATTACTGCCGCAGGTTAAGGTCGTTCTGATACAGAGCGCGAAAACGCTGATAGCGCGATTCCAGCACCGCCTGACGCGAGCTATCCGGCTGGTAGACGCGGTAGACTTCCGGCTTTTTACACACCTCCCGCAGCGGTTTATCCATCGCGAGAGAGGCCAGCCTTGCCGCACCCAATGCACCGCCGGTCTCCCCTCCTTTGTGGGTAACAATGGAAAGCTGCAGAGTATCCGCCAGTAACTGCGCCCAGTAAGGACTGCGCGCCCCGCCACCGACCAGTGAACACTGCTCGATGTGCGTACCACTGTCGCTCAAGACACGCAGACCATCAGCCAGGCCAAAACTGACCCCTTCCAGCACCGCATAACCGAGAGTCGCCCGGCGGGTGGAGTGAGTCATGCCATGGAACATGCCTTTGGCATCCGGGTCGTTGTGCGGTGTTCTCTCACCGGACAGGTAAGGTAAAAACAGCGGCGCGCCGGCTTTTTCTTCTTCGGTGAGCTGTTCCACTTCCTGTAACAACTCCACTTCCGTCACGCCGACGATACGACACAACCATTGCAGGCAACTGGCGGCGCTCAGCATCACGCTCATCTGGTGCCAGCGCTGCGGCAGGACATGGCAAAATGCATGTACCGCGGCTTCTGGCGCCGGGCGATACTGATCGTTGACCACAAACAGGACGCCAGAGGTGCCGAGGGAAATAAAGGCATCACCAGTTTCCACTGCGCCCACACCGATAGCGCTGACCGCATTATCACCGCCACCGCCGGCCACACACACCGAAGGGCTCAGCCCCCAGCGTTCGGCGATCTCCACCGACAAGGTCGCTGACACTTCACAGCCTTCGACCAGCAAAGGCATCTGGCCGCGACTGAGCTGACACTTGTCGAGCAGTAAATCTGACCAGTCACGTTTGGCAACATCCAGCCACAGCGTGCCAGCCGAATCCGACATATCAGAAATTTTACGTCCGGTCATTTGCAGACGCAGATAGTCTTTAGGCAGCAGTACCGTTGCGATACGTGCAAAGTGCTGCGGCTCATGTTTACGCACCCAAAGCAGTTTTGGTGCGGTAAAACCGGGCATCGCCAGGTTACCGGCTATCTGATGCAGTTGCGGCGCCATCGCTTCGAGCTCCTGACACTCGGTATAACAGCGGGTGTCATTCCACAAAATGGCCGGACGTATCACGCTGTCGCTCTCATCCAGCAACACTGCACCATGCATCTGGCCCGACAGACCAATCGCCTTAATTGCGCCCCAATGCTCGGCACATTTTTCGCGCAGCGCATCGATCAGGTAATTGGTCGCCTCCCACCAGGCTTGCGGATCCTGCTCGGACCAATGCGGATGAGGCCGTTGAATGGTCAGCGGCGCGCTGTGTGCGGCCACCGTTTCACCCCGTTCATCAATGACCAACGCTTTAACTTCAGAGGTGCCCAGATCAATACCTAAGTACATAACCACTCCTTACTGAATCATCGCGTAGACCGCGCTGATTTTCTCGCGCAGCAGGCTTTCAAACTCGGCGCTCTGCGCCAGTTCACCAAACAGGGCCGAATCATGGGCAAACTCAGCAATCGGGTCTGCCGATGCAAACATGGCATGCACGGCGTCGGCATCCAGAATGCCATCCTGGTACTCGTAAGGCAGTTTGCCCAGGTGCCATTGCTGCATGTAGACAAAGAACAGCGCCGGCAGTACGGCGGTGGCCGATGGCGCGACACCGCGCTGATAACACTCAAGCATGGTCGGGGTGATCATGGCAGGAATCTTAGAAAAGCCATCTGCGGCAACGCGCTGGTTAGTATCCTGAATGTGTGGGTTGGTAAAACGCTCCAATACCACATCACGGTAGGTGGCTAAATCGATACCGTTATCGCCCAGGCACGGAATCACATCCTGAGTAACGTAGTCATACGCAATCTGACGGATATAATCGGTCAGCGTACTCTCGTGGATATAAGACTGACCGGCCAGTGTGCCTGCCCAGGCAATGCAACTGTGTGACGAATTAAGAATACGAATTTTGGCTTCTTCATATGGGATAACCGAGTCGACCATCTCGACACCCACCTTTTCAAGCTCAGGTCGGCCAGCCTTAAAATCATCTTCAACCACCCACTGGATAAAGCGCTCACCCATCACAGGAGCGTTATCCTCGATGCCGGTCGCCGCTTTAATTCTGGCTGGTAAATCGGCCGCAGGACGCGGTGTAATACGGTCAACCATGGTATTCGGACTCGTAGTGTGGTGCTGCAGCCAGTTTAGCAGTTCGGTTTTGCCGGTCAGCGTCAGAAATTCCTCCAGGCCATCGCGGAAACGTTCACCGTTGTGACGCACGTTATCGCAGTTGAGTAATGTCACCGCACCGGCCTGCGTTTGCATACGACGCTCAAGAATCTTGGTGATGGTGCCATAAATAGTTTGATGTCCGCCGTTCAGGTCGGCTTTCAAACCGGCATTTTCCACGTCCAGTCGATGATCGGTTTTCAGGTAATAACCGCCTTCCGTTACCGTAAACGCAATCACTTTCGTCGCGGCTTTAGCGCCTTCTTCGATCAGCGGCGCTAAGTCTTCCTTCCACGGCAACAAGGTTTGAATCGATTTAATGACTTCGTAGTCACGCTCACCCGCCGGACTGACCGTTTCCAACACGTACTCGCCGTGCTGCTGATGGAGAGCAGAAACTGTCGCTTCGGCATCGTTACGGATATTACCGGCAGCAATGTGCCAACGCTGATCACCCTGCTCCAGCAACTGATTCAGGTACCAGGCCTGATGCGCACGGTGAAACGATCCCAGACCGATATGTAGCCACGTGTATTGGTTTTTCATTGTTATTTCCTCGTTCTTATATGATGAGCTCACTGTAAATGATCAAAAAACCAAATAAATAGTCATAGATCACAAATGAACAAAAGACCGTTAAATGAATTTTTGTTCATTTGTGAGTGAATGATTTGATTTGCACTCAATACCAGAACAGGCGAAGATAGCTGGGCACCACAGATAACACGGTGTTTTCAGAGTAATAAAACCGAGATACGAGGCAAAAATCGTGGCAAAAGACGACAATTTCAAAACCGATCAAATGGTGCGAGCCGCCTGGATGTACTACGTATCCGGTCGTAATCAGAGTGAAATCGCTTCTGAACTTGGCCTGTCACGGCCCGTGGTGCAGCGTCTGATCGCCGCCGCTAAAGAAGAAGGCATTGTGTCGATCGGATTGCACCACCCGATTGCGACCTGTCTGGATTATGCTGAACTGCTGAAAGCGAAGTATCAATTAGTCGAGTGCAGCATAGTGCCGACCACCAGCCCAGAAGAAACCCTGGATAATGTCTCTTTTGGCTGCTTTCAGCTGATGTCGAAATACATCAAGGATCAACCGGATCAGATCATTGGTATCGGGTCTGGATTAACGTTGAAGAAGGCGATTAAACGAATTGATTTCGATGCACCGAGCAGTAAATGTGTCGCACTGATCAGTGCGATGGGTGTGGATGGACAATGTAACTACTATGATGATGTGCCCTTGATTCTGGCCAGCAAAGTGCAGGCAAACTACTATCAGTTACCGGCGCCGCGCTACGCCACATCCGAGCAGGAACATAAAACCTGGACCACAACCCGCCTGTTTGGCGATGTTACAGCGGTAGCAGACAACGCCAACGTGATCTTTATCGGTATTGGTTCGCTGAGTAAAGCCAGTCCGATCATCAAAGACGGTTTTATCAGTGCAGATAAAGCGCAGGAGCTGAACGAACAAGGGGCGGTGGGTGAAATTCTGGGCCGCTTCATTAACCAGGACGGCGAAGTGGTGAACTGCAGCATCAACCGCTTCATCACCAGTTATGATATGCGCAGCAGCCGTTGTCCGAAAATCGGCTCAGCCTGCGGAGAAGACAAACGCCCAGCCATTCTGGCCGCGCTGCGTGGCGGCTGGATAAATGGCCTTGTCACTGATGAGACAACCGCGCGCTGGTTACTGACCCAGTGACATACTGTTAGAGGAAGTCTGTTAGGGGAAGCGCGGCTGTGCGTACACTTCCCCTTATAAAATTAGTCATATAACCCGTATGCACCTTCCATCGCGTGGATCAGATCCACAATCAGGGTATTGTAAGGCGTTGGCACACCATAGCGTTTGGCTTGTTCGACAATCGCGCCGTTAATGGCATCAATTTCCATTTTGACCTGGTTTTTGCGGTCCTGATACATGGAGGAATAGCCATCGCCGGCGGTTTCACACACACTTTTAACCATATTCAGCGCTTCGCGACGGTCAAAATAGGTACCGTCGGCTTCGGCAACTTCAATCGCCTCATAAATCAAACGCTTGGCAAAGTCCCACGCATGTTCGTTCTTAATCATGTAACCAATTGGGGTTTGGGTAATGGCGGTAAACGTATTGACCGATAAGTTCACCAACAGCTTACTCCAGATAATTCGCTGAATATCATCGGTCGCTTCGACCACAAAGGACGCTTCCAGCAAGGCGCCTTGCGCCAGTGCAACCTGCTTATCCGCATTATGATTACTGCCGATGGTGGTGACCCCAGAGGCCGGATGCTTGATTTGGCCTAGGCCAAGATTGACCGCATTATGCTTGCTGGTGCCAATGATGATGTTTTCCGGCTTCACATACTGCTGAATCAGGCGGTCATTACCAGCGCCATTTTGCAGCGTCATCACCAGGGTTGACTCTTTAAACAGATTTTGGTTTTGCTCCAGAGCGACCTGAGTATAGGTCGATTTGACAAAGACGATGACCAAGTCCATCGCGACGTCACATCGACCGGATAAGTATGCCTGAACACGGGGAAAATTCACTTTTTCACCGCTTTGCTCTTCAATAGTTATCCCTGACTGCTGAATCGCCGTGACCTGAGATTCCAGTGCGTCGATCATAAAGACCTGATGCTGCTGACTTAAATACGCACCGTACAGACACCCCATGGCGCCGGCGCCGATCACCGCTATTTTCATATTTTGCTTCCTGTGATGTTGACTCCGTGACCAGCGCGGAAGTGTCCGTTTCCTGACTGCACGGTTGCGCTGAGTATATCGGTAGCCTTTAAGCCACGACAAACTGCATAAGTTTCATTTAAAGAAACAAAATTTTGATAAATTCTCTTTTAAATAGAAAAAAGTCCACTTATTTGCTAGTTTTGCAAAGCAGAAAATCCATTCATCAGCAAAATCACGCAAATGCACCGTTATACGAACGTTTCATCCGGTCATTGATTAAAGGATCTGAATATCATGAACCGACCACCGACAGATCATGTGGCGATTAATCGCCATATCGGCGCCAGAATCCGTACCCATCGTAAAAACTTGGGGCTCACGATTCAGCAGTTGGCCGATCTGATATTTAAAAGCCGCGCCACGGTATCAAAATACGAAACCGGCGAGATCTCTATCGATATGGTAACCCTGTTTACCATTGCCGAAGCGCTTAAAGTCACCCCAACTCAGCTGATTGATTATCGCGTCAGCCCAAGTATTGAACCGGCCCCGCCAACGTCTGGCGTTCAAACCTTTCACAGTGCTGCGCGGCTGTTTTTCTATTTTTACGACGGCCGCTACAACCGGCTAAAAGACGGGGTGATTGATATATTGCCAGACAAGCAAGGCAGCCAGCAGACCGCGACACTGACTATCAGCGTCGTGACCCCAGACGGCAAAAGTAGCGAGATCTATTACAGAGGCTGCGTGACGTACAGCGATCGGTTGATCCGCTTTTCATTTATTAACCAGTACAACACGCTGGAAGAATGCCTGCTGTACATATTTAACCCGCTGGAATTGCGGGACAACACCTTCGGTCTGTTATGCGGGATTTCATCGGCCGATATGCGGCCCTGCGCGTTCAAATGTCTGGTCACACTTAACAGTCGCCCCTACTCGGATGAACTGAAAGAGCAACTGCGCCTGACCAAAGAAGAACTGAAAGAGTCGAAAAAACTCAACATGCTGGTCGTCAATAACGTTTTGTAAAACATCGCGTTATTAAATATTAAAATAAGCGCTGATCGCTCGTTCTATGTACCTTTGCCAGTTATCAGTAACAGAGCGGTCAGAGCAAACTGCTTTGACCGCTTGTGAATGCACGTCTGATACGCTGGAAGCAACGCAGGTAAAAACCTGACGCAACACGTTTGGAGCGAAATAAACGTGCGACGTCAGATGAAGATAAAGGACGTAAGGAGCAAAGCACAGCCTAGTGTGACAGTATCAGATATAGCGTGACAGTATCAGATATAGCGTGCTTACCAAACTTTCAGCGAGTAAGGACGGAGGCTAGCGGGTATAGAACGTGCGTTTCAAAGCCAGCTCTACTCCGCGAATTTCCGCCAGACCTTTCAGGCGGCCAATACAGGAATAACCCGGATTGGTCTGCTTTTTCAGATCATCGATCATCTGGTGACCATGGTCCGGACGCATTGGAATACGTCTGACATCACCCTCTTGTTCACGACGATGCTCTTCTTTAAGCAACGCATTGATAACGTTATACATATCCACATCACCATCCAAATGGGCCGCTTCATGGAAGCTTTTGGGATTGTTCTCTTCCCGCTGTGTTGAACGTAAATGGGTAAAATAGATACGGTCACCGTAAGTTTCAATCATACGTACCAGGTCATTATCACCGCGCACACCGTAAGAACCAGTACACATGGTAATGCCATTCATCTTGCTCGGTACGGCGGTTGTCAGCGCCTCAATGTCTTCGATGGTAGACACAATACGCGGTAAACCCAGGATAGGACGCGGTGGATCATCCGGATGAACCGCCAGTTTCAGGCCATATTGTTCACAAACCGGCATCAGTTCCTGCAGGAACAGCACCATGTGTTCACGTAACTTATCTTTGTCAATGCCCTGATACGTATCAAGTCGGGCCTGGAACTCATCCAGAGTGTAACCTTCTTCCGCGCCTGGTAGACCAGCGATAATATTCGCGGTCAGCTTATCAATTTGTGCCTGAGACATGTTCTCAAAGCACTGCTTCGCTTCGACTATTTCCTGCTCAGTGTAATCGGCTTCGGCACAAGGTCGCTTGAGGATAAACAGTTCGAAAGCCGCAAATTCAATCTGATCAAAGCGCAGTGCCTTGGAACCATCCGCCAACTGATATTCCAAATCGGTGCGGGTCCAGTCAAGTACCGGCATAAAGTTGTAACACACGGTATCAATGCCGCACTTGGCCAGATTGGTTAGCGACTGTTTGTAGTTATCAATCCACAACTGATAATCGCCGGTTCGGGTTTTGATCTCTTCGTGCACCGGCACACTTTCAACCACAGACCAGTTAAAACCTTTAGATTCCAATAACTCTTTACGGGTCAGGATTTCTTCTATACTCCACACTTCACCATTCGGAATATGGTGTAAAGCAGTCACAATACCGGTTGCCCCGGCTTGTTTAATATCATCCAACGATACCGGATCATTCGGGCCGTACCAGCGCCAAGTTTGTTCCATGATAGTTTCCTAGTTATATATTGTTGAGCAACATCGTATGACTGCTTCAACGAGACATCCAACCAATTAGCGAAACAGATAGCCATCAAAAGAAGGGTCATCCACATCGGATAATTTGAACAACGTCTGCTTAACGTTCTCGATGTGTTGCCACATCGCTTGTCTTGCCCCTTCCGGGTCACGCTTCTTTAACGCCAAGAGGATTTTTTCATGATCCTCTAGCCATTGATAACGGTACGTATTACTTGTAATACGTGCATGCAGTTGTTGCCACATTGGACTCTCTGCTCGCCGGTCCCATAAGTCTTGGAGAATGTCACTCAGGACGCTGTTTTGCGAAGCTTCAGCAATTGTTAAGTGAAACATACGATCGCATTCATAATCTTCTTTATCATCCTCAAGATTAATTCGCTCTTGATCCAAATAGGATCTAAGACGGGAAATATCACTTTTAGTAACGTTAGAAGCAGAGAAACTAGCGATCTGACTCTCTAAAACCTGACGAGCTTGTAACAGTTCAAACGGACCAACATCGCTATTGCGATTTAACTCAGGATCCTGATTATCGTTTAAAGAGTCCGGAAGCTTGATCACGTAAACTCCCGAACCTTTCCGTACTTCAACAAACCCTTGAAGTTCCAGCATGATAATCGCTTCACGAACGATCGAACGGCTAACATCCAGCTCTTCTGCGATTTCTCGCTCAGGAGGTAATCTCTCCCCAAGAATAAATTCACCAGACGCAATCCGTTTCTGTAGCCCGAGGCCAATTTCCTGATAAAGACGTTTTGGATTTATCATGCCAACACTAATCGTTAAGTTTGTATTAATACCCATATGATCTCACTTAATCCACTACCGGTATTGCCCTGTACAGATATAACTATAATCGAACCCCGAATAATTGGGCAATCAATCTAAGTTCAAGCTTAGATTTGACCAACTAATTCGACGCTAATGCATCAATTTCCTTCACATATTGGGCGATCGCTTGATTGTTTAACGCCTCATCATGTATCGGTTTAACTGCGTCGATAAACGGCTGTTTCTCGACAGAGACAAAAGAAACGCCCATCGCTGACTTTGCTTTTTCTCGCGCTTCAGCGATCATTTTGGTCCACAAGTCTTTATGGTAAAGCATCGATTCTTGCGCCGCTTTGCGCACGGCAACTTGCTGTTCAGCAGTGAGTTTATCCCAGGACTTTTCACTGATGACTAATACATCAGGAATCATGGTGTGCTCGTCCAAACTAAAATATTTCGCCACTTCACCGTGACGAGAGTTTGTTAACGCCGTTTCGTTGTTCTCAGCGCCATCCACCACGCCTTGTTGTAGCGCTGTGTACAGCTCACCGTAAGCCAAAGGTGTCGGTGAGCCGCCCATTAACTTGATCATATTGACAGCAGTAGGGCTTGGCTGAACTCGAATCTTCATCCCTTTGAGATCCGCTGGTGCCTCAATGCGTTTTTGAGCGTAGAAACTACGCGCACCGCCGTCATAATACGTTAAACCAATAAAGCCTTTACCCTTTGATGCAGCTAAAATGTCAGCCCCCACTTTACCCGTTAATACTTGATAAAAATGGTTACGGTCGTGAAAAATATAAGGGATATTGAATGCGCCGTAAGCCGGTTCAAACGACTCAAGCTCACTGGCGTTAGACTTGGCGATGTCCAGAGCACCGTTTTGCAGTAGTTCCATTGACTCTCGTTGCGTCCCCAGTTGACCATTCGGATAAATGCGAATTTTCACTTCTCCATGCGTGTATTCCTTCACTTTGTCAGCCATGTAATGCATCGACTTATGCACCGGATGATTTCTATCCTGGTTATGACTCAGTTTCAAAATGGTGGTTGCAGAGGCAGAAAAAGAAATGGAAGCAGCAGCCACACAAGCGATCGCAGCAGACAGTGTTTTTTTACTAAACCGCATAATGTTCTCCGTTTAGAATGATGTTGTTTTCATGCGTTATCTTTCCAATCACTGGATGAGTACACCATGCATTCCTACCTCATCTGCAGCAATTCGTTGTTAACTTATCCGCCAAAGCGAACCAATAGCAACCAAAAATCTCAAATTGGTTGACCAATATCATAAAAAACGCACTCGTCTGTTCAGCCAAAATAGTAATGGGAGTTAGATCACAGGCTGATTTGGTAACTCATGCTCTAATCAGCGCCGATTTTATGGAAAATAATCTATCCCTACGCACTTATAACAAAAAATTGGTTTACCAGGAGTCATTATGGACAAGTTAATAGGCGTCATTAATCGAGGGCTGTCGACATTCTGCATCGCACTATCCAGCGTTCTCGTTACCTGCGTTGTCTGGCAAGTTTTTTCTCGCTACGTGCTCAATGCTCCCAGCACCACAACCGATGAGCTTGCCCGCTTCCTATTTATATGGGTTGGACTCTTGGGCGCCGCATATACACTGGGACAGAAACGCCACTTAGCCATTGAATTACTTGAACAAATTCTAGAAAACAATCCGGTAAAAATTGGACTTCTGCGTCTGGTTGTTAACATCATTAGCATTATCTTCGCCAGCGTAATCATGATTTATGGTGGTGGTAAACTGATGCTCCAGACCCTGGCAAGCGGGCAGGTTTCCCCTGCTCTCAGCCTGCAGATGGGCTATGTGTATTCCGCCATTCCTCTTAGCGGAATATTCATGTTGATATACTTATCGGCTGACTTCTTGACCAATCTGAGGACATGTAAGGACGGGAAAACGTCCGAGGTGGATTCTGTGGCTAACCAATTTAAATAGGAAATAACTCATGGATTGGCAAATTATTATCGTCTTGTTTGGAACTTTCTTTGTTTTCCTCGGATTAGGGGTACCGATTTCTTTTGGGATCGCCATTTCTTCGTTACTAACCATCATGCTGTCATTGCCTTTCGACTCAGCCATTGCGGTGATCTCTCAAAAGCTTGCCTCCGGCCTTGATAGCTTCTCATTACTGGCCATACCGTTTTTCATTCTGGCCGGCAATATCATGAACCAAGGAGGGATTGCACTTCGATTAATCGAATTTGCAAAAATTATTGGTGGCCAGTTACCAGGTTCACTGGCACACGTTAACGTTCTGGCGAACATGATGTTTGGGTCCATTTCTGGTTCCGCTGTGGCCTCTGCGGCGGCGGTCGGCGGCACTATGTCGCCTTTGCAAAAGAAAGAAGGTTATGACCCAGCCTATTCCGCTGCGGTCAACATCACTTCTTGTCCAACGGGATTGCTTATTCCACCCAGCAACACGTTTATCGTCTATTCGTTGATTTCTGGCGGTACATCAATCGGGGCATTATTTCTGGCCGGATACATTCCCGGTCTTATCATGGGTCTAGCGCTCATGATCGTGGCAGCTTTAATCGCCAAAAAACGTAACTATCCCGTATCCGCAAAACCCACCCGCCGAGTCGTGCTGCAAAAAACGCTGGATGCGTTACCTAGCCTTGGGCTGATTGTGATCATTATGGGTGGCATCATTGGCGGAATATTTACCGCAACGGAAGCATCCGCTATCGCAGTCGTCTATACGCTTCTTCTGGCAGTCGTTTTTTACCGTGAAGTTAACCTCAAGCAATTGCCCGCCATCATTCTGGAGTCTGTCATCACCACCTCGATTGTTCTGCTACTGATTGGGGCATCAATGGGGATGTCCTGGGCGATGGCCAATGCCGATATTCCATACATGATCAGCGACGCCTTGATGGCTGTGTCCGAAAAACCCCTGGTTGTCCTTCTTATCATCAACCTGATTCTGTTGATTGTTGGTGTCTTCATGGATATGACGCCCGCATTGCTGATTTTTACACCGATTTTCCTACCTATCGCGATGGACTTGGGCATGGATCCGGTTCACTTCGGCATCATGATGACGTTTAACCTATGTATCGGTATATGTACCCCGCCGGTCGGCAGTGCACTTTTCATCGGCTGCTCTGTCGGTAAAGTAAAAATTGATAAAGTCATCAAGCCCTTATTACCGTTTTATGCGGTATTGGTGCTGGCACTGATGCTTGTCACCTACATTCCAGAAGTCAGCCTCACTCTGCCTCGGGCTTTACTCGGCTATTAATCCAATTTGTATTTTCAAAGCGCACCCAGTGTGCGCTTGTATTTAAGGACTCAATAATGAAAACACTGAAACACTGGGAATGGGACTCAGCTCAAGGCAACGAAGTAGTCCTTCGGTGCGATTCTAAGCATACGCTGCATATATTTATCCTGGAACAGGACATTTTCCGCATTCTGATAAAGAAAAACCAACAACTTCGCTTGGACAGAACATGGACCGTAGCGCCATCAACCGATGATGTCGAGTGGCAAGGCCGTGAACGAGTCTCCACCCAAGGTTATTCCCTACCCGACTACAGACTCACACACACCAAGGATACGGTCGACATTGAGACCGACCGCCTGAAATTAACCATCAGTCAGCCACTGCAGATGCATTGGAGCTATTTAAGTGAAGGCCAATGGCAACCGCTGGCCCATGATCGTAAAACTGGAGCCATTCAACTCGCCACCCAGTCTCAAGGTATTGCCCATTTCATGCACCGTGGTGATGACGAATATTACTTTGGTCTGGGCGAAAAAACGGGCAATCTCAATCGTGAAGGACGTCGATTTGAAATGCGTAACCTGGATGCCATGGGGTACAACGCCAGCTCAACCGACCCGCTCTATAAACACATTCCATTCTATATCACTCGCACACCACAAAATGTCAGTTACGGCCTGTTCTACGACAACCTGGCCAATTGCTGGTTTGACTTGGGCAATGAGCTCGATAATTACCACATAAAATACCGTAGCTATCGCGCTGAAGATGGTGACCTTGATTTCTATTTTATCCTCGGCCCTACCGTCCTGGATGTCACTCGCTCCTTCACGCGATTAACGGGTGGGACGATATTCGGCCCCAAATGGAGCTTAGGCTACAGCGGCTCGACAATGCGATATACCGATGAACCCCATTCTCAGCAACTGCTGGAAAGTTTTGTCGATCAATGCCAGCAACATCGGATTCCGTGTGACTCGTTCCAACTGTCATCCGGCTATACTTCAATCGGTGACAAACGCTATGTCTTTAACTGGAACCACGACAAAGTGCCGAGTCCGGAAGATATGTCACACCACTTCCACCAGCATGATATGAAGCTGGCCGCCAATATCAAACCCTGTTTACTGCATGACCATCCAATGTATCAGGACGTCAAACAACAGGGGTTGTTTATTCAGGATTCGGAAAGCGATACGCCGGAAATTTCTGTGTTCTGGGATGCCGATGGCTCACACCTCGATTTCACTAATCCCAAAACGATCGACTGGTGGAAAAGTAACGTCACTACCCAATTGCTTGAAAAAGGCATCGATGCGACCTGGAACGACAATAACGAGTATGAAATATGGGATCACAGCGCACGCTGTTTTGGCTTTGGGCAATCGATTCCAATTGGGCTGATCAGACCGTTACAGCCTTTATTAATGATGAAAGCATCGTATCACGCGCAACGCGAATTCGCGCCGCAATTGCGCCCGTATTTAATCTCACGCTCTGGCTGCCCGGGAATGAACCGATATGTGCAAACCTGGAGCGGCGATAACCGTACCAACTGGACCAGCCTGAAATACAATATCAAAATGGGTCTCGGCATGAGCCTGTCTGGTTTGTACAATCTGGGACACGATGTCGGTGGTTTTTCCGGTGACAAACCCGATCCTGAACTATTTGTCCGCTGGGTTCAAAATGGCGTGATGCACCCGCGCTTTACCATCCACTCCTGGAATGACGACGGCACAGTCAATGAACCCTGGATGTATCCTGAGGTCACGCCGATTATTCGCAAAGCAATGGCGCTCAGATATCAACTCATGCCGTATCTTTACGATACCCTGTGGCAAGCACACCGCTATCATCAACCGATGTTGCGGCCGACGTTCCTTGATCATGAACACGATGCCAACACGTGGGAAGAGAATGACGACTTTATCCTCGGGCAATCTCTGCTGGTCGCATCCGTGGTTGAACCTCATCAACGTGAGCGTGAAGTGTATCTCCCTGACAACGGTCTGGGATGGTATGACTTTTATACACATCAATGGTTTAGCGCAAGTCAAATCATCACACTACCGGCAGCATTGGAAACCATTCCACTTATGGTCAAAGCTGGATGTGCTTTGCCATTGAATCCCGAAGTTGGGGTACAGACCACTCAGGATGATAACCAGCGTACAATTCTGCTCTTCCCGGCTCAGGGTGTGCATCACTTTACCCAAACCATTTTCGATGACGACGGTGAAAGTTACGCTTACCAGGATGGTGAATACTTGGAACTGACCCTGGTGGTTACAACGGACGCGAAGTGTATTCATGTGGTAATCACCCAATCTGGTGAATTCAAGCCAGATTACTCTGCAGTCGAAATTCGCCTGCCAGCAACCGAACAACGAACGCTCGTTATCAACGGTGAATCTGCAGGCAACCTTTATCGCCTTTCTATCTGAGAGTCTACCAAGATGAAAAATATTTCTAATACGCTGCTAAAATCTGACGTATGTCTGCCCCAATATGATCGCAGCCGTTTAGTGACCAGAATCGTTCACTTAGGTTTTGGGGCGTTTCATCGCGCCCATCAGGGATTATTCACCCATGACATGCTGACCAAAACGAACAGTGATTGGGGAATTTGTGAAATTAATCTTTTCAGTGGTGCCCCACTGATACAAGCACTCAGACAGCAAAATTGTCTTTACTCTGTGGTAGAAAAAGGCGTACAGGAGACAGAGGTTAAGATCATCGGGGCGGTGACTGAAGCCATGCATCCGGCGGACAATGGTATTGATGCAATCTTGGAAAAAATGGCCGAACCTCAGGTCGCCATCGTCTCTATGACCATTACCGAAAAAGGTTATTGCACCGATCCGGCCACAGGTAAACTGGATATAAATAATTCGCTGATTCAGGCCGATTTGAGCAATCCAAAAGCACCAAAATCAGCCTTAGGGTACATAGTGCAGGCGCTAAAACTGCGCCGTGAACGCGACTTAACACCATTTACCGTCATGTCCTGCGACAACGTACAGGAAAATGGCCATGTCGCCAAAGCCGCAATTCTGGAGTTTGCCCAGTTACTGGATGCTGAATTACGCGACTGGATAGAAACCAACGTGGCCTTCCCAAGTACCATGGTCGACCGTATCGTCCCTGCGGCAACCGAGGATACACTGGCTGAAATTTCCTCTCTTCTGGGCTGTGATGATCCATGCGGCATTGCCTGTGAGCCATTTCGTCAATGGGTGATTGAGGACAACTTTGTGGCCGGCCGGCCAGACTGGGACGTCGTCGGTGCGGAATTTGTTCAGGATGTCGTGCCTTATGAAGAGATGAAACTGCGCATGTTAAACGGCAGTCACTCTTTCCTCGCCTATCTGGGTTATCTGGGGGGCTATGAGCATATCTCCGACACCATGACCGACGCAGGCTATCGTAAAGCCGCCTTTGACATGATGATGAAGGCGCAGGCACCGTCACTGAACATGCCTCAGGGAACGGATTTGGAAAGCTATGCCACACTGCTGATTGAGCGCTTTACCAATCCGAGTCTCAAACACCGTACCTGGCAAATTGCCATGGACGGCAGTCAGAAGATTCCGCAACGCCTGGGCGGCAGTCTCAAGTTCCATCTCGCCAACGACAGTGACTTCTCCTGGCTGGCGACCGCAATCGCTGGCTGGATGCGTTATGTCTCCGGTGTGGACGAACAGGGCAATCCGATTGATGTCCGCGATCCTATGGCCGATATGCTGCGCCAAATCTGCGATCAGCATGATCACAACATCTCGGTCGTACCCGCTTTACTGAGCGTGGAGGCGATCTTCCCGCCAGAACTGGGGCAGAACCCGGCCGTTATCACAGCTGTCAGCAAAGCTTACCAGTCCCTGCTTGATCACGGTGCGCGTGCCACCGTTGCCGCCCTGTAAGGAGAACCCAAATGAAACCATTTATGTGCGAAGATTTCCTGCTTTCCAACGAAACAGCACGCCGTCTGTACCATGAGTACGCCAGCCACCAGCCGATTTATGACTATCACTGTCACCTCAATCCGGCTGAAGTGGCAGGTAACCGCCGCTTTGAAAACCTGACTCAAATCTGGCTGGCAGGCGATCACTATAAATGGCGCGGCATGCGTTCCGCCGGGGTCAGTGAGCAGCTAATCACCGGTGATGCGAGTGATTATAACAAGTACCTGGCCTGGGCCAACACAGTCCCGCAAACCCTGGGTAACCCGCTGTATCACTGGACTCACCTTGAGCTGCGCCGTCCATTCGGTATCACGAACACCTTATTCGGGCCAAAAACAGCCGAATCAGTCTGGCAACATTGCAACGAATTACTGGCAACACCAGAATTTTCTGCCCGTGGGATCATGCAACAAATGAATGTGGTCATGGCAGGAACCACGGATGATCCTATTGATTCTTTACAGCATCACCGCACAATTGCAGAAGATGAAAGCTTTAATGTCGATGTGCTGCCAAGCTGGCGCCCGGATAAAGTGTTTAAAATTGAACTCGATGGATTTACCGATTACCTGCATCAGCTTGGCCAGGTCAGTGATATTGAGATTCGCCGTTTCAGCGATTTACTCAGCGCTCTGGATAAACGTCTGGCCCACTTTGACGCTCATGGCTGCCGCGCCGCGGATCATGGCATTGAAGTGGTTCGCTTTGCGCCGGTTCCTGAGGAGAAAGTGCTCGATACCCTGCTGGCTAAACGTTTAGACGGCGCTGTGCTCAGCGAAACCGAATGCGCCCAGTTCTCAACCGCTGTGCAGGTGTGGCTTGGTCAGCGCTATTGCCAACTGGGTTGGGTTATGCAACTGCACATCGGCGCGCAGCGTAACAACAACAGCCGTATGTTCCGTCTGCTCGGCGCTGATGCCGGTTTTGACTCGATTGGCGACCGTCCGTTTGCTTTTGAACTCGCCAATCTGCTGGATGCGATGGATAAAAGCGACGAGCTGCCGCGCACTATTCTGTATTGCCTCAATCCGCGCGATAACGAAATGATGGCAACCATGATTGGCAACTTCCAGGGTGGCGGTATTGCCGGTAAGATTCAATTTGGGTCCGGCTGGTGGTTTAACGATCAGAAAGACGGCATGCAACGTCAAATCGAGCAACTGTCACAACTTGGCCTTCTGAGCCAGTTTGTCGGTATGCTGACCGATTCACGCAGCTTCCTATCCTACACCCGTCACGAATATTTCCGCCGTATTTTGTGTGACATACTCGGCCGCTGGGCAGAAAATGGTGAAGTGCCAAACGACCTCTCCTTGCTAGGATCCATGGTGGAAGACATCTGTTTCCATAACGCCAAACGCTATTTTGAGCTGCGCAGCTAAGCTTAGTTTCGTTAAGTACGGTTTCATTAAGTACGGTTTCGTTAAGTTCAGTTAACGGGCAGAAACTCAGGGGTTTGCCAGCTAGAAAGATAAAAAGGGAAACACCGATGTGTTTCCCTTTCGTTTTTCAGCAGTAAGCCAGAGCCAGGTTAAGCCGCTGTGGTCGGAATAATATTATCCGGTTTGGATTTTTCCAGCTTAATCGCGACAAATTTAGAGGTCGGAGTAAACGTACGATCGCCGTAGCTTTCCAGCGGAACCAGCGGGTTGGTTTCCGGGTAGTAAGCCGCTGCCTGACCATTTGGCATATCATAGGGCACCAGTTCGAATCCGCTGACGCGGCGTTCAATCCCGTCTTCCCATAGCGTCACCATATCCACTTTTTCACCCGGTTCAAAACCAAGGCGCAGGATATCGTCTTCGCTCACGAACACCACTTCACGTTTACCAAACACACCGCGATAACGGTCATTCAGGCCGTACAGCGTAGTGTTGTACTGATCGTGGGAACGCATGGTCTGCAGGATCAGATCCGGCGTATCACCGAGTTTAGTGACCGTTTCATTAATCAGCTGCGCCGGTAGCGTCGACGCAGAGAACTGAGCCTTACCACTGGCCGTATTCCACTCGCGACGTGCCGCTGTGTTACCCAGATAGAACCCGCCCGGGTTGGCGATCTTGTGGTTAAAATCGCTAAAGCCCGGAATCGTATCTGCAATCATATCGCGTATCCGGCCGTAATCTTCAATCGCCCAATCCCAGTCTATCGGGAAATTGCCCAGCGTTGCTTTGGCAATACCAGCCAGGATAGCCGGTTCAGAGCGCATTTGATCAGAGCGCGGTTTTAACTGACCGTAAGAGATGTGTACCATGCTGAAGGTATCTTCAACCGTCACACCCTGCGGGCCGTTGGCCTGCATATCCACTTCGGTACGCCCCAGACACGGCAGGATCAGGGCATCACGGCCGGTCACCAGATGAGAACGATTCAGCTTAGTCGCAATATGCACGGTCAGCTCACAATTACGCATCGCATCGTGAGTTCGCGGTGTATCCGGTGTCGCCTGGGCAAAGTTGCCGCCCAGGCCAATAAAGACTTTGGCACGTTTCTCTTCCATCGCCTGGATGGCCGTCACGGCGTTATCGCCGTGGTGACGCGGCACCTTAAACTGAAAACGTTTTTCGATCGCATCCAGCAGAAACTGTGGCGGCTTCTCGTTAATGCCCATAGTACGGTCGCCCTGCACATTACTGTGTCCGCGCACCGGAGACAGGCCTGCACCCGGCTTACCTACGTTACCACGTAACAGTTGGAGATTAACCACTTCCTGAATCGTTGGCACTGAATGACGGTGCTGCGTCAGACCCATTGCCCAGCACATCACTACGCGCTCAGCACGACGGAACATCAGCGCCAGCGTTTCAATCTCATCCAGACGCAGGCCAGATTGCTGCACGATGTGATCCCAGGAGGTCTCTTCCACGGCTTGCAGGTAAGCATCCAGTCCTGAAGTGTGTTCACGGATAAAATCGTGATCAAAAACTGGCTCGTCACCATTTTGCTGCGCTTGCTGCTCCCAGGTCAGCAGGAACTTCGCCATACCACGGAACACCGCCATGTCTCCGCCCAGAGCAGGACGGAAGTAAGCACTGCTGGTTGGTTTAGAACCATTACTGAGCATTTCGATTGGTTTCTGCGGATTCTGGAAACGTTCAAGTCCACGCTCTTTCAGCGGGTTGAGACAGATAACCTCAGCGCCGCGTTTAACCGCTTCACGCAACGGTTCCAGCATACGTGGGTGGTTGGTACCCGGATTCTGGCCGATAACAAAAATCGCATCCGCGTGCTCAAAATCATCAAACACGACGGTGCCTTTACCAACGCCCAACGTTTCCGACATCGACACGCCACTCGCTTCATGGCACATGTTTGAGCAGTCTGGGAAGTTGTTGGTGCCAAAAGCACGCACGAAAAGCTGGTAAAGAAATGCCGCTTCATTACTGGCACGGCCGGACGTATAAAACTCAGCCTGATCAGGTGATTCGAGAGATTTCAGATGCTGGGCAACCAGCGCAAAGGCATCTTCCCAGGAAACCGGAACATAATGGTCACTGGCAGCGTCATAACGCATCGGTTGGCTAAGACGGCCTTGATATTCAAGCCAGTAGTCGGTCTGTTTGAACAGTTCACTCACACTGTGCTGAGCAAAAAACGTCGCATCAACCAGACGACTGGTTGCTTCCCAGTTGACGGCTTTGGCGCCGTTTTCACAGAAATTGACCATACCGCTTTCCGGTGATTCGCCCCAGGCACATCCCGGACAGTCGAAACCGTTATTCTGGTTGGTTTTTAACAAAGCTCGCAGGTTACGAAAGCCATTTTCACTGCGAAACCAGCTTGTTGTTACCGCTTTTAATGCCCCCCATCCGGCAGCAGGGCCATTATAATCGGTAATATTTTCCTTTTGGTTCATGACGACACTCCTCGTTAGGAATAACAATGAACTTACGATCTACCTGTGAGCATGTGGCAAACTTCCCCTGAAAACAGGCATCATTAACCATAAAAGAGCAATGCATCATGGTGCGATGACAGAAATAAAGAGACAAGTTCATTGAGTTATAATTCAAACTCTCGCAATAAAAATTGCCGAGTTTTTTATTTGGCCTGAGAGTAATCCTAAAATTTTGCATCGTCCAATTGAGGTTATCTAACACTTGATAGATGGCATCTATCGGTTATTTTAAACCCACCTAGTCCACAATTTAAACAAGGTTTAAGACCTGTTTTATACTCAGCTATGCAAGCGCATTTATCAGCCGGCTCTATGGTTTGATAAACACAACCGATTTGATCAGACATAATAGTGGGATTATGATTGACCCAGATCAATGAAGCTGTCGATTTCTTCACCATGTCGATAAGATTTTTTGTCATCAGAACGAGGCAAGCAACAAAGCTACCTGGGATCATCTGATATTTTTATCCGGTTTAACGATCGGTGTAACTCATTTTCTTGCGGTTATTTCAGGTAGCAACAAAATAATTAAGGCGTATAAATTCATTATATATAATTAATTCTCCTCAGTTAGTTTAATACGTCATACAACGTCAACACCTGGCTGAATATACGTTTGGAAATACTATGGTCGTGTATTTTACTCCAAATTTATTTGATATCCTTTTTTCATTAAAAGGGTCTATCGCTAAAAAATAGCGAAACGCATTTTCATGATTACTGCTCTGGCTGCGATCATTGTTCTGGTCGAAAGTGGGTATTCGTCACTGTTTAGTCAGGTCAGCGCGACGCCGTTTACGTTGCTGGGCATCTCCCTGTCGATTGTTACCACTATCGTCAGCTATGCCTTGTTTGGTTTGGACGCAATTGGTGACGAACTGGAAGGCCCGTTCGGTCATGATGAAAATGCACGGCCACTCGATGCACTGGTACGAATCATCGAACGTGATATTCTTGATACTCTGAACGTTACCGAACTGCCTCCGCAGAAAAAGCCGGTGGACTATATCCTGAGCTGAATTTGGCCCTGTAGGGGATCAGATAACCGCCGGCATAGCCAGGTAGCGGCGCGACGAGAACCGGCTAACAACAAATAAAAGCCGATAATAATGTCGAACTGAATCTATTCAGTCTGTCAGTCTCAACACAAGCGGACCTTTTTGGTCACCGGACATGACGCGGCCTGCACCAAAATTGCCATTCACAGTATGGCTGCCGCAGTGACGAGTGCGCTTAAAGAAAGGGCCGCTTAAGGAAGTAGTATGGACATTAAGCAACTCAAATACCTCATCGCTCTGGATGAAACCCAGCACTTCGGGCAAGCCGCAGCAATGTGTAACATCACTCAGCCGACGCTGTCTATGCGCATTCGTCAGTTGGAAGAAGAGCTGGATCTGACCTTGATCAATCGTGGTCAGCGCTATCAGGGCCTAACCGAAGCGGGTGAACGAATCCTGGCCTGGGCACATACCCTACTGGCGGCGCACGATGCGTTGCAAACGGAAGCCGCTAACTGTCGCGGCCAGGTTGTGGGTAGCCTGCGTCTGGGGATGGTTCCTCTGGCCAGCCTGAATCCAATGGTGTTGCTTGAGCCCTTGTCCAAAAGTTATCCGGAGCTGCGTTATCAGCTCTCTTCATTGACCTCAGAGCAAGTGATCGACGGCCTTAACCGCAACCAGCTCGATCTTGGCTTATGTTATATGGATCAGATTGATACCACTCATTTTGACGTCATCGAGCTGCCTTCCACCCAAATGGGGCTGCTCTACGATCAGCGCTATTTTGATTTCGACGAGACCGAGATGGCCTGGACAAGGTTAAACAGCATGCCTTTAGGCCTGCTCACTCAAGGTATGCACTATCGGCAGTCGATTGATATCAGTTTCAGCAGTAAAGGCATCACACCTAAAATCCTGCTGGAAAGTGACTCCACCTTCCAACTGCTGCAATCGGTCAACGCAGGGTTGTGCTGCGCAATCATGCCGCTCAACAGCGGTTTGGAACACATGAACGATGCGCTGCACATCATTCCGATTGAAGACGCCCGTGTCCGCGCCCGCATGGGATTGCTGATGCGAAAAACCGAACCGCGCTCAGCAGTAGCAGAACGCTGCTTTATCAAGGCACAAGAAATTTTTGCTGCCGGCAGCCATCAGACAGATTAACGCGGAGGTCAGCATGACATGTACATTAACTCAGTTAAGTGAATTGGCTGATACTAACGTTGCCGCGCCAAATCCGGACGAGTACGGCTACGTCGAAATGGATCAGCAACAGAATATCGCTTACAAACCACTGGCCAGTGAAACCGCGCTTTCTATCAGCTATAACGGCCTCAATCATGCGGTGATGATGGTCACGCCCGGTAATATCGAAGACTTTATCCGCGGCTTTAGCCTCAGCAGCGGCATCGTGCAATCGATGAGTGAAATTCGCGACATTCAACTGCGCACCGGCCAGGACGCGCACAATGCAGAAGTGGAACTGAGCAGCCGCGCCTTCTGGGCACTGAAAACCCAGCGCCGTACCCTGGCCGGAACCAGTGGCTGCGGTATTTGTGGGGTTGAAGCTCTGGAGCAGGCACTGCCGCAGCTTGAAGTACTGACTCCGGTAGCCGCACCCGACCCGCGTCAATTCATCAATTTACGCCAACGCATTGCCGAGGCCCAGGTGCTCGCCAGCCAAAGCGGTGCCCTGCACGCAGCGCTGTATGCTAACAGCGCAGGTGAAATTACCTTGTGCCGTGAAGACATTGGTCGTCACAACGCACTGGATAAACTGATTGGGGCGATGCTGCACCAGAAAATTGATCCGCAAACAGGGTTTGTGGTGATGACCAGTCGCTGTAGCCTGGAACTGATTCACAAAACCGTGCGCGCGAAAGTAGCCACACTGGTTACGCTCTCCGCCCCAACCGCATTAACTGTGCAATGGGCGCGGCAACACAATCTGAATCTGATTCATCTGCCCAAGCACAGCGCGCCACGTCTGTACAGCCCGGCTCCCGGCCCACGCAGTACTTCATCTTTAGTGCCTGCTTAGCCGGTTTCATCAGGGCTGCGCCTGAACAGCGCAGCCCTTACATTCTGTCGGTTTATTTTGGCGTGATAAACAGGCATAGTGATCACTCGTCCATGACACAAGAGTCCTCATGCAATTACCTCCTTTTTCAATCCTGGATCTGGCGCCAGTCTCTGAAGGCTCCGATTTTCATTCCACATTCCGCAACTCGGTTTCTCTGGCCCAGCACGCTGAAGCGTTAGGATTTAAGCGCTTCTGGATGGCGGAACACCATAATATGCCCGATATTGCCAGTGCCGCCACTTCCGTACTGCTCAGCCACATCGGCGCCAATACGCAGACAATTCGTCTTGGCTCCGGCGGGATCATGCTGCCTAACCACGCTCCGCTGGTGATTTCCGAACAGTTCGGTACCCTGGAAGCCCTTTATCCGGGCCGGATTGATCTCGGATTAGGTCGTGCGCCCGGTACCGATTATCCAACCATGCACGCGCTGCGCCGCGATCCGGAGCGCATGGATCCTGATTTTGATGAACTGCTGGAAGAGCTGCAGTTTTTTATGGGCCCGATATCCGACAACCAGCCGGTACGCTCCTATCCGGGCAACAACGCGAAAGTGCCTTTGTGGCTGCTCGGCTCAAGTACCTACAGTGCCCGTTTAGCCGGTATCAAGGGATTACCTTTCGCTTTTGCCGCTCATTTCGCCCCGGATTCGATGTTACGCGCTCTGGACATCTATCGTGATAATTTCCGCCCGTCTGAACAACTCGACAAGCCTTACGCCATGATCGGCGTGAACGTAATCGTGGCCGAAACCGATCGTCAGGCACAGTATCTGGGCACGACGGAAAAGCAGAAGTTCCTTAAAATGGCACGTGGCGGACGCGACAAACTACCGCCACCGGTCATGAGCATGGACCCGCTGTGGCTGCCCCATGAGCAGCGCCATGTTGAAACGCAATTACGGGAATCGATCCACGGCAGCCAGGAGACAGTCCGTCGCCGCTTAGAAAATCTGCTTGAGCGGACTCAGGCCGATGAGATCATGGTGAACGCCATGATTTACGATCATCAGGAAAAACTGAAATCGTATCAGCTGCTGTCAGAGTTACGCTAAGCCAGGTCTGAGCTCAACCACAAACAGCACAAAGCCGCGTCAAAACGCGGCTTTGTCGTCGATTTAAAGCACAGTTCCTGCCTACTTGGCGAACAACTGCCCCATATCTTTAAACGCTTTAAATTCCAGCGCATTACCACACGGATCGAAAAAAAACATGGTTGCCTGTTCACCAGCCTGGCCTTGAAAACGAATATACGGCTCAATCACGAACTCAATGTTGTAGCGCTTAAGACGCTCGGCCAGCGCTTGCCACTGCTCCCAGGTCAGCACCACACCAAAATGCGGCACCGGAACATCATGCCCATCGACCGGGTTAGTCACCGCCCGCTCCTGATCGGCGGTACGCGGATGAAAATGGATCACCAACTGGTGACCGAAAAAATTAAAATCGACCCAGCTTTCTGCGCTGCGCCCCTCTTCGAGGCCAAAGACTTCGCGATAAAACTGCCGGGCGAGCGGCACATCATAGACAGGTATCGCTAAATGAAACGGTTGTAAACTCATGAGCACTTCCTTGATTTTTGCTACTGCTACAGCACTGCTTTGCCACTGATACTGCATTGTTTTGCTACTGATACTGCATTGTTTTGCCACTAATACAGCGGTCAGACTTGGCGTTAACACCTGACTTCCCTGTGACTTAAGTAGTTGAACACCTCAAACGTCAACCACTTGTTCAAGTGTACCTGTGCCGGCCGCTCTGCCCCGTGCTCACGCGCCCAGAATCAGGGCTCTTTATCAGGTTTTTTGTTTTTAGTCAGGGTCTGGAACAAACCTTCCATCATTGAGGTTGGCATCGGAAATAGTATGGTCGAGCTTTTTTCGCCGGCGATTTCGGTTAATGTCTGCAAATAACGCAGCAAAATGGCATTCGGCTCAGTCGCCAGACGATTAGCCGCTTCCACCAGTTTCTCTGACGCTTCCATCTCACCGGATGCGTGAATCACTTTCGCGCGTCGGGTCCGCTCAGCTTCGGCCTGACGGGCAATGGCGCGGATCATCGATTCATTCAGATCGACATGTTTTATTTCGACGTTGGAGACTTTAATCCCCCACCCTTCCGTGCGGGCATCGAGAATGGCCTGAATATCCGCATTGAGCATTTCCCGGTTGGCTAACATCTCGTCCAACTCATGCTGACCCAGCACCGAACGTAAGGTGGTCTGAGCCAGTTGCGATGTGGCCTGGAGATAATTTTCCACATTAATAATGGCTTTCTGTGAATCAACCACGCGGAAATAGAGCACGGCATTGACCCGCACCGACACGTTGTCACGGCTGATGACATCCTGACTCGGTACATCCATCACGACCGTGCGTAAATCGACCCGTACCATTTGTTGGATGACCGGGATGACGATGATCAAACCCGGACCTTTCACCTTCTGGAATCGACCGAGGAAGAAAATCACCCCGCGTTCATACTCACGCAGAATACGGAATAAGCGCACTGCGATCAGCACCACCAGCACCACAATCAGAATCGGTGTTAGCAGCTCAGTGTTGACTGGAATTGCTGGCATCGTCTGTACTCCTTTTTACTTGAGAAACTTTAGTGACTTTCAGAATCAAGCCATCCAGTTCAATGACTCGTATCGGGTCCCCTTTGCTTAACGGTACGTCACTGATGGCTTCCCAACGTTCACCTTCGACATGCACAAAACCGTGTCCGGTAAAACTCTCCAACGCAACGCCATGCTCACCAGCCAGCGCTTCGCTGCCACTGACCACTTGTTTTTTGCGCAGCTCCATAACGCGCTTGAGCACAAAAATGATCACCCCTGCCGACACAGCGGCAATCGCATAAATCAACGTCAGGGAAACACGTAGCTCAGGCAGATCGCTGTCGATCAAAAAGACCGAGCCAAGAACAAAGGCCACAATGCCACCTGAACCGAGCAACCCAAAGCTGGGCAGGAAGGATTCGGCAATAAACAGAGCGATACCGAGCAACATCAAGCCCAGCCCCACATAGTTCACTGGCAACAACTGGAAAGCATACAAGGCGATAAGCAGGCAGATTGCGCCGGTGATCCCGGCAATACCAAAGCTCGGACTATAGAATTCGAGTAACAGGCCATATACCCCGATCATCATCAGGATATAGGCGACGTTAGGGTCAGTGATGGTGGCCAAAAACTTATTGCGTAAATCAGGGTCACGCTTTTCGACCTGAGCGTGACTAAAATCGAGCGTCACTTGCTGATGATTCAGCTCGAGCGTTTGCCCTGTCGCTGCTGACAATAAATCCTGGGGTGACTCAGCCATAACGTTAATCACGTTCAGCTCGAGTGCTTCGCTAGCCGATAAGGTAGCGGCTTCACGCACTGCTTTTTCCGCCCATTCGACATTACGGCCACGCAACTGTGCCAGAGAACGAATATAAGCTATTGAGTCGTTGAGGATCTTTTTCTCCATCGCACTGGGTTCGCTGGGCTTGTCCTGCTGTTCTCCACCCGGGCCAGGGCCGCCCATTTGTACCGGCGTCGCAGCCCCAAGTGTGGTCGCAGGTGCCATTGCTGCAATATGGCAGGCGTAAAGAATATAGGTACCCGCACTGGCAGCGCGAGCTCCTGGCGGATGAACCAGACAAAGCACAGGTATGTGGGAAGCAAGGATATGTTGGTTTATATCGCGTAGGCTGGACACCAGGCCACCGGGAGTATCAATCGCAATAACGATTGCCGGAGCATCAGCGATGGAATTGGCACGTTGAATCTCTTTGATCACATAGTCGCCAACAGCAGGGCCGATAGCACCACTGATGGTGATCACTGGAACGGTAGATGAACGCTGTAACTGTGGCAATGCTGGCTGTTCTGGCTGCGTGCCACTGTCCGTTTCACCCGTCGCCAGTGTTGAGACACTCAGCAGCACCGACAAAAGCGCTGCAAATAGCCGACGATACATAATCAGATCCGGTATAAAACTCTAATTAGAGTTTAGCTAAAATCCTCACCTTTGCTGTGTGAATATCGCCATAGATAAAACAAGGGCGGGAATATCCCGCCCTGCTGGCTGTTGCTCGTTATTATTGCTCAATCTTCACAACATCACTGCTGAGGACAGGCCATTGATTTGCGTTTCGGCAAACGAATCCGAGGCAGAAGCAGGCCCGCCACCACTAATCCAATACCGGCTAACTGCAATTGAGTCACCGCATGCCCCATCACAAAGGAAGTCAGGACTGAGAAAATCGGCACGAAGTTAAAAAACAGTGCTGCGCTGGCCGAACCGAGGCGTCGCACACCATTGAGCCACAACAGATAACCGGCCACGGTGGCAAACAAACCGATGTACACCACCTCGCTAATGCCGACAGCGCTGGCATTAAACAGTTCTGCGAACGGATGCACGTCAGATGAGAACAGACACATCACGCCAATCACGGCCGCGCCACTCAGCATTCCTACCAGAGTGTAAGGGATCACCGCCATCCAACGACTGATCCCCTGGCTGAAATAGGTGTACAGACTCCAGGCTAGCATGCCTGAGAAGATGAGCTTATCACCATGGTTAATCTGCAAGGAAAGCAGGGTTTCAAGATGGCCGTTGGTGATCACCATCAGTACCCCGGTCAGACTGACCAGCAGACTGAAACATTGTGCGCGTGACGGCCAACTGCGCTGAGCGACACTAGCGATCAGCGAGGTCATTAACGGGCTGAGAGCCATGATCAGCGAGCCATTGGTTGCGCTGGTATAGGCAAGGCCGGTGAAAAGCCCGAGATTAAGACCACCCACGCCCACAGCGCTGACCGCAAACACCCACAGCCACTGGCGGTTGGTGATGACAGGTTTAGGCATGCGCGCGACACGCACATACAGCGCCAGACAGGCTGCAGCGATAACAAAGCGCCAGAAGACTAAGGTCAGCGCATTCACTTCCTGCAACGCATGTTTGCCGATGGGAAAGCTGCTGCCCCAGAAAAAGGTACAGATAAGAAGAAGCACAACTGCTTTCAGGATTGAATCGGAATTCATCGTCACTCCAAAGAACTTGTCAAAACAGGTTGCCTAGTGTATTGATTTCAACATTAGAATAAACAAGCAAAATTAAGACGGTAAATGCCATAAATGAAACCTAACTACTCTTTAGACGATTTGCGCTGTTTTTGTGCTGTTGCCCGCTTTGCCAGTTTTAAAGAAGCCGCTGCTTATCTGGAAATGCCCCTTTCCACCTTGAGCCGTCGTATCCGCCAACTGGAAACCGATCTGCAACTCAGGCTTCTTAACCGCGATGCCCATCGGGTGATTCTAACTCACACCGGTGAACAGTACTTCCAGCGTTCAGAGGCCTTGTTTGACGAGCTCGGAGACATTGATGAGGATTTACACCGCGATAAACACCAGCCAACCGGAAAAATTCGTATCTCCACGCCTATCAACGCCGGCTCCCAGTTTCTGCGCCCGATTTTTTATGATTTTTTATTGCAACAGCCGGATATTCAGCTCGACCTGCGGTTCTCCAATTCCCTGATTGATATCGAAGCGGAAGGCATGGATGTGGTATTTAGGGTTGGCAGTCCGGTGGTCGATAACTGGATCGCCCGCCCACTCAAACACATTCATTTCCTCCTGTGCGCCCATCCGGATTATGATCTCAGCGCGATACAGCACCCCAAAGATCTGTGTGGTCACCCGACGGTGCTTTGTCACCCTATGATTCCCTGGCAACTGGTGAATAAAACCAATCACCAGGAATTTGATTACCATCCGCAAAAAGGTGTCCGGCTCGAACTCGATGAAATTCAGATGCTGTCGCATGCGGTCAAAACCGGACTGGGAATAGGCTATATCCCCGACTATTTTGCCCTGCCAATGATAGCGCAAGGTGAAATGCAGCACGTATTACCAGACTGGCGCAGTAAAGAACGCACCCTGTTTATGCTGTATCGCGAGCGTCAAAATATTCCTCTGCGCGTGCGACTGTTTATTGAGTTTGTCCTGCAATATTTCGACAGCCATGAATAGAATAAATGACACAGAGCGACACACTTTTTGCTCGCTTAACCTCCAATTCCCAAGCCGGGCACTACACTAATGGAACGGAGGTGCATCATGACGCTCTTTTCCCCGTTAACGCTCCCAGTCCCGGCCAAACAGCTGCGTTGTGAAGACGACACACCGGTATGTTGGCTGTTGAGCCAATATCTGCTCAATGAATTTCAGTATGCCCTGCTGCATGAGCCAGGCATACTCGAGGATCGTGATCCTGAGTATCTGCATCAGTATCGGGTCAGCCTGCGCCGCTGTCGTTCCATGCTGGCTATTTTCGCCGTCGTTTATCCGCCTCAGGCCGTCACAAAACTCAGACAGCAGCTTAAAGTGATGATGGAACCCAGTGGATTGTTGCGAGACTTAGATGTGTTTACTGATCCCGATTCACACCCGGAATCGTTGAGCACAATACTCAGTGAGCTGCTGCCTGTTGTGACCGCCAAACGGAGCAGAGTATTTCAGCGTTTTTCACATTGGATCGAGAGTGATGAGTACCAGCATATCACGCAGCAGATTTTTACCCGTTTCATCGATTGTGCTCAGCACCCGACTCAAGCCGGTTTGAAAAGTTTGCATTCTGTCGCTGCTTATCACCTCGAAAAACAGACTCGGAAACTGCTGAAATCCAGCCGCCGAATCAAGCCCGGCAGCACAGACGAAGAGATTCATAAACTGCGGATTGGTTGTAAGAAATTACGTTACCTGAATGACTTTTGCCGCGCTGTGGGGATAACCACTGCAGAGCAGTCATTGATTGAACAAGCTCAGCTAAAACATTGGCAGAGCGAATTGGGAAAATTTAACGATACTTCAAGTCAGTTACATTTTTGTCTGACCCATCTCTCGCCACTGCAGACAAACACAAAGACCGTCCAAGCTGTTGACGCCTTTGTTAAACACAGCCGGGAACAGCATCACGCCAGCAAGCAGCAGGTACTGAACAATATCGCCACATTGGTAAAACGCGGAACAAAAAAGGCAGCGCATTAAATGCCTGATAACCTTCACCTTCGTAATACCCACTTCAGAGGTGTTTATTCAGGCTGGCCATCGTGCGGATTGTTCGTCACACCACACACCTGACTCGGCGGGCCGCCAAATAACTTGCCAAAGGCAGTGATAAAGTTGGCGGTATGCTGATATCCGGCCATGAGTGCAGCTTGCTGAATCGAAATCGCCTCCTGTTCCAGCAAAATCTTAGTCTGGTGCAGTTTCCGTTCACGCAGGTATCGCTGCAGACTCATCCCAAGCTCTTTGCGCGCGATACGCTGCAAAGTGGACACACTCATCCCCAGCTCAGATGCCATCTCAACCAATGACATTTCGTCCACCTGCTTTTGACGCAGGAATATCTTGAGTCGGGTCGATTGTGGCTTGGGTTGTGGTTCGCTGAGTAATGGCTGATGCTTCATATTAAGCAGAAGATTTTCCCACACCGCCAGGGTGAATGCCTCTCGCATCAAAGCCTCTGCCTGGTTATGACTATTGGTCAGATTCAGCACCTCCGCCATCTGCCCCAGATGAGGGGGTAAAGACCAGTCAAAACGACTCAGGTGCTGGCAAAAACTACGTTCAAAACCTTGTCGCTTCGCACCTGAAAGCTGTTTGTCCAACCATTCCGTAGACAGAGACAGCACGATGCTGCGGCTGCGCACATGCGCTTTCGCCGCACCCTGGACAGAATCCGGTCGTGCATAGAATATGGCCGTCGCCTGGATAGGATCAGAACGGTGGTAACGGCAACTCCTCAGACGATGAACATCGCCGTATGTCATCAGGGCTTTACTTTCCAAGGGAATAGCAATGATCAGCTGCGGCGTGAGCTGGCGTTGCGTGGCAAAATCCGCCTTATGCACAATGTCTTTGTTGTGAAACAGGATTCCCTGCTGCATTTTCAGATTTTCGACTCTGCCGGTAAACAGCCCGCGTTGTCGCGCACTGGTATCTTTAACCACGCTATCCATCATCGCTTTATCCAATCCACCATCATCACTTTGACCATTTCAAAAAATAAAATGAACAATCCGCAAAATTCCTGCCGGATACTGAGTGATATATTAACGCCGACAAAAACAAATGAAAATGATTATCATATCGCTTTAAGGAGTTAATATTCATGGTTGTCGCTAATACTACTCATCTGCGCCCTTTAGCCATCGCGGTCAGTCTTGCACTTGGTGTGTCTGCATCTCCATCGCTTTTCGCCCAAGAGCACCACAACACCGGACAGGAGAACTACACCGGACAGGAAAACCACACCGAAGCAGCGGAATCATCTTCTAAAGAGATCCTCGTGGTATACGGTAACCCCCTGTACGGTATGGCCTCTTCTGAAGAGACGGGTGGTTATGGTGTTGATTCAGCGACAGTCGGAACCAAAACACCAGCGGCACTGCGCGATATCCCTCAGTCCATCACGGTGCTGACCAATGACTACATTGAAGAGCGGAATTTTGTTGCGGTCGACGACCTGGCCAAATATACCCCCCGGGTTACGTACCATGGTGAATGACAGCGGACGCTCGTCCATCTTCTCGCGCGGCTATGAATACGATGAAGTCAATTTGAATGGCTTACCGGCACCGATGCAAAGTAAATACGGCACTCTGCCTGCGCTGGCTGCTGTAGACCGGGTAGAAATCATGCGCGGCCCCTCTGGTTTATTTAACAGTACCAGCGAACTGGGTGGTGTGATCAACATGGTTCTCAAGCGCCCCACCGAAGAATTCAGTGGTTCAGTGACGGCACGTTACGGCAGCTGGGACCGTCATTATCTCGAAGCGGATGTGGGTGGTTCACTGAATGACTCAGGCAGCGTACGCGGGCGCATGGTTGTCGCTAATGCCGATATTAAAAACCAGGTCGATGACAACGACAATGACAACGGCACCTATTACGGTACTCTGGAGTTTGATCTGACGGATCGCACCCTGCTCTCTGTCTACGCTCAGCATCAAACCAAAGACATTGTGCCCACCAATGGTCTGCCTGCCTACAGTGATGGTTCTATGCTCGATATTAGCCGTACGACCTACCTGGGAGCGGATGACGACAACTTTCATGCTGATACCACAGATGTCGGCTTTTCTTTACAGCACGCTTTTAGCAATGGCGGTGTCGGTCAGATTTCTGCGCGCTATATGGATCATGACATGTCCCTGGAGCAAACTTACACCAACGGCGCCGTTGATGAAGACGGTAACACCGGATTGATGTTCAGCGCGCAAGCTAACCAGCAAAAAAACACGTCTCTCGACATCAACTACAGCCAGATGTTTGATCTGTTTGGGCTACACAGCGAAATGGTCGTGGGCAGTGATTACAAACGCTATGAATCCGATGTACAAAGCTACACCAACCGCAGCATCGCCTCAATTAACGTGTTTAATTATGACCCGGCCAGTGTCACTAAACCGACTTACCGCTACAGCAAAAATGTCCATTCCGAGTCTTCCGAGATCGGTTTATATGGCAAGGTGACCTGGCGTTTGCTGGAACCTCTGGCGGTCATTACCGGCGCCCGGGTATCCTGGTACGATCTGGAAACGGTGAATACTGTCATCAGCACCGGGGCTGACACCAAACAGGAAGACGATTTCAACGCTAAGCTGACCCCTTACGCTGGCGTAGTTTATGACCTCAACGATCAGCATTCTGTGTACGCCAGTTATTCCAAGGTCTTTAAACCACAGACCAGCCAAAATGAAAATGGCGACATGCTGAAACCGCGAGAGGGCCATCAGTGGGAAACCGGTATCAAATCGGCCTTGCTTGACGGCCGCCTGAATACCCGTGCCTCGCTGTTCCTGATGAAAGACAATAATATTGCCGCGCAAGCCTATGATGACAGTGGTGTGGCAATCAGCAACACCTACTGGGCTACCGGAAAAGTCGAAACACAAGGCATAGAACTTGAAGCGACCGGTTACCTGACCGATAACTGGATGACAATGACCGGCTATACCTATACCGACATTAATGAAAAGTCAGGCGATCACAACGGTAAGTTTGATGCCATACCGCACCATTCATTGTCATTGTGGACTGACTACCACCTGGCTGACTGGATCCCGGGCTTACACATCGGTGGTGGTATGACCGCGCTGAGCAACTACTCGTTCAGCAAGAGCGGAGTCACCACACATCAGGCTGGTTACGCGATCTTTGATGCTGCCCTGCGTTATGATATCACCGACAACATGCAGGCAACGCTCAATGTTTACAACCTGTTTGATCGCGAATACTTCTACCGTGTCGGTTCTACCACGACATTCAATATGTATGGTGAGCCCGCTAATGTCATGGCTGGTTTTACCTACAAATTTAACTGATACCGATAAAGTCCTTTATTCAGCGACCCAGACACGCGGCGTGGCGGGGAATCTTCTGCCACGCTGTTTAGCATCAGTCTGGCCAAATGAGCGAGCGCCGATACACCATTATATGATGAAAAAACTACTGAGTACTCTGATCGCAATGTTGAGCTTCACGACAGCCCAGGCACAACCTGTAAATTATGCTTCGAGCCACACCCACCATTCATCCGTTCTGAATGAAGAACGCCAATACAGCGTTTATCTGCCCAAAGAATATGATTCACAGACCGGGCAGCACTTTCCGGTGCTTTATCTGCTGGATGGAGAGCAACACCTGCTAGAAGTTGCCGGTATCACCGATTCTTTGCGGGGAGGGCTCATGCCCGCGCTGCCCGCGATGATCATCGTCGCCATCCATAACACCGACCGAATGCGGGATTACACTCCCAGCCACACTCAAACGCTGCCTAATGGCCAGCCCGCAGGAAAAGCCTATGCTACCACTGGTGGTGGCGACAAATTTTTAACCTACCTCATCCGTGAGTTACGCCAGGAGATTGAACAGCAGTTTCGTACCACACGCCCAGCGTTGTTAGTCGGCCATTCTCTGGGTGGCTTGCTGGCCCTGGATGCGTTTACGCAAGATAATGATGCTTTTCAAGGAATTATCTCGATTGATGCCAGTCTGTGGTTTGATTTTCCCCGTCATAGCGAGCAACTGACGCAGCGGCTCAAACAGAAGCCGCACTTTCCGTCCTCGCTCTTTATCGCGATTGCTAATAATCCTTACACCCCGGGATTTGGCCGTTCCGAATTCCATCGTGACCAACTGCTGAAATTTGCCGATCAAATCCTGCAAGCCTCTGAGCAGAAACAACGCCAGACAGCACCTGAAAGAGATATCACCAGCCGCTATTATGCCGAAGAAGACCATCACTCCGTTTATCATCTGGCGGTTTATCATGGCCTGCAGTGGCTGTTTCGTGGTTATCGCCTTGATTTGAATCCGACGACATTTTCTCTCGAACGCGTCAGTGCAAACTACCAGTCTTTAAATCAGCGCTTTGGCAGCTCACTGAAGCCGGAGCGCAACCGATTGCAAGCTCTCGAACACAAAGCTCGCCTCTGGCCTCAGATGGACATTTCGGTACAGCAGACACAAGCGCTCCTGCAGCACTATTACCGGTAAGTGCCACTACCCGAACCGTGCTAATCGGGTCATGTCAGTCACCTGGCTGATTCCGGTTAGCACAACGCCCGGCGAAACAGAACCCCGGATAACAGAAAATGCGAAGTTAGCTTTGGACCACAGTTAAATCAGATTGGAATATTCACACCGGAATTTCAGGTATAAAAAAACCAGCGCTTGGCTGGTCGTCTGACGTTCAAGGAAAGAATGGAGGCGCGTCCCGGAGTCGAACCGAGGTCCACGGATTTGCAATCCGCTGCATGGCCACTCTGCCAACGCGCCTTACCTTGAACTTGCATCGGGCTCTCCCGCTGCGTTCGATGCACACTTTACGGATTGAGCCGGGAGAGTCAAACAAAAAAAATCATTTTCTTGTTTAGTTGCTGACAAATAAACCAAACTGAATATTTATACGGCAAAAATAGCGTCAATCACCGGGTATCACCATTTTTTCATCAATCGTCCGACCAGATTGGGATGATAGTGCCAACAGTGATCAAACATGCTCATCAACTCCGGGTTACCATATTTGGACAAACTAAGAGCATGAAAACGGTTTTTTCCGGCTTTCAGTCGTTTAACCTGGGCCAGAACCTCTTCATCCTGTTTAGGGGCGATGAAATCGGAAATCACCACCATATCGGCATTTTTATAACGACCACTGCTCATCAGCTCAATCGATTTGAGCATCACAGGCTCAAGGTCGGTGCCACCATGAAAGGCGTAACTAAGGAAGTCGCTCGCCTCACGCAGGCCATCCTGGCGCGTCAGTTCATAGGTAATATGCTCGGTCGAAAACAGCATCACATAACAATCGCGGTCTTCTGCCAGGGCAATCTGCATCAGAGCATAGGCCATCGCCTTCGCGCATTGCTCCGGGAAACCGTTCATAGAACCTGATGCATCCACACACACAATAAACGGCCCTTTCTCAATGTCAGCCTGCTGATTATCCGGACGATGCGCTTTGACTTTGCGTAACGTCCGGGACTTGCCCTGCATGCGATAGTTCATCAACCGCTTGTCGATTAAGTGCTTATAAAACACCACTTCCAGTTCCGGATAAGCCAGAAACAGCGTTTCGTTGGGCAGCAACTTATTGAGATCATCACTTTCGTGAATGCCGACAATATCATCGGTGGCTTCATCGGATTTCTCTTCCACCAATTGCAACTCTTCTGTCGGCGCCCGATTGAGATCCGGATCATCCACATCACTGGCCATTCGGCCCAGCTTCTCGGCAATGTCTTGCAGCCCTTGGTTCTTCTTGAGAAATTCCGCGTGCCGCTTCATCACAGACAGATCACCACGACTCAGTTTCGCCGACGCCATATCCCATAAACGGCCAACACTGCCGGCATCACCCGACTCCGTCACCTTATCCATGTTGCGCAGAGTTTCCATGCGCTGATAAAGGTCAGCCAGCAGTTTTTCCTTGTTCGCTTCCAGCTCCATCACCTGAGCTTGCTTAATCGCGTCCGTTAACGACTGATACCATTGATCGCAAAAATAGTGCGGGAACATCGGGTTGTGGATACCCTTGTTCTTTTCCAACAGACGACGGGCCGGCAAATAGAATGCAGAATGCCACTCCAGCTGTTTGACCACATCATTGATGCGCTCAAAAAACATCCCCTCATCCCAGTGAATCACTGCCTGGTAAAGAGAAAGCTCCTCCTGGAAGCGCTCAGTTTCACACACCCGCGTAATGCGCTTCTTAACGCTGCCACGCCATTTAAGCAGATGGTTTTTGACCGTGGATTTGACCCCGCGGCTTTCGGCCATCATCATTAATTGTGAACGACCCATTAAATCGTTGACGGCACTATCGATAATACCGGAGTCCGCAATCATTAGGGCCAGATTCAATCCGTCCACACCAAGCATAAGTCACCTACGAGAAAAACTGGTCGAGATTACGATAACGTAATACGCTCTTTTCACACTCCGTTTGTATGATTTCCAGTTGTTGTTGCAATTGCTGCAGGGTCGCTTCCATTGCGGTAGGCAGCTCGGGGTCAATAAAGTTGTGAGGCAACGCGCCATGGAACGTTGAACGCACTTTGCGCAGGTGATGTTCGGCGTCAGAAAGCTGTGCCATCGCCTGCTCTGCCTTACGCAGCCACTCCTGATAACGTTCATTGTCCAGCCCATGCTCTGTCACCAGAGAAACCAATACCGAGCGGTTGGCGATATCTTTAATGACCAGTTGATCGCCTGCATCGACATCAAAGCGCAGACGACACAAATTGGTATTCTGGTTCACATAGCCGTACACATCGCCGTGGCCATCTTTGATCACTCGCTCCAGTTCGTTTTTTGGCAGATAAACCCAGCGACTGTCGCCTTTCTCCGACTCGGATACCGACATATTGCTCTGCAGCAGCACCATTTTGACCAAGTCATAAGCCGCACCGATGCGATAGGTTTTAGCGCCGCGGATATCATAGTGATGGATCTGCTTTTTGATCAGGCCGGTCGAGGTCTCTGTCGACAAGTGCATACCAAAATCCGCTTCCAGTTCATCCTGGATAGAAGATAAATCTTCACGGCATAAGGTAATCTGTTGCTCGACCTGGGACTGGTCAAAGGCATGACGCAAGGCAAATTCACGAATCACATCACGTACCACATCACGGGACTCAGGACTGTTCCACAAACAGTCCTGCAACAGCAGCAAGTCAAGCGGATTGATGGCACTGCGACCGTTAAAAAAGGCGCTGGCTTTGAGTAGCTTGACCGCTTTTTTCCAGCGTCGATCGGACACATACATATCCATCTCAGCCAGATTGCTGCGTTCCACCGCCTGTTCGAGCAGTGTCTTAAGCTGATACAGCTTTTCAAATACGTCGTCACCCAGAGCAAGCTTGTCAAGCTGAGCCTGCCACTGATGATACTCTGCATCGGTAATCGCCAAGCCTGGCGGGATACTCGCTTCTTGCGGCGTACCGACCGTCAGCATGGATTTAAAATTCTGTTTATTTTGAATACGGTTAACAAACACTCGCACCAACATACGGTCATACAAGGCTTCAAGGCCGCTGTCTTCATCGGGCAATTCGTTGGATGCAGAGACCAGCAGACGCATCGGCACTTTCTCGATCTCATTACCATTTTTGAAGGTTTTCTCGTTAACGACCGTCAGCAAGGTATTCAAAATGGCCGGACCCGCTTTCCAGATCTCATCCAGAAAAACCACCTGCGAGGTCGGCAGATAACCGTCCGTCAGGCGTACGTAACGCCCGTTATCTTTCAATTCCTGAATACTCAGTGGCCCGAAGACTTCTTCCGGAGTCGAGAAACGTGTCATCAGGTATTCAAAATAACTGCTATTATCAAAGGCCTGAATGAGGCGCTTTGCTATCAGACTTTTGGCAATCCCCGGAGGACCAAGTAAAAAAACGCTTTCGCCGGACAGTGCAGCAAGCAGACATAGCTTGATGGTACCTTCACGTTCGTACACACCGTCAGACAGCGCTTTGGCCAGTTTATTGATGCGTTCGGAGAGCAACGCCTGTTGCGCGTGCGAGGCAGAAGAAGGATTGATCATTAAATCGCTCCACGGCGGGGTGAAAAAAGGGCATTTGAATTAATAAATTTATACATTTGTTATCATTTTGTTACAAGTTAAATTTCATTTCAACACGACTTTATATCAGATTCCTGCCTGCGGCCGTAATGCAGAATCAATGATTGCAGATATAACGTTCATAATCTGAACGAATACCCTATCAACGGCGAATAAGTGCCATCAAGTGTCGCACAATTGTATTTGGGTCCGAGCGAGAAGTAAGATAAGGTGAAGACCAAGCCGGAGATAACCTCTGGTTCGCGACTACCGGACACGAAGTACCCCCGCATGAGCAAAACCATACACAGCTGGAAAACTATTGCACTGACTGAAGAAGAGGTGCAGCTACCTAACGGACACACGATTACTCATACCACCATCGAACATCCCGGCGCAGCGGTTATTTTGCCCGTCACAGCCCAAAACAAGATCGTCCTGGTGCATCAATTTCGTCCGTCACTGAAAAAATGGTTGCTTGAGCTACCTGCCGGAACCATGGAGCGCGGTGAATGCTCACTGACCTGCGCGCACCGGGAACTGGAGGAAGAGACTGGCTACAGCGCAAACGAAATGATTGCACTTGGGTCCGTGACACCACTGGCTGGTTTTTGTGATGAAATCCAGTATTTGTACGTGGCGAAACAGCTAAGCAAAACCAATCGGCTGGGCTGTGATGAGGATGAAGTCATCGAAGTCGTCGAACTGTCGGTGCAGCAACTGGAACAGAAGATTATCAATGGTGACATCACCGACAGCAAAACCATCGCCTGTCTGAGCAAAGCCCGGCTGTGCGGCTATATTTGACCTAAAATGACGTATCTTAAAGACGCCCCCGCAGACCCGGAATAAACTTGGCTACAACCGACTGGGCGGATGAACCTTCTTATCGTGTAGCCTGTAATGCTTGCTGTTTAATAAAGCTTTGATTTCAGCAGCGGCTTCAATAAATAACTCATAATGGAGCGCCGGCTGCCCAGTATATCCACTTGGGCTATCATACCCGGCCGGATGGGCAGAGACTTTCCGTTGTGCTCTAGAAAGTTTTTGTCCGTGCGTACCAGAACCTGATAATAGTATTCTTTGCCTTTCGCGGTATCTTCTTCGATAGTGTCCGCGCTAATCTGCTCCAGCGTGCCAACCAGGTCACCATAGATGGTATAATCATAAGCAGTAATTTTTACTTGGGCCTTCATTCCCGGCGCCAGAAATGCGACATCTTTAGGCTTCACCCGTGCTTCAACCAGTAATTGATCTTCGATCGGCAGCACTTCCATAATTGATTCACCAGGCTGAACCACCCCACCTTTGCTGGTCACCAGGATATTATTGACCCGCCCTTTGACCGGCGAAATCAATTCAGTTCGTTTGAGTTGATCCTTACTCTGTATCTGGGTCTGCTGCAAAGCATCCAAATCCGCTTTTTTTGCGGTAAGCTCGGTATACGCATCCTGAATATAAGCATTCTCAACTTCGACCAAGCGCCCTCTCAGACTGGCAATATCCTTACGCAGGCGCAGTGCTTCGATTTCACTAACAGACTTACGAGCGACCATAGGTTCAATCAATGTCAGTTGCTGCTGTGATAATGCAATCTCTTCCCTTAAAGAGGCCACCGCTTGGTTTTTTTTGTCACGTCTGGCCCGGAACAATGAGCGCTCGGTACTCACTTCCGGGCTATTAATGTCCACTTCAGCAGGGAAGAAGATTTGATTTAAGCCCTTCACTTCGGATTCAAGCCGCGCGATTGATGCCCGCAACGAGCGAATCTGACTTTGTCCTTCCATAAATGCGGCGTAAAAACGGGTGTGATCAAGACGTACTAACACCTGACCAGCCGTTACCATTGTGCCCTCATTGACCAGTATTCGATCAATAATGCCCCCTTCCAGACTCTGAATCTTCTGCAGGCGGCTGACCGGAACGATGCGGCCGTCTCCGCGTACAACTTCATCGACTTCTGCCCAGCATGCCCAAACTACAAACACTACAACGCAAAATGTGCTGAACCATAATCCCGGTCGTACTGCCGGATGTAACCGGCCATAACGTTGTTCATCAAGCTCATGCAATATGGTCTGCTGAGGTAATTTTTTCGCCATTAACGCGCTTCCCCTACCGTACCGGTTTTACTGACTAACTGGTCCAGCGGACCATCCATGGTTACTTTTCCGTTCTGCAGTACCACACCCCGGTTACCCAGCGCGAGCATTGAACGCTTATGAGTAGACATGATCAGCGTGCGGCCTTGTAGCCAATTCTGCAGATGTTGAATCACTCTGGCTTCACTGGCCTGATCAAACGCCGCGGACGGCTCGTCCATCAGTACAATCGCCGGATCCTGCAGAAAAATTCTTGCCAGACCAATCGCCTGGCGCTGCCCGCCGGAAACACTGTGATTACCAACGATTGGCATATCCAGTCCAAGCGGATGAGCTCGAACCGCACTGCCCAACCCGGCAGCATCCAACACTTCAAATAGCTCTTCGTCGGCATGACGGGCACCATCCAGTAAGAGGTTATCTCGCAAAGAGCCATAAAACAGCGCTATATCCTGCGGAAGGTAACCAATCGCTTGCCGACGATCAGTCGGCTCTATCTGACCCAACGCCACATCATCTAACAGCAGGCGCCCAGCGGTGACATCGGTCATACCAGCCAGCAAACGCAACAAACTTGATTTCCCTGAGCCATTTCCCCCCAGCAGCATTACCCGGCTGCCTGCGGCGATTTCCAAACTGGCAATATCCAGCACTAAAGGCAAATCGTCTCCGTAACGAAATTGCAGATTTTCCAGCCGATAATGCCCTTTAAGATGAGGTTTTCTCGCAAACTGCCGTCCTTCAGGGCGTTCCACCGGTACTTGCATCAAAGCATCCAACCCTTCCAGCGCCACTTTGACATGCTGCCAGCGTACTAAAATGCCGGCGACCTGATTGACCGGAGCGATTGCTCTGGATGCCAGAATAGAACAGGCAATCAAGCCCCCGACGGTCAGATTACCTGCACTTATTTGAAACACACCAACAATGACAACTGCCGCATAACAAAGTTGCTGTACCATACCTGCTCCATACTGCAACAATGCAGACAGGCGACGAATTTTCTGCCCGTCATCCATCAACTCCGCCGACAGCAACTCCCATAACTGCAGATTGCGTCCTTCAGCACGCGTAGCTTTCACCGTTTCCAGATTATCTATGGTTTCCAGCAATAATCCGTGTTTGACAGCACCCTCACGTAAATTGGCACGTGACAACTGGCTGAGTTTCCCTTGCAGTAAGAGGCCCGGCAGCAACATCAGGGTAATCGCAACCACAGGCACCCAAGCGACAACGCCGCCAATATAAGCAATCAATACCACAAACATAAGCACAAAAGGCAGATCGCTGATAGTCGCAGCAGTTGAAGAGGTAAAGAACTCGCGCACGCTCTCAAACTCTCGTACTTGGCTGGTAAACGCCCCTGTCGAACCAGGTTTGGCTGAAAGACGAATCTGCATCACTCGTTCAAACAACAGAGATGAAAGATGCAGATCCAGCTTTTTCCCGGTGGAATCAAGTACCGCAGCACGCACCAATCGGAGAATGCACTCGAGGATGACCGCAATCACCACACCACTTGCCAATACAAACAAAGTTTCAAAGGCATCATTGGGGACGACTCGGTCGTAAACCTGAATCGCAAACAGCGCGGTCGAAACCGCCAGCATATTAGCCACCAGAGATGCGACACCCACTTCGAGATAAGCGCGCCAACCGCTTTTCAGCGGGCCAAATAACCAATGTTCACGAGTATCCTGTGCAAAGTCACCCGCACGGCCATCCTGGTGATAAACAGGTTTCGCAACGATAGCGGTACCGGAATACAGTGCCTGTAATTCATGCAGGGGCATCAACTGTTCACCGCCATCAGACTCGGGCAGCAATAATCGGGCCTGGTCATTTTTCCAGCCAACCAATAATAGTGTGGTATCATCAGTCAGCAATAGCAGCACCGGCAACAAGTGTCCGGTCAGGCTCTCCAGTTCAGCATCAAATACCCGTCCCTGAATGCCGGCACGATGTAACGCTCTGGGAACATACTCCAGCGGCAGTTTTCCCGCTTGCAGGGGTAAACCATCACCGAGTTCCGCACTATTGATTACACGGCCTAACTGAAAACAGAGTAATGATAACCCTTCTCGCAGAGGATCACGCTGCCGGGATTGAAACTGATAATGTTTTCCCGAACCTTGTGCCTGGCTTTGATGCAATTTGGTCACATGGCTCATGGTGTCAGACTCCGCTCAAGAGTACCGGTGATGAAAGGGGTCAATAGCCCCATATCAGTGGCAGCGCGATAAGGCAGACGTAAAAATTCGCTAGTTGCACTGACTTTTTGACTTTCCAGTTCATAGCCTTCCCTTTCAACACTGATCAATTCGTTAATGTTGCGCAAACCCGCAATAAATTGCTCCCGGTAGGCACTGCGGATTTGTGCAGTCTGCGCAACCTGCTCATCAAGGGCACGAACTCTTTGGGTTAACGCCAAGCGATTTTCACGCCATGATATGACATTGCGTTCCATCTCCCGACGCACCGCATCCATACGCCAACGCGCGGCTTCCAAAGCTTGCTGCTCCGCTTCTGCACGCTGAAACCCGGCCAGACCCTGCATGGTATCGAGACGTAGCCTCAACGCCAGGCCGGAGTCGTCTGTCATTCTGCTGCCAATCTCGCGCCGTTGAGTCGTAGCTTCTAATACCAGACGTGGCTTCAGGCGCGCTTTCGCTTGCTCGATATTGGCCTGGGCCAACGCCATCTCCTGTTCAGCCTGTAAAAATCGAGGTGAACGAGCTATAGCTCTGGCAAGGACTTGCGGCGATCGTAGACTGGCGAAAAAATCCGTACTGGCTTGCAGATCCGGCAAATTTTGCGGAGAGAGTTTAAGCAATAAACGAAACTGCTGTTCACTGTCACGTAAGCGGCCACTGATCAGCGCAAACTGCTCTTCCATATATCCCAGAGCTTGACGCATACGCCCGAGTTCGGCGTTGTCACTGTAGCCACCCTGAACCCGATCTTCGACCAACTCGAGAATCGATACCAATTGACTGTGATAAGTATCAATAACGGCCAAGTGTTGTCGGTCTGCCTGAACATCCAAACAAACTTCGATCACTTCGAGCGCGGCCTCATTGCGTGTCACCAGCAGTGCCTGGGCCTGCTCGAGTTGTTCTGACTGCGCTGCATCGACTTCACTGGCAACCCGCCCCCAATCGAATAACATCTGTGACAACACAATATCGTAGCCAAGCTCTCCGTCGAGACTGTTCTCCAGTCCTGCCGCCATCGACACTGACGGTAAATAACCGTTTTTCGCAATATCCACTTCCGTCAGCAGTTGCTGCGCACGGGCTGTTTCCGCCTGAACATCTGGATTTAGTCTTAACCCACGCTCAACCAACTGAGGCAAGGTCACCCCGGTATCTGCGTAATAAGCCCCCGGTTGAGAAGCAGCCGCATACTGTGTGCTGTCACTCAGAGCCATCGCAGAACCGGATATCACTATCATCAGTCCGGTGACCAACCCCACGCATTTTTTTCGTTTCGTCAACCACTCAGCCGTTAATTGAGGCCGAATAGCTCCGATTGTTCCTTGAACCTCTTGTTTCACTCTCACTCTACCATCCCTGGTTAAAGCATGCCCGAGACCTCAGAGACCTGGTAAAATGTTGCATATTTACCACCTCCTCTTCGTTTACTTAAACGCTTGGTCACTCCATATCATGGTTTCACTTTTCACCCGATTAACTCACAACAATGTTCACGTCATCTTCAACCAATAGTGTTGTTGAACCGAGGGCATATTGGTTATAACTGACGCCATCCATGGATACGCTGCCTTCCAGACTTGCGCCTAAAGCCAGAACGTTATCATCGCTGTCACCGGCGATGGTCAGTTGATTATTTTCATCGGTCATATCGATCACGGCTTGCTCAGTCAGAGTCAGGGTACTGCTTTCGTCCCCCTCTCCCATATGAACAGTTTCAATATTGTTGATGCTGCCAAGACCGGTGGCCCCGGGTTCAAGATCAATACCGCCATCCAGCAACAACACATCCTGTCCAGTACCACCATCGATCGATACAAAATTGCTGCTGTTAATCCAAATCAGATCATCACCCGCTCCTCCAATAAAGGTATCGGCACCAGCTCCGTCGATCAGGATATCGTTACCCTCTCCACCATCGAGAATGTCCTCGCCGGACCCGCCACGCAGCAAATCATCACCGCCATCCCCAATGAGAACATCATCACCGTCGTAACCATACAGGCGTTCACCGTCTGTTCCGCCATTGAGAGTATTGTTTTCAGAATCTCCTTCAAGAAGAATATCGTTACCTAACAAGGTGTTGAGTAAGTTAATATCGGTCAGTGATCCCAGCGAAGCGCTGGCAGACAGTCCTTCGCTATCGGTAGCGGTAATCGAGGTGGCATTTAACAGGGCAGCCTGAACTTCCAGATCCAGGCCAAGCAAGCTTTGTCCGTTATCAAATTGAACGGTGGCAAGCAGTTCATTCACCGCAAAGTTATCGATCGATCCACCATCTAACGCAGTAATGGTCAGAACCGAGGATGGAGCAACCAGCCCCAGCAAACCTGAACTATTCTCTATACTGATGCGTAAGCCAAGCTCTTCAGCCAACTGCTGTGAAGCTGTCAGTGTCTGAGCATCAAGATCAACGCTGAGTAAGGGTTGATAGGCAACTTGCACAGACGTCAGGTTACCATCCGCATCCGCGGCGACCAGGTCCTGATTGTTGAGCCCCAGTAGCTGTAGCGCATCAACTCCCACCAGACCGAGTAAAGCCGAGTTATCAACCTGAACCACCGGCGCGGAATTATCGGTCACAACTGGCGCACTCGCCCCCGTGCTGTCAAAGGTCACACTGGTTGAATCGGTATCGCCATCATTATCGGTGATCACCGCATCGATCGTGGTCGAACCGCCCAACAGGTCAGTATCAGCGGTTGCTTCATCCACCAGCAAATTCCCTTGTTGCAGCAGTTTTGCAATCACATCCTGGTCACGGCTGAGACTGCCGACCACATCGACCCCATCAAGGATGATTTGTTGATCCACTTCCGTCGTGTCAAAGCCTCCCAGGAACTGGCCTGTGGTACTGACAGAAATGATCGTATCAGAACCATCAAACTCAAAGTGGAGATAGTTGGTCAGGTTACCGGGGCTTGAACCAATTTTACCTTCTCCCTGTAACAGACTGACAAGATCAAGCACATCGCCGTCGGCCGACGCCGGAACAAAGTTAAAGTCAGTAATATGGTCAATGGCAGGCGCCCCGACAGAGCCTTGATCACCACTTTCCCAACGGAACAGGTCCAACCCGCTGCCACCGGTCAAAGTATCGTCTCCGATGCCTCCAATAAGGATATCATTACCATCCCCGCCATCAATGGTGTCATTTCCTTCACCACCGCGAATAATATCGCTGCCGGCGCCGCCGTTAATGGTATCGTCACCATCCAAACCGTAGATACGATCAGCGTTGTTGCTGCCGTTCATGGTTTCAGCAAAGTTATTACCAATCACCATATAGGAAGGAACACTGGTACTGATTAACCCGAGCGACAATAAATCAGTGTTGGAATCAACACTGGTATTGCCCTGCGAATCGGTAGCCGAGATCTCTAATGTCGAGCCTAACCCCAGAGAGAGAACTCCATCATCAGCATAAATAGCGCCGAGGAACTCATTCAGTTTAAGATTATCAATCGGCCCCCCATCCAACGACGTAATGTTAATCGAAGCACGGTAATCAAACACCGTAAGGTCATCGATCGCATAGTCTATACCAAGCTCTTCAGCTAATACTCTAGCACCTGCGACATTAAATCCCCCCGCAATACTAAGACTCACAGCAGTGTAAGTGATGGTGACGGAAGTAATATCATTATTAGCGTCTGTGGCAGAAAACTCCTGACTTTCTGCCAAATTAACCACCCCCAACGCTTCCGCCCCGACCAAACCTAACAAGCTGTTACTGTCGCCAAGTGTCACTGCTGGCGCTTCCTCCGTTTGCGGCGCTAACAAAGGCACTCCTGAATTTGTGTAGGTGTAGCTGCCATCAGTCATGTTGACCGCAATCGTTTCGCCCTTGATGGTGTTAATCGTTAATACACCATTACTATAATCACTGGCAGAATAACCTAATACACTATCTGAGCTGCCGCTTGTCGTGATTGTTGAGCCATCGAAACTGAAGGTATAACCATCTAGGGTCAAAGACGAAACATAACCGCCATCAGCACCATAACTGTCTACTAGCTCACCACTTTCCGTCGCGGGTGTTGAGGTAATGCTGTACAACACCGAATCGGCCGCAACCGGGCTGTCATCTTCAATATTGACCACTAAAGAGACCGGCGTACTGGTGTTATTCGCCGCATCGGTTGCCTCTGCACTGAAGTTAAGTGCCAAAATATCTTCCACGCCCGGCATCGGATGATCCAGTGCCTGAAGCAGAGTAAAGCTGTAAGCACCAGCTGTGGTTAAAGTCAGAGTCGCGACGGTACCGCTCCCCGCTGTTGAACCAGTCAAAGTGTATGTGTCACCGGAAAACGCTCCCGACCAGGTGACCGTTTCTCCCTGTACCGCAAGGCTGGCTGGTCCGCTGATGCTAACTGAACTAATATCACTTTGATCAGCAATGGTCAGTGTACCATTGAGAGTCGTGCTATCAGTGATGTCTGCCGGGGAACCAGTGGCGTCGACCACTCCGCCGGATAAACCTTCTTCAGACACAGAGCCAAAACCGCCAGTGATAACCGGTGCGCTACCATCAATCACCACATCCCGACTGCTTGAGCTGACTGAGTTACCCGCTGCATCCACTGCAGTTGCAACCACGTTGTACGTACCGTCATCAAGAGGGTTGCCGCTCAGATCCAGACTCCAGTTACCGCTGCCATCAACGGTAAGTTGCGTATCGCTTCCCTCAACATAGGTAGTATCTCCGACCGTTACACTCAATGTGGTGTTGTCGTCCGGGTCAATCGTGCCACTCAGAACTAATCCACTGTCATTGGTAATGAAATCACCGATCGCGCCGGAGTCTGCGCTGATGGCATCGAACGTGACGGCACTGCCATCGCCATCAGCATCGAGCAAGGTATCCACCGTCACACTGTCGCTGCCCGCAGCCGAGGTATTCCCCGCCTGGTCAATCAGTACCGCGGACACGGTCACACTGCTGCCCTCTGCCGGCACAGAAAAACCGGCCGAGACGCTGCCGCTGCTGATGTCCGCCGCACTCAGCACGATATCCGTGCTCGTGATGCCATTAGTCACCTGCAGAGTATCGCCGGCTACCGCTCCGGCAGGTAAATCGATGCTGACCTCCAGATCGCCATCGGCATTGGCGGCGCTTTCCTCACTGTTAAGCCAGCCGTCATCGTTGCTATCATCGGTGATGGTCACCTGCGGCGCGCTGCCATCATTACCGGCCACCGTATCCACCGTCACACTGTCGCTGCCCGTAGCCGACGTGTTACCCGCCTGGTCAATCAGTACCGCGGACACGGTCACACTGCTGCCTTCTGCCGGCACTGCAAAACCGGCCGAGACGCTGCCGCTGCTGATGTCCGCCGCACTCAGCACGATATCCGTGCTCGTGGTGCCATTAGTCACCTGCAGAGTATCGCCGGCTACCGCTCCGGCAGGTAAATCGATGCTGACCTCCAGATCGCCATCGGCATTGGCGGCACTTTCCTCACCATTCAGCCAGCCGTCATCATTGCTATCATCGGTGATCGTCACCTGCGGCGCGCTGCCATCATTGCCGGCCACCGTATCCACCGTCACACTGTCGCTGCCCGCAGCCGAGGTATTCCCCGCCTGGTCAATCAGTACCGCGGACACGGTCACACTGCTGCCTTCTGCCGGCACTGCAAAACCGGCCGAGACACTGCCGCTGCTGATGTCCGCTGCACTCAGCACGATATCCGTGCTCGTGGTGCCGTCGGTCACCTGCAGAGTATCACCGGCTACCGCGCCGGCCGGTAAATCGATGCTGACCTCCAGATCGCCATCGGCATTGGCGGCACTTTCCTCACTGTTAAGCCAGCCGTCATCGTTGCTGTCATCGGTGATCGTCACCTGCGGCGCGCTGCCATCATTGCCGGCCACCGTATCCACTGTCAGAGTGTCGCTGCCCGCGGCCGAGGTGTTACCCGCCTGGTCAATCAGTACCGCAGACACGGTCACACTGCTGCCGTCTGCTGGCACAGCAAAACCGGCCGAGACACTGCCGCTGCTGATGTCCGCCGCACTCAGCACGATATCCGTGCTCGTGGTGCCGTCAGTCACCTGCAGAGTATCGCCCGCTGCCGCGCCGGCCGGTAAATCGATGCTGACCTCCAGATCGCCATCGGCATTGGCGGCGCTTTCCTCACCATTAAGCCAGCCGTCATCGTTGCTATCATCGGTGATGGTCACCTGCGGCGCGCTGCCATCATTACCGGCCACCGTATCCACCGTCAGAGTGTCGCTGCCCGCAGCCGAGGTATTGTCAATCAGTACCGCGGACACCGTCACACTGCTGCCTTCTGCCGGCTGCGGCACACTGGCCGAGACACTGCCGCTGCTGATGTCCGCCGCACTCAGCACGATATCCGTGCTCGTGGTGCCGTCGGTCACCTGCAGAGTATCGCCGGCTACCGCCCCGGCCGGTAAATCGATGCTGACCTCCAGATCGCCATCGGCATTCGCGGCGCTTTCCTCACCATTCAACCAGCCGTCATCGTTGCTATCATCGGTGATCGTCACCTGCGGCGCGCTGCCATCATTACCAGCGACGGTATCCACCACTACATCATGATGTGCGCTAATATGATTGCCCGCCGGACTCTCTACCGTTGCTGTAATGGGATAAGTGCCATCTGCCAGCGACGAGCCCGACACATCGAGAGTCCAGGTGACCACTCCGTTCACATCCGGCGTACCGTCGATAGTTAATTCAGAGGAGCTCTCATCATAGGTGATACCGTTAAAGTTAACACTGAAGCTGTTCCCGTCATCAGGATCCAGCGTTCCACTAATCAGCAAAGTATTGTCATTGGTAATAAAATCCCCACTGATACCGCTGTCATCGCTGACACTGGTAATACTGACCGTGAAGCCATTACCGTTGTCATCCACACCGGTGTTGATCACCACGTCCTGACTAGCCGAGCTGGACGTGTTACCCGCCTCATCGGTGACTGTTGCCACTACGGTATAAGTGCCATCATCCAACTCCGTTGCGGTCAGATCCAGGGTCCAGTTTCCGCTTGTGTCAATGGTCAGTTGCGAATCAATATCCTGCACATAAGTGGTATCACCCACCGTAACACTCAATGTATTGTTATCCGCCACATCCACCGTTCCATTAAACAACAGAGTGTTATCGGTGGTAATGAAATCGCCGGCAGTTCCGCTGTCATCACTGATGCTGTCGAAAGTGACGGTGTTATTATCATTATTGGTATCAATAACCCTATCCACCATCACACTGTCGCTGCCCGTGGCCGAAGTGTTACCCGCCTGGTCAATCAGTACCGCGGACACGGTCACACTGCTGCCTTCTGCCGGCACAGCAAAACTGGCCGAGACACTGCCACTGCTGATGTCCGCCGCACTCAGCACGATATCCGTGCTCGTGGTGCCGTCAGTCACCTGCAGAGTATCGCCGGCTACCGCTCCGGCAGGTAAATCGATGCTGACCTCCAGATCGCCATCGGCATTGGCGGCGCTTTCCTCACCATTGAGCCAGCCGTCATCATTGCTATCATCGGTGATGGTCACCTGTGGCGCGCTGCCATCATTGCCGGTCACCGTATCCACCGTCACACTGTCGCTGCCCGTAGCCGACGTGTTACCCGCCTGGTCAATCAGTACCGCGGACACCGTCACACTGCTGCCGTCTGCCGGCACTGCAAAACTGGCCGAGACACTGCCACTGCTGATGTCCGCCGCACTCAGCACGATATCCGTGCTCGTGGTGCCGTCAGTCACCTGCAGAGTATCGCCGGCTACCGCTCCGGCAGGTAAATCGATGCTGACCTCCAGATCGCCATCGGCATTGACGGCGCTTTCCTCACCATTGAGCCAGCCGTCATCATTGCTATCATCGGTGATGGTCACCTGTGGCGCGCTGCCATCATTACCGGTCACCGTATCCACCGTCACACTGTCGCTGCCCGCGGCCGAGGTATTCCCCGCCTGGTCAATCAGTACCGCGGACACGGTCACACTGTTGCCGTCTGCCGGCACAGCAAAACCGGCCGAGACACTGCCGCTGCTGATGTCCGCCGCACTCAGCACGATATCCGTGCTCGTGGTGCCGTCGGTCACCTGCAGAGTATCGCCCGCTGCCGCCCCGGCCGGTATACTTACCGTCACATCCAGATCGCCATCGGCATTGGCGGCACTTTCCTCACTGTTAAGCCAGCCGTCATCGTTGCTGTCATCGGTGATCGTCACCTGCGGCGCGCTGCCATCATTGCCAGCCACCGTATCCACTGTCAGAGTGTCGCTGCCCGCGGCCGAGGTGTTACCCGCCTGGTCAATCAGTACCGCGGACACGGTCACACTGCTGCCGTCTGCCGGCACCGCAAAACCGGCCGAGACACTGCCGCTGCTGATGTCCGCCGCACTCAGCACGATATCCGTGCTCGTGGTGCCGTCGGTCACCTGCAGAGTATCACCGGCTACCGCGCCGGCCGGTAAATCGATGCTGACCTCCAGATCGCCATCGGCATTGGCGGCGCTTTCCTCACTGTTAAGCCAGCCGTCATCGTTGCTGTCATCGGTGATCGTCACCTGCGGCGCGCTGCCATCATTGCCGGCCACCGTATCCACCGTCACACTGTCGCTGCCCGCAGCCGAGGTATTCCCCGCCTGGTCAATCAGTACCGCGGACACGGTCACACTGCTGCCTTCTGCCGGCACAGCAAAACCGGCCGAGACACTGCCGCTGCTGATGTCCGCCGCACTCAGCACGATATCCGTGCTCGTGGTGCCGTCGGTCACCTGCAGAGTATCGCCCGCTGCCGCGCCGGCCGGTAAATCGATGCTGACCTCCAGATCGCCATCGGCATTGACGGCGCTTTCCTCACCATTGAGCCAGCCGTCATCATTGCTATCATCGGTGATGGTCACCTGTGGCGCGCTGCCATCATTACCGGTCACCGTATCCACCGTCACACTGTCGCTGCCCGCGGCCGAGGTATTCCCCGCCTGGTCAATCAGTACCGCGGACACCGTCACACCACTGCCGTCTGCCGGCACAGCAAAACCGGCCGAGACGCTACCGCTGCTGATGTCCGCCGCACTCAGCACGATATCCGTGCTCGTGGTGCCGTCGGTCACCTGCAGAGTATCGCCCGCTGCCGCCCCGGCCGGTATACTTACCGTCACATCCAGATCGCCATCGGCATTGGCGGCGCTCTCCTCACCATTGAGCCAGCCGTCATCGTTGCTGTCATCGGTGATCGTCACCTGCGGCGCGCTGCCATCATTACCGGTCACCGTATCCACCGTCAGAGTGTCGCTGCCCGTGGCCGAAGTGTTACCCGCCTGGTCAATCAGTACCGCGGACACGGTCACACTGCTGCCTTCTGCCGGCACAGCAAAACCGGCCGAGACACTGCCGCTGCTGATGTCCGCTGCACTCAGCACGATATCCGTGCTCGTGGTGCCGTCAGTCACCTGCAGAGTATCGCCCGCTGCCGCGCCGGCCGGTAAATCGATGCTGACCTCCAGATCGCCATCGGCATTGGCGGCGCTTTCCTCACCATTGAGCCAGCCGTCATCGTTGCTGTCATCGGTTATTCCCCGCCTGGTCAATCAGTACCGCGGACACGGTCACACTGCTGCCTTCTGCCGGCACAGCAAAACCGGCCGAGACACTGCCGCTGCTGATGTCCGCCGCACTCAGCACGATATCCGTGCTCGTGGTGCCGTCGGTCACCTGCAGAGTATCGCCCGCTGCCGCGCCGGCCGGTAAATCGATGCTGACCTCCAGATCGCCATCGGCATTGACGGCGCTTTCCTCACCATTGAGCCAGCCGTCATCATTGCTATCATCGGTGATGGTCACCTGTGGCGCGCTGCCATCATTACCGGTCACCGTATCCACCGTCACACTGTCGCTGCCCGCGGCCGAGGTATTCCCCGCCTGGTCAATCAGTACCGCGGACACCGTCACACCACTGCCGTCTGCCGGCACAGCAAAACCGGCCGAGACGCTACCGCTGCTGATGTCCGCCGCACTCAGCACGATATCCGTGCTCGTGGTGCCGTCGGTCACCTGCAGAGTATCGCCCGCTGCCGCCCCGGCCGGTATACTTACCGTCACATCCAGATCGCCATCGGCATTGGCGGCGCTCTCCTCACCATTGAGCCAGCCGTCATCGTTGCTGTCATCGGTGATCGTCACCTGCGGCGCGCTGCCATCATTACCGGTCACCGTATCCACCGTCAGAGTGTCGCTGCCCGTGGCCGAAGTGTTACCCGCCTGGTCAATCAGTACCGCGGACACGGTCACACTGCTGCCTTCTGCCGGCACAGCAAAACCGGCCGAGACACTGCCGCTGCTGATGTCCGCTGCACTCAGCACGATATCCGTGCTCGTGGTGCCGTCAGTCACCTGCAGAGTATCGCCCGCTGCCGCGCCGGCCGGTAAATCGATGCTGACCTCCAGATCGCCATCGGCATTGGCGGCGCTTTCCTCACCATTGAGCCAGCCGTCATCGTTGCTGTCATCGGTGATCGTCACCTGCGGCGCGCTGCCATCATTGCCGGCCACCGTATCGATAACCACATTCTGGCTGCTTGTGCTGACAGCGTTACCTGCTAAATCGGTGGCCGTCGCCACCACCACATATGTACCATCCACCAACGGAGTCGCACTCAAGTCCAGGATCCAGTTGCCGCTGTCGTCTATCGAGATCTGGGTATCGCTTCCCTCGATATAAGTCGCTCCTCCGACCGTCACACTTAATGTCGTATCATCGTCCAGGTCTATCGTACCGCTAAGGATCAGGCCGCTGTCATTAGTCATGAAGTCACCGGCGATACCCGAGTCGTCGCTGATACTGTCAAAGCTGACCGTTGTACCATTTCCATTGCCGTCCACCACCGTATCAATGACGACATTCTGACTGCTTGTGCTGACAGTGTTACCCGCTTCATCGGTCACCGTTGCCATCACACTGTAAGTCCCATCTTCCAGCGGATTAACGGTCAGATCCAAGGTCCAGAGACCATCACCATCGATACTCAATTCAGGTGCAATGCCGTGTACATAGGTCGTGCCATCGACGGAGACACTCAGTGTGGTGTTATCATCCGGATCCACTGTTCCCGTCAGCAGCAATCGATTGTCATTGGTGATGAAATCACTAGAGTCTGATCCCGTATCATCACTTATCGCATCAAAACTTACGGTATTACCGTTATCATTGGCATCCGCCTGCGTATCCACCGTCAGATGATCACTGCCGGTTGCCGACTGATTGCCAGCCACATCAATCAGCACAGCGGTAATGGTGACGCCCTCTCCTTCTGCGGGAGCCGGAAATTCAGTGGTAATGCTACCATTGGAGATATCAGTCTCACTCAATACCAGGTCGCTGCTGTTAGTACCATCACTAACCTGAATTATATCTCCGACTGAAGAGCCCTCTGGTAACGTGATCACGACTTCAAGATTGCCATCAGTCAGCGCTGCCAATTCATCATTGTTCAGCCAAGCATCATTGTTTAGATCATCACTTATTGTGACTTGAGGAGCCGTGCCCAGATCGCCTGCGACTGTGTCCACCACAATATCCTGCTGCGCACTAATATGATTACCTGCATTGCTGGTCACCGTTGCCGTAACAGGATACGTACCATCAGCCAGGTTGATACCAGACACGTCCAGAGTCCAGTTCACCACTCCGCTGGCATCGGGTGTACTGTCCAGCGTCAGTTCCGGATCCGCTTCAGAGTAGATAGTGCCGTTAAAATCGACGGTCAGTGTATTATTGTCATCAAGATCGACGCTGCCGCTAATTTGCAAGGTGGTATCACTGGTCACGAAATCCCCATCGGTTCCACTGTCGTCAGTCATACTGTCTATAGTGACCGAATATCCATCGTCGTCCGTATCGACGCCGGTATTGATGATCACATCTTGGTTTATATTGTCCGTATTGCCAGCGATATCGACCACGGTGGCCACTACGGTGTAGGTGCCATCATCCAGCGGCGTTGAGGTAAGATCTAGCGTCCAGTTACCGGAAGAGTCAACGCTCAGTTCAGGGTCAACACCACGGATGTAAGTGGTATCGCCCACCGCTACACTAAGAATATTGCTGTCGTCCAGATCCACCCTACCGATAAAGCGCAGTGTGTTGTCACTGGTAATAAAATCTCCCTCTGTTCCGGTATCTTCGCTGATCGAATCCAGAGTCACGGTGTCACCGTCACCGTCATTATCAACCACGGTATCAATGACTAAATCTTGACTCTCGGTACTGGCAGTATTACCTGCAGCGTCTGTCACAGTAGTGACAACGCTATAAGTGCCATCACTTAAAGGAGTAGCAGCCAGGTCTAAATACCAACGACCGGAGTCGTCTACACTAAGCTCAGGGTCCGTACCCAGAACATAACTGTCACTGCCAACAGTGACACTCAGGGTATTCCCATCTTCAACATCCAGTACACCACTCAGAACCGGTGTATTGTCATTAGTGATGAAATCTCCGGCAATCCCGCTGTCTTCAGTGATACTGTCAAATGTAACCGTGGTGCCGTTGCCATTGCTATCAATCAAAGTATCAATCACCACATCACGAGGAGAGGTACTGATAGTGTTCCCGGCCGCATCTGTCACCGTTGCCACGACCCCGTATGTGCCATCATTCATTTCATTGCTGGTCAGGTCCAGGATCCAGTTCCCTGAATCATCCACCGTCAACTCAGGATCAACCTCATTGACATACGTGGTATCCCCGACAGCCACACTCAATGTATTGCCGTCATCCAGATCCACAGACCCGTGAAGTAATAGGGTATTATCATTGGTAACTAATTCATCAGTGATACCGCTGTCATTACTGATGGAATCGAAAGTGACGGTGGCACCATCAAAGTCGGTATCAAGCAGAGTATCCACACTCAGACTGTCACTACCCTGTGCCGACGTATTACCAGTCTGATCAATAAGAACCGCACGGACAGTTAAACTGCTTCCTTCATCTGGCAGCGGATAAACCGTGCTGATATTACCTGCAACAATATCTTCATTCGTCAGGATAAAGTCGTTGGTGGTGTTACCATCGCTGACGCGGATGGTATCCCCCGCAATCGCACCATCAGGCAAAGTGATACTGACCTGCAGATTGCCGTCTTCGTTCGCAGCCATTTCCTCGGCGTTGAGCCAACCATCATCATTCAGATCATCACTCAATATAACCACTGGTGCACTACCATCATCCCCTGCCATGGTATCCACCACAACATCCTGATGTACGCTGCTTTCATTACCTGCACTGCTGGTCACTGTCGCGGTTAATGGATAGGTACCATCAGTCAGCGTCGTCCCAGACACATCCAACGTCCAACTTACCAGGCCATTCGCATCCGGCGCAGACCCTAGTACCAGTTCGCTGTCATTTTCGGTGTATGTGGTTCCGTTGAATGTGATGCTGAGGTCATTACCGTCATCAAGATCGACCGTCCCGCTGATCTGCAAGTTGGTGTCATTCGTGACAAAGTCACCTACCGTGCCGCTGTCATCACTGATGGCGGTAATAGCAACCGTAAAACCATCTTGATCAGAGTCGACACCGGTATTAATCACCACGTCCTGACTGACCGAACTGGCACTGTTGCCAGCCTCATCCGAGACCGTCGCCACTACGGTGTAACTACCATCATCGAGTGGCGTTGCGGTCAGATCCAATATCCAGTTACCGGCAGCATCTATCGACAGCTCTGGATCCACATCCTGAACATAAATCGTATCCCCGACTGAAACACTCAGCAGATTACCGTCATCAAGATCTACAGTCCCGGTCAACAGCAGCGTATTATCATCAGTAATAAAGTCACCTACCACACCACTGTCAATGCTGATTGCATCAAACGTAACCGTGTTGCCGTCACCATCGGCGTCGATCACGGTGTCAATCACAACACTCTGAGGATTAGTACTGAATGAATTCCCTGCCTCATCAGTAACGGTTGCGACCACAGTATAAGTGCCGTCGGCCAAAGCGCTGCTGGTCAGATCCAGTGTCCAGTTTCCAGACGCATCAATGCTCAGTTCAGGATCCACTCCATGTACGTAATCTGTACCGTCAACATTAACACTGAGCACATTGTCATCATTGACATCGACTGTTCCCTGTAAAATTAAGGTATTATCACTGGTGATGAAATTCCCGGGTAACCCCGTATCGTCACTGATAGCATCAAAGGTCACCGTCTGACCATCCCCGTTACCATCGATCGTGGTATCGATGACCAGTGGCTGACTGATAGTACGAGCAATGTTGCCGGCGTCATCGGTAACCAGTGCAGTCACTGAATAGGTACCGTCATCTAATGCCAATGCACTGAGGTCCAGTGTCCAGTTACCATTGCTGTCCGTGGTGAGTTCCGAATCCACGCCTTGCACATAGGTATTGTCACCGACGATAACACTCAGCGTGTTATCATCATCGGTATCCACGGCGCCATGCAATTGTAACTCGACATCATTAGTTATGAAGTCACCCTCAATACCGCTGTCTTCACTGATCCTGTCAAAGGTAACCGTTGTACCATCTCCATCACCATCAATCGCAGTATCGATAGTCACTGTCTGACTGCTTGTACTGAAAGAATTACCGGCCATATCAGTGACCGATGCCACAACACGATAATCTCCATCGCTTAATGGCACTTCACTGAGATCAAGGACCCATTGCCCGTCAGAATCAACCACTAGCTCAAGATCGTCTCCATAGATATATGTGCGCTCTCCAACGCTGACACTTAATCTGTTGCCATCCTCAAGATCCACCGTTCCGGTAAGAAGCAAGGTATTATCATTGGTGATGAAATCACCGGTGACTCCACTATCTTCGCTGATTGCCTCGAAAGTGACCATGCTTCCATTAGCATTGGTGTCTATTTGCGTATCCACCACGACTTGCTGAGCCAGAGTCTCGGAAGTATTGCCGGCGGCATCCGCCACCGTCGCCACAACGGTGTAATTACCATCGTTCAGAGCTGTGCTGGACAGGTCCAGGCTCCAGTTACCGCTATCATCCACACTCAGCTCTGGGCTCGCACCGTGTGTATATGTGGTGTCACCGACTCTTACACTCAGTGTCGTCCCATCTTCAGGGTCAATGCTGCCATTAAACACCAATCTATTATCGCTGGTGATGAAATCACCGGTGGTTCCAGTGTCGGCGCTAATACTGTCAAACGTCACCGTCTGTCCGTCGCCATCCCCATCTGCCAGTGTATCCAAAGTCACGCTATCGCTGCCCGGCGCCGATGTATTGCCAGCCTGATCAATGAGTACTGCGGTGACCGTGAGACTGCCTCCCTCTTCTGGCAACGGGTAGCTGGCACTGATGCTGCCGCTGGTAATATCCTGCTCGGTCAGGCTAACAGTACTCGTATTCGTGCCGTCAGTCAGCTCAATCGTATCACCTGCCACAGCCCCGTCAGGAATATTGATCGTCACCGTTACGCCGATGTCGTTTAGAGCAGCCTGTTCATCGGCATTGATCCAGCCGTCATCATTCACATCCGCATCGAGTATCACTTGCGGAGCACTGCCGTCAGTACCCGCGACAGAATCGATAATCACATCCTGATAAGCGTGAATCTGGTTCCCGGCGCTACTGGTGACCGTTGCGGTAATGGAATAAGTTCCGTCAGCTAAGCTGGTATCAGATACATCCAGAGACCAGCCGACCACGCCGTTGGCATCCGGTACAGGGGCAAGTACGAGTTGGGTATCGGCTTCTGTGTAGGTCACCCCATTGAATGTCACACTCAGCGCATTATTGTCATCAACATCAACCGTCCCAGAAATCACTAATGTATTATCACTAGTGATAAAGTCTCCTACAGCACCGGTATCCTCGCTGACCCCATTAATACTGACAGTAAATCCATCTTCGTCACCATCCACTCCGGTATACACAATAACGGTCTGAATCGCACTACTTGCGGTATTACCTGCTACATCGGTAACGGTCGCAATCACATCGTGCTGTCCGTCATCCAGCGGCGTCGCACTCAGGTCCAGGCTCCAACTTCCGTTCGCATCAATACTAAGTTCAGGATCGCGACCAAACTGATAGGTCACTTCGCCCACATTGACACTTAAAGTATTATCGTCATCAAGATCGACCCTGCCGCTCAGCACCAGTGTGTTGTCTGAAGTGATGAAATCGCCTGACGTCCCTGTATCCTGGCTGATGGCGTCAAAAGTCACCGTATTACCGTCACTATTGTTATCAATTACCGTATCGATAAGGACAGTCTGAGCGGGGGCCGATGCCGTATTACCGGCCGCATCGGTGACCGTTGCGACCACACTGTAATTACCATCGTCCAGTGGCGAAGCGCTCAAGTCCAACCGCCAGTTACCGTCCTCATCGACCTCCAGTTCCGCATCGTCACCCTGGACATAAGTCGTATCACCGACGGTAACACTCAGCGTATTACCATCAGTGCTATCCAACGTACCGCGCAACTGCAGGGTGTTATCAGAGGTAATAAAATCCCCATCAACTCCCGTATCCTCACTGATGGCATCAAAACTCACGGTATTGCCGTCGCTATTCGTATCAACCGTGGTATCAATCACCACCTGTGATCCTTGAGTACTGATCGTATTACCGGCTTGGTCCGTCACCGTCGCGACCAGATTATACGTACCGTCCTCAAGCGGCGTGTTACTCAAATCTAAGCTCCAGTTGCCACTGTCATCCACACTTAATTCAGGATCAGCACCCTGTACATAGGTGGTTTCGTTCACCGTCACACTGAGGGTGGTGCTATCGTCCGTGTCCAGGGTACCGTTAAAGACCAGAGTGTTATCGTTGGTTATGAAATCTCCATCCATACCGGTGTCATTACTGATACTGTCAAACGTGACCGTATGTCCATCCACATCACCATCTATCAGGGAATCAACGGTCACCGAATCCGTACCTGTTGCCGATACATTACCGACCTGGTCGACCAGCTCCGCGCTGATTTCAAGAGTCTCTCCCTGAATAGGTACCAGGTAGTCGGCCGTAATACTGCCGTTCACGATATCTTGCTCAGTTAAGGTTATTAGTTGGGTATCATTGCCATCTGTGAGTCGGATACTATCTCCGGACACGGCGCCTACGGGTAAAGTTACGTCGACCTGTAAACTGAAACTCCCATTCGCCTCCATTTCAGCGCTATTGAGCCAGCCATCATCGTTAAGATCCGCATTAATGCTGACCAAAGGCGCACTGCCATTAGCACCGGACAACGTATCAATCATGATTTCCTGCTCGGCATGAATTTGATTGCCCTGACTGTTTGTGACCGTAGCCGAGACCGGATACGTCCCGTCTGCTAACGTGATCGCGGAAACGTCCAGTGCCCAGACGACGCTCCCATCAGCATCAGGCAGCGCATCGATGACCAACTCAGGATCATTCTCGGTATAAGTCACTCCGTTAAAAGTTACGCTGAGCGTGGTATCGTCATCCAAGTCCAAAGTACCAGTAATTACAATAGTGTTATCACTGGTAATAAAATCATCCGCAGTGCCGGTATCATCACTAATCCCATCGATACTGACCATGAAGCTGCCTTCATCGGCATTGACATCGGTATCGATCATCACATTCTGCGCATCGGTACTAAAACTATTCCCCGCAGCGTCGCTGACTGTCGCAACCACTGGATAAGTGCCGTCATCCAATGCGTTCGCACTCAGGTCCAGAGTCCAGTTGCCATTCTGATCAATGCTCAGTTCCGGAGAGCTCCCCTGCTGGTAAGTCGTCTCTCCCACTGTCACTGATAGCTGGTTGCCATCTGCAGAATCGACGGTTCCGGTAAACAACAGCGTGTTATCACTGGTCACAAAGTCATCCGCGGTGTCAGAATCATCACTGATTGCATCAAAGGACACCATCACACCATCACCATCCGAATCCAGTGTGGTATCGACGGTGAGACTGCCACTGTGTGAAGCAGACATATTACCGTCAGAATCAATCAATACTGCCATCAGTTCCAGCGTTTCACCTTCAACGGGTAATGGATATAAAACGGTAATACTGCCATTCGCAATATCGTCCGCGGTCAGCGTAATCTCCTGACTGATCGTACCGTCATCAAGCTGAACAATATCACCTGCCACCGCTTCTTCGGGTAACATCACAGTGACATCAATCGCTCCATTTACGTTCGCCGCCATTTCATCAGCATTAAGCCACCCGTCGTCATTAAGATCGTCTGGCATAATTACTTGCGGAGCAGGCATATCAACCATTATTGTGCCGGTGACTGTATTACTCTCGCCATCAGGCTGCGTCACCGTAACCGTGATTTCAGTCTCGCCGTTAGGTAACGCTGGTAAGGTGCCTTCATCCAGCGTCCAAGTGCCATCGCCATTATTGGTGGCTGGATACTCATTATCATCGACCATCACCGTTACTGATGCTTGCGGGTCATTAACCTGACCGGTCAACTGCGGAGAAGAGCTCTGCACTTCGACCGGGTCAAAAGTCACTGCGGGTGACGGCTCAAAATCGGAACCAGAATTTGAGTCCGAGTCAGAATCTGAATCAGAATCCGAACCTCCACCTCCAGAGATGGCAGCCGCCGCAAGACCAACGCCTCCAACGCCAGCTAAAATCCACCACCAGCTCACTCCTTCGGCAGCCATCGCTGCAGCTGGTTCTGTCAGGTTAATTTCAGCGAAAGAAAATTCTGCAGACAACGATTCCTGTTGGCCCAGCCAAAGCACGCCGTTATCATCTTTAATCACCAACTCATTTCTCGCGTCGCCAGATGCCAGAAAAAAGCCCTGGATGACAATATTCTCGCCAGCAGCGGTAGTGAGCAGTAAATCGTTTCCCTGTCTGGCGGCCTGGAACGCACCGTCAAAATCGGATTCTAAAATAAAAACTTTACCAGTCGGATTCGTCATTTCCTCACCAGAAAGCGATGAAGAAATACCGGATTGCTTATCAACTACATTTATTTTTTCAAAATTCGACATAATACTCACCCACTAACCGTTACTAACGCTTTGTTATTATTAAATTCGTTAATTTAAATAGTTTCGATATATTCAGAGTTGCTCAGTTACGATAACTTCGACTCGTCTATTTGGTTTTAAGCAGCCAATAACATCCGAAGTCCGCTCACTGCCTTGACATTGAACAATCGGATCATCTGCGCCTCTAGCCTGGGTTGAAATAGACTGAATAGGAATCGAATGAGCGCTGAGATACTGTTTAACTGTCTCAGCTCTTCGCGCTGAAAGTCGCATGTTGTATTGGCTGGCACCGATATAGTCGGTGTACCCGACTAAGGTGATGACCGGATTCTGATAATCGCTGCTAAGCGTCGCAACCAGTTTGTCCAGAGATAATTTTCCAGCCTCAGTCAGTTGGAACTGATTAAATTCGAATTCTACATCGACGGTAACAGGATTGGTTTTTGAAGAAGTTTGACTAACATTGGCAGAGGATTGAGGTGTCAACGCCGCGTTGAACAGACGTTCGCAAACATCGCGTCGCCACTGCGTTGCCCTAATTTGATGCTGAGGAGAGAATATAATTTTATACTGGCAGACTATGTGGTTATTATTAGTTTCCAGCGGAACAATAATATTATATTCCCACTCATAGCGACTGGTCAGTGTATCTATGTTGACTGGCTCGCCGAGCAGTTTTTTAACCTCCGAAATCTGCTGACCCGACTGCAGTTCATTCAATTGATTGAGGTCAATCTCAATACCTTGACGAACAACCGTCTGATTGAGAGTGGTAACATTGGTTGTGAAGTCCAGATACTGTGTATCATCCTGACTATAAGCAACAGGACAATAGAACACCACCACAACTGCCCACAGGTCGACGCCGCATTGCTTGATCAAACGCATGAAAACCATCCTTTTTAAGCCATTTTCTGCAAAGCGGGCATAGTAATTTTTATTTGCCTTGCAAAAGGTCCATCTTTAATTTAACCTTACTAACAACATGGTTAAATTATTTTATAATGGTGACAAATATAAACGCTTGTCACCCAGCCTGCGTTGTTACTTTAGAAACCGTTAATGTAAAAATAATACAATACGTGGCATATGCAATTTATTGACCTGGCGATATGCAATTTATTGACCTGGCGATATGAAATTTCGTGACGTAGATCTAAGACTTTCTGAAACAACACCTTTAATCGTACATCGTTCGCTGAATGCTGATTTTTTTGTTAAAAAATCAGCATGTTAAAAAATGCATACCATTTCACTCTTTCAAAAATCACATCTCAGACTCCTAGCCTTTTACTTGGCAAATCATAACGTTAATCCACTCTGTCTGAACTGACAAAGACAATCCGCCAGCGCCCCTGCAGTAGTAACAAATTTTTCAATCAACACTTGAGGTTAACCTAAGGGAATACCTTATTCTGACGGGAGTATTTTACGGAGAGCTAACCATGCGCTTATCACTTTTTATTAGCATGTTACTTATCGTTATGAACGCCTGGGCTTATGACGGTGATCCCGATCTTGGCAAACAAAAGATTCCAAGTTGTCCATTTTGTCACGGTGGGGATGGTATCGCTGAAAACCCGCGTTATCCTAATCTGAAAGGTCAGGACAAGGGCTACCTGCTCTCAGCCATGCAGGCATATAAAAAGGGTCAACGTAAGGGTCCAATGGCAGAGATGATGCAAACGCAGTTGCAAAGGTTAAATAATGAGGACTTAAATGACATTGCTGCTTATTATGCATCCCGGGGCGAATAAATAGCCAAACAGTCGGTAAGACCCTACTTTTTTCCGTGAAACTCCGGATCAGATCTGGTACAACATCGGCCGACCAGACGGACAAAGAATATAATGACTGAAAAAAGACAGGGGCGACGCAGCGCCCAGGATGCACAAAAGACCCGATACCATATTCTCAAAGTCGCTGCAGAGATGTTCTGCGAGTTGGGTTATGCCAGGGTGTCGCTACGTCACATCAGTGAAAAAGCAGGTGTGTCCCATAGCCTGATCCGCCATCATTTCGGCAGTAAAGAAAAAATCTGGCACAGCATCAGCGATGGCCTGCATCTGTATATGCAGTCCTACATCCGAACCGTGATTGCCCATATTCCTGCTGACACACCAGCCAATATCAAACTTTATCGTTTCCTGATCCGGATTCTGGCTCATGCCCTGATCATCAAGCAGCCGATCCAGCTGATTGCCGATGCTGCCCGTCAGGAAAATGCCCTGGTCGACTATTTCATTGATAATGCAGGTGAAATGGAAGCATTAATCGCAGCGCTCGCCGAACAATACAATGAGCAATATCCCGAAACACCGATAAATATCTGGGAAACCAAGTGGCACCTCATCATGTTTGCCCACAGTGCTGCCAGCATGACGCCACTGCTCAAAGATACCTGGTCAGATGAAACCGATGATGTCGATGACTGCCTGCTGCGTCACTGGCAACTGTTCAACCAGATGATGGCGCAGAAATTCCATGTTCCGGAGGAAGCGGTGTTAAAACCGACCTCAGTCAAAGCTCTGTTACATCCCCATGATTATGATTGGGAAAAACAGTGCGTGACTCTATGTTGTCAGGACGACAACAAAGACCGCGAAGAAGAAACGTTACCGTGTCGGGCGTCATTATCAGACAAATAAGGGTTATCAAGCTTAACAAATTAAGTCTTATAAAATAATGCAGTAAACTGACTCTTTATTCGGATCAAATAGGGGCTGTATATCCAGCCCCTATTTGATTAGTTAACTTTATGCCGCCTGGTTCAGGTTCCCGCTAAACCTAACCACCTAAACCTAACCACAGCACTATTTTTTCTTACCGCGGTTAGCGTGGATTTTCAGCTTGGCTTTCATCTTACGCTTGTCAGCAGAGCGACCTTTACGGCGCGGAGCCTGGCTTTCATCCATCTGCACCTCCAGAGAAGGTTCATACCCTTGCAGCCACTCTTGTGGCAAACGCTGGTCAAGCAGACGTTCAATCGCTTCCAGCAAAGGCTCCTCATCCGGGCTCATTAGTGAGACCGCAAAACCACTTTTGCCTGCACGACCGGTACGGCCAATACGGTGCACATAATCTTCTGCCTTAAATGGCATATCAAAGTTAACCACTTGTTCTAACTCGGCAATATCGATACCACGCGCGGCAACATCGGTCGCGATCAGCGCGCGCACTTTACCGGATTTAAAATCCTCTAACGCTTTCTGCCTTGCGCCCTGGCTTTTATCGCCATTGATTGAGGCTGCTTTGATACCATCGAGTTTGAGCTCTTTAGCCAAATCATCACTGCCCTGCCGAGTGCGAGTAAACACCAGCACTTGTTGCCAGTTACGTGAGCCTATGAGGTAAGCCAGCAATTCACGTTTGCGCCTTTTATCAACCGGATACACCATCTGCTGCACCGTTTCAGCGGTTGAGTTGGTCGGGGTAACCTGTAATTCAGCCGGCGTCTGCATCATACGATACGCTACTGCTTTGATCTTGCTGTCGAACGTCGCCGAGAAAAACAGCGTCTGGCGCTCTCGCGGCAGCTTACGCAGCACACGTTGAATATCGGGCATAAAGCCCATATCAAGCATGCGATCCGCTTCATCAAGCACTAATACTTCCGTGTTACCCAAATAGAGTGTTTTCACATGGGCATGGTCGAGTAAACGTCCTGGCGTTGCAATCAGAATGTCTGCACCGCCTTTGAGGTTCTGAACCTGGACTTTCATACTAGTTCCGCCGTACGCGGTGACAATTTTCAGCTCACTGTCAGCGGCATAGGCCGTCAGGTTATCAAATACCTGCTGCGCCAGTTCGCGGGTCGGAACCAAAACTAACGCCCGAATATCTTTCGAGTTGGCTTCGCGTGCTTTCGGCTGATTGACGAAGCGCTGAATGACAGGCAAACCAAATGCGGCCGTTTTACCCGTTCCGGTTTGTGCTCCGGCTAATACATCCTGACCATCTAATACCGGCGGTATGGCTTGCGCCTGAATTTCAGTCGGTGTTTTTATCCCCAGCCTATCGAGCTGTTGCGCCAGTTCTGGGGCAATACCTAAAGAAACAAAGGTCGAAGTCGTTTCGGACATATCAGAATCTCTTAAACAATGAACCGGTTTATCTCACACAGAGAGACATAAACGGATGTGAATGTGTTGAATGGGCGCGAATTGTATCAGAGCTCAGAGCGTTTGGCTTTCTCTAATACATCCGGATACAGGACGGTAAATAGCTCGGCTAAGCGGGAGTAATGGCGGCTTAGACCATCAAAGCAGTGCGCCAGCTTCCCCATACGCACACTGCGTTGCGACATACGCTGCAGAGCAAATTCGATATTGCTGAGTTCTGCGTAGGATTCAAGCCAGCCGCCCTGCCACATCGCACCGGAGACGCGGTTAAAACGGTCCGGCAGGGCGATGGGTTGAGGAGACGCGATCGGTTCAGAAGACGCTCTGGTTTCAGAAAAATTAGCGGCTGCAGCAAATGTAATAGCTTGCTCACGGGTTACGCGCTGGTGCGCCTGACGCACAAAACGCGATAAACTCAGGTCATGATAGTGGGCCCACTGACTGGCCAGACAGTGATCCCAGAACATATCGAGGGCAATGGGTGCGAAACGACGGGTATCGGCGCTAAAGCATTGTTTGGCATGCGAAATGACAGGATGACTATCGGTATAGGCATCCACCAGCCGATGCAGCCGTATCCCGCTGGCGATGGGAGCCACATATTGGCTGTCGGGATCACCTTTCACGAAATCGCCCAGCAGGTTGCCCAGCAGACTACTCTGACAGTGATCGGCAATATGCAAATGGGCGAGATAGTTCATAGGTTAATCGTCAATATGCAAACCGGTATGGTGATTAAGACGCTTCAGCGAAGGCTTCGCCGTCATTATAGTCTGTCAGCGCAAAGCCGATTTCCAGCGCATCAAGCAGCTCCAGACTCTCTTCTTGCTGTGTTGATTGGTCACTCATTGTTGACCTCCTTCTTTTTGTTCAGGCCTGCCCACCCTGGGCGACCAGATTCCATTTTATACCGTTTATATGACGCCCGAATGAAAACCGAAAGTCATTTTGCAGTAAAGTATGATGTTTATCATAGGTTGTTCGCACACTCCACTCTTTCACCGATCATTATCTTGGCTTCGACAGATGTACGAAATTATTTACGGTTTTGGATTTTTATTTTTACAAACGCATTGACCAAACCTTATTCCTGCTACAAAATAGCCAAAATCTAGCGAATATGGCAGTTATTAGCGTTCATTATTCGCACAACGCACTATGCAACCACAACAACTGTATAAGAATATTTACACTATGATGAAATCAAAGCTTTTTGGCAGTACTTTGATTATCGCCGGCACCACGATTGGAGCCGGGATGCTGGCTCTGCCGCTGGCATCGGCTGGAATCGGTTTTTCAACCTCTCTGATGATCATGTTCGCCCTGTGGGCCCTGATGGCATTTACCGCCTTGCTGATGGTGGAAATTCACCAATATGCAGATAAAAGTGCTACGCTTCACACCCTGGCCAAACAGATCCTCGGTACCAAAGGTAAATGGATCGCCACGTTCGCTATGCTGTTCCTTTTCTACGCACTTTGCGCAGCATACATTGCCGGGGGCGGCGCACAGTTTAGCAGCCGAATCTCAGAGCTGGCTGGTATCCAGGTTAGCGGCACGGCAGGTACGCTGCTGTTTACTCTGCTTGTTGCAGCCGTTGTAACCATTGGCACTGGCACGGTCGACAAAGTAAACCGCCTGCTATTTACCGGTAAAATGGTGACTATGGTGATGGTACTGAGCTTTCTGGCACCGAATGTTTCGGAATCTTACCTGCTGAGCATGCCGCTGGGACAAGGTCTGGTGATCGCGTCAATTCCGGTTATTTTCACCTCATTCGGTTTTCACGGCAGTATTCCGGCCATCGTCAACTACCTGGATGGGCACACACCATCATTGCGCAAAGCGATCGTGGTGGGGTCAGCCATCCCACTGCTCATTTACGTCTTCTGGCAAATCGTGACTCTGGGTGTGGTCAGCCAACCTGATTTGGTCGAAAACGCTGGCCTGAGTGCTCTGATTGGTACTCTGGCGCAGACAGTTCATCAATCGAATCTGAGCAGCGTTATCGGGGTATTTGCTGATTTGGCTCTGCTGACTTCTTTCCTTGGTGTGAGTCTGGGCCTGTTTGAATTCATGGGCGACTCCATCAATAAGAAAAGTGCGTACAAAAGTGGCACGATCAAGCGCGTTACCGCCGCTCTGATCACCTTTATTCCGCCGCTGATGTTCGCGCTGTTTTACCCGCAGGGTTTTATCATGGCTCTGGGTTACGCAGCTATCGCGCTGGCAGTTCTGGCGATTTTCCTGCCACTGAGCATGGTCGTGCGCGTTCGCCGTCAAACCTCGGATCAAGAGTATTACCAGGTCATGGGTGGCACTCCAGCTCTAATGCTGACAGGCGTCGTCGGCGTTGTGATCATTGGGGCGCAGCTGATGATCACCTTCGGAATCTTGCCTGCACTTGGCTGAACCATTTCACAAGTTTTTCATCGTTCACTCTGAACGATGAAAAACACCACAAAGGGTGACCTATGCAGGCCACCTTTTTTTATACGCCAATAAATATGACATAAGTCTCAATTATGACATTTCAATAACATACATTGCATGAATTTATGCAATGAACCGCAAGTTAACAGGTACGATGTGCAGAGTTTAAGCGTACTTTCATCTGCATCGGAGTAACCATGAAAGAAGTTCAATTCAGGACGATTGACCGCGTGTTTATCAAGATGTCCATCAACGACAAAATGTGGGTCATCTTTGCCCTGTTTATCGCTGCCATATCCAGCCTGGCCGCTCTGCGTTATGTTGACACTCTCGACCAATTCGAAACCCAATCGAAACAGGCGGTTGAATATAAATTACAGGGTATGCTGAGTCACGGTGACGTGAATACGCTGCCGGGTTTACAAAGCCGCAGTACATTGTCCCCAACCTCATACTTAAGCGGTAAAGTGACCGCTACGGCGCAAGCGCAAAACGGTGGTATTTTCGCATTGTCAGAAGACTTTTCTGCTCAGGAAGCGGCAACCCGCTCTGCTGCAATGACCTCTTTTGCTCTGACTTATCTGTGGGCCATCCCGTTTGCGATATTTACTTATTGGGTGGCAACGTTTATCGGCGGGGCGCTGTGGGTGCTTTACACCACCACGCTTAAGATTGCGGACGGTGATTTGACTTCTCGCCTGGGCTTTTATCCGGGACGTGATGAATTCGGCACCATTGGCTGCGCACTCGATAACGCGATGGATACCCTGACCGATCTGGTGGTGACGGTAAAGGGCAACTCAGCAACTCTGCGTGAGAGTTCGACTGCTTTTGCCCGTGAGATGAAAGAGAGTGAATCCCAGATCCACCAGCAATACGCCTCCCTCGATTCTGCAGCCACGGCGATGGAAGAAATGACCGCTTCTGCTCAGGAGGTGTCGGGGATTTCACAGCAAGCGACACAACAGGCTGAGCAAGACGCACTGCAGGTCGATAGCAGCCGCCAACGTGTCGAGCAGGCCATTAATGAAATCAACCAACTATCACATTTCATTTCGCAGACTTCCTCTTCGGTGACCACGCTGAACGAAAACGCGATTCAGATTAACGAAGTCATCACTGCGATTAATGCGATTTCAGAACAGACCAACCTGCTGGCGCTGAATGCGGCCATTGAAGCGGCGCGCGCCGGTGAGCAAGGACGTGGCTTTGCCGTCGTTGCGGACGAAGTCCGCACGCTGGCAGGACGCACGCAAAAGGCGACGGTTGAAATTCAGTCGATGATAGAAAAACTGCAGGCTGAAAGCAGAAACATCGCCGATATGACGCAGCAAACCGTCTCCCAGGCGCAAAGCAGCAGTGATCTGGTCGCAGATATCGGCCAGGATATCAACCAGATTGCCGATTCGGCCCAACGCATTAATGATATGAGTATTCAAATCTCGACTTCAGCTGAAGAGCAGAGTTCGGTTGCCAATGGCATCGCCGCAGAACTGAGTGATATCCGCAGCCAGTCCAACGCGATCCGCAGCGTAGCGCAGCAGTCGTCAGCCGGTATTGCCAGCATCGCTCAGGCAACCGAAAACCTGAGTAAAATCCTGGCTCGTTATCACACCAACTGATGAGCATGCTGCGAATGGTTCGGTAATGGCTGGCCCACAAGCGGCACCTCTGCTTATGTTAGATACAGTCTGACAAAAAAGCCGGTCAGTTCAGTGAACTGACCGGCTTTTTATTACCACTCGGATAAAAGCACCAAATTATGCGTCCGGATAGCCCTGCGGGTTCGCTGACTGCCAGCGCCAGGTGTCGGTGGTCATCTCTTCCAGGCTACGTTTAGCCTGCCAGCCCAACTCCTGCTGCGCCTTGGTTGGGTCAGCCCAACACTCCGCAATATCACCCGGGCGACGTGCAACCAATTGATAAGGAACGGGCTTTTGCGATGCCTGTTCAAAGGCTTTCACCATCTCCAGCACACTGTAACCATTACCCGTGCCCAGATTATAAATATGCAGACCGGCTTTTGCGCCAACCCGTTGCAGTGCGGCGATATGACCATCAGCCAAATCCATCACATGGATATAGTCACGGACACCAGTGCCATCTTTAGTTGGATAATCGCTGCCAAATACCGACAAGAATTCACGCCGTCCAACTGCAACCTGGGACACAAATGGCATCAGATTGTTGGGAATACCTTGCGGGTCTTCACCCAGTTCACCTGACGGATGAGAGCCGACCGGGTTAAAGTAACGCAGCAGCGTAATGCTCCAGTCCGGGTTCGCAGCCTGAAAATCCGTCAGACACTCTTCCACCATCAGTTTACTGCGCCCATAGGGGTTGGTCGCGCTGGTCGGAAAATCTTCCGTAATTGGCACGCTGGCCGGATCGCCATACACGGTAGCAGAAGAGCTGAAAACCAGAGATTTCACGCCGGCTTCACGCATTGCATCCACCAGTACCAGGGTGCCGTTAACATTATTATCATAGTATTCCAACGGCTTTTGTACCGATTCACCGACCGCCTTCAATCCGGCAAAGTGAATAACCGATTCAATCTGGTGGTGTTGCATCAGTTCAACCAGCAACGCTTTGTCGCGAATGTCGCCCTGCACAAACTGCGGCTGCACACCGGTCACTTTTTCAATTCGTGCCAGAACGCTCGATTTGCTGTTGTACAGGTTATCGAGAATGACCGGCGTCATTCCCGCTTCTATCATCTGAATACAGGTGTGGCTACCTATGTACCCCATCCCGCCTGTTACTAAAACCTTCATCACTAGCCTCCTTTGCGTTTGCGCATATTGTAGCGACATTAGTTACTGAGATCATTTAACAATCTGCGATTTTTACCCAAAGCGTGGCAAGTCAAGCCAAACTCTGCCACCACAAGCAATAAGCGCGATGATGCTACTCAGCTGATTTGGCAGCACTGTTTTTTGACCGCCTGAGGAAGCTGCCCGGCAGTATGTCAATCCAATATGCATTCAATGTTGCTGATCTTGACTAAAAAATGTAGACAAAGCCTGAAGAAACAGCACACTAGAATCTATCGCTCTTTTAGCCTCAGATGCTAAGCCAGCCATCGCCAGGCAAAAACTCCGCCAGAGCTGCATCACTCCAGGCAAAATTGCCTAAGCTGATTAGGTGGCGCATAGAAAAGAGTATGCACAAACGGTGAACAAGCAAAGACAGCAAACATAAAACGAGCAATGCGTATAATGCTGTGCTCTGTAAAATTCATCCTTTAACCCTCAAGGACAGTAAACCGGTGACGAAACGAACAATCAAACTCAATTGTGATATGGGCGAGAGCTTCGGAGCCTGGACTATGGGGGCCGATGACCAGGTAATGCCTTATGTGGATATGGCCAATATTGCCTGCGGCTTTCATGCCTCAGATCCGCATGTGATGAGCAAAACTATCGATCTCGCGTTACAGCACGATGTCATGATCGGTGCCCATCCCGGCTATCCGGATTTACAAGGTTTCGGGCGCCGTTCCATGGCCTTTAATGAAGAAGAAATCTGCGAACTGCTGATCTATCAGATTGGAGCTTTGAAAGCACTGTGTGAGAGCAAAAATGCCGAGCTTGGTTATGTCAAACCACATGGCGCGCTTTACAACGACATGATGCGCGACCAAAGCATTTTTCGCGCCGTAGTCGATGCCGTGTCCTGCTTTAATCTGCCGCTGATGATCTTGGCTTCATCCAATAACCAGGACTATCTGGATATTGCAGACCGTTACGATGTCCCGCTGCTGTTTGAAGCCTTCGCAGACCGGACTTATTTAGCAAACGGGACACTGACTCCCCGTTCAATGCCTAATGCCGTGCTGAAAAATGAAGATGACATCCTCGGTCAGGTACAGCAGATCGCCCATTACGGCAAGGTAACCAGCGCCGACGGTTTTGTCGTTCCGATTGAAGCAGACACAATATGTGTGCACGGCGATAACGATGAGGCCATTGGCTTGATAGCCAGAATTCGGGATCTGTTATAAGCCGGGTCATCAAACGAAAAAGGATTTTCAATTGCAACTCAACTATTCCATTGAGCCTGTCGCCGAAAGCAGCCTGCTGATTCGTTTTGGTAACGAATCCAGTGCCGCGCTTTCGCTGGTGATCGGCGACATCGCCAGACGAATCCGTTTGGCGCTGGGTGACTACATCATGAACGTCACCCCATCTTACACAACCATCTTAATCGACTATCTACCCTACCGTATCGCCAGCAAACACTTTTTAAAAAGAGTGATTGTCTGTATCGATAAAGCGGTTAGCCAGGAAAACAGCCTCGGGGAGATCGTCGAGCTGCCCGTGTACTACCATCCGGACGTCGGCCCCGATCTTGCCCTTTATCAGCAGCAGGGGCTGGAACTTGAGCAAGTGATTACCCTGCATACCGAGCCTACATATACCGTGGGAGCCATTGGCTTTGCGCCTGGTTTCGCCTTTATGACCGAAGTAGCAGCACCTTTGCGCCGCTCGCGCCATTCCTCACCTCGCCTCAGCTTACCCAAAGGCAGTGTTGCCATCGCGGAACATCAGACCGCGGTCTATCCGAATGCCTCCCCCGGTGGCTGGAACATCATCGGCAACTGCCCGCAGCCACTGTTTACACCCGACCACTCACCTATGGTGCTTTGGGAAATCGGAACCCGGGTCAAATTTCGCGCCATCAGCCGCGAAGAGTTTCTCGATCTGGGGGGAGAAATTAGCCCAGAACAATTTCAGTGGGGACGCACATCATGAGCGGTTTTATCACAGCCATTAAACCCGGCCAGCTCAGCCTGATTCAGGACTTTGGCCGCTTTGGTCTCAGTCACCTTGGCATTACTCAATCCGGTCCGGTAGACGATTACGCTTACAGCTGGGCCAATCACCTGCTTGGCAATCCGGTCAATGTTCCGGTTCTGGAAATCACCCTGGGACAAGCGGAATTTAAAATCGGTCATGCTTGCCAGCTCGCCATCACTGGCGGTGATCTGGCTGCAACGCTGGATGGCGTACCGCTGACAAACTGGTGTACGTTCAGCGCACGTAAAGGTCAGCGTATCAAGTTTGCCTTGCCGAAAAACGGCCTGCGCGCCTATCTGGCGGTACGCGGCGGTTTTCATGTCGAGCCTCACCTGGGCAGCGTTGCTACCGTCACCAAAGAGAGCTTGGGCGGATTACATCACAATGGTCAGCCACTGCAGGCTGGCGATAAACTGCATTTCGCCCCCCATACGCTGGATAATAAACCGTTGCAGATGACGTTTCGCCTTAAACCGGATTACAATCTGCCACTGCGCCTGCGGGTGATTGAAAGTTATCAGAATGAGACCTTCAGTGACGCGGCGCGCCATACCTTTTTCACCCGTACTTTCACTGTGAGTCAGCATGCCGATCGTATGGGATATCGTCTTACCGGCCCGGCTGTCACGCCACCACAAGAGCCGATTTTATCAGAAGGTATCGCTCTGGGCTCGGTGCAAATCCCGCCGGACGGCCAGCCGATCGTGTTACTCAACGACCGCCAAACCATCGGGGGGTATCCGAAAATCGGATGTGTCGCGAAGATCGATTTACCGAGACTGGCTCAGGCCAAACCCGGCCAGAGCGTACGTTTTGTCAAAGGTGATTTGGAAGGCTTACAGGAAGTATGGTGCCAGTGGGCGCGCTTTTTCGGCTATTAGCCTTTTCGACAACTCTTTAATAGCAGCCGTGCTCCTACGGGTTTCCGCCCACGACAGAGAACAAAAAAGCCCTGAATAATCAGGGCTTTTTTCCATGCAAACCAGTTTAACGACTGATTAAGCACTACCAACAACCTTGGCCAGCGCGCGCGGATAGCCGCGTTCATCAGCCAGTTGGAGAGCTTTCCGTTCAACCTGCTCAGCCGTCAGTCTCATACTGACCGGATGCAAATCTTCAATCGAACCAGTCTGATTCGCCTTCACTAAATTCCAGGTTGCAACGATTTTCTCCGCCGCTTCTAACGCAGAAGAGCCTTTCACGACCTCGATACGCGCGTAATGCTGGCCGGCAAAGGTCACATCCGCAGCACGCAGTGTGGCATCATCACCCGGAATTTGCTGCGCGCCAAACAGAGGCTTACCGCCCACTTCCGCACGAGCGAAGTCAGGAATAAACTGACTCATATGTACAATCGCACGCTGAGTCCGTTCCTGAGTCGCTTCCGGCTGCCAGCCGCGGGTAATTTTGTTTTCCAGATGTTGAGGTAATTCTGGCTGGGAAGAGGTTTCGTTTGAGGCAACCAGACCGTCATCGAACAAGGTAATGCCCTGTGTCATGCCATGCAGCTGGAACACACCATCGGCGTATGGCGTCAACTGAGCCATCCCCTGCGGCGTGCCACGCGGGCCATGGAATATAACTTCCGGCCAGGCCTGCTGACATTGCGGCCACTGAGTGACATAAGCAGCCTTAAACTCAACCAGACGCTGACGCTGCTGACGCGCCATATCGTCCAGCTTACCTGTTTCGAAACCACAGGCATTGACCAGATAATCGCAGGCCGCATGGCGGGTTTTGCCCTGCTCATCCAGATAGGTCAGTTGCCATTGATTGTCGACAAAATCGCACGCTACCAGAGTTGAACGGGCCAGTACCCGGCAGTTTGGCAGTGCCTCGAGTACCAACTCCGCGCTGGCAGCAAGACGAAAAACACTCCAGCCATACTCCTGTACTGCGATCACCGGATATTTAAGCGTATCCAGATCGGTGTGCTGGGCAAACGGGATCAGCCACTCTTCAATCGTACCCGGTTGCTCGGGTTGAGTCAGCTTGGCAAGGCGATCAAGATCCTCGCGCATAAATGTCTGATAGTACTCGGCCGGAAAACCCAGCACCCGATTGCGTTCATCTTCATCCACCAGTTGTTGATAAGCGCGTTGAATCACTCCCAGACGCGGCAGGATATCATCCGGCACACCGGGATCAGAATGCGGCACAGCTATCACGGTAGGACGTTTATTGAGCGTATGCGGATAAAGGCGCACGGTATCTATCGACTGACGCAACAGTTCAATGCACTGCTGTAAAGAGATCTCTCGATACAGGTTGCCACCAGCATGTAAGTGACAGATAGGCGGACCGTTGACCAGCCCCGGACCTTTTTCCATCAGCAATACATCAAGCCCTAGTTCGCTCATATGTACTGCTGCGGTAGCCCCCGCAACACCACCACCGATAATGGCAACGCTGGGTGACACGCTATTTTCGGATACTTGTAACATTTCACTGCCGATTGTCATTCATTCACTGCTTATTCTAATGGTTGTAAAACGCTATGAAAATCACATTTTTTACGCGGTCTTAGCACGTAAAAACAATACCTTTCATAACCACCTCCCATTGTATGTGCATTTAGGCGCTTAGATCACTTCATGAACAAATCAAGACAAAAAAATGAAAAAAAATGCTTGACTGATAATTGCGAAAAACCAATTTTCACCCCCTTGTGTATAACGCATTGGCGGGATCCTCCGGCCCACAAGGCTGGCACGAAAAGACCAGTTATTAACAGGTCGAGTTATCCCAAACTTTATCCACTGTTTTTGTGGATAACTCACCTGTTCAGCTGATTCGGTTTTAATTAAACGCTTTATTTATAGGGACTAACAGCCGCTTGATCAGACTGCTGACCACCAGCGCCAATGTGCAAAACGTGACAACCGGAAGCATCAGCCAAAGCATAAAATGCACCGACGGCGTCAGCTCAAAGCCAAATTTCATCACACTGGCGACGACAATGTCGGCGCTGAGGCTGGCAACCAGACCGGCAATCAGCGCCATCAGGCCATATTCAGCCCAAATGGTACGTGTAACCCGCCTGCGACTGGCCCCTAGCGTGCGATAAAGCTGAATCTCCTGCTGGCGCTGACTCAAACTGAGCCGCAAGAGAGTGAAGATCAACAGGATCCCCGCCACAACCCCCCAACGCTGCCAACACGGTAATCGACCAAACGATCTGAGTCAGCAAATCCTGTATCTTGGCCCCCATAGAGCGAATATCAAGCAGACTGACCGTTGGATGGCTACGTGACAGCTGGTTGAGTAGTGGGTCATTTGTTGCTTCCACCCGAAAACTGACCAGCCAGCTGCCGGCAATGTCACGCATTACATCCGGCGTGAAGATAAAATAGAAGTTGGGCTTCATATCGCGCCACTCCACATGGCGAATGGTATTCACCACCGCTTCAAACCGCTGACTGTTAATAACAAACGTCAGGGTATCCCCGATCTTAAGTCCCAGATCGCGCGCCACATCCTCTTCAACCGAAACACCATTGGTCTTGGTCCACTGGCCGGACAGCACCTCATTGTACTCAGGCAGGCTGTCACCCCAGGTAAAGTTGAGCTCACGACGCAGTGCATCGGAACCTTCTTCACCCTGAGTCTGCGCCTTGGCATCGGTGCCGTTAATTTCAGTCAGACGGCCACGAATGATAGGAAACGCCTGCGAACGTGCAATCCCAGCTTCATCCAGAGTCGCAAGATATGCATCCTTTTCATACTCGGCGATGTTAAGCGCAAACGCATTCGGCGCATCCGGTGGCAGAGTTCTGCGCCAGTCAGACAACAAATCAGTGCGCACCAGCCATATTACCGCCAACAACATCAGAGACAGAGCCAGAGCACCAAATTGGATCCCTGTCGCCGTGCCGGAGCGGTTAATACGGCTTAATGCCAGCTTCATTGAAGTATTGAGAGGTAGCCTGGCCAGCAGACGCGTAATCGCGATACTCAGCACCGCAAGGACGGCAAACAACACCACAATACCGGCCAGAACTATCCACACCAGACGGTTTTGCCAGTAAACCAATACCATCGGCACTAAGGGCACCAGAATCAGAGCGAGATTCCAGCGTTTACGGCTCTGCTTTTGGGCCGGTTGCATCACACTGACCGCGCTGACACTGAGCAAATGTCCGAGCGGGATACCCAACGCAGGCACCGCAATCAACACACTCGAAACCAGAGCCACCAGCGCCGGGGTAATCCCATAACCTGGCAACGGATTAGGTAATAAATCCACCAGCGGAACCCGAAGCAGATATTCCAGACCGATACCAATCACAATGCCCATCACCGAAGCAAACGCGAGCAGCATGAGCACCTGCAGCGATAACCAGCGTCGAATCCAGTGTTTACTCGCCCCCAGACTTTTGAGCATTGCTATAGTGCGAATCCGGGTTGAGACATAGTGTTGACAAGTCAGCACCAGGGTCGTGGCCGCCATGATGATCACAATCGCCACCGTCAGCGACAAATATTGCTCCGTTCGTTCAAACACCTCATTAGTGCGACTTGCGCTATTCTGGTCAAGCCAGCGATCACTGGGTGAGAGTTCGACGGCAGATTTGAGCTGTTCAACCTGCTGGGGCTCTGCATTGATAAATAAACTGAAACGGACCCGACTGCCCAGTTGCAAGGCGCCGGTGCGCCCGACATCCTGCTGGTGAATAAAAGCAGATGGCATTTGCTGAAACGGGTTAAAGCTCAGACCCGGCTCTTCAACAATGCGCCCGTTGACAATGAAGTCCGCGTCACCCACCGTAATCTGATCGCCAATCTCAACGCCAAGCTGAGAGAAAATACGTTCATCAAGCCAGATTTGGCCTGGTTGAACCTGTGAATAAGTCTGCGTACCGTCTGACAGTTGCATTTCACCGCGCAGCGGATACTGGCTGTCCACCGCTTTAACCGTAATCAGCTGCATACTGTTGTCACTGAATGCCATAGTACGAAAACGGGTCATATTTGAGGTAGCAATGGCTTGCTGCTGCGTAAGCTGGGTTAAAGACTCCGGTATCGGGTTGGCCGACACAAACACGCTGTCGGCCGTGAGGGCATCTTTACCCTGTTTGACGACCACTTGCTCCATCCGGCTGGCCAAGGCTGTCAGAGCGAACACACAGGCAATGATCAGGGTCAGCGCGACCGAAATCGGCCACAACTGACCGTGGCGAATTTCGCTGAGGCTCCAGCGAATGAGACGGCGATTGAGCGCCGGGGCCGAGTCATGATTCATGTGCGTTCCTCCAACATTCCTGCCTGCATATGGAAACGACGCTGACAACGTGCCGCCAGTTTCGGGTCATGCGTCACCAGGATCAGTGTGGTGCCATGCTCACTATTGAGATCAAACAGCAGATCAATCACTTTCGCTGCAGTTTCCTGATCCAGGTTGCCGGTCGGCTCATCAGCAAACAGCACTTGCGGGCCAATCATAAACGCCCGTGCCAGGGCGACCCGCTGCTGCTCACCGCCGGATAACTGACCAGGCGAATGGTGAATACGATGTTCCAGCCCGACCGACGCGAGTAATGCCGTCGCACGTTCTTTGTCTTCTGCCTCGCCTTTGAGTAGGCAAGGCAGAGTGACATTTTCCAGCGCAGTCAGGCTGGGGATGAGAAGGAAACTTTGAAAAACAAACCCGACCGATTCACTGCGAATCGCGGCCCGCGCTTCGTCATCCAGGGCAGAAAGAGCCTGCCCGAGCAAGTGAACTTCTCCTCCACTCGGAGTGTCTAAGCCAGCAAGCAGGGTCATCAGCGTCGATTTACCCGCCCCCGAAGTACCGACAATAGCGACACTTTCTCCCTGATGAATCTGCAGATTCACTTCTTTAAGGATTGTTAATTGCTCCTGATTGGTGGAGACTACTTTGGATAATGATTGAGCTGAAATGACAGGTGTTTGCATGATTCGACGATTTTCCTTAATTCTGATTCTACTGTTTTCGGCCGGCGCAAACAGTCAAACCTTACTGGTTCTCGGTGACAGTTTGAGCGCGGGCTACCAAATGCCGATTGAGCAAGCCTGGCCCAGTCTACTCGGTGGTGCGCTCGAGGAAAAAGGCAAAAGTGTTTCAGTCATTAACGGCAGCATTTCCGGCGATACCACAGGCAATGGCCTGGCCCGTCTGCCCGCACTGCTCAAGCAGCACCAACCCGACACTGTGCTGATTGAACTTGGTGCGAATGACGGCCTGCGCGGCTTTCCGCCTAATGTGGTTGAAAACAACCTGCGTGCCATGATTGACCAAATCAAAGCAACCGACAGCCAGGTTATCCTGATGCAGATCCGCATCCCGCCTAACTACGGCCAGCGCTACAGTAACGCGATTGCCCAGCTCTATCCGGCGTTATCGGATGAGAAATCCGTGCCTTTGATCCCTTTTTTCCTCGAACAAGTGATCGTCAAGCCAGACTGGATGATGAACGACGGCTTACATCCTAAGCCTGAAGCACAGCCCTGGATCGCTGGCTTTATGGCAGAACAGCTTTCTCCGTTGCTCTAGATAGCTCCTTTGACTGAAAGAGCCCTTGCCGAAATGTTTACTTAAGAGCGGTTGCACTTGCTCAAAATTAAACCAACATTATATTTTTAAAACGAACAGTCATGAGCAACAGAACCGCACTTAAAAACACAACAACAGGAGGCGGGCCGCACTCAATCTGCTTCCTGTTTTATTATAGCCAGCCTGGTGGTATGAGCGGCATCTGCTGTCAACGCTCAGCCTGCTAAGACTTTTAAAACCCGGCTACCGCTTTTAGAGCTTTGCTACCGCTTTTAAAAACCTGCTCCAGCTTTAAAAACATAGCGCGTTTTCACCCATTCTGGTTCAGAACCCATTCAATCCTGGATAGCGGTTGAAGAGGCGTTCTCTGAGTTAAAATCCCCCTTTTAATGGTCTAGCTCAATAAACTTTACCCAGCTTTACGATAATGTAACGACTTACCCTACTTTAATTAAAAAGGTAATTCTCCATGCGCATTGAGCCTGTTATCCAGGGAGTGGTAGCTCGCACCGCTCATCCTTACGGTTGTGAACAAGCCGTATTACAACAAATTCAGTACGTTAAATCCGCAAAACCGATCACTGGCGGACCCAAACGGGTACTGATCCTTGGTGCTTCCTCTGGTTTTGGACTCGCAGCACGTATCGCGTTGACGTTTGGTGGTGCAAAAGCAGACACCATCGGGATCTCTTTTGAACGCGGGCCTTCAGAAAAAGGCGTTGGCAGTGCAGGTTTTTATAACAACCTGTACTTTACTGAATACGCGGAACGGGAAGGTCGCACCGCCGTCAATATCAATGGCGATGTGTTTTCCGCCGACGTGCGCACTCAGGTCATCGAAGCGATCGAAACCTACTTTGAAGGTGAAGTGGATTTGGTGATTTACAGCATCGCCAGCGGTATGCGTCGTCGGCCAGGCAGTGATCAGTTTTGGCACTCAGCGATTAAGCCGATTGGCGAGCCGGTATCCGGTTCGACTATTTTGCTGGAAAACGATCAATGGGTGGATGCCACTCTGGAACCGGCCAGTCAGGAAGAAATCGACAGCACACTGAGGGTGATGGGCGGCGAAGACTGGGAAAGCTGGATTGATACCCTGATCAACAACGAATCTGTGGCTCCGGGTTGTAAAACCATCGCCTTCTCTTATGTCGGACCGGAAGTCACCCATCCAATTTACCTTGATGGTACGCTGGGCCGGGCTAAAGTCGACCTGCATCAGACCAGCCACTCTCTTAACCTGAAACTGGCCAATTTTGACGGCGCAGCGTATGCCACTGTGTGTAAAGCTCTGGTCACCAAAGCCAGTGTGTTTATTCCCGGACTCAGCCCTTATATTCTGGCCCTGTATCGGGTGATGAAAGCGAAACAGACCCACGAAGGGTGTATCGAACAGATGCAGCGCCTGTTCAGCGATAAGCTGTATGGTCAGAACAAGGTTCCGGTTGATAGCGAGCGTCTGGTGCGGATGGATGACTGGGAACTCAATCCTGATACCCAGGAAAAAGTCCGCCAACTGCTCAGCGAAATGAACGGACACAACTTCCAACAAATCGGCGATTATGCCGGTTTCAAAGCGGAGTTTCTGCGATTGAATGGTTTTGGATTTGACAACATTGATTACAGTGCCGATGTCGACTTAGAACCCTTTAAAGCATTTATCTAGTCTGCAGTGCCAGATTTATTTTAATTAACGTCAATATGTGAAGATCCCGACCCTTTGTCGGGACTTTTTTTGTCTATCCCCACCAGTTCTTCTTATACTCAAACCAGTAGCCGCATGATTACAGAGCTCGGAGCGCTCACTCTTTATCGACTTGCTAAGGATGGCATTTATGTCGAAAGTAACCTCCCCAAAACCTTTGGTTTCAGACCAAATTCTCAATGGATGGCAGACTCTCATCAGTCAGTTGGCGGATTTTGCCAACGTATCACCCGCAATGATAACGCTCGGCCCATCGCTCAGTCATCACATATGCAGTTGCAGTAACAGCCGTAGCCTGGCCGATAAAAGGGCCAGCAAAGAGAACAGAGTGAAGGCCGCAAGCCGTCAGACCGCCCACTTATCACCATCGGAAGAGGCGTCACATATGGCATGGTTTGCCTCCGGAGATACAAAACGGTCGGGCACCAATTACGCACCATCTGCCGTTCTGACGTTGTGCTGGCCTGACGGAGAAACGTTCGGGGCTATCTGTTTACCTGAATTATCCTGTTTACCTGAATTATCCTATCTATCCGAATTATCGGCGGCGAAGTTATTGCATGATGATAAAGAATCGTCTGATAACGCCACGCTGGCGTACAACCACTACTTGCAGCTACTGAATGGCTTGCGACGCACGATTGAAACTCACCTGCACAGCCTGTGGCAACAACACTCACTGCAGCGAGAAAACGAGGAGCTGCAAACGCGTTTACAAAGTCGTACCCAGGATCTTGCCGCACTCAATTATTCCCTCAATCAGGAAATCGATAAGCGCCAGGCCGCGGAGCAATTATTAGCACATCAACATTTGCACGATGCCGGCACCGGCTTTTTTAATCAGCAGGGGTTGGAAAATCAACTCGAGCGCCTCCTGGCGGCGGACATCAATGCAGAAATAGCAGTGTTGCATCTTGGTTTTGCCAATGGCCGTCATTTACAAGCGCGCTTTGGCTATCAGGCCTGGGAGCAGATTTTGCGCCTGTATGCCAGACACATTGAGTCGAAGCCGGAACTTAACCTGACCATCGCTCGCCCCAGTGCAACCGATCTGGTATTGCTGATCGCCTCTTCACATCTCAGCTATCATCTCAACACCTTGTGCCATCAACTGCTCAATCTGCACCAGTCGGAATGGGAGTGGCAGCAACAACGTTTTCATCTGCATGCCTACGTCGGTATTGCTACCAGCCTCGACAGCCGTGATGTGCACGCCCTGCTTGAGCATGCGCATGGCGCCATGCTGGTGTGTAAAAACTCTGGCTATGGTTTTCACTACCACTCATCGGCGACAGAACAGACGTTCAGTCCGGGCAATGCATTCTCAGGCTCCCTGCAGCAGGCGCTGCAGGGGGACGAAATTGTCATGCTGTTTGCGCCTAAGGTACAGCCCAAATCGCGCCTTTGGGTCGGCGCCCAACCACAGCTGCGCTGGAAACATCCGCAACTTGGTGACATCCGCCACGATAGCCTGATGCTGATTGCCAGACAAAACGGCCTGGGTGCCGAACTGGGTAACTTTATTCTGCGCCAGGCCATAGAGACAGCGAGTCGCTGGTATAGTCAGTTCAGCCAGTTGACCATCGCCATTCCGTTGTCAGCACAACAGATGGAAAATGGCCAGCTCGCCTGGCAAATCGAAGCGCTGCTTAATGCTCATGATCTATCCGCCATCCATATCGAACTGGAAATACCGGAGCACGCGCTACAGGGCGATGACGTCACCCTGCGCAATACGCTGAGCAGCCTGCACGATATGGGGATTCATCTGACCTTAAGCGAGTTTGGTTCCGGGCCTACCTCTTTTCATCAACTTAAAATGCTGCCTTTCGATGGCATTAAGCTCGATAAACACTTTATGCGCCAGCTCTCCTCAGATCGTGGTGACCCATCCACCCTGCGTTCCGTTATTCATATCGCCAAAAAACTCGGGCTGCAAATCGCTCTGGAAGGGATTGACCACTCGGATCAGGAGACTTTTTTTAGCGCAGAGGGCTGTGATGTCGCTCAAGGCGCTTTGTATGCGCAGCCACTCACCGCCGAGGAGTTTGAACTGGTCATGTTTAATCAGCGTGAGTCGATTGCCAAATAAAATCTGCCCGCAGCGGACAACTTACAGGCGTGACGATGATTAAGCATCATCATGCCTTTACTCACAGGACACAGCTTCCTATAATCGCCCCCCTTTCTCTTTCTCAACGAGCGACCAAACGAGATGGATGTATTAACTGCTAATCTGAAAAAACTCGAAAAACAGAACTATCGGGCATATCAGCAAATTAAAGGCCAATATGATTTTGGTGATTTCACTCTGTACATCGACCATATTCAGTCTGATCCATATGCTTCTGCGTCTCGTTTGCGTTCCACCCGCGCCTGGTCACTGACCGGCCTGGAATGGCTGCGCGAAAAATCGGCGTCATACCAAATTGCCGCCCGTGACTTTATCGCGCGTACTTTCGCCGAACTGGCCAAACAAGAGAATGCACTGTCAATAGCTCTGACCGGTCAGACCGTGCTGGATAACACCGCCGTATTGTTTAACGATCAGGGCATCGAACTGCGTTTTCGCATGCACATGCCAGCTGAAGGCCGCAACATTCTCGCCAAGAAAGCACTCAATATTCTCACCTTCCACCTGCCAAAGTTCATTCGACGCGCCACACTGGAACGTGAACTGGACAAAGCAGCACTCATTCATCACTGTGAAGTCGTGGAAGATCAGGATGCGCTTCGCGCTCAACTTGCCGAGCATGGCCTGGTCGCCTTTGTTGCCAATGGCAGTATCCTGCCCCGCGTTGCCGGTAACTGTGATTTACCAATGAAAGATGCGGTTGCGTTTAGCGCGCCGTCATCGCTGAGCGTGACACTTGATACACCAAACCAGGGTCCATTGACCGGATTGGGTATTCGTAAAGGCATTACCCTGATTGTGGGTGGTGGTTTTCACGGCAAATCAACGTTGCTGACTGCGCTGGAACGTGCGATTTACAACCATATCCCCGGCGATGGTCGTGAGCGTATCGTGACCGATGCCAATGCGGTTAAAATCCGCGCCGAAGACGGTCGCTGCGTACACAGCCTGAACCTGGCTAACTACATCAACCATCTGCCGATGGGTAAAAGCACGACAGATTTCAGCACTCAGGATGCGTCTGGTTCGACGTCACAAGCAGCCTGGCTGCAGGAATCAATTGAAGCTGGCGCAAGCACTCTACTGATTGACGAAGACACCTCAGCCACCAACTTTATGATTCGCGATGAACGTATGCAGGCGCTGGTCAGTAAAGGTGATGAGCCGATTACGCCATTAGTTGACCGCATCGGTCAGCTGCGCAATGACCTCGATATCTCAACTCTGATCGTAATGGGCGGCTCCGGCGATTATCTGGACGTGGCAGATAGCGTGATTCAGATGCACGACTACCAGGCCGTGGACGTAACCGAAAAAGCCCGTCAGGTGATTGCTCAGCACCCGAGCGAACGTCGTAATGAATCAGAAAGTCCACTAGCAACCTTTGCGCCACGCAGTTTGAATCGTGCCGCGCTGCAGAAAATTCTGGCTGATGGTAATTTCCGTGTCGCGGCGAAAGGGGTTGATTCACTGCGCTTTGGTAAAGAATTTGCGGATCTGACCGCACTGGAGCAGCTTGAGTCATCCGCTCAGGTGCATGCTATCGGCTGGTTGTGGTTCCAACTGGCACAACTGCCAGGCTGGTCGAAGAACCCGGCCAAAGATATGGAAGCCATGCTGAGTGATCAATGGCACGTCGTGATGCCGAATCATGGCGATCTGGCGAAGCCACGTATTGTGGACGCGATGGCCGCACTAAACCGGATGCGTAAATCCCAGTTTAAAGCCTGTTAATTCTTTAATTCTAAGGCTCTGTTAACCCTCGCACATCCAGACTTATCGGAGCATTGTCAGAAGAACTGATACTGCAAAGAGCTTAAGCAACAAAGCAAAAAACATAAGGCTCGCGAAGTGAACATTCGCGAGCCTTTATTTATTGGCGCTTATATTAATTTGTGAGGCGATTCATCATCCTGACGCAGCACATTCCACGCCGCACACAAGACACGAAAACGCTCGGCATCACCGTTATCACGGTCCGGATGCCAGCGCAGGGCCAGTTTGCGCCAGGTCTTACGGATCTCAATCGCACTCGCATCGGCCTGCAGTTCAAACAGGCGCAGAGCGTCACTGCGTTCCAGACTTTGCAGATTATCGCCCCCCACAAAGCGGCGGTAACGGGTCCAGAACTCGTTAAGCAGGCGTTTAACCTCGCCCTCACTCGCTTCGTAATGTTCCCAACGGGTGTAGTAATCACGCAGGGGCTCTTCGGCATCAATCACATGGCTAGCATGCTGAAAATTCGCCATCAGAACAATGTCCATCGCCTCCACTTGCAGCCACTTTTTCGGGTAGAGGATTTCCTGCAACTGGTACAAGGCATTCATGATGAGAAAATTGCGTTTAAACAGATCCTTATCTGGTGCTTCATCCAGAACCGGAACCAGCTCCAACTCGCTGAGATGGGCCGCCAGAGTATGGACCTTCCAACCGGACGGTTGACGTTTCAGCACTTCCAAAATAGGCCATAGCAGCGGGTTTTCCATATAAGTCTGGAAGCCCGCACTCAGCGATTGTGTATCAGACATAATTAGCTCATTCAGCAAACTCTGCTTTAATTCAAATCTATACACTGCAATTTGTCGAGCAACCTCCGCTGACTGTGTGTCAGTTTTTGGACTCAGCTCTTTTTCTGATCAATCTCTGACACAAAAAAGCCAGCGTAATGCTGGCCTCAGATTGACTTTAGTAGGGTGGCTCGAGGTCAGATAACACCGAGCTCGCGCAGACGCTCCATCAAATAGCTGTGCGCCGTATAACGCTCAGACAGCACGACATCCGGCTTAGGATGCAGAAACAGCGGCAGTGAAATACGCGATTGAGTCTGGCGCTCACCGGTCGGATTAATAACGCGGTGTGTCGTGGACGGAAAGTAACCGCCGGACGCTTCCTGCAACATGTCACCGATATTGATAATCAGGTTACCAAAATCACAAGGCACATCGATCCATTCACCGTCACGGCCTTTCACCTGCAGGCCTGGCTCGTTCGAAGCCGGCAGCACTGTCAGCAGGTTGATGTCTTCATGCGCGGCAGCGCGAATCGCCCCCGGCTCCTCTGCACCACTCATTGGCGGGTAATGCAGCACGCGCAACAGTGTTTTCTCACTACTGCGGATCATTTCCGATAGCGCAACCGAAAAACGTTGTTGTACATCCGCCGGAGCATGCTCTTCCACCCAGGCCAGCAGAGTGGAAGCAAATTCATTCGCACGCTGGTAGTAATCAAGAATTTCGTCTTTCAGTTCTTGCGGAATCTGTCCCCACGGATAAACATGGAAGTATTCCTTGATGTCTTTAACGGTTTGACCCTTAGCGACCTCTGAAACCGATGGCGGAAAATAACCATCCTGGGTGTCGACATTAAACTGGAACTCATTCTTACGTTCTGAAGTAAAAAATTGATACCAGTTACGGTAGATAGACTCAACCAACTCTTTCGGGATCGGATGGTTTTTAAGAACTCCAAATCCGGTATTGCGCAGTGACTGTACGAACTGCTCCGGGGCATCTGGTGCCAGATAATCGATAGTTTCCAGTTTCATAACTTTACTTTTTGTTGTTTGCATCTGTGTGTAACGTTGTTGTTTGCATCTGTGTGTAACGATAAGCGCGCGATTTTAAGAGCCACTGTGCTGTAAAGCAAACGTTAATCGGAACTTGCGCCTTAAATCGGGCAAGTTTGGGCGAATTTCGCTGTTTTCAAGCAAATTGGTTATTTTTGGCCCGGCTGATTATATATTGAACTTTAGCTGAGTTGAAAAAAGTTTACGCGACTCTGACCAAATTTCCAGCGCAGACAATTGTACAGTGTTCATTAAAATGGCACCATGATAACAGCTAACTAACAAGGATGATAAAAACAGATGAGTGACAGCCCTTCTTTCCCGAAAAGTTTAATTGGCCTCAGTCTGGCTTACGCCATGGTGTTCCTGTTTTCTGCCATCGCGCCATCATCACGCTCAGTATGGATTGCGGAAATTGTCCCGGTGATGCTGATTCTGGCAGGGATATGGTGGACCTCCGCTCACCAAAGACTCAGTAAAACCGCCTACCTGCTGATGTTTGTCTGGCTGACCTTGCATACCATAGGAGCCAAATACACCTTTGCCGACGTACCGTTTGACTGGTTTAATCACCTAATCGGCTCAGAACGTAACAACTTTGATCGCGTTGCTCATTTTGCAATTGGCCTGTATGCCTACCCGATCGCCGAATATCTGATCCGCAAAAAACTGACCAACGGCTGGATTGCCGGCATGTTTGGCCTATTTTGTATTATGAGTATCGCTGCAGGTTATGAAATCATCGAATGGTGGTACGCGGACCTGGCCGGTGGAGAAGACGGCATTGCGTTTTTGGGTTCTCAAGGTGATATCTGGGATGCACAAAAAGACATGCTGTGCGATACCCTGGGCGCACTGACCGCCCTGTTGATCCTCAGCTGGCAATCGGCACGGCAGCCAAAACGTTTCGATTAAACCCGGCGCTGGCCTGGATGAAGCTGCTCAGCGGGGAGTGTTGTGCTCAATCCAGGCCAGGTAAGGGTGAAACCCTTCCACTATCGGTACCTGGACAATCTGCGGCACCTCATAGGAGTGCAGCGTAGCCAGTTCCCGCTCTAACTCGGCATAGCACGCTTTGCGGGTTTTGATCACCAGCAAGATTTCATCATCACAACACACCTCATCGTTCCACATATAGTGACTTTGAATCGGCATACTCTGCACGCAAGCAGCTAACTGCTTGGAAAGTAGGCTCTGGGTAATCTGCAGGGCATTTTCCTGACGATTGGTGGTGGTCAAAACGATACAAAATGCCTGGCTGTCCATAAATCCCTCCTTTATCGGGCGCTCTGTTATCTGCCTGACGATCTGCTATCTTGAGAACGGATACTGACATAATATCAAGCATATACCGACTTGTTATCGTCTGTCCTACCATTCTTTCATTGTGAGATCTCCGTAAAGTTTAACCGTGAGATCCAGCTAAAAGTGACTAGCGAGCTCCGGATAAACGTTCCGACGGAACAACAAATTGCGACAGGTTATCAATTTTGTCCAGAATCACCACTTGCTGATAAGTGGTACGGTTACGCTGGTTGAGCGGTTGCAACTGATAGGTAGTGACGCCAGCCAGAACCCCCGCTTCCACCCCTTTTGCGGTATCATCAACGTAAACACACTCGTCCAGTCTGAATCCCATATTCATCGCGCAGTAACGGATCAGGTCCGGCTCCGGTTTCCAGCTGTTGGCTTCGAAAGCAGAGAAAATACGCCCCTCGAAATAAGGCAGTAATCCCGCCAGTTTAAGGGCAAATTCGATACGTTTGGGTGGCGCGTTTGAAGCAACGCAAAACTCAACCTGATGGTGTCTGAGGGTGTCGAGCAAATGCACTGCACCTTCCATTGGCTGCAATTCGCGAATCAACAGACGTTTAACGGCACGGCGATAACGTGACTCGAGCAGGGTCAGGTCGGCACTCATCCCAACCAGTTCTAGGGTGGAATTTAGAATTTCGGCAATTTTCCCACCAGCGAAGTGAGCGGCCACATCATCAAATGTGAGTTCAACCCCCAAGTCGTTGAAGATGTTAACTAATGCCTCACAGCACAGACGTTCACTATCGACCAACGTACCTTCACAGTCGAAAATAACGCAGTTCGTTTTTTTGTCAGACATATACGCTCCTTTTTTAAGCAGTGTATCGTCAGACTGTGAAGGAGAGATGATCGATTGAAGGAAATGAAACCGCTCTCACAACTGTAAGATCAATTTCGCAACCAAGGTCACTTTTTAACCATCCAGAATCATTCTCTGTCTTGGTGCTGAAATACAACCAGACTAGCGTTGCCAGTAAACCTGGCCACTAAACTCATGTGCCTGACGCCATTTTGCCAGCACTGCCAGGGCAAATTCTTTTTCAGCACCAAATGGTTGCGCGTTTTTCACCACGATATCCGACACAAGAACCTGGTTATCTTGCTCAGTGACAATCGCCGCTGCCGCTGGCTGCCCATCGGCAAAGCCAAGATAAAGCGAACACGGTTGTGAATAGATGATTTGAGTAAAAAACTCCACCAACAGGCTTTGTTGCTGTTCGGAATCAAACTGGGTCGCTTGCAGAAGTGCGAACATAATCGTCAGGCGATGAAAGTCGACCAAATAGATATCATCCAGCACCACATCGGGCTGCAACGCGGAAACGCTGAGTTCTTCAACCTGGCGTGATTCAATCAGCGCCTGGTACAGCGAGCGCCCCTGCAGGCTTTCCGCTGTCGGGTATTCGACGTCTACCTGGCTCCAAAGCCATTGATTTTTGGTATCAACAATTGGAAGAGATGACTGGATCATAAGACCTTACTTCTTTTTATAGGACAATACATCATAAGCTGGCCAATCATCTCACACATGGCGGGATAGTAAGCGAAGCGTCGTAGGCTGCAGTCTATCACAACTCAGGCTGGTGTTTCATAAAACCTCGGTCTTGCGGAAAAGATAACAACATCGCCCTATTCTCACCACATGGCTCTGTCATTCTCAACACATGCTGCTATCATATTTCCAGCATAAACAGTTGGAATAGTAATATGATCAAGAAATTAGCAGCGGTTGCCCTGTGTGCTCTGGCATTAGCCGGTTGTGACCGTTCCGAAGTCGGTGATGTCAGCCTGGGGCTGTTCACGACAAAAGACATTAAACTCAATAATTTAACTGACCCTTTAGTACCAGGTGTCACCTGTCACATCGCCAGTATCGAAGCCGATTTGAGCCTGGCTGACCCGTCTGATTCATCGATTGCCTGTCGTCAGACCGGAGAAATTACCCCGGAGATGATTGCTCAGATCGACAAATCCAAATCCGGCGAAGTTGTATTCCGCAAATCGAAAAGTATCTTCTTCAAAACGATGAAAATTCGTCGTATTTTCGATGAGCAAACCCAGACATTAATGTACGTGTCTTACTCGACCAAAGAGACCTCAGGCAGCTTTAAGCACAGCCTGTCGACCGTGCCGTTGTGGGGAACAAAAGCTTACAACGCGTTTCCGGCCGAGACATCTCAATAAGCAAGATGTAAATACAATAAGCAGGTGCAAAAAAACAAACCGGTAACCCACTGCGCCATTAAAATACAAGCATCACGCGGCCCGACTTGAGTCGCGTGATATTTACCAAGAAATGAAATGTAAAAATGAAACTTCAGTGAATTTTTTGTGATACTATTCGCGAAATTTTCCCATTTTGCCCACTTAACCGATGAAGTTTCCTGGACAACGCAAATCTAAACACTATTTCCCTACCAGCACCCGTGATCCTTTGGTCAATCAGCTGCGTGAAACCCCGACCATGCACCGTCCGACTATCGTCGGCATCGGCCAGACCATGGTGGATATCGAAGCCAAAGTAGATGACGAGTTCATCGCAAAATATAATCTGAGTAAAGGCCATTCGCTGGTGCTTGAAGAAGCACAAGCTGAAGCGCTCTATCAGGAGCTGGTTGAAAGAAATCTGATCACCCATCAGCACCCGGGCGATACCATTGGCAATACTCTGCACAACTACTCGGTACTCGCCGACAGCAAATCCGTACTGCTTGGTGTGATGTCAAAGAACATCGAAGTTGGCTCTTACGCGTACCGTTACCTGTGCAGTACATCGTCCCGGATGAACCTCAACTACCTGCAGACAGTCGATGGCCCGATTGGTCGCTGCTACACCCTGATCTCAGAAGACGGTGAGCGTACTTTTGCTATCAATGAAGGTCAGATGAACCAGCTGCGTCCGGAAAGTATTCCGCAACGAGTATTTGAGAAAGCCTCTGCGTTAGTCGTGTCATCTTATCTGATGCGCGGCAAACCGGAAGATCCGATGCCAAAAGCGGTACAGCGTGCGATTGAACTGGCGAAGAAAAACTCGGTTCCTGTCGTCCTGACTCTCGGCACCAAATACGTGATTGAAGGTAATCAGGCCTGGTGGCAAGAATACCTGAAAGAGAACGTCACGGTTCTGGCGATGAACGAAGATGAAGGCGCAGCACTGACCGGCTTTAGCGATCCGCTGCAAGCCGCGGACAAAGCACTGGACTGGGTCGATATGGTGCTGTGCACTGCAGGGCCAATTGGCCTGTATATGGCCGGTTATGTGGATGATGCGGTCAAACGCAGCACCGAACTGCCTCTGCTGCCAGGCCATATTGCTGAGTTTAACCAGTATGAATTCAGCCGTGCGATGCGTCAGCAGGATTGTTCACAGCCTGTTCGTATATACTCCCATATCGGCCCGTATCTGGGTGGTCCGCTGAAAATCAAGAACACCAACGGAGCCGGAGACGGAGCGTTGTCGGCACTACTGCATGACATGGCAGCGAATAGCTACCACCTCAAGAATGTGCCAAACTCCGCCAAGCACGATCGTCACTATCTGACCTATTCATCACTGTCGCAGGTGTGTAAATACGCCAACCGAGTCAGTTATGAAGTACTGACTCAGCACTCTCCTCGCCTGTCGCGCGCATTGCCGGAACGAGAAGACAGCCTGGAAGAAGCTTACTGGGACCGGTAATCGGAGCTGATTAGGGTTAACGCGGCGCAGTGTAATGACTGAGCAGCCACTACAAAAAGCATATTTAAGCGGTCTTCGGACCGCTTTTGCGTTCTTAGCCGGTCATGGTTTCGCGCTAAACAGAGATAATTTTGACTCAAATCAGGAAAAAAATACAATATAATCCGAATGATATATAAACAATTTCGACTTATCATAAAAGCTGGCGCCAGGAAACCGTCAATGCAGTAAGACATGCGCAATCGCACGCTTATTAGTAGAGAATAATTTCATAATTGAGACATCGTTTCATAAACGTTATCATGGTTGCATAAAATAAAAAGTAACTTCAATACGTTCAGTTTGCCCTTGCCGCTACATGAGTAGCCATTTTCATCGTTAAGCTCGAATCAATGCGATTCTAAAAAGAGCCAGGTACATTTGTTATGCCATTGACGCAGGGACTGTCCCAAGGCACGAACCCCAACCTCACCGATACCCAGAAAAAACGCCTGGTGCATATTTTTGATATCGTCAGTGAAGGTATATTTCATATGGATAGTCAGGGCTGTTTAACTTTTTACAACCCTGATTTTTACCAACAATTTGGTTTTAGCGCTCATACTATTCAGTTGGAAGAATGGTACGCTGTTGTGCACCCGCAAGATCGCGCCATGCTGAAAAAAGGGTGCTTGAACACCTGACCAACCACAATCAAGTGACCTCGCATTACCGGGTTCGTAAAACTAACGGTCAATACATCTGGCTTGAAGGTATCGCTATCAATCGCGAGTTGAACGGCGACAGATTTATGGTCGGCTATCATCGCGACATCTCTGATCAAAAATTGATGGAGACTTTCCTTAATCAGGCAGCCTACTACGACAGTATCTCCGGCCTGGGCAATATGACCAAACTGCTCAAAGATATTGATAACGCAAAACAGGACACTCAAGCCTCTAGCACACTGATTTATCTGCAGATTGACGATATTAAATCTTACGAAAATCAGTATGGCAGCGAAGTCAATGAACATGTCCTGCAACACGTTATTGCCGCATTAAACGGAATCCGATGTGAAGACGGTGACTTTTACCGTGTACGCTCGGACGATTTTGCGATCCTGTTACACCGTACCGACAGCGATACCGCACTGCGCGCTTTGTGTCAGGACATATTGCAACGCTACACCAAATCGGTCCAAGAGCAAGGCCACCTTTTTGGCAACCATGTGAGTATTGGCCTTTATCCGGCGTTCAGCAACGAAGACACGGCCGAAGAGATCGTCAATATCGCCTCACGCACTTGCCAGTATGCACGTGAAACCAACCGCTCACGGGTTGAACTGTACAGTGGAAAAACACAAAAACGCGTGGATCGCTATTTCTTCATTGAACGCGGACTGAAAGAAGCTCTGAGTTCACGCTCTTTGTCGGTCAAATTCCAGCCAATACTCAACGCCCAGACCGGGCAGGTTTCTAGTTTTGAAGCCTTGGTACGCTGGCGTTCTAAAGAATTTGGTGAAATCTTTCCGGATGAGTTTATTCCGGTGGCCGAGAAGAAAGGCCTGATCACAGATGTAGGCTATCAGGTATTTGGCAAAGCGTGTGAATTCATCGAACGCTATAACAGAATTAACGGGCTGAGTATCCGGGTCAACATCAATGTATCGGTATTGCAGTTACTCAATACCGCTTTCCCTGCCACGATACAAAAAATGGCCGAGCAAGCCGGAATCGCTCCGCAATCTATCGTGCTCGAGCTGACCGAAACCGTGATTCTGGATGGTAACAAGAACGCACTCGAGCAATTAGTCACTCTTAGCAACCTGGGATTTCAGCTCTCTCTGGATGACTTCGGCAGCGGCTTCAGCTCAATCAACAGTTTTTTCGATCTGCCGCTCAATCAAATCAAAATCGATCGCTCAATGGCCGCTAAAACGTTGACTAATCAATCATCTGAACAATATCTGCAATTTATCATTCAGCTTTCTAAAAGCAAAGGCGTCGATATTGTGATTGAAGGGATTGAGACCGGATCCATGTATCAGAAATTCAAGGCAATGGGCGCATCGTACCTACAGGGTTACTGGTTTTCCAAGCCTCTGTCGCTCGCGAGTGCCAGCCGTTATACCTTGTCGAGCAATCTTACACTAAACAAGGACTAAGTTGTGAGGTAGCTCAGATTAACTCTGCAGGTCACAAATGATTCATGGCTTCAGAGTGGATTTTAGTGATATTGCTCCATATTATCGCCGAAACATAAGGAATTGTTTCAGCGTATGATCCTCAATCAGACTCCTCTCTCGACTTCATCATCGTTTCATCTTGAAGTGAAATGCCTGCTGTTTACGCTGGTGATCATTTTTTTGATCAATACTCCGATGCGTTTTATCAAAGCTGACAAGCAGGCAGACTTCAGTATGCAACTCAGCACGCTACAAGACACCCTGTTACTCAAGCGCTCTACGGCAGATAGCCTGCTTGCCCTGGCCGATACTCAGATCGCCATCGATTACTTTAGCGAACCACAACAGTTTAATGATGTTTCAAAGCAGCTGCTAAGCACACAAACCTTGGTTAAGTCCCTGAAAATTATCTCGACGCAACCCGATGACACACGCTACGCCAGATTAATCGAGCAATATAACCGTTATTACACCAGTGACCTGAACAAACAGCAAATACAACTGTTTATCGCCCCTCATTCCCGCCTTTTAACCGAGTTTAAAGCGCTCTATCAGGGCACTCGTCACATCGGCTATCTGGTGCTTGAAGCTGACCTGAGTGAATTCTCTGAAGTGTCGCGTAAGGATATCCTATTGCTGGGAGAGGACGGCACTGTCTATTCAAGCACTGACCGAAGCTTAAAGGCCTTGGACTCAATCGCCAGCAAATATCCCCAGGCCTGGCGCGACCTGCAACTCAGCAACCGTAACGCCGGAATCATGGAATATGACGATGTCAGTTTTATTTACCGTAAATTTAAGCTGGTCAGTAATCACACCAGTTACCTAATCAAAGTGGTTGATAATCATGAGCTGGTGCCCCCCTACTTTTATCTGGTGCTGCTCTTGGGCAGTATCACGGCCGGGGTAAGTCTCTACCTCTATCGGTTACGCAAAGACAAGCTGGAGCTGACTAAAATCACCTATACCGATGAACTGTCCGGCCTTCACAACCGCCACTATCTGAAAAAAGTCAGTGCGCAACTTACCGCACAACAAGGCTACTACGCCTGTATTCTCGATATCGATCATTTTAAAGCGGTTAATGATAAATACGGCCATGATATTGGCGATCAAGTGATCAAGCGCGTCTCATCAGTAATAAAAAGCCGGATAAGAATCACCGATTACGCCTTTCGTTTTGGCGGTGAAGAGTTCGTTGTGGTGGTCAAAACCGAATCGGCGCAGCAGGCAGTCAACATCTTTGAGCGCATCGGAGACGATGTCGCCCGTTTTATCCAGAAACCCAACGTGACGATTTCGGGCGGTGTCTGGCCGGTGAACGACTCACTTGACGAGGCACTTAAGCAAGCAGATGTCTTGCTGTATCAGGCAAAACAGAATGGCCGAAACCTGATCATCAGTCAGGCAGCGTAAGGTAAAGCCGTAATCAAGAAAAATGGAGAAATAAAAAACGCCCGGCATTCAGGCCAGGCGCTGGTTTCATCATTGTCGTTAAGCCGGACAAATCAAGCTCAGAGCTCTACAGTCTGTCGTCTGCGCCAAAGCGCAACGCCAGCCAGCATGGCTAACAACCAAGGACCAAGTGAACCGCCGCCACCACCGCTTGAAGGCACCGCAATACCCGAAGGCATCTCTGGGTCAAAGGTGCCAGCCAGATAAGCTCGGCGTTTAGCATCAGTCCCAACAAAATCGGCGCTCTCATTGCCAGCCAGCACACTATCAATCCAGGTACTGTAATCGAATACTTCGGTGAATACCGCAGTCACATCAGAGCCGGTAAAACCATCACCACAGGTTGTCGGGCCAAAACTGGTAATACCCACCTGTACCAGACCACTGCCACTATCCCAGTATACCGGACCACCCGAGTCGCCCTGACAGGTGCCGCTGGTCAGTGAGGTATTCGGAGTGGTACTGATGCCTTTAAAACAAATTTGTTTATTGGTCAAAGCAGACAAATTATTGTCACAAGTGTTATTCGAAACATAGCTCACGTCGGCATCTTGCAGCATTGTGGTGGCATCATTACCTGAACTGGTATTGCCGTGACCGACAATCCGAAACGCATAATCGTTAGTGTCATTATCGACACCGTCCGAACCTAACCGATACTCCTGGGTGATTGGCCGCACGACAGTGTCTTGCGGATTGAGGGAAGACTCAAGCTGGATAATGGCAATATCATTTTGCCACAGGCTGGATGCCGTATCCTGAAAATCAGGATGAATAAAAAACTGCTCTGCACGCACAGTGGTTACCGAAGAAGGGAAGTCGCTTTCATCATCAGCCTGCCCAGCAACGGCAAATAGCATATAGTCATAATTCAGCTCGCCATCCTCATCGTACAAACAGTGCGCTGCAGTCAACACGTGGGTAGAATCGAGCATGGTTCCGCCGCAAAAAGCACGTGTACCATATAACCCGTCAAATTCTATACGGTCGTAAAACAGACTGGCAAATGACGTGTAACTCAAGATGGTAGTGTCTTCACCATTAACAATATACGTACTGACTTCCGAATCTGCCTGTACGCCCGATGCCAGACCCAGTGACCAGAACAATGCCGAACCGGCTACCCATTTATTCATATTAATCATCCTTTAGTGACTACTTAAAGACAGGACGTTGTTGAGTTCGCTTAATTTAGTTAAGGTTTTAATTGTTATTATTAATGTAAGTATCAATATAATTCAATGTAAAATAAAAGGCCCTGTGAAACACAGGGCCGATTTATGCAAATAATGACACCAAGGTGTTTATGCGTATCGTTGCTATAACGATGGCCCAGAAGCCTTGTACCACATATTCACCGGATTGCAAAACAAATCGTTCAATAATTAACCACGGTAATAACGCTGTGGTACAAACGGCAGTTTTTCCACCAGCATTGGCAGCATCTTACCACGGACTTCAGCAAACACTTCAGTACCAACATCAGCCAGATCAGCGCGCACATAAGCCATCGAAACCGGCTTGCCCGCTGTCGGACCCGCAGTACCACTGGTCACGGTACCAATCGGTGCACCTTCAGCATCAAACAATTCCGTCCCTTCACGCACAGGTGCTTTAGTCTGACCAACCAGGCCGACACGTTTGCGCACCACATCTTTAGTCGCGATCTGCTGCAGAATGATGTCGGCTCCCGGGAAACCACCCTCACGCGCCCCGCCCTGACGGCGCACCGGCTGAATTGCCCACAACAGGCTGGCTTCAACCGGAGTCGTGGTTTCATCCAGTTCGTGGCCGTACAGACACAGGCCACACTCCAGACGCAGTGAGTCACGTGCGCCCAGACCAATCCACTCCACTTCGTCAAAAGCAGTCAGAGTACGAGCAAATGCCTGTGCCTGGTCAGACGGAACCGAAATTTCGTAGCCATCTTCACCTGTGTATCCACTGCGACTGATAATGCAGTCAACACCATCGATACTGATTTGCTGCACATCCATAAAGCGCATCTCTGCCAGAGCTGGCTGCAGGCGAGCCATTACCTCAGCCGCTTTCGGGCCCTGAATCGCCAGCAAAGCACGATCTGCGATGATTTCCATCTCAACACCAGCCGGCAAATGAGCATTCAGGTGAGCGATGTCCTGCTCTTTACAGGCCGCGTTGACCACAACAAAAAGATGATCGCCCAGATTAGCAACCATAAGATCGTCGAGAATGCCGCCTTCATCATTAGTAAAGAAAGCATAACGCTGCTTGCCTTGTGGCAGGTCGATGATGTCAACCGGTACCAGAGTTTCCAGAGCAGCAGCGGCACCTTCACCACGTAAACGAAGCTGACCCATGTGAGAAACATCAAACAGACCAGCCGCATCACGGGTATGGAGATGCTCTTTTTCACGCCCAAAGCGTATTGCACCGGCATATCATAACCCGCAAAAGGCACCATTTTGGCACCAGCTTCAATATGAAGCGCGTGTAACGGTGTAGTCAAGAGTTCTTGTGTCGCATGTTCCTGAGTCATTTTTCTCTCCATATAGCCAGACTCCGCTTTGAGTGTAGCCACTAATTTACCCGGCATGACTGCTGTATTAACCCTGCATCATTGCGGGTAAAAACAATATGCCGTTGATTGCACTCCATCGGGTGAGCTTTGCGCAATCATTGCTAAAAGTTTCCGTGCAGGAAAACGTGTTTCCTATAGTAAACAAGCATGCGCCACTTTGACCGAATTAACAAGTTCCAAACAGCGCAAATTGTCATAATTAACAACTCAATCACATTATCGGAGCCCAATAAAAACGCCGCAGTGACGGGTTAATCATCACTGCGGCGTATTTTTGTTTAAATTACAACAAAAAGCAAACGGTTGCTTTCACTATAGGAAACTTTTTGTTTTGGCTATAACTTCTGTATTAACTGGCTATTTCGCCGTCACCCAGAGGATTTGAGCATCCTCTGCACTCAGCGAAACCAGCATATGCCCCATGTTGGCATCGTAGTAAACACTGTCTCCTTGCTCCAGAACCACCGGCTCGTAGAACTCAGAATAGAACATCACCTCACCTTCCAGAATCAACAGAAACTCCTCGCCATCGTGGCGAACCCAGTCACTGTATTCTTCAAAACTGCGGGCACGGATGCGACTTTTAAATGGCATCATTCTTTTATTCGACAACTGGGTTGCCAACAGCTCGTGCTCGTAAGTTTGGGTCGGATGCGGTTTACCTTGATCATTTCTGGTGATATCACGACGACCACTTGCGGTCATTTTCTTAGGCGGTTCAAACAGTTGTGGCATATCAATCTGCAAGCCATTCGCCAGTTTCTGCATTGCCTGAAACGTCGGTGAAATTTGCTCGTTCTCGATCTTGCTTAGCGTTGAGCGCGCCAGGCCAGTACGCTGACTGGCTTCTTCCAGTGTTATACCCAGCTTGGCACGAATATCTTTGATTCGATGTCCCAGCTTTAACGGTTCAATGTGTTGCTCGCCTGCTTCCTTGGCCAGTGTCAAAGATGGGTACTCATCATAAATGTCTTCAGACATGCTTTCCCTCGATTATCTATCCTTCCTGTATCAGAACCGCATTGTTGCACGAAGCGACTGGTTGATTAAAGACCACAATTGGAAATAAAGCGTGCTTTGCATAGCAAAAACGACATCTGTGTTTCCTATAGGAAATTTTTGATTGATTGTTCACACAGCAAAGAGTATGTTACATCCATGTTAGATGTAGAGATGCAGCTTACCGCCTCCGGATGGAATGGATTTAACATTTGGTAGCGGGTTTTGCCCTGGTTTTTAGGGCTTCTACCCAGACAAAATAGCGCCGGACAGATGATAAAAGCAGCGAACCCGCAGATTGCTCGATTTGCTCATTTTTTAATGTCAGCGCCGAATCGCCAGATACCTGGTTTGTCAGATGGGTAGGTGATTTAGGGAACAATCCACTTAAGCAGGGTTTGGCGTCAGCCAGACCGTTTAAAAGGACCGACGAGCAGCACGACGCACCAGGCTCGTCAGATTATTGGAAGGTCATCTACTATGAACGCCAACGCAAATAAAGCTTACCAAAATCATCGCCTGGAGAGCTTCTTCTCCACTAATCTTGCGGCTACTGACGACGCAGTATTTGCCGGCATTCAGGATGAATTCGCCCGCCAAAACGAACAAATTGAACTGATTGCTTCCGAGAACATCGTTTCTAAAGCAGTCATGCAAGCCCAAGGCACCTGCCTGACCAATAAATATGCTGAAGGTTATCCTGGCCGCCGTTACTACGGTGGTTGTGAGCACGTCGACAGCGTCGAAGCCATTGCCATCGAACGCGCCAAGAAACTGTTCAATTGCGAATACGTGAACGTTCAACCGCACTCCGGTGCTCAGGCAAACGGCGCAGTGATGCTGGCTCTGCTCCAACCGGGCGATACCATCATGGGGATGTCGCTTGATGCTGGTGGCCACCTGACCCACGGCGCCCGCCCTGCTCTGTCTGGAAAATGGTTTAATGCGGTGCAATACGGTGTAAGCCGCGACAGCATGGAGATCGACTACGATCAAGTGCGTCAGTTAGCCCTGGAAAACCAGCCAAAGCTCATCATTGCCGGTGGCTCTGCCATTCCGCGTACCATTGATTTCGCAAAATTCCGCGCCATTGCCGATGAAGTCGGCGCTCTGCTGATGGTCGATATGGCGCACATTGCCGGCCTGGTCGCAACTGGTGCGCATCCCAGCCCGCTGCCATTTGCCGACGTGGTCACCACCACAACGCACAAAACACTGCGCGGGCCACGTGGCGGCATGATTCTGACCAATCACGCAGAGATCATTAAGAAGATCAATTCAGCGGTATTCCCTGGCCTGCAGGGCGGCCCTCTGATGCACGTTATTGCCGCGAAAGCGGTCGCATTTGGTGAGGCATTAGGCCCTGAGTTTGCAACCTATATTGATTCAGTGATCAACAACGCAAAAACCTTAGCGGAAGTATTGCAGACTCGCGGTTGTGACATCGTGACCGGCGGAACCGATACCCACCTGATGTTGGTGGACCTGCGTCCGAAAGGCCTGAAAGGCAACCTGGTCGAGCAGGCACTGGAACGTGCCGGTATCACATGTAACAAAAAATGGCATCCCTTTTGACGAAGAGAAGCCTATGATTACTTCTGGTATCCGTTTAGGTACACCTGCGGGCACCAGCCGTGGTTTTGGCAGTGAAGAGTTTAAACAGATTGGTGAGTGGATTGGCGACGTGCTGGATGGTCTGGTCGCAAGCCCGCAAGGTAACCCGGAAGTGGAACAACGGGTGCGCAAACAGGTTAAGGCGCTATGCCAGCGCTTCCCGCTCTACCAATAAATGACCGTTTTACCAGTCATTTGACGCTCTATAAATAACGTAGCGCCCTACAAAAGAAATAAGCGTTAAGCATGATGCGGGCACGGCCCCTGCATCATGTCATTGAACAAAGAAGTAAAGTTGTAAAAAACCGTCGTTAGATTTGAAAGCAGACTGCCAGCAGGCACTCTGCCTGAACAACAGTTAGCTTAGCCGGAAACTGAGTGTCGTATCCCGAAGAACCACCCCGCGACACAATTGGGAAGGCTGCAATTTAGAGATATATTTTGGAGATAATGCAATGGACAAAACACTGAAGTTTACAGATAGCCACGAATGGGTACGTGATAACGGTGACGGTACCGTAACCATCGGTATTTCTGAGCATGCACAGGAAATGCTGGGTGACGTCGTATTCGTTGAACTGCCAGAAGTGGACAGCGAATGCGAAGCTGGCGAAAGCTTCTCTCTGGTTGAATCTGTAAAAGCAGCTTCAGACATCTACGCACCGGTAAGCGGCGTGATCGTAGAAGTGAACGAAGAGCTTCAGGACAGCCCTGAGCTAATCAACGAAGAATCTTATGAAGGCGGTTGGATCGTTAAAGTAAAACTGTCTGATCCATCTGAACTGGACGACCTGAAAGACGCTGAGGAATACCTGAGCTCTATCGAAGAAGACTAATCGTCTCTGGTTATCAAGTCGCCCTGCGGGCGGCTTTTCAAAACCGCCCAGCCCGAAACGGCGGTTCTGTACCCGGCCCAGTAAAGCGCTCGCCGCCAGCTGTTCCGGGTAGAAAAGGTAAAGGACAATGACAGAATTACTTCACAGCCTAAGCACACAAAATGAATTCGTTGCTCGCCACAACGGTCCCAATGCTGACGATCAGCAAAAAATGCTTAACACCATCAAGGCCGCCAGCCTTGACGCTCTGATCAAAGAAACCGTTCCAGCCAATATCCGTCTGGAAGCGCCGATGAACCTGGCCCCGGCTCAAAGCGAAGCCGACATGCTGAACGCAATGAAAGTGTTCGCAAAACAGAACCAGATCAAGCGTACCTACATCGGTCAGGGTTACTACAACACCTTCACACCAAACGTGATCCTGCGTAACGTCCTGGAAAACCCAGGCTGGTACACAGCTTACACCCCATACCAGCCAGAGATCTCACAAGGTCGTCTGGAATCGCTGCTTAACTACCAGCAGATGGTGATGGACCTGACCGGCATGGAAATCGCTAACGCATCCCTGCTGGATGAAGCGACGGCCGCTGCCGAAGCAATGGCTCTGTGTCACCGTGCCGGTAAGAGCAAAAGCAAAGTCTTCTTCGTGGCAGACGATGTGCACCCGCAAACCATTGAAGTGGTGAAGACCCGCGCAGGCTTCCTGGGCTTTGAAGTGCAAATTGGCGCAATCGATTGCCTGGCGGAACAAGATGTGTTTGGCGCTCTGCTGCAATACCCAAGCACCACAGGTGAAGTGCGCGATCTGACCGACATCATCGAAAAAGCACACGCGAACAAAACCTTAGTCACTGTTGCGACTGATCTGCTGGCCAGCACCCTGCTTAAGCCAGCCGGTGAAATGGGCGCAGACGTCGTTATCGGTTCCGCACAGCGTTTCGGCGTACCTATGGGTTACGGCGGTCCGCATGCAGCGTTCATGGCAACGCGTGACGCGCACAAACGTACCATGCCAGGCCGTGTTATCGGTGTGTCTATCGATAAGAAAGGCAACCAGGCACTGCGTATGGCAATGCAGACCCGTGAACAGCACATCCGCCGCGAGAAAGCGACGTCGAACATCTGTACTGCACAGGCTCTGCTGGCAAACATGGCTTCGTTCTATGCGGTATTCCACGGCGCTGAAGGCCTGCGCACTATCGCTCGCCGTACTCACCACATGACCGCAATTCTGGCCGCTGGCCTGACTAAAGCGGGCTTTGAGCTGGCACACAACAGCTTCTTCGATACCATCACTCTGAACAGCGGCAGCAACACGGAAGCGCTGTACCAGAAAGCACTGCAGGCAGACATTAACCTGCGTAAACTGCCAGAGCAACTGGGTATCAGCCTGGATGAAACCACCAGCGTGGCAGACGTTGAAGCACTGTTTGCTGTATTCGGCGTGACGGAAAGCGTTACCGCGCTGTCAGCAGCCATCGAGTCAAACGAATTCGCAGCAATTCCGGAAGATTGTCGTCGCACGTCATCCTACCTGACTCACCCGGTATTCAACACGCACCACAGCGAAACGCAAATGATGCGTTACCTGAAAAAGCTGGAAAACAAAGACTTCTCACTGACCCATGGCATGATCCCGCTGGGCAGCTGTACCATGAAACTGAACGCGGCCGCCGAGATGATCCCTGTCACCTGGCCGGAATTCGGTTCTATCCACCCGTTCGCACCAAAAGAACAGGCAGCCGGTTACGCAGCCCTGGCCAGCGATCTGAAGCAAAAACTGTGTGAAATCACCGGTTACGATGCGTTCTCACTGCAACCTAACTCAGGTGCGTCGGGTGAATACGCTGGCCTTATTGCTATTCAGCGTTACCACGAAAGCCGTGGCGAAGGTCACCGTAACGTATGTCTGATCCCAAGCTCAGCGCACGGCACCAATCCGGCAACCGCCTCAATGGTATCGATGAAAGTGGTCGTGGTGAAATGTGACCAGAACGGTAACGTCGACATCGACGATCTGGCCGCCAAGATCGAGAAACATCAGGACAACCTGTCGGCTATTATGATCACCTACCCTTCTACGCACGGTGTGTATGAAGAGCAGGTACGTAAAGTATGTGACATGGTCCACGCAGCCGGCGGCCAGGTTTACCTGGACGGCGCGAACATGAACGCTCAGGTCGGTCTGACTTCTCCGGGCTTCATCGGCTCTGATGTGTCGCACCTTAACCTGCACAAAACCTTCTGTATTCCGCACGGCGGCGGCGGTCCGGGTATGGGCCCTATCGGTGTGAAATCACACCTAGCGCCATTCCTGCCGGGCCACATTGAAGGCGGTGTGGAAGGTTCTGACTTTGCAGTCGCAGCAGCTGACCTGGGCAGCGCCTCTATCCTGCCAATCTCGTGGGCTTACATCGCGATGATGGGCGCAGAAGGCCTGACTAAAGCCACGGAAGTGGCTATCCTGAACGCGAACTACGTGATGGAACGCCTGCTGCCGCACTACCCGGTTCTGTACCGTGGTGCTAACGGCCGCGTCGCGCACGAATGTATTATCGATATCCGTCCGCTGAAAGAAGAAACGGGCATCAGCGAAGAAGACATCGCTAAGCGTCTGATGGATTACGGTTTCCATGCGCCAACCATGTCGTTCCCGGTTGCGGGTACTCTGATGGTTGAGCCAACCGAATCAGAAGATCTGGCAGAACTGGATCGCTTCTGTGACGCGATGATCGCTATCCGTGAAGAGATCAGCAAAGTTCACGCCGGTGAATGGCCGCTGGAAGACAACCCGCTGGTGAACGCTCCACACACCCAGGTTGACCTGGCAAGCGATGAATGGACTCACCCGTACTCACGCGATATCGCCTGCTTCCCTTCGAAGCAAGCAAAAGAAGCCAAGTACTGGCCAACCGTAAACCGCGTGGATAACGTGTACGGCGACCGTAATCTGATCTGTTCTTGCCCGAGCATTGATTCCTACCAAGACTAAGATCATTTGCTGTAACATTGAAAAGGCGAACGGATGTTCGCCTTTTTTGTCCGTGTTATAAATGCACTTAGATGGTTAAAAGAAGCTTCTGACAGTGATTTATGACTGGCAAAGCTACAGGGACAATCCTCAAAGCGAGCTGTCATCTCCCAATTCGAAGTCTGATTCCGTGTACGAACGCATATTAAATACACTGTTTTCGTTGTTTGTACTCAAAACACGGCTGGTTTGAATTCAGCAATAGCCCGCCTAAAAAACAAAGTTGATTTTAATTATTGATTTAAGCTATTGATTTAAAAGGACAACAAAATTTAATTGAGAAATAAATATCTATTATCTCTATATCGTGTATAGTGTCGGCAGCTCTAACAGTGAGCTATTGATAAATTATTTAGTTCAAGATCTTCTCAGTTGTTTTTCGATCCAAGTCGTCATATCTATCCTGCGATAACTTTTTCTTCATTCCTTATTTAGTAGCTTTCTTTTTAACTTAATCAATCTATCGAGATATATATGTCTAATAAAACAACTGGTCTAGTAAAATGGTTTAACGAAACAAAAGGCTTCGGCTTCATCACTCCAGACAATGGTGGTGCTGACCTGTTTGTTCACTTCCGTTCAATCGCTAGCGATGGCTTCAAAACCTTAACAGAAGGTCAAAAAGTATCGTTCGACGTAGAACAAGGTAACAAGGGCCCGCAAGCGGCTAACGTTACAGCAGTATAAGTCTATCAGTAAAGCTCTTGCCTCTTGGTGAGAGCTTTCTGTTAAGTCTTTAGCTGGGAGTTTATAATCAGAAAAACTAATAGAAAAATTTACTGGTATTACGTTTTACGTGAACAAAAATACCAAAAGGGAAAGTTAATTGTTCACAGTTAAATATTTCCTTCATCAAAATAAGACCTCATGGTCATCAACAATACATCAGCTAAATAGCGATGTTTTAAAACGCCATATCCTCCCCAAATTAGAAACCCACTTATTTGACTTAAATTTTTCATTTTGTGAATTGAACAATTCTGGTGAAATAAAAGATTCACAGGGAAGGACTTTAGGTTGTTTTTCAATCCAAATGAATGAAGGATATTGAGCTTGAAGAAACCATTAGCAGGAACCAACTCTAAGATGGTCAAAGGCAAGACTCTTACTAAAGATGACAGCACAGAGAGCATTCATAAGATAAGAAAAAAAATTGAGCATATTTTGTTAGAACGAGAACAAAAGAAGCTTTGGGATTTATAAGGAAGAGTGACATGAGAAAACCAGGCAAAAAATCGAGCAAAAAGATCCAAAAAAACAACTTTGAAGAACGATTTGCGCAGATGGCCGCTGAATACCAGGCAGCAAAAGAAGTCCTAGATGAGATGGCCGAAGGTACTTCTGAGTTTGTGGCTCAGAAGAAAGTATGTGATAAGTTATTCGCAAGCGCTGAACGATACATCAATAAGTTCTAAACATTTACAATAGCTTAGCGACATTCTGGCTAAGGTATACCTCTATTTATTTCTATTACTGTTTGCTTCTATCAAGCATCAGTATAAATGCTGCTAAATACGGCACTACTAATGTTGACCATACTCTTCAATAAGGAGGTCAACATGGACAAACCCAATCTGACTACATTCAGAAGCCGTCGACTCATTAGCGGCTAAAAATCACGGTAGTTCGCTCTTTACCGATAGCGAGAGAGCGAAAATCAAGCAATGTCATTAACGCTTAGCAGCATGGACCTATGTTGCTTCTTGAGCATCAAGCGAACTTTTGTTCCCCAACAGATATAAGTTTGAGCGAGGCCGTCATCGGTAACTCCCCAAGTCCATTCATCTTTAACGCTGGCACCTAGTTTACACTTTCCACTTCCAACATGATCCCATGTTGTCTAGCATCGGTTTTGACAAGATCTGAGACTTACTCAAGAAGCATAAAAAGGCGAACCTAAGGTCGCCTTTTTGGCTTTTATTGATTAAATGGCTAAAATCTATCATAATTTTCAGTCACTCAGCCCGCTTGCAACTGTGACGGAATCTCATAACTGCCGATATGTCATGAAATCAGATAACCCGGTTATCACTTGACCTTATTGACACAATGAATAACTATTGAGCAACAAGCGTTGTCGTACTTATCCACCTAAGAGAGTAATGCTATCAAATCCTATAAATTGAGCCGTTGGTCTTACGGTGTATTAACCATAGCGTACCTTTTCTTTTCTTACACGGTCATCACCTTGACGACGGATAAGTTTATTGACAACCAGGTCCAGCAAGAAAAAGAAGCCATCCAACACGACATCGCCTTAGTCAGATACAGTATCGAGGCTAACATCTTTCGCGACACCTACCTGGCAGACAGCTTCGCCTCCGTGGTGGCGCTCGATCCCCAATTCGCGATCCACAACTGGAACAAAGTAGGTGAGCAATTCCTGGCAAAAGCGCAACTAATCAGGAACATAAGTTTAGCGCCGAACGATGTAATCCATTATGTTTACCCACTGCAAAGCAACGAAAAAGCAATTGGACTGGACTTCCGAACCGTCCCCCATCAGTACAAAACCGTGCAAATTGCCAGACAGAATAAAAAAGTCTTCCTGGCAGGGCCGTTAGAACTGGTCCAGGGCGGCAAAGCGATTATCGCCCGCTATCCGATATTTACCGATGTACCTTACAATACCCAGTATTGGGGCGGTTTGAGCGTGGTGATTAGCTACGACAAACTGATTGCCCTGTCCAACCTGCATAACATTAAAGGAGCGGACATAGCGCTGGTTGCCAACGGCCATGATGAGATCGAACAGAGATTAATTGAAGGTAATAGAGCCGTTCTGTCTGATTTTGACATCCAGTATCCGATAAGTCTGCCTAACGGCAGCTGGACTCTGTTTGCCAAATATAAAGACCTACATGAGATTGAGAACATAAACAGCTTCAAAAGTCTGTTTATGACACTGGGCACCATTATCTTTGCAGCCGGTTTTCTGCTGATCGTATTTTTTATCAGTAACTATTTTCGTGCTCAGAAACATTCTTTGCAGGATGACCTCACCCATTTACCGAACCGCCGTTATCTGTTCAATGAGCTTAACCGCATCATGGCGAAAAATAGCGCCAACATTGTGTTTACGATTCTAAATATTGACCTCAACAAGTTCAAAAAGATCAACGATACTTACGGCCATGAAGCCGGCGACGCCGTGTTAAAACACATCGCAATGTTGCTACAAAAATCGACACGTTCATCGGACTTTATCTCCAGAATGGGCGGGGACGAGTTCATTGTCATTCTGCCACGCATGCACAACCCGGACGATGTTGAGCAACTGATTGATAAAATACAGCTTTTAATTAAGACTTCACCGCTGCAGTGGCAAGGCGAACAGATTCCGTTATCCTCCAGCGTTGGGTTCTATACATTCAAGGGCAAAGCGGATAAGTCGATCATCCACGAAATTCTGTCCAAAGCAGATAAAAGCATGTATCAGAACAAAAATGAGATGCGAGCCAGCGATCAGCTCTGAAGTAATATAAATCAGGCATAGATCGATATTTAGTTTTGATGGAGACAGATAATCGACACTTCTGAGCTAGCTGGCGTAGCTAGCTCTAAGCAGAAGCGAGTTATAAACCACCTGTTAAATCCAGATAGTTACCCGTTGAAAACGTCGATTTTTCAGATGCTAACCAATAAATTGCTTCAGCGACCTCTTCAGGCAAACCTCCTCGCTGAAGTGGGATTTTGCTTTTTAACCTCTCTATCCGTCCAGGCTCTCCTCCATCAGCATGCATATCTGTGTAAATTAATCCGGGACGAACACAGTTAACCCTGATTCCTTCGGCAGCCACTTCTAACGACAAACCTTTTGTTAATGTGTCAATCGCTCCCTTTGATGCAGCATAATCAATATATTCATTTGGAGAACCAGAACGTGCAGCTCCCGAAGAAACATTAATAATAGCACCACCTAGCCCGCCATAACTCTTTGACATTCGTTTGACGGCTTCACGACTACACAAAAAATAACTGGTTACGTTATTGATAAGAATGGCATTGATTCTATCAGCGCTCATTTCTTCTAATCGCATCTGTTTCTGTAGGATACCGGCATTGTTTACTAGTACGGTCAAAGAACCTAACTCTTTGTCAACAGTATCAAACAAGCGAAGCACATCCGATTCTTGAGATACATCGGCCTGCACTACAATGCATTTGCCTCCTTGAGATGTAATGTCCTTAGCTAAGTAGGTTGCAGCTTCCGAGTCAGACTTATAATTGATGCATACTGCGTAACCATTTTGAGAAAACAATTTTGCAGTGGCAGCACCAATCCCCCGCCCCCCACCGGTGATAATTGCTACTTTTTGATCTTCCATGTTTACCTTGAATCTGAATAAATTATTAGCTGATTCTAACTAACTTCGTTACTGAATTGTAAAAAAATACAAATGACGGCCATGTGTATCTTCGGACAATTTAGGTAGCGAAAATCTTAATGATAGGATAAGAACAAGTGTCAGCTCTGAACTACAAAAGGGTAAAAATAATAAGCCAGATTCGCCCTGAACCTGGTTCAATGAAAAACGAGTACCATTTTTAATTGTTCATTAAATTTAACCGTGGGCGATATAACCGATAGAATAGATGTCGCCGCTCATTTTCTCAGCTAACTCTGGTTGACTGAACCACGAGATACTCACCGTTTCCCAGGAGGTAAAGTTAACACCATGAATATCCGCATCCTCACAGACCTGATGGTCTATACATGCAAGCGAACATTTTGAATTTGGTATTGTTGGTTCATCCTCGATAAACCACATCCTGACTTCCGGTCGACCAAATTGCTCACACAATCCGTTAAATCCTTCACTTCTCAGAAAAGTCACCATAGAGTGATGATCTTTCCATACGTAAAATGGAGCATAACTGTTGCTGTTGGAATAATATTCAGCATCTTTTCGTGCATAAAGGTAGGCCTTAAAAACTAAACCGGGGTATCCATCTAACAAATTTCCTTTTTCTCTGATACGAGTTTCTATTTTTTCCATCGGATAATCCGATGGCAGAACGATTCTATATTGCATTGCTATCATTTTATTGTCCCCACGGCATCTTTCCATGATTGACTAGAAGAGAAAGACCAGTATTTAATTCCATTGAATTGAATACTATCTTCTTTACTGACCTGTACACACAATAGCCCTACCGTTAGTTGATGAAATTGTAGAACGAGTTTGGCAAGCAGTTCCATTAAGTGTTTTTGTTTTGTATCCATATATTTTTCCTAGCTGATTTCGTCGACTGGAAAAGAATAAGTTGATTTTTTAATATAAAAAATCAAAACTATTTTGATTAATGATTTTGAAATTTAGGATGATTGAATATGCGAAGTCTGGATTTAGATGCCTTACGATGTTTTGTCCTAGGAATTGAGTTAGGCAGTTTTGCAACTGCGGCTGAACGACTTAATCGTTCACCTTCTGCAGCCAGCGCCCAACTAAAAAAGCTTGAGCAGCAGTGCCATACACCATTAGTGACCAAAATCGGCCGACACCTGGAGCCTACTGAAGCAGGTGAAATCATTCTGGCTTATGCCCGGCGCATGCTTCAGTTAAATGACGAAGCTCTGAACCAGTTAGTGGAAAATTCATTGACGGGAAAAGTAGTTTTTGGTTTACAAGAAGATTTTAGTGATGTGCTATTGCCACAACTGTTAGGTGTATTTTCTCGCTCACATCCAAACTTACAATTGCAATCCATTGTTGGGCGCCATCAGGAGCTGATGGATGGCATTCAATCTGGTGAGTTAGATTTTTCATTAGGCTGGAGAGGTGAGAAATCGGCGCCATATAGTGAGCTTCTGGCAGAATTACCACTGTACTGGTTTGGGCCAGCAAACAAATATTTTAAAGAACCTATTGATACCTCAAAACCTGTACCATTGGTTATGCTTGATGGCGCTTGCACGATCAGACAACAAGCCACAGCAGCATTAGATCGAGATGGAATTCCGTGGAAAATCACCTTTGTTGGCCGAAGTCTGAGCAACTTATGGAGTGCTGTTGATGCTGGATTAGGAATTACGGTGCGCTCTTCTTTCAGTCACCCGAATAATATTAGTAAGTTGGATGGTTTACCGACACTAGGAAAGCTTAGGTTGTGCCTCGATCGTAACCAATATAAGTTAGAAAAAGTACAAAGCCAGTTATATGACGAATTAAAACAACAACTTATTCTTTATCTCGAAAAACAAACTGATTAAATTAGCGCCAAAGAGTCTTTTCATAGCGTACATCGGTGCCAGTTTTTTGCTGGATGCACTGAAACGTCCGTGGGCAACAATTTATCAGTGACTTTGCTACATTTGAAAATAGCAAACAACCTTAGGTCTAGAAAAGCTGTTTAAATTGGGATCCAATAATAATGTATCAGATCAACCTTCATTGCGTTGTGAGTGTCGACTTGTTGGCAAATATACTCGCAACGAAATCCATGAAAACAACGGCTCGTTTGGGAAGAAGGCGATTGGCCAGATAAACAGCTTGAATGGGCACTGGTGGAGCTGTGTAATCACTCAGTAGTAGTTGAAGATTACCATTTTTCAGTCCTTCCTCGTATAGCCATTCTGGGCCTTGGGCGATCCCTAGTCCTGAATTTACACATGCACGTATGGCTTCCGGAGAACTCACTCGCAACCTCCCAGAAACAGGGATATCTTCTCCCTTAAAATGCCATGTGGATCCCGTTGACAGCAGAGTATAAATCAAGCAATCGTGCTCTCTCAGTTCATTTGGCGTTTTGGGGATGCCCCGTTTGGCCAAATAAGCTTTGCTTGCCACACACACCCGTTCGAACATTGCCAAACGGCGCGCCCGCATTGCGCTGTCGTCCAGATGACCAATGCGAATCGCCAGCTCAGCCCCCTCGTCGACTAAATTGACATAGCGATCATTAATTTGGAGATCGAGTGTCAATTCTGGATAACATTCCAGAAAACTTGCTAGATGTGGAACCAAGAATGTATGTGCCAGTGCCGTCGGACAGGCAACCCGCAATAACCCAGATGGAGCAATGTTATCCCGCAATGAGGACTCGGATTCCTCCACGGCTTCAAGAATACGCCGCGCCTCTACATAATAGCGTTCTCCTTCTGGAGTCAGAGCAAGTTTGCGGGTTGAACGGTTAAGTAATCTGGTTTGTAGGTAATTCTCAAGCGCTGCAACATAACGGCTGACGTTAGGTTGCCCTAGCCCCAAATCTCGCCCAGCCGCCGAAAAACTTCCAGTCTCAACCGTGCGAACGAAACACGTCATCAACAATAATCGATCCATTCAACAGTCCTGTTATTTATGCATATTTAGCATGAGTCATATTCGAAAAATCCATCTTATCTACGGTTATACATAAACCTATAGTAAAGCTCCTGCCGATCAGCGAATTGACTGATCCAGATAACCTCTAGGAGACTTTATATGTCCAAATTACAAGGCAAACGCACTCTTATTACCGGTGGAACAAGTGGTATTGGTCTTGAGACCGCTAAGCTTTTCCTTTCAGAAGGTGCTCGTGTAATTGTTACTGGCGTTAACCCTGATTCTATCGAAAAAGCGAAAGCGGAACTGGGTAGCGATGTTTTAGTACTGAGCGCTGATTCTGCTAACGTGGATGCACAGAAAGAGCTAGCTCAGGCTGTTAAGGCTCACTTTGGTGAATTGGATATCGCTTTCCTAAATGCTGGCATATCTGTCTATATGCCAATCGAAACGTGGACAGAAGACAATTTCGACCGCATTTTTAACATCAATGTTAAAGGTCCTTATTTCCTGATGCAGGCATTACTGCCCGTGTTCGCGAGCTCTGCATCCGTGGTCTTTAATACATCGATCAATGCTCACACAGGGCCAGTAAACTCTTCTGTTTATGGCTCAACCAAAGCGGCATTACTTAATATGTCGAAAACACTTTCTAACGAGCTAATTGCTCGTGGGATCCGCATCAATGCAGTAAGCCCTGGCCCAGTTGATACGCCGCTTTACGACAAAGCGGGTATTCCAGATGCTTACTATGACCAAGTAATGAAAGATATCGTTGCAACAATCCCCGCTGGCCGTTTTGGTAAGCCAGAGGAAGTGGCAAAAGCGGTGCTTTATTTGGCTTCCGACGATTCAGCCTGGACCGTGGGGTCGGAAATTGTGATTGATGGCGGTAGCTTACTTTAACTCAGTCTGAGGTATGTCTTCCGCTGTTGCCACAAGCTAAGGTCTCGTTGTCATTTAGATAACCCCGATACCGATCTTCCTATAGCACTTCCTCTGGAAAGCCCGTCAACATTTGTTAGCGGGCTTTGTTCTCGTTAGGTCCTCAATGTCACTCTTTCATTGCCTGTCACTCTTGAACGATGGCGTGCACTGCGGTAATCCGGGATCAATTCCCGTCATGGCAACAGAGATATCCCAGAGTCGACGAGCAAGTGCTTCATCCGTTGCCCGCGCTGTGCGACTAGACTCCCCAGACACACCTCGTATACCGCCAAAGCCAATCGGCCCATAATAACCACCGGATAGTACTGGAGCGGTTGCGGCCTGCAGCGTGGGCCAAGCGCCCTGTGCGGCGTTGTTGAGCAATAAACCCACCAGTGGCAATAGCATTTGGATAGGTCCCATATAACGACCAAGATTGGTCGCAGCTAATCCCGGGTGGCAGCCGACCGCGGTGATTGATGAGCCAGAAGCACGCAGACGACGATCCAGCTCAAACAAAAATAACGCATTGGCCAGTTTACTGGCAGCATAACGCTGTGTTCGGTTGTAGCTCCTCTCAGCATTAAGATCATCCCAATCTATGCTCGCATGTCGATGGGCTATGCTAGAAGTCACCACCACTCGGCTCCCTTTAGTTTTGGCAAGTGTAGGCAGCAGAAGAGATGTGAACGCAAAACATCCTAGATGATTAACGCCAAATTGAAGTTCATAGCCTTGTTTGGTATGTGTCAAAGGCGGGGTCATCACGCCTGCATTATTGATTAGTACATCAATACGTGATTCTTTCGATAATTGACTAGCAGCCTCACGGATACTATCAATATTGCTCTGATCGTAAGGCAGAAAAGATAGATCGGCAGTAGGGCTTAACTGTTGAATTTGGGCGATGGCTTGCGTCGCCTTTTCCTTTGACCTACAAGCCATAATAACCCGAGCACCACGTGCAGCGAGCACTCGGGCGACTTCAAAGCCGATACCTGTGTTTGCTCCGGTGACAATGAAACATTTGCCCGATTGATCAGGGACATTGGCTTCCGTAAACCCAGTTAACTTTGACATATTTTCACACTTCCTTATTGAGTGGATGCCCACTCACTTTTAAGTAAAATCGACTTGGAAGTCCTCTTCCTTTATAGAACAACGCCTGCGTAAAGTAATAACGCTACGTCTGAGCGATATGCGTCAGACAGACGACCAACGTCGCAATACAATACTGGCATTCACTCCACCAAACCCAAACCCGTTTGACAGTGCATGCTGGATTTGCATTTTACGCGCGTGCAAGGCAACCAAATCAAGGCCATCCGCTGCCGTATCTGGGCTGATAAGGTTTAACGTTGGCGGAACAATCTGATCGCGAAGAGAAAGCACGCTAAAGATAGCCTCAATCCCTCCGGCGGCGCCCAATAAATGACCGGTACTCGACTTAGTTGACGTGATAGCCGGGGAAGAACCTTCACTAAATACCGCCTTGATAGCCGCCAGTTCGCTTTTATCGCCAACTTGTGTAGAAGTCGCATGGGCGTTGATATGCTGTATCTCGTGTGGATCAATACCTGCTTGTTTGAGCGCTTTTTTCATGGCGCGCTCGGCACCATTACCGTCTTCTGGGCCTGCGGTTAAGTGATATGCATCAGCGCTGGTACCATACCCAACAATTTCAGCTAAAGGCCGAGCCCCCCTAGCTTGTGCATGCGCCAACGACTCAATGACCAGCAATCCCGCGCCTTCAGCCATCACAAATCCGTCCCGGTCTCGATCAAACGGGCGTGAAGCCTGTTGAGGATTATCGTTAAAGCCTGTCGATAGCGCGCGAGCAGCAGCAAAACATCCGAGAGTAACTCGGTCAACTGCGGCCTCTGTTCCACCGCATATTGCAATATCAGCCTCGCCACTGCGAATCATCCGAGCCGCATCCCCTATAGCCTGAACCCCAGCGGCACAAGCGGTGACGGGGGCACCCAATGGACCTTTAAATCCATATTTTATGGAAACTTGCCCTGCAGCCATGTTGGCTAAAAACGAAGGGGCAGTAAAAGGTGATAGACGACGGGGGCCACGAGAGTCTGTTGTACGAACCGCCTCGGCTATAGCACCGAAGCCTCCGACACCAGAAGCGATAATCGTAGCGGTTCGTTCTTGTTCCTCTTGCGTAACCGGGCGCCAATTAGCTTGTGTCAATGCTTCTTCGGCAGCAACCAGGGCAAATTCGATGAAGCGATCCATCTTTTTCCGTTCTTTCGTCGCAATGAAATGATCGGGGTTGTAGCCAGCGAGTGGATCTTCTTCCAAGCTGGGGACTCGACCTCCCACCGCTGTTCCTATGCCAGCCGTTAACTCATCGGACAATATCCGAATACCTGACTGCCCAGCTAATAAGCGCTGCCATGTTGCCTCTGTACCAACCCCTAAGGGACTTACGGTCCCCATTCCTGTGATGACAATTCTCATTTCTTCAGCTCTGTTCATGGATGACCTCTAGTGTTATTTCCTTTTACATATGGCTCGATAGTAGGCAGTCGCATAAGCTTCTTTGCATGATACGTTTCTCAAGCGTTTGACCTTATCTTGAACCAAATCGAATACATGGCAGGTAAGAAAACCAATGTTAAAACGGTTCCGGCAAACGTCCCACCAATCAGCGTGTAAGCCAATGTTCCCCAGAACACAGAGTGTGTGAGTGGAATAAAGGCTAGAATTGCGGCCAACGCTGTAAGGATTACAGGGCGAGCACGTTGAACCGTAGCTTCAACGACTGCATTGAGCGGGTCCAATCCGGATAATTCGTTATGACGGATTTGGCCAAGTAAAATGAGCGTGTTACGCATTAAAATGCCAGACAATGCTATCAATCCAACCAATGCATTAATGCCGAACGGTTGCTGGAACAAAAGCAAAGTAGGCACCACACCAATGAGTCCCAAAGGACTGGTTAAAAACACCATCACCATGCCGGCAAATGAGCGCACTTGGAGGATGATAATCAGTAGCGTGATAGCAATCATGATGGGGAAAATCGGCAACATGGCGACACTGGCCTTGCCTGATTCCTCTATAGAACCCGCTTCCACAATGTGATAGCCGCTAGGCAATTTTTGTATAATAGGTTGTAACTGCTGAGTAATAACATGCGATACGTCTGGCGGTTGTAAGCCTTCGGCAATATCACCGCGCACAGTAATCGTTGGCACCCGATCTCGACGGCGCATGATCGGCTCTTCCATTCTTATCTCAACATTTCCTATCTGGGATAAAGGAATACGTTCCCCGTGGACACCTGCTAACGTGAAGTTTTCTATTTGAGACGGATCAAACCGTGTTTCGCCCGATGAGCGAGCGATCACCTGAACAGTACGAATATCTTCCCGCACACTCGTTACGGGAACACCGTTTAACAAGAACTGTAACTGTTGAGCGACACTACTGGAGTTCAACCCCAGAGCCTGAAGTCTGTCCTGCTGCAATGAGAAATGTACGGTAGGCACACGAGTTCCCCAATCTGAGTTCACAGTGCGCATCATGGGACTTGCTTTCATAACCTGTTGTACTTCATTCGCAATGTCGCGCAATGTATCTGGATTAGGACCGGTTACCCGATACGCCACTGGAAATGGTGAGTAAGGGCCGAATACCAGTTGAGTCACACGCACTCTTGCTTCCGGCGCTAAACCATCAGCGATAGCTAGGCGCAGACGATGTTTTAACACCTCGCGCTCTTTTTGGTTGTCAGTACGAATAACAATTTTGGCAAAAGAAGGATCAGGGAGCTCTGGGCCCACCGAGAAGAAGAACCTTGGCGCCCCTTGACCGATATAAGTGGTCACAATCCTGGCTTCTTTTTGTTGCGCTAACCACTGTTCAACTTTGGCTGCAGCAGCGCTGGTCTGAGTGATGGAAGTACCGTAAGGCATCTGCACTTCAACCAACACTTCCGGTCGGTCAGAAATAGGGAAAAACTGCTTCTTAACGACCGACATCCCCAGTACAGCGATAACAAACAGGCTTACGACTGATAACGCTACCCACCATTTTTTAGCAATGACCCGCCCCAGAAACCGGCGGAATTGGTTGTAACGTGGCGTATTATAAATTGCGCCATGCCCACCTTCGACTTTCTTAAAGTCGGGCAATAGCTTCACCCCCAAGTATGGCGTAAATACCACTGCCACAACCCAGGATGCGATGAGTGCTGTACCGACGATCCAGAACATATTGCTGGTATATTCACCGGCAGCAGAACGTGCAAAACCGTTGGGCATAAATCCAACCGCGGTAACCAGTGTTCCTGATAGCATGGGAGCTGCAGTCAGACTCCAGGCATAGGATGACGCGGCGATACGGCTATAACCTTCCTCCATTTTCACCACCATCATTTCGATAGCAATGATGGCGTCATCCACCAGTAACCCCAATGCCAGAATCAAAGAGCCGAGCGTGATACGGTCAAAGTTCTTCCCCGTCGCCAGCATGACAACAAAAACAATGGCAAGCGTTAAAGGCACAGCCGCAGCAACAATAATACCTGGACGCCATCCCATACTCACAAAGCTTACCAGCATCACAACAGCCAATGCCGCGAAGAATTTGATCATAAACTCATCGACTGCCGCATGAATGTTCACGGCCTGATCGGTTACCTTGGATAGGCTCATACCCAAAGGCATTTCGGCGTTAATCCCGCCAACTTCCTCGTCAAGCGATTTGCCCAGATCAAGGCCATTCCAGCCATCACGCATAACGATACCCAGTAACAGCGCGGGCTCGCCGCCATTACGGACCATGAATGTAGCCGGATCTTCATAACCGCGCTTTACCGTGGCAATATCTGACAGCTTTAACGTCTGCCCTTTCACAACAATAGGGGTATCGCGTATTTTTTTTAAGTTGTCGAAAGCCCCGTCCAAACGAATAAAAACTTCTGGTCCTTTGGTTTCAACCGAACCTGCGGGCGTCAGCACGTTTTGATTGTTGAGCGCAGCAAAAACTTCTTGTGGACTTACCCCTAATGTTGCCAAACGTTCATGAGAAAACTCCACATAAATACGTTCTGGCTGTTCACCGATAATATTAACCTTTTTAACCCCAGGGACATGAAGCAGACGTTGGCGCAGAGATTCTGCATCACGAACCAGTAATCGTTGCGACTCGCCTTTGGCTTTGAGTGCATACAGCGCAAAAGTCACATCGGAATATTCGTCATTAATGAATGGCCCCATGACACCAGCAGGAAGATTACGAATTTCGTCGCCGATTTTTTTGCGGGCCTGATAAAACTGCTGCTGAACTTCAGATGGAGGCGTTTTATCCAATAAGGTCAACGTGGTAAAGGCGAGTCCCGGACGCGTGAAGGTTTCGGTACGGTCATACCAACTTAGCTCCTGCATCCGTTTTTCGATCTTCTCGGCAACCTGCTCCTGCATTTCCTGAGCAGTCGCTCCGGGCCAGGCGGTGACAATTGTCATCACCTTGATGGTAAAAGAAGGATCCTCAGCGCGGCCTAGCTTAAAGAATGAGGTTACGCCAGCAATAGAAATCAACAGTATGAGAAATAGCGTGACGGCGCGTTCACGTACTGCGAGCGCGGAAAGATTGAAACGACTCTCGCTCATGGACGCGATCCCTCTGCAACAGACCCGGAAGAAGAAACCGCAACTCGCACCTGTTCACCGTCGCGTAACAGATGAGCGCCGAGAGCGACGACTTGAGCACCATTTTGGATTGAGCCACTAACAAGCGCAGAATCATCGTCAAGATCTATAACCGTGACGGGATGCCAAGAGACTTTGGCTGGCTCGCCATCGACACTCCAAACGCCAGTTCCTTTACCCGCATCAAACAACGCACCAATCGGTACTTGCAACCCTGTTGTTGAAACGGAACGTTCGTTGGTTACGTTAATGGTAACGGTTGAGCCCAAAGGCGCATTTTGCAGTGCGCCGTTAAGCACATATCTTGCTTCAAAAGTACGGGTGGCGGGGTCTGCGGCATCTGAAAGCTGTCTGAGCGTTGCAACCGACGTCATATCAGGACGGCCAAAAAGATGAGCTTGCCCAGGGGAACCCAATGCAGGACGCAAGGTTTCAGGTAACTGGATCACCGCTTCCCGAGCTCCTGCATGCGCAACTCGGACCACTATCTGACCGGCGCTCACAACTTGTCCCGGCTCAGCAAGGGTTTCAACTACGGTCCCATCAGCATCGGCAACAAGATCCGTATAATGGGTAGCATTGATTGCTACTTCCGCTTGCGCTTGGGCTGCACGAAGCTGAGCCTGTGCGGTATCCGCCGCCGCTTTTACTTCATCATAAGCAGAATCTGATATAGCCCCAGTACCGCGTAACTTTCGGTAACGAGCCTCATCTTCTGCCACTTGTTTGGCTCTTACCTTAGCCGCTACAACAGCTTCTTGTTGGGCGTGAGCGGCAAGTTGCAGGTCGATAGGATCAAGCTGCATCAACACTTGTCCCTTTTTCACAACCTGTCCGGTATCCACCAGGCGTTTTAGTACCTTACCTGATACACGAAAACCAAGGTCGCTTTCTATTCGAGCCGCTATGACACCAGTGAAAGAGCGCGATTCGGCGCTGGACGCACCGATCGTAACGGTCCGCACCAGAGGCGCTTCAGTACGGGGATCGGCTTGCTTTTCTTCACCGCAAGCCGTTAAGGCCAGCGGTAAAGCAGTGATAATTGCGATTTTCAGTATGTTGTGACGAGACATACATAAGCCTCCATGAAGGACTGTTCAGGAGTGCAATTATCATTCTAGTGACCAATTTAGTCAATAGTCACTTTTAGACTACGGAGCAAGACTGCGAAGAACCAGATTAGAGAGCTGTACCGGGGCCTCTTCAATCACGTCAAAATTGTATTGCAGCATAAGAGGATTCATATAAGGTCGCATGACAAGATAAATAGCTGCCGTCATTTCATCTAATGGTGTTTTACGCTCAAAATCCCCTGCTTGGCGCCCTTCTCGAAGAATTTCTTGCAGTAACGCCTTGATGTTTTGCTCATACTGAATGGTTGCCTGCCAACGTTCAGCGGCAGCGGATGCTGCAATTTCATAGAGCTTTTGGTCTTGAGAAAATAAACGAAAGCTTGCCTGAACAATTTCTTTAAACATCCGACGCAGCTTCTCTGGCGCCTGATCAACATCTTCTATCGCTTTTCGAACATCGGCCTCAATCCCACCTAAGCAGTTTGTACAGATACTTTCGCCAATAGCCTGTTTAGAAGAAAAGAACTTGTATATATATGCCTTTGAAAAACCAATTGATTTTGCCAAATCTGAGACAGTGGTTTTACCGTAACCGTAGCGGCTGAAATGTTCTGTGGCGGCGATAACTATCTGATCCCGCACATCATGCGCGACTGGGCCTCGCTTCAAACTGGAGTGGTTATATTCGTCATTCATAGCCTTATCTCTGACTTTCATTAATTAAATTGTAAATTCTAACCCTTCATGGATACGATAACAACGAGTGAATAAATTGTAATTTAGTCACACTCGCTCTAAAGATAATCCTCCGTCCGCAACAAGTGGCTACTATCGCCGCTTCCCTCAAAACTTGATGGCGAGGATTCCAAGAAGAACAACTTACAGTGATAGCCAAACTAGGTCGAGGGCGAGAGTTGGTTGAACTTACGTTGCCACTGCAAGCTCAACGCAGTGGGTAGACGCCACCAAAACAATCCAAGTAAGGTTAATCGCCAAGACCATCAAAGGAAAAGAAGTCCGTTTATTAACGTCTATGACGAACGCAACGAAATATCCGGGAGCAGATATAGCGGAGCTTGACAGTCATCGTTGTGAAATTGAGCTGGGATATCGTGGAATGACACAGGACATGCTTCAAAATCAGCTTACCTGAGAAGTAACACTCCAGAACTCGTGACACAAGAGTTTTGGGGAATGTTGATGGCCTATAACTTATTGCGATTCTTGATGTATCAGAGGGTTTACGTTATTTCTGTGACCATTTTCCTCTATGGATTAGCGAATTGATGTCTTCCCGCGGTAACCAGCCAAATTGTTCCAGCTCGGGTTTGTCATTGAATTTCGATACATAGCCGAGGCACAGATAACCGATGATTTCGATTTCCTCCGGAATATCCAGCGTATCGCGCAAGACCTCATCATGAATAATACTCACCCAGCCAAAACCTAAGTTTTCCGCACGCGCCGCCAGCCACATGTTCTGGATCGCACACACGGTACTGTAGAGGTCCATTTCTGGTTTGATGGTCCGGCCAATTACCACTGGGCCATTGCGTTGGCGATCGCAGGTCACACAGATGCCGAGCGGGGCTTCCATGATACCTTCCAGCTTAAAGCTCTTGTAGGTTTGTTGCTTATCAGCGGCAAACTGCTCGGCAGATTCCGCACTGGCAGCTTGGTAGCCGGCCTTAATTGCCTGCTTGGTATTAGGATCGGTGACCAGGATAAAATCCCACGGCTGCATAAAGCCTACGCTCGGTGCGTGATGCCCGGCCATGAGTATCCGTTCTACAACCTCATCCGGTATCGGTTCAGGTATAAAGTCGCGGCGCACATCGCGGCGCGAAAAAATTACTTTATACAGGGCATCTCTCTCGGTTTCGTTAATTCTCATAGTCACCTCGTAACACGAAGCGGGGATTCTGCAATTAACGCGAGCATATTACTACTTTTAATCTCCAAAGCAGCCAACTTTAATGACCAAATTAGCAATAGCACCTTTCAATAGCATCAATTATCAGCGTAAAGGCAAGCCTTTTGCCCCCAAGGGCGGAGGCGTGTCTTCTCTTGCCGACGACGCTTTGATTTCCGTTCGGTTACGGCCGTTATGTTTCGCCTGGTACAGTGCATCATCGGCGTTTTTCAGGATGGCATTGATGGGTTCACCGGCGCTGTCCCAATAAGAGACACCAATCGAAATGGTGACCTGCCCTACGGCGTCAAACGGATAGTTTTCAATCGTTTTACGAATCCGCTCCGCGGCATTAAACGCCTGGTTTACATCGGTCTTAGTGAGGAAAGCAATAAATTCTTCACCACCCGCCCGGCACACCACATCGTTATCACGCGCCTGTTTCTTAATTATCTGGGCGACGCTTTTGAGCAGTTCGTCCCCGACATCATGACCAAAGGTATCATTGACTCGTTTGAAGTAATCCACATCCAAAGCCAGCACTGCAAACGGGGTATGCTGCCCACACAGGCGGTCAACGGCTTTCTCTAAACCACGGCGGTTGAGTAAACCGGTCATCGGGTCGGTCAGTGTATCGTTCTGCAGTTGATCTATGGTGTTAGACACAATACCCAACGCATTAAGGAAGGTGCGCTTCAGATGCGAGGCTTCAAAGTACCACGGTTTTATCTGGGTCAGATCATCCATTGCCGCGGAGTGACTGTCGAAGTTTCTCACCGCGCTCGCCAGTTGCCATAACGGTTTGGAAATGAAGAACGCCGAGATCCAAATAATCAGCAGGGTTAGCAGGGCGATTGGCAGCGTTTCCAGAACAACATTCCACATCTGCTGATCCAGAGTGGAGAGGGTCAGCTCTTTGGGGCGCTGGGCGACAATGCCCCACCCAGCGAGGGCTACAGGAGCGTAACCCGCCAGCATTTCGAAGCCCTGCGAGTTCAACATAGTCTGGCTGCCCTTTTCACCTTCCAGTACGGTATTAATTGCCTTGTTGTTCACAATCACCTGGCCGACTCTGCGCTTATCCGGATGGTAAATCAGTGTATGCCCGCGGTCGACAACATACAGATAAGAACCGTCTTTATAACTGTGTTTTCCAAGTAAGGTGGTTAAAATGTTCTTCTGTTCCAGATAGATACTACCTGCCACATAGCCTAAGTAGTCACCATTTGCGGCAAAAATGGGATAGGAAATACTGATGAGGTAGTTGCCGGCCGGTGAAACGAACGGATTGGTCACGAGCGGCTCTTGTGAGCGCAGGGATTGCAAAGCCCTGTCGCTGGTTAAACGTATCCCTTTCACCTCAATGGTTTCGGGCGAAATGGACACGATCACGCCGTCAGCATTGACGATAAAGGCGGAGTTAAAGGAATCGGTCTGGTTTTTCAGCCGATCCACTTCCTTGCTGAGGAATTTAGTGTCCTGCATTTCCGTGCTGAGCGACTGGGCACTGTATTTAAGCTGCGACATGGCCGAATCGATAAATGCATCCGTCATTTCTGCCATTTTTTCCGCGTAAACACGATTGGATTCCAGCGTGTTATTGATGATCAGATCATGCTGTACGCGATAAATGGAGTAAAACGCATTAAACAGGGTCACCACTACGCTGAATACACACAAAACCAGGATCAGTTTTCCCAAATTTAATTTATCCAACATGTGCCCACTGTCTCCATCTTTCGCTGGCCTGTCACTGGCCTTTGCACCCAATCTAAACGACTCCAGCTGAACCTGCAACTAATGTCTTATAACGTCTTTTTCTCAATTCGAAACCATTGCAGCTTGTTAACAATTTTAAGATTGGATAAGCGCCTCCCCAAGCCGAATGATGGCGACCAAGTTCGGTATTTTAACGCCGTAAACCCTGATTTATCGCAATCAACGCTCTACCTGATAAGTTTTCAGAGCGCTTTCAACCTGACTCTCTGGCGTAGTATCGGCAAAAAGGAAATAACTCGGCGCCTGCACTTTTGCCACTGACTCAACGCGAATTTCAAAGATGCTCTGTATCGGATAACGCTCATCCGCCATCTGACGCAAGTGCGTTAAATACCCTTCCCAGCAGCTGTCCTGCGCTTTCACCACTCGCGCGATACCCTGCACTTTGAATCCGCGTTGCTCAAAGATATCGATAAATGAGACGCACACTTTGGCATTGGAGAATATATTCTGTTCACTTTGTGGTGATGCGATATTGGCGATCAGCATCAGCTCGTCGTCGACAAAAGTAAACATCTCTTTGGGTGAAACATTGGGTGTGGCATCCGCATCCGTTGTCGCCAGCCAGCACAGCACACTTTTTTGTGCATATTCCCTAAGGTTCATCATCATCTCCCGTTCGCTTTGTGGCTCTGTCGTTCTGCAGTTCTAGGCGAGTAAAATTGCGCAAAATACATTCAAAACCATAGATTAACGTCTGGCCAGATACAATATGCCATGCTTAAAGTTATTTTAACTTTTGCAACCAAGCACATATTTTACGTGCAATAACATGATTCTTGTCAGTGTGACTTTGATGAGGGTGCCATCTTGCAGTCACCAGACAGGTTGATAAGTCAGCTGAAATCAGAGCGGCCGCATGCAAAACCCGATGCAAATGACCAAAATTTTACTTGAGCCCCGTCACGCCCGGCCTTACACTGCGAGCTTGTTATTGAAGTAGGCGCTGTATGTCCTGGCACATGATTCGTATTTTCTGGTTATCGCTGATTGCGCTGGTTTTGCCTGCGCAGGCCTTGGCGTCGCTGGATAATAACAAATCAGCATCAGGTAAAGCCGCCGCAACGCTGAGCGCGCTGCTACAACAGAGTGACGAGCCAGAATCTCCGGCCCAGCCTCAGGCACCACAGAGCGAAACCCATCACGCCGGATCCAAAGCGGCACTGATCAATTCTGTTCGCTGGGCCCGGAGCGCAGGTTATAACGGACGAGAAGGCTATAACGGACGAGAAGGTTATAACAGCTACGATGGCGACCCGGATCTGCTTGATACTGTCGCGTCCTTCTATCCCGTTACCGATCCTCACCAGACAATCCATCTGGCGCAGTCGACTTCTCCTGCTCCATATCAGGACTTTCATTCCTCCTATCGTCTTTCCGGCTGGAAAGAGACCAATGCCATGTATGTGGCGTTAAACAGCCAGTATTTCTGCTGATATTCCCGAAACCATTATCGGCGCCTGATAACACGCGCTGATCATTCCAGCGTTGCATGATGTGCTCGTACCCAGCGCAGTGCCGAATACGATATTCATTGCACTGACGTAACAAGCCCTCTTCAACGCTGCACATTACCGCTTTTAAACTCGGCTCGTTTGCCGAGGGGATATCTATGAAGAAAAACCCAACCAAAGCACCAAAACGTGTGCTTAACCACTATTCGGCCTGGAAATACGTGGTGCTTGTCGTCACCGTGGTGGTGCTGGCCCTGAGTGCAATTCCAACCTGGTATGGCGAGCAACCATCGATCCAGATTCAGTCATCACAACCTAACAGCACTTTGTCTGATGTAACTTCCGTCAACCGGTATCTGAGCCAGCAAGGCATTCAGGCGCAAAAAATTACCCAGCAAGGCGACAGTCTGGTGCTGGTATTTGATAACGAGACCGATCAGGCCCATGCCCGCAAAGTGCTGGATACGCAGCTCAGCGCCAATGACAGTATTACTTACTCTTATGTTTCGGTTGCGCCGCAATGGCTGCAGAATCTGGGCTTTAATCCGATTAAGCTTGGCCTGGATTTACGTGGCGGCGTACAGTTTTTGCTCAATGTGGACGTCGATAAAGCATTCCAGGAGCAGCGCGATACCATGATTGACGAGGTCAAAGATATGCTGCGCAGCGAGCGCCTGCGTGGCGTACGTGTCGCTGCGCAGGGTGTGGAGGGATTGCAGGTTGATACCCAGTCAGATGAAGCGCTGGGCAAAATTACCACTTACCTGAAGCAGAACTACACCGGTTGGGAAATCAAGCGTCAGTCAAATACGCTCAGCGTGCTGCCGACCGCACAGAATAAGCTCGATTTTCAGTCTGCGACGATTCAGCAAAACCTGAAAATCATGCGTGACCGAATTGAAGAACTCGGCATTACGGAGGCTCTGGTCCAACGCCAGGGTGAACACAGCATCCGTATCGAACTGCCGGGTGTTCAGGATCCGTCCCAGGCAAAAAATGTGATTGGTGCAACCGCCAGCCTGGCATTCTATGAAGCCAAAACCGGCGACGAAGCTTTGTCACGCGATAATCTGGTACTCAAGGATAACGACGGTAAAGCCGTCGTTCTCAATAAACGTCCGGTTCTGACCGGCGATCACATTGTCAATGCCCGTGCCGGGGTCGATAAAATGGGCTTCTCTGAAGTCAACATTTCTCTCGATCATGCTGGCGGCAAGGTAATGAGTGATTTCTCCGGCAAACACATCGGCAAACCGATGGCGACCGTGTATCGCGAATACAAAACCAACGCGCGCGGTGAAACCGAGCGCAGCGAACGGGTAATCAGTGTCGCGACCATCCAGTCACAGCTGGGCAGTCAGTTCCGCATTACCGGAGCAGGTTCGACCGATGAAGCCCAGCAGCTGGCTCTGCTGCTGCGTGCCGGCTCGCTGACAGCGCCGGTCACCATTGTCGAAGAACGCACTATCGGCGCCTCACTCGGTGCAGAGAACATTCACAATGGCTTTGCCGCCCTGGCGTTAGGCCTTGCCATGACCCTGACCTTTATGGCGCTGTGGTACCGCCGCCTGGGCTGGGTTGCCAATACCGCGCTGGTGATCAACATGGTCTCTTTGCTCGGGCTGATTGGTCTGCTGCCGGGTGCAGTGCTGACCCTGCCGGGGATTGCCGGACTGGTACTGACTGTCGGTATGGCGGTCGACACCAACGTACTGATTTTTGAGCGTATCAAAGATAAGCTGGCTGAAGGGCGCAGCTTCGCTCAGGCGATTGATCTCGGCTTTAGCAGCGCGTTCAGTACTATCCTCGATGCCAATATCACCACCATGATCACGGCACTTATCCTCTACTCCATCGGTAACGGTCCGATTCAGGGCTTTGCTCTGACTCTGGGACTGGGTCTGCTGACCAGTATGTTTACCGGCGTGTTCGCTTCACGCGCACTAATTAATCTGATTTGGGGACGCGACGGCCGTCGTGATGTAAGGGTATAAATCATGCTTCAATTTCTTAAAACTCGCATTCGTCGTATTCGCTGCATCACCAGCCTGGTGTCTATCGCGCTAATGGTGATTTCTCTGGCCGCTTTTGCCATGCGTGGCCTTAATATGGGACTGGATTTTACCGGCGGTATGGTTACAGAAGCCGTGATCAGCCAGACGGTCACCAACCATGATTTACTCAATGTACTGCAGCCGGCATTGGGAGAGTCCACATCGGTCACCAAATCCGGCGAAGAGGGTCGCTGGGTGATTCGCTACCCGCTGGCAGCTGAAGGCCAGGCCGCAGCGGATATCAATCAGCTTCTGCACCAGGTGTCTGATAACGTAGACATCATCAGCAACAGTATGGTCGGATCGCAGGTCGGCCAGGATCTGGTTGATCAGGGCGGCCTGGCTCTGCTGATCAGTATGCTGTGTATCCTTGGTTACCTCTGTTTCCGCTTTGAATGGCGTCTGGCAAGTGGCGCGCTACTGGCGCTGATCCACGATGTGGTACTGGTACTGGGCTTCTTTGCTCTGACTCAAATGGAATTCAACCTGACGGTGTTCGCCGCAGTGCTGGCAATTCTCGGCTACTCACTCAACGATTCGATCATCATTGCTGACCGGATTCGTGAACTGCTGGTAGCCAGACAGGGCACGCCAACCGAGGAGATTAACGATCAGGCCGTTGTCGCGACGTTCTCGCGCACCATGGTCACCTCAGGTACGACGCTAATCACCGTTGCGGCACTATGGCTGATGGGCGGCGCGCCGTTGGAAGGTTTTGCAACCGCCATGTTCATCGGGATTATTTCAGGCACCTGGTCCTCGATTTCAATCGGTACCGTGTTGCCGGAATGGCTCAAACTTGAGCCTCGTCATTACCTGCCGGTGGAAGTGGATTTAGCCCCGTAAACCGGGTTAAACCTAAACAACCATATTGGCCTGTTAATCTCAACGGATTGCCAGGCAGCAAAAAGGGACATGCCTGATCGCATGTCCCTTTTTTACCACGTCAATTTTGCAATAAAGAAACGTTAGTTTTGAAATACCGGTCAGTGATAATCCGACTAAATAACTGTGATACATCTCTTGCTAAGAGAGGATATTTAGCGTAGCAATAACACTGCTTTTACAACAATCAAGAAAATAGCAATTATACTTCAGAGGTTTAACTACCACTTTTTGCCAAGGAACCCACATGGAAGCGACGCTAAAGATGACGACGCTGCAGACGACGATGCTACAGACGACATTGCTAGCCACACTATTTCTGTCACCATTAATCGAAGCGGAAGAACTGTCCGATTATGACCGCTGTCTGCTTAACGCCACTCGCGGACAGAGCGGTGAAATGACCATAGATGAAGTGCGTCAGCGCTGTGAACTTCCAGAGGAAGAAGAACCGACTGAGGAGCCGGAGCTGCTGACTCAACGGCGGGAATTAGAAAAAAGCACCGAGTTCCAGCCGTTTGTGATAACCCCACACAAGATGAACTATATTCTGCCGCTCACCTATACCGACAGCGTTAACCGCGAAGCTTATCAGGACACTGGCTGGGCCGAGGATCTGCGTAAAGCGGAAGCCGAATTTCAAATCAGTTTTAAAATCCCGCTGAATTACACCGATCTGCTGTTTGAAGATGATGCCCTGTTCTTTGGTTTCACCCTGCGTTCCTACTGGCAGGTTTACGCCGGTTCCATTTCGCGCCCTTTCCGTGAAACCAACTACCAGCCGGAACTGTTCTACTTCACGCCGACCGTTTGGAAACCCTTTGGCGGCAACACCTGGCTCGGGGTTGGCATTGAGCATCAGTCCAACGGCCAGCGTCAGGATCTGTCACGCAGCTGGAACCGTATCTACGGTTCATTTACCTATGAAAAGAATCGTCTGGCGGTCAACTTCCGCCCTTGGTGGCGTATTCCGGAAGACAGTAAGAGTTACGCCGACGACCCGGACGGTGATGACAACCCGGATATCCGTGACTACATGGGCAATTTCGAGCTCAGCGCAGTGTATAAATGGGACAGTGTGGCATTGAACTTCATGGGCCGGGAAAACTTTGAGACCCACAACGGCTACGCGGAGCTAGGCATGACCTTCCCTATCTGGGGCAAGGTGCGCGGCTATGCGAAATACTCCACCGGCTACGGTGAGAACCTGATTGATTACAACCATAAGCAGCAGCGTTTTGGCCTCGGGATCGCGATAACCGATATCCTTTAATCAGCGAGCATGCTCAAAGGGCTGAGCGACAACGCTAAGCCCTTTTCTGCTCGCCGTCGACAAGCAGGCACAATGATTAATACCATCAATCATTGTCCTGATAACATATAGCCAAAAGCGGTGAATTGACGTCTTTCCTCCCCTCTGCCCGGTAAGCACAGCCCTGCGATTAAAGGGACTGGCACACAGAACGCCCGAATCTGTGACTTTTACTTTCTTACTGACGGAATCTGTTTTAGTATTTTGATATTAAGTCTTGGACGACTAATCTCTCGCCTGCCCAAACTTAATCTAACACTTCATCAAATAAATACAGTAATTAGGAAATCATAATAATGGCGGCTTTTGGTAGCGTGTTCATGCCTAAAATGGCTTTAGCAACATACGAAAATAATCAATGGACTGACGCTCAGATCGTTTCATCAGACAGCATCTCACTGCATCCGGGCGCACACGTACTGCACTACTCAAGTACTTGTTTTGAAGGCCTGAAAGCATTCCGTCACGAAGACGGCAGTGTGCATGTTTTCCGTATGGATCAGAACGTTGAGCGTTTCTCACAAAGCAGCAAGTTGCTATCTCTACCTGAGCTGGACAAGGCGCAAGTCTCGCAGATGATCACTGATATCGTTGCAGAATTCGCTTCTGACGTTCCACAACCACCAGGCTCTATGTACATTCGTCCAACGCACATTGGTACAGAGCCTGCTATTGGTAAGGCGGCGGCAGCTTCCGTCTCTTCAATGATGTATATCCTGTTGTCGCCAGTAGGTGATTACTTCGCTGGCGGCGCACACGCTCTGCGTCTGCTGCTGGACGAAGAAGGTCAGCGCTGCGCACCACACATGGGTATGATCAAGAGCGGCGGTAACTATGCCAGTGCTCTGGCTCCAACTCTGGAAGCAAAACAAAAATATCAGGCCGACCAGGTTCTGTTTTGTCCAAACGGTTACATCACTGAAACTGGCGCGGCAAACTTCCTGCTGGTTGACGGTAACGAGATCATCACCAAAGCACTGGACTCAACCTTCCTGCACGGCGTAACCCGTTCAAGCATCCTGACCATTGCTAAAGATCTGGGCATGACGGTCACTGAACGAGAAGTCTCTGTTGAAGAGTTGCTGGAGCGCGCTGCTAAACCAGGAGTGGAAGCCATGCTGTCTGGTACGGCTGCAGTTCTGACCTCTGTCGGCACTCTGATCCACAACGGTAAAGATTACAAAGTCGGCAGCGGCGAGATTGGCCCTATCGCACAGAAACTGCGCCAGACACTGAATGATATTCAGTGGGGTAAAGCGCCAGATACCCACAACTGGCTGACTAAAATCGCTTAGTGTCGGGTTAGCCGTGTCGTTTGCCGGACAGGTCCATCACTTAAATCAGTCGTTCGTTTAAAGTGACTGACCTGACAGCCGTCATACGCCAACCACGAAAGCTCAAAAGCCCGCTGTCATAGCGGGCTTTTTGTTTTGCGCAATTTTTGCCTATTTGGCTAAGCTTGGTTTGCTTGATCACTCTTACCTTGTTTAGCCAATATACGTTTGCTTAGGCAAGCTTGATATTAAGGGTTAATCTGCGTAGCCGCTGCCGATGGCACGAAACGGCATTTTCAGCCCCAGTTCCGGCACTTGCTTACCGACCCAGGCCGGGAAAGTGTTGCTGTTTGGTCCCGGAAACAGGGTGTATTCATTGGCCCACGGATACAAGCCTACCACTTTCTGTACTTTCGGGATCAACTGCTCAGCTTTTTCGCCCTGAATCGACAGTACTTTTTCAGGTTTTGCTCCGTACCAGTAACGGTCAGGCGTTACCGTCTGGTACTGATAGAGTGCCGGCTGACCGCGGTCAACCCGCCAACCAACCACCTCGTACACGGTATATTCTTCAGCATCCTGCGGTTTGAGCGCCATCCAGGTATGCACGGCAAACCAGCCGCGCCAACTGAACGCATCAGCGGCGTAAAACTCAATCACCGCCTGTTTGTCATTCTGCGGATCAGGGGCGATGCCTGCCGGTTCACGGCTGGCAGAACGCCAGTCGCTCTGAGTACAACCACTGAGCATCGCCGCGACTGACACCAATAAAATCTGCACCATACGGTTAAAACCCAGCTTCTTCCTCATGCTCATCCCCTCTGCCATCACTTATTGTTCTGAAGCTCTCTCGTTGATCTGAAGCACTCTCGTTATTGTAGCCTCTGGTTATCTTAACGCTTTCTTTACCTTCGCCCTTTTACCCTATCAAACCCGGAGTCCTGATTAAAATCATCAATAAACAACAAAAATGTTGCATGGTATTTCATTCACCACCAGGGTCAGTTATGCAGCAGGCCACAGGCTATCCCCCTATTGATATACGGCCTTGAGTGAGTAAGCTGATCACTCAAACAGGAGAAACTGATGAGTACACTGGTCGACAAAATCGCAGAACAGCGCATTCAGGCGGCGTTTGATAACGGCAACATGGATGATTTACCCGGCAAAGGTGAACCATTGCAGTTAGATGATGACAGCATGGTGCCCGAGCAACTGCGTATGGGCTATCGGGTGTTGAAGAATGCCGGTTATATTCCGCCGGAGCTTGCTGAGCGTAATCAGGCAATGTCGTTATGTGATCTAATGGCCCGTTGCGCGGAAGGATCACCGCAGCGCTGTGATGCAGAACATAAACTGCGCCAATTAGAACTACGAATGCGGATGCAAGGTGTGGACACCCGCTTCTTGCACCGCTACTTACGCTCCTTACAAACCGGAGAGCATTAAGGTAACCAATGCTGAATCAAGGCGTGGCCTGGCTGAGACAACGTCCAGCTGAAGGCCGCGATATTCAAAACGATGGTCAGCCAGAGAATAGCCTTAAACGGTTGCTTTTGCGATTTATGCCGCAACTGATTTTGTGCCCACAGCGCTCCGGGCCAGCCGCCTGCCAACGCTAAAAGGTGCAAGGTTTTTTCCGGTATGCGCCAGGTGCCCTGCAGCGCCGCATTTTTATCCCTGGCATACACCAGGTAGGTAACCAGGCTGAGCAGCAGATAGAGCGGGATAAAGACCACCGCGCCGCCCATCAGCAGGGTAGTACCACTGACAAACACTACAAACGCACAGCCGAATACCACCGCTAGCGGAAGGCTGGCGGCCCCTTGCATGTTAACATTCACCGCATTGATACGCCCCTGGCTGTCACGCCCAAGCTCAAAGCAGACTTTGGCATTCACTTTGGGCCGTAAGCCCTTTTTTCTCAGCTCCGATACATGGACAAAGATTTTGCGTTTGCGCTCCGGCGTCACAATAAAACCATAGCCTTTATCGTCATACCACTCGCTGATTTTACCCTGCATATGATTGGAATTTCCCAGCCTGTTGTTTTGCCTGAGTTTAACTGATATCTGAGCGTTAGAGACAAGCGCTAAGTCAGTTTGACGTAAATCCGCGCAAAACAGGCATTAAAAAAGGCGAACAACCGTGTTCGCCTTTCTGGCGCTAAGGGATGACTGAGGTTTAATAGGTTTTACTCTTTTTATCCTGTTTCATCATCTTATCCTGATCCATCATTTTATCTTTGTTGTCATCACGATCCATATGACGTTCCAGTTTAGCTTCACACTCTTTAGCACTGCGGCCTGATTTTTCGCAGTCCTGCAGCTTCATTTTATACTGCGCACGCTCTTCTTCGGACATGCCCATCATATCTTTGTGCATTTGATCCATTTCTTGATCCGACATCATCATGCCCTGACTATTCTGCTTCGCACTGTCAGACATCATGTTTTCACCCTGCTTATGATGATTGGCCATCGCACTGGCGGAAAATCCCAGCACCAATCCAAGCAGCATGACTGAGGTTACATTTTTCATTGCCGTTCTCGCTTCTTGTTATGAGGTTTGCTTTGCTGACGAACTCAATGTTCAACCGCATCGTGATCGAATAAAGTCGCCGCCAAGATCTCCTCAATTGTAGTCCATTCTCCATCATGCAACCGCCGCATGCGTTAACTTTGAGCCACCAGCCTTTCATACCGTGGCTGATAGCGCAGTTTTCCGTTTACATGAGCACTTTCCATCAAAGCCACAGAATGCACTGACAAATCCGTGTCCGGCATACCCAGCGCATCCATCGACTGATACAGCTCGACACGACGCCCCAGTGTGATATGAGGGCGATAGCGCCGGTTTTCCGGTGTAAAGCCATTTAATGCAAGTAACCCGCGCAGCTCAGCCTGCAACGCCATTAACCTGTCGTCCGGCTTTACACCCAGCCAGATCAGCCGCCCGCCTTTGATATCGAAATGACCCAGTTGACGACTGTGTAGCAAATGGGGTGGTTCGCTCTCCAACTGAGTCAGTAATACCCCCCAACTGTGCTAAATCGGCATCGCTGACTGCGCCGATAAATTCCAGCGTGAGGTGAAAATTGCCATCGTGGGTAAAACTGCCGTGTGCAGCGTTTCTTTTCAGTGTATCGCGGCTGCGTTGCAGCATCTCCTGCGCCTTCGTATCGAAAGTCAGCGCAAAGAAGCATCGTGTGTTGTCGGACATCGCCGTTCTCCTTCAGATGATCGATATAAGCATACCTCATCATGGCATACAGCTCTGGTTCTGATATGCAAATGATTTAACCTGATAAACATCATCTTTAAAAGAGACCAAGTTTCAAGGAGAGAATAAGGTCCAATTTGCCATGACCGGTGCCGGTGGCATCGGCTGTTATTACGCACTCGCCTGATGAAGGCCGGACATCCGGTTGTGTTTGTTGCCCGGGATGAACATCTCAAAGCGTTACAATCGCAGGGGCTGTCACTGCATCATACCGAACTGATCATGCGTTTGCTGCAACACGCCAGCGGCCAGCTCGACTAAGCCAGAACGCTAAAGGTGCGCAATACTCATCTTCAGGTTGCACTTTTGGCGAGGTAATTTGTGTCAAAAGTACAACCTGGGCACATATTTTCTGCGCTACCTGTGCTGGGCATGAAGACAGCCAACCAGCATCAATCACGCCAGCCAGTTAACACCATTTACTTATATTTAACAGTTAGTTATCACGTAGAATTTATTTTTGCCCAGGCGCACAATTTTGCATCAACCCGGTTAACTTTGCCCCCGTAATACATTCATACTCAGTATCAGTTAAGGGCAATACCAAAACTGTCATGACCTGATACCGGGACAACATAACCGAGACTCAGATTGCAGGTTGGCACAGAATACTCTTCTGCTGGAAATCGCTGGCAGTATTTGAACCCTTCAGCCGCAGACCTGAACACTGTTATGGTTGCAGTTGTTACCGGTGTAACCGCTGTAATACGGTGCCGTCTATACGGGCGCCGCACACAGTACTGTGCGAAAGCCTGCCTCTGTCCGCCGTTCATGGTGATTTGCCCTCCCGCGATTTTAAATGAAATCAGGAGCTTCACTATGAGTGATATTGCGCTTTCTATCAGCATTCTGGCGCTGGTGGCAGTGCTGGTCTTATGGATTGGGAACTGGCGGATCTACGGCGTTGGTCTTGGGATTGGCGGAGTACTGTTTGGCGGTATTCTGGTTGGTCACTATACCGGGGTGTGGGGCGTCACGCTCAACTATGAGACCCTGCACTTTATCCAGGAATTCGGCCTGATCCTATTTGTTTACACCATAGGCATTCAGGTAGGGCCGGGCTTCTTTTCTTCGCTGCGCAGTTCCGGCCTCAAGCTGAATGGCTTTGCCGTGCTGATTGTGCTGCTCGGCTGCACTGTGACGGTTGGTCTGTACTATCTGTTTGATGTCCCTCTGCCGGTGATACTCGGCGTCTTTTCCGGTGCCGTCACCAATACCCCTTCGCTGGGTGCCGGCCAGCAGATTCTGACCGAACTGGGTGAACAACGCAGCCTGCTTGACCTGACCGGGATGGGCTACGCTATCGCTTATCCGTTTGGTATCTGCGGTATTTTGCTGACCATGTGGCTGCTAAGAATGATGTTTCGCGTCAATATTAATCACGAAGCTCAGGAGTTCGAGACGCACAACGGGCATAAAAAGAGAGCCTGCACACCATGAACGTGGCGGTGCGTAACCCCAACCTGAATGGCTTATTCCTCCAAGACATTCCGGCCCTGAGTGAAGGCGACATTGTGTGTTCGCGCCTCAAACGGGGCGATACTCTGCATGTCCCTAAACCAGAATCGAGAGTCGAAGTCGACGATCTGCTGCACTTGGTCGGCGATAAAAAGGCGCTCGATAAAGCCCGGCTGGTGATCGGCGAAGAAGTCGATGCATCCCTGTCGACCCGAGGCACAGAATTGCGGGTCCAACGTCTGGTGGTGACCAATGAGATCGTACTGGGTAAGAAACTGCGCGATCTCGATCTAAAACAGAAATACGATGTGGTGGTCTCTCGTCTTAACCGCGCCGGGATTGAGCTGGTGCCGACCAGTCAGTCGACACTGCAATTCGGTGACATTCTTAATCTGGTCGGCCGTCAGGACGCCATTGAAGCGGTGAGCGGTATTGTCGGTAATGCTCACCAAAAACTGCAACAGGTGCAGATACTGCCAGTGTTTGTCGGCATTGGTCTTGGCGTGCTGCTTGGCTCTATTCCGTTTTATCTGCCCGGCTTTCCCGCCGCGATAAAACTCGGTTTGGCGGGTGGCCCGCTGATCGTTGCCTTGATTCTGGCCCGCATTGGCAGCATTGGTAAGCTGTACTGGTTTATGCCACCCAGCGCCAACCTGGCGCTGCGCGAAATCGGTATTGTGCTGTTTCTGGCCGTAGTCGGACTCAAATCCGGCGGCAATTTTGTCGCCACGCTGGTGGAGGGTGACGGCCTGAGCTGGATGGGTTATGGCATGATGATCACCGCAATCCCATTACTGACTGTTGGCATTGTGGCCCGTTTGTTCGGTCAGTTGAATTACCTGACCATCTGCGGCATGCTGGCCGGTTCGATGACCGATCCACCAGCACTGGCCTTTGCCAATGCGATCCATGAAGAGAGCGGTGCTTCGGCGTTGGCCTATGCCACAGTTTATCCTCTCGTTATGTGTCTACGCATCCTCTCACCACAAATTCTGGCCTTGATTTTGTGGAGCCTGTGACTCGATTTTGTAGAGCCTGTGACTCTTTGTCCCGGTGTCAGGTCGGCCAATACCGCGGTATTGGCCCCGCCGCATGACTCATTTTCTCACTCAGGCGCTTGTGAACTCACTCAGCAAACTTGCCTAGCAAGAGTGCTAACAGCGCCGCATTGTCAGCATATTTCAGTCAAGCTCACCATCATACTTTAGTGAAAGACGGCACAAGCTCACCGCTCCGGCACACTAATCACGTTATAGTCCAACAAACGAAACACAATAATAATGATTAGGACGAAGTATGTTATCGACTCAACAACGTTTAGCCTTGGCAACCACACTGGGTGCGGCGCTCACTCTGGCGGGTGGCTGGCGGCTCGGCATCGAAAGTGGCGGCTTCATTTTTCTCAGCGCTGCTATCCCACTGTTACTCGCTCCCTGGCAAATGCGCAGCCAGCATACAGACGGGCAAACCGACTCATACGCCAGCGACGACAATGCCCTGATCGCTGCTCAGATCGGTGCTGAACTGAACAAAAATGCCGTCAGTGCTGCGAAAGTGTCGTATGCACTTGATACGGTAAAACAACAGACATCGCGTCAGGTTACATCAATCGAGCGGATTTCTGACAGCTCAGAAGCGATTACCGACACGCTGGCAGTCAGCGCATCGCACACCAGCTCAGCGCTACAGGCCACTCAAGTGATGCGGGCGACCAGTGAAGAAGGGCGAGCAGAGCTGGATCAAGCGGTGCAAAGTATGCAGCAGCTCAGTCATCAGACAGACGCATCGGTCGATCAAATCAAGACCCTGGAATCTCAGGTTGAACGTATCGAAACCGTGGTCGAGGTGATTGAAAGTATTGCCGCTCAAACCAACCTGCTGGCTCTCAACGCCGCAATTGAAGCGGCACGGGCCGGGGAAAGTGGGCGCGGTTTTGCTGTGGTTGCCGATGAAGTGCGTAATCTGGCAGAACGCACCGCCCGCAGCACCGAAGAAGTTTCGACGATTGTCGGGCAAATTTTCGCTCAGACGCGTCAGGTGACCGCATCGATTGGTGAGTTGTCTACCAATGTGACACAAGGTGTCGCACGAGTGGAAAGTGTCAGCCAACGCCTGGAAACGATCGCCAGCCAGTCGCAACAGGTAGAACAACAGATGAGTGCCATCAGTGACGACGTAGCCACTAATGAACAGAGCCTGCGTCAGATCGCCCGTTCCATAACCCATAGTCAGCAGGAATTATCGGCCAGTGATCACGAACTGCTCGAACTACAGACCGAAGCAGAACATTTAATGCAACTTGCCGAGCACAGTAACGCGGTCCTGGTCGAACACTATCCGCAATCCATGCACCGGCCTTTCTATGAACTGGCCTCGACGCTGGCAACGGCGGTGGGTAAAAAATTCGAACAGGACATCGCCAGTGGCGTGATATCGCAGCAGGCGCTGTTTGACCGTCAGTATCAACCCGTTGGCAACACCCAGCCGGCCAAATATCAGACCGCATTTGATCAGTATTGTGACTCGGTCCTTCCTTCCATGCAGGAGCCGGTTCTGACTCAGCGTCCAGAGATGGTTTATGCCATTGCGACCGACGACCATGGTTACGTCCCGACTCACAATAATCAGTTCTGTCAGCCACTGACCGGCAACCCGCAGCAGGATATGGTTGGCAACCGCACCAAGCGTATCTTTTCGGACCGGGTCGGCATGCGATGCGGCCAGCATCAGCAGACCATGTTACTGCAAACTTATAAACGCGACACCGGAGAAGTGATGCACGATATCTCGGTACCCGTTTACGTTAACGGCCGTCACTGGGGCGGAATGCGCCTTGGTTATGCACCACCACAGTAATCCGGCCTGACCTTGAGACCTCATTCGGCCCGTCTGCTTTGATCGGCGGGGCGAATTTTTCATTTCCACCGCGGTGAAAGCGTGCCACACCTGCGATTACTGCAATCTAACTGTGAGGTTTTGAGCAAGTTTGCCAATTGATAGTGTTGACCAGGTTAATTAGACTCCCGACATGGACCTGCTTATCATTTTCAAACTTTATCTTCTTTCCGGACTGGCTTTTTTTGCCATCGCTTTCGCTATTTTCTCGCGTAACCTCAACAACAGCCAAATTCTGATTGCCAAAGTACTGCCGATTTTCGCCCTGTTCGGGCTTGTTCATGCTGCGCATCTGTGGTCTGAACTCTATTTCGATCTCTATCAGCATGAATTCGCTTTGACCCGGCAGTTGGAAACATTCCTAGTGCTCAAATTGGCGCTCTCATTTATGCCCTTGGCTTACTTTGCCTGGCGCATGCTGGAACTGACACGCTGGAAAGCGTCTCTGCTACGCCGGATTAAACGTGTTATCGGGCTGCTGACAATCATTTTACTCAGCCACCTGTGCTGGATATACAGCCAATTCAGCTATCCGGTGTTTGTGCACTATGCCAGTAACTATCTTTATTGGACCTTGGGCGTCGGATTCAGCATTCTAGCTGGCTACACGCTTTTTTCTTATGCACATCGTATCGCTGGCAACGGCTACGGCTCACCGCTACCGTTTCAGGCACTAGGATTATCACTGATCAGCTACGCGCTTTGCGCCAGCCTGCTCGGAGAGGACACTGAACCTTTGTGGGTACATCTTCTGCGTCTGGTCTGTGCTTATGCCGTGATGCTCAGCCTCTGGCATACACTGCGTGTTTTTGACCGTGAGCACGACCAGCAGTTGCAGTCAAACCTGCAATTGTCTCTGCAGGATGCCAAATTGCGCGAGCTTGGCGAACTGACCTCGGCGATTGCCCACGAGATCAAAACGCCGCTTAGCAGTGCCATGATGAGCTGTGATTTACTTGAGCGCCAACTGATAGATAATGCCAATCACAAGCGCCAGATTGACCGTATCCGCTTTGGCTTAAACCGCGCTGCAGAAATCAGCCAGGAGGTACTCAACTATGCACATCACAGACCGATTCAGCGTCAGCCCGTCAACCTGTCACAGGTCATTGAGCAAGCTTTAACGCTCAATCAATACCGGCTGGAAGAGTTCGATGTGCAGGTTGACGTTGACCATCAGTTGGGCATTTCCGGTGATGCCGGCTTGCTGGAAGAAGTGTTCAGCAACCTGATTGGTAACAGCGTTGATGCCAGTCATGACACCAAGGTATTGCGTATCCGGGCTATTCAGAATCAACAATACGCCATCGTCACCTTCACTGACTGTGGGAGTGGAATGCCGGATGCCCTGTTACATAAGGCGACCCAACCGTTTTTTACCACTAAACCCAAAGGTGAAGGAACCGGTATGGGCCTGGCGCTATGCAAACAAATCATTATGCAACACAACGGCGAACTACTGCTCTATAACCACGATAACGGCCTGACGGTGGAAGTTCGCATTCCGAGGAGTATTTGATGACTTTAAAACTGTTACTGGCAGAAGACGATCCGCAACTGCGTGAAGTCCTGCTTGAAGCTTTGGCACTGGAATCGTTTGAAGTGACTGCTTTTGATAATGCTGAAGATGCCCTGGATGCCGCGGCCAGGCAGCCGTTCGAACTGGCTCTGTTTGATGTCGTGATGGGTGGCATGACAGGTATTGATGCGCTGACAACACTACGCCGCCTGCAACCTAACATCGGCATTGTCATCACCACCGCTTTTGCCACCGTCGATCTGGCCGTTGATGCCATGAAAAAAGGCGCGGATGAGTTTCTCACCAAGCCGTTTAATCTGGCCACCTTGTCGGTAACTCTGAAACGGGTCCATGCTGAGCGCAGCCCGAAAGCCCAGATTGAAGAACGTCATCATGACCAGATCTTCAGCGCCCTCTCCAATCCGATTCGACGCACCGTGGTGAAACAGCTCAAATTACACCGCAAAGTCAAATTTATGGATTTGTGTCGCATGGTGGGGGTCGAAGATCATACCAAATTTAACTTTCACTTACGCCAACTGGTCAACAGCGGCCTGGTGGTTAAAGAAGAAAAGCGGGTCTATTCTCTGACCGCACAGGGCCAGCAAATATACGCCAGCTTGCTGCTGTGAATCGTGATCACGTGTAACGCGGCGCGGACAGCGTAAGTCGCACAAGTTCACCTTGCCCTTATTGGCAAGGTGAAACCCTAAGCCCTATTCTTTAAATGGAGCTTGTTTCAAGCCAGAAAGGGGGTGACCTATGTTTTCCGTTAACCGTCATGGAGAAAACCGCCTCGATATTCAAATCAGCGGTACTCTTGATAAAGAAGGCATGACTTTCGCTTTGGATCAACTGCTGACCCAGGGGGAAGGCATGCAAAATGGCGTGATGCTGTACGATGTCATCGATTATCATCTGCCAACACTGGATGCCATCTGGGTTGAACTGAAACAGATGCCTGAATTAATTGCCCTAATGCGACGTTTCAATAAGGCCGCGATTCTGTCCGATAAACAGTGGATCAAAACCGCCAGTGAACTAGAGGGGAAACTGATGCCCCATATCGAAATCAAGGCGTTTGACCGCAGCGAAAAAGCGCAGGCTGAAGCCTGGCTAAACAGCTGATCAGTTCTGGCGAAGCAGCCGTTCGACGAAGGGCCGGGCTACCCCGGCCGCTGCGGCTAATCCGCTTCTTTTGCCCCATCTTTCACTCCTCTGTCATTCTTCCACTCTCCCGTCATTCTTTTAACTTTCCTGCCAAGCATCACCATTGACGATAATTTTTGTTATCCATATCATCTTTAAAACAAGCAGTTACATATCAATTCATTGCAGTTATGCTAAGGTAGAAGCCTGTCTATTCATGCAATTTGAGCTAAAAATATTATAAAGAGGCAATAATGAAATTAAGCAGTTGGTTACTTCCTGTAATTACAATCTTTGGTCTCAATGCTGCGGCATTTGCACAAGAAGATAACAATACTGACAAAAAACAGGATATCGGCCATGTCTACATAAACGCAGACTTGGCATTTTTTAACGATGCTGAATTGGAAAGTGGTAACGGCAAAATCAAAGAAAACGGTGACTTTGGCGATTTTGGATACAACCTCGCCGCCGGATACGAATTTAACACCCATCGCGATGTAAAATTGGGCGTAGAAATTGAGTACCGCCATTTCGGCACAGTACAATATGCTGATTTAGTTGATGCAGACGGCGATGCAGTTTTTTTTAACATCAAGCCTCGTTTCATTAAGCATTACAAGCAAGTAGATGCTTATGTTAGTCTGATTGGCGGCATAGGGCATCTTGACTTTGAACTAGAAAACACATCAACCGGAGCTTCCGCGTCAGCGTCTAAGGGCGGCTTCCAGTATGGTGCGGAGATCGGCGTCGCGTTTCGCAACAACATGAGTCTGCATGCCGGATACCGTATCGCTCAAGCACAAGATGTAGAAGACATAGATATCACAGTGTCGACTGGCTACATTGGTATAGGTTACCAGTTTTAATCTAAAGAGCAGGCCTGCCGGCGATCAACATCTATTTTTACCAAAATCTAAAATCTTCGCAGGCCGCTATTGTTCAGGAGATCGTATGTACACAGGAAACATTGACGAGCTGTTGGGGTGCGAACTGCCCATTATTCAAGCGCCGATGGCTGGTGTGCAAGACAGCGAACTGGCCATCGCGGTGTGTCAGGCCGGGGGCCTGGGCTCCCTGCCCTGCGCAATGCTGAGTGCAGACGGCATGGTGGAGGAAATTAAACTCATTCAACGTTCAACGGATAAACCGTTTAATCTCAACTTTTTCTGCCACTCCATGCCTGCCTTCGATCCTGAAAAGCAACAACGCTGGCAAACCACACTGAGCCCTTATTTTCAGCAACTGAACGCCGAGTTACCGGCGGCAGAGAATGGGGCCAGCCGGATGCCGTTCAGCCACGATATCGCCGATGCCATCGAGCCGTTTCACCCCCGGGTACTGAGTTTTCATTTCGGGCTGCCGGAGCCGGATCTGCTCAAACGAATCCAGCATTGGGACTGTACAATTCTCGCCTCCGCGACCACCTTACAGGAAGCACACTGGCTTGAAGCTCGCGGTGTTGATGCCATTATTGCTCAGGGCGTCGAAGCCGGAGGACATCGCGGTATGTTCCTCAGTCAAGACACCAGCACCCAAATCAGTACTACCGCACTGGTGCCACAAATCGCTCAGCAAGTGCGGGTACCCGTCATTGCTGCCGGTGGCATCGCTGACAGCCGTGGTATTCAGGCGGCACTGATGCTGGGAGCCAGCGCCGTTCAACTCGGCACGGCTTACCTGCTGTGTACAGAGGCAAAAACATCGTCGTTGCATCGTGCTGCGATTAAAAGTGAGCGCTCGCAACATACGGCCCTGACCAACCTGTTTTCCGGTCGTCCGGCACGCGGCATCGTCAATCGGTTAATGAGCGAGCAAGGTTACCTCAGCGATTCGGTCGCTGATTTCCCGTATGCCGCCAGCGAAGTCACTGCCTTGCGTAAACTGGCGGAAAGCCAGGGCCTTGATGACTTTTCTCCACTATGGTGCGGGCAAAACCCATCCGGCTGCGTTGAAATTTCTGCAGCGGAGCTGACCCTGCTGCTGGCGTGTGAAAGCGGAATGATCGATTGTCAGTACCTGCATGATGAGCCCTACCCTTACTCAATCTGAATTAGTTCTCACCATTTTCATCACCAGACACAAACGTGAAAAAGAGTCACTATTGTATCCTTAGTCTTTGACGTTACTGAATATCAAACCGTTATCATCAAGATCAAACTTGCACAGAAATCAACCTAATTTCTTCGTCAATAGCGCTGGCTGATATGCGCTATCATGACCTAAATTCAAACACTGCTGAGAATGATCGTTAACGCGCACTAAAATAGCGATTCAGGTGTATTAAATATACGTAAGATTAAAACCGCAAAGAAATTTAAACTTGGCAGGAAACTCTCTCCATAATCAGTTAATTTCTCAGACAAAAATTTCACACGCCGTCCCCTAACCGCCTTCAAACAACAGGCATATCGATAAATATGAAATTTATCATTTCATTTTTACTGATGAGATTCATTTGTTTTTGCAAAAATAAAGCGATAAAGTAAACACAAGGTTATAAATTAATGCAGACACGGGTGATGTTAACATCATTTGCGATTTTCAATTTATAGGGTATTGGTTTATTAACCCAAATAAAAGCTAACTCTGATTTATATTAATCACCACTCTGAATGAATTTATTCAGAGTGGATTTTTATTTAAATAATGTTTAAATTTGAACCATAGCAAAATAAATCATTATAAATAGTAAACCTATATTTCATTCAATGCATATCAATAAATAACATCACTCAAATATATCAGGGTTGAACAATTTTCTCTTCAACCCTGAAAAATATCGCGAGATAAGTAAGTTTGGAGTTAGTTGCTGACGAAAATTCGCGCATTACGCGGTTGAATCGGACGATTGTTTTTGCCCATCATACCGGTCAGGACCGCCCGTTGTTGCTCCGACAATGCTTTGGGCTGCTGCATAACAAACCAACGCACACCTTCACTGCAGGGTGGTGTCGTGAGAGAACCGTTGAAACGGTAGTAATGATTGGTCTCCGGCAGCAGCGTGTCGACGGCAAACGGATGAGCCAGATCGACCGTGTGCCCCTTATCAGGCAGAGACTCGGTCAATTGCTTGAGAGCAGGATTCTCTGAACCCATATCGAACATAACCGCGACCACGGCCAGACTTCCCTGCTCATCGGCATTCACAAAATGCGCTTCCAGCGGGTATTGATAGGCCTTAATCAGGTTTTCCGACGGAGTATGGAAATGAAACTGCTTGAGGGTGAATGTTTTACCATCAACTTGCAGCTGATTATTACCTTCTACCGTCGCTTGCAAGGTGTGACCATTGTTAGTCAGAGCGGTTACCTGCCCCTGATAACTGACATTGAGTGCGGAAAGATTAGCGGGTAAGGCGCCTTCAATATCGACCGGACTTTGATTTTGTCCCTTCGCACAGGTCTGTGAAACACCGCCCCAATGCGCCGGGCCATGACTCCCCTCATATCCCCATTCCGATGCCGCCGCTCCGGCACTGTAAAAAGCACACACAGACATTGCCAGCAAAAGCTTGTTCATTGTATCTCCTTGGTTTTCTGTTGCCCTGAGGCGTTAAATACGTTGTAAGTTGTCAACACGTTGCAATCAACCCAATGATAAACAGCGAGCTATCGGTTACAACGATTCCCTACTGGTAATCCATCGATGCGCAGTAAGTTATCAACAGCTGCCGGTATCGGATTTGATTTAAAACAACGGGTTGTCAATTTCGTCAGACAGTAAAACCCTTTTTATCCTGTGTGAATGATGAAATATAAGATTGAAGCGGAGAGTTGGAAGGACTATCGCACACATCTCACTGCTAATATGAGTGTGGCCAGTAAAACTGGAAGCTAAATCTCGTCATGTGCGACACACAGTTTCTTGGCTGCTACCAACGAAAAACCCGCTCCGTTTCCGGTAAAAGAAACTGAGCGGGTTTAAGCAGTCAGACGATCACTTAAGCAGAAGGGATAGCTTAAGCCAAATTTTTCCTTAATCGCTGATATGGGTCTGATTATCGGCAATGGTTTGCGTCAGGCGCTCAAACGTCATGGTCAGACGTTCGCACATCCCTTCCACAATTTCGTATTGACCCGGCAACAGAGGATAAAAACGTAATTGCGTCAGCAAGTCATTACACGCCTTGTTAAATTGCGAGGAGAACTGCCCTTTTGAGCACTGCATAAAGGCCTCAGCTAACGCATTCTGCCAGTTCTCCAGACCTTGCTGCAGATTCTCATCCACCACGCTGCCCACCATACGCCGCAGACGTACCGACACGTGCCCAAGGTTAAGACCGGTCAAAGCCAGCTCGGTAATATCACGAGTGCGGGCCGCCATACTTTTATCGTACGTCGCAATCCGTAACAAGCGATCGCCCATGCGGGCATTGAACCAGTGTTCAGGTGAAGGATGATTCATGATCTCACTCAGATCCTGCTTGGTGGCACGCAGCAGGCGGTATTGCATAAGCTGTAGTCCAGGTCCGGTGATCATTTTGAACATCCAGTACAACACCGTCACCCCGACAAAAATCGACAGCGAGTTACTCAGGGTGTAATCGACTGAGAAAGCCCGGCTCATATCATTACTCGGGCTGATCAAAATCGTGAACGGAATACAAAAGCCCAGGCCATATGGCATGGTCGCCCGGTTGGCCAATGCCATCAGGCCAAAGAAATACGGGCCGGCCAGCACCATGACCAGAATTTCATAATCTCCGCTACTTTGAGCCAACAGATTAAGGCCGTAAAACACCGCGACCGGCACGGCAATCATGACCCCGACTAACAGACGCTGCAGAACGATCATCAGAATCGTCATTGGCAGACGTGCCAGCATAATCGAGAAAATAACCGGCAGGATCATCATCATCAGCACCGCTGTCGAGCCCGTGCCAATCCACAAGCCAGCCCCGACCAGAAACACCAGCATGGTTCGACCGCCAGTCACCAGCCCCACCAGTGGATCCTTGTAGCTTTTCTGGGTTGGCGCGTTGAGTCGCACAGGAACAGCACTGATAAGCGCATTATAACCTTTCAGGATCATCACCAAATCGGCGCTGAGTTCGAGCGAAACTTTCATCAGCCTTGATTGCAGCGGCGTCAAATCACATGCCTGATTACTGTACACCAACTGGCGGCGGCGCAAAGATTGCGCCTGTTTGTAACATTCGTTGTAGTCGTTGGTTTCTTCCATACGTTTGAAAGAGTCACGCATGTCAGCAAGCATTTCTGCCAGATATTCGCCGATCAAATCAGGATGGTTACGTTGCAAGCGGCCGAAAATCTGAATCATCGCCAGTAGAGACAGGGTTTTATTGGATATCTGGCTGGCAGCGCGGCTTTGACCCGGCCCATCCGGGCCCTCGTAGACGACCGCGCTCTGGTCATCACTCATGGCAGCAATCGACTCCAGTATGGTATCGACATGCTGATGGCGGCCATCGTGAGAACCGTTCGGATCCAGCTCCAGGTTCAGGTAACTCAGGGTCTGGTTAATCACATGACGGGCGTGGGCACGCAGCCCGTCTTTAACCTGCATCGGAAAGACCAGTTTACTGACCAGGGCGGCACAAATCGCACCCACAATAATTTCACTGACCCGGGCCTGGGCGACTGCAAAGATGGTCTGGCTGCTGGCGGTGGCCGGAGACACCATCACCAGCAACACAATCAGACATGCCGTGATACCTGCCATCGCAAACAGATATATGAAGTTGGTACGACGTACCATCGCGCCCATGCCTGAGTTGATTCCCAGCCACAGCGCCAGACAACCGATCGCCAGTTCCGGATAAGGCATAAACCATTGCAGGATCGTGATCCCGACAATCCCCCCGACCAGAGTACCGACAATCTGGCAGATACCCTTTTCAATCACCAGACCACTTTCCGGGCGGATCTGCAGAAACACCGCAGAGACCAGCGCCCAGTATGGGCGATCAAGATTAAGAAACATGGCGATATAGAGGGAGAGCGCCATCGCGACCACCCCTTTTATCGCAAATATCACCGACTGTTTGTTCGGCATCAGTAAGGTGTTAAGCAGCACACCCATGACGTTCACTCAGCCTCTTGCAGATAGATCGAGACCGTCATACCGGCACTGATATTGACATTTTCATCCAGCGGATCGAGCTTGATATCGACCGGAATACGCTGTGCAAGACGAACCCAGTTAAAGGTTTGCTGCACCTGAGGCAATAACTGACCATTACTGCTGGTATTGGTATCCGCGATGGCTTTACCAATGCTGACCACCTTGCCGGTTAACGGTTTACCACCACTCATCAGGGTGATTTTGGCCGACTGGCCGACTTTAATCATCGGCAGTTTGGTTTCTTCAAAATACCCGGTGACGTAAAAAGAGTCTTTTTTCACCAGCGACAGGACCGAACTCCCCTGACTGACGTAGTTACCTTCACGTAAATTAAGGTTAATCAGCGTGCCATCTGCCGGGGCATGAATCTGGGTACGGTCGAGGTTAATTTGCGCGGTATTGAGCTGTGCTTTGGCAATATCCAGGCTTGCTTTTGCCAGTTCGGTATTAATACGAGCGCTTTCGACGGTCTCTTCGCTGATTAGGTTTTTACCCGTCAATTGCTGTCGACGAACATAGCGGTGACGTTCCAGATCGAGCGCGTATTGTTTGTTTTCTACTTCCGCTTCCAGCTCTTTGATCTTGGCCGCATAGCGGGTGGGATCGACACTAAAGATGAGTTCCCCTTTTGATACCTGCTGGTTATCCTGCACATTGAGGGTATCAACCCAGCCAGACACGTCCGGAGCTATGGTGATCACTTGGGCGCGGATTCGGCCATCACGGGTCCAGGGTGAGTAGAGATAATGATCCCATACCCAGTGACCGGCAATCACGGCAATGATAACCACCGCCAGAGTGAGACAAATACGCAATACTTTTCCCATATTCAACATTAACTCCCGAAAAAATGAATAATAATCGCCAGATAACAGACAAACAGCCCGACCTCAAACCAAGCTACTTTCCACAGTTTCTGATACACGCCCGTCTTGTGCAGCACTAGCCTGGACACACAGGAGAGCGCAAAGGCCATAGGTGCAAACATCACCAACGGGCTGAACAGCAAGCCTCCCAGCGCTAATTCTTCAAACATAACGAAATCATCTCAGTAGGTTAGATTAATAGTATATACCCAAGTCAGGACAATATGCCGAATTGGTGACACTCCGCCGGCAGGCAGATCACACCGGCTGAATAAGCAGGTCTCAGTTACAATCAACCATCGCTTTCGTAATTCTGAAGAACTCAATGACAGCGCAGGCTGCTGGATCGGCGATCCCGCCAGGTAACCACCGTTTAGTGCCAGCATCAAAAAGAGAGAACGAAATGGGATAAACAGACGAAGACAGCTTATTCTTAATGAATTGTTACTTCTTAATGAGTTGTTACTTCTTAATGAATTGTGACTAATTACACCATTGTGCCTATTTGGCCGCCAGCCATCAAGCACCTGTCAGGACGCAGACTATTAACTTTAAAGAATAAATGATTCCGCAGAGCGTCAGAATAAGGCCTGTAAGGAAAGGATATCGCCCGCTCAAACAACGAGCGGATATCCGGCTGATGCGGGATTGCTTAATCCGTTGTGAAGTGACGACTCACGTGTGATACAGGCCTAAGACGGCTCGACTAGTGAGACAGATGGGTATATTCGATAATGACCTGGTTGCCATCAACCTGAACGCGTTGAATTTCACCGTCGACAGTAATGCGATTTTGCAAACGCACTAAATGCTCACCGGAGGTAAACTTACTTTTTAATGTCGGCAGCACATTGTAAGGCTCGACATGCAAATGCTGGCAGAAGGTGGTCACAAAGGACATGGTCAGCGGAGCGTTACCGCGTAATAGGTTAGAAAATTCCACCTGACTGACACCCAGCCGTTTTGCCATTTCCATCTGGGTTAAATGCATTTTTGCTTTTTGGGACATCCAAATATCGTACAGTGCATGACGATCTTCTGGGCCAAATTCCATCGTATTTCCTCGCTTGAACTCAATGCGATAAAAATGACAAAAACAGTTAATCACAATGTCAATCGAAAGTGAGTTTCTGTCCAGAGTTTGCCCCGCGAGCCTCTGTTTGCGAGCCAAATCGCCCTCAATGTCAGCTCTCTGTCACCAAAGTAACGCCGCAAAAAGTAACGCCCGCAAATCGCGGGCATTGAGAACACAGTCATTCCAGTTGAGAGAATCAGGAGAACAGACTGGCAAACAAGCGCTTAATCCAGTCCATCGCCTGGCTGAACCAACTGCCTTTTTGCACGCTTTCAAGTGCGACCAAAGGTGATTCTCCTACACTGCGGCCATCCACCTGATAGACCACTTTACCCACAACCTGACCTTGTTCTATTGGTGCCTCTAACTCTTTATCCATTTCAATCAGGCCGCTGAGCTGCGCCAGCTCCCCTTTCATGACCGTAATATATGTGGTTTGCGGCACACCGACCGCCACAGTGCTTTTCTCTCCCATCCAGATAGGTGCCTGTTCGAGGGCTTCACCTTGCTGATGGGGAGCCACGGTTTCAAAAAAACGAAAGCCATAACTCAACAACTGTTTGCTGTCCGACTCACGTCCTTTCTGGCTGCCTGAACCCATGACCGCAGAGATAAGGCGCATGTTACCATTGGTGGCTGAAGTCACCAGACTGTAACCAGCGCCACTGGTATAACCGGTTTTCATCCCATCCACATTCATACTGCGGTCATGCAACAGACCATTGCGGTTATACTGCGTGATACCGTTGTAGGTAAAAGACGTTTCGCTATACAGTGGATAGATATCCGGCAAATCACGGATAATCGCCTGAGCAAGCTTGGCAATATCATACGGCGTGGTGTAGAGGCCATCGCTGTCCAGTCCGTGCGGGTTAGTAAAGGCGGTATTGTTCAACCCGAGGCGCTGCGCCCATGAATTCATCAAATCGACAAAGCCACTTTCCGACCCTGCCACATGTTCGGCAATCGCGACGCTGGCATCGTTGCCGGACTGGACAATTAAGCCGCGGTAGAGATCCATCATGTTGACACTGGTCCCTACCTCAATAAACATTTTGGAAGAATCGGGGAAGTTTTTGGCCCAGGCATGTTCGCTGATGGTGACATTATCACTGGCGGAAATTTTGCCGCTTTTCATCTCCTGACCAGCGACATAAGACGTCATCAGCTTAGTCAAACTAGCCGGATTCATTTTTTTCATTGCCATTGTGCTCAACCAGGACTTGCCCGGTGTGATAATCCATCAGCACATACCCTTTGGCAGACAATTGCGGCGGATTCGGAATCACGATCGGCTCGGCCGACGCCCATGCAGAAAATAAGCTCATACCGGTCGCAGAAATGGCGACCATCCATCCAGTTGTTTTCATAACCCGCATCCAAAACCATTAATATTGATTAACGTTGTAGTACTGCCAGCCACCTGATAATCAGGCTATCGGGCTTTTGATTGTGGTGCTGACAACATGACGACTCGCATCACAATCAGAAATGTTTGCGCCAATACGATGATCCGTTACGCCTGTAAAAAGCAGCGCGACGTAAGGCCATCAGGGCCGGGCATTACGGTGGTTATTGTACCCGAGTCACCCGGTAAGGCTGTGTTCTTTACTTAGACTTACGCAGCTGTAAATGATCGTTACAATCCACCTGAAACTGAGAGAAATCATGCGCCAAAGCGGGCTAAAATTCAGGCTATGGCACAGAAAGTGTGCTTTGGATAACAAAAAACCGAGCCTGTTGAGGCTCGGTTTGTGATTATTTCCCGGCAAATGGTTACAAACTATAATCTGATCGCCAAAGTGTCGGGTGAGGGCGCATAAAACGTCACAGCACCTTAGCCAGGAACTGCTTAAGCCGCGGATGCTGAGGGTCATCAAACACCGCTTTGGGTTGGTCGTCCACCAGCAGTTTGCCCTCTTCCATAAACAGGACACGATCCGCCACTTCACGGGCAAAGCCCATTTCGTGGGTTACGATCACCATGGTCATGCCTTCTTTCGCCAGACCTTTAATTACATCCAGCACTTCACCCACCATCTCCGGGTCCAGTGCCGATGTCGGCTCATCGAACAACATCAGATCAGGCTTCATCGCTAACGCACGGGCAATCGCCACACGCTGCTGCTGACCACCGGACAGATGAGACGGGTAGTTGTTCATGCGATCTTCCAACCCCACCCGCTTAAGCAGATTTTTGGCATCCACCATAACATCGCTGTTCTGGCGCTTGGCCACTTTAAGCGGTGCTAACATCACGTTCTGTAATGCCGTCATGTGCGGAAACAAGTTGAAGCTCTGGAACACCATGCCGACGTTCTGCCGCAGTACGTTGATATCGGTCGACTTCGCGTACATATCAAACCCATCCACTATGATGGTGCCGGAAGAAATTTCTTCGAGCTGATTGAGCGTGCGTAAGAAGGTCGATTTACCAGAGCCGGACGGACCAATGATCGCGACCACTTCACCCCGTTTAACCGTGGTGGAGACTGACTTAAGTGCGTGGCATCCGTTCGGATAATATTTGTCAACTTCGCTGGCATAAACCATATCTTCGCCGTTGTATTCACTAGTCACTGGCCGATAACCTCTTCTCTAAACGTTGGATAGCCCACGACAAGGTCCCGGTGACCACCAGGTAAAGTGCCGCTACCGTAAACCAGACTTCAAATGGCGCAAAACTGCCGCTGACCACTTCACGTCCGGCCTTGGTCAGGTCGGTGATGGAAATCACTGAGACCAGTGAAGAATCTTTGATCAGGTTGATAAACTGACCGGCAAGTGGCGGCAGAGTGCGCTTCAATGCCTGAGGCAAAATGACATAACGCATCGCTTTCGGATAAGTCATGCCCAGTGAACGAGCCGCTTCCATCTGTCCATTCGGGATGGCCTGAATACCGGCACGCACGATCTCTGCAACGTACGCTCCGGTAAATACCGACAACGCAACCACACCGGCAGTAAAGCGCTCAAAATCGAGTACCGTGCCGATAAAGAAGTAAACAATAAAAATTTGTACCAGTAACGGCGTGCCGCGGATTAATTCCACGTAAGTAATGGCAAGATTGCGCACCGTAAGGTTTTTGGACACCCGCATCAGGCCGAATATCAGCCCGAGAATGACCGCGAATATCAATGAAATAAATGAAATTTCGATCGTGACCCACAATCCGGTCGCAATAGGGCCGAATTGCCACTCGTTGAGTTTGGCAACGGTATCGCCCTGGAAGATAAGGTCGCCTTCACCCACCATCAGTTGAGTGTAGTCTGTGATAACCTGCGGCGAAGCCTGGTTATCGAATTCTATGACTAGCTGGCCGTCTTTGATGCTTGCTGTGCCATCACCGGTTGCACGGATCTCCTGCATTTCGGTATTAATGACGTATGGCCACAAACGATCCCAGTGCCAGTTGTAATTAATGCTGCGCCCGGAAAAATACACCGCGCTGACCAGCATTAGCATGATCAGACCATAAATCAGATGTCCGACCCAATTTGAGGATTTTGACTGCATCACTCAGATTCTCTTTATTCTTGGAATGAACCGGGCAGTCGGGCCGCCCGGCTTTGGCAACTTAAGTGACGACGTTTACTGTACGTCACTCAGCCAGCTGTCACTTTTGAACCACTTATCGTAGATACGATCATAAGTACCATCGCCCTGAATCTGGCGCAGGTAGTTGTTCAGGAAGTTAAGGAAGTTCGGGTCATCCTGACGGATTGCCCAACCCAGCGGCTCATAGGTAAACGGTTTTTCGAGGTGCACCACTTTGCCCTTGTTTTGCGCGCTGTAAATCGCGTTGTAAGGCAAGTCATAAACGAAGGCATCCGCTTTGCCGTTAACGACCTGCAGCACAGCATCCACTTCCGTGTCATACAGGTCAAGCTTCGCGTTTGGTACGTATTTTTTCGCCGCTTCAGCACCTGTAGTCCCCAGCTTAGTAGCGATGGTGTATTTCGGATCGTTCAGATCTTTGTAGCTGGTCACTTTTCCTTCCAGTTTTGGCGACAACACCACAGACTGACCGATAACGATGTATGGCGTGGCAAAGTTCACTTTCAGGTTACGTTCCGCTGTTACCGTCATACCCGCCATAATGATGTCACATTTACCGGTTTGCATCGCAGGAATGATGCCATCCCATGCCGTGTTGACCGGCGTAAACTTCACCCCCCATTGAACGCGCCATATATTTCGCGATATCAATGTCAAAACCGATGTAGCGACCATCCTTGGTTTTCATTTCGAACGGCATGTAACCCGCATCGAAACAGACTTTAAGTTCACCTGTATTTAAAATGTTTTCCAGCGCAGACTCCGCCGCAGAAGCCTGAGAGGCACCTAACAGAGAGCAAGCGAAAAGCAGCCCGGCTGCAGAAGATTTAATGAACTTTTTCATATTATCCCTTATGTAGATCTTGTTATTTTGTCGTTCGTCCTATGACAAAAACGCTGTCTGACGACACAAATGTGACTGACATTAACGTCTTGCAGATAATGCGATATTTTATCGCCGAGTTCCACCAACTTTTCGAATTTATAACCAATAGCGTGGTATAAATATGCAACCACTACCTGAGTAAACGCTGCAAGTCCCGAATTAAATCTTCCGCGGCCTCCAGGCCAATCGAAAGTCTCACCACGCCTTGTCCGGCATCGCGACAAAAATCGGCTTTTTGTTGCGGCGTAAAGCGGTAAGTTGACGCATCTAAGTCGTCGGTTCTCATTACCACAGCCAGGCTGCGCTGATGACCAATAGAATAAGCATAATAAAAAAGCGCCGATTCCTGGGCAAAACGCTGCTCGATCAAATCAATGTCATCGACCTGGAATGCAATAATGCCGCCAAAATGATCCATTTGACGCTGCGCCAGACTAAATTGCTGGTGTGAGGCCAATCCGGGGTATAAAACTCGTGCTACACGCGGATGGCTTTCCAGCCACTGAGCTATCTGTAACGCGGAGTCACACAAGGTTTTCATCCGCGGATAAAGCGTCTCCATCCCGCGCATAATTAGCCAGGCACTTTGTGCCGAGAGTGTCGCGCCCAGATAAACGCCTGCCATCGCTCTGATGGGTGACAACAGCGCTTTACTGCCCAGGATACAGCCCCCCAGCACATCGCCATGACCATTGATGAATTTGGTCAGCGAGTGGATGACAAAGTCCGCTCCCAGATCCAGTGGACGGGTCACAACCGGGGTAGAAAACGTGCTATCGACACTGAGCCGTACTCCGTGAGATTTCAGACACTGCGCCAGCGCGCCAATATCGGTTAAGCGAAGCAAAGGATTACTCGGGGTCTCAATATGCACTAACTTGGTGTTCTTTTTAAGCGCCTGTTGCACATTATTAGTGCATTCAGTATTAACTACCGACACTTCAATCCCAAATCCAGGCAACACCTGAGTGGCAAATTCATACACGGCGGCGTAACACATATCACTGACTATCAGGTGATCGCCTGCTTTGAGTACCGAGAGAAACAGACCGGAAGCGGCTGCCATACCCGTTGCGGTAGCCAGGGCTTCTTCTGCGTGTTCCAGCACTGCCAGCCTTTGCTCTAAAAGGCGCACCGTAGGATTGGTCCATCCGGCATACAGGTAAGGCGCATCCGCAATGTCATCCAGTCCGCAGGCCGAAAATGCGCCACTTTCCGGACTGAAACTGTGATTGACTGACATGACGATACTGGGCGCGATCGCCTGATGAACCGGGTCGGCCTGCAACATAGCATGCAACGCCTGAGTCTGCGGCGCATAGGTCTCTGGTTCAGTCTGGTCAGCATCATGATAGTGCATAATTACTCATTTCCTTTTACACGGGTTTAAATAGGAGGTTGAGCACCATTGTCAATTCGATTGGCGCACAAAAATCGGCTATCCTAGCCGCCAAGATGCACAATCGCCGCATTTTTGCGGTCAATGATGCGGCCAGACCGCACAAGGATGACTATGAGTTCCCCACTGGATACGTTTGATCAGAAGATTCTCGAACTGATGCAGCGTAATTGTCGCCTGGCGGCAGATGTGATAGCTGAGCAGGTTGGACTGTCCGCCTCAGCGGTGCAGCGCCGGATTAAAAAACTGCGTGAAGAGGGGGTAATCCGGGCTGAAGTGGCGATTGTCGATCCGGCAGTGACCAGCCATAAGATGACGTTTCTGGCCGGGGTTGAGATTGACCGTGATAACTACGCAGTACTGAGCCGCTTCAAACGCTGGGCAGAAGGACAGAATACCGTGCAGCAAGTGTTCTACGTCACCGGCCATGTCGACCTGATGCTGGTGATCACCGCGCCGGATACCCGGGCTTATGACGCCTTTATCGAACAACTGATGCAACTTTATCCGCAGATCAAACGAGTCACCACCAATGTAGTGCTGGATACACCGAAAAAAAGCCTCTACGTACCGGTCTGCGACGAAGATATCACCGCTTAAGTTGAGCGCATTGCAGAGGCAACACGGCCACCGAAACGGGGGCGTAAAAAAACCGAGGACAGACCTCGGTTTTGATTGGCTCTTTGCAACTATTCGTCGTCGGACTTATTGGATGCCCACACGTAAAGCAGTTCCAGTGCGATGGTTGCGCCGGCCAGTGACGTCAAGTCACTCTGATCGTATGGCGGAGATACTTCAACCACATCCATACCCACCAGATTAATGCCTTTCAGCGCCCGGATGATTTTCAGAATTTTGTCTGAACTCAGGCCGCCGCACACCGGCGTACCAGTACCCGGTGCGAACGCCGGATCCAGGCAGTCAATGTCAAACGTCAGATAAACCGGCTTATCACCGATAATGTGTTTAATCTGACCGACAATTTCATCCACCGCCATGTCGTTAGCCTGCATTGCATTGATCACGTTGAAGCCATGACCTTCCTGCTTATACTCTGTACGAATACCGATCTGCACTGAATGACGCGGAGAAATCAATCCCTCCTTCGGCGCATGGTAGAACATGGTGCCGTGGTCATAGGCGCTGCCATTGGCATAAGTGTCGGTATGAGCGTCGAAGTGAATCAGCGCCATCTCGCCGTGATGCTTGGCATACGCACGCAGAATCGGCAGGGTAATAAAATGATCCCCGCCCAGAGCCAGCATGGTTTTACCGCTCTTCAGGATCTCATTGGTGGCTGCTTCCAGACGATAGGTAAAATCCTCTGCGTCACCGCAATCAAACACCAAATCACCGGCATCAACTACGTTAATGCGCTTGAACAGATTGAAATCCCACGGGAATTTCTTGCCTTCCCACGCCAGGTTAACCGAAGCGCGACGAATGGCATCCGGTCCCATACGCGCACCGGGACGGCCGGACGTTGCCATATCCAACGGTACACCCAGCACGACGATATCGGCGTCTGTTTCCAGCGGATCACGCTGGTACGGACGACGCACGAACGTCATCGCGTTGGAGTAGAGTGAATAATCAGTTTTAGTAAACAAATCATTCATTTAAAAATCCTCTAGATAAGTATAACCGTTCAGGCCCTGTTCCAGTTCGGCCAAAACAGTCGCTTGTTCCTGCGCCGCCACTCGCTGGCTTACCAGCTGACGATAATTGGTGCGAATCGCATCCACATCAATATGTACGTAACGCATCATGTCTTCGACCGTATCACCTTCATTGACGAAGGTAATGTCTGACTCACCCTGATCGGTAATGTTGACCACCACACTGTGGGTATCACCAAACAGGTTGTGCATGTCGCCCAGGATTTCCTGGTAAGCCCCCACCAGGAAAAAGCCCATCAGATATGGCTGATCTTGGTTCCAGGCGGGTACCGGCAGAGTCGTTTCAATCCCCTGGCCTTCCACGTACTGTTCCACAGCGCCGTCCGAGTCACAGGTAATGTCCAGCATCACCGCGCGACGGTCGGCCATGTTTTCCAGTCCTGACAAAGGCAGGACCGGAAACACCTGATCGATACCCCAGGCATCCGGCAGCGACTGGAACAACGAAAAGTTGACGAAGAACTTATCCGCCAACCGGTTCTGCAGTTCATCCAGGATTGGACGGTGGAAACGGTTTTTGGTGCTCATTTTCTGGCGCAGTTCATGATAAATACGCAGTGACAGCTGCTCCACCCAAGCCCGGTGCTGCAAATTGATCACACCGGTTGCAAACAGGCTGTGCGCTTCGGACAAGTCACTTTGCGTGTCGTTAAACAACTCAATCAGAGCACGGGCATCACTGCCTTCGCTCAGGTTTTCCCAACTGCGCCACATGTTCTGCAGCAGGATCGGGGCGTCCTCTTCCGGCGCTTCAATCGCTTCCGGCTGGTACGACTCAGCACCAATCACGTTAGTAATCAGCACAGCGTGATGCGCCGTTACCGAACGACCGGATTCCGAGATAATGGTTGGCATCGGCTGGTTGTACAAAGTACACACATCACCGACTGTGTTAACGATGTTGCGGGCGTATTCCAGCAAACCGTAGTTCATCGAGTTCGATGACTGGCTGCGGGTGCCGTCATAATCCACCGCCAAACCGCCCCCCACATCAAAGTACTGGATCTGTGCACCCAGCTCACGCAGCTCGCAGTAGAAACGCGCCGATTCATTCACACCGTTGCGCACGTCGCGAATATTCGCCATCTGCGAACCGAGGTGGAAATGTACTAACTGTAGCGCGTCTAACTGCTGTTCCTGTTTCAGGCGGTCAATCACACTCAGCACCTGAGCCGCCGCCAGACCAAACTTAGATTTGTCGCCACCGCTCGACTGCCACTTACCCGCTCCCTGAGACGCAAGACGAATACGCAGGCCCAGGCGTGGTTTCACACCCAGACTTTTGGCCTCTTTCAGAACCAGATCCAGCTCAGACAGTTTCTCCAGCACGATGAACACTTTGTGGCCCAGTTTTTCACCGATCAGAGCCAAACGCATGTACTCACGGTCTTTGTAACCGTTACATACAATCACAGAGCTGGCTTGCTGTGCCATGGCCAACACCGCTAGAAGCTCGGGCTTACTGCCTGCTTCCAGACCGAGCTGCTTGGTTTCCAGCTCTGCCTGGCTGGCGAGGATTTCATCCACCACTTCTTTTTGCTGGTTCACTTTAATCGGGTAAACCAACAGGTATTTGTTCGGGTAATCGTACTCTTCAATCGCCTGGTTAAACGCATCACAAATGTTGTGCACACGCTGATGCAGGATTTGCGGAAAACGCACCAATACCGGCAAATTCAAATTACGCGCTTCGAGTTGCTTTACAATAGAACTCAACTGAGTGGGGTGAGCTCCGTCTTTACGGGGCGAAACATACACTTCGCCATGATCGTCAATGCCAAAAAAACCCTGGCTCCAGTAATGAACGTTGTAATCAGCTCGAACGCTGTCTAATTTGGATTGTTGCTCCACATCAAGTCTCACAATATCAAGAGAATTTGTCTGTGGCTTTGCGATAAAGCCACACCCGACACCCTAAATGTCACGCGCTTTATCAGGCAAAACACCCTAGGTGTCTAATGATAATAATTTGTCGTCAGGACAAGCTTTGGTTATAGCGCATAACTTTGCAAATTAATGAGTAATCAACAAATTTGCCCGGTGCCCTATCAAAGAATAGATCAAGATGAAGCCTTGTCAGATGAGAGTGGAAAAGAAAAGCGCGCTCCGGGAGCGCGCTAAGTTAATGCATAAAGTAATTGTGACTATTATTCAATTGCTTGTATATATTTAATCCGCTTGAGTTGCTTTGACTAACGCATCAAACTTTTTATTGCCATACAGGGACTCAAAATCTGCTTCATCAGCGATCAGTTCGCGCAGCGAAGGGGTAGTTTCCAGCGCGCGGGTCATGTCTTCCATCGCTTGTTCTTCTGCCCCCAAACGCGCATAAGCACAGGCACGCTGGTACAGGGCCGGACCATTATTTTCATCCAGTTCGAGCACTCGGTTACACAGGCTCATTGCCCAGTGGTACTCTTTAATCTCCATCGCAGCATCGGCTTTGTAGGTTAATGCTTCCAAATCACCAGGGCGGATTTTAAGAATTTCATCGTACACTTCGATGCGCTGGTCAGCGGTCTGCGCGTTCTGCGCTCGCAGCCACAGGTTGTGTATCTCGTTAATAATTTCGATTTCACGGTTATTCTCCGACAGCATCCGGGTTTTACGCTTCAAATCCCGCTCCAGTGCCACGAACTTCTTCTCATATTCCATGGCAATTTTGTTGAGACGCTTATCCGCCATTTCACGGGTGTTATGTTTCACTTCCCGTAACGACTGCCAGCCGACTAACGCCACCAGCGATGCAACTCCGGCGATGATATAGAAGAAATAAGTCACGGTAACATTGGCGTAGTTCATCGATTTATCCGCCACCGTCAACTCACGATCGGTAATTTGGGTGATCACCCTGCGCTCGAGATCCTGCTGGTCCTGACGCAAAGATTTCAATTCATCAAGAATGTAACGTTCCATCAGTGGCCGATCCAGTAATGCTGATTCTGAGTAAGCCGGCGCCTGTTGTTGTGCTGTGTCCTGCGCGGCTTCTTCGGCCTCTTCGGCTGAGACTCCGAAAGTGAACAACATAGCCAAACAGCTGATTATTAGCCAAATTTTATGCACGTAGCGCTCCTTAAATGATGCATTTCCTGTCAGTGGAAAGCAGATTGAATGCTGTATTTTGTCGGTGTGTTACCCGATTATTCTACTAATACAAAACATTCTAACTCAAATTAACTGTAAGTTTTTTGAAAATTTAATTTTTCTTATAAATCATAGAAATAAGTAAAGATCGCAACATCTTTCTCTCTTTAACAACTTGATAACTGCGAAGTTAATGTTTAGTGTACTATACATATTTACAATTTATCGTCGCTAATTTTTGACGACAACAAAGGATGTAAATGATGTCAACCATGCTAGAAGTTAACAACCTCTATAAGGTGTTTGGAGAGACACCGCAAGAGGCATTCGCCCTGATCGATAAGGGGCTCAACAAAGATGAGATTTTCGAGCAAACCGGCCTTACTGTGGGGGTTAAGGACGTGTCTCTCTCGATCAATGAGGGTGAGATTTTTGTCATTATGGGGTTGTCCGGTTCCGGTAAATCGACCCTGGTCCGCTTGCTGAACCGCCTGATTGAACCCACCCGTGGCAGTGTATTGCTCAAGGGTAAAGACATTGCCCAGATCTCGGATAACGAACTGAGAAAAGTTCGGCGTCAAAACATTTCCATGGTGTTCCAGAACTTTGCGCTAATGCCGCATATGACAGTGATTGAAAATGCCGCCTTCGGTCTGGAGCTGGCTGGTGTTGCCGAGCAGCAACGCCACACTGCCGCCAAAGCCGCTCTGCAACGAGTAGGCTTGGAGGCTTATTGCGATTCATACCCCGATGAATTGTCAGGCGGGATGAAGCAACGGGTCGGGCTGGCACGTGCACTGACCAATGACCCGGACATCCTGCTGATGGACGAAGCTTTTTCTGCTCTCGACCCGTTAATCCGAACCGAAATGCAGGACGAACTGATTCGACTGCAGAATGACGATAAACGTACCATTGTCTTTATTTCTCATGACCTGGATGAAGCGATGCGCATCGGTGACCGCATCGCCATCATGCAAGACGGGGTTGTGGTCCAGGTCGGAACACCCGATGAAATCCTGCATCATCCGGCTAATGATTATGTCAGTTCTTTCTTCCGCGGCGTCAATGTCGCCAGCGTCTTCTGTGCCAAAGATATCGCGCGCAAAAAGCCGGCTGCGATGTTCAAAAACACGATAACGATGGTCCTGCGGCGGCAATGCAACTGCTGATGGACAACGATCGCGAATACGGCATCGTGGTCGATCGCAGCAATAAGTACACCGGGATCGTTTCCCTCGATTCTCTCAAAGCCGCCAAACGCGAGCAACGCTCTCTCAGCAGTGCCCTGCTAGATGACACCATCACTATTGACCCGAACGTCTCTGTGGGCGATCTGATAGGCCAGGTCGCCGAAGTGCCTTACTCAGTGCCAGTCGTCGATGCCCAAGGTCACTACTATGGTGTGATCACCAAAAGCCGCTTACTGCAAACTTTAGATAGGGAATAATCATGACGACGGAAACGATAACTTCGGCTGCACAAGCCGCCGATCCCTGGGGCGCCGCGAATCAGGCTGCGTCATCAAACAGCGATCCCTGGGCTGGCAATGCCACATCTTCAGGGGCAGACTGGCTTAATACCGCCACTCCTGATGCCACGCCTTTTGACTGGCTACATCCATTCAAAGACGCGATTCTGCCCTTTGACAGCTGGGTTGAAACCACTCTTGACTGGCTCGTGACCCACGGACGCCCCGTATTTCAGGCGATTCGCATCCCGATAGACTTAATACTGACCTCATTTCAAACCGCATTGGTATCCACCCCTGCTCCGGTCATGCTGCTGATTCTGTTTCTGATCACCTGGCAACTGGCTGGTTCAAGAATGGGCATCGCGACGTTCTGCTCATTACTGGTCGTCGGCCTGATCGGCGCCTGGGATGAAGCCATGGTCACACTGGCACTGGTGATGACCTCAGTGTTCTTCTGCCTGCTGATCGGGCTGCCGCTGGGTATCTGGCTGGCACGCAGTGAGACCGCAGGCAAAATTATCCGGCCGGTGCTGGACGCGATGCAGACCACGCCCGCCTTCGTCTATCTGGTGCCGATTGTAATGCTGTTTGGTATCGGTAACGTGCCGGGCGTGGTGGTGACGATTATCTTCGCCCTGCCGCCTATCGTGCGTCTGACTATCTTGGGTATCCAGCAGGTACCTGAGGAGCTGATTGAAGCCGGTCACGCCTTTGGCGCCAGTCCGAAACAGATGTTGTATCGCATTCAGTTACCGCTGGCGATGCCAACCATTATGGCCGGCGTCAACCAGACGCTGATGCTGTCGCTGTCCATGGTCGTGATCGCATCCATGATTGCGGTCGGCGGTTTAGGTCAGATGGTGCTGCGTGGTATTGGCCGTCTCGACATGGGCTTAGCCGCAGTCGGTGGTCTGGGTATCGTCATTCTGGCGATTCTTCTCGACCGGATTACTCAGTCCATAGGCGCAAACAGCCGTGACAAGAAAACCCATTGGTACCAGAAAGGCCCGGCCTCACTGGTATACCACCTGAAACAGAAACTGATTCACACAGAAGGTAAAAACACGCTAGGAGAACAGAAATGAAGTTAGCATGGAAGACAATACTCACCACAGGATTTGTGGCCGGTACAACACTCGCAGCCCCGGCCTTTGCCAAGTTGCCTGGTGAGGGTATTACAGTGCAACCGGTTCAGTCGACAGTGGCTGAAGAAACGTTCCAGACGCTGATCGTTAATAAAGCGATGGAAGCACTAGGTTACACCGTATTACCAACCAAAGAAGTGGATTACAACGTCGGTTACACCTCGATCAGCGAAGGCGATGCCACCTATCTGGCGGTTAACTGGGCGCCGCTGCACAAAGACAAATATCAGGCAGCCGGCGGTGACGCTAAATTTTATCGTAAAGGCGAGTATATTTCTGGCGCTGCACAAGGGTATCTGATTGATAAAAAAACCGCAGACAAGTACCACATCACCAATATTGAACAGCTCAAAGATCCGAAAATCGCCAAGCTGTTTGACGCCAACGATGATGGCAAAGCGGATTTAACCGGTTGTACTCCGGGCTGGGGCTGTGAAGGTGTAATAGAACATCAGATGGATGCTTTTGGCCTGCGTGACACTGTCACTCACAATCAGGGTAACTATGCCGCAATCATAGCCGATACCATCTCGCGCTATAAAAAAGGCGATTCAATCTTCTACTACACCTGGACTCCGTATTGGGTAAGTGGTGTGCTGGTTCCGGGTAAAGATGTTGTGTGGCTGGAAGTGCCCTTCTCTGCTCTGCCTGGCGATCGCAGCGACGTAGATACCACACTGCCGAATGGCAAAAATTACGGCTTCCAGATGAACTCGATGAAAATCGTCGCCAACAAGCAGTTTGCTGACAACAACCCGGCCGCAGCGAAACTGTTCGAAGTGATGAAACTCAACATCAATGATGTCAGTGCTGAAAACATGATGATGAGTCAGGGTCATAATTCCGAGCAGGATATTGAAGCGCATGCCGATGGCTGGATTAAAGCGCACCAGAAACTGTTCAATTCATGGATTGAAAGCGCTAAACAGGCCGCGATGTAATCACCACCAGGCAAAGGTGAAGTGATAGGCACCGGCGGGCTAATCGAGCTCACTAACGTCAGGGGAGATTAGCCTGCCCGGTCATGAACATCAGACGCTTATCACTATTCAGTTAATTCAGTTAATTCAGATAACTCAGGTAACTCAGTGATAAGCGGGCATTTCAGCCCCAAACATATATTTCGCACCACGCCGATATTGCGTGCCAAATAACAATTCAGTACCCAACTATTATAATGATAACGACAAGTCAGGCAGTTTTCTCTTCAGAGCGATAGGACGGAGAACGCCAATAAGACTTGATGGAGGATAACTTGGATATCCACGAGGAAGTATTAGTCGCGATACGACAAATCATACGCGCTATTGATCTGCACTCCAAAAAACTCAACAAAGACTTTGGACTGACCAGCCCGCAACTGCTGTTGATGAGAGCAATCAAAGCCGAACCGAGCATGACCATACGTCAGTTGTCTGGCGCGACCAACATGAGTCAGGCAACAGCCACCAGCATTCTGGATCGACTGGAAAAACGTGAACTGGTGAAACGGGAACGCGATACCACCGATAAACGTAAGGTGCACGCCCATCTCACGTCAGAAGGAGAGAAGATTCTTTCAGCCGCGCCGCAAATGCTGCAGGATGACTTTGTGCACCAGTTTCGTGCCTTGGACAAATGGGAGCAGACCCTGATTCTTTCTTCGCTGCAGCGTTTAGCACGGATGATGAATGCGCCGGAAATCACTCCCGACGCTTTATTACTCACCATAGAGAATGAAGATGCAGAGCCGCTCAAACTTCCGTAAGGCTCAACTAATCTTGCGCACCGTCATGACGCCGTTTTATTTGTACTTCGGCCAATAAAACAGCACATCCCCGGTTAAGGGGATAATTCAATTTGTAATTCCCTGTAATTCAGTTATTTTGAAGCAAACTTCTGTGTGCGTTGCCACTATGGATTACATCGCTTTATTACAAGACTATTACCAATGGTGGATCACCATTGTTGCTCTGCTCATTTACCCTAAAATTGCCAAGGTGCTGCTGCGCCTGTTTGAAAGCACCGTGAGCGATCGTCATGACGTTCATCGCATCAAGCGCGCGCGCTGGCTGATCAAAGCAGCCATGCTGATCACCCTGCTACTGACCTTAATGATGATGTGGGGGATTGAGCTACGCGGCTTGCTGGTGGTGGGCTCGTCTCTGTTTGCCTTATTGGGCGTCGGCCTGTTCGCCAGTTGGTCGCTGCTGAGCAATGTCACCTCGTTCCTGGCGCTGTTTATTCAAAATCATTGCCGGATTGGCCTGTGGGTCCGCGTGGTCGATGGCGCTAACCATGTTGAGGGCCGAATTGTCGATATGACCTTCCTCAATGTCGTACTCGATACCGTTGATGGCAACCGCATCCTTTACCCGAATAATCTGTTTATTGTTCGCCCCGTGATTGTGCTGAGCAAAGCACCGGAAAAAGCGCTCAAGAAAGCAGACAAAAAGCAATTACCGAATGGAGTGAAACGTTGAGCGAGTACCAGGATCTGTCACAACAAATTCAAACCCTGGCCCAGGCTGACGACGATCAGCATCAAGTGGCTCTGCTTGGGGAAATGGTCGAAAACGGACTGGATGAAGGCTCACTGGCACTGATTCTGGAAGCGTTTCCGGTCGATGACCGGGTACGTTTATGGCGTAGCCTGCCGATGGAGATGCACATCGATGTGCTGACCGAAATGCGTGCCGACGTGCGGGTTTCTGTTATCAAAGCCCTGTCCGAAGCCGAGCTGAAACTGACTCTGGCCAATCTGGACAACTTATCACTGATCGAATGGGAAGACTCTCTGCCGGATGAGATCGTCTCGGAAGCACTGCGTCTTATCAGCCGTGACGAGCTTGAGTTGTATGATCAGGCCAATGAATTTGAAGATGACGAAATCGGCCACTGGGCAGACAGAAAGCTGTTTACCCTGCCGTTTGGGATCAGCGTAACCCGAGCTCTGGCCCTGATCGATAAATACCATCTGGAATCACCGCAATACATTTATCTGATTACCAAAGCGCGTAAATTCCGTGGAGTGGTGGCCTACAGTGATATTCTGCAAGCCGAGCGCAGCACACCGATCAAAGAGCTGAAAAAGGATGAACTGGTCCTGATCAACGCTCGTCAATCCCTGTCCGATGCCGTCGAAGCGCTGGAGCATGCTGACCTGCCCATGGTGCCGGTGGTCAGTGACGATGATACTCTGGTGGGTGCGGTTGACTGGCAGTTTGCCCTCAGTACGCAACGTGAATTGTACGAAGCGCGCCTGATGGCGGGTACCGGTATGGATGAAGGCGATGACCTGTTTGCTCCGGTCGTGCGCAGTTCCAAACGCCGTGGTGTCTGGCTCGGTATCAACCTGCTGACCGCTATTCTGGCCTCGGTCACAATTGGCCTGTTTGAAGATGTCATTTCCCAGGTCGTAGCCCTGGCAGTGTTAATGCCGATTGTCGCATCAATGGGCGGTATCGCCGGCAGTCAGACCCTGACTCTGATGGTACGAGCCATGGCACTCAATCAGGTCACGACAGGTAACCGCATTGCACTGATGAAAAACGAACTGGGCATCGGCGCCATTAACGGCGTAGTGTGGGCACTGATCATCGGCGGTGTCGCCGGGCTCTGGTTTCAGTCACCTATGATTGGCTACACCATTTCGCTGGCGATCGTGGTCAATATCATTACCGCGGCACTGTTTGGTGTGCTGATCCCTATTATTCTGGATAGACTGAAGCTCGATCCGGCATTGGCAGGATCGGTGATTCTGACCACAGTCACGGATGTGGTGGGTTTCTTCGCTTTCCTTGGCACCGCCAGCCTGGTGATGCTGTAACGACCTCTTTTATTAGCGCATGTTGTCAAATGCCCTGCAGCTGCAGGGCATTTTGGTTACTGCAAGAGTAAATTAAATCCACACCGGCCTCTTGAAGTCAGCAACAACGACCTTACATATATGGGTAAGTGGCCAGCGGCAACGCTGCTTTCGCCCACGCAGTTTGTTAACTTGAGGGTACGTCTGCACCCTCTTTTTAAGGAGGTGTGTATGAACTCTTATCCAACCGTGCAGTTGCACATCACTGAACCAGCCTCAGGCCCGGCACCGAGCATATGGCCTGCAGCACAATCATTTCCACGTTACCATCATGAGGCTATTTTCAGCCTGCCGGCGCTGCGGTACCCAACACATAAACCTATCTTGTGGTTGATTACGCTGGATATAAGCAAACTGGCTGAGCAACTGAATGTCACCGTGCATTGACAGGGGGCAGAACACCTAACGTCATGTCAATGAGATAAAAAACCGGCTCCTGACGGAGCCGGTTATCGCTTTGAGTTACGGGGACGGAACCGTCAACGCTCCTGCATCAGGCCAGACTAGGCAGCCAGAGCGCCAGTTGCGGGACGGCACACAGAATAGCCGCCGCCAGACACATCAGCACAAAGAACGGCAGAGAAGCCCGTGCGATACGGCCGATCTTCTCTCCGGTCAAACCTTGCAATACAAACAGGTTAAAGCCCACCGGCGGCGTGATCTGGCCCAGCTCGACCATGATAACCAGAAAGACCCCGAACCAGAGCGGATCAAAACCGGCCTGTTCAATGATTGGCAGCGTAATTGGCAGGCTCATCACCGTAATCGAGATCCCGTCCAGAAACAGGCCCAGAATGATGTAGAACAGCGCCAATGCGCACAGCAGCAAAACCGGTGTCAGATCGATGGAGGCAATCCATTTGGCCAGTTCAGACGGCAGATGCAGATAGCCCATCGCAGTAGAAAGCAGCGCGGCGCTCACCATGATACTGCACACCATGGTCGAGCTTTGCACGGTCGAAATCAGCGCCTCTTTCAGCATCGCGACATTGAGCTGGCGCTCGAAGACCAGCAAAATCAAGGTCGCCAGTACGCCGACCGCAGCAGCCTCCGATGGCGTTGCAATCCCAGTATAGATCGCCCCCAGTACCACGAAGATCAGCAGCAGTACCGGTGCCAGGTAACCTACACTCTGCAGCTTCGTAATATCACTACTCTGATCCTGCGGCACTAGTTCTGGTGACATCCAGGTGCGCAGCATCAGATAACCGGAATAGAGCATGGCAATCAGAATGCCGGGCAGAATACCCGCCATAAACAGCTTACTGATCGAGACTTCGGCCTGAATACCGTACACGATCATTACAATCGAAGGCGGGATCAGTAATCCCAGGCTACCGGCACCGGCCAGAGAGCCGATCGACAGCTGGCGATCGTAGCCACGCTTTTGCAGCTCGGTGGTGGTGATTTTACCAATCGTGGCTGTTGTCGCCGAGCTGGAACCACTGACCGCGGCAAACATGGCACAACCAAACACATTGGTATGCAAAATGCCTCCCGGGATCAAGCGGGTCCAGGGCTCCAGGCCTTTAAACAGACGATCGGAAATATCCGAGCGGAAAATCAGTTCACCCATCAGAATAAACAGCGGGATCGCCGCTAATTCCCAGGAGTTACCGGCACGAAAGAGAATCCGGCTCAGGATACTGCCGACCCGCTGTGGTGACATATCGCCAAACAACACCAAGGATCCAAATGACACGACCGCCAGACCGGCGAATACCCAGATACCGCTGCCGAGCACCACAAACAGCAGCGCCAGCACACCGAGCGCAATAAATAACATGTCCATATCAGGCTCCTTGCGCAGCAGGTTTCGGAGCCTGCTGATAACAGATCAGGGCGGCAATCCGCACGATCAGAGTCAGGCACAACATGCCCATCCCGATCAGCACCATTCCCTGCGGGATCCACAACGGTGTTTCTGCCAGCGACTGACTGGTAGTACCGCGCACAAAACTACGCGCTACGGTTAGCCACCAATAATAGCCGACCCAGAGAAAGAACGCGCTGGCCAGAAGCGAGGCGAACAAATCCAGTATCCAGCGCTTCGATTCAGCAATTCGGTCCAGTACCACATTGACCCGGATCAGACCATCCCGCTCCAGGCTGTAACCCAAAGCAAAGAAAGTCGAAGCCGCAACGGCATAGCCGACAAACTCGTCCAGAACAAAAGTCGACATACCAAAAAAGCGCAAGCCGATCTCAACAATAATATGCACGAACATGTACAGAATCAGCGCAATGGCCATTCCTCCGCACAGTCGGTTCAGCGCATGAGATAAACGGATTAGTGTCTTCATCGGCGTCCCTATTTGCTCTGCGCAAACTTGTCCATGATGGTTTTGCCGCGCTCACCTGTCTCTTCCAGCCAATCTTTCAAGGCCGGTTGAGCCGCCTGCTGCAGTTGCAAAATAAAATCAGCCGGCAGATCTTCAAGAATAGTGACATTGTTGGCACGTAATTCAGCATAATTGTTCTGGACGCGAGTACGGACTGTTTGCCAGTTATGTTGGTCGGTGTTACGCGCCGCCTGCATGATCGCCTCCTGCTGCTCATCGCTCAGAGCATCAAATTCATCACGATTCATGTGCACCATATTGAGTGGAATCGCATACTGAATCGCACTGTAAGAGTTGAGATTTTCCCAGAAGCGGCCACTCGCGCCTGCATCAGCCGAAGTCAGTACCGCTTCGATCCCGCCAGTCGACAATTGCGGTACCACATCGCCCCAAGACAGATTAACCGGTGCTGCACCAGCGGTTTTAAACGTCAGCGTACCATTCTTGTCGTAAGTGCGGATTTTCAGGCCTTTTAAAGTACGTTCACTGTTGACTGCATGCTTGGACCAGATACCACTGGCCGGCCATGGTGAGGCGTACAACAGAATTTCATTATTATCGGCAAACACTTGCTCATAGTATGGCTTGGCAATGTGATACAGCTTTTCTGCGTCATCCTCGCTCTTAACCACAAACGGCAATGAAGACAGCAGGAAAATCGGGTCAATCCCCGCCATACTGCCTGCCAGAGTATCGGCCAGCGGTACCGCGCCATCCGCAACGGCATAAAAGTGATCGACCGACTTAAAGCCCAGCGAGCCGCCAGTATGCAGGGTAATGTTGACTTCACCTTTAGTCAGTTCCTTGACCTGCTCAATGAAGTACATATCGCCCTGAGCGTGAATCGACTGCGTATTGTATTCGTTGGAAAAATCGAGTTTAACCTGAGCATTAGCCACAGATGCCATGGATATTGATAACGCGGACAGCATGGCCACTGAGGCCAGCTTTTTCATGAATGTGGTGTTTTTTTTCAGTAATCTGGTGTTTCTTTTAAGCAACATTGTTGATTTCCTTCTCAAAATGAATCCTCAACTTTCACTCTAAGTAGGAAGTCATAGCCCCGGTATTCCCGGCACGACGCCAGCACAACGGTTCACGACATACTTGCTATATCAATTTAAGCGGTAATTAATTAACTGTTCTGATAATAACCAACCACTTATTTGATTTTGATATAAAGCTACCAATTCATTTCTGAACGCGCCATCATGGCGATACAGCGCTCAATCTAAGCTGCTTGCCGAGACTCAGGCGTCATGAAGACCCATTCCCCAGGCGCTGAATACGGACATCGGCCCAGCCATACCGGCAAGCACAGAATTATCAGTAAGGTGTCCCGAATGGAAAACCCATCTCTTGTTGCGCCCGTAAAGCGCCCGCGTCGTTTAAGAGCTCACACTCATATCCGCCAGATGGTGCAGGAAACTCAGCTTTCGGTCAGTGATTTTATTCAGCCAATTTTTATTGAAGAGAGCATCGAAGCTCCAGTTGCCATTCCTTCACTGCCGGGCGTCAATCGTATTCCGGAATCTGATATCGCACGTGAAGTGAACGAGTTATATCAACTGGGTATTCGTTATGTGATGCCCTTTGGCATCTCGAAACACAAAGATGAATACGGCTCAGATACCTGGCATAACAATGGCCTGCTGACCCGGATGATTCGCACGATTAAGGAAGCCCGTCCGGATATGATTGTGATCCCGGACATCTGTTTTTGTGAATACACCACGCACGGCCATTGCGGCGTCGTGCACGACGGCTATGTCGATAACGATCTGACCGTGACGAACCTGGTCAAACAGTCTGTTGCCGCGGCGAAAGCCGGCGCCGATATGCTGGCACCTTCCGCGATGATGGACGGCCAGGTGAGCGCCATTCGCCAGGGCCTGGACGCTGCCGGTTATCCGAATGTCAGTATCATGGCACACGCGATTAAATTTGCCTCGGCGTTTTACGGCCCGTTCCGCTCCGCGGTAGATTGTGAACTGGAAGGCGATCGCAATACCTATCAGGCCGACCCGCACAATGGTCGTCAGGCTCTGCTCGAGGCAGCGCTGGATGAAGACGAAGGTGCCGATATCCTGATGGTCAAACCAGGTACACCCTATCTGGACGTGCTGAAATCACTGAGCGATAACACTCGTCTGCCGCTGGCAGTGTATCAGGTCAGCGGCGAGTACGCGATGCTGAAAAATGCCGCGCAGGCTGGTTTGATTGAAGAGCAGCGCGCCGTACTGGAGACCATGGTCGGTTTTAAGCGTGCGGGTGCCAGCGTGATTGTGACGTACTACGCTAAAGAACTGGCACAATGGTTACAGCACTGATGCACAGGCTAAGGTAAGTCTCTTTATCCTCAGCACTCTATCGCCCGCACTGGTTAATGGTTAACGGTTAATTATTCATCGTTACGGGCGATAGCCTTTCTCGGTAGCGTCAATACGCTGCACTCCGTTCTTACCGGATTTTTTCACTGCATACATGGCACGATCAGCCAGCTCATACAGTTGCTCAAAGCTGTACTGTCCGGCACTAAACTCGCAAATACCGATACTAAAACCAATTTGCGCCGCACCGTTTTCCAGACGAATCGGCTGACTGACCAGCGTCAGCAGTTGATCGGTACACTGATTAAGCGCAGCCTCATCCTGCGCCGGACACAGCAGCACAAACTCATCGCCGCCGAGACGCGCCACCACAGAATGTTCAGGCGCGCAGCGGGTCAGCCATTGTGACACCACCATCAGCACACTATCCCCCGCTTTATGACCAAGATGATCATTAACGGCCTTAAAATTATCCAGGTCGATAAACACCAGTGACCATGGTCCGGATTGAGCCGGTCCGCACCGCTGTTCAAACTCATCCTGCAGTGCATTGCGGTTCAATAGCCCGGTCAACGGATCCTGACTGGCCAAGCGCGACAGTTCCAGTTCGTAGCGTTTTTCATTGGTGATATCAATGTGAGTGCCCATGATTCGCAGCGGCGAACCATCCTCCGCATACTCGACAATCCGGCCGCGATCGGAAACCCAGCTGTGGCTGCCGTCTTTGTGCAGCATACGGTGCACCACCTGGTAGGTATCCGTGCGTCCGTAGAGATGGTCCTCAAACGCTCCGACCGCCAGGTCATAATCATCCGGATGCAGTTTGCTTTTCCAGGTCTCAATGTTCGCTTCCAGCTCATTGGGCTGAAAGCCGAGCATCTGGCCCCACTCCATATTGAAAATACGCAGCTGACCGGTTGGAACTTGCTGCTCCCACAAACAGAGCCCGGTACCATCCAACGCCGCGTTGAGTTTTTCCTGTAAACGTTCATTCTGCCGGGTAAGCTCTTCGACCCGAAGCTCAAGCTGTTGAATGCGATCTTGACTGTCTGGCATTGCCGTCACTTAGCACCGTGTAACTGATAACCAATGAATAACCTCTAGTCTGCCACAAATTCCGTGTCAACCACATCCCGGATAGAGACAATTCATCGCGCGGGGGAAATATCGCTTGCCATGGCAAGGCTTATACTCAGGTGATGCGAGTTGATGCTCCTAAGCATCGTTATGCAGCGCACGGCAGTCCGCCTGACGTAGACTTCCCACACCGTGACCGATACAGTGATCAGACACTTTTTAATGCCTTTTTCATCACGGAAGAAATCATGAGACACATCAGTTCCCTTATTCTGCTTTGCTCGACCCTGTTTGCGGCCACCACACAAGCTGGTGGTCCGCCGCTGCGTATCGGCGTCGATGCCACCTTTCCTCCGTTTGAGTCCACCAATCCGGACGGCTCTCTGACCGGTTTCGAAATTGATCTTGGTAACGCAATTTGTGCTGAAATCAACAGAACATGCCAATGGGTACCTTCGAATTTTGATGGCCTGATCGTCAGCCTGAAAGCACGTAAAATTGATGCCGTGTTCTCTTCTTTAGGGGTTACCGAGCAGCGTAGCCGCCAGGTGAATTTCACCAACGTCGTGTGGAGTGGCTACTCTTCGATGCTAAGCCGCAGTGAAGAAGGACTGGCCGCCAATCCACAATCGCTACAGGGCAAGGTGGTCGGCGTTCAGATGGGCTCAATGCAGGAAGAGTTTGTACGACAGCGTTTTGAGCAGCATGGTATCCAGGTCAAGACCTACCAGGATCAGGACCAGGTCTATGCCGATCTGCTCAGCGGCCGTATCGATGCCTCTTTTCAGGATATGATCCAGGCTCAGTTTAACTTTATTGATCGTGGCAACAAGGCGAGCTTTACCAACTTGCAGATTGAAGACGAACTGCTGCCGGCCGATACCGCGATTGCAGTGCGTAAAAACGACCGCAAGCTGACTCAGCAGCTCAACGAAGGTCTGGAAAAAATCCATGCCAATGGTACTTATGACCGTATCCAGCGCCAATACTTTGGTGACCTGCAGCTTTATCATCGCTAACCCATTTTACCGATACTCATCAAATGACCGTCGATAACATGAGTGTCGATTTCATAATGAAAAGGCAGCCACGGCTGTCTTTGTTTTATTGACCGCGTGACCTTGTGTCATTGGCTTTACCCTACAGGCTCACTATGAAACATATTCAGACCCCTTTAATCGCTCCGGTTCCCGGCACTCAGCGCTGCATAGACAGCTTTCATTTCGGGCCACAAGATGCCGGCAAGAAAGTCTATATTCAGTCCTCTCTGCACGCTGACGAATTACCCGGCATGCTGGTCAGTTGGAAACTGAAACAGCAATTACTCGAGCTCGAACAGCATGGTTTGCTGTTGGGAGAAGTGGTATTAGTGCCGGTTGCCAACCCGATTGGGCAAAACCAGCACATCATGGATATTCACCTTGGCCGTTATGAGCTGGAAAATGGTGCTAACTTTAATCGCAATTATTACGATACCTACAGTGACGTGCGCGCGGCAATCGCAGACCAGCTCAGTGACGATACCCAGCATAACAAGCAGCTGATTCGCGCCGCGATGAGAACAGCGCTGCTTGCTCAGACCGTCACAACCGAATATCAGTCACATCATCAGGCGCTGCAACTGCTGAGCCATGATGCGGATGTGATGCTCGATCTGCATTGTGATTTTGAAGCAATGCTGCACACCTACAGTACCTATTATTCGTGGCCGGGTATCGAACCGCTGGCGCGGGCTCTGGATTCACAAGTCAATATGCTGGCGAATGAGACCGGTGGCAGCCCGTTTGACTGCAGCGTGGATATGATCTGGCAGCGTCTGCAGGCTGAATTCGGCGAACGGATCCCTCAGGGCTGTCTCGGCGCTACCATTGAGCTGCGCGGCCAGGCTGATGTGAATGACACATACGCCGAAAAAGACGCCAATGCTATCATCCAGTACCTGCACATCCTGGATATCATCAGCGGCGATACCATGATGCCGGAGGGTACGGCGCCAAGCAGCGATTTAGCTGCTGTTGAGACTCTGAAGACACCGATGGGTGGATTATTGGTACTGCATGCACAGCCAGGTGACTGGCTGCAGGCCGGCGACCTGTTTGCCGAAGTGATTGACCCGGTCAGCGATAAAGTCGAACCAATCCGGGTCAGCCAGGCAGGAAGAGTCTACTCTCGCACCAATCGTCGCATGGCAACGGCCGGTATGCTGGTTGGTAATGTGGCCGGAGAGAAAGTGATCCGCAGCGGCTATCTGCTGGCACCTTAACCGGTTAAAGCAAGCTGCTGTAAACAGAACCTTTTGATCATAAAACTTTTATCGAGAGCTCTGAGGCAACAGCTTGCCCAATCCCTTCAATAGTTTTCTGCCGCTGTAAAAATATGCGGGTCATCGAGACTGCCACAGGCGGTCAAGCGCGATAAAACCGCAGGTGATAGGTTGTTATCATCGATCCGCTCCAGGCTGACTCCGCGCAATTTTTGTTTCAGTGGCTGCTCACTGCTTAACTTTTCAAAAACGACCCGCGAAGTGAACGGAATACGTGAGTTGCGCCCCTGAATCCCCATGGTCAATCCAGAGAGCAGATGGACATTGCCGCGGGTTGCGCCATACAGAATCGTCTGGGAAACCGCACGCTGACAATGCACGCTGTAATCCACGATCTGCAGACGTTCGCCCAGCAGAAACAGGACACCAACAAATTTACCGATATCACAATGCTCCTGCATCGCCTGGCCGGATTCGACCCGTTCGTAGAAATGCGAATAGCCAATGCCATTTTTCATTGTCAGGCGGGCAAAACTTTTGCTGATATGTCCGGGATAAGACGGGGTCATATAGTAGTAATAATAATCGCCGAGATAACGCTCCAGCCCCTGAGCGGAATGTTCTATCATGCCTTGTAATTGCCGGCTATAGCGCTGGCTCTGCGGCGAATCATCCACCAGGCGCAGAGGTTGGTGAGTGATCGGCTGGGTTGATAACAGCTTTTTGAATAACTCCGGCTCAAGATAAATTTCATCACTGTCGACACCAAAGTAATCGCAGATTTTACGCAAACTCTGCATCGAAGGCTGACTGTAGCCGTTGAGGTATTTGGAAAACTGCTGCCGGTTGATGCCGATTTTACGACTGCACTCAGTGACATTACCTACATAACTGCATAGAAGACGAAGATTGACTGCTATATTTTGCAATTCCATACCAACAAACCAAATATTTATTCAAAATCCTGCACTTTTTAACACATCCGTCTGCGAAGCGACAGGCTTATGTGAAGCCAGATCGGGCTTTGTAAAAAAACCTTCGCCGGAGGCTTCTCGTTACCGGGATTAAATAATAAGCTAGTGGTTTAACACCATAATAAGGAAAATTGTCGTGAAACGATTGGCTACCATACTGTTGGCAGGAACAGCATTATTCGCATCGGGAACATTTGCTGCCAGCAGTGATCATATCTACGTACAGGCATCCAAAGGCAGCTTTAACGATGCAGCGATCAGCAAACTGTTTAAGCAACAACCCAGTTTAAAAGCGGATGTCGACTTTTCCGGTACACCGCTCAACACTTTTATGCAGGCTGATCTGCACAATTCTCTTGCTTTCAGCGCAGTTGAAAACTCAACCATCGATGGACACCTGGTTCAGGCGACGGTCGAAGCGTTACAGCAATACAAACTGGTGGACGTCAAAGCCTTCATTACCACACCGATTGAAATGTGCGTATTAATGAACCGTGCTGATGTGGCGTCCAAACACCCGATTACGCTAATAGCCTCCCATCCGGCGGCGCTCAAACAGATCAAGAGCTGGAAACAGAGTCTGGGGGGTGAAAGAACTGTCCGTGCCGGAAGGCACTGCAGTCGCCGCGCAGCGCGTTTCGAACGGTGATATGCCGGATGGTACAGCCGCTATCGGGGCCTGTGTACTGGAAAAAGTGTACGCCAACCTAGTCGTGGTTGAGCAAGGCGTGCAGGACAACAAAAATAATACCACGTCATTTCTGTTAATGGATGTCGAAAAACGTGTTTCGCCAATCAGTCAGCAGCAGGCGCGTCAGGAACTGCAAGCCGCGATTGATCTGGGCCAGAAGCTTTAGTCTACCAAGAGCTTTAGTCGACTAAGAGCTATAGCCTGCCAAGAGCTATAATCCGCCGCATCAACCACAATCCTTTGAATGCTCTATGCCCGGACTGCCATGCATAGAGCATTCTCACTGAGCACCTGGCCAATAGATTGTTGCTCCCAGGCTTGGTAACGTTATTCTTTGTTCTGAATTGTGACTTGTCTATGAATTGTGACTTGTCTATAAATGGTTTTTGACTTGTACCTTGAGTCGCCACTTTTACCACCACAGCCCCATGACTGCCCATGCCCAAATCCCGCACCAAACTGCAAGATAATCCCCTGCCAGATAAGGCAAACGAAGTGCTGACGATTGCCCTGCCATCGTTGATTCATCGCATTGGCCGGTTACATACCCAGGTACTTAAACAACTGGCGCTGGCGCAGCAGTGTGAGCTCAAACGAGTCCGCCGTTCACGTCACTGGCAACTGAGCGGTCAGGGAGAACAGCTAGCGGCACTGCTACGCGAGCTCCATGCCAGCCCGGACGCTGAAGCGATTCGGTTTGTCACCCAGAAATTAACTGTCGGTATCGAAGCTTACCAGCGGCAGACGAGGCCAAACCGGCTGGTTGAATTAATCCGGACATCTCCGGGTATTACCCTGGCGGAGCTGGTTCAGCAGACAGGCTGTACTCTGGCTGAGGCGCGTGCGGCACGGGAAGCGCACGAATGGCAACAATAACGCGCAGTTGAAAGCAGACAAAAGTAAAAAAGCGGATACCTTCACCGGTACCCGCCTTCTGTCAGAACTGATTAAATAGCATGGCGATGCTCAAACAACATAGCGTGTTCATTAAACCTTGGCAGGCCTGGTCAAACCTCAACTCTGTTGTTCAAACAGGCGCTCTTCACCGTTTAACAGCGCTTTCAGTACCTGCAGCACACCTTTATCACGGTTACTTGGGGCACGGAAACGGGCCAGAGCTTTGATCTCTTGATGGGCATTCTCAACCGCAAAAGAGTAATAACTGGCCTCCAGCATTTCGACGTCGTTAAAGTAGTCGCCAAAGCTCATGGTTTGCTGTTCGCTAAAGCCGAGTGACTGCTGCAGTTGAGTAATAGCGGTGCCTTTTGAAGCCGAAGCATCCATCACATCCAACCAGATTTTCGCACTCACCACCACTTTATGGCTGGCGCCAAACGCCTGATTGATTACCGGGTATACGTGCTGCTCGGTGCCGCCAAAATGACAGATAGCCACTTTGATGAAATCATCATCGACCGCCAGTAAATCCGTCACCGACTCACAACGGTGATAATATTTTTCAATTTCCTGCAAAGCCTCACGCTCTGTCGTCTCAATGTAGGCCGAACGCTTACCGCATAACACAACATGTGCATCCTCAATCTGACGCGCCTGTTGAATGATCTGCTCAATATCGGCTTTCTTTATGGTACTGCTGTGTAACTCTTCACCCTTGTACATCACCAGGGTGCCATTTTCAGCAATAAACATGATCTGATCCTGAATATCAGCAAAAGTGTCGAGCAGGCTGTAATACTGACGTCCGGAAGCAGCCGCGAACAAAATTCCGCGCTCAGCCAGTTGCTGGTGCAGGGCAAAAAACTCCGCATCAAGCTGGCCGTTTTCATCCAGCAGAGTGCCATCCATATCGGTGGCAATAAATTTGATATTCGGTTGTGACATGTTGTGGGGCTCTTGTTTCTGTTATCAATCAATCATCAACCGCACCGCCATACAGTGCGGAGACTATCTCCGTACTGTACAACGTCTGGCGTGAAACTGTAAGAGAACAAGCAATGAAATCATCGCGCGTCGCGGACATTCACACGCCATCCGGGGCTGCGATGCTCAAGCCAACAAGAATTTGTAACCTAATGAGAGCATCAACAGGCTGAGCGACAACGAAATGGTGCGCTGGATTAACTTCGGGCCATACTTGAGCGCGGAAGAACTGCCTGCATGGTTCCCAAGCAGATTCATCACCACCAGCGGCAACGCCAGCGCATACAGCACATGACCGGCCAGCATAAAAGCAATCAATGCCCCAAGATTAGACGCAAAATTAAATAATTTGGACGTCGCCGACGCTGCCACAAGATCAAATTTAAGCAAATAGTGCAGCGCGATGATCAAAAAACTGCCGGTACCGGGGCCAAAAAAGCCGTCATAAAAGCCAATCACCAACACAGTTAACGGCACACCAACCAAAAGGACCGCTCTATTAACGGGTGCACTGACCTCATTGGCCCGCTCTTTTTTTGGTACAAAAGACAATGCAATCCCGACAGGTAACAGCGCCAGAATAATGTTGCCGACCGTGTCCGGTTCAAAATAGAGTATGGCCTGAGCGCCGGCGTACGCCCCCAGCAATCCGGCCGGGATCCCCGCCGCCACCGCCATCCAGACCACTCTTTTATTGCGCACAAAATTTCTGATCGCGGCCAGCGTACCAATAGTACTGACTATCTTTTCCTGTCCGAGCGCTACCTGCGCGGGCAGACCGGCTAAAATAAAGGCCGGCACCAGTACCAGTCCGCCGCCGCCGGCCACACTATCGATGAATCCAGCCGCAAACGCTGCCGCCATCAGAGCCACTAACATCCAAAACGTAATATCACTACCCAGCCAATCCATCATGCTCTTATCCTTAATATTATTTTTTACAGACAGGCTTTGATCAATACCGAGGTATCCATCCGGCCTAATCCCTGTTGCTGTAAGATCTGATACTGACGATCCACTTCGGCGGTGAGCGGCAGTGTTAACTGATGACGCTCCGCCTCTGCCAGACAAATCGCCAGGTCTTTGCGCATCCAGTCGATAGCAAAACCAAAGTCGAAGCGCTGCTGACTCATGGTTAAAGCGCGATTTTCCAGTTGCCACGAGCCGGCGGCCCCCTGTTTGAGAACCTCGACGACCTGGCCGATATCCAGCCCTGCAGCATCGGCCACCAGCAGCGCCTCACTCAGCCCTTTCAGTACACCGGCGATGCAAATCTGATTGACCATTTTGCAGCGCTGGCCCTGCCCATGCTCCCCCAGCAAAGTGGCTTGGCGGGCATAACAATCAAACACCGGCTTCATCGCTGTAAACACGGCTTCCTCACCGCCGCACATCACCGTCAAAGCGCCCTGCTCTGCACCGACCTGACCACCGGACACCGGCGCATCAATAAAATGTACCCCCTGCTTGCTGCAGGCCCGGGCGAGTTCCTGCGCCAGTTCGGCCGACGTGGTGGTGTGATCAATCAAAGTCGAGCCAGGCCGCATTGCGCCTAACACTCCTGATGGTCCGTACACCACACTGCGCACATCGTCATCATTGCCGACGCACACCAGCACCACATCCGCGCCCTGGGCTGCCAGAGAAGGCGTTACGGCATGCCGCCCCGGGTAACACTCCAGCCAGTTGATCGCCTTGTGCTCATTACGGTTATAAACACAGGTCTCGAACCCACGCAAAGCCAGATGCCCTGCCATCGGCGCTCCCATGACGCCCAATCCGATAAATGCTGCTCTTTTCATCTCCGCTCCTTGTGATATCCCACTTTGCCCTATAACCAGGCACTCAACCTATGTCAATTGCAAATTAAACTAAGTAGCCAGGACACTGTACCTTCCAACGCTCAATCCCGACCTAAACTGGCCAGCTGATTGTCAAATCTAATATGAATTCAGATATTTATCGTAAAATACCAACGATAACGACAATCCAAACCACTGATACACTGACTTTTGAACTAACTTAAACCTCACATTAACATATGTCAATTTAAAAAATTAAATTAGTTGGAAAATACCAAGTCACATTAAGTTAAGTCATGGTTTATAATGAGGCGAATATTGAGTGAGGAGAGCCAGGTGAGTGATACAAAATTCCATAACATAGCCCAGATCATTGAACAGCGGATCGAGCAAGGTATTTATGCACTCAATACTAAGCTGCCTACTCATCGCGCCTTGTCAGAAGAACTGAACACCACACCGGCTACGGTCGCGAAAGCCTATAAATTACTGGCTGATAAAGGACGCCTTGAATCATTCGTCGGCCGGGGCACCTATGTCAGCCGCCAGTCGGAATTGAATCAGGTCATTCAGGCTCCGGACGATGAGCATGAATACAACTTCTCTATTCTGCAGCCCTGCTTATATAAGAATGTTCAGCCTCTGCAACACGCCTATCAGCACGCCGCGGCTCAATTGACCGCCGATCTGATTGGCTATACCGAACATTCCGGTCATGCTGCACATCGTCAGGCCGGTGTGGAATGGGCCAGACATTATGGCCTTGAGGGCGGTCACCAGGAAAATACGGTATTGACCAACGGCGCGCAGCACGCGTTGTTCCTGCTGATCAACACCCTGACGAAACCAGGTGACACCATTGCAGTTGAAGAACTCACCTACCCGGGAATCATGACTGCCGCCAACCTGTCCGGTCGGCACGTGGTCAGCCTGCCGATGGATCACGAAGGTGTGATCCCGCAGCAACTGGACAGAATCATTGCCGAGCACAAGGTCAGCCTGGCTATCGTTGTCCCCTCACACCAAAACCCGACCGGTGTGACCATGCCGGAGCAGCGCCGGCGTGAGATTGCCCGGGTGATTGAACAGAGGAACATCTGGCTGGTGGAGGACGACATCTATGCCTTTCTCAATCCGCACCCAATCCCGGCGATCAGCAATTTTATTCCCGAGCGTGCTGTCCATATCAGTTCGCTCTCCAAAGCGATCAGCCCCGCGATGCGCTGTGGTTTTATCAAGGCGCCCGCCAGCCTGATCCACACACTCAACGCACACATTCGCACCTACACCTGGCTCTCTTCACCGATCAATTACGTGGCAGCAGCGCATTTAATTAACCACGGCGAAGCCTTCCGTCTTGCAGAGCAGCAACGTGACACCGCGCTTGAGCGTCAGGCGATGCTGCGCGATATTTTTCCTCAGGTAGGAGAGCGCTTTAACGGCTACCATGTCTGGCTGCCGCTGCCAGCGCACTGGCGTGCCGACCGTCTGGTAATGGCGGCCAAAGACCGGCAGGTTATCGTCAGCAGCGGCAGTTACTTTGATGTGTCCGGCGACGACAGCAGCCATATCCGCCTCTCTTTGATGTCTGTCAGCCGTGAAGATAAGCTGCAAGAAGGGCTGTTGATCCTCAAGCAACTGATTGACTCCGACGTCAGCAGCCTGTTCCCTTTTTAGCATGAATCAAACGCCTTGCGTATTCACCAAACACCGGTTTGCACAAGCGCGCTCTGTCACTTCAGCGCGGCGCGCGGTATCAATCGAGCATAAAAAAGCCGCCCGGGTTTTCCCCGGACGGCTTGTTCAACCTGTTAATTTGCTTCAGTCCGCGATTTGGACTCCCCCGCCACTAGGCGATGCGGGCCAGACAACTACGCCGCTTTGGCTGCTTTAGCTTGGGCTGTCGCAGCCTGCTCATCAATCAGCGCATGATGCAGGGCGCAAATCGCGCTGTTGTAGTCGCTGTCTTCGACCACAAACTGCACATTAACGTTACGCATTGACGAGTGCGCCGCCATCGGGCTGACCTCCACTTCCGCCAGTGCGTGCATACCGCGCGCCAGCGCCTGGTTGGTATTGATATGTGCGCCGATGGCTGAGATTAACGCGACCATTTTCCCGGAGATCGACGCATTAGGATAGCGTTTCTCTGCCTTATACAACACTTTGTTCAGATTATCGCTGGTGCCGCTAAGGAAATAAGTCATCGAGTTAGCGTTCATCTCTTTTCCGACCAGATGCACTTTAGCATCAGCAATGATCTCCATCAGTTCATAACTGACGTTATCAATGTGTCCCACCATGTTCTGATCAAACACGTGCAGCGCAAACACCTTGTTACGGCCGGCAATAATCTCAACTTTATTGTCCTGTGGCTGATGATGACCGGAGATCAGGGTTCCGGGATGCTCCGGCTCAAAGGTATTTTTAACCCGTAGTTCAATCTCCTGATGACGCAGACCAGCTGCCGCATTGGGATGGATAGCTTCCATGCCCAGATTCGCCAGCTGGTCAGCGACATCAAAGTTGGTCAGCCCCATCGGGCGGACTTTGTCCGGCCCCACCACACGCGGGTCAGCAGAGCTTAAGTGATATTCTTTGTGAATTATCGCCTGATCGGCATTGGTCAGCGCGGCGATCCGGCTGAAGGTCATTTCACTGTAACCGCGATCATAGGTCTTCATCAGGCCTTCATCGCAGTAGGCGTAGCCGGTCACGATCGGCAGTTCTGTCGTCACATCCACATCATTAAATGCCTGAATAATCACTTCATCCAGGCTACCGCGTGATTCTTCATTCCAGCCGGACAGGTCGACAAAACGCGCATTCACACCCAGCGTTTTGAGTTTTAAACTGGTGTTATACGCACTATGCGCTTCGCCAATCGAAGACAGAAACTCACGGACCTGCGGCAGGTAGTGGCGCAGCGAAAATTGACCATACTGACAGGTGTCCAGAATGTTATTGATGCAGTTGACCGCTTCAGAGATTCGGGAGCGGATAAACTTGTCGGCACGAATCCGGGTGATAGGATCGGCGAACAGGTTTTCATTGATCATCAGCATGCGCTTTTCGAGATCATACATCGCATCCGGCCAGTTTTCGTCGCGTTTGGCGACCATCTGGTAGATGCCGGGTTTACCGCTGCGCTTACACTCCAGCAGCGCATCAGTCATTCCCGAATAAGCCGATACCACAAACACACGGTTATACGGGTCACTCGGTTTAAGCAGAATATTATCAAGTACAGCATCAAACGCTGTCATCGAAGTGCCACCGATCTTTTCTACGGTGTAAGACATGGGGTCTCCTGGTTGTTTGTTTTTTTAGATAAGACATTAGTAAAGACAAAGTGAAAATAAGCGGACTTTACTGCGAAAGTCAGTGGCCGGTTATTCTCACCGGCCACTGGCATACATCACTCAGTGCTTAGTCAGCAACCGGATAAACACCGTCTTTGTCGTGCACTTCGGCTCCGGTCAGCGGCGGGTTAAATACACAGGCCATCACCATATCAGCGCCTTTATCGGCGCGCAGGTAATGCTCGTCGTGCTTGTCCAGCACGTAGAGCGTGCCGGGTTTGATCGGATAGGTTTCCCCGCCGACCACTTCAATCTCACCTTCGCCGGACATGCAGTACACAGATTCGAGGTGATTCTTGTAATGAATGTGTGTTTCGGTACCTTGATAGATGGTCGTGATGTGAAAAGAGAAGCCCATCTGATCGTCTTTCAATAGCATGCGCACGCTTTCCCACGTGCCCGTTTCTGCAACGATACGGCGTTCACTTTGGCGACATTCTTCCAGGGTTCTTACAATCATGACTCTTCCTTATGAGGCTTGTTTAATGAATTGCGGGGCAACATTGGCCACCGCCTTGTCGAAAATACTCAGACCTTGTGCCAGTTCAGCTTCGCTGATGGTCAACGGACAGAAGAATTTGACCACTTCATCCTGCGGCCCTGCGGTCTCAATCACCATGCCGAGGCGGAAACACTCGCGCGCAATTTTGTCTGAAATATCGCCGTCCTGACATTCAATGCCCTGCATCAGACCGCGACCTTTACGGCGGGTGAACAGCTCAGGATAACGGCTCAGAGCTTGCTCAATGGTTGCACTAACCTGCTCGGCACGCGCTTTGATGTGCTGCTCAAACTCGTCATCGGCCCAGTAAGTTTCCAGTGCTTTCGCGGCGGTAACAAACGCATGGTTATTACCACGGAATGTGCCGTTATGTTCACCGGGCTTCCACTCATCCAGCTCAGGCTTAAACAACACCACAGCCAGTGGCAGGCCATAACCACCAATCGATTTCGACAGGGTCACAATGTCAGGTTTAATGCCGGCAGTTTCAAAGCTGAAAAACGTACCGGTTCGGCCACAGCCAGCCTGAATGTCATCCACAATCACCAATACACCATGAGACTGACAAATCTTACTCAGGCGTTGCAGCCACGTATCAGAAGCGGCATTCAAGCCACCTTCCCCCTGTACGGCTTCCACCAGCACGGCCGCCGGTTTGTCCAGGCCAGACGAGTTGTCAGCCAGCATGGCTTCAAACAGAGCCAGACCATCGATGTCAGCATAGCCGTCATATGGCAGGCGGGTAACGCCCGATAAACCTAAGCCGGCGCCACCACGATGATGCTGATTACCGGTTGCGGCCAAAGCGCCGTAAGAGCAGCCGTGGAAACCGTTAGTAAACGCAACAATATTCGAGCGTCCAGTCACTTTACGCGCCAGTTTCATCGCGGCTTCCACCGCATTGGTGCCGGTCGGGCCGGTAAACTGCACTTTGTAGTCCAGCTCGCGCGGGGCAAAGATGTAAGTTTGCAGAGCATGCAGAAATTCCGCTTTCGCTTCAGAGTGCATGTCCAGGCCGTGAGTAATACCATCTTTGTCGATGTACTCGAGCAACGCCTGCTTGAAGATAGCGTTGTTATGGCCATAGTTCAGCGAGCCTGCGCCCGCCAGAAAATCGAGGTAAGCATCGCCATCTTTGGTATACAGCCAACTGCCTTTCGCCGTCGAAAACACGACGGGAAAATTGTTGGCATAAGATTGAACGTTTGATTCTTTCTTTTTAAAGATATCCATAACGATGGGATTTATCCTTATCGGTTGGTTCGAGAATTTAGGGGAATACGATACAAGTATTCTGTATCGTGCTCGCCGTCGAAATGGCGAGTCTGATCGAGAAAAGTTGACACTTCACCGCGTTCGCCGTTGGCTTTATCCAGTTTTTTGAACAAACTCCAGGAGCCTTGGTTATCTCGGGTGATTGTCGTTTCGATGACCGTAACGTCAGCAAGATCATCGCGGGTCAACAGTTCGGTCAGCATATGGAAAGCAAGACCCTTTCCGCGCGCATCCTGATGCACTGCGACTTGCCAGATGAATAATTCTTCTGGTTTGTCCGGCTTGCGATAGGCTGAGACGAATCCTACCAAATCCCCATTGCGTTCCGCTACCACACAGGTACTGCGGAAATGTGTCGATTGCAGGAAGTTACAGTAAGCGGAGTTCTCATCCAGAGGCGAACATTGCGCGATCAACTCGTGAACGCGTTTTCCGTCAGTTCGACTCGGTGATCGAAACGCCCACTCATCCTGAGTGTTGTGCATAATTTCAGGGTATGCGACCCAAGGTGCTGCTGTAATCATTGTCTGCCACATATCAGTTAGTGCTCTAAACAAATTCCTTTTATAAACTAACAGCTCAAATGATTATTTCAACCCTCAATATTACCCAACAATAACAAATTAGTACGTAACTTATTGATTTTGAAAAGTATAAAATTATTTAAATTACCCCTAAAACGAAGTTATTTATTTAGATGTGTAAACAAAATGACAGAGCGATAACAAAACAATTTCAATCTCATTACTAACACAAGGGTCACTAGCAAAATTGTTTTTGTTTCGCATTTTGCATTCGCATAATGCAACAGAATGAGTAGAAAAAGGGGAAAAAAGGTGAGATTTAGCGTAAAATCGGGGGTATAAAACTTGGCACATATACTGCATTATTAGAAATGACCCTTATTAAGCCGAGGGTCACCTAGCCAACTGACGTTGTTAGTGAATACTTTTTGTTCACAACTTATATCAAGCCAATCGTGATGATTACGATTGGCTCTTTTTTATCTGCGAAATACGATCCACCCGGTGTAATACGTTCTTAACGGTGGAATGTTCTCACAGTGTAATCCCAGTCACAGACAGAGCTGACTGAAATCTTCAGGCGGCCAGATGCCCGTCAGTGAGCGAACACATCTCCTTTCACACATGAAAACCTGGCCTCAAACTTAAGCATCACTTCGAACTTAAGCATCACCTCACACCAAAGCATCACATTTCGCGGCACAGATAAAATCGTTTTTGTGCAGTCCTTTGATCGAATGACTCCACCAGGTCACCGTGACCTGACCCCACTCCAGCAAAATGGCCGGATGATGAAACTGCTCTTCAGCCAGTTGCGCGATTTGGTCAGCAAACGCCCAGGCTTGCTTAAAATTTTTAAATCGATAGATTTTTTCCAGCTGTGGAATACCAGCCCGCAGCATCAGCGACCAATCATCCAACTCACGTAATAATGTTTGCTGCTCGGCAGCGTTTAACGCGATGGCATCTGCACCGCACGCCTCACAGCGTAGTTCTTCAAGCATGGTTTTCTTCCTTTGGCGTAAATAGCGGCGGCAGAAGACCTGCCTGCATCGCTTGTTCAACGTGGCTCATTAAATTCATTTTACTCAGTTGATAGAGCTGACGAATATCATCCAACACAAAATATATTGGCTGCATAATGTCTATTCGATATGGTGTTCTGAGCACCCGCTGCAAGTCAAACTCGGCGCGCATAGGAGTGTCACTGCCCAGTGAATAGATCGTCTCTCCCGGAGACGACAGGATCCCTCCACCGTAGATCTTGGTCAGATCACCTTCCCGTACCAGTCCAAACTCGACCGTAAACCAGTAGAGCCGCGCCAGAAAACCACGTTGCTTGGCGGATGCCTCACGCCCAAGCTGACCATATTTGTGGGTAAAAGCAGCAAAATCAGGATGCGTCAGCATCGCACAGTGACCAAAAATTTCATGGAAAAAATCCGGCTCTTGCAGATAGTCAAACTCTTCCCGACTACGTAAAAACGTGGCAACCGGAAATTGCTTTTCCGCCAGTAGGGCAAAAAAAAACGATCAAACGGAATCAATGCGGGAACTGGCGCAACCCGCCAGCCAGTTTCACGTTGCAGAATCCGGTTAATTTCCGGCAGTTGCGGAACCCGGTCGAGCGGTAAGTCCAGCATACTCAGCCCGTCGAGGTAAGCCTGACAAGCGCGGGGATGAATCACTGATTGCTGACGGGCAACCAGATCATGCCATATCGCATCTTCCTGCTCGCTCCATTGCACCAACCCTTTGTGATTCACTGGCTTGGAATGATAATGTGTCATCATTCCTCTCCTTAACAATTGCGTTACATTAAGCCTATCGCCTTCATTGGTTGGCGCCAATCGCGGCCAATTATTCCCCACTGCCATTCTGCGTAACATTTATTTTACATTGATATTTTTTTACTTAAATATCAGCCATCTGATCCTGACATTCAGGTTTGACTTTAGCCAGATATGGTCAAAACTTGTTGCATTAAAGAATAATTATTGCGCCAGACGAGGACATTATGCCGAACCCGACACCATTGTGGATCCCAAGCGAGCAAAGAGTTGCCGCCTCCAATCTGGCGCAATTCCTGCGTCACATTAATATGCAGGGCGAAGCGTTTGAGGATTATCAGCAACTGCACAAATGGTCAGTATTCAGCAAAAATAAGTTCTGGATGGAAGTATGGCAGTTCTGCGACGTAATTGGCTACCGGGGCAATTGTGTCTATGGTGAAGGAATGCCTCGCTGGCAGGAACTGGTACGCGCCCGGGATACCATCTGGTTTCCACAGGCGCAGCTCAACTATGCTGAGAATCTGCTCTCTTATGCCTATCAGAGCCCAAACGACGTAGCATTGTGGTTCAAAAATGAAAATGGCCAAAGCCGCAAGTTAAGCTGGCAAAAGTTGTGCGATCAGGTTTCGATTGTCCAGCAGTGGCTGAAACAAAATGGGGTCGGCCGCGGTGATGTGGTGGCGGGCTATCTGCCTTATATACCGGAGTCGGTCATTGCCATGCTCGCGACCACCAGCCTGGGGGCGATATGGACCTCAACCTCACCTGATTTCGGTGTCGACAGCGTGGTTGAACGTTTTGGTCAGGTGCAACCCAAAATCCTGTTCTGCTGCAATGGCTATACTTTTGGCGGTAAAACTCACCGCATGGAAGAGCGCAACGCACAGATCGTCAACACCATCAGCTCAATCCAGAATACCTGCCAGATAGAATATCTGCAGCAACGCGACGACACCCCGGTCTTCAACGACACATTTTCCGACTGGCAGGCGATTCTTGCCAGTTATCTGCCGCGCGGGCTCGAATTCGAGCGGGTCGGTTTCAATGAGCCACTGTTTGTTCTCTACTCGTCCGGTACTACCGGCCAGCCGAAGTGCATCACCCATTCCGTGGGCGGCACCATGCTCAACCACCTCAAGGAGCACCAACTCCATTGTGATATTCAACCCGGTGACCGGGTATTTTACTACACCACCTGCGGCTGGATGATGTGGAACTGGCACGTATCTGCTCTGGCCAGCGGGGCGACACTGGTCATCTATGATGGCAGCCCACTCTACCCGCAACCCAGCGTATTATGGGAACTGGCGCAAGAGAGCGATATGACACTCTTCGGCACCTCTGCCAGTTATCTTGCCACCCTAGAGAAAAGCGGATTTTCTCCCTGTGGCTACGTTAACCTCGGCGCATTGAAAACGCTCTGTTCAACCGGCTCAGTACTCTATCCGGAGCAATTTGATTTCGTCTACTCACAAATTAAGGCCGATTTACACTTGGCATCTATTTCCGGCGGAACCGATATCTGCGGCTGTTTTGTGCTTGGCAATCCGATTTCACCGGTATATCGCGGCGAGTGCCAGGGAGCTGGATTAGGCATGGACATTGCTGTGTTCAACGAGCAGGGGGAAGCCATTATTGAACAGCGCGGCGAGTTGGTGTGCCGCAACAGTTTTCCCAATCAACCGATTGGATTCTGGCACGATAATGGTGAAGCTTATCACCATGCATACTGGGATAAATTTGCTGGCGTCTGGCACCACGGCGATGAAATTGCACAAACAGCTCAAGCCGGTTACCGTTTTTACGGTCGCAGCGATGCTACCCTTAATCCAGGAGGCGTGCGGATTGGCACGGCAGAAATCTACCAGCAGATCAATCAAATACCTGAGATCGTCGATTCGGTTGCTGTTGGCTACAACCAAGGAGATCGTGAAGAAATCGTGCTGTTTGTCCAGTTGCAAGCACCCCATCAGCTCGATAACAACCTGCAAGAGAAAATACGTCACATCCTGAAGCAGCGCTGCTCGCCACGCCATGTACCCGCGTTTATTTATGCGATCAGCGAAGTGCCACGCACCCGCTCCGGTAAACTGGTCGAATTGGCGGTAAAACAAACTTTGCACGGCGAAGCGGTCAAAAATATCGGCGCACTGGCCAACCCGCAGGTACTGGAAGAAATCCGCCAATCGCTTGGCAGACAACGGGAATGAAGGAATGTCACGTCGCCCGCTGCGCAGTGAAAATAATTCATTACACTATTTTTCCTTAATAATGATATGCTTGCGTCATTGATGAATGGCTTTCTAGTGTTATGGATTATATTCACCTATCGAGATTCAGCTTAAAACACCTTACGGCACTGCACGTCATGCTTAGTACACGCAGCGTGACTCAGACTGCTGCCAGGCTGTGTGTCAGCCCGTCCAGCATCAGTAAAATTCTCGCTCAGTTACGTGCGCTTCTCGATGATGATCTGTTTTATCGCGACGGGAATCAGCTAATTCCAACCCCCTGCGCCATCCAGATGGGACCTGCCGTTCACAGTATTCTCTCCAGTATGAACGGAATATTGCACCAGGCCAATTTTGAACCAACCCAATACAGCGGTCACTATCACCTCGCCATGCGTGAAAGTACTCTGGAGCTGTTTGCCGCAGACATCGCCAACATCATTGATGAGTGTTCCCCGGAATTATCGCTGACCATTCACTCCAAAGAGCATCACGGATTCGAATCGCTGCAACGTGGCGTAATAGACTTTATGATTTTGCCTCATGACATCAGTCAACCCCCGACTCATGCGAAAGATTTAGTGTGGCAGGTGATCACCGGTGATGAAATGGTGTGCCTGATGAATCCCTCCCATCCGCTCGCAGAGCAGGAAATGACGATAGAAAATTATCTGTCATGCCAGCATGTGTCCATTCTGGACAAAGAGCTCAGTGAACCATTTTTTGAAAAAGCACTCGCGCAAAATCACCGCTCGCGACACATCAAACTGACCACATCCGACTTCGGCGCCGCAGCCATTATGTGCCACCACACGGACCTGTTATTTACCTGCTCGCGCCATTGGGCAGAGCATGCGAAACAGGCCAAGGGATTAGTGTGTAAATCGTTGCCATTCGATTACGGTACCGTGGCCTACAGCCTGGTATGGAATAAACCAAGCATGAACGATCAGGCGATGAAATGGCTGTGTCAGCGCTTAACCCAAGGCCATTGTGACTGTGTCACTCCGGGCGGTGAACGCCAACCTGCCTCGTCAGAAGAAGGTATGGTTTGATAGGTCACTTGGCCATTGATTGTTGCGTGATCATTAGCCGTTAGTTGCCGTAAATAACAGGCGCGGCAACGAACAAGCGCCTGCAAGTTATGCCGGCAGTAAAAATGTAGCAATCAGAAAGTAACGTAGAAATTACAAAGTAAAAGAGGTCAGCTTGCGCTGACCTCTTTTGTTCTGTTCTTGATTCTATTTTTTAAAACCCTAGCCATGAGTTGTTAGTCAATAAACAGATTTTGTTTGTGTAATCTTGCAGGAACGAGCGCCGTAACCGATTACATGACTAAAGTGTATGGCGAGATCGCGATTTCCGACAGTGAAATTACGTAAATACTCAATTTACCATTTGGAAATTTATCAATAAGCGATTGGCGCACTAGGCTTTAGGCAGGTTCACCCAGAAAGTATTGTGTTCATTTTGTCGCTCAAGCAAAGCCACATCACCACGATGTAAGCGCGCAATATCACGTGTAATGGACATCCCCAAACCTGCTCCGTCACCTTTTTCGGTATTAGCGCGATAGAAATTTTCAAACAGTTTTTCTCTGGTTTCATCACTAATGGCAGGACCGCTGTCACTGACCCAAAGATTGGCACTGCCGGCATCTTCATTGACCCTGATACAGATCTGGCTGCCCTGACCCGAGTAGCGGATCGCGTTATCGACCAGATTAGTGACTAAAATACGCAGCAGCGGCTCATCACCCAGTACAAAAATATCATCGCCTTCCAGTGACAATTCCTGTCCGTTACGCAGCGCCAGAGGCACTAATTCCGCCGTGACATTTTGTGCCAACCGTTTCAGGTTGAGGCTGGCAAACTTAAGATCATGGATACTTTCCACTTTAGCCAGTAGCAGCAGTTGCTGGATCAAACGGTCAGTCCGTTCAATGCCGCGCAATATATTGTTCAGATCAGATTTCAACTGCTCTTCGTTCTGGCTCAGCAGGGCATTTTCCGCGTTGAGCCTTAACACCGTCAGTGGCGTCTTCAATTCATGGGCAGCCATGCGGGTAAAGCGGCGTTCACGCATCCAGGCCTGTTCCAGCTCCTCCAGTAATGCGTTCAGCGCCGCGACCAGAGGGGAAAGCTCCTGAGTCGGGTTGGCAACAAAAATGGTGTCGAGCTTATTGACGTTACGCTGGGCAATCGCCCGTCTCAGCTCTGTGATCGGTTCAAAGTGTTTACCAATCAATAACGTCATCACCAGGGCAAGACAAGGGATCATTATCAGCTGAGGCAAAGCGGTCGATAACGCCAGTTCATGCACCATCTCATCGCGAATCGACTGTTTTTCGGCGACAATCACATATTCGGGACGTGTGTGATAATCATTAGGCAGAGGCAACTGAAAATAGCGCCAGGATTGATGCTTAATCGTCATATAGCCAAAACCGGCATAACGGGGATCATGCGGCGTGGTGGTGATTTCGGGAATTGAGCTCCAGGTTAACTGGCCATTGAGATAAAACTGAACCAGAATATTGCGCTCATAAGGATGACCAAACGCGGTCGCATCATCGTCATCCTTAGCCTGGGCGGAAATACGCTCCATCCACGTATTGAGCATTTGTCTGGCTTTAGTCGCCTCAAGCCCCTGTTCTTCCAGGGGAATACCAAGTAACAGCAATTTGGCAGATTGGCCAAGACGCGCATCGTACACTTCTTCAATTTCGTGTTGCGATGCCATAAAACTGAAAAACAGAGAGATCAGGATCAACACCGATGACAAGACGACAACGGTAATCGTCAGGCGCTTTTTAATCGAAAACTCTTTCTGACCACTATTTTTCAATGATATACCCCACACCACGAATATTTTTGATCACGTCATTAGAGACTTTTTTACGCAAATTATGAATATGGACCTCAATCGCATTATCACTGCTGCCTTCATCCCAGCCATGCAGTGACTGCTGTAATTGCTCTTTGCTCATCACCCGCCCCGCATGAGTGATCAGCGCTGCCAATAATTTAAATTCATTATTGGTCAGTTTGAGACGCTCTCCCTGATAATCCACCGCTTGCTCAGACAAGGACAAGGACAGCTCACCGACATCAATCCGGGTATCACAAAAGCCTGACTGGCGCCGAATCAGCACCCGCAACCGGGCCATAAGCTCTTCCAGCGCAAACGGTTTGATCAGGTAATCATCCGCCCCGCCATCCAACCCTTTGACGCGATCTTCGATATCATCCCGCGCGGTCAGAATCAAAACCGGCAGGGTGTAACCAGCGCGACGAATATTTTTCAACACCACCAGGCCATCAATATCCGGCAGGGTCAAATCCAATACCACCGCAGCGAACTGCTCGGTCTTTAGCGCCACATCAACGCCAGCGCCTCGTTCAACCCAATCGACCGTAAAACCATGGCGACTCAATGAAGTCACCATGGAACGTCCCAGCAATATATCATCTTCAACCAGCAGCAAACGCATTATCGTTTAAGTTCTCCGAGTTTCTTGGCTATTTCTTGCTGCCGCCCCTCATCCGCCAACGGACGCTCTGGCCGCGGCTTAGCCTGCTGAGCTTTAGTCAGGTATTGAATCGCTTCATCTTTACGTCCTTCCTCCGCCAGGAAGTCGCCATAAAAGTAGTTGGAGTCGATACCATCCGGATTGATTTGCAGTGCTTTAAGCAACATGGTCTCAGCCATATCGTCATCCCCAAAGCCAATTGGCCAGCCCGGCACCTGATAGTATAGCGAACCTAAACTGGTATACGCGGAGCCATCTAACGTTTCTGGTGCCTGGTCAATCACTTGTTCCAGTAACACTTTCGCTTCTTTGACCAAGGACAAGGCGCCCAAACCGCCGTCAGCACCTGCCAGAGAAGCTTTGTTTATCGCCAGCCACACTTTCAGTTCGGCCCGGTTGGGCTGCTGTTGCAGGGCCTCTTCGTTCCTTTTGATCAGATTTTCCAGGCAATACACCTGATGATCATTATCTTTTGACTGATACTGACACACCGCCCATTTTTTCTGAATCGTCTGTAACGGGTCCGCTCCTGCAGCAGCTGCGCTGCTTATCATGCCAAGAGTCAGAGTGGCCACAGCAATGGTTGTGATACATTTCATAATCGCGCCCTCGTTATTTAGATGTCGCCTGGTTGATGTAGTGGTGAATCGTGTCCTGTTGCTTGCGAATCGAGTTACTGACCAGCTTGGGCAGCAGTTGATTAACGCGCGCGAACAGTTTTTCCGGCCAGCCAATCCACATCGCGGCCCGCTCTTTTTCCAAAATTGTCACCACATGCTGTGCGACCACCTCAGGGGCGTCACTGTGGTTGCCGAGGCGACGGTTCATCTCAGTAACACGGTCGTCATTGAGGGGGGTGGCTGTCGCTCTGGGAGCCAGATACAGCACCCGGATTCCAGCGCCATCCAACTCTCGATCGAGCGCTTCGCTAAAGCGCTGCACACCGGCTTTGGCCGCGCAGTAACTGGTGTAACCAGGAAAACCGATCGACCCGAAGGTAGAACCGATATTGAGGATAATACCCGGACGCTGTAACCAGCCCAGAGCCGCCTGACTGGTTAGAATCGGGGTCATCAGATTAAGATGCATTTCTTGCTGCAGCGACTGGGCGGAACGCTGGGCCAGAAAGCTGAATTGATTATTGCCGGCGTTATTAATCAACACATCGATACGGCGCTTTTTGACCTGTGCCAGGCAAAACTCATCCAAGATTTCAATGCCATCGGACTGATTGAAATCAACGCACAGTACCTGGTGACGTTGAGGATAATTCAGACTATTTTTCAACGCTTCCAGTTTATTGCGATTACGGGCGACCAGAATCAATGACGCACCTTTCGCCTCCAGAGCCAACGCCATTTTTTCTCCGATACCACCCGACGCCCCGGTCAGTAATACCTGTTTATCCTGCAAATTCATGCTAATTCCCTTACGCCACATCCTGCAACTGGTCTGTGGTCAGCTGGCGCAACATACCGCCGTACAAACCAAAGACCATGTTGGCGGAATCTATAATCGCCTGTTGATCAACAGGATCCGTGATACGATTCATCAAGCTCTCAAACAATTGGATATGCTCCTGATCAAGCGTGCTGTGCGAAGTCAGATACGTCATCGCCTGCTCCGGCAGATTCAGCGTTTGTTTGATCAAAGCCGCAACCTGACCACCGACCCCGACACTGGTGCCTTCCAACACCCAGACCATGCCAAAGAAAGCCATCGGATTGGCGCGATCAATCTGGTGATAGAGGTAGGCAACCATCAGTTCAACCGACACACCCACACGCCCTGCATCCCGATTGGCACGCACCGCCGCCGCATCGCCACCGCAAGCATTGATATCATTGAGAATCCATTCGTGGTGTCCCTTTTCTTCCTCAATGTATTCACCAATCGCCTGACGCAGCCATTCATACTTTTCAGGCAACCGGCCGCCGCAGGCCATCAACAGCGGTACAGTGTGCTTTACATGGTGAAAAGCCTGGGTCAGAAATGCGAGATAAGTGGCACGATCAATTTCGCCTCGTGCGCACTGGGCAAAAATCGGCGCCTGAAGCATCGCCTGCTGGGCTGCGGACGTTTCTTGTTTTAGTCGGTCAAAAAATGCAGTCATATTGGATTCCTCGTGAATTGATATCGCCGGACGAACTATGTGAACCTGGATAAACTATGTAAACTTGGATAAATTACGTGAACCTGGATAAATAACGGCGGTGGAAACGATACCCGGCTCCTGCTCATCCAGTTGATGCAACCACTGCTCTAAACGCTGGCGAACCGGACGCCCATTACTGGTAAACAGCCCTGCCCTGTGTTTCAACCCCGGTGCAGTCACCACCCGAGTAATGCGTGCGTAATCAGGCAGGTGCTGATTAAGCCTGGTAACACTGCCGATGATGGTATCGCTGATGTCACCATCCAGAACGGCTGTCAGTCCGTATTGCCCCTCACCGACCACGATCATGCCCATTAAAGCTGGCATGGCTTGCGCTTCCGATTCGATCCATTCCGGCGACACATTGCGTCCGAAAGCGGTAATAATCTGGTTTTTCTTGCGTCCGTTGATGGTGAGAAAACCGTCTTGGTCTAATGACCCTAAATCACCGGTTGCCAGCCACGCATGACCGAATGGCTCACCGATATAACCGAGAGCAAGATTACCGCGCACCAGCACCTCACCATCGTCAGCGATTCTGACCGCTACATGAGACAGCACACGGCCGCTTGTACCCGGTTTAGAATGCGATGGTGTATTCACACTGACCACCGACCCACACTCTGACAGGCCATAGCCCTCGTAAGCCGGAATGCCGCATGCCTGAGCCTGCTGCAACAATGGCGGGGACACTCGTGCGCCGCCAACCGCCACAAACGTCAGGCTGCGGGTCAGGGCTGGTTGCAGGGTCGCAACCTGAATCAGTGCCATCAGCAGCGCTGGGGTCAGCACCAGACTGTTGGGCTGATATTGCTCCAGAGCCGCGGCGAATTGCCGTGCATCAAACTGGCTTGAGCCGGATAAGCCAACCTGCGAACCAGATAGCACGACTGAATTGGCGCCAAGCAAGATCGGCACGTAGACGCCGGTGATGTTTTCCAGCAGAGTCGATAACGGCAACATGATCAAATGGGTCTCGCAACGCACGTCCGCCTGAATCGCAGCAGCAAGGGCACAACTGACCTCAATCAACTGCTTCTGCCCCAGACAAACCCCTTTCGGCTGCCCGGTAGAACCGGAAGTAAAGGTAATCTTACTGCTGTCTGGCAGCCACTGTGGCAACCCGCTTGGCAAACGCCAGACATCGAAACCTTCAATCCGATCATCGGCGATACCATGACTATCAAGCCACTCTCCGACCAGGAGGTCAGCACCGGATTGCTGTAAGGTATGCGCCACCTGAGCCTCACTGAAAAACATCGGCACCGGAACAATCGGGATCCGCGCATACATCGCGGCCAAATCGACAATCACCCAATCGAGGCTGTTATCCGCTCGCAGCGCAATACAATTCACTGACCAGGCTTGCAATAGCTCCGCTGCCTGCTGAACCCGCACCAGTAACTGACTGTAGCTAAGACGGGTCTGCTGCTGTAATCCGTGCCGAGAACCGCTCAATGCGGTGTCATCCGGCGTATGCTGCGCACGCTGAATTAAAGTGGTAATAATTTGATTCATCATAAAATGCCGCCCAAACGGTGCTGACGCGCAGCGAACAGCGCTTGCAGCTGCTGCAGCGCACCATTCAGATGTCCCGCCACGATACGAGGTTGATACTGATAATAATTTCCCCAGATCGTTTCTGCGTCCGGGATACGGGACGGGTCAGCCTCGGCCAGAATAACGGTGTCGAGCCCCAGTCTGGACATCATGGCGTACAGCGGATCGGTCGCGGTGAATACACACCATTCATAACCTTGCTCGACCAGTTTCTGAGTCATGAGTAAAAAGTGCAGCGAAGAGAAACCTTTCGAGAAAGAGGCTAACTGACCAAATTCAATCAGCTGATGCCGGTCGACCGGCTTAGCAAATACCTGCGTCAGCAAAACATCCGCTTGCTGGTCCAGATATTGCTCCAGAAACAGCGGTTCATCACCGGCGACACGGTAGCCGCATAAGGATTTAATCTGGTTGTTATCCATCAGTGCCATAAACGTCGGCATAAAAGTGTCAAGCCGGGCATCAAACGCCAGCGAATAACGCTGAGCGATGTAGTGTTCAACTTGTGCGCGATCAGGATGGTTACGATCAACGATCGCAAGTTGCAGTGGATGATCCTGAAAAAAATCTTTCATTCAAAAGCCCTCTTTGGTGACTTACCTAAAGAGCTTAAAAACACAAGCTTAAGGAAAACTTAAGAAACACACATTTTTCTTAAGAAAAGCAAGAGGAAGATGTAATCATTTGAAAAGTAATAAAATAAATTTGAGTAAATACTACAAAAGAAGAGAGAAATAACCGACTGGCAATAAAAAACCGCAACTGACGGCTGCGGTTTAAAAAATTGAAAGGCTGAATCACGCAGCTTTATTTGCGGCCGATACCCATAATCACTGGCATCACACCGTGTGGTGTGGTCACTTCAAACGCAGTGACAGTTTCAACATCATTAAAGCCGGCCTTAGTCAGCGTTAATTTAACCTCTGACTCGCTCAGGCCAAACTCAGGATCATCTTCCGCCACCAGCCAGTCCCAATGCACAAACAAACCGCCTTCATCCAGCAGCGAGTAAATAATTTCCGCCACTTCATCCAGATTAGCGACATAACCGCACACGGATGACGCCACCACTAAATCAAATTGTTTACGAAATGCCGGATGCTGAGCCACCAAACCGCGGGTCAGGTGATCCACCACAGGCTCCACATTCGCCAGTTCTTTTTTATCCAGCTCTTCAATCATCGCCTCTGACGAATCCAGAGAAACGATATCTTTCGCCAACGGCGACATCCACTGACTCAATAATCCGGTGCCGCAACCAAAATCAAGCACGTGCTTGCCCTCAAGGGAAGTCAGCTTATTCAGTTGCTCAAAGACGTTGTTGGCGAAAACCACGGTCGCTTCATCTTGCTCCCAGCTCGCTGCATATTCGTCCCAGTTTTGTGCCATCATGGCCTCCGTGTAACTTCTTGTCTTCAGGCTTTGTGCCCAAGTAAACTCAAACAGCCGAACTCAGGATTGGGGTTAAACCAAACGAATCCCTCTGTTTGAGACGACTCAAACACTCCAAGATTAAACCAAAATAAAGCGAAGTTCATAGAGTTACCACACAATCTTGTGCTGCAGTGTCTCTACTTGTGTCAATTGGTGATAAATTCAGCACATAGGCAGCACAGATAAAATTGTATATGATTCACACACTTTAACTCCCAGAGACCGTTATGAACCTGTCGCAGATTGAAGCATTCTGTACTATTGCAGACACCGGCTCGGTGTCCGAGGCAGCCCGCCAGTTGGAGTGCAACCGCACCAAACTGAGCATGGCCATCAAAGCGTTTGAGAGTGAACTGGGCGTCGAACTGTTCGTGCGTACCGGCAACAATGTCAGCCTTTCGGAAGCGGGCAAAGCAATCTATAAAGATTGCGAAAGCATAATGATTACCGCAACACGCATTCGACGCACCTGTTCGCAGGTCTCAGATGAATTTGCCGCTGAAGTCTGGATTGCCCGTGACGACTCGTTGCCTGACACGGTTTGGCAGGAGCTCGCCCACTCGCTCAATAAACTGTTCCCCAACACCTCGTTTAACCTGGTGCTGGCTTCCAGCGGTGACCTGGCCAGCCTGGTCGCGACCCAACAGGTCGATTTTGCTTTTGGCGTTGATTATGAACGCCTGGACGATGCGCGCATCAGCTATCAACCACTGGGTAAAATCCGCATGATGTCGGTATGCAGTGCCACCCATCCACTCACCAAAATCAAGCGAGTGACCGATGAAGACCTGCGTAAATCGATGCAGGCGGTCATGGTCTATCTTAACGAACAGGATAATTCCAGCCTGGGACCATTTTCACGCCGTTATATCGGATTTTCCAGTTTTGAATACATGCTCAGTACCATACTGACCGAGAGCGCCTGGGGGGTGCTGCCTGAACCACTGATCCGCAACCATCTGCGTGAGCAACGCCTGGCGGTGATTCGCCATACCTACGGTCTGACTCAGGAAGACTATTGTATGTTTACCCTGACCGGCAGCACTGAAGATCCGGCCATGGCCTGGCTTTCGGATAAACTGAGCGACTATCTGTTTGATTTCTAGCTATCTGTTTGATTCCCTGCGGCCTTGTCTGAATTTAACTATTTGTTTTAATTAATAATAGACACTTAATCGCCGGCTACCAGTTCCAATGTTCACCATCGCATCAGTCCCCCTTTCTTCATGCCACTGATAACATGCAGCTCAACGTTGAATTGGCCTTGGGCTGCGCATTAGCAGTCTGACTGACGCGCTGTCTATTCCGCTCAACAGGGCGACATGCCACTCAGTGTCAATATTACTGACAGCAGAAAAACATTCTATCTCTATGATTTTATTAAACAAAAGTAAAATCGGTTAAACACCAACCAACCAAAAGTACAAATCGTCGTTGTAAAAGGCCCGCTTTAGGCGAGAATAACGTCAGTTTCTTACAGGTATAAATCAAATGTGTGCTCGAACAACTTATAACGAAAAGCGTGTCCTGACCCTCTCTGCCCTTTTTGCATCCCTTTTTGCAGGCGGCGGGTTAGTGATTGGTCTGCTCGTCGGCTCACTGGTGATTATGTTTGATGGTGTTTATTCACTGGTCAGCCTGCTGTTAACATTATTGTCGCTCGCGACATCACGTTACATTATGAAACCGTCTGATGAACGATTTCCGTTCGGACGCGCGGTGCTAGAACCTGCCGTGATTGCGGTTAAAGGTGCCGTTATTCTGCTGGTGGTGGGCTACTCGCTTTACTCTGCGATTGGGGCCATGTTCACCGGCGGGCGCGAAGTTGATGCGTCTATTGCCACTGCATTCGGTGCCATCAACGTTATTGGTTGTGGTTTTGCATGGTGGTACATGGCAGCACTGAATAAACGCCGTACTTCTGGCCTTATCGATGCTGAAGTGAAGCAGTGGCAGATGGATGCCATGCTGAGTGTTGCAGTCACCGCAGGCTTCGTCATTGCCTGGGGAATTTCATTAACGCCTTTGGCACCTTACGCTGTGTATGCAGACCCGATGATGATGTTAGCGATGTCATTTTACTTCATCAAAGTACCGTTCCAAATGCTGACTTCAGCGCTGCGCGAAATCTTCCTGATGGCGCCGAGTAAAGAGATTTGTCAAACCGTTGACCAAAGCGTGTTTGATGCCGGTAAAGAGTCCGATCAGGAGATTGAACTGGCCGGTGTGACCAAAGTAGGTCGTGAACTTTGGGTCGACGTTGATATTTACCCGGACAGCAGTGAAATGATTCTGCTGGAAGATATTGAACAGACGCGAGAAACCATTAAGAAACGTCTGGCCAAGCTACCGCTGAAACTGCAAATCACAGTCAACATTGCTACTTGAGATCGCCACTTGAGGTTAGCCAGGCCAACGTTCGGTTAATGAGGGTTAATTAAGCAAGCAAATAGTAAGCGACGTGCCAAACCACGTCGCTTTTGTCATGTCCAGAACCCCAGGCCGTGACAAGTTAACCGCAGCGATCGCTAAACCGTTCTCTGAGTTGGGGATACTCCTGGCGGCTTCGCCGATGAACTATGACGTGTCACCCACCAGCAGACTAAAGATGCCAGCGTCACCATCACCACTCCTTGCCAGAAATGGCTGCCCAGCACCACACCAAGAATCAGGCAGGAAAAGAGAGTCGAAAATACCGGGGTAAAATAAGACAAGGTCGCCAACAGCAACATATTACCGGCCAGAATCGCCTGATTCCAAAGTGCATAGCCGCTGCCCATCACCACAGCTGTGAGTACAAGCGTCACAGCGGACGGCACGGTGAACTGTAGCGCTGGTTCATCTCCTGACACATATTTCACCCAAAGGGTCACCGCGGTAGCAATGAAAAACAGAGTGACTGCATTCTGACCATTGGCAATCACCCGGGTGACGTTGCAATACACCGCCCAGATAACTGCGCCCAGCGCCGCCATGGTATACGCCAGCGGATTACCCGACACATTGCCGGCAATTTGCTTCAGCGATAAACCGCTATCACCTGATATCGCCCAGGCAACGCCGAGAAAAGCGACCAGAATACATGGATAAACCCAACGGCTGACAGGCTGCCGACTGGAGATAACGGTAAGCAGTACGGTCAATGCTGGCCACAGGTAGTTAATCACCGACATTTCCAACGCCTGATGACGAGAGTGTGCCATCCCCAAAGCCAGAGCAAGGCAAATCTCGTAGCTGACAAACAGCGCCCCGCCGATAATGAGATAGCGCAAGGAGAAACGATTAATGCGGGGGATCCCCATCACCCCAACCAGAAACACGCTGGCAACCGTATAAATCAGGGCAGCCCCGCCAGTCGGACTGAACTGCTCCGCGACCATACGAACTAAACCCGCAACGCAACTCCATAACAATATGGCTGCAACACCGTAAACGGTACATCTGTGCAGTGCCAAAACAGGCTCCGGAAAAGTAATCAGAAAAGAGAACGAACTTTAACTGAAATTTTCAGCACAGAGAAGTATCCCTACCACTATTAAGGTAACGAATGATACGCGCAGGTGTACCACCAACCAGAGTATCCGGCGGCACATCATGATTGACCACAGAATTGGCCGCCACCACAGACCGGGCACCAATCGTCACTCCCTGATTAATGACGACGTTGCCGCCAATCCAGACATCGTCTTCGACCACAATCGGTTGACTGAACGCCTCCCATTCACGGCGATGTCGATAATCAAGAGAGTGAGAAGGGGTATAAAACTGGCTGTTAGGACCGATAAGCACATGATTACCAATCTTGATAGGTGCATTATCCAACATGGTCACATTCATGTTGATAAAAGTTCGGCTACCAATCGTAATCGTCTTACCAAATTCACAGTAAAACGGTGCCTGGACAATGCTGTCGGCACCAAACGCAGCAAACAGTTCTGTTTGCAACTTGTGCCGCTCAACATCACACACACTCTGATTGATCTCAACTTTCAGCTCGGTCGCTCGCTGACGTAAAGTCGCGATAGCTGCATCGTTAGCATCGAAAACCTCACCGGCAATCATCTTTTCTAATTCTTTCATCGGGCACCTCATGTTTCATGTTATGACTGCAAGGGTACCCGGATTGCGTACGGAAAAAAGAGAAAAACTCGCAGGTTAGCTTTCCCTGTTTAGAATTGACCGAGGGGGACACATCCTGTCGGTAAAACTGGATACGCAGGGCATCCTGCTCAGGAGTGACGTAACCGTACCCCTGATCGGCATACCACTCAGTGATGTGACCTTTGACGGCCATACTAGTAATGATAGATTTATCAAACGTGCGCTAAACATAGTCAAAGCACTGAATTTGAGGAACGAAAAAACCGGGCTTTGACCCGGTTTTTCATTTTTAAGCACTGCTTCTTTTAAGGAACGCTTCCGATCAGCAAATTTCCCAGCTATGAGTCATTTCCACTCCGGCGCCCAGCATCAGACATACCGAGCAGTATTTTTGCAGAGAATCCGCGGTGACTTTTTCAACCACCGACTCATCAAGTTGCAGGCCGGAGATCACAAAGTGAATATTGACTTTGGTAAACAGACGCGGCGCCGTATCACGACGCTCAGTAGTCAGTTTTGCAATGCAGCTGTGTACTTGTTGCTGGGCAGATTTAAGGCCATCAACCACATCAACCGAGCTGCAGCCACCAGCAGCCATCAACACCATTTCCATCGGGCTTGGCGCAGTCGCACCGCCGTTACCATCCATCACCACACAATGGCCGGACTGAGATGCACCAATAAATTTAAAATCCTCAACCCACTTAACTTGTGCTTCCATAGTTACTATCACTTCTTTTGCGTTAACACGCCTTATAATACCAACATCAGCGAGTTGAGTGCTATACGCATTAACAGATATCCCACCCACACAGCGAAGACGCTCAGCACGCCACCAATCAGCATGAACAAACCGTCACGCTCAATGATACCCAACGCAAACAAGATAATCGCGATATTAGGGGGAAAGTTCACAAAAGGCAGTGGCATCACTGCGACAACAGATAGCAGACAAATAACCACGCCAACAACGCGTCGCGCCATTGAGTTAGACAGAGGTTCCCAACGCGGTTTGATGTATTGCTCTACCCGCTCCAGCCAAGGCCGCATCTCTTCGATAAAACGCAGGGTTTTATGACGGTTAAGACGACGGCGCTGGACTAGTTTTGGCAGGCGCGGGGACTGGAAGCCAACAATGATTTGCAGACCCAGCAAAAAAATGGCAAATCCGGCGAAAAATGAAATGCCGGGAATTAATCCGGCCAGACTCAACATGATTAACAGCGCGCCATAAGAACGCCGTTTGAGCGATTCCAGCAATTCTCCAATCGAAAGGTAGGTTTCAGGATGCTGTTGCAGGGTCTTGACTAACAACTCAGAGGTTTTTTCCACACTCACCACACTATTTAACCGACAACACTATTTATTAACCAACGACACTATTTATTAACCAACGACACTATTTAACTGACGACACTGTTTAACTCATAATACTGTTTTCATCGACCAGACTATTGCCATCAACAAGACAATTTGCATCGTTGAGATAACGATGATTGCGTGCGATGTAACTTGCCATAAACTCAGCGCACCAATGTCAGCTTATTATCAGCCCATAAAGAAAACCCCACCAAGCTCGCGCCTGGTGGGGTTCAGTTCTTACTCGCAGCAATCCGGCTACTAGAGGTGCTCCCTGCATCAATTCCTTGATAGTTTGCTGTGTCCTTCAGCGCATTCCGTTTCATCGCCGTCCTAGCGGTGTCCCTGACTCTGTCATCCTGACAGACATACGCTTATGTCCTTCAAGCCGTCCATAAACCTTCCTTCATAACCATCCTGGTTACGTCGCATCCAGCTTATGTCCTTTGCTATCCATGCCGATCATTCATCCTGAATAACCGAATCTTCATCCTGAAGATGACCTATCCCTGGGTCTTTCCTGTTCCATGTCTGCATCCTGCTGACAACTTGAGATTACGATATCGGCCAATTTGAGCAAGCGCTAAAAACAGCCCTTCCAGCTGAGAATCGGTATCAGTTAAAAACTAATCTATAACAAACAATTACTTACATTTACATCATCTCACTTACCTTACGAATTAACAGCTAAAATCTTACATGACATGTAAGAGATCTCGCACAAAGCCAATCCTAAAATGGTCAATCGGTACTAAAGTCGCCCCCGAATAAAAGTTGATTTGGATCTCACTATTAATGCGCGGAAACCAATCATAAAGCGCACAATAAGCCAGCAATTACCCATCTTGACCTTGTGAGCACGTATTTTTTCTAGACTCATTCAGTTAAATTAAGGATATTAGTCACATAAATAACCTACGTGACTACCAATAACGATTCAGGTGAGGAAACCACACAATGATTTCTAAATGGGCACAACGCTTTTACCAAATGGCAGAACTCGTTGGTTCCTGGAGTAAAGACCCTTCGACTCAGGTCGGAGCGGTGATCACGAAACAAAACCGCATCGTTTCGGTCGGCTTTAACGGCTACCCACACGGTATTTCAGACAGCGCAAACACCGATGACCGCGATATGAAATATCTCAAGACATTGCATGCAGAAGAAAATGCTATTTTGTTCGCGAAACGGGATCTCGACGGTTGTGAAATCTATGTCACTCACTTTCCGTGCCCGAACTGTGCGGCAAAAATAATCCAGACAGGAATCGCTGCCGTGCACTGTCCGGAACAATCAGAGGACTTTTTGTCCCGCTGGGGTGACAAGATCCAAGTCAGCCAGGATATGTTTCTTCAGGCAGGCGTAAAAGTAAACTGGCTGCCAATTGAAGAACTCAGCTCGATTACAGAGATTCGCCTGCCCTCATAAGGTTTTGTCCGGCGTCATCATGAATCAGTAAGCTCTCCACACGGAGAGCTTATTTTTTGCGCTGAAAAACTCTCGCGCTCAAGCGATTATTCTGAACACCGGCCGTTAGACCGTCTCCCAAATGAGACTAGCACTAGGTTTCAGCCAAAGCTGTCAATATATTGACTTACATTCGCTATTCCTGAATTACACTCCAAGTAAATTGTTGCATCACCTTTGGCGCTCGCCGTCATCTTGTTGTCACAACGCGCCTGGAATCGAGACAAATGTCGCGCCAAGGCAGAATTACTCACAGGAACTTACATGTTATCTGCAACCAGCCAGACCGTCTCAAGATCGCTGTTACGGGGCGTATTGCCTCTGTTTTATCTTGTTGCCGTCACTATTGTCAGTTATTCATTGTTGGTGGTGCCCCAAACAGTGGCACCTTATCTGTATGCCTATCCGCTGTGCCTGTTACTGGCTTTTATCAGTGCGAACGCAAAGCTCAAGATGCTGGCAGCACTCGCGGCTCTGGGCTGTGTCACCCTGGCAAGCCAGCTATCGCCATCTGCCGCGCTTCAGGAAACCTTTATCCTGATCCCTCTAAGCTATTTGATTCTGTTTCCGGGCACCCTGTGGCCAATCATCGCCGCGCTGCTTTTGGTCATATCCAGCTTATCTCATCACTCTTTCAATTCGGCGAATTTCGGTGACTACTTATTGGATGCGATAGAGCTTGTCTCTATTTCAATACTGGCAACGCTCGGCGTGCACTACAAACACAAACTGCAGTCTCAGATCGAACGCTATCGACGCGACAGTCTGACCGATTTTCTTACCCGCCTTGCCAACCGTGCCGCGTTTTTAAATGACACCAAGCGTCTGGAATCCCAATATAACAGCGACCAGCATTATGCGTTGTTGCAGCTGGATATTGATGATTTCAAACTGATTAACGATACTTTGGGCCACCATCAGGGCGATATACTGCTCATAGGGCTGGCGCAACGTCTGAACCAGCTGAATCTTGGCTGTGACCAGTTGTACCGTCTCAGTGGCGACGAGTTCGCGCTCATTATAAAAGGTGACCAACACATCCGGGCCAAAGCCGATCAGGTCGCACACCGTATTCTCGCCACCTGCAGCCAGGCATTTTTTCTCAATCAGCGCTACTACAGCATGACAATGAGCATCGGCGTGGCGCTGTTTGACGATGCGATGTACGACAGTGATATCTGGTGCCGTAATGTGGATATCGCACTGCAGCGCGCCAAACAAAAAGGCAAGAATCTGGTACAGCATTTTGATGAAGAGTTAATCGGAGAAACCATCCGTAATTATCAGCTCGAACGTGAACTGAGCACGGCGATTAGCCGCCAGCAGTTACATCTGGAGTATCAACCTAAAGTCGACGTTGTAAGCGGACGAGTGACGAGTGCTGAAGCGTTAATACGCTGGCACCATCCGGATTTAGGTCAGGTTAACCCGGAGCAGTTCGTGGCAATTGCGGAAAAAAGCCAGCAAATCATTGCGATCGGACGCTGGGTCATTGAGACTGCCTGTCGCCAGGCCAAAGCCTGGCAGCAACAGGGTCACGATATCTGTATTGCCGTTAACGTATCTACAGTCCAGTTTCTTTATGACGATATTTTTCAGGTCGTCTCCCAAACTCTGCGGGATACAGAGCTCGATGCCCGGTTACTCCAGCTCGAAATCACCGAAACCACCCTAATGAAACAGCCACAAAGTGTCAGCCAGACTTGTGAAGAGTTACGTCGTATTGGCGTGCGCATTGCAATCGATGATTTTGGTATTGCCTACTCATCGCTAAATTACTTAAAACAACTGCCCATTGATGTGGTTAAGATCGACAAATCTTTCATTGATGACTGTGTTGACGATCACCACGACCATATGCTGGTCAGAACCATCATCCAACTCGGCCATAATCTCGGTAAAGTGGTCACCGCAGAAGGGGTAAACAGCCGTGAACAGTTGTCACTACTGGCTGAGGAAGGGTGTGACGACTATCAGGGCTATTACTACTCTCCGCCTTTGATAGCAGAAGAATTCATTACTTTGATTACGCGCGAGCAGGCGACTCGGACACTTGCAATGGGTCGTAACTAAACCACTTAAAGCAACTAAGCCACTTCGAGTTCGTTAAAGATATCAAATAGCTGTTTGGACTTATAAGGTTTGGGCAAATAAGCATCCATCCCCGCTTCAAAGCAGTGCGCAATGTCTTCATCAAGGACACTGGCTGTCAGGGCGATAATCGGTGTGTTGGCCATACCATTCTCTTCTTCCCACTGACGGATCCGGCGTGTGGCAGTAAATCCATCCATCACAGGCATCATGCAGTCCATCAAAATGGCCGCAAATCTACCGCCCTGGGTGACGGCATCCACGGCTTCCTGACCATTGCTGACAATCACATAGCTCAGGCCGGCTTTCTCAAGAAAGAAAGTCGCGATTTTCTGATTCATCAGGTTGTCTTCCACAATCAGGATGCAACTTGAGCTTGGCTCAGCGGCAGGACTTTGTTCAAGTACCGTTCTATCTACTGCCCCCGGTGCGACATCGGATTGATTGGCAAGAAGACGTTCAAAACGAGTGCCGAGAAAAGGCAGCGTAACCCAACCATCCACGTTATCCACCTGACTGCGATGGGTGAACAGGTGATGTTGACAGAAAATAATACTGGCGTGCGGAAAACGTTGCCGCAACAACGCAATATCGCCCTCACTACGCTGAGTCAGACTTTGACAATAGACCACATGACTGACCGGCTTACTGAATTCCATCATTGTCAGGTCAGCCACTGTCTGAGCTTCTGCCCACTCGGTTCCCAGGCGCTGGTACTCGCGGCGAATCGCTGCAACATATGAGGTGCCATTTGCCACCAGTAGCGAGAACTGCAAGCACTGAACCGGTTCAGGCTGCTCATCAGGCAACACTACTGGAATAATAAACTCAAATTTACTGCCCAACCCTTTGGTCGAGTTGACCGATAATGTACCTCGCATCATTTCAATCAACTGCTTACAGATCGCCAAGCCCAGCCCCGTGCCGCCAAAATGGCGGGTAATACTGTCGTCTTCCTGCGTGAACGGAGCAAAAATAGTCGTCAGCTTGTCTTTCGCGATACCACGCCCGCTGTCCGTGACACTGCAGCGGATTTGCGGTGTATCCTCGGCAAGAAAATTGACTTCAACGCTTATTTCTCCATCTTTGGTGAATTTCACCGCATTGGACAGCAGGTTCATCAGGATCTGCTTGACCCTGAATTCATCCGCGACAACCAACAAAGGCAAGGCAGGATCGAGCTGTATAGACAGCTCATCGTGTTGCGTTACAGCACGCAGATTCACCAGGTTTACCGTGTCATACACCAGCTCAGCAAAGTTAAACGGATTCGAGGTGAGCGTCAGACTGCCGGCCTCAATTTTGGACAAATCGAGAATATCATTCAGCAATATGAGTAACGCCTGAGAAGAGCTATCAATGTCAGATAAGATATCTTGCTGGTTAGCCGTCAACCCTGACGTTCCCAACACTTCGGTCATACCAATAATACCGTTGAGCGGAGTACGGATTTCATGGGACATATTCGCCAGAAAAGAACTTTTGGCCCGGTTAGCCGCAATCGCGTCCTCTTTGGCCTGAATCAGAGAAGCTTCATGCAGTTGAACTTCTTCGATGATGTGATTGAGATTGGTGGCGAAGTCGGAAAACTCATCATTACCATCAATGTCAATCAACTGAACCTGATCCCGTTTGTCCTGCATCCGCCACATAGTATCGAGGATACGGTTCAGCTTGGTAGAAATACGATAGAAAGTACCGAGTCCGAGGAACAGCAGCAACATAAATACCAGAAACACCACCACACTGACCAGAATGATACGCTGCTGATCCTGCTGGGAGCGATGAGCGATCTGCGCGGCGAGATGATCGGAGAAACCGACAAACAGCTTCTGAATCGATGCCTGGCGATTATCCAGGGTTTTTACATAACCGGCCAGCTCAGATGGGGAGACATCCTGCTGCAGAATTTTTTCCCGCACTAATGCCCCTTGTCTAAAGTCCTGCTGAGCAAACAATTTGACTATCTGTTCCAACTGTACTGAGCTGGCCCCGGAGTCGATAAAGCGCTCCAGATACAATTGTTCATTTTCCGCGATGCGCAAATATTGTCCAACCTGCTGTTTGGTCAGCGTTTCCGAACGCGCTAAATCGCGTAGAAACCAGGCTTCACGTTGCATCCAGTACAGAAACCAACTGAGTTCATCATAAATCGTATCTAAATGATGGATCTCTGCCGGAGCGTCGTGATTAATGGTTTTCTGAATTTCGAGATTGAGCTCATAAATTAAATCAAAAGCCCAGGTGCCATATTGTCTGACATCTTCGAGTGGCGCCGTCCGAACCTCCTGCGCCATACTTCTCAGTTCTGCAATATTATTGCGAATTAACAGATCGGAATTTGCCGCCACCAGCCGGGTCACTGAAGGAGCAAAAAATTCACTCAGTTGGCTAAGCTCTGACTCCAACTGTTCAATGTAGAAATCCAGCGGGTCATCGTTCAGCCGACGACTTAATAGGTGATAAAACGAGTGCGTGGCATTGGCAACATAATTGAGCGCAGTCACTTTCTGGGTCGAACTTTGATAAGCCAATAACTGGGACTGAAACTGACTAAATAGCGTCCACGTTCCCCAAGCTATTACCACCATAGGTAATAAGCACAAAAGCACCAGCCGCGCTTTTATTGAGAAGCGATTAACAATAAACATTGCCGCACCTTGATAAAGAGAAGACCTAGCCTACAGTTAAACATAGTCACTCTTCCCTACGTTTGCGCCGATAATTTCAATAAAGTTGAGTCAGTTAGGTCAAGGAAAGACATTGTAGTGAAGCGAATCCGATTTCTTCTGTCGTGTTGTTTGCTGCTGTGCAGTGCCTGCGCACTTGCCGAAAGCTATGCCATCGTCACGCTGAACAAGGCCCTCCCTAAGCTGAAAAGCAGCCAGGTCAAAATGATCTACCGCGGTCATGTCAGCCATATCGATAACGTCAATATTGTATTACTTGATCTGACCCAAGGCTCAGCTCTGCGCAACCGCTTTTATTACACCTTACTGGGCAAAAGTCCGGCTCAGATGCAGGCTATCTGGGCCCGCCAGACGTTCTCCGGCCGCAACCGGGCGCCGTCCGAAGTGGCGGAGAATAACCCGCAGTCTGTGACTAACTGGCTCAATCATAATAAGAATGGCATCGCCTATATTCCTGTTTCCTGGCTTAGGGAAGAGCTGTCTGTCCTCTATGTCTTTGATAGTGAGGAACCACTATGAAAACAGCGTCAACACTCCTCGGCATAATCCTTTTGTCACCCGTGGTATCAGCACAGATTCATCTCGGTGAACAACTGAGACTCAGCGGTTTTGGCACCCTGTCCGCCACACGCTCCGACAGTAAAGTGCCGGTTTTTGTCCATCGAGAAATCGCCGACGCCTGGTGCTTTGATTGCGACACGACGCTCGGCTTGCAGCTCGACTGGCTCATCAACAACCGCTGGCGGGCCTCAGTGCAGGCGGTTAAGCGACCACAGGATCATCTGTCCGATCCGGAGCTGGAATGGGCTTATGTTGAGTCGGCATGGGGAGCATACAGCGCTAAAGTCGGACGACTGCGGCTGCCGTTGTTCATGATGTCTGAATACAACTACGTTTCCGTCGCGTATCCGTGGATTCGTCCGGCGCATGATGTCTATGACAGCCTGCTCGGTATCACCCACTATGACGGAGCATCATTTGAGTGGAATAAAGCGGTCAGTGACGCGTCACAATTGCGGCTGTCGACCTTTATGGCCGTCCCCGGTGACAACGATTACCGCTTATATGACACCAATTATACCCTGGCTGCGGATGCTGCTTTTGGCTTTACCGCCGACTGGTATCAGGAAGAGAATCAGTATCGTTTGACCTACATCACCAGCGAAGCCAATCTTGCTGCCTACAACACTAACATTGACCATTATGATCTCGACCTGTTCGCATTCGGCATCAATTACTCACTCGCACATTATCACGTTTTCTCAGAGTTCATTTACGACCGCACGCTCTATGCCAACTGGTATCTGGGAGTCGCTCGCCAGTTCGGCCCGTGGCAGCCTTATGTTCAGTACGGACAGCGGCGTAAACTCAACCATAATGAATCCTATCTGCTCGGGTTACGCTACAACATTACCGCTAATGTGGCGCTTAACGCGGAGTGGCAATACATCACCAGTCAAGAAAATATGATCAATGGTCACTTCACCCGCATCCAGAATCCAATGGGTGACATAGAAACCGAGGTAGAGGTTTTTTCAGCCGCTATCTCGTTTACTTTTTAAGGGGGTTATGAGACATAAATTACAGTTTTATGAAATGAAAGCTGCAATGAGAGTAAAAAGTGTAGATATGAAACTAAATTACCACAAAATAAGTTGTGTGTTTTGTTAAAGTCAATACGCATAAATACCGATCAAGGCAACTAAATTCACTAATTTATGTACAAATATAAGCTTAAAATCTGGCCATTATTTTTACTAGCAGAATAACCCTTCGACCTTTACAATCTGACCACTCAAAAACAACAAGCTCCCCCGATACCAAACACAGTAAAAACTGTGGGTAGAAATTGCTGACGTTTGTCCCCCTACAGGCCAACGTAAAGCTCAACAAAACGTGAAAAGGTCCCGAGTAAAAATGAGTCCAGAGAAACACCTCCAAGACTGGCAGGCCAGCCAGACGATTGCTGAATCAATGTCCCCCCCTGATTGCCCAGCTTTATCGTAACAAAGGGGTGGAAATCATCCTGTTTGGCAAAACCCTGATCAACGCCGCCACCATCGACATCATCAAAACTCATCGCATCGCGCGCCGCTACACTGGCGAAGCGCTGTCACTACAACAAACCATGCCAATCGTTGAAAAGTTGACCCAGATGGCTCTTTCCCCGAGCCGGATTGATATTGGCCAACTCGCTCACCGGTTCTGGCAAACTCATAATGATACGCATGGTCTGGACGATTTCCTCGCCACTGAACTGCAACAAGCATTGAACGGCGCGGTGATGAACGAGCCAAAAGATGTGGTTCTGTATGGTTTTGGTCGCATCGGCCGCCTGCTGGCGCGTTTACTGATTGAGAAAAGTGGCCCTGGCTACCCGTTGCGTCTGCGCGCTATTGTCGTGCGAGGCGGTAAAGAGGGCGATCTGGAGAAACGCGCCAGTCTGCTACGCCGAGACTCAGTACATGGCCAGTTCAATGGCAGCATCGTGATTGATGATGAGAACAAAGCACTGATCGTCAATGGTAACTATATCCAGGTTATTTACGCCAACTCCCCGGCCGATGTCGACTATACCCATTATGGTATTCACAATGCTCTGGTGGTCGATAACACCGGTGTGTGGCGTGATGCAGAAGGTCTGGGCCAGCATCTGGATTCACAAGGTGCAGCCAAAGTACTGTTGACGGCACCGGGTAAAGGCGACATCAAAAACATCGTATTCGGTGTCAATGAATCTGTCATTGCCCCGCAAGATACCATCATTTCTGCAGCCAGCTGCACCACGAATGCCATTACACCGGTGCTGAAAGCAATGAACGATAAGTATGGTGTGGTATCCGGCCATATTGAAACCGTTCACTCATTTACCAACGACCAGAACCTGATTGATAATTTCCACAAAGGTGAGCGTCGTGGCCGTTCAGCATCGCTGAACATGGTACTGACCTCAACCGGAGCAGCAAAAGCCGTGTCTAAAGCCCTGCCTGAACTGGCGGGTAAGCTAACGGGTAACTCGATTCGTGTCCCGACACCAAATGTATCCATGGCGGTCGCAAATCTCAATCTTGCAAAAGAAACCGATAAAGAACAGCTAAATGCTTATCTGCGCGACGTGGCTCTGAACTCAAAACTCGCCGCACAAATTGACTACACAGAGTCGACCGAAATTGTCTCCACCGACCTGGTTGGTTCACGCTATGCCGGTGTTGTTGACGGCGCTGCAACCATCGCTCAGGGTAATCGTTGTGTCCTGTATGTATGGTACGACAACGAATTCGGCTACAGCTGCCAGGTAGTGCACTGCATGGAACAGATGATGGGTGTACGCTACAAAACCTATCCTCAGGTGTAAGCTATTCATCTGAAAACATATTCGTCTCCACAACATAATAACAATTCATCCTGAGGATGGCGGTGAACCAGTAAGTCCCTCTGCTTCACTCTCCTCTGACGGTATCCCCCGTACTTGCCGCCCTTCCTGATGTGGGCGGCTTTTTTTGCGCCATCGGTTAACCAGCTGTAAAACCTGATTTTTTATTGAGAATTTTCCGTCGGAATTAAGTACCTTGAGTAGCATGATGACAGCCATCCGTATAACATTGAGTCTTCGCATTGATGTTTAACCGGACCTTCGCCTGCTATGCCAAATCCACTGTCACCTGCTTTACTACGTTTTAAGAAAGCACCGCGCTTATTGCGTTATTCAACCTATGCTTTGTCTGCTTACGCCTTCTATGCTGTCACCTTGGGTGCAATCATCCCGGCGCTGATTGAAGCCAAAACTCCTGAGCTGTTAAGTGAACAGCTTGGACGCCATGTGAATGTGCACAAGGTGAGCATTAACCCGTTCGTGCTCAGAGCACGCATTGAAGGATTTTCCATTCAGGAAGCCAATGGCAACGATAGCTTTACCCGCTTTGATGAACTCGAACTGGAGTTCAATTTCTGGCAAAGCCTGTTTGCGCTGACTCCAACTGTTGACCATATAACCTTGAGTTCGCCGCAGATTGTGCTGCAACGTCTGGCAGACGATAACCAGACCCGCTTCAATTTCAGCGATATACTTGACACTCTGGCAAGTAATGCCAGTCAAGCAACGGTCGCAACTGAAACGGCCGGACAGCCAGGAGCACTCCCGGCCATCCGGGTACAACGTCTCAATATTTCAGACGGTCAGGTCCGTTTTCATGACAACCTTACTGGCGCGGATCTCAGCTATGCCGGCCTTAATCTCAACCTAAACCACTTCGACAGCCGTGCTATCAGTCAGCCAGTCGCAGCACACAAGGCTGACAAGCACGGTGCGGCAGTTGTCAGCAACCAATATTCGCTGATGCTTGAAGGCGCAGATAAAGGCCAGCTGGCTTTAAATGGCCAGTTCCAGTTAAGGCCGTTTAAAATAGATGGCACACTTGAACTCAAATCGGTCACGCTTAAACCTTTCTGGCCATTTACTGCCGACCAAATGCAGGCCGCCGTCACTGGCGGAGCGATCAACCTGTCCGCTCAGTTCAGTGCTGGCGAACGAGATCACAACTTCCACTATCAGGTCACGCAAGGCCAGCTCCAACTCAAACATCTGGTGGTGAGCGATCAAAGCCAGGCTAAAATCAAACTGCCAAGCCTTGATGTGCAAAACGTACGGGTTAACGGCGATCACCAGCAGATTGACGTTGATGTGATAAAGCTCAAAGGACTGTGGGTTGAAGGTGAAGCATCAGCACAGGGTCTGGATCTCGCCCAGCTATTTACCACTAAGAAGACAGCCACGTCTCCGACAGCCAATAATGAACAAAGTCAAACCAGTGCTGAACAACAAGCGGCCACAGACACCAGCACCACTTCTGCGCCCTGGCTGGTCAAACTGGCACGCTTTGCCATGACAGATACCGATGTAAATATTAAAGAGAGTGTGCAGAGCAAAGGCGTTTTCTGGCGGTTCTACCCGCTCTCTGTCACCACTGGCCCAATCCAAAGTGATCTGGCTAAACCTATCGATTACAACATCGCACTGGCTGTCAGCTCAGGCGACAACGCTGCCCCGCAACATGCGCGCGGAGAGCTCAGCACCAAAGGCAAGGTTGATGCTGCCAAACTCAGCGCAGAAGGTGATCTCTCGATTAACGGACTGGATTTAACCCAGGTCCAGCCTTACCTGGCACCCTATGTGAATCTGCATCTCACCAAAGGAGAACTGGCAACTCAGGGCCACTACAGTGCTGATAACAAAGGCCGTGCTATCTATCAAGGCAGCGCCGATATCAGCAATCTGTTGGTCAAAGACACCCTGCATAATCAGCCGCTGGTTCAGTGGCAAAAAATGAACATCAATAGCATGATATTCGATGCTCAGAAGCAGTCATTGCAAATCGACACCATCGCCTTTGATGCACCCTATGCCAAGGTGATGATCGCGAAAGATAAACGCACTAACATTGGCGATATTGTGGTCAATAGGGACGCTAACAGCCGATCTGAAACTGCCAAATCATCAACGGTGAATCCAGCCCCATCAACAACAGCCAAGCAGGACTCCTCGGCATTTGCGGTTGATGTTAAAGCCATTACGTTCAGCAACGGTTCGGCCTATTTTGCTGACAACTCACTGACCCCGAATTTTGCCTCCGGTATTGAGCTGCTGCATGGTTCTGTCCGCAACCTGTCGTCCACGCCAGGGACGACAGCTCAAGTTGATATTGCCGGTAAAATCGACAAATACGCCCCCGTGTCACTCAAAGGTGAAATTAACCCATTGATTGCAAATCCTTACCTGGATTTAAACCTGATCTTTAAAAGCGTCGAGCTGACCTCGGTCAACCCTTACTCAGGGACCTACGCCGGTTACTACATCGATAAGGGGCAGCTGTCGCTGGCGCTGAATTATCAACTTGAAGAAAATCAACTCAAAGGCGACAACCATTTGGTCATCGACCAACTCAAGCTCGGTAAACCAAGCGAATCTAAGCTAGCCACCAGTCTGCCGGTTTCACTGGCGCTCGCCATGTTGCAGGACCGAAACGGCGTCATCGACCTTGGCGTTCAGGTTTCAGGAGACGTGAATGATCCGGACTTCAGTTTTGGCAGCATTATTTTCAAAGCCTTGTCCAACATCGTTGTTAAAGCGGTGACCGCACCTTTCTCTCTGCTGGCCAATCTGGTCGGCTCGGATGAAGAACTTGATCATGTCACCTTTGCGTTAGGAGACGCCTCTCTGAGCACTGATGAGCAACAGCGCCTGGATAAACTGGCACAGGCACTGGCCTCACGTCCGCAACTGACGCTGAGTATTGCTGCAGCCGTGAATGAGCATGATGACAGCCGTGCGATGGCCGAGCAGCATATCCAGCAGCGCATGCTGGAGCAGAGCGGACTCAATACCCTGCCAGCGGATTTCAGTCCGAGCTATATCGCCCAGTCCGAACCTTTGGCGGATGCCGTCACTGCGCTGGCTGAATCTGACCTGAATCTCGACCTTAGCGATGAACGTGATAAGGTCGTGCAGCAACTCAAGCAAGGGCAAACGGATTCACCTTCTGATGAGCAGATCGACACGACCTTGATGCTGGGCCTCTACAACCAGTTGGTGAACTCGGTCAATATCAGCCATAGCCAGCTGGCGAACCTGGCCGAACAGCGGGCAAAATCGATTAAGACCTATTTAGTGGATGAAGCAATGGTTGCGCCGGAGCGGGTTTTCCTGCTTGACAGCAAAACCCGGTTGCGTACAGAAGATAACGGCGCAGACCTGACTCTGGATGCTAAATAACGTCGGTAGTGGTTAAAGGTCGTTATTAAAGTCACACGCCCCGTTTCATCGGGGCGTTTTATTTTATCTAGCCAGTTCATCCTGGTTGAAACAGATCCAAAGATAAAAATAAATACCAAATCATGTTGAAAACAAATTATTTGACAGAGACCTCACTACTTATTCATAAAAATTATCAGAGGGTTTTTGAATACTGTTTATTACAATGACAAAACTTGAAAAACAACTTAGGCGAGAAAATGGCTTTACATATTGACAGCGTTTCAGTGATATAAGATCATCTCGATGTATATACTGTGGCCTGTCAATTTTCCAGCAATGACAATTTGTTGACTGACATCCATTGTTAGCCAATATCAGCATAACTCTTCGCATAAGTAGAGTGCGCAGTGATGGATTTATTAACTCTATGTTTTCAGCACAAACAAAGTTCAGTTCGTTACTGGGCAAGTTAAATAACCAGCCCCTACGACATCAAATTATTATGATCAGCCTATCTTTGATCATTTTTTCTATATTCTGTCTCTACAACAGCGAACGGCTATTCACTCATCTTGGCAAGCAATCCATCGCAGATATCGAAAATGCTCTCGAACAAACCCGCACAGAGACCAAACACATACTCAATCTAATCAGTGCTGATCAAAGTTGTAGCCAACTTGCTCCAGAGCTCAGACAAACGGTGTTTATGTCTGACTACGCCAAAGAGATTGGCGTGTTTAAAGGATCGCCAACGATATACTGCACCAGTACCGAAGGCTATTCACAGGTTCAGATCTACTCCACCATCTTCGATCGAATTATCCATTCTCCGACTCATGAGACACTGGCTTTCACCAGAACAGCGATCACTAAGCAAAATTCGATCTTATATATCTACTCCGACAATCAATTCAATGGTATCAGCATGGTGATTCCGCCGCGTTACCTGACCCGATTGATTAACGGCATCATTAATCAGGAAGACCTGATATTCGATATTAAAGTCTACCAGTACCACATTTTAGGCCAGAACCATCAGGACTATATTAAATCTATGGTCTTCAATTCTGACATCTTTCCGCTACAAATAGAGTTTTTCTTTACCGTTAAGACCTATATTAGCTATTTACTTAGCAAAATCTGGGTACTGCTATGCATTTACTTCTCTCTGCTCTCCTGCTATCTGTATAAACGCAAGATAGTGATTCAGAAGAAAAGTCTGGAGAGCTCTATTTTACATGCGCTGGAAGCCAAACAGTTTGAAGTCTATTTTCAGCCAATCGTAAAAAGCTCTGACCGTTCCGTTGCAGGTTGTGAAGCGTTGCTGCGCTGGAACCATCCGACTCAGGGATTTATTCCTCCCAATATATTTATCCCCCTCGCGGAGAGATTGGGCTTTATCGAACAACTGACCGACTTTGTTATCGATCAAGCCACTGCATTACACGAGCACTATCCGCATCTGATGCAGAATAAATATGTCAGTGTCAATATTGCCCGCGAGTTAATTTGCTCGACGGAGTTTACCGATAAGATCATCGGACGCTGTATTAACCACAGCAGTTTTGCCAAAAATATCGCTTTTGAAATCACAGAAAATGGTGATTTCAGCGACAGTGAGCAAAATATGGTGAACCGCAATTTTCGCCTCTTGAGCCACTCAGGTATGCGTTTATTCGTGGATGATTTTGGCACCGGGTATTCCGGCCTCAATTTTGTGCGTCAATTCCACTTCGATACCCTAAAAATTGATCAGGTTTTTGTGAAAAACCTCGGCCATGAACCCCACTTGAACAACGTGCTGATTTCCATGCTGCAGTTAGCCGAGAGCCTGAAAATGCGCGTCATTGTCGAAGGCGTGGAAACTCAGGAGCAACTTGCCATCCTCCAGCAGTTAGGCGTGGATTATATTCAGGGTTATTTATTCTCAAAACCGCTGCCGCAACCACTATGGCTGGACTATCTGGCGCAGCATGGCGATGTACAGCAAGTGGCGTCTTCCGAACTGGCTTATTCACACTAACATCGCAAGATAAGAGTATTATCGGCGTTCATGTTTAATTCATCTTGGCGGCGTTATGCTGGCCACTCATGAATAGAAAGGAGCCACTTATGTCGCGATTTATTGTTACCACTCTGACGCTGGTGACCGGTTTTTTTGCCGTCATGTTTGGTCTGTTATTGGCTATCCCGCTGACCTTGGTTGCGATTATCACCGGCAAGCGTATTGAGAAACAGCTTAAGCGTCGCCCGTTTAATCCGGCGCAAAATAACGCTAATGTGATTGAAGGTGAGTTCGAAGAAATTACCGACCAGCAGCGATAAACACGCTGTGTCGGTGATGACTGCTGGCCTGTTAAATTTTACACCAGGCTAATTTTCATTATGAGCGGCTTGTCACGGGTCGGCGTTTTATCACCGGTAAAATGTCCGCCACGACCAGACTATTTCAGCCGCTAAAAGACTTCACACGGTAAGAATAACACGCACCGCCAGGGCGATCAGCACCAGTCCGGAGAGGCGATCAATCGCAACCGCCCTGGCGCGCAATTTATCGAGCAAACGCGGGCTGGAAAGCAGGAAAGTAATCAAGGTGTACCACAACCCATCCACAATCAGCGGCGTTGCCACTATCACCGCTTTGCTGCCCCAGTCATGACCGACCGCAACGAACTGACTGAACAACGCGATAAAGAACAGTGCAATTTTCGGGCTCAGTAACGAAATCATCAGCCCTTCTTTCGCTGACTGCCAGGCGCTGACCGTCTGGCCGGACTCCAGTTTAGCCGCCACCCCCCCTTTCGAACGCAAAGCATTAAACCCCAGATAGGCCAGATAAAAAGCGCCCGCATAACTAATGGATTTAAACACCAGAGGCGACTGATGCAATACCACGGCCAAACCAACAATCGTCATCAGCGCATAGACGCCAATTCCAAAGGCATGGGCCCAGGCCGTTGCCAACCCGTTTTTTCGCCCGCCCGCCAGACTGTGTTTGGCCACCATCGCCAGGCTTGGCCCGGGAGACATCGCCCCTAAAATACAAATGGTAAACAGTGAAAGCCAAACCGTGAAGGTCATAGAGAATTCCTTATCAATAATTAATCAGAGAAAAGTGTCAGCATCAGTCCCGCCATGCCGTCCAAGCTTGCCAACACTTAAGGTAACTCCGTCTGCTTAGTGGTGTTAAACAGCTCTTTTAGTACCGTGTGGGTTCTGAGATTACGCAACTGAGGATTTTGCTGCAGCTCATCACGAATCGCATTCAGCTGCGTCATGCTTTGCGCTTCAACATAAATCATCAGGTCCGTTTCCCCACTGATCGCATGGCACCATTTCACCCCGCGGATACGATACAACTTTTCGGCATACTTTTCGCACGAATAGAGATCCGCTGACATATCAAATTTCAACGCAAAGTAGGCGCTGACATTATTGTGGTGTTCGGGGTGGGCGATTTGCGCATGGTAGCCCAGAATGACGTTATCTTGTTCAAGCTTCTTGATTCGGGCCGTCACCGCCGAGCGGGACAGACTCACTTCTCGTGCGATATCACTGACTGACATACGTGCGTCGCGCTGCAGTAACGTGATGATCTGGTTATCAAATTTATCCATTGTTATTATTTCCGCCTGGGTCGGCCTACAGGCCGCCGCCAACTTATCCCGTTGATTAGTGGTTAATTTGACACAATTTTCGTCATCCGGCCACCCGTTGCTTTTCCCCTTTTGCTTAGTCAACCGTCAAAGTGACTCTGCCGACGCTAAAAACCGTCATTTTGACGGTCAAGCCGAGCGCTTTGTCTGCTGCATCCTGTTGATGAACCGAGTATTCTAGCGGCTTCCACCCAAGTGATCTGCACGGTTTCGACTAAGTGGCCGGTGACTTTGGTATAACAAAAATTCAGGGAATGACACGGTGCAGCAACTCAGACAAGATATCACTTTATTATCCGGTATCGGACAACTCTCCACCACATTAATGGGCACTGGTCTGTTTATGATCCCGGCCATCGCGGCGGGTATTGCAGGTCATCTCTCTCTTTGGGCATGGCTGATTCTGTTCGTGGCTATCTGCCCGATTGCCCTCACTTTCGCCGCTTTAGGTAAACGCTATCCGAATGCCGGCGGCACCGCATATTTTGTACGTCAGGCATTTAGTCCTCGTTTAGAGCGCGCGGTGGCCTGGTTATTCGTGAGTGTTATTCCGGTCGGTGTGCCACCGGCTATTGCCCTCGCCGCCGGTTTTCTGCAACCCGTACTACCGGCCCCATTGGATGCGCCGCTGATCGCCCAAACCCTGACTGTTGCTTTGCTGATTGGGGTCAATCTGGCAGGCAGTAAGTCATCTGGCAGACTGCAGACTCTGATTGCCCTCAGCATTTTTACTCTGGTTGCCGCATTTTTCTGGGTCGGGGATATCGGCAGCAAAGATCTGGTAATGCCAGCCTTAAACGCCTCATCACTATGGCCAATCGGCGCAGCGCTGGGCGTGATGTTCTGGTGTTTTGTCGGCATCGAGGCCTTTGCCCACATGGGGGAAGAATTTAAGAATCCGCAGCGAGATTTTCCGCTCGCCATTCTGGTGGGATGTTTCGTCGCAGGTGCCACTTACTGGGCTTGCTCAGCGGTGATCCTTAAGTTTGGGGCGTATGGCAGCCCGCACTTCGACAGCGCCTCCATTCCGTGGCTTAGCGATAAACTGTTTGGCCGCCAGATGGCCAGCGTTATCAGTGTGATTGGTTTTCTCGCCTGCTTCGCCAGTATTAATCTGTATACTCAAAGCCTGGCGCGCATGGTTTGGGCACAAGCGCGCGACTATCGTCCCAAGAGTGCTCTGGCGCGGCTCTCCTCACGCGGCGTTCCCGCAACAGCCACCTGGATAGTCGGTTTAGTGCTGCTGGTTTTTTGCGGGGTCAGGGAATTATCCGGGCTGGATCTGGAACTGTTCCTCAAACTGGCTAACGGTATTTTTGTTCTGGTCTATCTGCTGGCGATGTTTGCAGCATTTAAGCTACTCAACGGCTTAGCTAAAGTTCTCGCCAGTATCGCGCTTATCCTCTGTACCGCGGTGTTTATCTGCCTTGGTTGGTCGATGCTCTACGCTCTCGGGATTTTTACCTTGTTGGCTGTGCCGTGGAAAAAGGAGACTAAATCCCCGCAGCAAAGCTTTGACGAACAGTAAGTACGATACCGACATCGGCACACAGGCCAAAAAAAGCCGGATGTTTCCATCCGGCTTATCACTGTACTCAGGAGGCTTTACTGACTTCGAAACGACCAACTAACTGATCCAGACGCTGCAGCGAATTTTGCATCAGAGTGGTGCGACGCGAAAGCTGCGAGGAGGCTTCCTGTAACTGAATCACGGTATGCTGGGCCGAGTCTGCGGTTTGACGATGTTCCTCGCTATTACGGGCTATGACCTGAATAAGGGTAAATAGTCCGCTGGCAGAGTGGTGTAGTTGTTCGCTACGGGCCGAATCGTCCACCACCTGAGTGCTGTTTTCTACATTGGTGATCCCTTCCTGCATCGACTGAACTGCCCGCTGTGACTGGTCGTGCAATGCTTTCATTAAATCACCGATATTGTTGGCTGCCTGTGCAGTCTTGCTGGCCAATGTCCGTACTTCATCTGCCACGACAGAAAATCCCCGCCCATGCTCACCAGCCCGGGCAGCTTCAATGGCAGCATTGAGTGCCAGTAAATTCGTTTGGGCGGTAATCTCGGTAATTAAATCCACGATGCCACCGATTTTCTGCATCTCGTCATTCACTTCGTTCACCGTCTGAGCTGACGACTGTACAATCGCTTTGATCTGCTGTGCGCTCTCTGTTGCCTGTTGATAGTCCTGCTGCGCCGCTTCCACGGTTGCCTGCATCAGCAGGTTCATTTCGGTTGCGGTTTCGTTGGCTCGGTTGATCTCCTGGCTTTGGATTCCCGCCAACGCCAGCATATCGGTAATCGAGGTAGCGGTAGTGTCGCTGCTGGATAACAACAATTGGCTGCGACGCAGCATCGATCCGGAAACACTCTGTACTTCACGGCTGGCAAACACCAACTCTTTGATAATCGCCTCCAGACTATCGATAAAGCTGTTGGTCCAGCGCCCGAGATCGCCGGTTTCATCTGCTTTAAAACGATTCGCATCCAGTCGCCGGGTCAGGTTTCCATCCCCTTCAGCCAAAATCTGCATCACCTGGGTCATACTTTCCAGATTATTCGCGATCGGGCGCGAGGTCATGCGATGAAACAAGCCAACGGCAATCGTGCCCATCAGCAGTGAGAGCACCAGCAATTGCCATTCCGCCAGCGGATACCAATAGCTGATCGCAAACGGCAACAGTAACGGTGCGAAAATACTTAACCCAAACTGCTGATCCAACTTTTGCGACAACGAGCGATGCCGGTAGACCTCTTCCAGATCGGATTCACACATCATTCCCCAGCGATCCAAAGATCCCGGCATAGTAAACGTCACTCCTTTGCCGATTACAGGAATATGGCGGTAATCGGAGTAGCCGGGATATTCCACATACAGGTTGTGGCCGTTGCGAATGGTTTCCCGAACCCCGGGATGGAGCTGTCTGGTCGCCGGATCATTAAACACGATTTCAAACTCGGTATGACGCTGTACTTTGACTGTTCCCCAACGAGTATGCACTCCGTCTTTAAGGTTTTCGCCATGAGAAAAACGGTTATCTTCAAAGCGGGAGCGGGATAAAGCGACGCCGGGCGCTATCGATGGGTCAAAATGCGACTGCACCATAAACAGGTAATTGTCTCCCGATTCACTGTAGATATGTCCCGCTTCCCGTTGAATCAGATCACCAATCACATCATTAGGCACCCGACCACATAAACAGGCGATCACTTCTCCGTCCATGCTCACCGGCTGATAAAACATCAGCGTCACCTCATCGTGAAACGATGAGCTTGAGGCGCCGATAGCCTCGGTGACGTCATCACAATAAGGACCATGCAAAAAGGTTGTGTTAATCCGAGTTCAAGCGCGGCGGCAGAAACGCTCTTTTTTCCCTGCTGAGCCCGATAAGTGGATTCAAAAATGATGCCCTGCGGGGAAACCAGAAAAAGTTCGGAAAAGTCACTGCTGCGTTTAAGTAGCCTTTGTAAGGCTTCCCCGTATTCGTGTCGCGGTTTACCGGCTAAATACAAGGCAGCATCTTGTAAAAATGACCATTCATTTTCAGCCCAGGTGGTCAGTATCTGGACGCGTGTGTTGGCAATATTTTCAAAAGTCTGTTGCAAAGAGGAGATGCGACTGCGGTTAAAAAAGCAGGCTTTGCGCATCGCCAACTTACCGGTCGTTCCAAACCAAGGAAGCCAGCGCTTTTCCTCTAACGTTAACTGCATAATTCACCATCCATGTTATTGTTATTCATCTGGATAATGCAATGCTCGTTCCAAAAATGAGACATTATTACACTGTTCTGGATTAACATGTTGAAACAAAACAGATCGCTATGAAACGACACTCGTTGCAGTCATTTAGTCTTTTGTCAGGTATCTTACGTCCGGCCCATTGCACAACCCGAGTGCAGTTAACCGATGCAAACACCAGGTAAAGCACCAAAACGGTGCGCAATGTATTATCGTAATGCACTGAAAAATATGAGATAAACAAACCTGCCACCATGCTGTGCCATGAAACAAGTTACAAAACGGTCCACTTGCTTCATTATGATGCAGACTGAGTCGCGCCATTATGGCGCAGCAATAAGCCATCGTCACCCACTCAGGACTGGCGTACAGGCACAAAAAAAGCTGCGCCTGCAGCCTTTCTTTTCACTGATAACATTACTGATTGACGATTTTTCGATGCCCTTGTTCGAGGTGAACAAAATCGACCAGATCATCACCAGATACCTGATAAGCCTGACCGAATCCTTTCACAAACAGGCCTTGTTCCGGTTTCAGGCAGTAGAGGGTGAAATCGTCCAGTTGTTTGAGGTTATCGATGATCTCTCCAAAACGTTCAGCCATCTGCTCGATCACTTGCAGCCAAAGCACGCTGTCACGTTCTACCGCCTGAGCCACAGCATTAAATGTCAGACGCTTACGGGCAAACAGCTGTTTGGCCGTCACTTCATCTTCAATCATCATGATGGAAACTTGTGGATTGACGGAGAGATTACGTGCGTGGCGGGCAATATGAGAAATTAAAATAAAGTAACCTGCCTGGTTCTGCACGAATGGCGCGTAACTGACATTCGGTTTACCCTCTCCATCTACGGTTGCCAGCTGCAAAGTGCAGCGTTCCTGCCGAAACTCGTGAATTTCCGGCTCCAGTCTTCCTTGCAACCTTTCTTGCTTAACTTGCTGATTCATATATTTCTCCGAACCTATCACTGTTTTTGTTGTAATGCTTTAAACCGTGCGACCTGATCCGCCAGCAGTTGACGTTGCTCATCACGGCCAAGGTACACTTTAAATACGCTGTCACCCTGCTCGGTAAAAAAGCCAAAATAGTGGCTCTCACGCCCGTTGAACGGTTTGCTGACCAAAGCAATGTGCGCAATCAAATCCAGCTTAAGATGGCCGTGCAGTTGCCCTTCCCGCCCCATTAAATTGTAGTACCCGCGCGCCGTTTTCCCTTTTGGCAACGGTGCTTTGACTTCAAAAATAGATCCAAATGAATGAACTATTGTGGTCACCTGGCCCCAATCGGCCAAATCAGTGAGCACTGACTCTGCTTGTGCGCCATCCAAAATAGTCGCCATACCGGACGGCAATACACTCACCACCTCATACTCAGAAACATTCAGTTGTTGGGCTATTGCCGCAGGCAACAAAGAAGGCTCACTCTCGAGCAGTTGAGCGACTTGTTGTGCTAAAGATTCCATGTTGGTTTCCGCTGTGCTGACGATCTTGTGATGCCTGCGCACCAAGACCGTTATGTTTGCCTGATTCACAGGCCAGAACTGACCATCTGCATTTTGCCTGCATTGTGCTTACGCATTAGGTACTAGGCATTGTGCAGAAGTGGCCAAAGCATAAATCGACACAAATGAGAATGCAATTGATAATTGATCTTATTTGCATTTTGTTAAATACTTGCGCCGTACCGGTAAAAGTGAACCATAACGCCGTAAAACACACCACACGTGCTGCGCAGCAAGAGGTTTTTCAACCGGTCGTGCTACGGGGACATAACCCGAGTTTCTCTGTCAAAACCAAAAAATGAGATATGCCATGAAAGTCACCACACGTTTAGCCTGGCTGGCCGCCACTCTGTTTTCCCTGCTCTCCTATAGCGTACAGGCCGAACAACGTATTATCAGCGCAGGTGCCAGCGTCACGGAACTGCTGCTGGCTCTCAACGCCCAGCAAGAGTTGGTTGCTGTTGATGTCACCAGTACTCTGCCAGATATGCTGACCCTGCCAAAAATCGGTTATCATCGCCAGCTATCTGCCGAAGGTATTCTATCTTTAGCACCAACCCGTCTGATTGGTTCAGATGAAATGGGGCCACCGGCGACCTTAAAGAAATTACGCGCAGCCGGTGTTGAAGTCGACGTGATTAACAGCGATGTCACACCACAAGGGCTGATGCAGCGTATCGATCAAATTGCCGCGCTGACCGGGCATTCCGCCAATGCCACCCAGCTCAAACAAACCGTACAACACACTATTGATCACCTGTCGGCCCACCAGCCACCACAATCAGCACGCAAAAAAGTTCTGTTTTTGCTGATTCATGAAGGACGAGCCGCCAATGTCGCCGGCACCCAGACAGTACCGGACGAAATCATCAATCTGGCGGGCGCGACCAATCCGGCAGCCGGTGAAGTGAGCAGTTATAAACCGCTGTCGATGGAAGCTCTGGTTCAGATGCAACCCGATGTCATCCTGGTCAGCGGGCGCAGCTATGACAAGTTGGGCGGACCGGACGCGATTCTGCAATCTCTGCCTCTGCTGGCGGCAACACCGGCTGGCCAGAACAAACAGATCATTACCCTTGACGGGCACGCACTGGTCGGCGGATTGGGCCTCAACAGCCTGAAGGAAGCCCAGCGTCTGCAAACTATTTTGTACCCTCAGGAGTAGCACAACAATGTTAAGGCAGATCCCCCTTTCATGGACCTCGCTGGTGCTGACATTGCTGGTGACATTCAGCGCGGTCTATTCAATCACAGTCGGACCGATGGCCATCAGTGTCAGCGATAGCCTGAAAAGCCTGCTGCTCAGTTCCAGTGATGTGGCTAACCATGTGCAGATGGTGATCCATCAAATCCGCTTTCCGCGTACGGTGCTGTGTATGCTGGTCGGTGCTATTCTCGCCCTGTGTGGCACCGTGATGCAGGGATTGTTCCGCAATCCGCTGGCAGAGCCAGGTATTATCGGTGTTTCCGCGGGGGCCATGCTTGGGGCTGCCATCGCGATTGTCATGCTGGCGAACCTGAGCAGCAGTCCAACCTGGCTCAATACTTTAGGGCTGCCTCTGTTCGCATTTGTCGGCGGAGCTCTGACGACTATTCTGGTCTATCGCCTTGGCACCAGTTCCCTCGGCACCTCGGTCACCATGATGCTGCTGGCCGGTGTTGCCATCAGTGCGCTATCAGGAGCAGGCGTGGGCTACCTCAACTTTGTCGCCGACGATCAAATGCTGCGTGATCTGTCCCTCTGGTCGATGGGCTCATTTGCGGCGGCCAGTTGGTCCAATATCGCGCTGTGCGCGGTGACATTGCTGCTGTTGTTGAGTTATGCCTCTCGCCACACCCTGGCGCTGAATGCGCTGCTGCTTGGTGAGTCAGAAGCTCGTCATCTGGGCATTGAGGTTGAACGTCTCAAACGCAATATGATTGTCCTGTCTGCCCTTGGTGTCGGCGTGACCGTTAGTGCAGTCGGCATGATAGGTTTTGTCGGCCTGGTCGTGCCTCATCTAGGGCGTATGCTGGTTGGCCCGGATCACCGCAACCTCGTCCCGGTTTCGGCCTTACTCGGCGCTTTGCTCTTAACCATCGCGGATATGGTATCGCGCCAGATTATCGCTCCGGCTGAACTGCCGATTGGTATTGTCACCGCGTTGATCGGGGCCCCCTTCTTCCTCTATCTACTGTTTCAACAAAAAGGAAAACTGTCGTGATGAGCACTCCGGCCATTCAGGCCCGCGGGCTGCACGTTCAATTCGGGCAACGTGTTATTCTGAATAATCTTAATGTGGATATTGATTGTGGCCAGGTCATTGGGCTACTGGGCCCCAACGGTGCCGGTAAAAGCACCCTGCTTAAGCTGCTGAGTGGCGAGATAGCCAGCGAAGCAGAGATTCGGGTATTTGGTCAGCGCCGCCAACAATGGGAGAAAAGTGAACTGGCACGCCATGTTGGCCTGCTGCCGCAGTCGAGCAGCCTCAGCTTTGCCTTCACCGCACAGGAAGTGGTGGAGCTGGGGGCGATTCCGCTCAGTGTCAGTCGTCAACAAGTGACCGAACTGGCAAGACACTATATGCATGTCACCGATGTCGCCCACCTCGCGCACCGCCTGTATCCATCGTTGTCCGGAGGAGAGAAACAGCGCCTGCATTTAGCCCGGGTGCTGACCCAGCTTCATCAGGCCGGATCGCAGAAAATTTTAATGCTCGACGAGCCCACTTCGGCACTGGATTTGGCTCATCAGCACAACACGCTGCAAATCGTCCGTCAATTGGCAACCGAAGAACAGTGCGCCGTGATTGTAGTACTGCATGATCTCAACCTCGCTGCACAATATGCTGATCGTATGCTGCTGCTGAGTGAAGGTGAACTGGTGTGTGATGCCGCGCCCTGGCAGGCGCTCACCACACAGACCATACAACAGGTTTATGGTTTCCGGGCCGTCATCGCTGCGCATCCGACCCTGGCCTTTCCGGTCGTCTATCCTGCCAAGTAAGCGTTATTGGTATTGAAAATCAAAAGGCCAGCATGTCTTCATGCTGGCCTTTTGATTACTTTTCTCATGATGCTGACGTTGGATGATGCTTACGTTCTCATGATAATTACTTACTCATGCGAATTACTTACTCATGGTAATAAGAGATTTACCAATCAACCATTCGACTTTTTCATCACTGCCTGAGCCGAGTTTTTCGTCAGCCAGTTTGTACAGACGTTCCAGGCCATTGTAGGCGAACTCCTGTGCACGTTCAGCAATCACGACGTGCTGGAAAACCAGACGAAGAATGGCAACAAATTCTGAGTTGTCCAGCGCTTTCATCCAGCTTGAAACAAAGGATTCTTGGCCATTATCAAAATCAAGATGCTCAACAAACAGGCTGAACATACGGCCGTCCAGTGCTGAAGCAAAATCGGTTTTCTTGGGAAAATGGTGGCTGATTCCAGTACGTGACACACCGGTCTGCTGGCTCAGAGTGGTGTATGACATTTTGTCATAGCCGAGGGTCAATAACTGTTCGACAACCGCATCCATGATGGTCTGGATGGTGATTTCGGTATCTTCTTTGCTACGCTTTGGCATGGTTAAGGCTCTTCTTATGTACTTTTATGTAGTTCCATACAATGTTGGTTTCCAATGATAAATATCATTGATTACGTTTTATCAATGCCTTGCACAACGTGGTGGCATCAACGGCTCGAACCACCTGAGGACGTACATCAGCCAACCTCCACAGTGACCAATGCACTCATTGAATGGATGAAAACACCCGCTTAAACATCGGTGAGTTACCGATAAAATTCGACACATCAATATTTCCGACCCGTGAATCATCTAATAAACCTTTAGTTAAGGCAATAAATTTCAGTAAGCTACGCCAAATTAATGACACCCAAACTTACAATAAATTGACTAAACTCACACTCAGAATTGTCACAAAAGTGCCACTCACACCGATTAGGCGCCCAAAAAAGAGTTCACTCACTACGTCTCCAGGCTGAGTGAGAATCTGATCAACTTTCACAAACCAAGAGATTTGGCAGCAGAAAATCGTGCAACTCACTCATCCTTGATCAGGCGCAAACTTTCGCGCATTTTTGCTTAAAACAACCATAGCCGGGCCAGAGCGAGCGGAGTAAGATACCCTCATGATTTGTAAGAGGATGGTAAGATGAGCAACCAAACCTACCGAGAACAGGAAGTGTGTGAAGCATGTGGTGTCGCCGGTGAAATGGGCTTCATCATCCGCGAAGGGGATGATGTCGCTGAAGTAACTATTTTTGCCGACTCAGAGCCGCAAATGCGCGCAGAACTGGACAAGTACCTCACATTGGCTGAGCAGGTAAACAAAAACGTTGAGCACGAAGTCATGCCGTTAGCCGACGATGCCAAAGAGATGCACGTGCGATTCAAATTTGAAGTCAGTGCGGAAAAATTAATTTTCGAGCTCAGATCCCGCTCGCTGGCACGTTAATAACCCAATTATCGGGAATGGTTAACGTCAGCCCGGAGCCGCATTCCGGGCCTGACAGGAGAGCGAGCCGTCAGGACTCGCTTTGTTATCACCATTATTGTGACCATTTTTGTGACATTGTGCGCTTTGATGATGATTTTTCCGCCTCTATCATTGCAGCCACTGTGCACGCTGGCGATACTGAAGCCATCACTATTGTCTGGATTGCTGACATCGGCATGCACTACCCGCTCATCGCTCTGCTCACATTACTGGCCGCCCTCTCTGCATCGGCCGAACCACTCGACCACTATCAAATCCTGAATTATCTGGATAACTACGGTAATCTGGAATTACGCAATAAGCCTTTCACCGCACTGCCAGACAACATGGAACTCAAGGGCAATCTGAGTATCGCCAAAACAGGCATCACTAAACTGCCTCGCGGGCTGAAAATTGAAGGCAGCCTGGATGCAGCCAACAGTCAACTGGCACAAGTGCCACGCGGTACATTTATTCGCGGCTACGCCAACTTACTCGGTTCGCAAATCCAGCGCTGGCCGGCTGGAATTAATCTTGGCGGTTATCTCAATCTGACTGACACGCCACTGGTTGGATTGCCGCCGCGTTTGAGAGTGAAAGGCGACTTGAGTGTCATGCGCACCCCTTTAACCGAACTGCCGGATGGATTAGTCGTGGAAGGGAATCTGTTTATTGGCGGCTCGCAAATCAGCGCCTTGCCGGATAACTTAACCGTTAATGGCAATATCTATCTGGGCGGTAACCGTATCAGCCACTGGCCAGCTAATCTTACCCTGGGCGGCGCTGTCGCCCGCTGAGCCAGTACCATTCGGGAACAAAAAAGAGAAGCAGCTGCTTCTCTTTTTGTCCTTTATTATCAGGTGTTACTTGCGGTGACGCACCGGGTTGGCATAACTATCAAGCAAGTAAGGATGCGCACCTTCAGGCAGATGGGCCAGTTTCTCCTGCAGCTTAGCGCGCACCGCTGGCGTGATATCTTCATGTTCTTCACCTGCGGCCAGCAGATTAATCGGATACAGCTTATAGTGCGTGTGGATCTGGCGGTCAATCTCTTGCGCCAGTGCCTCTGGAGTCTCATACGGCTGATCGATCACATCGCCAAACGCGACATGGATACGGCCTTTTTCACCGACAATACCCTGAATGATACTTTCGATATCTTCAAACTCTGATTTTTCGTACTTGCCGTGCGTGGCCTTCTCATACAGTTCGCGCGCTTTAGCAATATCACACGGGTCATTCTCATAAGAGATAGAGACCGGCACGATTTTCAGTGACTGAATGTAATCAGCAAACTCAGCTTTCTGTTTACGTCCTTCAACATGGAACATTTTCAGGATCGCCGGATCGGTATAATCGTTGCCATCTTTGGCACGGCCTTCCTTCTGTGCAATCCAGATTGAGTTACCGGTCTCCAGCGAATGCTTAATGTAGGCTGACAAGGTACCCAGCGCTTTCATCATTTCACGCGGGCCCTTGGCGGAACGTTTCACAATAAAACTTTTGTTCAGCTTCATCAGTTCAGTGGCACATGGTTTCTTCAGCAGGTTATCGCCGATTGCAATACGTACAGTGCGATGCCCGGAAACATAAAGACCATAGTTTACCAGCGCCGGATCCATCGCGATATCACGGTGGTTAGAGATAAACAGGTACGAGGTACTTTTATCCAGCTTGTCGAGGCCACTGTATGTCACACCATGCGTGGTGTGCTCCAGCGTTTGATCAAGGTACTTTTTCACTTCCCGCTGAATAACATCAACGGACTTCAGTTTAGCCCATTTGAATTTCAGATAGGCTTTAACAAAAGGTCCCATCAGAGATTGCAGCCAAGCCGGCTGACGCTCAAAACGGTGCTGCAAAATGGCAGCGATAAACTCTTCGTCATTAATCAGACGATTAATGGCGGCAGGAATCTCTTCGTCATTGTAAGGACGAATGTCTACATAAGGATCGTTTGTTGAAGTCATATTATTTTACATCAAATAAAAAGCTGGCCTATTCTACGCGTAGTCACCATCAGTCGCAGCTATCGTTACCACATAATTCACAAGGTCAGACCAGAACACGTGATAAAGGTTTCTTAAAAGTGACAGAAATATTTCCGCCTGTCACAACTCTCAGTAGGCTTATTTCATACCACTTCACTGGGTATTTGGCTTTTTTCAGGGAAAGCGTTACCCTTAGCGCCCTTCTATTGCTCGAGGCTATCCATGAACTACGCTATCCAATCTGAAACGTGCTTATTTCCCTACCTTGAAGCCACGTCGCGTAAGCGCGCCGTTAAGCACAGCCTGATTCATGTGGAGCGTGGTTTAGTGCTGGTCAAACTCGGCAAGCAGGAATACGCCATTGAGGCGGATCAAGCGCTGTGGATACCGATCGACTGTCTGAGTGCACTGACGTTTTTCCCCAACACACAAATTCAGCGTATCGATTTTTCGGTTCGATTGCCTGATACCTTTCCGCATCAGGCGGGCCTGGTTAAACATAGCGAACTTAGCCGGGCGGTACTTAACCGTCTGCGACAACTTGCTAGTGATCAGCAAGTCAGCCGTGAAGACGAAGTGTATCTGCATTTACTGCAAGTGATAAAAAGCGAAGTAAAAAACTTTGAACCTAAGCTGCCTCATTCGACATTTAATCAGTCTTTAGCCGCCTGGTCACCACAGGCACACCATGGGTTAAGCAAAGAACAGCATTTAGTCTTGCTGGTACGTGAAGCGATGAAACGTCGCCAGTCAGGCGGAAAAGAAGCGCAAATCGTTGCCGAACTGTTTGCTGACAACAACAGCCAGTATCAGCAGATGTGTCAGATCGTACTAGGTAAAACGCTCTAGGCTCCAGCACGAAGCGCAGCAGCCAACAGCACTGGATATCAGTCAGGACAGCGTTCAACCGGCGTGACTCTCACGCCGGTTGAGTCGATTAAGCTACAATCTTGAAGCCCAGTCGGTTGAAGACCAGTCTCCCAGCCTCAAATTGCTAACCAACAATTTCGACGTCTGTCTCCGGGACGCAGCAACACGCCAGCACCACACCCATATGACGTTCATGCGCCGGCAGCGCCGGCACCTGAGGTTGATGCACCTTGCCCGATTGTACTGTGACTTTACAGGCGCCACACAAACCGGCGCGACAACTGCTTTCGATGTGAATACCGGCTTCTTCTGCCTGATCAAGCAGTGGCGCCTGATTATTGCCGCTGAACACTTTTCCATTAATGCTAAGCTGAACGGTTTTAAGCTCTTTTGGCGCCGTTAGCGCGACACCAAAGGCTTCCTGATGATAAGCCGTTTGCGGCAGTCCCTGTTTGAGCAGCAAATTTTTCGCCTTTTGCATAAAACCATCCGGCCCGCACACAAACACCTGACGCTGAGTTACCTCTTTCACTTGCTTGAGGTGAGACAGCGAAAAACGCCCCTTCAGACCAAACCAGTCCAGCGGTGCCTGGGTAAGCGAAATAAAGACTTTAAGGCCGGTAAACTGGCTTTCCAGTTGTTTCAGCTCGTCACGCACCGGGATATCTGCCACTGAACGACACTGGTGGTAAAACACGACGTCGTCGATTTGATCATGATCCGCCAGATAACGCAGCATCGACAGCATCGGGGTCACCCCACTGCCAGCCGACAACAACAGCAGTGGCTGACGCGACTGACTCCCATCGAGGTGAAAGCTGCCATCCGGCGCTTCGGTCGTTAATGCATCACCAACTTGCAGATGATTCACCAGCCAGTTCGACACCCGGCCACCATCAATACGCTTGACCGAAATCGCCAGACGTCCGGGACGCGAAGGACTGGATGACAAGGTATAACGGCGTGCTATCCGCTCCCCTTCGATCACCAGCTCAATCGGCAGATGCTGCCCAGGCAGGTAAGCCGGCAACTCACCCTGCTGCGGCTCAAGCCAGAAGGTAACGAAATCACGCGCGATTTCTTCCCGCTCCACGCAAGTCATGCGGTAATGACGCAGCCCCTGATCCTGATACGCTTCTTTTTCTTTGTATTCCAATACTTGCACCACATCACCGGCGCGAATCATGCCTTCATTTTTCGCCACCAGGTTCTGGCCAAAAAACACTCCGCCACGCTCGTTGGCGCGAAATTGCGATAAGGTGCGCAGTGGCTCCTGAGTGGGACGAAATGTGCCCGTTTCCACATCCACCGTAGTCAGAATACAGCGCTCACAGGGCTTCACCGCTTCAAACTCGACGTCGCCAATCCGAATCCGTTTCCAGCCGTCCTCGGCGAATGGTTCCGTCCCGGACACCACCAGATTCGTACGGAATTGATCCATACTGTGGCGCTCCGGACTGCGGCGATTGAGCTCTTCGAGGGAGCCTTCACTGATCACCAACAGCGGATAACCGTCGGCAAAGCTGACGTTACTGCCGACTTTTTCCCGCACCCGGTTAGACTGCTGGCCACTAAACAGTAACTCAACCCGCTGACCCAACACCTCGCTGAACCAGTCATCCGCTTCATCGGTGGTGGTATAGGCAATAAAGTTATCTTTCCAAACCTGTGCCGGCGCTTCCTGCAACTTGAAATCCACATAACGCAGCGTCAGCGGCGGCTTATCTTGCGCAGTAAAGATCAAGCCATCCGGGGTCAGAGTCGAATGCACTTTCACCATCGCGGGATACTTGCGCGCCGTGACCATGCTGCCATCAGCCAGCGCCACCATAAAACGGCGGTCAAACATCAGCCCCTGCTTTTCTACCCAGGCGGTAGACAGAGCGATGCCGGCTACTGACTTAACCGGATAGACATTAATTTGAGAGAGATGAGCGGACGACATGGCATTTCCTTAGCGCAATAAGAATGAGATATGATGCGGTGATAATAATTCGATGTGTGAGGTGATAATAAAACAATTTCACGCTGACGACTAACCTGCTTGCATAATGGAGAGATACGGCGATAAAAAGTGAGAAAAATGCCGCTTTCAGACGAAGATCAAATTAAGGGGTGAAATTGGCCCCCTTTTCCTCTATCATCCTGTCGCCTAAACGGAAGCGTTTGCGTCATACGGACATCCGCGTTTTTTGCGGTCAGGCAGACAGTTTAGGCTCCAATCACTCAACGACTTCATGGTGGGAGCAATACATGACAACACTTACGATCACTCGTCCTGACGACTGGCACGTTCACCTGCGCGATGGCGAGGTCCTGACCGATACAGTACGTGATATCAGCCGCTACAACGGACGCGCGCTAATCATGCCCAATACTGTCCCACCTGTGATTAATACCGAAATGGCGCTGGCCTACCGCGAGCGTATCATGAACGCGCAGCCACAAGGCCAGTTTGAGCCGCTGATGTCACTCTACCTGACTGACAACACCAGCGCAGACGATATCCGCAGCGCCAAGGCATCCGGTGCCGTTGTCGCTGCCAAGCTTTACCCGGCGGGCGCCACCACCAACTCAGACTCTGGTGTCACCTCAGCGAAAAATATTTACCCTGTACTGCAAGCGATGCAGGAAGAAGGGTTGCTGCTGCTGGTGCACGGCGAAGTGACTACGCACGATATTGACATTTTCGACCGTGAAAAAACCTTCCTAGACACCGTACTGGCTCCGATCGTGCACGATTTCCCGAATCTGAAAATAGTCCTCGAGCACATCACCACGGCCGATGCTGTCGAGTTCGTCAACAAAGCCGGTGACAACGTCGCGGCAACGATCACCGCGCATCACCTGATGTACAACCGTAACCACATGCTGGTTGGCGGTATCCGCCCGCACTTTTACTGCCTGCCAATCCTGAAACGCGCGACCCACCAGCACGCGTTGGTTGCAGCCGCGACCTCAGGCAGCAAGAAATTTTTCCTTGGCACCGATTCAGCGCCGCATTCCAAGGGCAAAAAAGAGACGGCCTGTGGCTGTGCCGGTTCGTACACCGCACACGCGGCACTGGAACTGTATGCGGAAGTATTCGAACAGGAAGGTAAGCTTGATCAACTGGAAGCCTTCGCCAGCCACAATGGCCCGGATTTCTACGGTCTGCCGCGTAACAGCGACACCGTTACCCTAAGCAAACAAGCCTGGAACGTGCCAGCGGAAATGCCGTTTGGCGGCGAAACCGTAGTGCCGATTCGTGGCGGCGAACAGGTGCTGTGGACAGTCAAATAACCGTGACCACTGAGTCAGTAGCCTAACGGCCGAAAACAAACGCAAAGAAGAGGCTTCGCCTCTTCTTTTTTATTGCACTGATTGGCAACGTTGCATAACTGGTGACTGGCAGAGAAGAAAAGCGTTAGTCTATTCATTCACTAGTAAATCACCATTGAAATGTTTTATCTTGTCGATAACGACAACTTAGTGACCGCGTACTTTGTGCACGACTTCCATCACCGCCACCACAAGCAGACCTGCCACGACCCCAATCAGCCCGTTCAGCAGCGCCGGAACCAAGTCTGAAACCAGGGTAAGCTCCGGAATACGCATAATCACAGGCTCAATCCAGTGATGAATGACCGGCACGTTATGCACCACGATACCACCACCGACCAAAAACATCGCTGCGGTCCCCACCACTGTCAAACCTTTCATTAGCTTAGGCGCGAACGCGACTAAGGCTGCTCCTATCACTGCCAGACCACCTTTACCCTGAGATTTACGCTCCAGATAAAAACCAAGATCGTCGAGTTTGACAATCCCGGCCACCAGGCCATACACACCGGCCGTCATGATCACCGCAATCAGGCTGACCACCGCAATCTGGGTCAACATCGCGTATCCCTGCACTGTGCCCAGCGCAATGACGATAATCTCCGCAGAAAGAATAAAATCGGTCCGGATCGCCCCCTGAACCTTTTTGGTTTCATACTCCTCAAGACTAACCTGACTGAGCTCTTCCATCGCCTGCTCAGGCTGTTTCTTTGGCTGCGGGTGAAACAGCTTCTCCAGCACTTTCTCCGCCCCCTCATAACAGAGGAACAAGCCGCCCAGCAACAGCAAAGGCATGATAAGCCAGGGCGCAACAGAGCTGATGATCAGCGCCGCAGGCACCAAAATACATTTATTACGAAATGAACCTTTGGCAACCGCCCAGACCACCGGAATTTCCCGTTCAGCGGCAACGCCTGACACTTGCTGTGCATTGAGCGCCAAATCATCGCCCAGCACACCCGCAGTTTTTTTGGCGGCCATCTTGGACATCACTGCTACATCATCCAGCACGGTCGCGATATCATCTAACAGGGTTAATAAACTTGCACCAGCCATTCTCGTCTCTTCATCTCGGTTTAATCAAACAATACGCAACGAAATGTAACATCATCCGGGCCTGTGCGCGAAATAAAGCCGGCTTTTTTCTCGTGCCGCTACCGTTGGTAACGCCCGCTACTTGTCTCAGCAGATAACTGGGATTACTCTTGGTTTTTTCTCCTTAGTCACAGGGAAAGTTATGCACAGTGCTTACACTTATCCAATCGGAACCCCAGGTCAGAAATGGGGTGATGAAGAACGCCAGACCTGGCGTGCTCAAACCAGTATCAAACGCGAATATCAGCAGCTGGTAATACCTGAAATCGAAGCCTTACGCGCTCGGTTTGATGTGGTTCAGTATGGCGCGCTCTCTTATGATCCAGCGCGCTATCCGCTGTGGTGTGTGAAAACCCGCGCCTGGCAGGATGACAAACCAACGGTACTGATCACTGGCGGTGTGCACGGCTACGAAACCAGCGGCGTGCATGGTGCGCTGCAGTTTCTGGCCACAGAGGCGAGCCGCTTTGAAAGCGAGGTCAATCTCGTGGTAGCGCCATGTGTCAGCCCTTGGGGTTATGAGACCATCAATCGCTGGAACCCGAATGCGCTCGATCCGAACCGTTCGTTCTATCCGGGCAGCCCGGCGGAAGAGTCTGCCGCGTTGATGGCACTGGTGGCTGAACTGCCAGATATTTTGCTGCATATTGATCTGCACGAAACCACCGACACGGATGAAAGCGAGTTCCGCCCGGCACTGGCCGCACGTGATGGTATTGCCTATGTCGCCGGCTCGATTCCGGACGGCTTCTACACGGTCGGCGACAGCGATAAACCGCAACTGGCCTTGCAGACGGCTATCATCGAGGCGGTGCGCAAGGTGACCCACATTGCACCAAGCGACGAGAACGGCCAGCTGATTGGCTCCGATGCGGTTCAGGAAGGCGTGATTCTCTATCCGATGAAAAAACTGGGCTTGTGTGGCGGCGTCACCGATTGTACGTACACTTCAACCACCGAAGTCTATCCAGACAGCCCGCAGGTGACTGCTCAGGAATGCAATGACGCGCAGGTCGCGGCGGTGGTCGGCGCGCTGGAGTACGTGCTAGCCCAGTGATAAGCATGGTGCATAGCACGCCGCGGATAATGGCGTGCCACGGATAACACTGGTCGACACTCTCCATCATCGGTCCTAAAGCAGGCGGTTTTTGTATTGCTCCGGGGTCTGCCCGGAGTATTTTTTAAACATCGAGATAAACGGACTGGCCTGGTTGTAGCCTAAAGTCAGTGCGACTTCTTTGACCGAATGACCGCTGCGCAGCAATTCCATGGAATACAGATAACGGACCCGCAGACGCCACTCGGTAAAGCTCATACCCAATTCAGCCTGACAATGGCGTGCCAGTGTGCGTTCCGTTGCATGGACTTTTTCCGCCCACTGCTGCAGGCTGGTGTCATCGGTGGGGCTCTCTTCCACGGCCGCCAGGATGGGTGCCAAATACTTATTATTACTTGATGGCAGAAAATGGTGCTGGCTTTCCTGAGTCGCCAGTTGATCGAGCAGCACCTGAACCAGACGTTTATCCTGCAGTGATTCTGCCACGCTTATCTGGCGGCGACGAAAATCATCAATAATCGCTGACACGATCGGGGTGACTTTGATTAAGCAGGTCCGGCTCGGAAACGCCGTGGTCATATCGGCAGCAATGTTGAGCGAACAGTACTCGATTGGCTTACGGTTAAAACTTTTATGCCGGATACCCGCCGGAACCCAAATCGCCAGATGAGGTGGTGCGAGAAAACGGGTGTCCTGCGCTTCCATCTCCAGAATACCACCAGATATCAGTTGCACCTGGCCCCAGGCATGACTGTGCTCACGGGTTTCTGTGTTGGACAGAAAGGCTTCAAAATTCATAAATACATCGGAGGGTGCCTGCTCAATCGACAAAGAGGGGTGAAGGTTTCTGGCGCGTTTTCTCAAAGTTGTCTTCCTATCGCTCGCGATGTCTTTTTGAAGATATATATAATTATATAGACCTGTCACACTTAACGCCAATACTACTTGATATCGACATCACCTGGCATCAGGGTCGTTGGCTAGCCAGGTCAGCAGGTGTCACATCAATTCGGTAGCAGCACGCAATCGTAATTCATACATTGTCTTTATCGATTTACTTCAGAACGTTGAGGCTGACATGATCTATCTCTTACCTATGTTTACAGTACTGATTTGGGGGGCCAACACCCTGGTCAATAAACTGGCCTCCCACATTATCGAACCCAGTGCCATGAGCTTTTACCGCTGGCTGCTGGCGATGGTGATTCTGACTCCGCTCTGCTTGCCCGGTGTACTTCGGCAATGGACGATTATTCGTCCTTACCTGGCTAAACTCGCGTTCCTGTCGCTGCTGGGCATGGCGCTAAACCAATCGCTTGGTTACTACGCCGGTCTCACCACCAGCGCTTCAAATATGTCATTAATCACTTCACTGATCCCTCTGCTGAGTATCTTCTTCAGTGTGCCGCTGCTGGGTAAACGTCTCTCTGCACTGAGTATCGTCGGTGCCGTGCTATCGCTGGCCGGGTTGGCATTTATGCTTGGCCAGGGTGACCTGCTGTTTTTTATCGATCAGGATATCACCCAAGGTGACGGTCTGATGGTCCTGTCGGCGGCGGTCTACGCCCTGTACTGCGTGCTGCTTAAGCGCTGGAAAATGCCATTCAGCAACTGGACACTGATCTACCTGCAAGGCTCTCTGGCGGTGGTCATGCTGGCACCACTCTGGCTGACCAGCGAGCACTTACTACCACCGCAAGAGTCGTTGCCATTGATCGCCTACGCAGGTATTGCCGCCTCCTTACTGGCGCCATGGATGTGGGTCAAAGCCATCGACGTGCTCGGAGCTGACTCGACCGCTATATTTATGAACCTGCTGCCTGTGGTGTCGGTAGCGCTGGCAGCAGGGTTGCTGGATGAACAGATCCACGTCTATCATCTGCTGGGCGGTCTCATGGTGCTGAGCGGGGTGATTCTGGCTCAGATCAAGCGTCCGCTGCGCAGCACTCCGCCAGCCACTGCCTTACCGCTTACCTCACCACGACCTTAAACAGCTCACCGACAGTATAACCCGCTGGCCGGACTCGGAATTTGATAAAAACGCGCATTGAGGCGCGTTTTTTATTGCCAACACAGAGCAAACAAAAACAAAACATTGCGCAAAGGTTACAGATTCGTTATTAGTTAGACATGCGTGCATGAAGTCTTGCGCACAATGTGGCAAAGACGCGTTCAAATCATAAAGGAAGAGCCGATGAGCAGTGGCAAACGAGATATAACTCTGCGCTTTCTAGCAGAGCCCGGAGATGTAAACTTTGGCGGTAAAGTACACGGCGGCGCCGTGATGAAATGGATCGACCTAGCTGCATACGCCTGCTCCGCAGCGTGGAGCGGAAAATACTGTATCACCGCCTACGCCGGCGGTATTCGTTTCGTGGCACCGATTCTGGTCGGCAACCTGGTGGAAGTCAGCGCTAAGGTCATTTATACCGGTAAAACCTCAATGCACATTGCGATTGATGTCCAGGCCACGGATCCGAAAGAACTCAACAATCATCTCACCACACACTGCATTGTGATTATGGTCGCCGTGGATGAAAACGGTAAACCAACGCCGGTTCCGGAGTGGATCCCGACCACCGATGAAGACATCGCACTGCGTCAATCGGCCATCCGCCTGATGAATATGCGTACTGAAATCGGCGAAGAGATGGAAGCGCACGTTAAATATCTCAAAGCCCGCTAAATCTCGCACAAATCCACCCAATCAGAAATAGTCCAGATACGACATCAGGTGAGCTGACAACGTATCTGGCTAATTTTATTCAGCCTTGTCATCTAACCTTCATTTTTCTTTGCTTTACTACTTCATTAGCTGGCAAAGGTATGCCTGCCTATTGGCACAAGCAGAGAGCAATAGATGTCGTTAACCCTCAGTGATATCACCCTCAGTGAGAACACCCTGTCTGATACTAGATCGGTTGAATACCAGTGGGTACGGACCATGTACGTGGAAGGCTATCCCCCGTTAGAGATTAATCATTACATTCAGGCCTGCTTTGGCGGAGATGAAACCTTTGCCGATCTGTTTCGTAAAGTGGCTCTGCAGCAGGAGAGCCTGTACGTGCTGCTGCGTTATATCGGGTGCGCGCCATCCAGTCGCGAGCTGTGATTTGACCCATTATCGTTGTCGCCTTGCAACGAAGAGTGATCTTCCATCGTTTCAATCGCACACAGTAAATAGGCCCGAGCAATGCCCGGGCCTATTGTTTACAGTTCAATTGTACCGTTTTGACAGGTCAATCCTATCGCTTGTCGTGATGCTAACCTTTCACACCACCAGCCGTCAGGCCACCCACCAGCCAGCGCTGCGCCAGCAGGAAAACAGCGGTAATTGGCAAAGCCGATAACACTGCGGCCGCGGCAAAATCACCCCACAGGTAATTTTGCGGATACAGATATTGCTGCATCCCTACCGCCAATGTGTACTTATCGACATCCGACAGCAGCAGCGAAGCCACCGGTACTTCCCCCACCACCATGATGAAGGAGAGGATAAACACCACCGCCAGAATTGGCACTGACAATGGCAGCAGCACCAAACGGAATGCCTGCCAAGGAGTTGCACCATCCAGTGCAGCCGCTTCTTCCAGCGAGTTATCGATGGTTTCAAAATAGCCCTTGATAGTCCAGACATGCAGTGCGATCCCCCCCAGATAGGAGAAGATCAAGCCACCATGGGTATTGAGGCCCAAAAACGGGATGTACTGGCCAAGCTTATCAAACAGCGCATATATCGCGACCAGAGCCAGCACAGCCGGGAACATCTGGAAGATCATCATCGCTTTCAGAATGGTCTCTTTGCCTTTAAAGCGCATGCGGGCAAACGCGTAGGCTGAAGTGGTCGATAAGCAGACAATCAGCACCGATGAAACCGCCGCGATTTTAACCGAGTTCCACAACCAGGTCAGAACCGGAAAAGGAGGCGGTGTCACACTGCCATCTGCGTTAGTGACCGAGAAACCGAGTGCCAGTTTCCAGTGCTCCAGGGACGGATTTTCCGGAATGATGCTACCGGTCGCAAAATTACCTTCGCGGAATGAGATAGCCACCACCATCAGCAACGGAAAGATGATCAGCGCCAGAAACGCCCACAGCGCAATATGTGTCGCCCACACACGGTATTTGAGCGATGTTCCTTGTACCATAGCCATAAGTGTCGCTCCTTAATTCTGGCTGACTTTAGTAAAACGCAGGTTAAGCAGCGCAAGCGCTCCCACCAGCAGGAAGATCAGCGTCGCAATCGCGCTCGCCAGACCAAAGTCCTGGCCACCGGCACCTTCGAATGCAATGCGGTAGGTATAGCTCACCAAGAGGTCGGTGTAACCAGCTGGCTCAGAGGTACCTATCATGTTCGGACCGCCCGCCGTCAACAGCTGAATCATAACAAAGTTATTGAAGTTAAAAGCAAAGCTGGCAATAAGCAGCGGTGTGAGCGGCTTAATCATCAATGGCAACGTGATCTTGGTAAAGTTGTGCACGAAGTTCGCGCCATCGATAGCTGAAGCTTCGTACAAGTCATCCGGAATCGCTTTCAGCAAGCCCATACATAAAATCATCATGTAGGGGAAACCCAGCCAGGTATTGACGATCAACACCATGCATTTCGCTAGGAACGGATCCGAGAACCAGGCCGGACTGAGGCCAAACAGACCTTGCAGCACCATATTGATTTCACCAAAGCTCTGGTTGAACAGACCTTTAAAAATCAGAATCGAAATGAACGCCGGTACTGCATAAGGCAGAATTAACAGCACACGATAAAAAGCGCGGCCTTTGAGCTCTTCCCACTGCACCACACTCGCCAGCACCAGACCAATCACCAGAGTAAAGATCACGGTCAGCACAGAGAACAGCACAGTCCAGATAAAGATACTGATAAATGGCTCTTTGATGCCTTCGTCTTTCCAAACCCGTTCAAAGTTATGGGTACCGATTGAAACAATAAAACCAGGTGACACCGTACTGCCGACAAACTGCCCCTGCTCGTTAACCGGTTGGTAGAAACCGACCTCCAGATTCGGTCGCAGCATCTCTCCGTTCTGGTTATTGATTAGCGTTTCGCCATCATCCTGCAGGGTGTAAAGCGGCGCCACAGCGGCGAATTTACGCAGTCCGCTCATGCGAATCGCGTTGCCATCCGGCAGCGTCAGATTCAACGCCCCGAGAGCATCACGGTGACTGATGATGGTTTTAATCGCCTCTTTATCGCCCGTCACATCCTGGACCGGAGTCAGCGCTAACGACTGCCCGCTCGCATCGAGACTAAACACCGGAGTGGCGTACTGAGTTTCACCATCCTGAATGGTGATGCGGTAACCTTGTTCGGTGCTAAGCAGCGAAAACGGATAGCTCGCTCCACTCTGAAACGTGCGGTCCATCAGTACCGACTGGGCTCGATCAAAAGAAAGTTGGTTTTTGGCACTGTAATTGGTAAACGCCAGATTGACCGTATAGGCTAACGGAAACAGAATGAATAAGATCATTCCGGCGATACCCGGGTAAATATAACGATGGGCGTAAGTCTTTTTACTGCCAAAGATGTAAAGTGCCAGAGCAGTAAGAATAATGGTCAGCAATGCAAAAGCGAGCTCACCACGGGAATACATCAAAACTGTTGCATATCCATTCACGAGACCAACGGCGGCTAATACACTCCACTTAATGATGGTGCGATTGTTATTGGTCGGTGGTGTCATTGCGGATGCTGACATAGCCTCTGTACCTTGGATTGACTGCATAGAACAACCTGCTAGCGAAATAAAACTGGAAAGTAAGGAGGAGTTGCCCCCTCCTTAAAAGGTGAATCTGGGATTACTTCGTCATCTGTTTTTCAGCATCCGCAAGGGCTGCATCAACAGTCTGACGGCCATCAACCACGTTGATGATTGCGTTCTTAGCTGCGCCCCAGAACGCATTCATTTGTGGGATGTTTGGCATGATCTCGCCGTTCATCGCGTTATCCATGGTCGCAGCAATACGCTGATCCGAATCCAGTTCACGCTGGAATGAACTCAGAGCAACCGCACCCAGTGGCTTATCGTTATTGACCGCGCGCAGACCTTCATTAGTCAGCAGGTAGTTTTCGATAAACTCAACCGCCAGATCTTTGTTTGGTGATGCAGTACTGATACCAGCGGTCAGCACACCAACGAACGGTTTAGAAGACTGGCCATTGAATTTAGGCAGAGTGGTCACACCGTAGTTGATACCTGACTTGTCAATATTGCCCCATGACCACGGACCATTGATGGTCATGGCCGTATTGCCTTTGTTAAATTCCGCTTCAGATACAGAGTAGTCCATATCGGCCGAAATCACGCCTTTATCAACCAGACCTTTAACAAAATTCATCGCATCTTTGACGCCTTGCTTGTCGATACCTGCGTCTTTTACATCGTAGCCAGAAGAAGTGTATTTAAATGCATAGCCACCATCAGCAGCCATCAGAGGCCAGGTAAAATACGGTTCTTTCAGGTTCCACATGATGGCTGATTTACCGTTTTTCTTCAGCTGAGCATCCAGCGCGGCCACTTCTTCCCAACTTTTTGGCGGATTAGGGACCAGATCTTTATTGTAAATCAGTGACAGCGACTCAACCGCTACCGGGTAACCGATCAGCTTACCTTGATACTTCACGGCATCCCAGGCGAAATCAACAATACCGTCTTTGATCGCTTGTGACGGTTTGATCTCCGTCAGCAGACCCGCTTCCGCGTAACCACCGAAACGATCATGTGCCCAGAATACGATATCGGGACCATCACCCGTTGCCGCTGTCTGTGGGAATTTGTCCTGCAGACCATCCGGATGCGCAACAGTGACTTTAATACCAGTTTCTTGTTCAAACTTTTTACCAACTTCAGCCAGACCGTTGTAACCTTTGTCACCGTTAATCCAGATAGTCAGTTGTCCTTCCTGGATGGCAGCGTGTGCGCCAAACGAACCAAGAGCGACCAGAGTGCTGAGCGCTACAGTGCTTAGGGCGTTTTTCATGTTCATATCCTTGTTTTATTTATGTTGTAGGGCTTACCGGTGAGGTTTCGCCGTATTTCGCCACATATCATCAGAAAAAAACGGGCTCATCTCATCCTCCTACTCCCTACGCCCCTGGTATTATGGCTTATTTTCGTGATCCGAATCGTTGCCTGTTAGAGAGAACAATCACAAAAAAATGCCCCTTTGTGATCTACTTCATGTTCAGACCCGTCAATAATTTGAACTGGATCTCTCAGGCCATTCCAGCCCCTCCTCCACCTCATCCTTACCTACTCCCCCGCAAAAAATAAGTTTAGGAGGATGTGCTGCTGGGCAGCTTCAAGGAAACTAATCCCATCCAAAGAGTGGATGGTAAGAATCTTTTTCGGTATTGAACCTTAATACTGGCTTGCATTGCCGGGCTCATTTGCTGCTGCAGTCGACGCGTTCGTGGTCATTATTGTACGGGGGAGACGCACGCTGCAGCGGGGGGAAGCAAACAGGCTCTTGGCTTTGACGGGTGATGGTTTCTTCAAACCCTTTGTTTGAAGACATCACCCTTTCTTTTCTTACCTGTTATTCTTATCTGATAAAATAAGAGGTTGCGCGTTAAGACGCAGAGTCCCGGCCACACAAGGCCGAGGAGTCACCTCAATATATCCCTACTTTTACTGCCTGCGGCAAAATTTGCTGAGAATCTACTTACAGAGGCGGTAATCATTAAAAATCTTGATCCGAGGACGAGCTAGATGGCGAGTGTCAGCTTAAAAAACGTGTGTAAAGCTTATGGCGATGTGATGATTTCCAAGAATGTGGATCTGGAAATCCAGGAAGGCGAATTTGTCGTCTTCGTCGGTCCGTCAGGCTGTGGTAAATCCACCCTGCTGCGTTGTATTGCCGGACTGGAAGACATTACCTCTGGTGATCTGTTTATTGGTGAGCAACGCATGAATGATGTCGAACCTTCCAAACGCGGGGTCGGCATGGTATTTCAGTCTTACGCCCTCTATCCGCACTTGAATTTGCACGACAACATGTCATTTGGCCTCAAACTGGCCAAAGCCGACAAAGCCGAGATCAGTAAACGCGTTGAACACGCAGCCGATATCCTGCAATTGAGCCATCTGCTGGATCGTCAGCCAAAGGCCTTATCGGGCGGCCAGCGTCAGCGTGTCGCCATTGGCCGGACTCTGGTCTCCCAACCCAATGTTTTCCTGCTCGATGAGCCGCTTTCTAACCTCGATGCTGCGCTGCGGGTACAGATGCGCTCCGAAATTACTAAGCTGCAGCGCAAATTAGGCTGCACCATGATTTACGTCACCCACGATCAGGTCGAAGCCATGACCATGGCTGATAAAATCGTAGTACTGGACGCCGGTTTTGTGTCTCAGGTCGGTAAACCACTCGAGCTTTACCACTACCCACAGAATCGTTTTGTGGCCGGTTTTATCGGTTCACCAAAGATGAACTTCATGAGTGTCACTATTGACGAAGCGGAAAAAGAGCGGGTTAAAGTTCGGCTGTCAAACGGCTTCGCCTTCTGGATCCCGGTTGATGGCACGACAGTCACGGTCGGTGAACGTATGTCGCTGGGCGTACGTCCTGAGCACCTGCTGGAAGCGCAGCGAGGTGATGCTCAAATAGAAGGAAAGGTGATGATCGTGGAAAAACTGGGCAACGAAACCCAGGCCTACATGAACGTTAAAGGCTCAGATTCAGATATCATCTATCGTCAGCCTGACACCCTGGACATTGAGGTCGGCGATAGCCTGGCAATTGGTATTCCGGCCCATCGTTGCCATCTGTTCCATAGTGATGGCCGCGCGTGTCGCCGCTTGTTTAAAGAGAAGGGCGTCGAATTCAACAACTAATCTCTGTCAGGCAGGACTAATATCCTTCGCCTCATATGGTTATAACCTCAGATGTTTATTACCTCTGACCGCAAAAGCCCGTTCAAATCAATGAACGGGCTTTTTCATTTCCGTCATGCTGCGCTAGCTGACACTTTCCGCGGGTTGCGGCATTCTGCTACGTCGCAACACCGGCTTTTTCACCACCAGATAAACCGCCACAGCGGCCAGTACAAAGCCCAGCGCCCCCAACCGATCAAAAGATTCCCCAAAGCAAATCCAGGCCTGAATTGCAGTGGTCGGCGGTACCAGGTAAAACACCGACGCAACACTAGATGATGCGCCATGTTCAACCATATACAGCAGCAGCAAAATCGCAATGCATGACAGCACCACCACCAGCCAGCCGAGCGTCATAATGAATGTCGGGGTCCATTCCACCTGCATGGTTTCAAACTGCATCGCAGCAGGCAACAGCAGCGCAACCGCAGCCACATATTGCACCAAGGCACCGCCGAGCAAATCAACACCCTGACATAACTTCTTCTGATACAGCGTACCGACCGTAATACCGATCAAAGAAACCACACACATACCAATGGCTGCCCATTTGTGTGCGTCCGACTGCCACTCAATATTACCCATCAGCACACAACTGATGCCGGCAAAACCCAAGGCAAGCCCGAGCCACTGAGCGAGATTAAGCCGCTCACTGCCCATCAGCAGCAGGATCAGCGCAGTAAATATCGGTTGGCTACCGACCAGCAGTGAGGCTAAGCCCGCCGGGATCCCCCAGTGAATCGCCTGAAAGGTGCCCCCCAGATACAAACCATGGATAAACAGCCCCGATACACAGGAGTGCCAGAACTGACGGCCAGTCGGGATACGGCGTTTGAGCAGCATGATCAGTAGCGCAAACAGCACCACATTTAGCACCATCCGCAGACTGAGAAAGGTCATCGGCTCGGCATATTCAAGACCGAAACGGGCCCCGACAAAGCCGGATGCCCAGAGTATTACGAACAGAAAAGGAATCATTTTGATGAGCATAGTATTTCTCTGGCAGTCTAATTATTGTGGCGCCATTCTAATTAGGCACAGAATGACAAAAAAGGCACAGTTGATGTAGAATTAATGGGTACAGTGTTAACCTAGGCAGCCAGAATGAGCGAAGAGTTTAAATATCAGGATATCGAGCTGGCAATACGCCGCGCCATTGAAGGCGGCCTGTTTCAGCCCGACGAAAAACTGCCCTCGATACGGGGCTTAATGACCCAGCATCAGGTGGGTAAGAATACCGTCATTCGCGCTTATCAGGTTCTGGAAGCTCAGGGCTGGATTTACTCTCTGCCCCGCTCGGGATATCGTGTCGCTGAACGTAAATCCAGTCTGGATAATCAGGCCAGTGAGCCAAGCCGGGTTGATTTACTGTCGATGTCTAAATCTATTCTGGCTGCGCCTGTGATCAAGCATAATATGCCGGCAGGCTCCGCCCATCCTTGTACGGATTCACCGGCTATTCGCAGTTTGTATGCTGAAATCGGCCGCCACAGCCGGATGCAAACCCATATTCCCAGTCACTATCAACTGCCTCCGGGCAATGATCAACTGGTGAACCAGATACGCAAAATCTGCCGCGATCTCGGTATTGATGCAAGATTGCGTGATATCGCCATTACCAACGGCGGCCAGCAGGCATTAAGCCTGGCTTTTCGCGCCCTGACCCAACCCGGCGATATTGTCGCCGTTGAATCCCCCTGCTATTTTGGCACCCTACTGCTGCTTGAGTCACTGGGGCTAAAGGTGGTCGAAATCCCAAGTCAGCTCACCACAGGGATGGATATCGAAGCGCTCAAACAAGCCATCAGCCGCTGGCGCATCAAGGCTGTCATGGTCACGCCGAATTTTAACAATCCGACCGGAGCGCTGATGCCGCTGGCTCATCGCCAGGCGCTGCTGGATGTCACTGAATCAATTCCCATTATCGAAGACGACGTGTTTGGCAGCCTGGGATTTGCACAGGCGCTACCGAGCCTGAAGAGTTTGGATCAGCAGGAACGGGTGATTTACATCAGTTCGTTATCGAAAACGCTCGATTCGAGACTGCGTATCGGCTGGATTATCGCCGGACGCTATATGAATCAGATCGAGAAAGTCCTGCTGAGCGAAAATATGGGCAGTCTCAATTTGATCCAGTCGGCGGTCGCGGCTTTTCTCTCGACCGGCAGATACCGCACTCATCTGACGCGCATGCGACGCCTGTATCAGAGCCGGCAACTCCGATTCGCCCAGATGCTCTCTCAGGCATTTAACTCACATCCGGAGCTCAATGGCCGCTACCACCTGTCACGTCCGCAGGGCTCTTTCCTGTGCTGGCTGACGCTGCCGGCAGAGGTCGATACCCAGCAGGTCTATCAACACTGCCTGAGTCAGAAAATCAGCCTGCTACCCGGGCACTTGTTCGCTAATCAGGGACAATTTACCCAATGTATCCGCTTTAGTGTTTCCAATCTGGAAGATGAAACGCGCTGGCAAAAAAAGTCTGCAGATACTGGCTGAGATAATAGTGCAGCAGCTCACCCGCAGCAGTGGTAAAACATTAGCGGGCCAACATAATCAGAGCTAAACGATTGACCCAACAGAGCTAAGAAGCTCGCTAATTGCGTGACCAGCACGTAAAGTGGTTTCAGCGCATACAGTTGTCTGTGAGCATACAGCTATCGCAGCACATTAAATTGTCTCTGCGCGTGAATTTGTCTCAACCGATAATCGATTATGCTTGAGGATATCGGTTGCCGCTCACAGCCGGCCCAATCATGAGGTGTAAGTATGAAAATGAGTTTTAACATGGAAGACGCCAGTCAGGTATGCGTCGGTGCCTTTGCTCTGGCGGTGCCCATTTCCTTTTCAGAAGAAGCCTGGCAACTTGGAACGTCGCTCCCGCTGCCCAACCTGCTGCTGTTACTGACGCTGTCTCTGGGTTTTCTCGGCGTATTTGCCTATGAAAGTGTCTTCCAGCGCAATGTGCAGCGTCGGATACCCGCTTTTTTGCTGCGTATTGTCATCGCCTATGCGATAACCGCGTTGGTGGTGGGTTTTGTCCTGCTCGCACTCGACAAATTGCCGCTCCTCGACGAACCGCTAATTTCACTTAAACGTATTGTCGTCATCGCCATGCCCGCATCGATGGGTGCTATTATCGTTGACAGTTTTGACAAAGAATAATCACCGAACCCATTGTTTTACTACCGTCGTTTTGCAACAAAAGCGGACTATATTCAAAACCTTATAAGATTCCTTGCAATACAAGCGAATAAATCAGGACCTCATATGAACATCCAACTCACTCTCAGAGCGCTTGAACGCAGTGATTTGCGTTTCATTCACGATCTCAACAACAACCGCAATATTATGTCATACTGGTTTGAAGAGCCGTATGAGTCGTTCGATGAACTGGAAGAGTTGTACAACAAGCACATCCACGACAACGCCGAACGCCGCTTTGTGGTAGAAAATGAACAAAAGGAACTGGTGGGTCTGGTCGAGTTGATTGAAATTGACTATATCCATCGCAGTGGTGAATTTCAGATTATCATCACCCCGCAGCATCAGGGCCGTGGCTTCGCCCGCACGTTAATTCATAAAGCACTCGACTACTCCTTTACCATTCTCAACCTGCATAAAGTGTATCTGCATGTCGCGATCGATAACGAAAAAGCGGTGCATTTGTATCAGTCATGTGGATTTAAAGAAGAGGGCCATCTGGTGGAAGAATTCTTCATCAACGGCGCCTATCGTGACGTCAAACGCATGTATATTCTGCAAAATGACTATCTGAGCAAACTCTCAGCGCAAAGCTGAGCCAAGGGCAATTCAGGGAAATGAGGCCACCATCTTCAAAACGCCTCCTAGCCAAGCGACTTTTCGCCTAAAACATTATCATAAGCCCAAATAAAAACCGCGCCAGCAAACAGCGGCGCGGTTGGTATAAAACGGGCTATCATCGGGCCATCGCGTTACTCAGCGACTTAGACGGTGGCCTGATATCAATGGGCAATATCGAAACGACTCTCTGTCACGCCGTTGGTGCGGAACCAACCGGCAATACTCATGCGCTCCGCTTTGGCAGGCAGCACTTCATGCGGGAAATTTTCTGACAGGAACACCACCAGACGTCCGGCGACCGGCGCAACGGTGTCGATTAACTGATCATCCATATCGTAGATTTTCAGTTCGCCGCCATCGGCTTCGGTCCAGTTCTCATTGAGGTAGAACACTGTGGTCAGTTTGCGGTTTTCCTGGCCGCGAAACGCATCGAGATGCTTTTTGTAAAAGTCGCCGACCTGATACTGGGCAAAGTGGGATTCATACTCAAACAGGCCCATGAAGAAATCGCGGTTCACCTCGCAACGGATCTGCTCCATGCGTGTCAGGTAATCCTGCACCGGCAGTCCCATCTCCGAATTCAACCACTGAATACGATCACTGCGAATAGCCTTGGCTTGCAGCAGATCATCATTGCGGCCAATACGGGCACGGTACCAATCTTGAGGTACGCACTCTCTCAGGCTCTGTACCTGCTCCAGGGAAAGAAAATCATCCCACACGTACCAGCCCTGCTCAGCAATTGCATCCAATAAGGTTTCTAATGCCATTTTTCTACATATCTGTTTGAAAAAAGGCGTTATATAAGGATAACCCAAGGGCGACAAATCTAAGTTTTTATCCAAACGGACAATATAATTTGTCGATGCGCAATGGTTTAAGCATTAAGCTGACGAAGTCGAATCGGACAACAAGCGAAGTTTAAAGAAAAAGCGGTGCCGCCAATTTAGCAACCCTAGGAGAATGGCCTTTAAACAACGATTTTATCTGAGCAGTGAAGAGCTCGGCAGTAGCCAATGCATCAATGGTCGCAGAGTGCGAACTATATTGTGGCAATGCGTAACGTCGACGAACATCATTGAGCTGAAAGCTGGTGCCCGGCGCCGTTTTACCCGCATAGGTCATCTGCTTTTCGATGTGCAGCGTATCAATCCACACGCAAGGAAAATGCTCGACACCGAAGCGCTCGCGCATGTACTGCGCCACAAATGCCCGTTCAATGCAGGCGCCGTGTACCAGTGCGATTTTCCCGGCCAGTTGATTGAACAACTGATCCATCGCGTCATCCAGCGTGACGCCCTGTGACAACACGTCGGGAGTGATGTGATTGATTACCGCAGAGTCCGCCGTCACAAACTCGGGATGCCGAACGAACAGCTCTTCACTGGCGGCGACATCAATATGATCCATCGTGATTCCCACCCAGCCAATGCTCAGGATCTGATCCTGACTGGCGTTGACTCCTGACGTTTCAAAATCAAACGCCACCATATCCATCTGATACACCAAGGCTTCCAGGCTTGGCAGTGCCTGACTGAAATAGTGTTCGAGCCCTGTAGGCCAATCGCGGCGGGCGGCCAGTCGCTGATGCTGTTTCACCATCTTGTGGTAGCCGCCGCCAAAGCGGCGTTTCAATGCATTAAGCATCGTTTTATCCTTTTACAAACCTGAGTTTGGCTACGTCCTGTAGCTCACTGATGATTTTAAAGGCATCTTTCAGGTGTTTGCGCTCAAAGCTGCTGAAAGAGTCCGGTGAAATATGGTTGTTCGGTTCTTTGCCTTCACGCAGAGCCTGCAACTGATGCTGAAAGCGAACCTGAGTAATGAATTTGTAGGCGCCGATAATGTTCTGACAGCTGTCTTCGGACATCGTGCCCTGCTGAGCCGCGAAGCGAAAACGCTCTTCGGTGCCGGTCATTGAACCGCCAGCCGCCAGACTGAATATCCGCGCCAGGTCGATAATCAGGTTCAGCGCATATTTTTTGATATTGAGCGTGTTGCTGTTATCGCCGCCTTTCTCCAGCACCAGATTATTGAAAATCCCCAGCGGCGGCTGCGTATCGATCGCGTCGCGAACCAGAGCAGGCAAGAAATTCTGGCTGTTCTGAATACACTGATGCAGATGCTGTTGTAGATCCTCCACCAATTCACTGTTGCCGTAAATCGAACGTACTTCCAGAAACACACTAATGCTGAGTAGTTTGTTGTACTCCGGGCTTGATACCCATTTACGGTAATACTCTTTCCATACCTGAATTGGCTGGCACCATTTCGGTGACGCGGCCATATATTTGCCGTCACACAGAGGATACCCGCAAGCCGCCAGCCCATTGCATACGCGCATAGACAGATGGGTGAAATACAGCATATCTTCCGGCTTAGCATCATGCGCCAACACTAAAGCGCTGTCCTGATCCGACAACATATGCACTTCATTACGGGCATGCGAACCCGCCACTACCCAAGCATAATCACACGGCGGCGGCCCAAGGAGTTCCTCGTTGATCTGCAACAGGCGGCGGGTAAACGCGTCCATGATCATCGACATCACCCTCCCCTGAATTTCTGCACTCACGCCGCTTTCCACCAGCGATTCAAAGATCGACTGCTTTTCCACGTTAAGTGCGGCCAGCGTATTCACTGAACTGGCATATTTGATTTTTTCAATAAGGAACAGGGCTTGCGTACGATGATTGTGAACCAGATGTGACGTGGTAAGTAAACCGACTACCTCTTTCCCCTGCACCACCGGCAGGCAACGAATGTTGTATTGCAGCATGATGGAAATGGCCTGAATCACTTTGTCATCGGCCTGAATCAGTTGCGGATTCTGAGTCATCACCATACTGATTGGCTCATGAATACCAATTCCAGTCGCCACGACACCGCTGGTCATATCTCGATCAGTGACCACACCGACAATTTCACCATCGCGCATCACCACCGCGCACGAGCTGCGGCTGCGCTCTTCACCACACATGGTTTGCGCCACGTCCTGAATCGGCGTGTTCACATCGACAATCGCGATGTTTTCGCTGGCAATTTCCCCCACACGGCGGAAAAACAGCCCTTTGTCCTCTTCTCGCCCAGCCGCATCATTGACTGCGGACGTCAAGCGCAGTTGCGCATGGGATGCGAAGTAATTAGCAAATTCCGGATGCTCTAGGCAAACGGTCTGCACGTCTGTGTGCGGCACCAGATAAAGCAGTGAGTCCTGAATCGCTTCAGCCTGATAGCCATCTTCGGCATTCTGAAGCGGCGCGAGGAAAGTGAAACCAAACTGATCCTCTTCTCCCAAACGAGCACGCAACTGACCGTCGCGCCTACGCTGCTCAATCGCCCCGGTGCGAATGATGTAGAGATATCGCTCTTGGCACAATGCGCTGAACTCTATTTTTTCGCCTTTCGCCAGGTAGCGCACTTTGACATGATTCGCGAGCGATTCAACAATCTCGGAGGACAACTTATCAAACGGATCGAGCTTGATAAGAAAGTCATAAATATTAGGGGTTAATGATGAGCCCATACCGCCATCCTAATTTCAAAACGCTGTTTCAATACGAAAAATGATACTAAAAAAAGCAGCCAGACGGCTGCTCATTTTTCACCTAAGCCGGATAATGGTTATAACCAAGCTGAAGCGAGATATTGCGACCTGCGGTTTGCAACAAATCCACGTAGTAGCCCATACGTTGTTCATCAAAACGGATGGTTGGCAGCGACATCGACAGGCCCGCAATCACATGACCAAAGCGATCATAGACGGGTGCGGCGATACAACGCAAACCTGGCTCTTGTTCTTCATTGTCTTCCGCAAAGTGTTGAGTGCGAACTCGCGCCAGCTCTTCCAGCAGTTGCTCGACATTTTCCAGAGTACGTTCAGTATGTTTGATGAACTCTACATCTTGCAAGGTATCTCGTACAAACTGCTCATCGCGCTCTGCCAGAAGCACTTTACCAATCGCAGTACTATACAGCGGGTTACGACGACCAATGCGTGACTGCATGCGCAAATTGTAGCCAGAATCTATTTTGTGAATGTAGATGATAGCGTTTTCATCCAGAGAACCTAAGTGCAGCGCCTCGTTGGTTTTTTCAGAGATATAACGCATCTCTTTGTCCGCTAAATCAATCAGATCGACGTACTCAAGGGATTTTGCGCCCAGCTCAAACAATTTCAGGGTTAGCTTATATTTATCTGCTTCCCCTTCCTGAGCGACAAAGCCCATGGATTTCATGGTTTGCAGGAAACGATAGGTCGTGGCTTTAGACATCATTAGACGTTGAGACAGTTCCGAAACACCGATTTCTTTCTGCTCACCCAGGGCCTGAAGAATGCTAAAGACTTTCAGAACCGAAGATACCGCTTCCGGTTGAGTTGACTTTTCCATTATAGAACCTTTGTGTTTACTTGTTAGCGCCTATTATAACCGCTCACTTTTTGCGTACCACAAATTTTAAAAAGCCTTTTCAAATTTTTGAAACCGCGCAAACATTCCATTATCAAAAAAGAAGATCTCAATCATTATTTTTAAAACACCTTTTCAAAAATAATTGCCTTTGGTTTCTTTTTGATCCACGATACAGACATACAAACTGAGATGGCCAACTCGCCGCCACTCAAAAACCAGCTACCACTGAGGAAAACGTTATGATTCTTGATTCATTTAACCTGGAAGGCAAAGTCGCTATCGTCACGGGTTGTGACACTGGTCTTGGTCAGGGTATGGCACTCGGCCTGGCTAAAGCAGGTTGTGACATCGTGGGTGTAAACATTGTTGAGCCGACTGAAACTATTGCGAAAATAGCAGAAACCGGACGTAAGTTCGTTGATATCCGCGCTAATCTGATGGTTCTGGACGACATTCCATCCATCATCGACCGTGCAGTGACTGAACTGGGCCGTATTGATATTCTGGTGAACAACGCTGGTATCATCCGTCGTAATGACGCGATTGAATTCAGCGAAAAAGACTGGGATGACGTAATGAACATCAACATCAAGTCAGTGTTCTTCATGTCTCAAGCGGTGGCGAAACAGTTCATTGCACAAGGCGAAGGCGGCAAGATCATCAACGTAGCGTCCATGCTCTCTTACCAAGGTGGTATCCGCGTCCCCTCTTACACCGCATCAAAGAGCGGTGTCATGGGCATTACTCGCCTGATGGCCAACGAGTGGGCACAACACAACGTCAACGTGAACGCGATTGCACCGGGTTACATGGCAACCAACAACACCGCCGCGCTGCGAGCTGATGAAGATCGCAGCAAAGAGATTCTGGATCGCATTCCGGCGGGTCGTTGGGGTACACCGGAAGACCTGGCAGGCCCAGTGGTCTTCCTGGCGTCGAAAGCATCAGACTACATCAACGGTTACACTGTAGCGGTTGATGGCGGCTGGTTAGCCCGTTAATTACTAGGAAGCATACGAGAAGATGATTGCAGATTTATCACTGGCTCAGGCATTAGGGTTTGTCAGCTTTGGTTTAGGAATCTCCACTTTCTACCAGAAAAACGACCAGCGGCTGAAGATCGTAATGTTCGCCTTCAATCTCAATCATCTTCTCCACTTTATTTTGCTTGGTTCGGCAGTCTCTGCGCTTAGCGCGGCCCTGTCGGCCATGCGCACAGCCAGTTCCATCTACACCTCGTCGAAATATGTGGCGGCGATATTCCTGCTCGCGGGAGCGGGATTAGGCCTTTACATTGCCGACCATTGGTGGGATCTGTGGCCAGTGATTGGCACCATGATTGGTACATTTGCTATCTTCATGTTGCGCGGCATTCAAATGCGCATTGCGTTTCTGGTTGGTGCCTGCTGCTGGCTGACCAACAATATTCTGGTTGGCTCAATTGGCGGCACCTTGCTGGAGCTGACTGTGATTACCGTTAACAGCCTGACCATTTTCCGCATGCTGCGTGAACAAAAACGCGCGCTGGCCAGTCAGGCACTGTAAACAAAGAGGGCATCATGTTTGTCTATAACCAAGATGTAAAACTGGAAGATCTCGGCGCTGGCGTTTCTCGCAAAATCCTCGCCTACAGTGACAACATCATGAGCGTTGAAGTGCATTTTGAGCAAGGCGCGATTGGCCCGATGCACAGCCACCCGCATGAACAGCTGACGTATGTGCTGTCGGGTGAATTCGAATTTACCATTGGCGATGAAACCAAAATCGTCAAAGCCGGCGATGCGCTATACAAAGAGCCTAACGTGATGCACGGCTGCGTTTGTCTCAAAGCTGGGGTGTTGCTCGATAACTTCACCCCAATGCGCAAAGATTTCATTCAATAACGAATTTGCTTTTTAACTGATTGTTGCGGGTAAACCGCAGGAGAAACTCTATGAAAATCGCACTGATGATGGAAAACAGCCAAGCTGGCAAAAACGCAATGGTTCTGAACGAACTGAACACCGTAGCGGCACCGCTGGGCCACGACGTTTTCAACGTTGGTATGTCTGATGAAAACGACCATCACCTGACTTACATCCACCTAGGCATCATGGCCAGCATTCTGCTGAACTCAAAAGCGGCCGATTTTGTTGTGGCAGGCTGTGGTACCGGTCAGGGCGCAATGATGTCGCTGAACCTCCATCCGGGTGTAATCTGTGGCTACTGCCTGGAGCCTTCAGATGCGTTCCTGTTTAACCAAATCAACAACGGTAACGCGCTGTCTCTGGCTTTTGCGAAAGGCTTTGGCTGGGCAGGTGAACTGAACGTTCGTTACATTTTTGAAAAAGCGTTCACTGGCGAGCGGGGTCAGGGTTACCCAATCGAACGTGCTGAACCTCAACAGCGCAATGCTGGCATTCTGACTCAGGTGAAATTCGCGGTCGCCAAAGACGTCGTCGAAGCACTGCGCGCTATCGATCAGGAACTGGTGAAAACGGCTGTGGGCGGCGCACGCTTCCAAGAGTGTTTCTTCAGCCACTGTCAGGTGCCGGAAATCGCAGAATACGTACAGTCTCTGCTCGACTAAGCACTGCTTTACTTATTTATCGGGAACTCATCATAAAGCCAGCCTTCGCGCTGGCTTTTTTTATTCAACCGATAGCATAATAGTTCCACCTCTTCGCTTCAAGGATTTGATATGACTGACGTTTCGTTTACTTCTCTCACGCAGTGGTTCCCCGACCACACAGTCATTCCGCTCTGGCCATCGACTCAGCCCATCCCCGACCTTGCGCCTCGTTTCAGTGACCGCAGCAGTGATGAAGTGGTGCGCGACCGAGAAGTTTCTCAGGTTACCCAGCCAGAGATGGTAGTGGTAACTTCTGAGCACTCCAACGGAATCGGCCTTGTGGTCTTACCCGGTGGCAGCTATCAGCGCGTAGCCTTTGACAAAGAAGGCATGGACACCGCCATCGCGATGAGTGAGAAAGGCTATACCGTGTTTGTGATGACCTACCGTATGCCAGGCGATGGCCATGCGGAGGGTGTGCACGCACCGCTGGCGGATGCTCAGCGCGCCATCAGGCTGATTCGGGCTCATGCTCAGCGCTGGGGACTTCGTCATATCGGCATCATTGGTTTTTCAGCAGGCGGACACGCGGCGGGCACACTAATGGTACATCACCATCAAGCAGTTTACCCTTTACAGGATTCTGCCGATTTACTGTCGCCACGCCCAGATTTTGCAGCGCTGATGTATCCTGTAATCAGCATGGATGAAGAGATCGGCCACGACGGTTCCCGTTATGAACTGATGGGCGACGATCCGGACACGGCGACTCGTCAGCACTATTCGCTACACACCCAGGTGCGCCCAGATACACCACCCTGCTTTCTGATGCACGCCAGCGATGACAACACCGTCAAAGCCGACAACAGCCTGGTCTTCTGGCAGTCGCTCAAAGCGTACCATGTCCCAACCGAACTGCACATTTTTGCCCGCGGCGGCCACGGCTTTGGCCTGCGCGGTGTCCAGCATCTGCCCGCCAAACACTGGCCACAGCTACTCGACAATTGGGTACAGAGCTTGTACATCTCGACGTCCACTCGGTAACTTCAACGTCAAATAGCACGTAGAGTACATGCCGGATTTTGCTCTTTAACTTCACACGCAAAAACTCAAATAAAGACCCAATTCACAATTTAAATGAACCATAGTTTTAAATTTATTGTTTCATGTTTTTGTTGTTGTCATAATGACGTCAGATTATTTTGAGGAGTACTCCAATGAAGGTGAATCGAGTCGCGGTCATCGGCGAATGCATGGTGGAATTGCAAAAAGCCGACGATCAGCTCAAGCAGAGTTTTGGTGGCGATACGCTAAATACTGCACTCTATCTGTCTCGCCTGACGCAGCAATACGGCATCACCACCTCTTATGTGACCGGATTAGGGAAAGATCCGTTCAGCAAACAGATGTTGACCAGTTGGCAGCAGGAAGGGATCAACACCGATCTGGTACAGATCTCCGAGAGCAAACTGCCGGGTATCTACGCAATTGAAACCGCACCGGATGGTGAGCGCAGTTTCTACTACTGGCGTAACGATTCTGCGGCGAAGTACTGGCTGCGCGAAAGCCCGCTGCTGAGCCTGGCAGAAAAGCTTAGCCAACATCAGGTGGTTTACCTCAGCGGTATCAGCCTGGCGATTTTACCCACAGATTGCCGTAAAAAATTAGTTGAGCTGCTCACACTGTGTCGCAAAGATGGCGTAACCATCGCCTTCGATAATAACTACCGTCCTGCCCTGTGGGAATCTGCCCAGGCAGCGCGCGACATGTACGCCAGTATTCTGCGTTTAACGGATATCGCGTTTCTGACATTTGACGATGAAGTGATGCTTTATGGCGACAGCGCGGAACAGCAGGCGATCGAGCGCACGCAAGGTTTTGGCGTCAAAGAGATCGTGGTGAAACGTGGCGCGGACGAATGTTTTGTCGTGACGCCTGATGATTTTATTGCCGTACCGGCCATCAAAGTGAGCAAAGTGGTAGACACCACCGCCGCCGGTGACTCATTCAGCGCTGGTTATCTGGCCAAACGTCTGACTGGTGGCAGTACCGTCGACTCCGCGGTTTCTGGCCACGCTCTGGCGGGCACCGTTATTCAACATCGTGGGGCAATTATTCCGTGCGATGTCATGCCTCTAATTTAAGGATGGAAAAATGAAAACTCTTAACGAGCAACTGCGCGAAATCAAAGTCGTTCCGGTTATTGCAATCAAAGACGCGGACAAAGCCGTAAAACTTGCCGAAGTGCTGATTGAGAACGGCCTGCCTTGTGCAGAAGTGACTTTCCGTACTGAACAAGCTGCGCTGGCAATGAAAAACATGCGTGAAGCTTTCCCGGACATGCTGATCGGCGCGGGTACGGTACTGACCACAACTCAGGTAGACCAGGCGATTGAAGCGGGTGTCGACTTTGTTGTCAGCCCGGGCTTTAACCCAACAACAGTGAAATATTGTCAGCAGCGCGGCGTGACCATCGTCCCTGGCGTGAACAATCCAAGCCTGGTTGAGCAAGCGATGGAATTGGGTCTGGATACACTGAAATTCTTCCCGGCTGAGCCTTCTGGCGGTATCGCTATGCTCAAAGCCCTGACGGCCGTTTACCCGGTCAGCTTCATGCCAACCGGCGGCGTGAGTCCGGGCAATGTGAAGGACTACCTCGCTATTTCAGCGGTGCTGGCGTGTGGCGGAACCTGGATGGTACCCAACGATCTTATCGACAATGAGCAATGGGATGAACTGGCTCGACTGGTCAAACAAGTCGCCACTGTTGTTGGTGATTAGGTAATCACTCACAAAGCATCGCATTCTGATTTGCTTGTGCCTTAGTTAATCTGGATTGTTATTTTTGCAATATACAAGCTCCTGATTTAACCAGATAAAATACCCAAAAGGTCCATACACAGTATGGGCCTTTTATTTAGCGGACAATATAGTAAAACCATCGTCAGAACGAATAAAGGCACCCGCGAATTTTTACGCTATTTTACATAAAGAGAACAGAGGTTTTCTAGAGTGCCGCCTATACTGTTATTTGGTTACTCACAGGAGAAATCAAATGAAACGAATAATAGTAGTATTAGCTCTCACCGGTTTAGCCGCGTGTAGTTCAAACAGTATGCCGGATTCATATTCAAGCTCTGACTGGCAGAAATTTGGGTATGAGCAAGGAGTTTCCGGGCTGGTAAAACTATCCGGTAAAGAAATGAAGCAAGCTGAATTAATGACTGCCTACAACAAGGGATATGAGCAAGGCCGAAACGTATATTGCCAGCAAGATGCCTTATCACTGGGCAAATTACATCGTCCTTATCACGGCGTATGTGATGAAATTGATCCTACTTTCCGTACGAAATACCGTGAAGGAACGTGGTGGGACGATGGGGCAAGTTTGGAATAGTGCTTCCGTGAGCGGTGAATCGTTCGGGGCTGAGTACATAGAAATCTCTACGCTGATGCTGTTAACTGGCCTTGCCGTGACACGACAAGGCCTTATTTTATTGTTCAATTTTCAGCTTTCGCGCCAGTTTCTTCAGCGCTTGATTACGTTGAATTTCGTCCAAAACCAGGTCCGCCACCATTTCAGCCCCCTGCTGCTGAAAATGTGTTGTATCCGGTTTTTCCAGGCTACCGGTTCGTCCCAAGTAATACGGAAACTCCGCACTATCAACCGCCAACCACAGTTGACGCCAATTACCATGCTGATTAGCAGCGGAGACAACTCGTTGCTGAATATCCAATAGGGGTAACTGATGATATTGGGCTGTATCCAGCACTGTCTGATAATAACTGCCAACATATTTATATCCTTGCTGACTGTTTTGTCGAGTAATATGCTGATTAGCCGTTATAGGTAATGCCGCTTGATTATCCGCATTGAGAACCCTGGGAACTGATGTGAGTAAAACCGGATGCATCTTATGTTCGAGTGCAAAAGCGATATAACGCTCCAGCGAGTGTTGAAAAGAAAGCAGTTCTTCCCCCTGTTCAAACTGTGGAAGCCCACTGACATCATTGGGATAAGTACACAAATTAGCAACGTCAATGACACCACGTTTGGCTTTAGCGCCATTACATTTTTCGTCATTATGCCCAAACTGAATAAACAGATAATCGCCAGGTTTTACTAACAGTCGCAAATAACTCAACCAAAGGCCGTTAATATAATCACGTGAACTACGACCAGAACGGGCGGCATTGACCACCGACAAGCTAGGATTCGCCGTCAATTTCGCAGCCAACGCCTGTCCCCACCCCATACGTGGATAAACATCCGGTTCATAATTAGAAGCCGTCGAATCACCCACGATAAACAGTCGGGTATCCGCTTCTGTTATTCGTTGCTGCGCTAACGCAAGTTGCGTCTTGTTCTTGAGATAATTGGCGCCAGGCTCAAGGCTTAAGATCGGCTGAAATGCCAGGTCGGTCAAAGACACCTGATTAGCCAATCCGGTCTGACTGTTGTAACCCCGATTATGGATCACTTTGTTGGAGAGAGATTTCATTTCTTGATGCCACTGCTCTGAGTAATCCACAGGGCTGAATTTTTCCTCTGTTTGCTGACTAAAATCAATAAAGTTCCGCTTAGTCTGTAACCATACCGAACGTGAAAATACCGGTAGTCGTTCCATCCCAAGCAGCTGTTGCGGGCCATCAATTCCGGCCTGTTCAGCCAGTTCTGAAACTTGCAAATCACTGAATGCGTTGACATTACCTGTGGTAATACCATTATTGACAACATCGGCTACCAGTGCACTGACACAAATCGAACGGGGTTGGTCACTATGCAAGCAAGACGCTCCACTGTGATCATCGGCACTGATCAGGAGGGGAGGTGTCATACCTGCTATCGAAATACGATAGCGTCCGCGCTGGTCCGTATCGACCATGCTCTGCTGACCCAAGGAGTCTTTTACTGTCACCTGCGACGGAAACTTCATCAGTTGATGCAGGACTTCCCCCTGCAATTCGCTCTCACTGCCAAGAGAAAGATCGGGCTCCCAGCCAGCGAGGATCACGTTGTCCTGATAGGCCAAATTATCTTCATCACTTAACTGCGGACGTTGCGCGACCGATACCGCTCCCTCACCCCAATTGCCATATTCCCAGAACCGCGAGTCACTTGGATAAAACCAGATAGGCTGCTGATTAATATCCTTCCCGCTCATTCTATCCCAGCCATAAATATGGTTATCCATCTCGCAATTGATAAAGGCGGCATGCCCAATGGCATTCGGATCAGCATAACGGCCATCGCTGAAAGTCGTCGTTGGATGCCAAGGGCGCCCTAAACCATAACTGTTGGCCGGAACCCCCGGTTCTTTAGTGATCCGACAATCTTTAAAAACAAGCCCAAAGGGTTGATTAATATTGGTTGAGGGCGCGGTGATGTACCCATACACGCCGCCGCTTTCAACATCATCACGATCACGTGCGATGATCTCCGCTTGCTTAAACAAGCCGGTCCCGTGACCAAAAATAAAATCGACCGTGCCGCTGATACGCGACTGTTCAAAGACACTACGCCCGCCACGCAAATATAACGTATCCTGGTAACCGACCAGGTTAACATCCTTAAACTGAGCCCGATCAGCCGTTCTTGACACCATCAATGCAACAGCCTGAGTATGCTGTAGTTTGCTCGGATCATCGTCTGACTTAGCCTGATTAGCAATAAAATCAAAGCCATTTTCAATGGTCAATGTACGCGCTTTAAAATCATTCGCATCAACATATACGGTGCGGCTACCAGACGTTCCCATACGCACGCCATTTTTATCCAAAGTCCCGTTGGCATACGATGCAGTGATAATAGTATGCTCACGATCCTCACCAATCAGGTAAAGGCGGTCACGGCTGATATTTAACCGCTCTTTATACACACCGTTACGAATATAGATAACAAACTGCTGATTATCGCGAGGCGCTGCATCAATAGCCTGCTGAACCGAAATAAAATCACCGCTGCCATCCTGTGCAACCACAACATCATAAAGTGGTACAGCCATTAACCCTCCGCCATAAAGCAATGCAGATACTCCTAACGCTATTTGATACCTATTCATATCACCCTCTTTCAAGTCGTGCGGTTGCTATTCGTCTTTGCCACTCAAAGGAGGCAAAGCCTAGGATTAGTAATAAAAAAAGCATGTAATGAGAAAGGGGCTTACTGAGAAAAAAGTAAGCCCGGGGCAGACAATTAGTCCATGTTTAAGATGTGCCGGATTTTTTCTACCTGAAGGTCACCCGGATGTACTTCACCGTCTGTTGGCTTCGCGGCTGCTTGCAGTGCTTCCTGTGTTGACCGATCAACTCCTTGTGTTGACTCATCATAGATAAAACGATTGCCGCGCAACGTTTCACCGTTCACCACATCGCGGTATTGGCTGGCGATATAAAAACGGTACGATTGATTATCAATAAACTCTCCCTGTTTACCCGCGGCTTCGTAAGGGCTCTTACGAAACAAGTAGTTAAATCGAACGTTATCAATCGATACGTTATTTTCCAGCGTCAGTGCGCCCGGGTTGAAGTTATCGGTAAAGCCATCCATATTGTTTCGAAAGGCAAGGTTGTTTTTCACAACGTGTGCAACCGGTAACCCTTCACCGCCGAGCTTAAATCCGTTACCCCGGGTTCCGCCTTGCACGTCAACCTGCAAAGTCTGGCCATTCATATACGATACTGAATCGAGGATCGTCACAACACCATTAGCGCCATCTTCGACCTTATTAAACAGGTCCCATCCGTCATCTATATTGTGGTGTGATATGCAGCGTATAAACGTATTACCATCACCAATGCGCATTTTGGCAGCAAAACCGTCTGCGTTGATCTGCGATTCATCCATATTATTGAAGCTAACACTATCGGTCACCAGGTTATAACTTGCCCACAACGCCCGGCCAATACCATCCGGTGAAGAAATCTGAAAGCCGGTATCCGGAGCGCCATGCGTTACCATGTGTGAAAAATGGTTGTGACTACCATGTACTATGGTACGTGCGCCAGCCACTTCAATATTCGAAACCTTCCAGTAACTGGCTTCATGAAGATACGGACCAACAAAACGGACCTTATTACCCAGAGGTTGCAACGTTTTCATTTTTTCAGCAGTCCCGCTGGCACTGATCGGAAGCTCAAGACCATCATAGTCGCCATCTTCGAGTAGGATCTTACCTCCTGGAGGAAGGAGAATTACGGCTTGCGCTAATGTTAAACGGCCATTGTTCCCTTTGGGGTTAACTCTGATTTCCATCGGGTTATCCAGTACCACTTTTTCTACATTGTACTGGTAACTCATCGGTTGCCTGTCTGGCCCCTCGGAAGGTGTGTAGATCACCTCAAATGGCGTTATCGCCTGCTCCAGTACTGTCGGAAATACAAACATTTCACCCGCTGTAACCCTTTGTTTTTCGACTATAGGTTGACCATTCTGCAACACACTAAATAAACCGGTGTAATTTGCCCGGGCCTGTAAAACATAGTCATCCGTCGCCGATTTATCCGGAGAGGATTGTTGCAGTACCGGGTTGACCAATTTGGCGTGATAGCGTGGAGCATCCACAGTATCGGCTTTTGCGAGCGTCAATGTGACATTGCTGACCGTCATCTTTGCGTTACGAGAGGCAAAAAAGCCCACGTACTGATGTTCGCTATCTTGCATTTCGACAATGTTAGCGTTAGCGCCGTTGACCTGTTGGGTTTTAATGATTTGGCCATCATCGTAACTCACAACGTAACCTGAGTTCGTGCGTGTAAGAGACATTTGATAAGTCTTACCCAGACCAAATTCGACACCTTCAACGTAGACATCGCGACTCATCCTGTTACCTGCCGTACCCCAGGGTTGATATATTCCTTCACGATAAGTGGCATCAATATTGACAAGCCCATTGCTCGCTTTTTTATTCGCTCTCACCAGGTTCATCACCATATTTGATGAAGAAGGGAACTCCTCCAGCCCTTCAGGCTGGGGATCCAGGCGAGCTTTGCCCAGAATATCACGCACCATCAAGCCCGCCCCTTCCTGACGGTTGGGGCTGGACCCTGTTTCAGGACCAAGTTGCTCAATGGTTACCTGCGCTGACAGGGTAAAATTAGTGCCGGAGGGTAATTGGGTATAATAAAACGTGCCCCCCTCATGGGAATTTGCAATTTTTCCACCGCGGCTCTCGAGCGTAAATTCGGATGCGATAGGACCGGGCTGAACCAACTTGCCTTTAGCAACAACCTGGTTCATACCCACTTTTTCAGGAAGAATCGTGGAACCAAAATTCAAATCAGTCGATTGACCGAATGTAATTGCCTGCCAGACCTGACCACTGTCCAGAACTGGAGAACTGGTTGAACAGGCAGAGATTGCAAGTAAAGAAGAGGCACAAAGTATCAAAGGAATCGTTTTCATCGGGTCACCTTTCACAGGAAGAAAATTGGCCCAATACAATCTAATGTTGAGCCAACCTGACATGCTGATGCAATTAAAAACTGTATTTCACACCAGCACGAAAACGTGGGCGGTAGCTATCGACTTCGTCATCATCCTTTCTTGAAGGCGTTACACCAATTTCGCCAAATGGCCTCCAACCGCTTTCAAGCCCTTGATATTCAAATGTAAAGTTAACTTCGCTGATACCATCACTGTCATCTTTGTAGACAATCTGCCCTTCCTGCTTCCAGGTGTAGTCCATGGATGCACCCAACGACCAATGTTCAATACCTTTGTATCCTGCTCCGAATGTCCAACGATTGTAGTGAGAGCTTTTGTCCACATTAGGTTTTGTCTCATAGTGATAACGATGGCGGAATGACACACCCCACTCATCATTCACTTTATAATCCAGTTTGAGGTTAAACTGGTTACCCCACTTACCATCGCTGGATTCCCATTTATATTGAGGAGTCAGGGATAACGAGTCAGTCAGTTTATAACGATAGCTAATATTGGCTTGTTGACCATTACCGGCAAATTCACTAAATGGATCTTGGTTCAGTTCACCATCTTTATTATTTGACGCCCACTTAGCTTCCACTTCAAAGCCTACGCCATTCGCAAAACGATGGCTAACGGCCACGCGATCTTTGTGCGATGCCCCCCGCCCGGTCACCATGTTCTGGTTGAAACTCATGACGAATATTAATAGTAGCGGCACTTGCTGAAGTTGCAGTTAAAGCAAGTATCATGGCAGAGAACAACATGTTAATCTTCATAATTAAAACACCATTTTGTTTTTATTGATTTGATTGTTTCATTTTATTTATAACACATGAATATGGAAGATTAAGATCAGTAAAGTGTGATCAATGAAACCAGCCAGCACTAGAAACAAAAAATATTTGTGACCAAAGTTGAAATATCGGTTCATTTTAATAAAAAACAACTAATACCAAGCGTGAATAAATTTAAAAATCAATAATAAAATGCACACGACAAATGATGTAATTAAGCCATTAATAAAAATAGATAAATTTCACTTCAGGTATGAACCGTCACGCTCAATCAATACATCTATAATCACTTTGTTGCATAGAATGTATTCATGCAACATGAAAAACCCACTTTTCATTCACTCACTCTTACACCCGAACAAAAACACCACATATACAAATAAAATCAATAATTTAAATTAGAACCAATCTAACCACATTGATCTCGAACAACACCAACCTTCCCATATTCAAAAAAACAAAACAGCGTTTCACATTTTTTTATTTAGTTGGCCAAAAAAAATAACATCGATCACACTTATCGTTTAACTCTGTAGAATTTCATTATTTATCTGCGTTAAATGAATTTCATAAGCTAAAAACTAGAGTCAGAAAATGAATCATGGTTTAGCGAAAAATAACTAACGAGGACGAGAAAATGTATGAAAGTCGTAAGCTAGGATTGGCGTACCTGTCTCCCTACATCATAGGGTTGATTGTGTTTACTGCCTTTCCTTTTGTTTCGTCATTTTTGATGAGCTTTACCGATTATGACTTGATGACCGCACCCAAATTTGTCGGTATCGAGAACTATCGTTATATGCTCACAGAGGACGATTTATTCTGGAAATCAATGAGCGTCACCTTCGCGTACGTTTTCTTGACCATTCCAGTCAAATTAGCGTTTGCGCTGTTTATTGCCTTTATCTTGAACTTCAAGCTCAAGGGCATCGGCTTTTTCCGCACCGCTTACTATATTCCGTCGATTCTCGGCAGCAGCATTGCGATCGCCGTTCTGTGGCGTGCTCTGTTTGCCATCGATGGTGTGTTAAACGGCATGCTGGGCTTTATTGGCATCGACCCGGTCAACTGGCTTGGCGAACCCTCTTTTGCTCTGTTCTCGATCACACTACTGCGAGCGTGGCAGTTCGGGTCAGCGATGGTGATCTTTCTCGCGGCTCTGCAGAACGTGCCGCAATCTCAGTATGAAGCGGCGTTGATTGACGGCGCCAGCAAGTGGCAAATGTTCATGAAAGTGACCGTGCCATTGATCACGCCTGTGATTTTCTTCAACTTCATCATGCAAACCACGCAGGCCTTCCAGGAGTTCACGGCACCTTACGTCGTCACTGGCGGCGGCCCGATGAAGTCGACGTATCTGATCTCACTCTACATCTACGAAACCGCGTTTAAGTTCTTCGACATGGGCTACGGCAGCGCGCTGGCTTGGTCGCTGTTTATTGTGGTGGCGATTTTCACCGCCATCACATTTCGTTCATCAAAATACTGGGTATTTTATTCCGGTGACAAGGGAGGCAAATAACCATGTCTACAACCATCACTGCTCAAAACGAGGCCAGCGAAATCCGAGCCAGTAATGTCGAGAACGAACGCACACTGCGCCGTGAAAAAATCAACGCTACCATTCGCTACACCGTGTTGATCATCGTCGGCATTATGATGCTTTACCCCTTGCTGTGGATGTTCTCCGCCGCCATGAAACCCAACCATGAAATCTTCTCTTCCATGAGCCTGATTCCCAGCGAATGGAGCCTGGAAGGATTCATCAACGGTTGGAAAACCGGTACCGAGTTCACCTTCGCCCACTACATCATGAACACCTTCTTGTATGTGCTGCCAAAAGTGTTCTTTACCGTTGTTTCCTCAACCATCGTCGCCTACGCCTTCGCCCGCTTTGATATTCCGTGGAAGAAGTTCTGGTTCGCAACCTTGATCGCCACCATTTTGCTGCCTCAGTCAGTACTACTGATTCCTCAGTACTTAATGTTCCGTGAAATGGGTCTGCTGGACAGCTACTTACCGCTGTACCTGCCGCTGGCTTTCGCCACTCAAGGCTTCTTCGTCTTTATGTTGGTGCAGTTCCTGCGCGGCGTTCCAACGGACATGGAAGAAGCGGCGATGATTGACGGCTGCAACTCTTTCCAGGTGTTGTGGTACGTCGTGGTTCCGGTGATTCGCCCGGCCATTATCTCGGTGGCGCTGTTCCAGTTCATGTGGTCGGTGAACGACTTCCTTGGCCCATTGATCTACGTATCGAGCGTCGAGAAGTATCCGATTGCCCTGGCTCTGAAAATGTCTATCGACGTCACTGAAGGCGCGCGATGGAACGAGATTCTGGCCATGGCATCGATCGCCATCATCCCATCGATCATCGTGTTCTTCATGTCTCAGAAATATTTCGTGGAAGGCGTGACCAGCAGCGGCATTAAAGGCTGATTTTGGAATTAAACAAGTTTTGGAGTTAAAACAATGGCTGAAGTCAAATTCAACAAACTGGAAAAAGTCTATTCCAACGGATTCAAAGCCGTACACGGCATCGATCTGACCATTCGTGACGGAGAGTTTCTGGTGATCGTCGGCCCGTCGGGCTGTGCCAAATCCACCACCCTGCGCATGCTGGCCGGTCTGGAGAACATCACCGGTGGCGAAGTCACCATCGGCAACAAGATTGTCAACAACCTGCCACCGAAAAATCGCGGCATCGCGATGGTGTTTCAGAACTACGCGCTTTACCCGCACATGACAGTGCGCGAAAACCTAGGCTTCGGTCTCAAACTGCAAAAGCTGCCGAAGACAGAAATCGACCAACGTGTAAATGAAGCCGCTAAGATCCTGGAGATCGAAGAGCTGCTTGAACGTCTGCCGCGCCAGTTGTCTGGTGGTCAGGCGCAACGTGTGGCGGTGGGCCGCGCTATCGTGAAAAAGCCGGACGTCTTCCTGTTCGACGAACCGCTTTCTAACCTCGATGCCAAACTTCGTGCCTCGATGCGCGTACGCATTTCGGATCTGCACAAGCACCTGAAAGCGGAAAACCGTCCCGCGACCGCGGTGTACGTCACGCACGATCAAACCGAAGCCATGACCATGGGCGATCGCATCTGCGTCATGAAACTCGGTGAAATAATGCAAGTCGACACGCCGGAAGAGCTGTACAACAACCCGGTCAATATGTTCGTCGCCGGCTTCATCGGTGCACCAGAAATGAACCTGCGCGACGTCACGCTGGATGACATCGACGGCGAGTTAGTGGTATCGCTGGAAGGTCAACACCTCACTCTGCCTGCGGACAAAGCCGCCAGCATCCAAGCCACTGGTTATCACAAAACTGTACTCGGCATTCGCCCGGACAACATCACGCTGGCGCTGACCGACGATATTCCGGAAGGAGTACAGGCGCTGACCGGCGATGTGATTCGCATGGAAAACATGGGCCACGAAGTATTTGTTTACTTCCGTGTCGGTAAAGAAGAGTTCACTGCTCGTGTGCCGATCGACGATGTGAAGGCCAAGCTCAACATGGAATTGAAACGCGGTGTGACCTTCATGGTGGACATGAACAAAGCACACATTTTCGATAAAGAAACCGAAAAGAACATCTCGCTAAAAAAATAAAATAGCTTGGAGGCTAACCCTATGAACATGAAGAGAACACTGCTATCAACGCTGACTGCGCTCGCGCTCAGTGGCATGGCTGCCAATGCCTACGCGCAAACTGAACTGCGTATGTCCTGGTGGGGTGGCAATACCCGCCACCAGGCGACCTTGAAAGCGCTGGAAAAATTCCACGAAAAATACCCGGATATCGTCGTCAAAGGGGAGTACACCGGTTGGGATGGTCACTTGTCGCGCCTGACCACGCAAATTGCAGGTAACACTGAGCCGGATGTGATGCAAACCAACTGGAACTGGCTGCCCATCTTCTCCCGCGATGGCGGCGGTTTTTACGACATGAACCAGAATAAAGATGCGTTGCAGGTGGCTCAGTTCCCGCAGCAGGCCATCAACATGACCACCGTCGACGGCAAGATCAACGGCCTGCCGGTGAGCATGACCTCTCGCGTGTTCTACTACAACAAGGACATCTGGGCGAAAGCGGGGGTGGGCTATCCGAAAACCTGGGATGAGCTGATGAAAGCGGGTCAGGCATTCAAACAAAACCTCGGCGACGGCTACTACCCACTGGTGATTGAAGCACGTGATGTGTTCGCGATGAACCGCTCGCTGTTCATTCAGAAGCATGGCAAAGACATCATCAGCCACGACACCAACCTGCTGGCATTCAGCGACAAAGAGATGACCGAATTCTTCCAGCTTTATGTGGATCAGGTTAAAAACCACGTGTTCCCGTCGACCAAAGAGTTCGCTTCTTACGGCAAGGGTAACCTGTACGAAATGCGTCCTTGGATTGACGGCCGTTTTGGTGGCCTCTACATGTGGGATACCGCGGTTGAGAAATACGTTGACAACCTGCAGCCACCAATGTCGCTGGAACTAGGTCCCTACCCAATGGAAAACAATGCGGTAGAAGCTGGTCTGCTGGCTCGCCCATCGATGATGTTCTCTATCGGCCGCAACACCAAACATCCGCAAGAAGCGGCGAAACTGGTGAACTTCCTGCTCAACGATCCTGACGGTATTGAAGCACTGGGGCTGACACGCGGCATTCCAATGAGTCAGTCGGGGCTGTCGACGCTGCAACAAAGCGGCCACATCGACCCAAGCAGCCTGTCGTACCTTGGTTATGAGCAGGCCAAAGCGCTGCCTCAGAAAATCATGCCAACCACCTACACCGACAACGCACAGTTGATGGAACTATTCAGCGAGGAGATGCAGCATCTCGACTATGGCCAGTCCAGCGTCGAAGAAGCCGCCAAAAACTTCCTGCGCCGCGGTAACCGTGTATTGAAACGTATGAACTAAGCGTTCACGTGGTATCAGCACCCCTTGTCAGGGGTGCTTTTGCAGTTTGTGGCGCAGACGTTTTGAGTCGCCATGGGTAAGTCGCTCACATTGCAAAGGCCACTTACCCTTGTTCGATTTGTTCGAATGCATTATCCGTTGCTACTGCGCGGATCTTCTTATCTCCGAAAACTAAAATGGAGTGGCACTATGGTTTTCACCCGACATTCGCATCTCCCGTTACTGATGGATTACTATCAGCGCCTGTTGCAACTGGCGACCTCTCCTACCTCGCCGCTGCTGGCCGATGGAATTGATATCCACACCTTACAACCGGTGCACTGGACATACCCGGATGGCCAGCGCGTGCCGATGAGCAATTTCGCCAGCCAGCAGAATTTTCTGCGTGGCCTGACCGCACTCAGCACCCTCACTCAAGACCCTGGCTTTGAACAGCAGGCACGCCATATCACAGCGTATTTTTTCAATCATTATGTCGATGATGCCAGCGGCCTGTTTCACTGGGGCGGCCATCGGTTTATTCATTGGCAGAACGGCAATATTGAAGGCCCGGCCAGCAAAGAATGCGTGCACGAACTCAAACACCATTTCCCGTTCTATGCCTTTTTACACCAGGTCAATCCGGCGAAAACCGAAACTTTTCTCAAGGGGTTCTGGGCTGCACACGTCTCCGATTGGGAAAAGCTCGACCTCAGCCGTCACGGAGAATATGGTCAGCACTTTGATCCTGAGCTATTTACCCGCCACCAGCCGCAGCCGGTGGTTGACCCAGCGCTCTGGCCTGCACTGCCCGAAACGGTTGGTCTGACGTTTGTTAACGCCGCTACCGATCTTATCTACGCCGCCAGTCATTATTTCCACTACACGCAGGATGAACATGCCAAGCGTTGGGCAAAGCATCTTTATCAGCAGTTTGTTCTGGCGCGTCACCCGCAAACGGGCATGCCGGTGTATCAGTTTTCTTCGCCATTGCAACGCCAGCCGATCCCGGACGACGACACCCTGACCTACTCCTGGTTTGGCGATCGGGCAAAACGCCAGTTCGGCCCGGAATTTGGCGAGATTGCCCGTGAAGCCAATGTGCTGTTTCGCGACAGCTGGCCCGTGGTGGTTGATAATCCGCTGGCCATCCTCGAATGTGCTAAGCTGCTGGATGAGCCGCAGATGCGTCAAGGGGCGATTGACGGCATCACGGCATACTTTGCCCATGCCTGGGATGAGACCCACAACCAAATGATTCCGATGTGGAACAGCGGCGAAGACATGACTGGCTATACGTTTGTGCGCGACGGTTACTATGGCGATAAAGGCACAACGTTGGCCAGACAGCCGACCGATCCTGCCTATCTGCTAACGCTGATCCGCGCCAGTCTGCAAAGTGAAGACGCCACGCTGCGTGATCTCACCGTGCGTATGTGGAAACGTTTCGGTTTGGGAGAACTCGATACCACCACCTTGCATGCAACACATGTGGCTGAGCAGACTACGCTGACGTCGGCTTATCTGCTCATGGCAATCCTTGAACTGCACGCCGCCAATCACGATGAAAGATTGCTGCGTTTAGCCGACGATATCGCAGAAAATTTGCTGTGCCAGCACTATCATGCCGGCTTCTTCTTGCCCGGACCGCTGCATCGTTATGTTCGACTTGATGATCCGCTGCCTTACGCGTTGCTGGCTCTTGAAGCGGCGCATCAGGGTATGTATGCCGATATTCCCGTGATGATTTCCAAAGGTGGCTACCTGCACGGTGAGCGCCTGGTAGGCGATGCCATCAAAACGGTGTACGACCACGACGTCATTTACAATCAGACCTCAGCGGCCTGAATGCTGTTCTCTTATTATTGATGGAAGTGGATTTTGTCTGACCGTTTTTCTTCAGAAACAGAGCTGGTTACCAGGCCAGACTCCGAACCGCCTTGCTCCCAATCGCCAGCACGCCGCTGGTGTGTGCGCTATCGTCACCGCGTATTAATTCAGCGCAGTATTCTGCCTTTTACCTGGCCGATTCTGGTTGAGTTAATCTGCGTGGTGTTGATGGGGATCGTCAGCACCATTCTGGTCAGCCGGATTGGTAAAGATGCCACCGCCGCGGTGGGGATCACCGACAGCGTGACCTACATTATTCTGTCACTGCTCACGGCAATCGCGCTCGGCGGCTCGGTATTGATTGCTCAGGCCTTTGGTCGCCGGGATCGGCAAAAAGCGCTGTTTGGTGCCAGTCAGGTGATGAACCTCGGCGTGTTGGTCAGCGTCGTCTGCTGCGTGGCAATGTTTCTGTTTGCCAGGCCTATTCTGGCGGTGGTGGCCTACGGCGCAGAGCCAGAGGTGATAGCGCTTGCCGATCAATACCTCAAGATGATTGCGCTGAGCTATCCGGCACTGGCGATCACGCTCTCGGGCAGCGGCATTTTGCGCGCCGTAGGCAATTCGCGCTCGCCCGCAACGACCAATATACTGATGAACATCCTCAATATCATTATCAGCTACCCGTTGATTTACGGTATCGACGCGCTGCACTGGAGTGGCTTAGGAATGCTCGGCGCCGGGATTGGCATCAGTGCGGCTCGCTGGATTGGGGCGGGAATGATTCTGTTTGTGCTCACTCACAACGGATCGCTACGCGTGCCGGCAAATGAGTTTCTCAAACCGTTCAGCCGTCCAATCCTCAGAGAAATCTTGGTCATCGGCGTGCCTGCCAGCGTCGAGTCGCTGATGTTTAATATTGGCAAACTCATTACGCAAATCATGGTTGCAGGCATGGGAACGATTGTCATGGCGGGTAACGTGGTCACTTTTTCCGTCCTGCTGTTTGTCAATATCCCCGGTAATGCGTTGGCTATGGCTGCGACCGTGTTGATTAGCAAACGTCTTGGTCAGAACCAGACCCGCACCGCGCGGTTGGAAATGCAACTGATCCTCTGGTTGGCGAGCGCAGCGCTGATCGTGCTGGGCATTATGACCGTACCGTTTGCCCACCCAATTGGCGCCATTTACACCGATGACCCAGCGGTGATTGACGTTGTGGTCAATCTTATCTATCTCAATGCGTTGATGATGCCGATTTGGGCGGCGTCATTTGTATTACCTGCTGCGTTTAAGGGTGCCAAAGACGTGAAGTACAGCATGTGGACGGCAATCCTCAGTATGTGGGGATGTCGGATTGTGCTCGGCTATCTGCTGGGTATTTATGCGCAGATGGGCATCTACGGGATCTGGCTTGGTATGTTTGCCGACTGGTGGCTACGCGGCACCCTCTATTTATATCGTATGATCAGCCGTCGCTGGCTCAATGTCTATCTCACCAGTCGGGATAACTGAGATCGTTCTAAGCTGACGGCGCCTCGAGACGCCGTCACTTTTTAATCGCTTTCGCACACCAACGCATACGACTTCGCGTATTCTTAACAAAGAACTGAGGTTACCGAAGCCGCTATGACTCACTTCCATTTCACTTGTCCTGCTTTATTTTGATCACTTCTGATTATCGTAGAACGGTTAGTTTTTCAGTCAGTTAATCGCGACAAAGCCTTGCAGCATAAGCTCTAATCCAATATGGATGCGCGCTGACTACGGCAAGAAATTGGGACGGTCTGTTTATGATTCAGATCACTAAATCATTAAAAATATAAAAAATGAACCATTGTTTCGATTTTTATCACATACCATTTCAATTAACCCTCATATAATCATTGAAAATTAAAACAGCGTTTCGAGGTTTAACATGCAATACGATTATCTTGTCATTGCAGGCTACTTTGCCCTGATGGTGGCAATCAGCTTGCTGTTCAAAAAGATGGCCAGCAGCAGTACCAGTGATTACTTCCGCGGGGGCGGTAAAATGCTCTGGTGGATGGTGGGTGCGACCGCCTTTATGACTCAATTTTCCGCCTGGACATTCACCGGTGCTGCCGGTAAAGCGTTCAGCGATGGTTTCGCCGTCCTCGCGGTCTTTATCGGTAACATGGTGGCGTATGTATTCGCTTACTTCTACTTTGCTCGTCGCTTCCGTCAGATGCGAGTCGATACACCAACCGAAGGCGTGAAACGTCGTTTTGGTGGCGTCAACGAGCAGTTCTTCACTTGGGTGATCATCCCTCTGAGCGTGATCAACGCCGGTGTATGGCTCAACGGCCTGGGGGTGTTTGCCTCGGCCGTATTTGATGCTGACATCGTGACCACCATTTGGGTTACCGGCCTGGCTGTACTGGCAATTTCATTGCTGAGCGGCGCTTGGGGTGTAGTGGCTTCTGACTTTATTCAGACTCTGGTCGTAGCGGTTATCTCTGTCGCATGTGCACTGGTTGCTCTTTACGTGGTGGGCGGTCCGAGCGAAATTGTTAATAATTTCCCTGGTGGCTTCATTATGGGCCCCGATATGAACTATCCACTACTGCTAGTGTGTACCTTTATCTTCTTTGTAGTGAAACAGCTGCAAAGTATCAACAACATGCAGGAATCTTACCGCTTCCTAAATGCAAAAGACTCGAAAAATGCCAGCAAAGCTGCCCTGTTGGCGCTGGGTATGATGGTGGTTGGCGCGGTGATTTGGTTCATTCCACCTTGGGCGTCTGCCATCCTTTACCCTGATGCGGCGACTCAGTATTCGCAACTGGGCGCGAAAGCGGGCGATGCGGTTTACCTGGTGTTTGCACGTGAAACCATGCCTCTTGGCACCGTGGGACTGCTTATGGCCGGTCTGTTCGCCGCCACCATGTCCTCGATGGATTCAGCACTGAACCGTAACTCAGGCATCTTCGTTCGCAGCTTCTATGCTCCCGTCATGCGTAAAGGTCAGGCAACCGACAAAGAGCAGTTGCGCGCAGGTCAAATCGCGTGTCTGGTGAACGGTCTGCTGGTTATTTTCATGGCGCAGTTCTTCAACTCACTGAAACATCTGAGCCTATTTGATCTAATGATGCAAGTTGCGACGCTACTGCAATCACCGATTCTGGTGCCGCTGTTCCTGGGGATCCTGATTCGCAAGACGCCAAAATGGACACCATGGGCCACCGTGGTATTCGGTATGCTGGTCTCGTGGTCTGTAGTGGAATTCTTCACCCCGGCGAACGTGGCAAGCTGGTTTGGTATCGATGATCTGACTCGTCGCGAAGCCGGTGAAATGCGCACCATCATCACCATTGCGGCACACCTATTCCTGACCGCGGGTTTCTTCTGCCTGACCACGCTCTTTTACAAAGAAGAGAACGACCCATACAAAGTGCAAACGGCCGAGTTCTTCAAAGATGTGGACACGGAATGTGTTGCTGAAGAAGGTCAGGACATTGTAGACCGTATGCAACGCAACAAGCTGGGTACTCTGGTGATGTTCATGGCGGCGGGTCTGTCACTGATGATTCTGATACCGAATCCAATCTGGGGAAGACTGCTGTTCCTGGGTTGTGCGGCGGTGATTGCTTTCGTCGGCTACGCTCTCAAGCGCAGCGCCGGGCTGGACACCGTAGTAGTAAAAAGTGTGATTTCTTCTAACTGATTCAATTGAACGTTTACTGCCAATCCTCGTCGGTTGGCAGTGCCATTTACGGAGATTATTTATGGCTAAAGGTGATGTAATTCAGCTGGCATTCGAATCATTCATCGACAGCGACACCCAAGTAAAAGTGACTCGTCTGACTCCAACGGACGTGATCTGTCATCGTAACTACTTCTATCAAAAGTGTTTTACCAATGACGGCAGCAAACTGCTATTCGCTGGTGACTTTGACGGAGCCCGTAACTACTACCTGGCCGATCTGAACACACAGCAGGCCAAACAGCTTACGGAAGGCAAAGGCGACAATACCTTCGGCGGATTCATCTCTAACGATGACCGTTCTTTCTTCTATGTCAAAAATGAACTGAACCTGATGAAAGTGGACCTCGAAACACTTGAAGAACAGGTCATCTACACTGTCGATGACAAGTGGAAAGGTTACGGTACTTGGGTGGCGAACTCCGAATGCACCAAACTGGTCGGTATCGAAATCCTCAAACATGACTGGCAGCCACTCACCTCATGGGAAAAGTTTGCTGAGTTCTACCACACCAAACCCACCTGCCGCCTGATTAAAGTCGATATTCAATCCGGTGAATTTGAGGTAGTCCATCAGGACAACGCATGGCTGGGTCACCCGATTTACCGTCCATTCGATGATTCGACCATAGGCTTCTGCCATGAAGGTCCGCACGATTTGGTAGACGCCCGCATGTGGTTGGTGAACGAAAACGGCAGCAATGTGCGTAAAATCAAAGAACATGCGCCGGGTGAATCGTGTACCCACGAATTCTGGATTCCGGATGGCAGCGCCATGGTCTATGTTTCTTACTTTAAAGGCATGACCGAGCGCGTGATTTACAAAGCCAACCCGGAGACGCTGGAAAACGAAGAGGTAATGGTCATGCCGCCATGTTCACACCTAATGAGCAACTTTGATGGCTCTCTGATGGTGGGTGACGGCTGTGATGCGCCAGTAGACGTGGCCGATGCCGAAAGCTACGACATCGAAAATGATCCGTTCCTGTACATTCTCAATACCAACACCAAGCACTACGCGAAGCTGGCAAAACACAGCACATCGTGGGATGTACTCGATGGTGATCGTCAAATCACTCATCCTCACCCATCTTTCGCACCGGGTGATACGGGCGTACTGTTTACCAGCGATTTTGAGGGTGTGCCGGCCATTTACATCGCCGATATTACGGCTGAACTAGGTTAAATCCCCTCTATGCTGCGCTAAGCCTTCCTTCACTGCGAAGGCTTTTTACCCAGCCAGAATACTGCGCGAAGCTCTTGGCGGGTTTACACTTCTAACTCGCGTCAATGATAAAACATAACGGAGTCAGGAATGATCATCACCACAACCCCTCAGATCGAAGGCAAGCGGATCGTCCGCTATTGCGGCGTCATCGCCGGTGAAGCCATTATGGGTGCAAACATTTTTAAAGATATGTTTGCGGGCATTCGCGACATCGTCGGCGGCCGTTCAGCAACGTATGAGCATGAATTACAAAAAGCGCGCACCATTGCACTGCAGGAGCTGGAAGCCCGCGCTGCAGAGCTCGGTGCCAATGCGGTGGTCGGTATCGACCTCGATTACGAAACGTTCGGTAAAACCAATGGCATGCTGATGGTGTCCGTCAGCGGCACAGCCGTACTGGTGGAATAATCGGGTAATTACCGACTCTCTTTATTGACTCGGCAGGGTATTAATACCAAAAAACGTTTTTTCCTGCTCGCTCTCTACAGATAGATAAAAGCTAGGTCCACTGACAGACTTGACTTTGATAATAAACGTGAATGGGAACCACGCTGTTTGGATTTATAGCAAGCTGCATATTCAACCCAAAGATTACGGTTCACCGCCCTGCGGGTTAAAGCAATTTAGCGCAACGTGCATAAATCGTTTATGCCCACCCCTTAAATAGCTGACATAGATATTTCAGATCTGACCAGTTCATTATTTATGCCAATACCAATCCAAAGATTTTAACGTTAAATGCTCTGAATTTAATCTATTTGAAATAATAGCCTTAATATATCTAAACTGGATGAGTGAATTATTAAACATATTAGTATTTTCAATATATTTTTTGATAGAGGAAACGTTTTCTTATATCTATAGCGAGTAAGCTGGGTGATAGCTCAACTGCGATCCATTGCTTTAATTAATTATAACAATAGGATCTGTTAAGCCTTAATAAAAATTACACTTTTATCAACATAAAATCTTATAGGGAACCAAATGAAAACTCTACATCATTATCCAAGGTGTAAGATAGCTTTAGCCTTATCTTTCGCTGCGTTGAGTGCTTCTGCATTTGCTGAAAACTGCTCCACCACACCAACTTCTGGTGGCACATACTATTTCATTAATAAAGGTTCTGGACAAGCGCTCGATGTTAATACCACTGATACCAGTACCGTACCTAATGTAATGAGTTACGAATATTGGGGAGGCACTAATCAACAGTTCGTATTGACTAAGCAAAGTGATAACTACTGGGAAATTAAATCTATTTATAACAGTAAGTTGTTAGAAGTGTTAAACGCTTCCACTTCGAATGGTGCTAACGTGGATACATACAGTGATTGGGATGGCGATAATCAACGTTGGGAGTTAAAGGTTCAATCAGGTGGTGGGTTTAAAATCGTCAACAAGAATTCTCAGCATTCCCTCACAGTTGCTGGCTCAAGCAATGGTTCAAACGTTTACCAAAATGAAGATGCATCACTCAGTTCGCAACGTTGGTATATCAATCCGGTATCTGGTAGCTGTGGTGATTCATCAAGTTCCAGCGGTTCGTCATCCCCGGATACTTCCAGTTCCTCCGCAGCGCCCACGGCGGATGCGGCAAGAATGGCCGGTGCCAACAGTGAACCACTGACTAATGGTTATCCATCGTTCATAACCAGTGTCAAGTCAGATGCAACCGTCGTTTCAACCCTAGCCGGTGTTGTTGACGCGATTAATAATGCCAGTGCTGGTGATGTTATCTATATTCGCGAAGGTACCTATTATCCTTCCGATACTATCAAGATCCAAAATAGTGGCACTTCGACCAAAGCGATTGTACTGAGTGTATACCCGGGTGATGATCGACCTGTATTTGACTTCTCTGCAATGTCCGAAAGTAGCAGCAACCGTGGTTTTCAGGTCAGTGCTAACTACTGGCACATCTATGGCTTTGATATTACCAAAGCAGGCGATAATGGTATGTATTTGACTGGCTCGCACAATACCATTGAGTTCATGGAGTTTTATGAAAACTCAGATACGGGTCTGCAAATCAGTAGCGGGGGAGCTTATAACTTCATCAAAAACTCCGACTCTTATTACAATGCGGACTCATCACTTGAAAATGCGGATGGATTTGCCGCCAAGTTAACGGTCGGTACCGGAAACTACTTCTACGGTTGTCGAGCATGGAACAATCTTGACGATGGCTTTGATGGCTATCTACGTGACAATGGTAGTAGCGTTACAACAACCTTGGAATACACCTGGATGATTCGCAATGGGTATCAGAAAAACGGCGTGGCGGGCTCAGGTGATGGCAACGGTTTTAAAACCGGCGGAAGTGACGACAAAAATTTAGCTCACAATGGCCTTTATATCAATACCATTTCGGCAGGCAATACCGCAGATGGATACGACCAAAACAGTAACCGAGGTACGGTCACGATCTATAATGCGATTGCCTATAATAATGCACGTAACTTTGGTTTAGGCGATGGTAGCTCTCGAGAGCTGAAGAAGCTCACGCTCAACAACAGTGTGTCTTTAGGTGGCGGTAGCAGCGATAAATTTGGCGCCAGCTCAACCAGCATCAAAAACAACAGCTGGCAGAACAGCTTGTCATTTTCTTCATCTGATTTCGAAAGTGTTGATATAAATAACTTACTTGCCGCTCGTCAGAGTGATGGTAGTTTACCTGTGGTTAAATTCTTCCACCTCAAATCTGGCAGTAAGCTTATTGACGCAGGTACCGATGTTGGGCTGGATTACAATGGTAACGCACCTGATTTAGGTTCTTTTGAATCAGAATAAACGCATGTTCTAATCGCTAATCCTCAACATTTCTAGTTTATCCGGGTGTCTCAGATACCCGGATTTTTTGTTTACTAACCCTAATGTTGAAAAACAATATAGCGTGATTAGTTTTAATGGCATCTCTATAGCTTAATCGTAATCGGCGTCACTTCATTCCAAACTGAGGCAGACAATACTTATGTCGGCTCGGGCTATCATGTCCGATACAACACCTTAATCACGTGCCAACCAAACTTGGTCTTGACCAGTTGCGGAGTGAGCACTTCGCCTTTAAAACACGCTTTATCAAACTGCGGCACCATTTGGCCCTGGCGAAATTCACCCAGATCACCGCCGCGTTTGCCCGAAGGGCACTGGGAATATTTCTTCGCCAGAGTCTGAAACTTGGCGCCTTTTTTCAGCTGCTGCATAATATCGTCAGCTTGTTCTTTGTGTTTTACCAGAATATGCAACGCTGCTGCCGTTCTTGCCATAACTTTTACCTCACCCGAAAAAGTTGCCTAGTCTAGCGGAACTCCGCACCCGATGCACTCGGCATTGTTTCATTTACATCGTGAAAACATTTTTCAAACAACTGTTCGATTGTTCTCGAACTGGCACTCCGTCTGCACTAAAAAAACCGCGTTACCGTTGCCGATGCGCTATTTTCAGTTAGTATAGAGTGAATAACGATTAATTAAGATACTAGTTATGGCTAAAACTCCCAGTAAGGCAAATCAGTCGCAGGGCATGCTGATGTTCACGCTGAATATGCAAAAACAGCTGTTCGCGATTGGAACATTAAAAGTACGCGAAATTATTCCTTTTATGCCGATGACTCAGATTCCCTACTCACATCACCATGTGGTTGGTACTGTTACCTTCCGCAACACCACCGTGCCGGTGATTGATATGGCAGCGGCGATCGGTTTTCGCCCGATCCACCCGGATGAATATGAAAAAAGCTATCTGATCGTCACTGACTGCCTGCGTACTGTCGTGGCATTTATGGTGCGCGGGATTGAAAAGATCATCGAATGTGACTGGCGCAGTATTGAGCCATCTCCGCCGTCAGCCGGGCGCAATGTTTTCGTGACAGGTATTACCCGCTACGAGCAGAAAATCGTTCAGATGCTGGATGTCGAACTGCTGCTGTCTAAAATTTACCCGCAGTATGAATCCACTAAAGTGCCGATGCTGACCGATGTGGAACGTGAGCGACTCAAAGCCCTCAATATCATGCTGGTGGATGACTCATCTATCGCACGTAAACAGCTGGCGGATGCGCTGGATCGTATCAATATCCCTTACCAGATCTGTAAAAACGGTCTCGAAGCGATTGATATGATGCGCAGACTGGCTGCAGACCATCAGGCGATTGATATCCTGGTCAGCGACATTGAAATGCCGGGACTGGATGGCTACGAGTTGGCATTTGAGGTACAAAACGACGCTCACCTCAGCCATGCCTACTGCATCTTGCACACCTCACTGTCGAGTGAAATCTGTGTCGATCGTGCCCATCAGGTCGGCGCACATGAAGCATTAGAGAAATTTAACGCCACCGAACTGATTGAAGCTATGCTGCGCGGTGCCAAAAAACTGAGCCAGCCCGCGCTCTCTTCCAGCCACTGATCACGCCTTGCCTTGCGGCCACAAACGCTGCAAGGCTTCGCGCTCCCCTTTCCTTAGTTTATTCACAACCAACTGGTAAGAACGCAGACACAGATCTTCGATCATTCCCGGCTCCACATCTCCCTGCAGCGCGACTGAAATCCAGTGACGCTTGTTCATATGGTAGCCCGGCCGAATCGCATTAAACTGGCTGGTGAGAATTTCACCGTCTTGAGGAGTGCATTTCAGGTTCACAAACCACTCCGAGGCCGATTCAAAAAACAGCACAAACATTTTGCCGCGAATTTTATACACCAGAGGCTCAGGACCAAAGGGATAGTCCGCCTGTACCTGCGGCAAGCTTTCGATAAATTCAATCAGCGTCTGCCTGGGTGTGTTTGTCAGCGCCATACGACTTACTCCTGCGCTTCGAAATCACTCAACCACTGTTTGAGTAACAGTGTCAGCGCCTGCTGCTGCTGCGGGCTCAACGACTGGGTTAACTGCTGTTGAATGTTGACATGTTCCTGCACCAAAGTATTAATTAATAACAATCCCTGCTCACTGAGTTTGACTTCAATACTGCGTCGATCCGCCGTGCTGTGTACGCGGGTGATCAGGCCTTTCTGATCCAGTTTATCCAGCCGGTTGGTCATCGCGCCTGAGGTAAGCATCATAGAAGAAAGCAGCTCTGACGGTGTCAACTGATAAGGGGCTCCGGATCGCAGCAACGTGGCGAGCACGTCAAATTCGCCCATTTTCAGACCATGCTGCTTGTGCAACTCGCCCACCGCTGCTTCAAGGTGCTTAATCAAACGCATCATGCGTCCCATGATACCCATAGGTAAAGTGTCTAACTGTGGCCGCTCTGCCTGCCACTGTGCAAGTACGCGATCAATCGCATCCATCGGGTTGTATTCTCCTTTATCGGCTTCGATAATTTACTTTAACATAAAGATACTTTACAAGAAGCATTCTGTGCGATAAATTTCACTTAAATATCTCAACATAAAGATACTTGATATGAACATTTTATTTGCCATGATTCCTGCCTTCCTGTGGGGAACCACCTACGCTGTCACTAAATCTACCTTGGCCGACTGGCCACCTTTGGCACTAGGAGCGTTGCGCGCACTGCCTGCCGGTCTGCTGCTGCTTGCTCTAAAACCAAGCTGGCCTGATAAGACAAGCTGGAAAACGCTGAGTATGGTTGGCCTGGTCAATATTGCCGCATTCTTCAGCCTGATCTTTGTCATGGCTTTAACGCTGCCATCAGCCATTTCGGGGGTTGGTATGGTGTCTGTCCCTGTCTTTGCCATGGGCTACCATTGGCTGGTCCGGCGTCAACGACCATCGCTGATTCAGTTGATGTGCGGTCTAGGCCTGGTGCTGCTCGCCTGGATGCTGTTTGATCCTAAAACCCTTAGCCTCAACCCGTTTGGTCTGATGGCCATGCTGGCAGCAATCATGTGCATCATTTTTGGTTCAACCCTGACCAAGGCACTGGGTGGACGCATTCACTGGTGGTCAGTGCTGACCTGGCAACTGATCATTGGCGGCCTGGCGCTGAGCGCGGCTGCATTGGTACACGCTTTGATTGAACCTCATGCCTATCTGGAGGCGCTACATCATTTTTCTGCCCGTAACGCTATCGGCATCCTATGGATAGTGCTGGCCAATACTGTTATCGGTTATGGTTTGTATGTGTGGCTACTGCAACGTATGTCGGTGGTCGATTTTACCTTTGGCGGTATCGCCAATCCGGTGGCCGGTATTGTGTGCGGGGGCTTGTTACTGAGTGAATTTTACCAACCGCAGCAATATGCCTTGATGGCCGGGATGATCGTCATGTCATTATTACCTCAGGTGATCGCGCTGCTGCGTCAGCGCCGCCCGTTAAAACTGGCTGCTCACTCATGAGCGGCCTAATTTGATTAGGTTTTGATCTGTATAGAAAAAAGGACTTAGCTAAAGCCTAGTCTGACTCATGGAACCTTACATATCATGCGTTTTTTAAAGCATTGCTGACCAAACTCAGCTATTATTTGCTAATCAAATGGTTATCGCCTAGTGACTTCCGATACATAATGACTGACGACGATTTCAAAAAATCCACGGCCAACCTCAAACAAGCCGTTCCACTGATGATCAAAAACCATGTTGCCGCGACGCCTGCCAACTACGCGCTCTGGTACACCTATGTTGATAACAGTATGCCTCAGTTGAACGAGGAGATGGACGCCATTCTGGCCAACTTCGATCTGTTCCCGCCAGCCACTGGTGAGCATCTCTACAAGACGCACATAGCGACCAGAGCCGAAACCAGCGTCAGTGAACTGCGCAACAATATCGAATTGCTGGCCAATGAAATCTGCTGCTCCATGTCAGACACCATGACGGACACCAGTGCATTTGAGGCCGCTATCGATAAAAGTCTGAATGACCTTGAACGGGTTGAGCATGAAGAGCTTTCCATCGAGGAAGTGATGATGATGATCCGTCAGTTTGTCAGTGAATCACACGATATCCGGCACTCGACCCGTTTCCTCAACAACCAGTTACAGAGTGCCAGTCAGGAAATATCACGCCTGAAAGCGCAGCTGGCGACGGTACAGCGCGATGCCCTGTTTGACAGCCTGTCTGGCCTGTATAACCGCCGAGCCTTTAATGATGATCTGGCCGCCCTAATGCATGGCCACCAGCCAATGAGCATTATTTTGCTCGACATCGATCATTTTAAAAGATTTAACGACGAATTTGGCCACCTGTTCGGCGACAATATCATACGCAGCCTGGGTAAACGTCTGCAGGCGAGTTGTCGGGAAGGTATCACTGCTTATCGTTTTGGCGGCGAAGAGTTTGCACTAATCCTGCCGAATAAATCATTGCGCAGCGCACGCCAGTTCGCCGACACGTTGCGCCGCTCAATTGAAAAACTCAAGGTACGCGATCGCCGCAATAATAACCAGGTTGGTAACATTACCGCCTCGTTCGGAGTTTCACAGCGTGATGACCTTGATAGCGCGCAGTCACTGCTCGATCGGGCCGACCAAATGCTGTACGACGCCAAGCACTTGGGACGTAACCGGGTGATGCCGATTTAAACAGGCACGTCAAGCAGCACACAACAGCTTTGCGAAACGCTGAGACAATAAAAAATCCACCGATTTAACCCGGTGGATTTTTTTATTGCTGAAGGCCTTACCCAAAGTAAACGCTTTGGCGATGAATCAAGTTACCTAATATCACTGTGCTATGTATCACTCTGATATAAGGCTCTGATTGATATCACTGCGCGACTTTTCACCGCAACGTTTTGCTATCACAGATTAAAGCAGTAGCTCAGGCAGTAGTCTTCTCCGCTTTTGGACGTGTATTCTTTATCCTCACTGCACGCCTGTGGTCTGCCACGCTCGTCTCCCTTAATAAGGCTTATCCAGTGACGCATCGCAGCGGTCGGTTCCGTCTCATCACACATCTGACAGAAGGTGGTACAGGTCTCAAGCTGGATATCGTCAATCTCTACCAACTCAACGCTGCCGGTGCCTTTCATGCAGCCCAGCAGCACTTCTACATGGCAGCCACTGCCATCACGCAGCAGGATTGAGCACGGATTGTCTTTTCCGCCAGTGTACGCCACAAAGTGTTTCGGATATTTCAGTCCACTGTGAGTACCGTCTTTGAAATAGGCCAGTACGTGACTGTAATCAATCATGTAGCTGGTCACATCTTGGTGTGAGCCATTTTCCAGCGGAAACAGGCGATCGAGCAGCTGTTTGGCTTTGGCTTGTTTTTCACACTGCTTATCAGCGCTGATCGTCTCGACGGCGAAGACAGCTTCAGCGATAAATGGTTTCGGTTGTTGTTGGATTTCTGTTTTATCGAATGTCAGCATATTCATCGTCTTTCCCTCATGGATAACCAAAAATGTTTCGTCCTGTGCATTCACATTAAGCTGGTTAAGTATTTTTGTTTTCCAGTTTGTGACTTGCTTATTTTGTAGATTAGCGGATTTTTTACTACAATTTCACAACAAAAATTTTACAATGTGAATTTTACAAAATGGCCGTGTCAAAAAGCTTAGTCAGACAGTCTCATTTTCTCGGGACTAAAGTCAGAAACCTGAGAAAACGCAATCACTTAACAATGGAGGATCTCTCCGCACGCTGTATTCGGGTTAATCCGGAGTACGCGCCATCCGTCTCCTACCTGTCGATGATTGAACGGGGCAAACGGGTACCAAGTGTGGAAATGCTCGAGGTGATCGCCAATGTATTTCAAAAAGATCCGGCCTGGTTTCTCGATGACGAGCCGGAGCAGGCCGATATCACCCCGGACAAAGGTAACCGGGGCGGGATCAGCGGCATGGCTCTGGAGCCAAGCTTCTTGTTTTCGAACGACATTTTGCAGATCGCCATACCGGAAATGCTGTCACAAACCGGCATTACCGGTCGCCAGTTTGCTCATCTGCTGATCCGAGCCCACCAGGAAAGCCTGCAGAACCATTTTCCCGATTTGGAACGTGCTGCTGAAGAGGTCGGTCTTAAACGTCTGAACCTGGCGGTGGAAGATCTGTTCGATATCGCCAAAAGCCTGGGACTGAATATTCGCTGGGTACAGCGTACACCTCGTGACGTGGTGGACGAGCTTGGGGTGAGTGCCAAACAGCTTATCACCTCATTTTTTGAACCTCCCGGCACCATTTATCTCAATGAAATCCTGCGCCAGCATCCGACCCGGCTTAAATATGATCTGGCGGTCTACATTGGTCACAATGTCCTGCACAGCAAAGACGGCCTGAAAAGCGTACTCACTGTCGGTCATACGCAGGGCTGGGAAGAGCAAGACAGCCAGCCCACTTCAGAGCTTAACTCGCAGGATATTCTGCAGGCGTGGCGAGACTTTGAATCGAGCTTTTTTGCCGGTGCCCTGCTGTGTCCTAAAGTTCCCTTCCGCCAACTACTCGACCGCAATGGCTATGAAATTGATGTGCACCTCAAAGCCGGTGTATCACCGTCGGTCGCGATGCGCCGTATGACGGTCGTTTCACCCTACCCTTACTGGCACTATTTCGATGCTTACGGAGCAGGAAAGCTCAAAGCGGTTTATCGTGGTAATGGTATCCCTCTGCCCTGGGGCAATATGCGTAAAGTTAACGACCCCTGTCAGCACTGGGCGGTTTTCCGTCGCCTCTCTGAGCCTCAACCGGACAGCTCCGCACAGATCTCGATTCTCAACGTTGGGGACGAACCGCGTATTTACTGCTGTGAATCGATCAACATGACCGATCCTGCCGGCAATAACCGGGTGTTGTGCGCAGGTATCGATCTTAACCCGGCCATTGCAGCGCAAGGTGGAGATGCACTGGCCATCGCAGAAGAGCTGAAAGCGTCTTGCGTCAGTCACGGCGGGAGTACTGTGATTCCGGGCGCAATTAAGAAAGATTTACTCACTATCGCAAAAATTCTTAATATTAACTGGATTGAACGTGGGATTGAAAATGAAGCCCGCTTGATTTGCTCACGTGGTGCAGTCTGTCCGCGTCAACCAAGCTGCTATGCAAAATGCGATGGAGAAGAGTAAAAGTCACACAACATCCGGCCAACTAAGATATTAATGTAAAAAGTTAATTGCCGGAAAAAGAGCAAAAAAAAAGCCAATCGCAATAAAGGCGGTTGGCTATATATAGATGTGAACAAGATGGTTCACTAACAACGTCAGTTGGCTAGGTGACCCTCGGCTTAAAAGGGTCACTGTATATAAAGCACATAGCGTGCCAACTTATAAAATGCTTTAAATACGGGGTTACCGGTGAAAAATAGAACGATTTCATTACAACTGATGTCATAATACAATTGCGATTTGCAATTACTTGCATTTTGCAACACCAATAAGCAATCTAACACTAAGCATGCCAACTCATAAAACCGCTCGGTAATCTAACGTAACAAGCAGCGCACGGACACCCATTCGTTTACCTGAGGTCAGAGTCATCGCGCTTATCTCCTGTTACTGTGAACGAGCCGCCCCGTTATAGTGGGCGTTATGAGACTACAACAATTAGAATAAACAAATCAGTCGTTAAATCCACACTTAAATTGTTATTTTGGTTGTATAAATTATGGAAAAAGAGACATCAGGATTATTTGATAACAGCCCACAATGGATCGATATTGCAGATGGACGTTTGCTGTGGGTAGAACATTTTCTGCCTCAAGCAGAGGCGGACGAGATTCAGTCCGTGCTGACGCGTGAACTCGCTTGGCAGCAGGAGTCGATCACTCTGTTTGGTAAGAGGGTTATTCAGCCACGCCTGCAAGCCTGGTATGGTGACCAAAGCTATACATATTCCGGACTGACTATGGCGCCCACCCCCTGGACTCCAACCCTGAATACGCTGCGCCAACAGTGTGAACTGGCCGCACATTCATCATTTAATTCAGTGCTGGCCAACTTGTATCGCGACGGACAAGACTCTATGGGCTGGCATCAGGACAACGAACCGGAACTGGGCCATCAGCCTGTGATTGCCTCGTTGTCATTCGGTGAAACCCGTCGTTTTGTGTTAAAACATCTGCACAGCAAAGAGAAATTTGAGCTGCTACTGGGGCACGGCTCACTGCTGGTGATGGCAGGCCCTACCCAGCACTACTGGCAGCATTGTGTACCAAAAACCGCAAAGCCCAGAGAGCCGCGTATCAATCTGACTTTTCGGTATATTTACCCTTAGAAGAGTTAATATTGCTGTGTTTTTACACAAGCCTGACGTCAGTTTCACTTCACATTAGGACTATCTTCTATGCTTAGTTGTTATGAATGGTCATTTTCAGGCTTACTATGTTGCTACCTCGCTCCTACCTAATCAGCTTACTTTCTGCAGCACTGCTGATGCCTCAACCGGCACTTGCCGCGTCAATGGCTCAGGCAGACAGCGCCAAAGAGAATAATAGCGCATCGGTTGACAATTATGCTTACACCGCCGATCTGATTCGAAATACCTTTGAAAGTCAGTTGTACACACTGCCCGCTTTTAAAGAAGGCCACTATGGTCTGAGAATGTATCGCCAGACGCTGGATGACAAATACGCTGCTGCGGTGTGGAGTGATATGGCCAGAGTAGCCAGTCAGCTCAACTATTTTGCGTCTGAAGTGAATTCGCCCGAGCAAATTTATCTCTATTCGCAACAAAAAGCTTGCCAACTACGGCAAAGACCCCTCGATTCGTTCCAAATTGCGTTACACCGTATCGAAACATACCCCGGAATATCTCTACCTTGGTCTTGATCTACTCGGCAGTATGGCGAGGGCCAATGAATATGGCCTCAAACACCGCTCCGATAAGCTATTTAGGAACATCATCCGTCGCTACGACTTCAGCAACTATGCCACGAATCCGGAAATGATCCGTGCCTGGGCAGCACAGTTGGCCAATCAGGTTTACTGGCTACGCCAATTGGGTGAGCAAGATGTGGTCGATAACTTTATCCAGGCGTTTCGCGCAACCTATCCAGATAATGAGGATGATGACCTGTCACCACAGCAATTTGAAAATAAATTGTATGGCATGACACACATTATTTTCGCCGCTTCGGAATACTATCAACACCTGGTCAGTGAACAGCAATATCAGTGGATATACGATTATCTGCGCGCCAATATCGACACCATATTGCAGCATGCCAAAGAAGATGTGATTGCCGAAGTAGGCATCAGTTTCTTATTAGCAGGACTGGACGATGATCCCGTGGTCGACAAGACCCGCCAGGCCATCGTTCAGGCAATGAATAAAGAAGCGGGCATGGTGCCTTCCGTCAGAGGAGGCACCAACCTTGCCCGGGGCGAACATCGTAATGTGCTGGCGATTATGCTGCTCGACTGGCAGGGCGTACATGAAGCGCCAACGTTCGCCCATCAGCCGGACATTTTTGCCGACTTGCCGTTCGGACTGGAACCGGCCAAAGTCGCTCCAAGCCCCACTCCGGCCATCCAATAAAAGCGCCCCAGACAAGTAACAACTTAAGCGGAATGCAGTTTGTGGGCGGTGGCCGCTTTCCACAACATTGGTAAGACATTAGTCATCATGGTCGCGACAACAATCAGCAGCAGTCCGAGATTCTGAACCGGGCTGTATTGCACATCGAAAAACACCACCTGCAGCACCGCAGAGAACAGCAGATTGGTAAAAATCAGCGGTGCCAACTGAGATCCGGACTCAGCCAGCCGATACGCCTTAGAACGAAAGATCTGCGTATTAATCACCAGCAGGGAAACCGCGAGCAACGAACCGACAATGACCAATAATTGCGGGTTCAAGGTCAATTGGCCTGCGGCTTGCCAGGGCACGAAGACGAGCATCGGCAGCAAAACAATCGATGCGATACCCAGACTCCACAGATTGATATCAACCGAACGCATGTTACTTTTCGATACCCGATACAGACACAGCTGAGAAGCCGCGTTAAGCACGCCAGCCAACAGGCCTGACATCAGCTCCGGACGCCATTCGACATGTCCGACACTGCCGGACAACATCACCACGCCAGTAAAAGTACTGACTAACCCAGCCAGCGTCGTCAAGGGCATGCGAACACCAAAAAAGAGCTTTTCTAACAACGGAATGAACAGCGGCCCGGTACTGAACAACACCACACTTTCAACCAGCGTCAAATGTTGCAACGAATAGATGAAACAGAGCTGACACGCCGCCAGGCACAATGCCCGCATCGCCAGCGGCTTGTACATACTGCGCGTTGGCAAACGCAATTGAGTCAACGCGAGAAACACCAGTAAAATCAGTGATGGGATGGCAAAACGCAGCACACTCAGCAGACTGAGTGGTAATACAGTAGTCAGGTACTTGGTCAGTAAACCTGTGATGGACAGGCTGGCGGTCGACGACAGCATAAACACCACAGGTAATAATTTGTTGGGCATGGAATTCTCCTTCATCTGGCGCTTATATTACGTCAGTGACAGCGGAAAAAATAACGAGTAATATTGACCAAACTTGTTAGAAAAACTTACACATGCGAAAACTACTGCCTCTTAAATCCCTGTACTCATTCATCGCTGTGGCAGAAACCGGCAGCATGACTGAAGCGGCACAGGTGCTCAATGTCAGCCACTCAGCAGTAAGCCAGGCGATTAAGTCACTGGAAAGCCAGCTTAATCAGCCGCTGTTTAACCGGGTCGGACGCAGTGTGATCCTCAATAGTGCCGGTAAAAAATATTACCGCCAGATAGCCCCGGCGCTGGAACAGATTGTCGATGCAACCGAGTCCATGCTGGTAAGTAATACCCCGAACCGCCTCACGCTCAACATGATTAACTCTCTGGCGCTGCATTGGTGGATCCCGCGCGTACCCAAATTCCAGCAGTTTGCGCCGGAAATTGATATTCGTATCTCGACCCTGACCGGTGCATTTTCACTCGAAGCTGAAGGTGTGGATGTGGCGTTGATCCACGGTATCAAAGAGGAATGGCAAGACTATTATTGTGAAAAGCTGGCGGATGATGAGCTCAGCCTGGTCGCACATCCGGAGTTAATTCAGGCACTGACCGACACCTGCACAGAGTCGGTCATTCAACATTACCCGGCCATTTTTGCCGCCAACACCCGGCGTCAGGACGACTGGAAAATATGGTGCAATGCCAATCAGGTTTGTCTGCCCAAACAGCATAAAAACCTGACGTTTACCACCTCGGCCCAGGCTGTACAGGCGACGATACGCAAACTGGGCGTTTTTGTTACCCACCGCCAGTTTGTGCGCGAAGAGATCGACCATGGTCTGCTGACCGAAATCGGCCAGGTCACTGTACATCCGAAGCAGGGGTTTTATTTTGCCTGCCAGAAAGACAAACTCACTCTTGAAAGCGTCATGTTGCTGCGTACCTGGCTGACACAGGAATTTTCATCGGCGTAATATGATTTGATTAAACTGCAGCAGAATGAGTTTTCAGCCACATCAGGTATCAGCGCCGGACATCCCCTCCCCTTAATATCTGTATTGCTATACGTAAATATCCTTAAATGTTCAAAGGTTGAATTAAGTCACATCCTTTTTTTCATACCTTGCTTCAGACAAAAAAATCTAATCTAGACTTTAATCGAGCGCGTTTACAATATAAGGATATGATACCCATGGGTAATCTGGTCGGAAGTCGACTCAGAGAGATGGCAGAACTGGGCCAGATACGCAAACAACAAATTGTGCTGTTAAGTGCTGTGATTACGGTGTTCGTGCTGGTGCTGTATACGGTGCTCGACGCTGCAAATGCAAGTTGGTGGTATCTGGGCTTTAACATTGCCTGCTCACTCCTTGTGGGTAGCAGTCTGCTCTATTCTTTCAAACACACTTTTAGTCTGGCTGGCTATGTCCTCACTGGGGTACTTTTGGCGCAGGCGGTGATTCTTTTTTTGATGGGAGAACTCCACCCCAACCGACTTTTCTGGCTGTATCCAATTATCGCAACGATCATTTTTATCAACCGCTTTCCTGTCGGCCTGCTGCTCAGTGGCGGATTTTGCCTGTTAAGCGCTCTGACCATCTATAGCCGTCACCCCAGCCTTGGCGGAGAAGCGATGGCTGCCGATCGCTTGATCATCAGTCTGCTGGTGCTAAGCCTTATCTGTAATATTTGCACCTACTTATACACGCAGGCGGCAGAGTATATTCAGTCACTTTATCAGGAAGGATTGGAAGATATGGCCTACACCGATCGCCTGACCGGCCTGGCGAATCGCTGGAGTTTTGAGAACTGGGCCAAAGGCAAGCTGGAGCAGCAAAGAAATCGGGAGTCACTGACTGCACTGGTATTTATTGATATCGATGACTTCAAAATCATTAATGACAATTATGGTCATCAGATAGGTGACCAGGTCCTGAAACACTTTGCTCAACGCCTGAAAAATAACGTCCGACACCGCGCTCAGGGGACAGATCAGGACGACTATTCGATTGCGCGCTTTGCCGGCGATGAGTTTGTCATCCTGCTCTATGGGGTGAAGAATAAACTCGATCTCGACCATATCCTTGAACGTATTAGTCACCTTTTTCATGACAAACTACAAGAAGAAAACCGCACCTTGTTTAAACAGCTCACCGTTAGTGCCGGTGCCGCTCTGTTTCCGAACGACGCCAATAACCTTGAAGAGTTGACCCGCTGCGCAGACAAGGCAATGTACGCCGCCAAGCATCATGGTAAGAATCAGTACTGCTACTACCATACATTATCTGAAACGCATCCTCTCGAAGAAAAGACAGCTCACATCACAACCACACCTCTGCACGCGGTCAGGCAGACATATACATCAACCATAAGCCAGTGATAGCAAACACCACCAGCCAGATAGCATAACGGGCCGTATTAGGTTTGTCAGGTTTGGGCTTGATCAACGGGCGCATCGCCAGCCGTCTGGCTCTGCGGGTCACTTCCACGATCGAGGGCTCTTCAATCTGTCTCAGTTCTTCACGCTTTTGCTCCGCATGATTTGCCGCACGGGTAAAACGCTGCAGCTGATCCAGCGTTAAGTCTTTGTCCGGGTCGTAACGCGGATTCTGATCCGTATGTTTGGGAAGTACCGCCATAGTGACCTCCTCACTATTATCTTTCTCTCGTTAGTCGCCATCCACTGATTTTGTTACAGCATATTGTTTCAAACTAAGTCCAAATCTTTGACTATCAAAACGGCGCGACAACGCGTGATGACACGCAAAATATCAACCACAAGTATCACGGGCTTTCAGGGCTTGGCGCTTCACCAAACAGCCACGTTAATAGACCCTATTCTTGTACGTAAAACCTATTCTGTGCTTAAAAAACCGCTGTTCTAAGTATAGTTGAGAGACAGAAATCCGTACAAATCACAAAGTTGTTCAAATATATTGAATGACTGCCTCAACTGTGAAGACTCCTCTTTCTAGTGCACTGCACTACAATTGCCCCATGTTCTACCAACGGAGAAGAACCATGAGTAAAGCAAGAGCCATTCGACAGTTGATCCCTGCACAAGCCACCTCAGACGGTGACGGCGTCAAAATTCGTCGTGTCGCAGGATTTAACAACGCGAGCTTCTCTCCATTTTTGATGGTAGATGAACTGAAATCCGATGACCGCGCCGATTATGTTGGTGGTTTTCCACCACACCCGCATCGTGGTATCGAAACCCTGACTTATATGATGCAGGGCCACTTTCAGCATCGTGACCATATGGGCAATGTCGGCGAGCTTCGCAGCGGCGGCGCACAATGGATGGCGGCTGGACGCGGTGTGATTCACAGCGAAATGCCGATTATGGAAAACGGCGATCTGCACGGTTTCCAGATTTGGATTAACCAGCCGGCTCGCGACAAGATGATCCCGGCTCGCTACCATGATTTTCAGCCGGAAAGCATCACTGAACATACTACAGAGACACTTGGCGTACTACGCGTATTAGCCGGGGATATCAATGCTAATGGTGACCAACTCCAGGGGCCACTGACACAAACCGGTGTACCGGCAACCGTCGCAGACTGGCGTGCAGGGACAGGCCATACACTGACCATGCGTACCATTGAGACCTACAACATGATGGTGTATGTCTACCAAGGAGTGATTAATATTGATGGTCATCCGGTCAAGCAAGGTGAAATGGCGATATTAACACATGGAAATCATGCAGAATTGGCAGCCATGCAAGCCAGCGGCGCACTGATTTTTTATGGTGAGCCGATTCATGAGCCAGTGGTCCATTACGGTCCGTTTGTCATGAACAGCATCGATGAAATTGAGCAAGCGATTAACGATTACAATAGCGGCATCTTTGAGACGTATTAACCGGGGCATCAATCAACCCGGACGTTGATTGACCGAATAAGTGATTCACCGCGCAAGTGATTAAACGATGTTCTGATTGACTGTTTTGCCGAGCCTGTAAGGTTTCAGCTCTCGACACAAAAAGTGAATATCCACTGCCATTCCTTTTTGTTTTTGCCACACTCATTGCGAGTGTGGCATTTTTATTGGCGCTAACTTCTGTGCCTGACGGGGTCGTCACGATAAACAGGACACGCCAATCGATGGCCAGCGGGCAGCATCCGCAAAGCGCTACCCACCAACGACTTATTACAGGTATTCACACAAGTAAGCGGTAGTGGTTGCCACTTTTACATCAAACGATGAATCACCTTCAACATCGAACGCCTCGCCTGCGTTAAAGGTCTGCCAGTCTTCATCCGTGGGACGTTTAATCGTCAGCGCACCGCTCACAACTGTCATACGTTCCGGCGCACCTGTGCCGAACGTGTACTCACCGACAGACATCACACCCACACTGATGGTGTTGGATTCCTGCTCAAAAGCCAGAGATTTTACATTCCCGTCGAAATAGGTGTTTTCCTTAATCATTTTTTTTCCTTGTCAAAGTGTATTCATCACTAACCTGTGTTAGCTGACTGTTTTTAACCTAAGTTTGACCATTACACAAGATGTAAACCATGCTTTATAACAGTCGGCTGCCATCACTACAGCGTAAAACAGGCTAGGCCAGATACGTCACCTAAGATGTGCAGGTAAGTTAACCCAGGGTATTAAGCCGTTACGGCATACCATAGCGGACAATTTGGAATAAGGATCAAGCTTTGATGTGAGGAATTTGCGCTGCAACAGACGCTCAGACACTCTATCTCACATTGAATTTAAGGATATTTCTTCAAACAGAGTCAACACGGGAGTAAACAGCGTGGCGGCAGGTAATCAAGGAAATCGAGCGGAAAGCAGCCCTGCCGGGTCGCGCTTTGGCAGTATAGCCACCAAAGCAGTTTTCTGGCTCACGCTGTGTGCCATGGCGGGTGGATTCGCCGCTCTGATCCTGGTCAGTTACCGTGATTATGTCGATCAGAGCCACGTTTACGGCACCTGGATCGAAATCGGTACGCCGCCCTACCAGACGGAAGTTCTGACCCTCAACGATCAGGGCGTATTTCGTAACGGCCGTATGGTCAGCACCCAATTTGAATTTGATGGTAAAACCATCTCAATCAAAACCGGCGGTGGTGTCAGCCTTTATCAGATGGCTGGAACCCCTAACTCACCTCAGCTCAAGCGTCTCAAACCCGACCTGCCTGCCCAGCGCCTTATCAAACAAGGCTATGAACACACCGTCAGCGATGAACAGGTCGGCGGTCAGGTGCGCCGCGCCGCACTGTCCGAGCATTTCAGTGCAGAGTGAAACAGCGCAGGCGCTCCTAACTCCCGGCGTAAACAGAGCTTAGCCGGTCAGCACGTCGTCTTCAGGATACTTGAGCAGACTTGCCTGCGGGCGGGCCAGCATATAAGCCAGCGTCAGCGGACCAATACGGCCGATAATCATCACCACAATCAGGATGTACTTACCCGGTTCGGATAAATGAGCGCTCAATCCAGCGCTAAGCCCAACTGTCGCAAAGGCAGATATCGTCTCAAACAGCACCTGTTCAAAACTGGCCTGCTCTGTCAGCATGAGTAAAAACATCGCCACGGTCAGCAGGGCTCCGCTCACCACAATGATGGCGAGCGATTTAGTCACTGTTGGCCAGTTCACGCTGCGCTGAAACATCACCACGTGTTTCTTCTGGCGCAAGAATGCCCAGGTCGCTGCCACCGCAACGGCAAACGTCGAGACTTTAATCCCGCCGCCGGTTGACGTTGAACCGGCACCAATCAACATCAGCATGATCATAATCAGCATCGCCGGCTGAGTGAGCTGCGCCACATCGATACTATTAAATCCGGCGGTGCGCGCCGTCGCGGACTGAAAGAAGGCTGCGAGCCACTGTTGCCAGACCGGCAAACTTTGCATTGTCGCCGGATTGTTGTGCTCCAGCAGCCAGAACAACAAGGTACCTGCGACCAGCAGTAGCAGTGTCGCCGCCAGCATAATCTGGGTATGCAGGCTAAAGTAACGCCAGCCGTTGCGGCGATGCATCCACAAATCGCCGACCACAGTGAATCCCAATCCGCCGAATATAAACAGTCCAGCCAGTGTCAGCAGCAGCATCGGCTCACCGGAATAAGCACTCATGCTGTCTGAAAACAGCGAGAAACCGGCGTTATTAAACGCCGATACCGCGTGAAATAACGCATAGAACATGCCCTCTGCCCAGCCCATTTTCGGCACCCAATACCAGCACAGCAGCAGCCACCCGATACTTTCGGCAATCAACGCAAAAATAATAATTCGCCTAACCAGATGCTGCAGGTTAACCGAGCGATCCTGCCCGAGCGCTTCTTTGGCAATCGCCTGTTGCTTGAGACTCAGTCGCACCCCAAACAGATAAAGCAGTACGGCTGACAATGTCATCTGCCCCAAACCGCCAATCTGCATCAGCAGCATCAGCAGAATCTTGCCTTCCAGCGTAAAATGAGAGCCGGTATCGACCACACCAAGACCGGTCACGCTGATCGCGGAAGTCGCGGTAAACAGAGCATCGGTAAAGCTAAGGCCAGTTTTAGAAAACACCGGCAGCGTCAGCAACACGGCCGCCGGCAGTAACACCGAAAGAAAGCTGAGCAGAATGATTTTCGGCTCCGAGCCCTGGCGCCGTTTTTTGTCCTGAATCGGGGTATAGAATATCCCGCTGCGTTCGTGCGGTATCATAAGTTCTGCAACTGCTTAGTCAGGGTTTGCTGCGGGCCGACTACGATCAACATATCGCCGATTTCCAGCACAGTATCCAGTGAAGGAGAGCAAGTCACTTCCGGTCCGCGTTTAAATCCCAGCACCTGAATGCCTTTTTGATGATAAACCGGCATATCACCGATGCTTTTACCCATCATCTGAGATCCAATGACCACTTCGGTCAGGGCAAGACCGCTACCGAGTTCGATAAATTCCAGCACCCGGCGATCCAGCATCTTACGCGCAACCCTGATGCCCATGTCCCGTTCAGGCATAATCACGTGATCGGCGCCGACTTTGTGCAGTATTTTGACATGATACTTGTCGTTCGCCTTCACCCACACCGATTTGGCGCCGGATTCCTTGACCACTAATGTCGTCAGAATGGAAGCGTTGATGTCTTCACCAATCGCAATCAGCACCATGTCGTACTCTTTCAGTTTGAGTTCAAACACCGTTTCTTCAATCGTACAGTTGGCAACAATGGCCTGCGTGGCAAAATTGAGCGCCATTTTGACTTTGTCTTCATCAATATCCACCGCCAGTACCTGAGCTCCCGCTTCCATCAACTCCTCACACACCGACAGACCGAATTGCCCCAGTCCTATCACTGCAAACTGTTTATCACGAATTTTCATTCCGCTCCCTTATGCCCATCGACGTCATGCAAAGTTTTCTTTCTGCCAAAACTAGAGAGTGCTAAAAAGCTAAATTGTTCATTTTACATACCAAAGTTATATACCAATCTTCAGCATAACCACAATGTCCGCTGCATGTCATGTATAGAGAATGACGAGCTTTTCTGGTAGTTTGTGCGGCAAAACTTTCCTTTCAATTTTACTCACACAAGCACTCTCATGAGCATTGACGAACTAATCCTGCGCTTTGAACAATCCCCTTATCTGAAAGACTGGGACAACAGCGTACTACTGATCACTCTAGCCAGCTTTCTGGCTTGGGGGATATGGCGCCTGGCTTACCGCTACCTGTTTAACCTGACTGAGAAAACCCGGATTCACTGGGATGATCTGCTGCTGCACTCCCTGAAAACTCCCATCAGTACCCTGATCTGGTGCTGGCCAGGCACGATTTCACTCGGGTTGCTGCTGGATGACCACTTCCAGACCAAATTCAACTGGCTGCAAAACAGCAAAAAACTGATGCTGATTGCCATTTTTGTCTGGATTCTGCTGCGTCTGGTCGGTGAGGTCGAACGTCACCTGCTTGTGCAACGCGTCCATGATGAAACGACGGTACAAGCGGTATCGAAAGTGGTGCGATTACTGTTTATTATGACGGGATTGTTGTCGATTATGCAGGCATTCGGACTGAGCCTTAAAGGCCTGCTGACCTTTGGCGGAGTCGGCGGCCTGGTGGTGGGTCTGGCGGCCAAAGACCTGCTATCGAACTTTTTTGGCGGACTGATGATCTATTTTGATCGCCCGTTTAAAGTCGGCGACTGGATTCGTTCTCCGGATCGCCAGATTGAAGGTACCGTGGAGCGTATCGGCTGGCGCATGACCATCATCCGCACATTTGATAAGCGTCCTTTATATGTGCCCAACTCGGTGTTCAGCAACATTGTGGTCGAGAATCCGTCCCGGATGCTCAACCGCCGTATTCATGAGACCATAGGGCTGCGTTACCAGGATGCCGACAAAATGGAACGCGTCATCAACGATGTTCGTGACATGCTGCAAAATCACCCAGATATCGATGCAGAACAAACCCTGATCGTCAATTTCAATAGCTTTGGGGCGTCCTCGCTGGATTTCTTTATTTATACCTTTACCAAAACCATCAACTGGATTCGCTTCCATGAAGTCAAGCAGGATGTGCTGTTGAAGGTGATGGCGATTGTACGCCAGCACGGTGCCGATGTGGCCTTCCCGACCCGTACCCTGATGATTGATCCCGGCAGGCAGTCGCCACAACCCGACCAGGTATTGCGGGGCTCGGTAGCAGAAACGCGTTAAACCGGAGCATTTCGGCCTTATCAGTATGCAGGTCAAAAAACCGCCCCTAGCCGGGGCGATTTTGGCAATCACATCAAAATGTGATTACTTACGTAACGCATTCAACTTAGCTTGTGCCAAACCAAAAATCGTATCCACCGGATAACTGCCGTCTTCGGTTGCAACCCCGGCAGGTTTGCCGGTAAACAACTCAATCGCTTCGGTCACGTGTTCAATCGCCCAGATATTGAACTCACCTTTCTCAACAGCTTTGACGATATCGGCACGCAGCATCAGGTTATGCATGTTGGATCGCGGGATGATCACCCCTTGCCCGGCATGATGACCTTTGATTGCACACACATCAAAGAAACCTTCGATTTTCTCGTTCACTCCGCCAATCGGCTGTGCCTCACCAAACTGATTCATCGAACCGGTAATCGCAATTTCCTGACGGTTAGGTTGTTTGGAAAAAGCCGACACGATGGCACAAAACTCAGCCATGCTGGCACTGTCTCCGTCTACACCACCGTAGGACTGCTCAAACGTAATCGTGGTCGTGAGTGGTACCCGGGCGGTTCGGCCAAATACCGAGTTGAGGTAAGCCGACAAAATCATCACGCCTTTAGAGTGGATGCTGCCGCCCAGATCAACACTGCGCTCGATATCAATGATATCGCCGTCGCCGTACGAGGTAGTGGCGGTAATCCGGTTCGGCGCACCAAAAGCATGATCGCTGGTCGCCAGCACCGACAACGCATTCACCTGCCCGACCGCCATACCGTCAGTCTGGATCAGGGTAGTGCCGTTGATGAAGCTCTCCATCACCCCTTCCTGAATCCGGTTAACCCGCAATTGCTGATTATGCAGCGCCTCATCAACATGGCTCTGGCGAATCATATTCGAATTCGCCTGACGCGCCACATAGTTGGACTCACGCAGCAGATTGGCAATATGAGCCGAATGCAGAGAGAGTTTATTTTGATCGCCGGTAATGCGTGAACTGTGCTCAATAATGCGCGCGATGGCTTTACGGTCACAGTGCAGCATATTGTTGTCATGCACTATGCTGGAAATAAAACGCGCGTAATGGAGCTCGCTATCGGCAGTGCGCTTCATCTCATCTTCAAAATCTGCCGTAACCCGGAACAGTTCGCTGAATTCAGGATCATAATGAGTCAGCAGTTCGTAGGTGCGGTAATCACCAAACAGAATGATTTTGACATCCAGCGGAATCGGTTCTGGATCGAGTGAAACCGTCCCCGTCAGGGTGACTTCTTTCTCCAACGATGTAAAACTAAGCTGACGCGAGCGCAACGCCCGTTTAATGCCGTCCCACACATAAGGCTGCTCAAGTACCTTCACCGCATCCATCAGCAATACACCGCCATTCGCTTTATGCAAACTACCCGCGCGGATCAAGGAGAAATCGGTAAATACAGTACCTTTATAGGTCGCCGTTTCAACGTAACCGAACAGTGAGTGATAGTTGGGGTTCTCCTCGACCACCATCGGGAACTCTTCCGACTGACGACTGACCAGCACGTTGACTTTATAACGACGTGGCAGTTTTTTATCCAGCGCTGCACCGGCAATTTCACTCTGCTCACCGCTTTCATCCAGGAAGATCTCGACGTTGTCGACGATGTCCTTTTGCAGTTCAGTCAGGTAACTTTTGACTTCCGGATAACGGCTGTAATCCTGCTTGAGCTGCTTGATAAAGTGGCTGATCACATCCAGAGTGACATCGTCGTTAAGTTTCTTGATTTTCTCGCTGTACGACTCTTCCCACTCGGTCAATTGACGCACCATATTACGCAACGCCACTTCCAGCTCGTCAATGATCTGACCAAACTGTTCCTGCTCTTTCTTACTCAGCGCATCAAAGGTTTCTTCGGTATGCTGCTCATCACCATTCATGGCGACAAACTGATAGTCGCCCTGGGAGGTAATCGTCAGACTGATGCCCTGCTCGGTAGCAATGCGCGAAATCTCTTCCAGTTCGGTCTGCTGCTTTTGCGCCAGCTGATTCTTGAGTTTCTCAGCGCGGCTGAAATAGATTTCATTATCGAACGCCAGCGGAATCGCGTTCATCAGTTTGACCATCAGTTTTTCAATGTCCTGACGGAACGCCTGACCAACACCGCGCGGCAGCTTCAGCACCCGCGGCGTACGGATATCCTCAAAGTTAGCCACATAGCACCAGTCACACAGATGGCCGACATCGTGCTTATGACGTTTCAGATAACGCAGGATCATGGTGCGTTTGCCAAGGCCATTTCGCCCGATGGCGTAAATGTTGTAGCCTTTTTCCTTGATAGACATGGCAAATTCGACCGCTTTCTGCGCTCGTTCCTGACCAACAATCTCATCAATGGGAGCCAGTTCTTTTGTCGATTTACAAGGCAGTTTTTCAAGCTCTGCTACGTGGTAAAGCTGTGCTGCGTCTAGTTTTTGAATCGCCATCGCTCCGCTCCTTGGGTTTTTATACTTGTTCTTTTGTAGCCTAAGTTTAGAGGCAAAGCATAGACTTTTTAGTGACTTACCCCATATTCACGCCTGAATGGACAAATAATAACCAAATAATGACCTCAATTATAATAACAATTATTTGCAATTGATAATTATTTGCATTTAAATGTTCACTGTTGAGTTAAGCGGAGAGTGATGATGGAAATAAAACAGTGTTGGACCAGCTATCAGCAGGCGGAAAATCTGCTCAAACATGGTCACTGGGCGCAAGCACGTTTTCTGTTTGAAGATGTGCTGCATTATCTGCCTGAGCATATTCAAACTGCGGCGCAGAATACCACGACCAAACCGTGCCAGATGGCCTGCCTTATCAGCGTCATGCGCGATGCGGCAATCAAACAGGCTGAGATTCTGACCAGCATGGGCCATCCGCAACGTGCGTTTGCTGTGCTCAATAACTGCTATGCCCTGTTGCAATTCACCTCAATTGAGGAATCCGATCTGATTCAGTCGGTCGCCGCTGTGCTGGATCAGTCCAGCGAGCTGTTACTCAACCAGATGACACAGTTTTGCCTGTCACAACGCCAGGCATCCTGGCAGCTGGAACATGAACATCTGACCAAATCCCATCACTATTTCACTCAGCTCAAAGCCTACCGCGAACGCATCAGCTCGGCGGTGATGATCAACTAAATGGGCGGTCACTGGCTGACCATCTGCCGCTCAATAGCTCAATAGCTCAATATCAGCGTAAATAAAGTCACTCAGAAGTAGTGTGAGATCGCGAGGTATCTGGCCCGGATATGCTCAATCAGCAGGCGAACTTTATTGGGTAACTGGCGGGTAAATGGGTAAACCGCATAAATACCCAGCTTTTTCCCCACCTGCTGCGGAAAAATATCCACCAGCTCGCCATTGCGAAAATCGTGATACACCAGGCAACGCGGGACATAAGCAATCCCGTGCCCGCCCAGAGCGGCTTTGCGCAGCGCACGGGCATCATCGGTGGAAAAGGTTCCGGACACCCGCACAATATAGGTCCCTTTCGGGCTCTTGAACTCCCACTCACTGGCTCCCGTGGTCTGATAGGCGTACTGCAGGCAGTTGTGATTAACGAGATCTTCCGGTTTGTGCAGTTTGCCGTTGCGGGCAATGTAGGAAGGAGAAGCGCACACCACCCACTGTGAATCCAGGATATGACGCGCAATCAGACTGGAATCTTCCAGATAACCGGTGCGAATCACCAGGTCAAAGCCGCCTTCAACCAAATCAACAAAACGGTTATCGAGCGACATATCCACCGTCAGCCCCGGATGGAGATTGCAAAACTCCGCCACCGCATCCGCCAGGATCAAATCGCCGGAAATACTCGGCACCGACATTTTAATATGCCCGCTGACGTTTTCACCAAATCCGGCCACGGCATCACTGGCTTCCTGGGTGGCTTGCTTCACATTTTTGGCACTGGCCAGCAGCGCCTTACCCGCTTCGGTCAGGGTTAATTTACGCGTTGTTCGATACAATAACTGCACGCCCAACTGCTCTTCCAGACGCGCCATTCTTTTACTAACTACTGAATTTGTAAGGTTATTTTGTTCTGCAACCTTGCTAAAACTGCCCAATTCCACTACCTGGGCAAACAAAATTAAATCATCCGCACGCATTTTATTTATCAACTTTTGGAAATAATCATTTTCATTATTTCTCTATACTGCAAAAAAATAAAGCAGTACATTCACGCCGTATTAACAAACCAATCACAAATATAAAAATTAGCAACCTGAGCTCTAACGTCTTACTTCTGACCAGCCGATGAAAGCGAGAAGACTGAATCGATCAGCACCGTGTTCATCAACAGCCCGTCAGGAATAACCGGTATCCTACAATACGCGTTAATCCACCCAGTGTGGGAGCTCATGGACAAGGAAGGACTCCATGAACGATACTCTGCTAGCCTTAGTGGCTTTTTCACCGATAGTGGTGGCGGCCATTTTGCTGGTCGGCCTCAACTGGCCAGCCAAAAAAGCCATGCCTGTGGCTTTCGCCCTAACCATTATCATCGCCCTCACTTTCTGGGATATGACCACCAACCGCGTGCTGGCCTCGGTCCTTCAGGGGCTGGGCATCACGGTCACCGTACTGTGGATCGTGTTCGGTGCTATCTTTTTGCTCAACACTCTCAAGCACACCGGCGCGATTAGCGCAATTCGTAACGGCTTTACCGACATCTCACCGGATCGCCGGGTGCAGGCCATCATCATCGCCTGGTGCTTTGGTTCATTTATTGAAGGGGCATCCGGTTTTGGTACTCCGGCCGCCATCGCAGCTCCGCTACTGGTCGCCATCGGCTTTCCGGCCATGGCTGCAGTACTGATGGGAATGATGATTCAGTCGACCCCGGTATCATTCGGCGCGGTTGGCACCCCGATTCTGGTCGGTGTCAATAAAGGATTGGATACCCATAACATCAGCGAGGCACTGCTGGCTAATGGCTCGAACTGGGAGGCTTACCTGCAGCAGATTACGGCCAGCGTAGCGTTAATCCATGCCTGTGTCGGCAGCCTGATGCCGGTGTTAATGGCCATGATGCTGACCCGATTCTTCGGCCAGAACCGCAGCTGGCGTGAGGGTCTGAGCATTCTGCCGTTTGCGCTGTTTGCCGGGTTGTCCTTTACTATTCCATACGCATTAACCGGTGTATTGCTCGGTCCGGAATTTCCGTCTCTGGTCGGCGCGCTCTGCGGTCTGACTATCGTCGTCACCGCGGCGAAAAAGGGCTTTCTGGTGCCGAAAACCAGCTGGGATTTCATGCCGGAGAAAGAGTGGCCGGTGGAATGGCTCGGTTCGCTGAAAATGGATCTGGACGAGGTAAAACGCAAACCAATGGGCCTGATGCTGGCCTGGACACCTTATCTGCTGCTGGCTGCGATCCTAGTCTTAAGCCGCATCAGCCCGGAATTTAAACAGCTGCTGCTCAGCTTTAGCATCAATGCCAATAATATTCTGGGTGAGAATGGTATCAGCGCTTCCTTTGCCCCTTTATACCTGCCGGGTGGCATCCTACTGTTCACTGCCCTGCTGGCGGTACTTATCCAGTCTCGCAGCCTGAAGCCTATGGCGCAGGCACTGGGTGAATCGAGCAAAACCCTGATCGGTGCCGGTTTCGTACTGGTGTTCACCATTCCTATGGTGCGAATCTTCATTAACTCCGGAGTCAATATGTCCGACCTGGCCAGTATGCCGGTGACCACCGCGAATTTCGCCGCGGGTCTGGTCGGAGACGCTTTTCCGGCGCTGAGCGCGACCGTTGGCGCTCTGGGCGCATTTATTGCCGGCTCCAACACGATTTCCAACATGATGTTCAGCCAGTTCCAGTTCGAAGTGGCGCACACGCTGACCATTTCAAGCGTGACTGTGATTGCTCTGCAAGCGGTCGGTGCAGCGGCCGACAACATGATTGCCATCCATAATGTCGTGGCCGCTTCAGCAACGGTCGGCCTGCTGGGTCGCGAAGGTGCGACACTGCGCAAAACGGTGATTCCAACTTTCTACTACCTTGTAGTAACAGGAATTATTGGCCTGATCGTGATTTACGGCTTTCACGTCACCGATGTGCTGATGACCGCTTAATTGTGTAGCGGAGACCAGCCTGGTCTCCGTCTTTTAACGCCCCAACCTGCCATGATGAAACAGGCGACTGACCTGTCCGACTGAAACGTTAGGAATGTATTTATGATTATCTCAGCCTCTACCGACTACCGCGCGGCAGCAAAAGCCAAGTTGCCACCCTTTTTGTTTCACTACATCGATGGTGGCTCATACAGCGAGCATACCTTGCGACGCAATACCGACGATCTGTCTGATATCGCCCTGCGTCAGCGGGTGCTGAACGACATGTCACAACTCGATGTGTCGACCGAACTGTTTGGCGAGCAACTGGCAATGCCAATCGCCCTCGCACCGGTTGGCCTGACCGGCATGTACGCCCGGCGCGGTGAAGTTCAGGCTGCAACCGCCGCCTGCAACAAAGGTATTCCGTTTACCCTTTCCACCGTTTCCGTCTGTCCGATTGAAGAGGTCGCTCCGGCGATTGAGCGCCCAATGTGGTTCCAGCTTTATGTACTCAAAGATCGCGGATTCATGAAGAACGTGCTGGAACGTGCCAAAGCGGCCGGAGTGACGACCTTAGTATTTACCGTCGATATGCCAGTACCGGGTGCCCGTTACCGCGACATGCATTCCGGTATGAGCGGTCCGAACGCAGCAGTGCGCCGAGTCATGCAGGCGATGACTCACCCGGCCTGGGCCTGGGATGTCGGCCTGAACGGTAAACCGCATGATCTGGGGAACATCTCCAGATATCGCGGTACACCGACCAAACTTGAGGATTACATTGGCTGGCTCGGTACCAACTTTGATCCGTCGATTTCCTGGCAAGATCTTGAATGGATACGAGATTTCTGGGATGGACCTATGGTGATTAAAGGTATCCTCGACACCGAAGATGCCAAAGATGCGGTGCGCTTTGGTGCCGATGGTATCGTGGTATCCAACCACGGCGGCCGTCAGTTGGATGGTGTGCTTTCCACTGCCCGAGCGCTGCCGGATATTGCCGATGCGGTGAAAGGCGATTTGAAAATTCTGGTCGACTCCGGCATCCGTACCGGTCTGGATGTGGTTCGTATGCTGGCGCTGGGCGCAGATTGCACCTTACTCGGACGCGCTTTTGTTTATGCACTGGCGACCCACGGACAGGCTGGCGTGGAGAATCTGCTTGATCTGTTTAAGAAAGAGATGCAGGTTGCCATGACGCTGACCGGAGCAAAAACTGTCCATGAACTGTCCCAAGACTCTCTGGTCAGAGGAATCTAGTTCAACGCTGAGTTTGCAGGACCTCAGGCCCTGTAACTCTGAGATCAACAGACAAAAAAGCAGGCTTTCAGCCTCCGGTACTGAGAGCCTGAATAAAAACAGGAAGTCATATGAACAAGTCACCTTCTGCAGCTCAATATCAGCAACTTGAACAACGGCTCAGTAGCCAAATTGACGCCGAGCGCATCATTACTCAGCAAGCCAAACGTCTGGCCTACGGCACCGATGCCAGTTTTTATCGTCTGGTACCGAAAATAGTGCTGCGCCTCAACTCTCTGCAGGAGGTCATTTTTGCCATTGAGAGCTGCGCTGCGCTCGGTATCCATTTTACCTTCCGTGCAGCGGGAACCAGCTTATCGGGCCAGGCCGTGTCGGACTCAGTGCTGATCACCCTGACCGACGACTGGCGCGGTCACCAGATCCTCGATGATGGCCACAAGATTCTCCTGCAGCCCGGCGTCATCGGCTCAGATGCCAATAAATATCTTGCCCCCTACCAACGTAAAATCGGCCCGGATCCTGCCTCGATCAATAGTTGCAAAATCGGTGGTATCGCCGCCAACAACTCGAGCGGCATGTGCTGCGGTACCGCACAAAACTCATACCACACCGTGGACAGTATGAAAGTGGTCTTTGCCGATGGTTTTGTGCTCGATACCCGTGATGAGGCCAGTGTCACACGCTTTAAACAGCACAAACCGCAGTTAGTCGCAGGGCTGCAGGCACTGTGCGCCGAAACCTTGGCCAATACGGAACTGAGCGAACGTATTCGTCACAAATATCGCTTAAAAAATACGACCGGCTACGCGCTGAATGCGCTGGTCGATTTCAGCGACCCGATTGAAGTTCTGGAACACCTGATGATAGGTTCCGAGGGTACATTGGGATTCATCGCGGAAATTACCTATAACACCGTCATTGAGCATAGCCACAAAGCGTCAGCTCTGCTGGTGTTTGCCGATATTGAGCAGGCCAGCCAGGCCGTGACGAAGCTCTCTCACACACCCGTCGCTGCCGTGGAGATGATGGACGGGCGCGCCATGCGTTCAGTCGCAGACCAAAAAGGCATGCCAGCCTTTATTGCCAACCTGGATCTGGAAGCCGCTTCTCTACTGATTGAAACTCATGCCAGTGATGATGCAACCCTGCAGGCACAATGCGACCAGATTCTTGCCGCCCTGAGTGATTATCAGATTCTGGAGTCCGTGCCGTTTACGTCCGATAACCGCATGGTCGCGACCCTGTGGGGGATACGTAAAGGCATGTTCCCCGCGGTGGGCGCAGTGCGTGAAGTCGGTACGACCGTGATTATTGAAGATGTCGCTTTCCCGGTCGAATATCTGGCATCGGGTGTGCGCGATCTGCAGACGCTGTTTGATAAATACCACTATAGTGAAGCGATCATTTTTGGCCATGCGCTGGAAGGCAACCTGCATTTTGTCTTTACCCAGGGGTTTGAAAGTCAGCAGGAAATCGATCGCTACGGCGCCTTTATGGATGAGGTCGCTGATCTGGTCGCGGTGAAATATCAGGGCTCACTTAAGGCCGAACACGGCACCGGACGCAACATGGCTCCCTATGTTGAGCTGGAATGGGGCAAAGACGGTTATGCGCTAATGCAGAAAATCAAAGCCTTATTTGACCCGCACGGACTGCTCAATCCCGGCGTCATTATCAATGACGATCCTCACTCCCATATCAGTCATCTCAAACCTATGCCTGCCGCTGACGATCTGGTTAACCGCTGTATTGAGTGCGGATTTTGTGAACCGGTCTGCCCGTCACGCACACTGAGCCTGTCACCGCGCCAGCGTATCGTGTTGTATCGCGAACTGCAGCGTCGCCGGGCAGCCGGAGAAGAGGTCGAAGCGAGTGAACTGGCCAAAGTCTTCGAGTACCAGGGTATGGATACCTGTGCGGCAACCGGCTTATGTGCCGAGCGTTGTCCGGTCGGCATCAACACTGGCGATCTGGTCAAAAAACTGCGCAGCGCCAAATACGAAAAATTTACCCCAATCGCGCGCTGGACCGCCGATCACTTTGCCACCACCACCGCGCTGGCCAGAACCGGCCTCAAAGCCAATCAACTGGCGACCAATACTCTGGGCGCAAAAACCGTCGCCGGCCTGAGCAACGGATTGCGTCGCCTGACCAAAGGCAAAACGCCGCTCTGGATACCGGAAATGCCGCAGGCAAACACGCACCCACTTGAGCGGGCGGCATACAATCTTCCGCAACGAGAAAAGAAAGTGGTCTACGTACCTTCTTGTGCCAGCCGCAATATGGGCCAGCAACAAGATGCGCAGGATCAACGTCCGCTGACAGAAGTAATCTTGTCGCTGCTCAACAAAGCCGGTTATGAAGTGATACTGCCGGATGCGCTCAGTGAGCTGTGCTGCGGTATGCCCTATGACAGCAAAGGGATGAGTGAACTGGCCAGCAGTAAGGCGCAGCAGCTGGAACAAGCCATCTGGCAGGCCAGCAGGCAGGGGGAATATCCGGTGCTGATGGACACCAGTCCGTGTGCCAAACGCAGCATTGAGCAGTTTACTCAACCGCTCGAGGTGCTTGAACCGGCTGGATTTGTCAGTAAATACCTGCTCGATCATCTGGCGATCACGCCGAAAGATGAAACAGTGATGCTGCACATTACCTGCAGTGCACGCCGCCTGGGGCTGGAAAACGCCATGCTGGCTTTGGCCAAAGCCTGCGCGTCAGAAGTCGTGGTACCTGAACATATTCAGTGCTGCGGCTGGGCCGGTGATAAAGGTTTTACCACGCCAGAGCTCAATGCAGCAGCGGTTAAGCCGCTCAGAGAGCAGGTACCAGAGCATTGCACGCGCGGGTTCAGTAACAGCCGTACCTGTGAAATCGGTTTGTCGCATCATAGCGGCATCCCTTATCAATCCATCTTGTATCTGGTGGATGAAGTGGCCCGCCCGCTGGTCAACTGACACTAATCAGGCACGACAGAGGTAAAAGGCCACAATCAGCAAGGCGCTCCCCGGAGCGCCTTGTGATAAAGCTAAGAGCCAGCAGACGATGCTCAGAACAGACGGCGTTTGAGGCCGGATTTCTCCAGAATGCGGGTCGAAATCTCTTCCACCGATAACGACGAGGTATTGATGTAAGGAATCGCTTCGCGCCGGAACAATCCCTCAACAGTCGCCAGTTCAGTCTGACACTGTTGAGTGCTGGCGTAATTGGAGCCGGCGAGACGGTTTTCACGAATTTCGGTCAGACGCTCGGCGTCAATAGTGAGACCGAACAACTTGTGGCGATGCATCTCAAACTCAGGCAACAGGCGCAGCGCGCGGATGTCATCGGCAATAAACGGGTAATTGACGACACGCAGGCCAAACTGCATCGCCATGTAAAGGCTGGTTGGCGTTTTGCCGCTGCGCGATACGCCGAGCAGGATAATATCCGCCTGCTCGAGCCCCTTGAGTGACACACCGTCGTCGTGCGCCAGGGTGTATTCTATCGCCGCAATACGGTCAAAATAGGTATTGGTGTCTTTACCGACACTACGCGAGCGCTGCAACTTCGGCACCGGCTCCATCTGAATATCGTCTCTGACACGCTGCACTATGCTGTCCAGCACATCATAGCAATAAGCTGGCGCATTCAGCAGGCGCTCGCGCAGTTCGGGAACGACCATAGAAAAGAACACCAGCGGACGCACACCATTGCGGGTGTAAGAGAGCTCAATCTGTTTGATCAGCTCGCTGAGCTTGTCGCTGGATTCGATAAACGGGAAGGTTTGTTCGTTGGCCGGAAACGGGAATTGTCCCAGAACCACGTGACCAACGGTTTCACAAGTGATGGCCGTTCCATCGGAAACGTAGAATACATCACGACTTTGACTTTCTGTATGCATTTTTGTTTAAAACTTAAAAATAACTTGATTAGGATGTTACACATAATACCGATAATAAAACCCGGCATACCATTACGCCCCCACAGCTTTAAAAATTTCCTGTGGATTTTTTTAAAGCTGATGCGTAATCGATTGCCACCCTACAAAGCTGCAATGTTCTGGAGAAAGACATGCAAAACAACACCCTCTGGTATAATGGCCTGTCCATGGAAGATGTCGACAAAGTCGGCGGTAAAAATGCATCACTCGGCGAAATGGTATCTAACCTAGCCAACGCCGGTGTTTCGGTTCCTAATGGTTTTGCAACCACCTCTTACGCATTCAACCAGTTCCTTGATTTTGAAGGGCTGGATGATCGCATTCACGAATTACTGGACGCTCTGGACGTCGAAGATGTTGACGCGCTGCGTAAAACCGGTGCCACGATTCGTCAATGGGTACTGGATGCCCCCCTTCCCTGCCGATCTGGAGCGCGACATTCGCGACAACTATGAAACATTGATCGAAGGTAACCAGGATCTCTCTGTGGCAGTGCGTTCATCCGCCACTGCAGAAGACCTGCCAGATGCCTCATTTGCCGGCCAGCAGGAAACTTTCCTCAATGTGAAAGGCATTGATGCCGTTCTGGAAGCCACCAAACACGTTTACGCATCGCTGTTTAACGACCGTGCCATCTCTTACCGTGTACACCAGGGTTTTGACCATCGCGGTATTTCACTGTCTGCCGGTATTCAGCGCATGGTACGTTCAGACAAAGCATCTTCCGGTGTCATGTTCACTCTGGATACGGAATCTGGCTTCGACCAGGTAGTATTCATCACCTCAGCCTGGGGTCTGGGCGAAATGGTGGTTCAGGGTGCGGTTAACCCGGATGAGTTCTACGTGCACAAACCGCTGCTTGAAGCGGGTCAGGCACCGATCGTGAAGAAAACCTTCGGATCGAAACAGATCAAAATGATCTACGCAAACAGCCAGGAAATCGGCAAACAGGTGGAAATCGTCGATACCTCTGAACAAGAGCGCAACGAATTCTCTCTGACCGACGACGAAATCAAAGAACTGGCTAAACAGGCGTTGATCATCGAGAAGCACTACCAGCGTCCGATGGACATTGAATGGGCGAAAGATGGTATCGATGGCAAGCTGTACATCGTACAGGCCCGTCCGGAAACCGTCTGCTCCCAGAGCGAGCAGAACGTGATTGAACGTTACGAACTGAACAACAAAGCCGACGTGCTGATCGAAGGCCGTGCTATCGGCCAGCGTATCGGTAGCGGTACTGTGCGTCTGGTTGATTCGCTGGATCAGATGTCTCTGGTGCAAACCGGTGACATTCTGGTGACTGACATGACCGACCCTGACTGGGAACCGGTAATGAAGAAAGCTTCCGCGATTGTCACCAACCGCGGCGGCCGTACCTGTCACGCTGCCATCATCGCTCGTGAACTGGGTATTCCGGCGATCGTAGGTTGTGGTAACGCCACCAGCACGCTAACCGACGGCGCGACTGTGACTGTCTCTTGTGCAGAAGGTGAAACCGGCTATGTCTACAACGGCCTGCTGGACTTTGAAATCCGCCGCTCTTCCGTGGATGAACTGCCACTGCTGCCAACCAAAGTGATGATGAACGTGGGGAACCCGGATCGTGCTTTCGATTTCGCACAGATCCCGAACGAAGGCGTTGGTCTGGCTCGTCTCGAATTCATTATCAATAAGATGATTGGTATTCACCCGAAAGCACTGTTGAACTTCGACGCGCAAACCGACGAACTGAAAGCAGAAATCAACCAGCGTATCCGCGGTTACAAAGATCCGATTGATTTCTACGTCAGCAAACTGACCGAAGGCATCGCGACCATCGCGGCCGCTTTCTGGCCAAAACGCGTCATCGTGCGTATGTCTGACTTCAAGTCAAACGAATACAGCAACCTAGTCGGTGGTAAAAACTACGAACCGCACGAAGAAAACCCGATGCTGGGCTTCCGTGGTGCATCACGTTACATCTCGCCGGTATTCGAAGACTGTTTCGAGCTGGAAACTCAGGCGGTGAAACGCGTGCGTAACGAAATGGGCCTGAAAAACGTTGAGATCATGATCCCGTTCGTGCGTACTCCAAGCGAAGCGGCCTCGGTGATCGACATTCTGGCTAAGTTTGGTCTGCGCCGCGGCGAACAGGGCCTCAAAGTCATCATGATGTGCGAACTGCCATCGAACGCCGTACTGGCTGACGAGTTCCTCAAGTACTTTGACGGTTTCTCTATCGGCTCCAACGACATGACTCAGCTGACACTGGGTCTTGACCGTGACTCCGGCGACGTTGCTCATCTGTTCGACGAGCGTAACCCGGCAGTCAAAGTGATGCTGAAGATGGCGATCGATGCGGCAACCAAAGCCGGTAAATACGTCGGTATTTGTGGCCAAGGACCTTCTGACCATGAAGATCTGGCTGAGTGGTTAATGGAACAGGGCATCAGCTCAGTATCATTGAACCCAGATACTGTGATTGACACCTGGATTAAACTGGGTGAAGTCACAGACAAATAATTAGCGCTGCTTAAATGAGAAAAACGCCGGTCATCGCCGGCGTTTTTTTGTGTCCTGGTTAACAAAAAACAATGAATATTTCTTTTTTCCACAAATCATACTATTTCCAGCCAAATAGCCATTCCTATACATTAATTTGAATCACGCAATAAATTCAGGTTCTATCCCATATTCCATGAACGGCTTTCTGAATAAAATCCAGACCATGGTCGATAAACAAAAAGGGATCTCACAGACGATTTATGCCAGTGTCTGGATGACGTTACTACCTGCGTTGATCATAGTACTCAAAGTCTAGAATCGACACTCAATATCGGCACTCTGCTGGGGCAAATTACCCAAATGTCCGGACAGATAGCCACAGCAATGGAAGAGCTATCCAGTACCTGTCAGCCTCACACCGACAGTATAGCGGCGATTCATCAGGCCACCGAACAGTCACAACACAGTGTCGCCGACATTGAAAACAGCATCGTCAATATCAAACAAGATACCGCGCGCTTGACCCAACTGTCAGCCACGTTCAGCCGTCATTAAGCTTTAGCGATATAATGCGCCAGTATCACAGCACACATGGTGATACTGGCACTCATCCACTGACTGTATTTATCTTAGCGGCGTACTGTCAGTCGGCCCGCCAGCGATTGTCTTACAACTCGGTTGAGGTTCACCACCGCGCAGCCACGACGTCCAGCGTCGGCGCGGATTAATAATGAAATCCATCTCGCTATCCAGGCCATTGGCAATCTCGATATCAGCTGTTTGTTTTGCGTGAGGCAAAGCAACTCGCCATTGCCGGCTTTCGATCTGCTGCCCGTGTCTGATCTGGCGCGCCAGAACCGGATTGTAAATATTGAGAATGACCGGGCCGCTTTCATCAATACCAATCGTCCCGAGGCGGGTATTACCGGCAATCATAGGCAGCGGTGCCAATATACACAGCTCGCCGTGCTCATTGCGGCTTAGATAGCGTCCTTCTCCGGCCAGGCCATGTAAGTACAATAAATGCCCATGCGCAGCCTTGGGTATGATCACCATCCCCTCTAAGCCAGCGGGTAAGTGATTAATCACTTCCGATTTACCCTCCGACCAAACGCTCGCACTAATCAGTGTTAAATACCCGCCCAGCAAAACCGCCGTCCATCGCTTCATATCTTCTCCTCCCCTGCCAGACCATACTGATTGGCCTGTTTCTCACCTGGCAGTAACATCAGTACCAGTAAAATCAGCACGCCAATCGCAGGCACCAAAAACACCAGACTCCACCAACCACTGTGGCCAAGGTCATGCAGACGACGCACCGTCAGTGCCAGCAGTGGTAAAAAGCTTGCGACGCTGTAACCTATTTCGAGCCACGCGGACCATATTGACGCTTGGTGAATATCGAGCGCGATCAACAGCAGACTCACCACCAGGTTGACTGCAAAAAAGGCCCAATAAGCATGGCGCGGGACACGGCCGGAAAAATCCAGTCCATGCTGCCAGGCCAACCAATACCATTTCATAGTTTCAGCTCCTTCACGGGTTAAACAGACAAACTGCATTCATCACGCAGTCAGCTCACTATCGCGATAGAAAGGCTTCTTTGCGTCCTCAAACCGGTTTTAGGTCTGCCTGAATCTGGTTTCAGTCCATTTGAGCTTCACTCCGGGCGAGGTAATGGTTAGGCTAGCGCAAGTAAAGCTTTGCCATTGCACACATTCCATCATGCCAAGATAAGGAAAACCGATGATCGCGATCCCATTGCCGTTTGTGGTCTCTATGCTGTTAATGCTGCTTGCCGTCATCTTGTGGTGCAAACCAGAGAATGACAGCAAACCGGCCAGCGGCTTTAGCGCGTTATGTGCGGTAACAACCGCCGTGGTGGGAATGCGCTGGAGTTTAGATTTAACTCTGTTGCGCTTATTGCAGCCGATCTTAGCCTCTCTGGTGCCGATGACCGCCTGGTACTGTTTCCAGCGTGCCCATCAAACAGGACGACTGTCACTGTTGCACTGGTCTGGTCCGATGTGTATCACTTTCGCGGTATTCAGCTATCCTTACTGGCATGCACCGCTCGACTTAATGTTAACCCTGCTCTATATCGGCTACGGCATACGACTGCTCTACTCATCGCGCGCTGAAGCGCAGCAAGTACGCGTATCTGATTTGGACAAGGTTCGTTATGCCGAGCAGTTGGCCGGTTGTATACTGCTGTTCTCAGCCTGTATTGACGGTGCGCTGAGCATTGATTTCAGCTTCAACTCTGGCCGATATGCCATGTATATCCTCGCCATTGGCTACAGCGTGTTGCTGCCGCTTCTGGCCCTCAGCGTAATCCTGGTCAGCCGCAGTACTTTGTCTGACGAGCTAAATAGCCGCAGCCAAGCAGAGACAGCACCAGTAGCAACAGTAAAAACAACCTCAGCGATGGCTACCAGTGATGCGCAGGCTATCGTGCTCAAACTCAACGATCTGATGCATACCCAGCAAGCCTATCTCGACCCGGATCTCACACTTGATCGTCTGGCGAGAAAGCTGACGATCCCGGCCAAACAGATCTCGGCCGCAGTCAACCAGATCCACGGCCGTAATATTTCCAAACTGCTGAACGAATACCGGATTGAACACGCCAAACAGTATCTGGTAAACAGTGATGAGAGTATTACCCAGGTTTACCTCAGATCCGGCTTTCAAACCAAGTCCAACTTTAATCGCGAATTCAGCCGCGTCACAGGACAGACACCCAGCGCTTATCGTCGCACCATGCAAGCCGAATAAGTATTATCGCCAGCCACGATTGTCAGGCCGCAACCATTAACCGGAACGGACGCCGTCCACACAAACATCAAGCAGGACAGACGTCCTCAAAAAGTGGGACAGACAAAAAGTGGGACAGACACCCTCAAAAAGTGCGGAATGACCGCAATCTGATTGACCCACAGTCAGGTGCCAACCGCCCTTAAACTGATCGTGACGCATTGTGCTCCACCTCTGTTGTTGCCTGTTTAGAACAGCTGAAATAACCATGCCGAGTGTATGTGAAAGCGCTATCAATAAACACTGATTTTAACATAGTTGTCACAAATAAAATCTAGCGATATTACGTAGGTTTTTTACATCATTTATTAATACAATTGATTGAATTATTAATGATTCACCCTAACTATTCATTAGTCCTGTTGTGGCACCTTTGTTGTTAAATAATTGTTATATCGCAAACTTTATCGCATTAGTTGTGCTTTTTTTGCTAAAAAAATCATCAAAAATATGTAACACTTATACTGTTTTGGTTGTTTAGTTACCAAACTCATCAACTAAACACGTTGTCTGTCGCTGGAGCCAAAGGATGTTCTAGAACACCCCGTTCAATAAAAAACCAAATAAAAAATATTGGACGACGGCTATCTAGTGGTCAGGGCGGATAACGGAGTAGTTATTATCTGCAATTGAGAGAGATTTAAGTCCCATGAAGAAGGTATCTGGTCAAAAAGGATTCAACCAGTTCGGCTCTGCTACGTCTGAAAAACTGGTCGATGTGGTTCTTATCGGTGGCGGTATCATGAGCGCAACGCTCGGCACCTTTATCCAGCAACTTGAGCCAAGCTGGACTATCGAAATGTTTGAGCGTCTGGACGAAGTCGCTCAGGAAAGCTCAAATGGTTGGAATAACGCTGGAACCGGACATTCAGCATTAGCGGAATCAAATTACACCCCTCAAACGCCTGACGGCGAAGTCAAGATGGGCAAAGCGGCTAATATTTACCAGCAATTCCAGCTTTCACGCCAGTTCTGGGCATATTTGGTCCAGGAAGGTTTGATTAAAGACCCGGCTACCTTCATCAACAGTGTTCCTCACATGAGTTTTGTGACCGGTGAGCACAACGTAGAATTTTTGCGCAAGCGTTATCAGCGTCTGCGCACTAGTCCTCTGTTTGACGGCATGGTTTTCTCTGAGGACCGTGAACAGATCAAATCCTGGGCTCCGCTCCTGATGGAAAATCGTGATCCAAATCAGCCGATTGCTGCGACCCGCTCACGCTTTGGTACCGATGTTAACTTCGGTGCCCTGACCCACCATATGGTCGATATTCTGCAGCAAAGTGAAAACTTTGCGCTCAGCATGCAGCATGAAGTGCGCACGCTTAAACGTCAAAAAGATGGGACCTGGAAAGTTACAGTGAAAGATCTGACCACCAATACCACGCGTACTGTGCATAGCAAGTATGTGTTTATTGGTGCTGGCGGCGCTTCACTGACTCTGCTGCAAAAATCAGGGATTCCTGAAGCTCGTGCCTATGCGGGTTTCCCGGTCGGCGGCCAGTTTATCGTTTCCGACAATCCGGATATCGTCAACCAACACCGCGCCAAAGTGTACGGTAAAGCGGCAGTCGGCGCGCCACCGATGTCAGTACCGCATATGGACACCCGTATCATCGATGGGAAAAAAGTGGTGTTGTTTGGCCCATTTGCCAGCTTCTCGAGTAAATTCCTTAAGGAGGGTTCGTTACTGGATCTGTTTGGCTCCGTACGCCCGTCAAATGTATTGCCGATGACTCAGGTCGGCCTGAAAAGTTTTGACCTGGTCAAATATTTAGTCGGTCAGCTCGTACAAAGCAATGAAGATCGTATTAACGCATTACGTGAATTCTTCCCCAATGCCAAGGCTGAAGACTGGACTCTATGGCAGGCTGGCCAACGCGTGCAAATAATCAAGAATGTCCCGGGTAAAGGTGGGGAACTCCATCTGGGCTCAGAGCTGGTACACGCCGAAGATGGCAGCCTGACTGCGCTGCTTGGCGCATCCCCGGGCGCTTCTGTTTCAGCCTCTGTAATGCTGGAACTGCTGGAGCGCTGTTTTGCCGACCAAATGGCTTCCGATAAATGGCAAAGTAAGATCAAAGCCATGGTCCCTTCTTACGGTCAGTCACTGCAAGATAATCCAGAGCTCAACCAGAGAATTCTGCTTGAGACCAGCCAGGTACTGCAGCTTGAGCAGGATCTGCTTGAGATTCGCGCCGCGAAAGCTCAGAGCGTGCAGGACAATCAGCAAGCTGTTGCCACTCAGGCTTAAACTGTTATTCATTCGACCCATGCCGCCCAACCGGGCGGCATTTTTGATCCCGCATCATGACTGATGTCAATCACCAGTACAAACGGGACACACAGCAAAAATCACGCCCCGGAACCGAAGAAAATACGATGACCATTGGTATTTACCTGGGTGCTGATTTATCCAATCGACTCAATCGGTACGGACAAGGTGGCTTTAACCCGATCCAGTGCAACTATGGTGCGAAACCACTTCACGTTAGGATTCGAGTGAAATAATTTATCGCAGATTTGCTGAAAACGTTGCATGTTAGGTACCAGCAGTACCAACATGAAGTCGGCCTCTCCGGTCACGTAATAACACTGCTGAACTTCCGGTCCGGAAAAACTGTGTTTTAATAGTTGCAGATCGGTGCTGTGGGTTTTGTCGGCCTGCACTTCCACCAGAATCGTGATCACCTGGTTGAGTTTATTCGGGTCCAGCAGCGCAACGCTAGCCTGGATATAGCCGTTATCCTTAAGTTTCTGGATACGACGCTGTACCGAAGCTGTCGACAAATGCACCATCTCCGCCAACTCACGTAACGGAGTTTGGCAATTGTACTGCAGCTGCTGCAATATTGAGTAATCGTACTTATCTAATGTCATGCCCGCCTCACTTCATGAGAAAATTTCTCATAAACACTATGTATTTAGAGCACCTTTATCAAGTAATACGCAATAAAATATCTCTCTATCGAAATGATCACAGACCTGAACCATGCAGACTCAAACGAACACCGCTCTGGGTGTCACTCTCAACGTTATCGCATCAGGCTTCTTTGCCCTGATGTTTGCTTATACTGCTCTGCTGAAAGACGTCGAGGGCACGGAAATTTATGGCTGGCGTATTGTGTTAACCCTGCCTCTGCTGACTCTGTTTATTGTTATGCGCGGTTACTGGCCGCAAGTGACTACCATATTGCGCCGCATCATCAATGAGCGTTATTTCTGGGCAACGCGCATGCTGTCATCATTTCTGGTCGGGCTACAGTTATGGTTATTCATGTGGGCTCCGGTGAACGGCTACGGCCTGGCTGTCTCACTCGGCTACTTTATGATGCCGATTACCATGGTTGTGGTCGGCAGGTTTGCGTTCAACGACAAAATGTCACGCTTACAGCAACTGGCATGCGGCTTCGCAGTCATAGGGGTTCTGAATCAACTGATTATTTCTCAAACCTTGGCCTGGCCTACGCTGGCAATTTGCCTGTGCTACCCAGTCTATTTCTGGCTGCGGCTGAAAACCGATACTAACAGTATCGGCGGAGTCTGGTTTGATATGCTGCTGAGCGTACCATTCAGCCTGTATTGTCTGATACACAGCGGGGATGTACTTTCAACCTTGACCACCAGCTACCAACTGCTGTGGCTGGTATTCGGGCTTGGGATTATCAGCGCTATGGCGCTGGCGTTTCAATCCCTTTCCGCGCCTCATCTCAATCTCAGCTTATTTGGTTTATTGATTTACGTTGAACCCGTTATGCTGCTATTCGTGGCGCTGTTACTGGGTGAATCCATCAGCCCTAAAGAATGGCCGACCTACATCGCAATCTGGCTGGCGGTTATGGCGTTAGTCATCGAAGGAATTCGCGGGCTAAAAAACACGCGCACCCAACTCAAAATAAGCCGTCATTCGTAACCCATAGCATTTGCCCCCCGGACAACCGGGACAGACACCCACCATCCACAGACAAACGGGACACACGCCCAGTCGAGTGGTGTTCTGGTGGCAGAAGCACGAACTGCCATCGTGTGGCATGACCGGCCGCGCCCAGGTCTATGTTGAACATGAACGTCTGTCCCTAAAACGATGTCTGCCCCAAAACAACGGCGTCTGTCCCCAACACCATTCCGCCCAACAAGGTACCGAGCGATCGGCTGAAAATCCGCACTGATTTCACCGCTTAATCTGGCACTATAATGCCGTGGGACGCAGGCGCTCTGATTGCGCCGCGCGGGAGACTGCCCGCTGCGGGTAGAGAACCAATATGATACCGCTCAGAAACGCACTGCACGCGACCCACTGTGCAGCCGACAGCTGTTCACCGTAAATAAGATACCCACTCAGCAACGCAAATACAGTCACCATGAGTGTCATGGGTGCCAATTGACTCATTGGATATTTAAGGACCATTTTGTTCCATACCCAATAGCCAAATAAGGTGGTCGGGTACGCCTGGAACAGAACCGATATCCAGGCATTGATACTCCAATGCTGATAGGTTGCGACAACGCCGTCCCAGCCATTGAATGCCACACTCAGTACAATTAAAGGCACAGGAGCAAACAACATCCCCCAGATATTAAAAGCAAATGCCTGACGGGTACCTGACTGGCGCACAATCACTCCTGCCAAAGGCCAGCACACCGCCGAGATCATGATGAACATCACCCCGCTCCAGGTCACGTTTCCGTTGGTGTAAATAATTGACACCACAAGCCCGGCTAAGGCCAGCAAAATACCCGCAGCCATGCGGCGCGATATCACCTCTTTGTACACCAAGACCCCGACCAGGACAGTCGTCAAAACGTCCGTCTGCAGCAGTACTGATGCCATACCCGACGATAAACCAAATGTGATGGCGCAAGACGCCATACCCCAAATCCCGGTGCCAAACACTAAACCGTAACTCACCAAATAACGCCAACCAACATTCGGCCGCCGGATGAAAAAGATGATTGGAAACGTGGCACAAACGAAACGCGCTGCAGCGATGAGCAGCGGGTCTAGTGCGCTGACGCCAAGTTTAATCATAGAAAAGTTGAAGCCCCAAATGGCCATTACACTCATGATGAGCAGTAAATCTCGTCCCTGCATGGTTATCTTTCCGCATTGTTTGCCTGGGTTTCAGTGTCGCTTGCCAGATAAAAGCAGTACAGATACAATTTTTGTAATTTTAACCAGTACAGTGGAGATGGTCACCGCATGAGCCGATACAAACAGCTGGCCACCAGATTCATTCAGGACATCGAGGCCGGAAAACTTAATCCGGGCGACCGCATGCTGTCTTTGCGCCAGTTTGCCAGACAACACAGCGTCAGTATTTCCACTGCCGTCAGTTGCTACGCAGAACTTGAGTCGCAAGGTTGGCTGATCGCTCGTCCTCAATCAGGCTTTTTTATCACGCGACACACCCACCGTACCCTGCCACCTGACTGGCAGCCTTTTAGCAGTCAACCCATCACCCCAACAGTGAGCAGACAGCGTACGCTCTCTCCCTGTGGCCCGCTAGGCACATCGCGCTTGCAATTAGATTCTCAGACACAGCGAGCTTTAGAGCGTAGCTTGCGGCGCGCGATAAAACGAGCGGCGGAACAGATCACCTTTTACCCCGAACCTCAGGGCGAATCCGCTTTACGCATAGCACTGGCTGAGCACTTTACCCTTAGCGGATTTCCACTCAGCGAGCACGAGCTGGTGATTACCCACGGCTGTATGGATGCGGTCAGCCACGCGCTGCAAATATGCACCCGTCCCGGCGATACCGTTGCGGTGAGCTCACCTTGCTACAATGGATTACTGGATTTGCTCGCCCAGTTGTCTCTGCGCGTACTTGAAATTCCTTCGCTGCCCGATGGAATTGATTTAGACCAGTTTGAAGCCAAACTGCAACAGCACGAAGTGCAAGCCGGCTTGTTCTGCACGACCCATATGAATCCGCAAGGAATTACGCTCTCCAATGTCCAGAAACAGAGACTGGCACAGTTGGCGAATCAGTATCAGGTACCTGTCATTGAGGATGATGTTTATTTTGAACTACCGCATGCCAGCCAGGCGTCACTGCCAGCCTGTTACCATGACGACGGAGGGTACATGCTGTGGTGCGGCTCGGTCTCAAAAACTTTGTCACCCAGTTACCGGCTCGGCTGGTGCCGCCCCGGGCGCTTTTTCCCAGCGTACAACCGCCGAGCGCTTGGCGTTCCAACCCTGATTCAGTATGCTCTGGCAGATTTTATCGCCAGCGGCGCTTACGCAACTCATCTCAAGCGGGCGCGCCAGCAACTTAACCAGCACAAAATAAGCTATCAAAATTATTTGAGCCAGCATCTGCCATCAGACAGTCGAATGACCCAACCCGATGGAGGCTTAGTGCTGTGGATTCAGATCCCTGGCCTGAACACGGAAGCCCTGGGCCAGGCCGCGGAACAAGCGGGGCTGGATATCCGCATCGGCCCTTGGTTTACCGAATCGGACCGCTATCGAGACTGCCTGCGCATTAATATCGGCTTTGCGCTCGATGAGTATATTAAACAAGAGCTACAACAGCTAATAAACCTTATCGAATACCATATAGAATAAACCTTATTTATCAGTAAATTAACAATACACGTCCTGTTTTGCCTCTATATTATTGTGCGACAGGAACACAACTCGCCCTCCGGAATTGCTGAAGTTGATTCAGCAATCAAAATTTAGCTTCACTTCGCGTATCACTGCCAGCAAGATCACATTGCTATCAGTTGCACATTGCCGCTTCCCCTTTATCAGGCGTATGTTTTTGCTGAATCGATTCAGTTATTAAAAATAACAACAAAAGATAAGGAAAGAACATGAAAATCAAAACTTCGTACGCTGCCATCCTGCTCAGTTTAGCCGCAATGAATACTCAGGCCGTTGAGTTTGTGCTAACCAATTCTGCCAGCGGTGAAGATGTCGGCAACTGGCAAGTCAGCAACCAATCGTTAGGTTTATCGGCTAACACGCCTTTCTCAGTAGAAAAACGCCGCCTGCATGGCGGAAAGCAGCTGGGGGTGGACGTACTCATCGTTAATAATGGTGAACTGACGATCACTCTTGTTCCAACCCGCGGCATGGGGATACTCAAGGTCGAACGGGATGGCAAACGTATTCTGGGCTGGGACTCCCCGGTCAAAGAAGTGGTTAACCCGGCCTTTATCGATTTGGAAAGCCGCAACGGTCTGGGATGGCTGGACGGATTTAATGAAATGCTGGTGCGCTGTGGTTATGAATGGACCGGACACCCTGGCGTGGATGACAACGGACAACTGCTGAGCCTGCATGGTCGCGTGCAGAATACACCGGCTTCCAGCGTCAAAGTAACTATTGATGACGCTGCGCCGCACAAAATAACGATTGAAGGCGAAGTCTCTGAACGTACCTTCAAAAAAGCCGAGTTGGTTACCCTGACCAAACTCGAGGTGACTCCGGGCTCTAACCGCTTTTCCTTGCATGACACCCTGACCAACCAAGCAGACTATGACGATGAATACCAGATCATCTACCACTCCAACTTTGGCCGCCCCATCCTGGAACAGGGTGCGAAAGTGATCGCCGCAGCGAGTGAAATTTCTCCCTTCAATGACTACGCCAAGGCTGGCCTGAAAGAGTGGCAAACCTACCTCGGCCCGACAAAAAACTTTGATGAGATGGTATTTAACCTCAAACCAATCGGTGATGCGGACGGCAACAGCCTGGCGGTTTTACACAACAAGAACGGCTCTAGCGGTGTTGCGCTGGGCTACAACGTCACTCAGTTACCGGTGCTGACATTATGGAAAAACACCGACACCGAACAACAGGGCTATGTGACGGGCATTGAGCCGGGCACAAGCTATGCCTATAACACCAAGTACCAGCGCCCGCTCGGGCTGGTCCCGACCATCAAGGCTGGCGAAAGCAAACACTTTGATGTCACATACACTGTGCTGCGCAATAACAAAGAAGTCTCTCAGGCGGTGAACAAAGTCAAGGAAATTCAGGGACAGACGCCACTCAAACAGCTTACGCAACCACTGGTTGATTTAAGCAAAGCAGACTAATAGAACAACCGGCAGGGTTAATATTCGCCCTGCCGGTTGTCCTCCCTCCCCCAATTGTATGTGGGACAGATGTTTTTAACTGGGACAGACGCTGATTTTTAAGTGGAAAGACACCGTAATCAAGACCAATAGAGCTGGACAGACGCTCTGCCCTAACACTGCATTTCTCATACTTGAACCACAGCCAAATTGCACGACTCTCCAAGCTGACCCGCAGTTCTTTTATCTCCGGTTGCGAAAACTCTGATTGGATCCACAATCTGTCCATGCCTGTACAAAAGAGTCGACCATCATGACCACAGCCCGTGCCAAACTTATTTGTCCGCAAATAACGCCCTATTATCATTGCGTGTCACGCTGTGTCCGACGTTCATTCTTATGCGGCCAGGATCACGTCTCTGGTCGTTCCTACGAGCATCGCCGCCAATGGGTCGAAGACAAAATCCTTCATCTCGCAGCTATCTACTGCATCGATATCTGCGCCTATGCTGTAATGAGCAACCACTACCACTTGGTGGTGCGTATTGACCACGAGTCTGCGTTAGCATTATCCCCGGCTGAAGTCATCGAACGCTGGAGTATCGATCACCACTTACCGGCAATCATACAGCGATTTAAATCCGCTCAGACAACCCAGCCAGAAAATGATAAGTGCATGAAAATCATAGAGACATGGCGGGAAAGATTGTCTTCTCTCAGTTGGTTTATGAAAGAACTCAATTTTGATATCGCTCTTCAAGCGAACAAAGAAGACGAATGTACCGGACATTTTTGGGAAGGGCGGTTCAAGTCCCAGGCGCTACTGGATGAAAAGGCACTCCTGGCAGCAATGGCTTACGTTGACCTGAACCCGGTACGAGCCAAAGAAGCATCAACGCCGGAAAAATCCAGATACACTTCACTCAAACTGAGACTGAGTAAAGCGGCAAAAGGTCTAACTCAATCGCCGCCATTACTTAATTTTGTTGGCTTTAATGGCTCTTTGCAAACCAAAGGCCTTCCTTTTTCCTTCCAAGATTATCTGCATCTGGTGGATTGGCTAGGCAGACACATTAAGCCGGATAAGGCCGGGCATATCTCTTCTGCACAACCGGATATCCTCACCCGTTTGGCGTTGTCAGCACATGATTGTCTCTATCTTTGCACCCAACTCGAAGCGAAACCACGCTTGTGGATAGGTGGCGCACAAAAATTACTGAGTGCCAAAAACCGGTTAAATCGCCGCCGCATGGTAGGCCTGGTGATCTCTTAACCCCAATAACGTCCGCTCTCTCGCCTACAATACTCACTATTTTGATCTCCGCTAAACATATCACTCGCTCTAGTGGCTACAGCACGGTTTCACAACAGCATTAATTCATATTAGCCACACAAGCCTGAGAATTAGCAAGCCATAATAAACATGCCTGTCCTTTACGTCACTTTACGTCATCTCAGCACACAAGCCTGCCGGTACGCCTGTCCCAACAATAACCCCATCAGTGAGAACTTACTTGATAATTCAATGAAATTAAGTAACTTGGCATTAAATATGAGTAGAAAGTCAGACGGAAAACATAGATGGAACTGGATCTTTATGTGGTGGATGCATTCACCCAGCAGCAGTTTAGTGGCAATTCAGCCGCGGTTATACCGATTAACGAATGGCTGAGTGATGAACTCATGCTCTCTATCGCACAAGAAAACAACCTGTCCGAAACTGCATTTGTTAAACGTCTCGGACAAGATCACTACGCGATTCGCTGGTTCTCCCCGATTACGGAAATCGACTTTTGTGGGCACGCCACCCTAGCTTCAGCTTATGTGCTATTTAACCATTTCAACACCGGGCACAAACTGACATTTGATACGCTTGCAGTGGGTACCCTGAATGTCACTCAGGCTGAAGATAAACTGATTTCGATGAGTTTTCCTAATCGAGCGCCTCACCCTATCAATCAAGTCCCAGCAGCGCTGCTCGAAGGACTTTCCATCAAACCGGATGAAATCTGGCTCAGCCCACAAGCCTATTTTGCAATTTATCATGATGAAGCCTCAGTGCTTAACGTGCTGCGTAATAATGAGAATCTCAAACAACTGGCGCCGTTTGATGTTGTCGCCACTGCACTTTCGACCAACTATGATTTCATATCACGCTACTTTTGGCCGGCCAATGGCGGTGACGAGGATCCGGTAACAGGTTCAATTCACGCGGGTTTGGTACCATTCTGGTCGGAAAGACTCAATAAAACAGAATTGATCGCTTATCAGGCATCAGCACGCGGCGGCATTTTGCATTGCCGTTTAGAAGAAGAAAGAGTGATAGTGGCTGGGCATGCTGTTTTATATTTGCAGGGTAAGATAAACGTCAGCTAAGCGTCTGTCCTGTTTACGTTTCTTTATATGCAAGTTGCAGGCTTAGATTAGGCGAACGGTGCCTGTCCTCCTATAAAACAAGCCTGCCCCGAACGGGGCAGGCTTAATAACATCAGCGAACGGCAGCATGTACTGGCGCCTGTCCTTGTTAACGCTTGTCCTTGTTAACCCTGTTCGGCCGGAAGCACATTTACTTCAAGCTAGCGCTGCACTTGCGATAACTTATCCGGATTAACGTTACCCAGCAGAGCAGGGTTAGCGCCTTCAATCTCAGCACGAATTGCTTTAACTTGTGCGGCATCCACCGCTTTAGCCTGGTTGCCCCAGCTGGAGCGGATAAAATTCACTACTTCAGCCACTTCCTGGTCGCTCAAACGCCAGCCAAACGGAGGCATGGTGATCGCACTCGGTGCCTGCTGTGTGCCGGGCAGCGTGCTACCAGCCAACACAACGTGGATCAGCGAGGTTGCATCTTCGGTCTGCACCACGGAATTCCCGCGCAGGGCCGGGAAGAAGTGGTCGTAACCACTGCCGTCACTCTTGTGACAAGCCGCACAGCTATCGATATACACCGCAGCGCCTGGTTTACTGTCATCGCCATGCCACAACGCGTTGGCCACACTGCCATCGGGTTTAAACGACGCTTGCTGCGGATCTTTTGCCGGCAAGGATTTCAGGTAGCGGGCAATCGCAGTCAGATCCTCCTGCGACAGGTATTGCAGGCTGTGCTCAACCACATCCGTCATCCCGCCAAACACGGCGGTATGCGAGTTACGGCCGGTTTTGAGGAAAGTGACCAGCTCCTGCTCACTCCATTGCCCCAGGCCATCTTTATTATCGCCACGCAAATTCTTCGCCACCCAACCTTCCATTGGGTCACCGCCGGATAAGTAGTCCGCTCCCTCGCCGTCGCTCAGCGCTTTTTCCTGCATGGTTATGGCACGTGGGGTATGGCAAGCCCCGCAGTGACCCAGCCCCTGAACCAGATAACGGCCACGCTCGGTCGCCGCATCCGCATCGCTGTCAGCGCTAAAGTCCTGCACCCCAGGCGCAAACATACCGCGCCACAGGCTCAGCGGCCAGCGCATCGACAGCGGCCACGGAATATCCACGGCATGGTTAGCCTGCTTCACCGGCTTAACCCCTTGCATGAAGTAAACATACAGTGCACGCATGTCCTGTTTACTGACAATGGCGTAAGAAGGATACGGCATCGCAGGATACAGGCTGTCACCATCCTTTCTTACCCCATGGCGTACTGCCTGGTCAAAGTCCTCAAAGCTGTAGCCACCAATTCCGGTCTCTTTATCCGGGGTGATATTGGTACTGTAGATATTGCCAATCGGGGTCGGCATCAACAGACCACCGGCAAACGGCGCGCCCCCTTGTGCAGTGTGACAAGCCACACAGTCTCCGGCGCGGGCCAGATATTCGCCGCGAGCCACCAAATCAGACTCAGGCGTCTGTCCCATAGCAGCGGCGCTTAATCCGCCAAGTAACAGGCAAGCAAACAATTTTTTCATCATGCCTCTCCTTACGCCTGAACCAAAGGACCTGGATTTTTCAGGTATTGTTCGCGAATCGCTCTGGCGGACCAGTAGGTCAGTGCCGCAACCATACCGGTCGGGTTGTAACCCAGCCCCTGCGGGAACGCAGAAGCGCCCGGCACAAACACATTGTGCACATCCCAGCTTTGCAGATAGCGGTTCACTGCACTGGTTTTCGGGTTTTCCCCCATCACCGCGCCACCATTAAGGTGAGTGGTCTGATACTTACGGGCATCGAAATGCTCGCCGGCTTGTTTGGCACTGCCGCTCATCGCTTGCGGATTCATCGCCCTGGCAATGTTAGCCATCTTGTTGTGCATAAACTGCGACATCTTGATGTCGTTCTCCTGCCAGTCGAATGTCATACGCAGCAAAGGCTGACCATGCACATCGGTATAGTTAGGATCAAGATCCATGTAATTGACCCGGTAAGACTGGTGCGCGCCGTGCGCGTCCATCGACACATGATGGTTATAAGCCTGCTTAATCGCGCCTTTCCACTCGCTACCCCAGGCAGGAGCACCCGGTGCAGTCGGCAAACCGGAGATTGGCTTGGTACCCGCCTGGTTAACCCAGAACGGTGAGCCGCCCACAAAGCCGTGCGGTCCGTGATCGAAGTTATCAGCGTTGAAGTCATCCACCGCCACCCCAGCACCGCCGGCACCAATGAAGTTATTGGTGTAGGTATTTTGATCGAAAAACGCCTTGATGGTCGACAGGTTCTGATAGGCGAAATTACGCCCCACCACCCCTTCATTGGTGATGGGGTTATAGGGCTGGCCGATACCGGACAACAGCATCAGATGAACGTTATGGAATTGGAACGCCGCCAGAACCACGATGCCCGCCGGTTGTTCGACTTCTTGGCCTTGTGCATCTATGTAAGTCACTCCCGTAGCTTTCTTTTTATCGTCTGTCAGATTCACGCGCAGCACATAAGAGTTAGCGCGCAGTTCAAATTTCGGCTCTTGCTTCAGTGCTGGCCAGATATTCACATTCGGTGATGCTTTGGAATACATGTAACAGGCGTAACCACTGCAGTAACCGCAGAAATTACAGGGCCCCATCTGGGCACCATAGGTGTTCGTGTAAGGACCGGAAGTATTGGCTGACGGCAGGTCATAGGGATGATAACCGACTGATTCGGCCGCTTTGGCAAACAGCTGGGCCGAATAGGTGCGCTTTTGCGCTTGGAGCGGAAAGCGATCGGAACGATCCGGCGCATACGGGTTACCGCCTTTGCCTTTACCGATCACCTGGCCCCTGACCGACCACTCCGAGCCCGAGGTGCCGAACACTTTCTCCGCTTTATCAAAGAAAGGCTCTAGTTCCTGATAAGAGACACCGAAATCCTGAATCGTCATCCCTTCCGGAATGAAGCGCTTGCCATAGCGCTCTTCATAATGGCTGCGCAGGCGCAGCTCGACCGGGTCGACCCGAAAATGCACGCCAGACCAGTGCAATCCTGCGCCGCCTGTCCCGTTGCCGGGTAAAAACACCGCCAGCTGACGGTAAGGCACCGCCGTCTGCGCGTCGTTGTGGCGAAACGTCACTGTACTTTTGGACAGATCTTGGAACAGTTTGCGCCGCGTGTTATAGGTCAGCTCGTCAATAGTTTGTGGATACGCACCATCGGGATAGGTATCGCGCATCGGGCCGCGCTCTAGCGCCACCACATTCAAGCCGGCTTCTGTCAGCTCTTTGGCCATAATAGAACCAGCCCAGCCGAAGCCAACAATCACAGCATCGGCTTTTTTCATCTGTTTTGCCATGCTTTAACCTCGCTGACCTGTAATAGAAACCGGTGGGAATGGGTAGGCCTCATCACGCTCAACCCAGTCCATAAAATCAGCGCGCGCGCCGGGAAACCCAATCAAATTCCAGCCGACCATGTTCTGGTTGCCGCCATGAATCGGATCGCTGAAGAAACCTTCCCGCGTATTCTGCAGTAAGGTGGCAAAAAACAGGCTGGCTGGCAGCTGCTCAAAATTCACCTGATCATTTTCCATCTGGCTGAGCAATTGGGTTTGTTTGCTGACACTCAACTTGGTAAAACGCTGACCCATTTTCTGCTGCGCAACCTTTTCGGCTTCTGCGATGCCAAGCTTATAGATATCACGTGGCACCAGCGGGCGCTGATAGCCCAGCTCTGGAGCGGCCTCCGGGTTAAACGGCCCTTGCATATACCAGTTCGATCCGCTGCCATAAGGCGTATTCATCTGACGGTCGATAAACTCAGGTACGCCCGCTTCCAGAGCGCCCGGACCATATTGGTCATTGGGAATCAACACTGCGACGGCCGCTTCAATAAAAGCAAACTCTTCGCTGCTAAAAAAGGTCGGGAAATAGTCTCGTGCTTGCTGATTATCTGTCTCGCTTGCAGCTTCGGAAGTAAGGGATGCCGCGCGAGCGACTGATGAAGAGGTCAATCCCCCAAGGGAACTGCCAATGGCAACTGTGGGGATCAAGGCTAAGGTCCTGGCCAGAAAATCGCGGCGTAGCGCACTATCCGGCGTGTCATTGTTGTTAGACATTGCTAGGTTCCATTAATAATTATAATAAAATGTGACTAAAATCTCTTTTTTGTTATAAATTATTTCAGGAATTATTTTGTGAATCAGATCTCATATAAAAAATGTCAATACGAAATTGGAACAAAATTTCAATGACAACCGTCACATAAAATTCACCAAAAGAATGACAGACATCAAATAAATTAACTCTTCAGATAACATAGATTGCTAGCACTCGTTGTTAACCGAGGTGAGTCCGCGTAAAACTCGCCCACCCAAGAGTCGCAAACTCAACCGCAGCTCAGATTGTTGTCTATGGCTTCTTTGGCTAACATGCACCTTGCCGTATCGCTCTGCCTCCTGATTTAAATCCTTTGTACTCAGTGACCAGCGTCCGTGGCATACCACCGTCCTGCCAACTCATCTCAGGAGACTTCATCCGTGCGCGACCGACTCTCTATCCGCTCTTACAGTGCGCACGCCACCAGCCATCTGCATCACTATCATCAGGTTGTGATCCCGTTATCCGGGTCTATTGAAATGGAACTGGGTGGCAGTGCCAAACCGCTGCGGGCGGGGATTGGGGATTGTGTGGTGATCCGCGCAGCCACGCGCCACGATTTCCGGGCATCGTCAGCTTTTCGCTTTTTGGTCGCCGACCTCTCTCAGCTACCGGATAACCTGGCTCATTCTGAGGTCACCGATTTCATACTCGACGCCCCGGCACTGGCCTTTGCACAGTTTGTCGATTCACAGTTAAGCAGCGAGGTGGACAATAGAATTGAAGATAAAATACTGGATCTTTTTCTCGATTTGCTTGCCCGTCAACGCCTTGCCGCACCGCTAGACAACCGGATTCAGAAGGCGCTGCAGGTAATGCGTGATAATCTGGCCATGCCACTCACCATAAATCAGTTAGCCCGTGTCGCCTGTCTGAGCAGTACCCAATACAAGACTCTGTTCAAAGCCAGTATGGGCATGACCACTTTTCAGTACCTGACCAAGCTACGTATGGAGCGGGCACGTGCTCTGTTGTCTCACTCCGATCTGCCGATCGCTCTGATTGCCGAACAAGTCGGTTTTGTTGACCCCTCAGCATTTAGCCGTAGTTTCAGCCGTTATTTTGGCCAGCCGCCAAAATACTTTAATGCCCGAAGAGGCTAACCACCGCCGGACATAACACCATCGTTTCAGCGTAGCAAAACGTCTTTTCAGCACAATTTTTTCTTTTGATTGCTATACGATTTCCCGGTCAATATTGATTTCATAAGGCCGGTTTATGCGAAACAAGCACACACTCTATTCTCAGCAAACACTGACCGCTCTGGCACCGGTGCTGTTCTTACTGATGTGGAGCAGCGGAGCAGTGATGGCCAAAGTGGGGTTGCAACACGCCTCCGTATGGAGCTTCCTGATTGCCCGTTCAGCCATTTCTTTGCTTCTGATTTTACTGCTGTTAGGTCTGTTCAGGGGCTGGCGATCTATTCGTTTACCGACGCTCGACTGGTCAACGGTCTGCAATGTGCTGGGCGCGGGCCTCCTGGTGCAGGCTGGCTATCTGAGTGGTTATTTTCTGGCTCTGCAGCACGGTTTATCGCCGGGTATTGTAACCGTGATCCTCGGGTTACAGCCGTTACTCACCCCATTGCTGACCCGACAAAAACAGAGCGGCTTGGCCGTATTGTGCCTTTTGGGTGGCTTTTTCGGACTATGTCTTGCTGTCGCGGGTTCTTCCTCTGGTGCTGAACTAAACTGGACAGGGATCATCTGCGCGGCTCTGGCGCTGCTGGCCATTACCTGGGGTACGATTTTTCAAAGCCGTATCACGCTCGATACCATGGATTCGATATGGTATCAGAATAGCCTGGCACTACTCGTGTTTAGCCTGATTCAGTTATTCCAGCCCTGGCACATGGTCTGGAATCAGGAACTGATCGCTTCGTTGCTGTGGATGAGCGTTATCGTATCAACCGGGGCTTTATTGCTACTGATGCTGATGCTCAAACAGCGTTCTGCCAGCCAGGTCAGTGTGTTGTTTTACGCGATTCCTGCCCTGGCCATGCTGTTTGATTTTATCTGGTTCGATACCCGTTTATCACTGCTGTCACTTTCAGGTCTCGCGCTGGTCGCGGTCAGTGTCTGGCACTATACCCGGTATCAGGCTCGCTTACAGCAAGCGAGTCCGGCTCGGCAACCAGGCCAAACCGAACTGGTTAACGCTCCGGGGCATCACAAGGGCTGAATATCCAGCCGGGAGAGCAGAGAGGGGAATCCCCAGCCATCCTGCCCCGCATGCACGGGCTCCCCCGTCAGGTACTCATAAATGGTCGGCGCCAGTGACCCGTTGGCCTGACTATGAATCGGCCCGGCATTCGGGCCGATCGGCGTCCCCCAGAAGCCGAGAAAAGCATCTTTTTCGAGGTAGCTTTCACCGGCATGGCGACCCGGAACCTTGGTGTTGTAGCCTATCCCCTCACGCGGAAACAGGTTCACACTGCCCGCCCTGTCCTCTTCATAAATCGCGGCCAACTGGTTGACCGAGTCGGGGCGGGCACTGAAACGGGTTAAATCACGCCACTCAGCAGACGTGCACCAACTGGTGACATCACCTTCGCGTGCGCGGTACAGGCATTTATCCACCAACTGGCTATAATGATCGAGCGCTTTGTCATCCGGTGCAGGCAAATACGGATTGAGCACCTGAACATCCAGTAAACGAGCCTGACTGTCCACACCAGAGTAATACCGTCGATCGCCGCGGCGGCGAATGATCTCATCGAGCCGCTGGCCGTCACGTTCACCAACCAGACGCACACTACACAGCTTGCTGTCACAAGCCGATTCACGCACCACCAGATAATCGAGGGTATCACCCAAGCGCCGGACACTTTCACTAATGATATCCAGCGCTTTGTCTGCCTGCGCGGGCTGCCAGCGGGTCAGTTGCTGATAAACCGGCTGAACCTCCCATCCGGCACGGGCATTAAAGAAGTCGAGCATATAGTTGCCGCCAGCTGTCGATGCCACCACGACATCCACTCCGCGGTAGGCCGGCGGATCAATCGCATTGGTCAGTTTGGGGCCTTCGCCTTCATCCGAAGAGATTTTCTCAACCACTATTCGGTAGCCCAGATCCTCCTGCAGCGCTGTGAAAATCTGTTGCTCCGGATTCAGCGTGTAATAAACCGGAGCCAGGCCATGGTCACCGGCCATCCCCCACAACGTGTGGTCGTATACCCCGGCCTGACGATACACATCCTCAAATCGTCCCAGCCAATAATCCAGCCGGTTAAGTTCGCCGGTCGGCATCAGAATCTCATCGCTGAACGGCCCGGTAAAATGAGCGAAGTGATCCGGCCAGGGATTATAGATCAAGGTGTAATCCGGCATACCCTGAATGTCCTTGCTGGCGTAATCGCGCAAGGCCTGCTGCAATGTCCACTTACGACTCAAACGGGTCAGAACATCCCATTTACCGATCTGCTGGTAACCCTCAATTTGTTCAATCAACGCCCGGCGCATTGCACTAAGTTCTTGTTCCACCCCGGCACGGACTGCCAGTTCACGCAGACAGCGCTTTTCACCAAAATCGCGCTGCGCTTCTCCGACGCCAAGATTAATCAGGCTATCGTAAGTCACATGGGCGTTCCAATCATACTGGGCATTACAATTGAGTGTTTTGAGGTAGTCGAGACGATCAAACATGGTTTGCATCCCGCGCTCACCGGCCAGTCTGTCCAGTTGCAATGCATCATTGCCGTAAAAATAGTAGGCCCTGTCTTGCTGCCGGTCGACGAAATGGAAGTTAGGAATCCCGGTTCCGCCCGGTCCGGAAACTTTAGCACCCGTTTTTATCAGGGGTAAATTACGCACACTGATGGTCGGCGTTGAAGAAATCCCGACTTCAGCTATCGCGCTATGCCGACTGTGGTACAGCCGTTTAAAGAACGGCAGATAATTGGGATCGCGGTAAGTCTGCTCAGCCAGCGTCTGCAGAAAACGAGTCTGCTGCTGATGATCAGGACTGGACGTAGTGAGCGGCGATTTGAGCTCAGGCGCTGCCAGATGTCGCTGATAGGCGTGGCCGAGAAAAGGCAGCTCCGGCTGAACCAGGCCCTGCATCAACCCTTGCTGCAGACCGTCAACCGTCACTTGAACCGCCAAACGTCGCTGCTCCAGGCCTTGTAAAAACGCTGCCACTTGAGCCGGAGACTCATCCAGTGTATCCACCAGCCAGTCATTGAGGCGCTGAGTGCGTTCCTGCCGGTAAACGTACTGTCGATAACCTTTGAGCACATTGAGGCGGACAAAATCAATCAATGAAACCGTTACGGCCTCAGCTTTGTTGTTGTTTTTGTTTGCATTTTCCGGTTTGGCATCGTCCAGCACCGCCTGCACGGCATGCTTGATGTCGCCCTCGTCCATTCCGTCTGCTGCTCTTGTAAGCAAGCCGACAACGATAGGCTCAATTTTGGCAACTAATGCCCTGTCCTGCTCGCTATCAGTCAGATACTGGTAGTGCGCTGGCAGCTGCTCGAGATCCTGCCACTCACCAATATCCACCAGCGCATCGTACAAGGTCACCAGGGTCGCAATAAACTCACGATCAACTTTAATCCCTTCCTGATGGGCCTGGTCCTTGCTGTGAGTGGCCGGCGCAGATCGTGCCTGCTCACCAAGATGATACAAGCTGTGATGAAAACCGGTTAACGCTCTGTCGTCATAAACGCCGCTCAAATACGATTTGAACTGATCGCCCGCCGCCATTCCGCTGTAGCGGTCATAGTACTGGTATAAAAAGTAGCCCAGCGGAATGGCATAAGCCGGATTGGAAATTTGGCTGATCACCCGCGCTTTCACGCCCGCCTCCAGTGGCAGCGTCAGTATATAGCTGTCCAGTGTCACTCCGGCGATGGTAAACAGCGTCGCATCACGCGCCACCACAGTGGAATAGCTCAGCGTTGAGACCACCTGATTTTTGAGGATTTCACCTGCATTGAATACCCCGCCAATCACCGGCACTTCGCCCAGTGCGGCATACGCTGGTGACGTAAGACTCATGCTACATGCAGCAGCCAATAGCGACCGCCGCAAGGCACGCTGTGCTGTTTTCTTTATGATCATCAGATCTTTCCAATTCATCCTTTTGCATATCTGGCCCTAACCATAGCACCGGCGTCTAAATTTTCGATGTTGATGACCAAGATTTGTGAAATGCGCTCTATAACCAGATAGCGATGCTAAGTTCATTATAAAGATCATAAGGTTATGGAAATTAGATTCTGCGCGGCTGATAACATGGTAACCGTGGCGGAGAAAGAGTTCTCGTTTTGACATAGCGACGAACGGACTACGCTGTTAACATACTCCACCTAAAGTTGACCCGGTTACCAGGGCATTACGTTTATCTGCGCAGACTACTCCTTCCGCAGTCACTTTTTTATCTTATCAACAAGCAGAATACACCACATGCAAAACCCCGAAATCTCCACTTCGCCTTCACTCTCTCGTCAGCTGTTTAAAATGACCTGGCCAATGCTGTTTGGCGTCTTATCCCTGATGAGCTTTCAGTTGATTGACAGTGCCTTCATCGGCCAGTTGGGCGTTCTGCCTCTGGCGGCACAAGGCTTTACTATGCCGATTCAGATGATCATCATCGGGGTTCAGGTCGGTCTGGGTATCGCGACGACCGCGGTGATTTCACGCGCTTTGGGTGCAGGTCAGGCTAAGTACGCCCGTCAGCTTGGCGGTTTAGTGGTCGCCATAGGGAGTATTGGCGTGGCCGTGTTCGGTATCCTGCTTTACTGGCTACGTGAACCGATTTTAACGCTGCTCAGCGCACCACAAACAATCTTCAGTATTATCGACAGCTACTGGATTTGGTGGGTTATCAGCGCCTGGACCGGTGCAGTGCTGTATTTCCTCTACAGTCTATGCCGTGCCAACGGTAATACGATGTTGCCGGGCACCATCATGATGCTGACCAGCGTGCTCAACCTGGTACTCGACCCGCTGTTTATTTTCGTGTTTGACTTTGGCATTAACGGCGCCGCCATGGCAACCATTGTGGCCTTTGGCATTGGTATCGTGATCGTGGCGCCGCGTGTGTCCTCGAAACACTGGATGCTGTTTGACTGGAGCGATCTCGATATCGCCCAAAGCATTCGCTCTATCGGTCACATCATGGGGCCGGCGATGCTGAGCCAGTTGCTGCCGCCACTCTCTTCGATGCTGGCGACCAAATTACTGGCCGGGTTCGGCACTGCGGCGGTTGCCGCGTGGGCGCTGGGATCGCGTTATGAATTTTTTGCCATTGTGTCTGTATTGGCGCTCACTATGTCCATTCCGCCGATGGTGGGTCGCTTGCTGGGTTCGAATCAGGTCGGTGATATTCGTAAACTGGTGGCCATCGCTATTCGTTTTATCCTGATTTTCCAACTGTTTATTGCATTGGTTACCCTGGCTTTGTCCACCCCGCTGGCCAGCCTGATGACCAGCGAAAGCAGCGTTGAATCAATTCTGAACTGGCATCTGATGATTGTACCGCTCAGCCTTGGCCCGTTAGGTATTTGTATGCTGATGGTGTCCGTCGCAAACGCTCTGGGTAAATCGTATGTCGCGCTGACCATTTCCGCTCTGCGCCTGTTCGCTTTCTTCCTGCCATGTTTATGGCTGGGCGCACAACTCGGCGACTTAAAAGGTCTGTTTATCGGTGCTTTTATCGGTAATATTCTGGCCGGGGCTTCGGCGTGGAGCCTTTACCAGCGCACTTTATACCGGATTGAACATCAGGCAGCCCGCGCTTAACCTGGCCGCGATCCAATACACGGTTCTGACTATTAAATCTGACCATTAAAAAAGGCGCTCTGATGAGCGCCTTAACTGTATTGATTTCGGCTAGATTAGCGGTTGCGACGAGCTTCAACTGCATTGGCCAGTTGGCGCAGCAGTGTCTCGGTATCTTCCCAGCCGATACACGCGTCAGTTATCGACTGACCGTAAACCGGCGCTTCACCATCCACCAGATCCTGACGACCTTCGACCAGGTGAGATTCAACCATCACTCCGAAAATAGCATTTTCGCCGTTTGCAATCTGACCCGCAACGTCTTCACCCACCACCATCTGGCGCTGGTACTGTTTCGAGCTGTTAGCGTGGCTGAAGTCTATCATCACTTTCTGAGACAGACCTGCACCCTCGAGTTTATGTTTCACTTCACTGACGTGTGCTTCACTGTAGTTCGGCTCTTTACCACCACGCAGAATGATGTGACAGTCAGGGTTACCCGCAGTTTCCACAATCGCAGAATGACCGTACTTAGTCACTGACAGGAAGTTGTGTGATGCACTGGCTGAGCGGATTGCGTCCGCAGCGATCTTGATGTTGCCATCAGTACCGTTTTTGAAACCAACCGGGCAAGACAGGCCAGAAGCCAACTCACGGTGAACCTGAGATTCAGTGGTACGCGCACCAATCGCACCCCAGCTGATCAGATCGGCCACATATTGCGGGGTGATCATATCCAGGAATTCGCTTGCCGTCGGCATACCCATATCAGTCAGATCAAGCAGCAGTTTACGCCCAATACGTAAACCATCGTTGATCTCGTAGGTATCGTTCAGGTACGGGTCGTTGATAAGGCCTTTCCAACCAACAGTGGTACGCGGTTTTTCGAAGTAAACACGCATCACCACTTCCAGTTGACCGCTTAACTCCTCACGCAGTGCTTTCAGGCGTTTGCCGTATTCCAGCGCTGCCTGTGGATCGTGAATCGAACATGGACCGACAATCACCAGCAGGCGATCGTCTTTATCCTGCATGATGTTATGAATCGCGCTTCGAGCCTGAAAAGTGGTAGAAGAAGCAACTTCAGTCGCCGGAAACTTCTCCAGAACAGCAACTGGCGGTAATAACTCTTTAATTTGTTTAATATTTACATCATCGGTTTGGTACATTGCTTACTTCTTCCTGTTACGTCTTGCTGCTGACTATTCGAACGGAAATAGTCTCTCCCAGAGCAGGGTCGACTTGCTACCCTCGTAACTTATCCACTTCGACCATCAAGAGCAAGCATTATTTCCAACCAAAAGCAATATATGTAAATTATTTACACTTTACATTGGGTGTAATTATTTATTTACAGCCATAGCAGCTGAGGAAAAACCGACTTGTTTCTAATGCAAGCTTTTGTTTTTCATCAATATTAAGTACTGGTTTCAGCCCCATCAGTTGCGGCCAGAAACAACCACCTTTAATCAGGCTGTGCAACTGCACATTGGCAAACTCAACGTCAGCAATATTGAGTTGCCCTTTGTCCGCCTGATGTTTCAGCCAGCGCGCCAGCTGAGTTTCCTTACTGGCCATTTGCTCTGAATGCTGAGCCAGTTCCTGTGGTCGATACAGATAGTGCCCCAGCACCACACGTGCCAGGTCAAGGTATTCACCCGAACTCAGAATGTCAATTTCACTTAGCAGCAACTGCTCTAGTTGTTGCTGCAACGGCAGTGACGCAAGTTGGTCTGAATCAATAAGATTAGCCGTTGCCTGCCACAGATTGGCCAGTAAGGTCATCACCAGCGCCTCTTTTGAAGCAAAGTGATTGTAGACGGTACGCTTAGACACCTGCGCCATCGCGGCGATTTTGTCCATACTGGTGTTCTGCGCACCAAATTCGCGAAAAGCGTCCATTGCGGCTTGAAGTATCGCTTCGCGCTTCAATTCACTACGGGTCTTTTTCATTTCGACTACCTGGTTCATTTCAATTACCTGGGTGTTCATGTTCGTTTTCTCAATAATACACTAACCGAGTGAGTTACACTATGTAGTGTACTTTACTAAACTTCTCGGTGTACTTTATTAAACTGCATGGTTTACTTTATTACACTAGATAGTTTACTTTTTGGATTGAGATATGTAAACTACACCGACTAGTTTACTTAGAATCTTATTGCAATCGTCACAAACGTTTCATTTTTTTGGTGAACACTATGCCTGAACCATTTGTGTGATTGCGACAACAAAAAGGACGCCTATGAATATCGAATCTACATACGAAACTTCCCAAGAGCTCCCGATGCGCAACGGCAAATTTGCCAACAGCGAAGTCGTCAATAAAAACACACTGCGTGATTTTCTCTCGATCTCTTGGGCCTATCTGACCTCTGAGCGTGAGGAGAACACACCAAAAAAGCCAATGCCTGTTCAGGAGATCACTGCTGAACAGCTGAATGAAGAAAGCCAAGATGTGGTTTACCGTCTCGGCCATTCCACCGTTTTACTGAGACTGGACAACCAGTGGATCCTGACCGATCCCGTGTTCAGTGACCGGGCATCACCGGTGCAGTGGATGGGCCCTAAGCGTTTTCACCAGCCACCGATTGCCTTAGAAAATTTGCCGTACATCGATGTGGTGCTGATCAGTCATGACCACTATGATCATCTCGACAAAGCTGCGGTCAAAGTCCTGGCTGATAAAGTCGGCTGTTTTCTGGTTCCGCTTGAACTGGGTAAACTGCTGATCAAATGGGGCTTACCGGCCGACAAAATTCACGAGTTTTCCTGGTGGCAAAGCGCTCAGCTAGGCTCAATTGAATTTGCCTTTACCCCGACCCAGCATTTCTCTGGTCGCGGAATCAATGATCGAAACAACACTTTATGGGGCAGTTGGGTCATGAAAGGCACACAGAAGTCGGTATTTTTCAGCGGTGATTCCGGCTATTTCAGCGGCTTTAAACAGATCGGCGAACGTTTTGGCCCGTTTGATTTAACCCTGGTTGAAACCGGGGCGTACAGCTCGCTGTGGTCGGAAGTTCACATGTTCCCCAACCAAAGCCTGCAAGCGCATATCGATTTACGCGGTAAAGTGATGTTGCCGATTCATAACAGCACATTTGATTTGTCCCTGCACCGCTGGTACGAACCGCTGGAACAAGTCGCCGCACTGGCGCACAACCTGAATGTTCAGGTCACGACTCCCATGATAGGCGAGCGCATGGTGCTGTCCCAGCCTAAACCACTGGAAAAATGGTGGCGCAGCAGCGTAACCACACCTGTCGCCGATGTCGCGCCACAACAGGTGTATGACGCGACCTAATCCCCATAAATGACAATACCCACGACGGTCCTAGTACATACGATGGATTAGCGCGACACCCGGGTCAGCACAGTCCGGCAGGGTGACGATGCCCAGAGCCGATAATTGCACTTTACCACCGCCAGCAGCAAAAATGCCGCGCACAGGTTATGTAACACTGCCGCCCAAAGCGGCAAGCTCATCACGACATTGGCCATGCCGAGCAGCACTTGCAGCATCAGGACGCCCAGCACATGACCGGCCAGTTTATTTTCCTCTGCTGCCCGCAGTGTCATCACCAGTATACCAACGACCAGGATAGTCAGTATGGCACCAAATCGGTGAGCAACATGAATGGTCAGCCGCGGTCCATAATCCAGCACACCAAATTCATAGCTGTCATGACCATAGTGAATCGGAGTAAAGGCCGTTTTGAAATCGAGATGCTGAGTCCAGTTACCTTCGCATATCGGTAAACTGCTGCACATCAACGCGGCATAATTGGAAGACGTCCATCCTCCTAACATGATCTGCCCCACTACCACCACAAGTGCAGCACCAGCCAGGGCACGCAACGTACCACTCTGCGCTCGCATTGGCTGAGAATTCAAACCCGGTGATAATTGCCAGTAAAGCAGAAACAAGGCACACAACAGGCTCAACCCTCCCAACAGATGCCCCATGACCACCAGAGGCAGCAGCTTGAGTGTCACCGTCCACATGCCGAGCACCGCCTGAAAAATAACGATGCCAGTAATCAGAATCGGTAGCCCGACCGCTACCGGTCGATAACGGATACACAGGGTTGTAATGGCAAACACCACCAGGCCCAGCGTTGCTGCGAAGTACCGGTGAATCATTTCGGCCCAGGCTTTAGCTGGCTCCACCTCCAGATGCGGATAGAGAAACTCAGCCTTCTTCAGGGCCTGATCTGACAGGGGAACCGTAAAATGGCCATAGCATCCGGGCCAGTCCGGACAACCGAGTCCGGCATCGGATAAACGGGTATAGGCTCCGAGAATGATCACCATCAACGTCAGTAGCAGGCTGAAACGCACCAGAGAGAGCAAAATAGTTGAACGGGCGGTCTGCCTATGAGAGATGGCAAATAACCTGTGTTTGTCTGTTGGATGAGTCAGCATAACCTTCCCCTGTCCTGGTTAACCCACGCGGGATAACTTAAGTAGCTTGCGCATATCAGCCAGCACACTGCGACTGAGCGCTACCTGCTGCTCCGCCGATGCGGTATAGCCCATAACTAACTGACCAAGCGGATCAATGATCACCAGTTGCACAGCGCCGACCGTTTGTATAAAGCGTTGATTAACCGTTATGCGGGGCAGAGTCAGGTCACGAATAGCGTTCAAATCACTGCCTGCACTGAGCAAAAGTACCGGGCTAACCCGGCCCTGCTCTTTACCTAATGCGGTATGGCTTTGGGTCAGCAGATGAAGTTGCTGGCGGCAAGCATCATCACATTGATCGGGAACCAGATAAGCCATCTGCCAGCGACTGTGCTGCAGGGGATTGTCTATCCCAAGCTGGCTCAGCGTGACACGCGGTTCAATTAAAGTGCCTTTATTGGTGATACCGCTCTGATACCAGTGGTTGGAGAGCACCGCTTTCGCAACCAACGCCGGCAGCGCGAAAAACAGCACGATGGCGATAAGAATTACTCGGCCTTTGGTTTTTGCTTGCATATATGCCTCCTTACTTCGCTTGGCTTCGTGTGGCTTAGCTGTTTCAAATCCGGCCCGCACCGGCTCACTGCGAGTTTGGCTGTTTGGTTTGATGCTTCGCGTCCGGACTTTGTTTTGTCTTGTCCGCACTGGACAAACGCATATCGCGGGCTCGCCGCCGATACTTTTTCAACAGGATCAGCGAAATCATTGCCAGTACGGCCGCCATAGTGAACCACTGCAGTGCGTAGCCAAAATGCTTGTGCGAACTCATCGCCAGAGGCTGCCAGGGCTGAGCATAGGGCCAGGCAGACTGCTGAGGTTGCAGCACCGCTGCAACCACCGGCTCTCCAAGCCAGCGCGACAATTCGGTCAGATTGAGATTCTGAATCCGGTGCGGAGTGTCAGCCTCAATGAGTAGCTTCGAACTAAGCGGATTGGCTGAACGGGTGTACAGCCGGCCGGTTAAACTCTGCACTTGATGCAGCCATTCGACTTGCGGCAGCATACTGCGCTGCAATCCGGCGGCGACAAAACCAAGTTCGACCAGCAACCAATCACCATCTACCGTGCGTCCCAACTGATAGGCCAGATATCCCACCTGTCCGTCCATTGTCTGGTTATCAAGTAAAAAGGTCCGGGTTGTATCAGGTTCGAAAATGACTTTTACCCTCACGCCGGTTATCTGCTCCGGGGCATACGTTGCCAACGCCTGCTTAAGACTCACTGGGGCCATCTGCTGATAGTCGGCCAGGCGCGATTCCAACAGCTGCTTTTCCTCGCCACGAGCCCATTGCCATAGTCCCAATTTGACCAACAAGATAAATACAGCCACAGTTAATGCTATCCCCAACCACAATTTTCCCCACCCGCGCAAAGGAGGCACCATGCTGCCACTGGCTGTGAAAATCATTTTGGTCTTACTCTTGCTGTTCATCATCGTTAATCTCGCACGAGCCTTGATCCAGATGGTCAGAGAACCGGATGAGGGAGAGAACCAACGTCCGATGAGTCACTATCTCGGGCGGCGCCTGCTCCTGTCCGCCTGCGTGGTATTGCTGCTGGTCCTCGCTTTGTTAAGTGGCTGGTTGCATCCTAATGCCAGCCCTTACTAACGCCCTCCGCGCCTGGTCCTCTTTTTCTGCGGCCGCCGCTTTAAAGCACGTAAACAAATACAAACAGACACAGCCACACCACATCCACGAAGTGCCAGTACCAGCTCCCGGCCTGAAAGGCAAAATGGTCTCCGGGCGTAAAATGATCCTTGGCAATACGACCCAGCAAAACGATGAGAAACAGCGTGCCCAGACAAACGTGCATGCCGTGAAAACCGGTCAGTAAAAAGAAAGTGTTACCGTACACACCGGATTGCAGGGTGAGCCCCATCTCATGGTAAGCATGGGCATACTCAACACCCTGGAAGTAGAGGAAAAACCCGGCCAGCACTATGGTAATTTCCAGCCATACAATTAAGGCCATACGCCGGTTACGCTCCAGACTGAGATGGGCCATATGTAACGTCACCGATGACGCCAGCAGAATAATGGTGTTTTTCAGCGGAATACCTTGCCATGGCATTGCCTGAGTGGTTGTGCCATCTGGTGTGCTCAGTAGTGGCCAGATGGCCTCAAAACCAGGCCACAAGACTTCATGGGTCATCGCATTGTTACTGGCTCCGCCCAACCAGGGTACCGCTATCATACGGGCGTAGAAAAGCGCACCAAAAAATGCACCAAAGAACATCACTTCCGAAAAAATGAACCAACTCATCCCCTGACGAAAGGAGCGCGCTATCTGCGCCGAGTAAAGCCCAGACATCGACTCCATAATCACACTACGAAACCAGCCAGCCAGCATAAACAGCAACACAAAAAAGCCGCCAAACAGAATAATTTTGCCGACCACGCCACCGGCGCTGTCACTACCGGCATGCTGCACCGTGATACCCGCTCCAAGCGCCAGCAAAAACAGGGCGACGGCCCCCACAATCGGCCAGTGACTCTGGGCCGGAACATAATAAGCAGAGCTTTTATTACTCATGATTTGCTCCTTGAGTCACCGCTTGCCCCAAACGGGCCAGTGACTGTGGATCAGCTTTGGCAGTAATGTTATACAGCGTATAAGAGAGGGTCAGGGTGTGAATCGAAGCCGGTAAGTCCGGTTCAAGGTAAAAAATCAGCGCCATCTCGGCTTCACCTTGTGCTGCCAGCGGCTGCTGATTGAAACAAAAACACTCGATTTTATTAAAGTACCCCGCCCCCAGCCCTGGTGATACCGAAGGCACGGCCTGTCCGACGATTGCAGATCCTGATACATTGTGGGCACGATAGGCGGTCTGTATTACTTCGCCCGGATGCACATCCATATGAGTAACTTGCGGGGTAAATGTCCACGGCATGTCGTGGGTGACGTGAGCCATAAATTCAACCCGAATGGTACGCGACTCGTCAATTTGCATTCCTTGCGGCTGAATGCTGGCCTGGTTGCTGGTTTTACCGTTGATGCCCAGTTGCTCGCACATAATGTCGTACAACGGCACCAGCGCAAAACCGAATCCGAACATCAGGCACACCGCCAACAGCAATTTGACGGTCAGCTTGCGATTGCGGGTCTCAGAGCAAGGCGTGTTCATACTCTGCTCCCCTAATCCACTTTCGGCGGAGTTGCAAACGTATGGTGTGGGGCCGGACTCGGAACTGTCCATTCCAGGCCTTCTGCCCGTTGCCACGGTTTTGCCTCAGCGGGCTTACCACCACGAATGCACTTGAGCACCAGCCACAAAAAGATCAGTTGCGACAAACCAAATGCAAACCCACCGATAGAAACTATCTGATTCACATCAGCAAACTGAATCGCATAATCCGGGATCCGGCGCGGCATGCCGGCCAGTCCCAGAAAGTGCATCGGGAAAAACAGTACATTGACCGAAATCACCGAGCACCAAAAATGCCAGCGGCTCAGGCGCTCGTCATACATGTGTCCGGTCCACTTTGGCAACCAGTAATAAGCCGCCGCCATAATCGAAAATACCGCTCCCGATACCAACACGTAATGAAAGTGTGCCACGACAAAATAGGTATCGTGATACTGGAAATCAGCTGGGACAATCGCCAGCATCAGCCCTGAAAATCCGCCGATGGTGAACAACACGATGAACGCAATCGCAAACAGCATCGGCGTTTCAAACGTGAGCGAGCCGCGCCACATGGTCGCCACCCAGTTAAAGACTTTGACACCGGTCGGCACTGCAATCAGCATGGTGCAATACATAAAGAACAGCTCAGCGAAGACCGGCATGCCGGTAGTGAACATATGGTGTGCCCAGACCAGAAATGACAGCAGTGCAATACTGCTGGTCGCATAGACCATTGAGTGGTAGCCAAAGAGCTTCTTGCCGCTAAATGCGGGAATTATCGCCGAAATTATACCAAATGACGGCAAAATCATAATGTATACTTCAGGGTGGCCAAAGAACCAGAAAATGTGTTGGAACATCACCGGATCGCCACCACCAGCCGCGTCAAAGAAGCTGGTTCCGAAGTATTTATCGGTCAGCACCATGGTCACCGCCCCCGCCAGCACTGGCATCACCGCAATCAGCAGAAACGCAGTGATCAGCCAGGTCCAGACAAACATCGGTAGTTTGAACCAGGTCATGCCCGGCGCACGCATATTGACTATGGTCACAATAACGTTGATCGCGCCCATAATGGAGCTGATACCCATAATATGCACCGAAAAGACGAACAGTGCCGTACTGTCCGGCCCATAGGTAGTCGAAAGCGGCGCATAGAAAGTCCAGCCGAAATTGGGTCCGCCGCCCTCAGTAAATAACGACGCAAGCAGGATCAAAAATGCAAATGGCAATATCCAGAAACTGAGGTTATTCATGCGTGGTAGCGCCATATCCGGCGCGCCGATCATCAGCGGGATCATCCAGTTGGCGAGGCCGGTAAAGGCAGGCATCACCGCACCGAACACCATAATCAAGCCATGGACTGTGGTCATCTGATTAAAGAATTCTGGCTCGACCAACTGCAGACCGGGCTGAAACAATTCTGCCCGGATCACCATCGCCATCGCACCGCCGGTCAGGAACATGATAAAGCTGAACCAAAGATAAAGCGTACCGATGTCTTTATGATTGGTGGAATAAATCCAGCGCGCCAGACCCGAAGGCGCCGCGTGATGAGCATGCCCCTCCAGCACCGCGCTACTGTGGGAACGGGTTATATCTGCATCGGCAGCGGGTGCCGATTTTGCGTGCTGTTCGGTCGACGGTTTCATTGCGCCTCCTCGCCAGTGGCTTGTCCCTGAGTTTTAAACGCGTTGATATCCGAAGCCTGCACCGTATCTCCGGTATTATTGCCCCAAGCGTTACGCTGATAGGTGATCACCGCGGCCAGTTCTTTATCGCTGAGCTGGTTACCAAAGGCCTGCATTGCCGTGCCGGAACGGCCGTTTACCACAACACCAAGATGCTGTTCCAGCGGGCCTGTCGCAACCGGGCTGCCTTTAATGGCAGGGAAAGCGCCGGGAACCCCCATACCGGTCGGTTGATGGCACACCGAACAACGCTCAAGATAAATTTTTTCGCCCAGGGCCATCGACTCTTCCAGAGAAACGGAGCTTTGCAGCGCTTGCTGTGCCTCTGCCCGGGCGGCAGCAATCTGCACTTTTTTATCCGCCAACCACGCTTCGTAATTCTGTTCCGTCATGGCATGTACCACAATGGGCATAAAACCATGGGCGCGCCCGCACAGTTCTGCACACTGACCACGGTACACGCCGGGCTTGTCGATTCGGGTCCAGGCTTCATTGATAAAACCGGGGATGGTGTCTTTTTTAACGGCAAAATCAGGCACCCACCAGGAATGGATCACATCATCTGAGGTGAGCAGAAACCGGACTTTGCGGTTGATGGGCAGCACCAGTGGCTGATCCACTTCCAACAAATAATGCGCGCCTTTCTCTTCATTGCCCTCGATCTGTTGCTGAGAAGTGGCTAACAGACTGTAAAACTCGACATCCTGATCGAAGTAGCTGTAGTGCCACTTCCACTGGGAGCCGGTCACTTTAATGGTCAAATCCGACTGTGAGGTATCTTCCATCGCAATGAGCGTGGTGGAGGCAGGAATCGCCATGCCAATCAGGATAAGTACAGGGATGATGGTCCAGATGATTTCGACTTTAGTACTTTCGTGGAAATCAGCCGCGACTGCGCCTCTGGACTTGCGATGTTTGAAAATGGCATAGAACATAACGCCAAACACCACTAACGCAATGACGACACAGATATAAAAAATCAGCATGTGCAAATGGTAAACCTTGCCACTGATCTCGGTTACACCTTGTGTCATATTCAGCGAATGTTCAGCAGAAATAGCAGGAGCAGCAAAACTAATCAGCAATACATCAGTCAGCAGCCACAGGTTGATGACGAACCTTCTCAAGAGATCTCTCCTTCGCTAAGCCAGCGTAAACTGCGCGTTTCAGGATCCACTCCGTGTGAACATCGAACTCAACACGACTTGTTATATTTATGTTAACCAAAGACTAGTAAGTGTTTCAATTTTGTTCAAGCACGTCGCACGGAAAGTCTTGCGGCCAGATAAGTAACTGAAAATTTGTCCTAAGATTGCTATAGGTTAGGATGACAATACTGGCAGGCGGCTACTCCATTCGCTTGCAGTCGGTTTAGCGATTGCGCCCTCATAACCGAGAATCAATATCACTTAGACTAAAACTTACAATACATTCAACAAGGTGATCGCCATGATGCAACAAGTCACGCAATGGTTAGCAAAAGACCCCGACCCGAAAACGCGCCAAGAACTGCAACGCCTGATTGATACTCAGGCCACAGAGGAACTGGCATCACGCTTTCAAGCGCGCCTCGAATTCGGTACAGCTGGCCTGCGCGGCAAAGTCGGTTGCGGACCAAACCGGATGAATCGTCTGGTGATTCAGGAAACAGCCACCGGACTGGGTGAATACCTCATCAAACACGTCGATAATGCCAAGATGCGAGGTGTAGTCGTCGGTTACGACGGACGCCCTGATTCAGAGCAATTTGCCCATGATACCGCTGCGGTGCTGACTGCCCTTGGCATCAAAGTGTATCTGACCCATAAAGTCGCGCCGACGCCTGTTGTTGCCTTCGGGGTCAAACATTTCAAAGCGACCGCTGCCGTAGTTGTTACCGCCAGTCATAACCCGCCAGAGTATAATGGCTTCAAGGTTTACTGGGAGAATGGCGCGCAAATCATACCGCCTCATGATGGTGGTATCGCCGCTGAAATAGAGCTGGCTGCAACCCGTGCCGTTCCCCTGATGGCACTGGATGATGCCCATCAGATAGGCCTGCTGGAGTGGTTAGATAATGCGTATTACCAGACCTATCGCCGCACTCTGGAAAGCAGTAAGTTACTCAACAATCATACGAATCCGCAAAGTATTACCCTGGCTTATACCGCCATGCACGGTGTCGGCGCGGACATGGCAGAAAGTCTGTTGCGTGATGCCGGATTTAAAAATGTCCTGAGCGTCGCTGAGCAACGTGAGCCGGACGGCCGCTTCCCGACCGTCAATTTCCCCAACCCCGAAGAAGCCGGCGCGATGGATATGGTGATCGCCCTGGCCGATTCTGTTGAGGCCGAGCTGGCCTGCGCCAACGATCCCGATGCTGACCGCTTTGCCGTCGCAGTGCGCCGCAGCGATGGCGAGTATCAGATGCTGACCGGCGATCAGGTCGGAACGCTGTTCGCCGAATACCTGCTCAGTCACACCGATGCCAGCAAGCAGCTGGTCGGCAATACCATCGTCTCTTCCAGCTTGCTGGGCAAAATTGCTGCGGCACACGGCGCACAATATTACCAGACCCTGACTGGCTTCAAATGGCTGACCAATGTCGCGATGCAGCAACAAAGCCCGCAGCATCAGTTCCTGTTCGCTTATGAAGAAGCGCTGGGTTATACCCTGGGGCAAACCGTATGGGACAAAGACGGCCTCTCAGCGCTGGTTGGATTTGCCCAGCTTGCAGCCGAGCTTTACAGTCAAGGCAAAACCATCTGGGATCAGCTCGAAGCCATCTATCGTCAGCACGGCCTGTACGTCACCGCTCAGTGCAGTATTGCGCTCGATCCAACTCAGCCAGCGGTCGGTGACAGACTGCGTGCCGAGCCTCCGCACGAGATTGCCGGCCGGGTAGTCACTGTGATGGAAGATCTGAAATCATCAATACGCTATCTGGCTGATGGCAGCACAGAAAACATCGACCTGCCTGCCAGTGATGTGCTGATTTACCATCTTGAAGGGGGGGCGCGTGTCATCGTCAGACCGTCCGGTACTGAACCGAAACTAAAATGTTACTACGAGGTGGTGGGCAGCTTCTCTCACAACGAGAGCTATGCCAGTGCCCAGGAACGGGCTGATGAACTACTCTCGCTGCTCATGAGTGAACATCAGCACAGCCTGACCTGAGCCATCAACGACAAAGCCCTGCCAGATAGGCAGGGCTTTGCTCTTGGTATCAGACCAGCCGTCAGTTATACCAAAACATCCAACATGCTAGCATCGTACTCTTGCAGCGGCTGGGCGTCACGAACCAATTCCACATAGTTCGGGTTAGCAATAAACGGACGACCAATCGCCACTAACTCGAATTTGCCCTGTTCTATCGCTTGTGCACTGCTTTGTGCCGTAAAGCCGCCTGATGCCATCAGCGTACCTGAATAGTGTTTGCGCATATACTCCGACACTTTACCATCCAGATAGTCAAATTCCATGCTGTCATCAAACATGCCTTCGTGCAGGTAAGCCAGTTCACGTTTGCCAAGCTCAGCCAGCAGGTAATCGAACACCGCACGATCACGGGCATCCGGGTTGATATGGGTATACGCACCCGGTGACAAACGCAGGCCAGTGCGCTCACCACCGATACGAGCGATGATCGCATCAATAACCGCCAGAGGAAAACGCGCCATATTCTCCGGCGTTTGACCAAATTCATCCTCACGCTGGTTGGTATCAAAGTGCAGGAACTGGTCAAGCAGATAGCCGTTAGCGCCGTGAATTTCCACCCCATCAAAACCTGCCACAAGTGCGTTTTCCGCAGCCGTCACATAATCTTCGATCAGTTGCTCAATCTCTTCTTTACTGGCGGCTTTCGGCACCACATAAGTCAGATCACGACGACGCGGGACACTGCCATCAAAGGCAAGCGCAGACGGGCCAATCACCTCACCACCACCAAAAAACTCCGGATGAGCCACACGGCCGGTGTGCCATAGCTGGGCGAAAATCTTGCCGCCACGCTCATGCACCGCCTGAGTCACTTTAGTCCATCCTGCGATCTGCTCATCGCTGAACAGTCCCGGGGTATCCGGATATCCCTGACCATCGGGGCGGATAATAGTGGCCTCAGAAATAATCAAACCCGCGTCAGCGCGGCGCGCGTAATAGGCCGCCATTTCGTCAGTGGGTATCAGACCAGCAGCGGCCATACAACGCGTCAGCGGCGCCATCACAATGCGGTTGCTTAAGGTGATCTGCTCATTAAGAGCATAAGGTTGAAACAATAAATCGGTCATAGAACTATCCTGGTATTTGAATGCTTACTTTACTTGCGTGCCACTATGCTAGATCAATTTTGAATGATCATTCAAGATATATTTTGAATGACCGTTCAAGATACTTTGTCAGCCTTACAAATTCAGAGTAGAATCAGCCTATCCATTCCAACAGAGAAACGTTGTGCGCGTAGCCGAATTTAACCGAGAGCAGGTATTGCGTTCTGCGATGTATGAATTTATGTCGAAGGGCTTTAATAAAACCAGCATGCAAGATCTAAAAAAAGCCACCGGCCTGCATCCGGGGTCGATCTATTGCGCTTTCGAAAATAAACGTGGCTTACTGCTCGCCGCTCTTGAACATTACGCCAGTGAACGTGAAGCGGAATTCAACGCCATCTTTGCCGCGCAGCCAGAGTGTCATGGACGGGTTGAACAGCTATTTCTGTATGGTCATCGACGAATGTGCCCAGGACACGGTCAAAGATTGTCTGCTGCAAAAAGCGCAAAGTGAGTTATCGCAGCAGGATGATGAAGTGGAATCTGTGATTCGTGACACGCTCAATATCTGGAAACAGGGTCTGCGTGATCAGTTGCAACTTGCTCGTCAGCGGGGCGAAATCAGCCCGGAATCGGATTGCGATTTTCTGGCTGATTATCTGGTGATGGGCATCTATGGATTACGCACCTTTGCACATGCTAAACCGAGAAAAGAATTGTTGTGTAAGATGGCTGAACAGCTGCTGGCAACCATCAAAACCCAGTAAATGAACCACTGATATAGCCGTATAGCTAAGGCACATCCTGTGCCGGATTATCCATGGTTGGTTGAACTCATTGGTTTAAAACAAGCCGTCACTCAGCATCCAGCCCGCCAGCAGTAAAAAGATAACGCCCATGACTTTATGCTGATAAGTGCGAAAGCGACGATTGTCCAGCAGCGGACGACCAAATACCCCGATGGCAGCAACCAACAGCAGATTAAATACCAATCCCAGACAGTTAAGCAGCAGACCAAGACTCAGCATCTGCTGGGCAGAACTGGCGGCAATATTGGCTGACACAAACTGAGGTAAAAACATCACAAAAAACAACAACGCCTTCGGGTTGAGCAGGTTACTGACCAAGGCTCGCTGATAAAACGTGGTCGCCAACTGATGTTTATCGTCCAGTTGCGGAGCGTGTTCGGCCCGGGCGCTGAGACAATCCACACTCAACTTGAGTAAATACGCGCCCCCCAACAGATGCAGTACGCTTAGCGCTAACGGGCTGACGGCAATCAGTGCCGACACGCCTAACGCGGCCAGCAAAGTCAGAATAATGCCTGAGGTGGCATTACCCAGGCTGGCAAATACGCCGATTTTTTTTCCATAGCTGAGGCTGGAACTGGCAATCAGCAGCATGTCAGGCCCGGGCAGCAGTAACAGCGCAATCACAGCGGTCAGATACACCGGCAGCACAGTCGGATCAATCATAGTTATCATGTTGTCAAAATCAAAAGGTGGCGGATCTTATATTAATAATAGACGCAATAACAACACCATTAACTGAAAAAATTCAATTAAAAAGACTATAGTTTCATATGAACGATTGAGAGCAATTTTGTACAAAAATTCTGCCCGCTGATGCAGTAGACTGGTGAATCCTGCCATTACGAGGCCACGATGAATAAGCCACACGACGAACGCAGCAAAGAAAGCGCCCGCTTTCAGATCGCAGATGAGCTGGGCGGTATCGAGCTACTTGATGCTGAATATCATAAGCAGAACTTCTCCCGTCACAGTCACGAAGGGTTCACGGTGGGCGTCATTGAACGTGGGGCTCAGCGTTTTTATCGTACCGGCGGAGAACACGTCGCACCTCAGGACAGCATTATTCTGGTTAACGCCGATGAAGTGCATACCGGCCATTCAGCCGTGGAAGGTGGCTGGGCTTATCGGGCGATGTACCCTCTGCCACAACAGTTTGCCACTATAGCCCGTGAAATGGGGGCCACCCGCTACGGCTCACCCTATTTCCCCAGTGCCGTGGTCAACGATGCCGACCTCGCAAATCAGTTTCGTCTGGTGTTTGATACTCTACAGCATTCAGATAACCGCCTGTTGCGCGAAACGCTGATCTACGCCAGCCTGGTAAAACTGATGACCCGGCATGGTAAACACACACCTCAGGCGCGTGACACAGGCAAACTGCAGCAACCGCTTAAAGTGGTAAAAGAATTTTTGGATGACTTTCCGCAAGCCGATGTATCCTTGGATGAATTAGCACAGCTGGCTGGTATCAGCGCGTTTCATTTAGTCCGAGCATTTCAGAAAATGTTTGGCCTGCCGCCACACGCTTATCAGATTCAGTCGCGTTTACGCTACGCCAAAACCCTGCTGCGTGCAGGTCATTCGATTGCCGATACCGCTCAGCAGTGTGGTTTTCACGACCAAAGCCACCTGCACCGCCATTTTAAACGAGCCATGGGCATCACTCCGCGCCAATATCTGCAAAGCTGAGCAATTTCATCCAAGTTTTTCTCTGTTCCATGTGGCTAACTCGGAACAATAAACACCACCGGTGACGCTGCATTACGCAGCCAAATTAGTATAATGTCACCTTCACAATCAGGATGATTTATGAGTAGTACCGTTTTGTCACATGCCAACCCCAATCCTTCTCGCGCCCGCCTGTTCTGGCAGGGCACTGTTGCCATGCTTCCGCTCAGTGTGGCGGTATTGCCCTGGGGACTGTTAGCCGGTTCGTTCGCCATCGATGCGGGTCTCAATCCACTCGAAAGCCAGGCCTTGTCAGCGATCCTGTTTGCAGGTTCGGCGCAGTTGGTGGCCACTGGCATGTTTAAAGCGGGCGCAGGTCTGCTGACCATGCTGATCACCACCCTGTTTATCACCTCACGTCACTTGCTGTACAGCATTTCAATGCGCAGTAAAATCAGTCCGTTACCGACCCGATGGCGCTTAATTCTGGGCTTTCTGCTCACGGACGAATTATTTGCTTTGTGCGGACAACAAAATGAACAGCAATTTAATCGCTGGTATGCACTCGGTGCAGGTCTGAGCTTCTATCTGTGCTGGAATCTGGCCACACTGGCAGGTATCGTTGCCGGCAGTTACATCCCGGCGCTGACTGATCTTGGTCTGGAGTTTGCGGTCGCAGCCACTTTTATCGCGATTGTCGTGCCCAATATCAAAAGTGTGCCGGTTTTGGTGTCTGTGATAGTCGCCCTGGTGCTGTCGGTAACACTTAATGTATTACAGATAGACGGTAGCCTGATGATTGCCAGTATCGGGGCCATGCTGGCCGGTTTTGCCACTGAACAACTTTCGCCACTAAACAACTAATGGGAGGCCGCGCATGATCCTGCTTTCAATCCTCGCCATGACTGCTCTGGTGTTTGTCAGCCGCTACGTTTTTCTCGAACCCAGACTGCCGCTGCGCCTCAGCCCGCGTCTGCAGCGTCTGCTCAGCTACTCGGGCCCGGCGGTTCTGACGGCAATTTGGGCTCCTATCGTTTTTACTCATGAGCACACACTGTGGCTTGGCCAAAACAACCCTTATCTGTGGGCTGCGGCACTGGCTGCCCTGCTGGCCTGGAAAACGAAAAATGTTCTGCTCACCACCGTACTGAGTATGACTGTCTTTCTGTTCCTTAATCTGGTTACCTTTGCCGCTTAACCAGCAACGGACGCAAATCAGTGGCTGCCAAAAACAAAAAACCACCGCGAAGCGGTGGTTTCAATCAACACTGATATCTTCTAATGCCATTCAATGACATAGAAAGCGATTCACTAAAATAAACCGTTATTCACCAAAATAACACGTTATTCAGCTCCGTTGCTACTCAGCAACCCATTCAATTTCCATCAGAGTTTTATCAGCGCATTTCAGGCGCGCCAGAAACAAGTCATCTTGATGCACCACACCAACTCCGGACGGAGTGCCCGTCATCACGATGTCTCCATCGGCTAACGTCGTATAGGATTGCAGGTCATCCAGAATCACGTCGGGTTTGAACATCATCTGACTCACACCACCGCACTGAACTCGTACACAGTTAATATACAACTCCAGTGAGAGCTGTCCGATGTCCAGGCCTTGTAAAGAGATAAAACGGCTCAGAACCGCAGAACCATCAAATGCTTTGGCTCTTTCCCACGGCAGCTGCTTGCCTTTCAGCTGTGACTGAAGTTCACGCTTGGTCAGATCTAAACCCAGACCGACAGCGCTAAAACGACCATTTTCGACCACAAAACAGATCTCAGTTTCATAATGGAGAGCTTCCTGATGAAACGCGTGCAGAGTGCTGGAAATACTGCTATTGGGCTTATTAAACACCACCATCTGGTCCGGAATGACATTGTTGAGCTCTTTCACATGCTCAACATAATTACGCCCGACACAAACCACTTTTGACGGGTAGACCAACCTCTCATCAACACGAACCGAATTCATCTCTCTTCCTTGAACTATGGTGAAAGGAAAAGTGTACCGGATCCGACAGGCACTCCCATCAAATTCTGTCGATGCGATGCCAAAATTAAGATCTGCCGCCCACTCTTAATTCGCAACCTTGCCGATGACTTTTTCACATAACTGCTTGAGCTGAACCAGTTCTGCAACCTCCAGATCAAATTTGCACATCATCGCAGCCGGCACCGTCAGTGCCCGCTCACGCAGGCTTTGTCCCTTTTCGGTCAGGCACAACTCACGCGCCCGTTCGTCAATCGCACTGCGACGGCGCTCGAGTAGACCTTTCCCTTCCAGGCGTTTCAGCAGCGGCGTTAAGGTCCCCGAATCGAGATAAAGTTTTTCGCCCAGCGTTTTTACGCTGATCGCATTTTGCTGCCACAGCACCATCATCACCAGATACTGAACATACGTCAGATCCAGGGCGTCGAGCAGTGGTCGGTAAGCCCTCACTACCGCATTAGCCGCGCTATAAAGAGGGAAACAGAGCTGGTTATCCAGCAACAACATGTCATCGCTACTGGCAGGTAAATCAGTTTGAGAGGAACGGCAATCACTCATTTTTATCACTCGCAATTAAATTGCGCACAATATACTTGCCTTATGAGCAAAGATCGATCTAATATTGCTTACAATTAAATTGCGTACAACTTAAATTACCCTATAGGAGAAGAAAGATGAGTGCTCTATACACAACCAAAGCCACCGCATCAGCAGGTCGTAACGGCAAAGTCAGTACTGATGACGGATTACTGACCCTGGACTTAAGCTACCCGAAAGAGATGGGTGGCACCGGAGCCGCAACCAATCCGGAGCAATTATTTGCCGCAGGTTATGCAGCCTGTTTTTCGAACGCGATTTTACACGTCGCAAGAGAAGCCAAAATCAGCCTCAAGTCGGCCCCGGTCAGTGCGGAAGTCGGTATTATCCAGAACGAGAACGGCGGTTTCGCTTTGACGGTAAATTTAGCGGCAACATTGGAACTGCCGGAGCAACAGGCAGTCGAACTGGTAACTAAATCACACCAGGTTTGCCCTTACTCCAATGCAACCCGCGGCAACATTGCCGTCGGCGTCACTGCCAACGGTATCAAAATTGCCTAATTGGGAGCAAAATTGCACAAAAAGCCGCCACCTGGCGGCTTTATTCATTTTTCTTCAATAAAAACAAAACCTAAACGTCACAAAGCAGAAATCAAACCGTCATTTAAAAATCCTACCTTACTCACATCCAAACGAAAGAGCACCGAAGCTCGTGAACTATGAATAAGGTAATAACAATGAAACAAGCAGCAGTGGCAATCGCCGTTTTCGCAGCCCTGGCATCAGGCTCAGCAATGGCAGCAACCGTTTACAAAGCCGATGGTACCGAACTGAAAGTTGGCGGTCGTATGGAGTTCCGTGGTGACTTCAACGGCACCACCAAAGGCGAAGAAATCGAAGGCACAATGAAAAACAAAAGCCGTATGCGTCTGAACGTGAAAGGCGAAACGGAACTGGCTAACGAGATGAAAGGCTTTGCAGTTTGGGAAGCAGAGCAAGGTGTTAACTCATCTGCTGATAACGACGAAGAATCTGATTTTGACCAACGTTATATGTACGTGGGTCTGAAAGGCCACTTCGGCGCAGTCTCATTCGGCCGTCAGGACAGTGCTGGCGTGCAAATCTCTAACATGTCAGATATTGCTACCTTTACTGGCGACCAAAAGGCATTCATCAACTCAGGTAACGAGCAAATCAACAACACGATTGCTTATGGCTACGAGTTCGACGCTGTCAGCCTGAAAGCAAGCTACATTGCCGGCGAAGAAAAAGATACTGATGGTTTTGGTATCTCTGCAATCTACAACACCCCATTTGGTCTGGATATCGGTCTGGGCTACTCATTCAATGACAATGGTGAAGGTAACGGTTCTGCTGACCAAGTTATCGCGGGCCTGGGCTACACCATTGATCAACTGTACCTGGCAGCAACCTACACCACAGGTGACCTGGACGACGATGCGAACCAGGAGTTTGATGGTGTGGAACTGGTTGCTCAGTACAAACTGACCAAAGAATTCCGCATGATTGCGGCGTACCAGAAACAAACTGAAGAGACCAACGGTGTTGATGAAGACACAGCTGACTTTTTCGAACTGACTGGTCGCTACGACTTCAATAAAAACTTCCGTGGTTACCTGTCTTACATGCTAAACAACCTGGATGAAGAAGACACTGGTTACGATGTAAACGACACCGTTCGCCTGGGTCTGCGCTACGACTTCTGATCCCTCCCTTAATCTTGTGGGATACTGTCCATTGGCCAAGCTTCGCTTGGCCTTTTTGCACTTCGTGAGTGCAGTATGAGCCGAAACAGTGCTGAGAAAATGCTCAGCCGCTGAATCAAGATTCACCACACAGGTTAATCAACGGATATTATTGGCTTTTCAAAGTTGGCATGAGGAATGCTTAGTAGTTAGTACAAATGCAGGCAGCGTTTGTGCTTCTTTTCAGTGGTAAGGCAGAAATCACTGATCACTTCATGTTCTTTGACCTCCCTCTGGGAGGTCTTTTTTTTGCACCAAGTTTACTCTCATGCCCTAAAACCAAGCAGCAAAATTGGTTCTACCTCAGCGATAAAAACCTCAATCATCTGATTTTATTGGCTTTATAAAATTGGCATAGAGAATGCATTGCTATAATTACAAATGCAGGCAGCGTTTGTGCTTCTTTTCAGTGATATGGCAGAAATCACTGATCACTTCATGTTCTTTACCTCCCTCTGGGAGGTTTTTTTTTGCGTGTCATGTATCTGACACCGAAAGGATACTAGTCGCTTTAGCTTGCTCGTTATTTGAGCGGCATCAATATTATCAAAATCTACGCCTCCTGAAACACAAATGGCATCGACAAATGTGGCGCAGATCAGACCAATACAAAACCAATTGCATAATATAAATCCCGTTTAGCACCGATAGCGAGCTGTGTTTGCGGCAACCTGTCTCTGTCAACCAATCCTGCGTTAAAAATAAACTGAAAGAAAAACACCAGAATCTCTGTCTTAACCTTTAACTCACCCGATTGCACAGCTGACAGCGAATGCTTATGCTGATGATTAATCGGGCTCAAATCAAGATTCAGAGGAATGAGGATGACCAAGCCAATTAAAGTGACACTTTATCGGTGGGCTGGGCAGTTTGGCCCGTTTAAAGTCAAAATACCATGCGGTGAATGCACATTAAGCAAAGATATCCTGGAAGATAGTTTACGCAATGAACTACTGGATGTACCGGTCGATCTGGAAATCAAAGACTGGCTCAGCAACTGGTGGCAGCCACTGCGCTTCGGCGCATGGCACGCACCTATTGTGACGGTGGAAAATCGGGTCGTCAGCCAGGGAGAAGCCCTCAACCGGGGAGCGTTTATTCAGGCTGTGATCAGCGAATGGGTCAAACGCGACAGATTACAGGGCAATATTGTCTTTGGTAAATACAACTGCCCATATTGTCAAAAAGCCAAGAAGCTGCTCGATACCGCTGGTATTCGCTATCAGTATCATGATGTTGTGAAAGAGAGTGCCGCCCTGTATCGTATGATCCCGGAAGTCAAAGCGCATATCGGTGGTAAAACTCCGGTCACCGTACCGCAGATCTGGCTTAACGGTGACTACATTGGCGGTTGTGATGCGCTTGAAGATTGGCTCAAAAGCCATATGGACAGCAACAATGTTATCCACTTCTCAAGCACGGTCAGTGGTGAATAGCACAGCATTGCTCTGGAGTTACCATCCCATGTTTCGATCTCAGATAGTTTCGATTCCATATAGTTTCGATTCCATATAGTTTCGATTCCATATAGTTTCGATGCCATATAGTTTCAACCCCGGATAAAAACGAAAAGCCCCGGTTGTGACAACCAGGGCTTCGATAATATTGATGGCTCGCGTTAGCGGCTGATCTTCTTCCACAATGTTTTGATGAAAGACTTTTTCTTCGGCTTAATTTTGCCGTACAGCTCTGCATGCATCAGCTGCTGACCGATCACTTGACTCATGTACAGTGCACCTAAATCATTACCCATGATTTCCTCCCACACTAAGATGTAATTTAACTACATATTGAAGTTAATATAGCATCAAAACAGGATAAAACAAGACATAGGTCACACTTTAAAGTAATTAAACAACGAAAAGCAGTAATTACACAACAAATTAGCTGCGTTTAGGCTGTTTATAGGTCTTACCCGCCGCCTGATAAGTGTCCTTCACTTTGACATCAAACAGCGCTTCAAAGAACCAGGCTACAAACTTAATCACATCTTCACCTTCGTTCATGATGTGCTCAACGTATTCCTGCTCTACGCCCTGTTCATCAGTCTGCACAAACACATGATAGATACGTTGTTCACCTTCAATATCAGCCAGAGCAAACTGACCACTCAGAGAGTGTGCCGCTTGCGCGATATCCGCGTCATCCGATTGCTTCAGCAATTCGAGCGCTTGTGGCAGTGATTCTTTCGCACATAGTTCTTTTACCAGCGCTTCAAACTCATTCTGTTGCATCTTGCTTCCTCTTTGATTGCAGTGCCGGATTATAACGATAAGGTGCCCGGCCTGCATCAGCAATACTACATCCCCGGTAATTATCTTTGCGCTGGGCGAACCGCCGGGCATTAAAAATGGGTGGCCAAAGCCACCCACGCGTTATCGCTCAAGCTTAACTTAATTGCCGCGGTAAGTAGAATAAGCGTAAGGGCTCAATAGCAGAGGAATGTGATAATGTGCGTCTTTATCCGTCACATTGAATTCAACCGGAATTTCACTGTAGAAACTGTCGATATGTTGCTTGTCAAAGAATGGAGCAACATCAAAAACCACCCGGTAGTGATCTCCGTCGCCTAAAGCAAAACTGTTGATGCGTCCCTGAGCATTAGTGGTTTGCTCGGACAGTAACTGCCATTCACCGTTCAACTGCTGATAGAAACGCACATCGACGCCTTGCCCTGGTAAACCCTGATTGGTATCCAGCACATGCACGCTGACATCAGCCAAAGCTGGCACACTAATCAATAAAGCAGCAGCCGCCAGGCTACGTTGAATAAACCGGGTCATAGGTGTTTGCTTAACCATTTATAGTTACCTCTGTTTGTAATGAATATGCCCATCACAAGACCCGGAGACTGCGATAAATATTTCAACTGATGCAAAATTTTTCCGTACGGCTAAGGGTTTATTCCCGGAGAAAAGTGTTTATAGTGGTGCTCTTTAACCATTGGCTCAGTTTTCCCCACCGAAAAGAGCGCTCGATAGGAATATGTTATGGATTGGCTGCAAAGTGTTACCACTTATACCCGCGTGGTTGAGGAAGGCAGCTTTAATGGTGCGGCACGCAAGCTCAATACCACCAGCTCAGCGGTCAGCAAACGTATCCATTGGCTAGAGGAGCGCATTGGCGTTCAACTGCTCAAGCGAACTACCCGCTCGGTCACCCAGACCGAAGCTGGTGCACTTTTTTATCAGCGAGCCAAGTCACAGCTGGAAAGCTGGCAATCTGTCGTCGATGAAACCCGCTCGCTCAACCAAAGCCCGGCCGGACTGCTAAAAATCGGTGCCACTTTGGCGGTAGGTTCAAAATTCCTGATGCAATATGTCGACGAGTTTCTTCATCTTTATCCCGATATTCGTATCCAGTTGACGACCACAACGCCAGGCCAGTTACCTGAACTGCATCTTGACCTGTTTATCAGCCGTGAAATCGAGCAGCTCAATTCCCTCAGCTTTAAAGCGACAGCCCTATTTGAGCATCATGCCGGCTTTTACGCCTCTCCGCAATATCTGCAGCGGAACGGCATGCCAACCCGGCTACAAGATCTTAATAACCACAATGTCTTATGCTGGGGTGAGCAGACCCGGCGCGAGATGAAAACCAGTAATAATCAACGTATCACGGTATCGGGTAACTTTGCTACAACCAACCCTGAAGCCCTGTTTTATGCCGGTAAATGTGGCATGGGTATTGTGGTCTCCAACCATGTCATGCTGAAAGAAGAACTCAGACAGGGAGCATTGGTGCGTATTTTACCTGACATTACTATCGATCAGGCCACGGTCTATGCCTACTACCCGAAACTGGATTATCAGCACACGCGCACCCAGTTGTTTCTCAATTTCCTCAAACAGAAACTGGCTCAGTCACAGGACAAAATGCTCACCTTTGGATAATGTCGCAAACCGAAAAAAGCATTCATTCAGGTAAAACTAAGTAACATGTTGATTTGCGATAACTAATACTACCTATCTGCGCAGAGCCGCGCAGATAGTGGAAAATTGTGATAATTTCAGCCATAGTAACCAAGAGCATAATATGATATCAGTTACTTAATTCCCATCAGTCTGTCTGAGACAACGTGAGTGCGAATTATGACTACAACGTCACTGGCTAGAAACGCCGTTAGTCTGGAAACCATAAACGAATTGCTTCTGCTGGAAGAGCACGCATTGCTGGACAGAGCGGCCAGAGTGCTGCATTCGCATTTCAGCACGTTTTGTACCTGCATTGTCGAACTCGATAAATCTCATTACAAGGCCCATCCTCTCTCCTATGCGGCCGGCATGGAACTGAAAGTCAGCCCGTGCTACCAGTTGAAAGGCACCCCTTGTGAGCAGGTGGCAAAATCTAAACAGGAGTTTTGCCTGTTTCCCTCTCAGGTCAGTAAGATTTTTCCGTTTGATGATTTTCTGGCAGACAATCAGATTGAGTCGTATATCGGCGTACCTTTGCGCACCAACAATGGCGAAGTGCTGGGGATATTGATTTCAACCTTTACCGAAACCATGCACGATGAAGGGAGCATGGTGGAATACCATCGTATTATTGCGCGCATCATCGTCCATTCGCTGCGTAACAAATGGTTATCTGAGCGCTCTGACAGCCTGGTCAATCAGCTGAGTTATGAAGTGTCGCATGACAATCTGACCAACCTGATGAACCGCAATTATCTGTCAGATAAATTAGAGCGTCTGGTCGAGACCAGCAGTGAGCCGTTTACGCTCGCCTACCTTGATATTGACAATTTTAAGGCCATCAATGACCTGTATGGACACTATATTGGCGACCAGATCATTCGGTTTGTCGCTAATTCGATCTTGCAATGCGTGCGTGAGGAGAACCTGACATTTCGGATTGCCGGCGATGAGTTCGCATTTATCACCTACTCATCAGACCCACTCAAAATTTGCCGCTCCATTCTCGATAAACTCGAACAAGGCTACTTCGATCCGTCCCATCGCATCAAAGTCAGCCTCAGTATCGGTATTGCGAAAAAAGGACCGGAAGCGATTAGCGCTGACCAGCTGATACTCAATGCCAGCCTGGCGCTGAAAGATTGTAAACAGAGCCGCAGCAGCCAGATTCGCTGCTATGACACTCACCTGAGCAGTCAGTATCACCGCCGCACTCAAATCATTGACGCTCTGCGCAGTGAACTGGATAAAACCAGTGTCACCGAGGCGGAAATTTTTATAGTCGTACAGCCCATCGTGCAGCGTGGCCAGAGCGATTGGAACTATTATGAAGTCCTGGCGCGCTGGAATCATCACAGCATGGGCTTCATTTCTCCGGTTGAGTTTATCGAAGCGGCCGAGCAGTCCGGGCTGATCATTGAACTTGGGGAGCGTATTGTCGAACTGGCCTGTGAAGCCAAGGCCGCGTTAGAGGCGGAACTGGGTTACAAAGTTAAGTTAGGCCTCAACTGCTCTGCGTATGAATTAACCAATTCGACCCGTTATCTCAATCACTTAATGCACACACTCAACCGTTATCAGTTCGCTCCTCATGAGTTCACCATTGAGCTGACCGAGACGGTGCTGTTATCACAAACCAATGAGGTGAAGTATATTCTCGACCGACTAAGAGAACTCGGTTTTACCGTCGCACTGGATGATTTTGGCACCGGCTATTCCAGTCTCAATTACATCCATAGTTATCCGATCGACTGCATCAAGATAGACGCCAGCTTTATTCGCAACATGTTGTGCAATGAAAACTCGGAGCGGGTCGTCTGGCTGATTATCCAACTCGCCAAACAGTTACAGGTCGACTTGGTCGCCGAAGGCGTGGAAAGCCAGGATGAGTTAGACAAGCTCTATTCGATGGGCTGTGAGCAAATTCAGGGCTACTTTTTCTCAAAACCGGACAGGCCGGCCCACATTGCTCAGCTGTGGCGTGAAAACCGCGCTAAGCTGGCCGGTACCCGTTCAGAAAACGCCGAACAGACCAGTCGTCCCGATCAAAGTAATCATCCCGATCAAAACAATTATCGCGATTAACCCTCATCATCGCGGTTAACACGGCGGCGAGGTTGGTGGTGGTCAACGTGGTTTGGCCGGGCGAACGCATGAAAAAAGGCCCTGTAATACAGGGCCTTTGTCTTACAACGCTGGTGATACCCGGCAACCTATTGACCCGGCACACTGCTCATTAAGAGCCTGATTCCGGTGTTGTTTCACTGGCTGAAACTTCATTGGCGGACGATGTCTCGGCCTGGTTTGCGGCCAGTAAACCTTCCTGCTGTTCCAGCATGGTGTCGAGCTGATCACGGCGCGCGATAAAATTCGCCATATCCTTTTTCGGCACTGAATTTGCCATTGGAATTTTCGCCGTCATCGGATTGACCGGATGTCCGCGTACAATCAACTCATAATGGATATGCGGCCCGGTAACTCGACCGGTAGCACCAGACAAAGCAATACGTTGACCACGGGTAATCTTCTGGCCTTTGTGAACCAGAATTTTACTCAGGTGCAGATAACGCGTGGTATAGGTACTGCCATGGTTAATCACCACGTACTTACCGGCGTAAGGATGGTTGCGGGTCATCACGACTACACCATCACCGGTTGCTAAGACCGGTGTGCCGGTCGGCGCAGCAAAGTCAGTGCCGTTATGCGGCGCGATGCGACCAGTCACCGGATGACGACGCTGCGGATCAAACGGTGAAGACATACGCCACTTGTGAGCACTTGGATAGCGCTGGAAAGCGCGTTGCAGGCTCTCACCATTTTTATCGTAATACTGACCATCTTTGTAAAGATACGCGGTGACTTCATTACTGCGACCCAAAATCTTAATCGCCTGAATCTCACGGTTGCCCGTCAGTTTATCGCCAACGTATTGACGTGATAGCACAACTTCGAACCGGTCACCGGCACGCAAATCACGCCCAAAATTAATTTTATCTTTCAGCAACGTCACTATCTGATCGATATCTGAGCTTCCCAGACCCAACTGATTTGCCGACTGCGAGAAACTGCCCTGAATTTCACCAATCAACGCAAACTCTTTCCATTTGCCCGGAATTTTAACGTCCTTGAACTCGTAGCCACCATCCGGTGTTCGAGAATACACCGCGCGCTCGACCATGCTGAATTCCAGCTCCATTTTGGCCAGGCTCTTACCATCCTGACCTTTCCAGAAGCGCAAAATATTGCCCGGTTTCAGCGTATCCAGTGCGAGGTAGTTTAAATCGGTTTCCATTACCTTCATCATTTCCTGGTAGGTAAATCCCAGTTGCGTGAAGATAGAGCTCAGATTATCACCAGATTGAATCTCATATTCATAATCCGGATAGACCCGCTGTGAGTCTGCCGAATCAGACAGAATCGACTCCACGATTTGCGATTCTGGAATCGACAATTCGATAGTTCGTGGATACGAAGGACTGTTAAGCGAAGATGAGATGGCTGCCACTGCCAGTAGGGGTAATCCTACAACTGATGCTTTCTTGCGTTTAGAAAGCTCAGAAAATCGTAATATTAAAGACTTCGGTAGCACAATCTAACCCGTGGATAATGTTAAAAGAGCACAAAGAGTAAGTTTTTTTTGGCTAAAAGTCACCTGTAGAGTGTCATACAGTGTCAATCGCAGATTAAAAAGGCACCGCAGTGCCTTGTAAGATTTATGTTAGATTTCGCTGATATTATGCTCGCCCACCCGGATAGAATGGCTCACTAAGCGGGGGGCGACATCTCAGCAACGGATAAATTGGCTACTGATACGTTTTCACCAGGCAGTTATCTTCGCCAAAACCGTTAGGGATGTATTGATCGGCCTCAGCATCATTGACCCACTGCTCAGTATCGAGCAGATAGCGGAACTGATACTCACCATCTTTAGGTAAACGCGTTTTGTATTTAAAGGTGCCGGTTTTGGCCACTTTTTTCATGGGTTCAGGCTGCCAACCAAGAAAATCAGCCACAATTTCGACCGTTGAGGCTTGTGACGGAACGTCCAGCTCAAACGTCACTTCCACTTCATCTTTGGTTTTAAAGAAACGCTTATTAATCATGTCAAAACTCCATTTTTGAAAAAATCACTCCGCTCGCTGACTATAAAACTAACCTGCTGTAGAAAAAAGCATCATCTGCAGATAAGAAAATCAGCTCTGTATAAAGTCGTCAGTCATACGTGAAACGAACCAGCCACAGATGTTCAGTACGCATCAGCGGCTTTGGACACCCGGCAGATATTGCACAGTCCGGGCACTACGCCTGCAGTGACACTGGCTGTTCATTGTTATTGAATTAACTGATATTTCTGCGATATACCCACCAGTATAGACTTAAACTTTGTCGGGACATCACTCACAGCCTGATTCTCATCATGAGTCAGCAGAGAAACGTTAAGTTGGTCATCCTTTTGTTCTAATGCCTGCACCACAATACGATCGCCTAACCAAAGACTGTCAGTCATCACCATGCGTTGCCGCTGGGCATCAAACTCAAACAAGGCGAGATAGTACATCAGAGCACGGCTCTGATCAGATACCCGGATAATACCGGCATAGCCATACCGCTGAGAGTATTGCGCCAGTTTGAGCACAGTCCTGGCATCGAGCGCCACCTCGCCACGTTGCTGACCTGAATCGTAAGAACCCAATAGCAATCCCCGGACATCATCGCGACGATTGATCAAGGCAAAAGCAAAAGAGCCAGGCACGCCAATCGTTAAAGGTGCACTAACCTTAACATCAAATAATTGTTCGACAATCTCATCGCTGCTGGCCGGACGGGAAGGAAATTTGGCCAGAATGTCATCATCCGACAAAGAGAACCGATACACCCCTGCGGCTACGACCAACACCAACAACAACAGTGGCGTCAGTAATATTAAAGGAATCGGCAGCCCGCGTTTTCTCATTGTTTTTTCTCCCAAGCGTTTATCTTCCAAGCGATTCGCCTCCAGGCGGTTGCCTGCAAAAAGCGGGCTCTTCATCATTCTGGCCTCGCTAACCACCCCAATACACCACGATTAGCGGGCACTATACCTCAATCTTGACCCCGGTTTACCGGAGCACAAGCAAAATGTGCAGCGCCCCGGGTTTCACTTTACAGCGTTAGCAATGAGCGTAGAATCCACTCGCTCATCACCATTACTTTTGTAAGGTTTTTTTCTTATGTTTGCCATCTATGAGTCCTATCAGGCCGGCTTACTTAAATCCGGCCACTGGACACGTAATCTCGTTGCCGGTCTGATCGTCGGTGTCGTGGCGCTGCCACTGGCCATGGCATTTGCGATTGCGTCCGGAGTCAAACCCGAGCAAGGCATTTATACTGCCATTTTTGCCGGTATCATAGTGTCGTTATGCGGTGGATCCCGGGTTCAGATAGCAGGCCCCACCGGCGCATTTATTGTCATTCTGGCGGGAATAGTCTCTGAACACGGCATCGTGGGGCTACAAATCGCCACCATGATGGCCGGAGCCATTTTACTGCTGCTCGGCATCAGTAAGCTCGGCAGTATCATCCGTTTCATTCCCGATCCGGTTATCGTCGGATTTACCAGCGGGATCGGTGTCATCATCTGGGTTGGTCAGTGGCGCGAATTTTTTGGTCTGCCCGCAATTCACGCCGAACATTTTCATCAGAAACTGCTGGCTCTGCTGCAAGCGTTGCCGCATCTGGATCTCACCACTACGCTGCTGGCGCTGTTATCTCTGGCCTTGGTGCTGCTCACGCCTAAAATTCCGCGCTTGAATAGAATTCCCGGCCCTTTAGTCGCTGTGGTTGTGGTCACCGTGCTGCAATATTGCCTCCAGTTCGAGGGGGTTCGAACCATAGGTTCTGCATTTGGCGGTATTCCCCAGGGCCTGCCCGATTTGTCCGTCCCCGATGTCAGCCTGGCGCAAGTTCTCAGTCTGATTGGACCGGCCTTTGCCATCGCCATGTTGGGTGCGATTGAATCTTTGCTGTCTGCGGTCGTCGCTGATGGCATGGCGGGCACCAAACACAACTCCAATCAGGAACTGGTTGGCCAAGGCATCGCGAATATGATTACGCCCCTGTTTGGCGGCATCGCCGCGACCGGAGCAATCGCACGCACTGCAACCAATATCCGTAATGGGGGCAACAGCCCGATTGCCGGCGTGGTGCATGCCCTGACTCTGGTGGTGATTATTCTGGCCCTGGCACCGCTGGCCGTTAACATCCCGCTTGCTACACTGAGCGCGATATTGTTTGTGGTGGCGTGGAATATGAGTGAGGCAGGCCACTTCGTGAAACTTGTCCGCCGGGCGCCACGCGCCGATGTGGTGATCCTGCTGATAACTTTCTTGTTGACCGTGTTTGCCGATCTGGTCGTCGCCGTCAATATCGGGGTTATTCTTGCTATTCTGCATTTTGTCAAACGCATGGCAGCCAGTGTTGAGGTCACCGCCAATACCAGTCAGGATCTCAGCCAGGAACTTCGCGAGTACAACCTGACCGTATTACCTCGCGACATCGCGGTCTACGCTCTGGACGGCCCCTTCTTTTTTGCCGCCGCAGAGAGCTTTGAGCGAGTCATGACCAGTATCGCCCAGCCGCCCCGTATTTTGATCATTCGTCTGAAGTGGGTGCCTTTTATGGATATTACCGGCTTGCAGACACTGGAAGAGATGGTGAGCCGCTTCCAACACCAGCAGGTTAATGTCTTGCTCTCCGGTGCCAATCCCAGAGTGGCACACAAGCTGCGTCGGGCAGGAATTGTCGCCTTGCTGGGTGAGCAGAATATCCAGCCGGATTTTCATCATGCCCTGGGCGCTGCGCTGGCCATGAAAGAAGCGGCCACAGACAAGAATCCATCCTTCAACTGAACATTACTAATTACCCATTTTGTCCTCTTCACCCCTGAATTTACAAATCAGGGGTGTTTTTTTGACCGCGATGCTGAGTTATCAACCTCTTTTGTGTTCTTTCACCATAACGCGCTATGGGACTGTGTTCATGGTCACATAAAAAGCACAAACCATTTTAAACATTCCATTCACCAATGTAACAATAACAAAACAATTAACTATATTGCAGCCACTCCCTAGTGAAATAAAGTGAATATTTAACGATATTTAATGAATAGTATTGCTCAAAACATAAAAACTAGATATTCTTGCGTGCATGAGTAAATAGGGATATTGAGTGAATGACTATGCCAGGGAGTGGGTATTACTTGAACCAGTGGTATCACGAGAGACGCAATGCAAGATAACGCTCAAACTATTAAATCACCGGCAGAAAACACTTCTTCCGGCAGCTTCTGGATGTTCCTGATCCCTTCTCTGATCGGGCTTTTCCTGTTTATGGCACCGATCAGCTATCAGGACTCTCTGACGATTCCTGTCGCTATTCTGGCCAAATCGATTCAAGCGGTACTGGGTGACAGCCTGGTTGCTATCGTGACCATCATCATCGCTTTTATGTCGGTTGCTTCCGTGTTGACCAAACTTTTCCAGCCGGCCTGGATCACTCAACGTCCGTTTCTGAATGGCCTGTTCAATCCGAACTGGATCTGGCTCGTGGTACGTATCATTGGCGGCGCGGCAGTGATCATGACCTTTTTCCAAATTGGTCCTAAAGCGGTTTGGGAAGAAAACACCGGTGGTCTGGTGCTGGAAGGCCTGCTACCGACCTTGTTCTCAGTATTTATTTTCGCTGGCCTGTTGCTGCCGCTGCTGTTGAACTTTGGTTTGCTGGAACTGATGGGTGCATTGCTGAGCAAGATCATGCGTCCGCTGTTTAACCTGCCAGGACGCAGTGCGATTGACTGTGTGGCTTCTTGGCTGGGTGACGGCAGTGTCGGTATTCTGCTGACCAGTAAACAGTACGAAGGTAAATTTTATACTCAACGTGAAGCTGCGGTCGTTGGCACCACCTTTTCTGCAGTATCGATTACTTTCAGCCTGATCGTCATTGCACAGGTAGGCCTGGAGCATCTGTTCTTGCCATTCTATGCCGCTATCTGTCTGGCTGGTTTGGTTGCTGCAGTGATCATCCCTCGTCTGCCACCACTTAGCCTGAAGAAAGACACCTACATCGATGGCAGTAAGCCGCAAGCAGATCAAGATGCGGTACCACAAGGGCATACTGCGTTTTCATGGGGCATGGATCTGGCGCTGGCTAAAGCTGGACAAGTTGGTTCGCTGAAACACGTATTGGCTGAAGGCGTACGCAACGCTGTTGATATGGTATTCGGGGTACTGCCTGTGGTGATGGGTCTGGGTACGATTGCGCTGGTTATCGCTGAATATACCTCTGTGTTCTCGATTCTGGGTCAGCCGTTTGTGCCTTACCTAGAACTGTTGGGCATTCCGGAAGCAGTTCAGGCATCACAGACCATGGTTGTGGGGTTTGCCGACATGTTCATTCCGGCAATTCTGGCCGCTTCAATCGATAACGAAATGACCCGTTTTGTGATTGCCGCCATGTCGGTAACACAGCTGATCTACTTATCCGAAGTGGGTGCTTTGCTACTGGGCAGCCGTATTCCGGTCAACATTGTCGAGCTGTTCGTGATTTTCATCCTGCGCACCCTGATCACACTGCCTGTGATCGCTGGTGTTGCCCACCTGATTTTCTGATTCCGGTTGTAACAAAACGATGCAAAACAGCCTCACTGTGTGAGGCTGTTTTGGTTTATCACCGGCTTACTTTCCATTCACTCCTATCAACAAAGCGCCTAGCGAAAACCGCTCTATATCCTGTGCTTTGGCCATCATACTCCGCCAATCGTTAAAACAGCCCACATGCGGGGATGGTAAACAAACGTTGGTTTGTGCTATCGGTGAACAGATGAATGCGTTCAAGCATAAAGAGCTGTATACAACAGGCTGATGATCCGATAACGCCCGATAAGCAAACAAAAAAAGCCCCTCAAGATGAGGGGCAAGGTTACCATCGCTTTATAGTTATAATCCGTTCAACAGCGAGGGGGCTTAGCCAAAGTCCCCATTCACATAGCCGCGAGTGCGATCGTCTCTCGGCTCATTAAAGATATTCTGAGTTTCATCGTGTTCCACCAGCTCTCCCATCAGGAAGAAGGCCGTGCGATCGGAAATACGACGAGCCTGCTGCATGGAGTGCGTCACAATGACGATGGTGTAGTTCTTCTTCAGCTCTTCCATCAGCTCTTCAATTTTGTGGGTCGCAATCGGGTCCAGCGCGGACGTCGGTTCATCCATCAGGATCACGTCAGGCTGCATCGCGATAGTACGAGCAATACACAAACGTTGCTGCTGCCCACCAGACAGACCAAACGCATGCGACTTAAGACGATCTTTTACTTCATCCCACAGCGCCGCACCGCGTAGCGAGCTTTCAACCACTTCATCAATGTGTTTTTTGTCTTTGATACCCTGCGCACGCAGGCCGTAAGCAACGTTTTCATAAATGCTCATCGGGAATGGGTTTGGCTTTTGGAACACCATACCAACGCGAATGCGTAAATCCGCGACATCGATATTGCCATACACGTCGTCGCCGTCCATGGTCAGCTTACCGGTAATTTTAACCCCTTCAATCAGGTCATTCATGCGGTTAAGACAACGCAGTAACGTCGATTTACCACAGCCGGACGGGCCGATCAGCGCCGTTACCTGACGAGTCGGGATTGGCAGGTTGATCGATTTCAGTGCCTGGTTTTCACCGTAAAACAGGTTCAGGTTTTCAATGTTGAATTTGTTCATTGTGTTATCTCTTCAATTCTGTCAGTCGTAGTACACGAGTAAATTACGGATTAGTAAGTCGCCGTATTGAATCGCTTGGCGATCAATTTGGTAATCATGTTGATGAGCAACACGACGACAATCAGGACCGTTGCTGTACCATAAGCCTGGTTCCACTCTTCAACAGTGAACAGCTCGGTAGTCAGCTTGTAAAGGTGAACCGTCAGGGTACGTCCGGAATCCATTAATGAATCCGGAATACGTGCCACCATGCCTGCGGTCAGAAAGACCGGAGCCGATTCACCGATCACCCGACCGATACTCAGAATGACTGAAGTCAGAATACCTGGCATTGCGCTTGGCAAAATCAAACGCCAGATAGTATAGATTTTAGAAGCACCAAGGCCGTAGGAGCCTTCACGATAGGTTTGCGGTACAGACATCAACGCTTCTTCTGTGGTACGGATAATGACGGGCAGAATCAGAATACTCAGCGTCAGCGCGCCCGACAGAATTGAAAAGCCCAGCCCCAGAATCGCAACGAAGAAAGTCATACCAAACAGACCGAAAATAATCGATGGGATACCGGCCAGAGATTCAGTACAGAAACGAATCACCTTAACCAGGCGGCTGCCGACTTTGGCATATTCGGTCAGGTAAATAGCCGTCATAATACCGAGCGGAGCAGCCACAGCAATAGAGGCCACTACCATATAAATGGTTGAGACGATCATCGGGAAGATACCATGCTCTTCCCCGGTACGAGTGTAATTGTCGCTGATGAAATTCCAGTCCACGTGCTGCAGGCCGTTAGACAGAATGTACCAGATGATCCAGAACAGAAAACCAACGGTCAGTGCCGCCGCAATCCAGATCAAGCTGCGCAGTACGTTATCTTTAAATTCACGCGCTTGTTTCAGTTTTACACGATCCATGGGGATTACCTCGCTTTCTCGCGGTTCAGGTACAGCAATGCCGCATTGAGCATCATGATAAACACCAGCAATACCACGCCGGTGGCATACAGCGCATTGGCGTGAACACCGCTCGCGTATGACATTTCGATCGCAATGTTCGCGGTCAGGGTACGCGCAGAATCAAGGATGCCCTGCGGCATCGCCGGCGCATTCCCCATCACCATGATGATCGCCATGGTTTCACCCAGAGCACGACCAATGCCCAGAATCACGCCGGTCATAATCCCTGAACGAGCAGCAGGCACAAGCAACTTAAAAATGGTGTAGATATTCGATGCGCCCAGCGCCAGAGAACCTTCTTTATAAGTTTTCGGCACGGCACGAATGGATGTTTCAGAAACGGTAATCACGGTTGGCAGGATCATCACACCCAGCACAATAATACCGGCCAGAATGGTGTTACCTGCCGGAACCTGGAAGATGTTCTGAATCAGAGGAACAATGATAACCAGACCAAAGAAGCCGTAAACCACCGAAGGAATACCTGCCAGCAGCTCTACCGCCGGGCGAATGATGTCCGCGACACGTTTAGGAGCAATCTCAGCGATAAAAATAGCGGTCAGGACACCAATTGGCACCCCGACAATCACGGCACCAAAGGTAGAGACAACGGAGGCGACAATCATGGTCGCCACGCCGTACAGTGCCGGTGGCAGCCAGTTTTGGCCCAGAACGATACCGGATACACCGGCTTCCTGAAATGCGGGAATACTTTCCCGGATGATAAAATAAGCAATAATCGCCAGAGAGACGATACCGATGACGGCACTGGTTAAGAACAAACCGTGGAAAATGCGCTCTCTCCAGTCGATACGCTTTTTCTCACGCAAAGTGCGTTTGGATAGCTGTGTCGATTCACTGTTCATAAGCTGATCACTATTTGTCGCGATGGTCATATTCATCTCACTTGTCGAGCGAGTCGATTTGGATTGAAAACGCTCAGCCCTAAGCAAGCGGGCTGAGCAAACTACTGATTGGTTGTAACGGAATATCTTACTTCACAGAGATGTAGTGGTGAGAACCTACGATTTCCTGTGCTTCATCAGTCAGCATCCAATCCAGGAATTTCTGAGTCTCTGCTGAAGGCTGGCCTTTCTTGTAAAGAACCAGGAATGGACGAGCTACTTTGTAAGAACCGCTCTTCACATTGTCAACACTGGCATTCACACCGTCGATTGCCAGAGCGTGTACTGAGTTGTCAACCGTACCCAGAGAGATGTAGCCGATTGCGTATGGGTTAGAAGCAACCATAGTTTTCAGGCCACCGTTACCGTTTGCAACCTGAGCTCGCTGAGAAATCGCAGACACAGTTTTACCAGAAACTTTCATTTTCAGTTCCATGATTTCTTCAAATGCGCCGCGAGTACCTGATGCTGTGTCACGAGTGATAGCAACGATTGGTTTGTCTTCGCCACCCACTTCTTTCCAGTTAGAGACTTCACCTTTATAAATAGCTGAAACTTGTTCAGCGGTCAGGCCTTTCACTTTGTTGCTTGGGTTAACCACAACCGCGATACCATCGCGAGCAATGACTTCTTCAACCAGGTTTGATTCTTTTTCAGAATCTTTCAGGTTACGAGAAGACATGCCGATATCTGCGCTGCCGTTCTTCGCAGCTTTAATACCCGCTGAAGAACCCGGGCCTTGTACTTCAATAAACACGTCTGAATTCTTTTTCATGTATGTTTCAGAGAAAACTTCCATCAGTGGTGTTACGCTGCTCGAGCCAACTGCAGAGATGGTCTCTTTTGCTGAAACTGGATTTACTGCCAGAGCACCTAGCAGAGCGATTGCACCGATTACTGTCTTTTTCATCACAATTTCCTTTAGTGGCTTTATTGCCGTTGTGTGTCACTTGAACGAGTGTCACTTTAGGCTGCGAATATGACAATTATGTTTCAATAAATTGAACAGTGCATGACAGAGTGTCATACCGGCAACCAAGGTAAATCAGCACCACAGTTAACTTCGTTAGCAAAACCAATCACTTAATAAGTGAATTCTGATGCAGCCCGCTTTTATTGATCTTGTGACAAAATCAACAACATTCCTCTGTTGAAACTAAGACCAAAAGGAATAAGTCAGATGACTTTTCTATTAAATCCCTATTGATATCTTGTAGTTAGCCGATATCATCAGCGAATTATTTTAATAATCAAAATAACATCCTAGTTAAGTGTTAATTCATTTTTATCTCATATTTCAGAAGAGGAATTTCAATGCGCCAGCTACTCAGCGGTTTGTCGATTAAACTGCAGGTGGTGGTACCGGTATTTATGACAATGCTGTTACTCATCTCCGGCATTATATACAGTACATCCACCCTTAAAGATGCGTTTCGTGACATGACCCAATCAACCGAAGCGCTGATCAATCACAAAGACGAAGTGACTAAAATTATAGACAACACCTATGCAATGCGTATTAGTGCCATCTATAGCTTATTCAAGCCGGAAGAAGTCAAAGTCCTGCCATCCGTATTAAAACAGCGTCAGAGTGACAACCTGGCTCACCTGCAGTCGATTGGCACTATTCCTGAACTGAACGAAGAAGTGCAACAGCTGAAAAACGCGATGCAGGATTATGTGGATTACTCAATTAAAACCATGATTCCCCTGCTTAACGTCAAACATCACCAGCAGACTTCAGCCGCATTTGACGCCGAATATACGCGGGCGATGGATGTGTATCGTGATCAAGGTGCTGTCATGATCAAAGCCATTGATGCTCTGTCAAAAGAGCTTAATCGTTTAGCGCTCGAAAAAGTCCATCTGAGCGAGGAACACAATCACAGTGTGATGAACATGTCGATAACCGGCCTGATTTTTGTTCTGCTGTTTGCCGCGGCGTTCGCATGGTATCTGGCCGGCGTTATCGTCACCCCGATTCAAAAGCTGCAAAGTGTGGTGCGTGAAGTTGCACAAGGCAACCTGTTAGTAAACGCAGACGAAGACGGTGATAACGAAGTGACGCTGCTGGCACGTGATGTCAACAGTACCGTGACTCAGTTGCGCAGCACTGTCGGCGCATTGGTACGCATCAGTGATGACGTGGCCTCTTCGGCAACGGAACTGGCTGCGGTAATGACGCAGTCCAGCGTGAACTCCGATCAGGAAAAACAGGAAGTCGAGCAAGTTGCTTCAGCGGTAAACCAGATGGAAATTGCCGCCAGCACCGTGACCGATAACGCGACTCAGGCCGATCAGGCCGCTAAGAGTGCCAACCAGCAGGCACAAAGCAGTATGGCCATGTTTGAACAGAGCAACCGTGCTAACGCGCTGATGGCTGACAAACTGGGTGATGCAGCCAACGTGGTGAACAACCTGAAAGAGCAGTCCGAAAAAATCGGCAAAGTGATTGAAGTGATTCAGGGCATATCTGAACAGACTAACCTACTGGCGCTGAATGCAGCCATCGAGGCTGCGCGTGCCGGCGAAAGCGGACGCGGCTTTGCCGTGGTTGCCGACGAAGTGCGTATGCTGGCAGCTCGAACCCAGGATTCGACGAAAGAAATCCAGGCCATTATTGAAGACCTGCAGGATCAATCCGGTATCGCCAACGACAGCATGAACTCCAGCCTGAAAATGCTGGAAGAGAACCAATCTCTGTCAGCACAGGTCAGCGGTGCCCTGCAAGCGATTAACCAGGCGATCGCAGAACTGAGTGCGCTCAATACCCAGGTTGCATCAGCGTCTGAAGAGCAAAATCAGGTTACCTCAGATATTAACCGTAACCTGGGCAATATTTATGACCTGGTGAGCCAGAATGTCACCGGCATTACCCAATCAGCCACCGCCAGCCAGGAACTATCCGCCCTGGCCGAACAGCAGAAACAGCAGTTGGATTATTTTAAGGTATAGAAATACCCGCTTTCACTCAAAATAATCAGGCCGCCCCTGCAAAGGGCGGCCTGATTATTTACCGATAACACTGACTAATTGTTGAACCAACCGGCTTGACTGAACAGTCATTACTCGCCGTCATCAACCTTAGGGGCAACTTTCTTTTTCGGAATAAAGACCGAATCACCGACTGCCACATGATCATAGAAACCTTTATCGCGTTTGACCGGTTTCTTCGCGACTTTCTTCGCCTGAGGTTTCGCTTTCGCGTTGCGTGCCGTAACCTTGTCATTCTGTGCCTGACGCGGTTTCAACCCTTTAAACTTACCTTGCAGGCCTTCCAGCACATCAAACTGAAGATCCTGTTGCAAAAAGGCCTCAACCCGCTTAAAGCTGTCCCAGTCTTTCGGCCCGACCAGAGAAACTGCATCGCCTTTATTGCCGGCACGACCGGTACGACCAACCCTGTGTACATACTCTTCCGTATGTTTAGGCATATCAAAGTTAATCACGTGGGTGACATTCGCGATATCCAGACCGCGCGAAGCAACATCGGTGGTCACCAGAATCTTAAATACCGCACGCTCAAACTGACTCATGATGGTATTGCGCTGCGTCTGATTCAGGTTACCGCTCAGTGCCACCGCTTTGAGTTTTTGCTCGTTCAACTTGGCAGTCAGGCGCTCGGTATCGTTGCGGGTCGCAGTAAAAATAATGACCTGACGATAATCGGCATCACTGAGCACACGTTCCAGTAACGCCTCTTTGTGATCAAGATGATCACACAGATAAAAACGTTGGGTAATATCTTTGTGCTGTTCGTTGGCACCACCAATTGCAATGCGCTTCGGCTCATTCAGCATTTCATACGCAATGTCATTCACCTGAGCATGATCCAACGTCGCAGAGAACATCAGGGTCTGGCGGCGACGGTGCTTTGCCACGTTGTGGATATGACGCAACTGAGGAGCAAAACCCAGATCCAGCATGCGGTCCGCTTCATCGAGGATCAGGGTGTCCAGACCTTCCAGAAACAGTGAACGATGCTCAAGGTGGTCAGCGAGACGTCCGGGAGTCGCTACGATGAATTTCGGGCCACGGCGCAGTGCCTTAACCTGGTCATTGAAGTTTTCACCACCGGTAATAAGGGTCGCGGTATAGCTCAGTCCCGACAGCACTGAACGCAGTTCACTGTACACTTGCTTGGCAAGTTCACGGGTAGGTACCAGAATCAAACCACGCGGATCGCGAGCAGACAATGCCTTGGTTTTTAATGCTTTATGCAGCATCGGCAACAAAAAGGCTAGCGTTTTACCCGAACCCGTTTTGGATGAAGCCAGAAGATCTTTTCCGGCTATAGCAACAGGAATAGCCTGCTGTTGGATTTGGGTCGCCTGCTTGAAATCATAATGTGCCAGTGTTTTCAGTAAGCGATTATCTAAACCTAAGTCTTTGAACTGCAAAGGATTCTCCAATATCGTTATCAAGCCTTGCGCCGCAAGGCAGGGGTCAAAATTAAAAACGCGGTATGATAACGCGAATAGAACATCAATAGATAGAGATCACACAAAATAATCTGGTTTTCATTACGGTTAAGCCTCTCCTGCCTTCATTAGCCCCCCCATAAACCTTCATCAAAACAAGGATAAAGCTCTCAAAGCCTTATACGTTAAGGCTTGTGTGATTCCCATCTATACTTAATTTAGCCCAAAATCGGCCTTTAGATAATGAAGCAAAGCAAGACTCAGCTTGAGATGAAGGTCAATTATTTGATTAATTGGTAAAAATTTGGATTATTTTGACTTTTTCCCGGTAGTCGAAGGCTAAAATAGTGTCTACACTTTAATTCGTCACTATATGGGCAAAAATGTATAGGGCGTTTTTGATAAATGTAAACAAGGAGTTCAGCATGAACAAAATGTTAATCGCAGCTGCAGCGTCATCTGTACTAGTACTGGCTGGCTGTGCATCAGGTCCAGACGAAGCAACCTCTTCTAAACTGGATCAACTTAGCAACCAAGTAAGCGATCTGAGCAATCAAGTATCTTCTCTGCAAAACAGCCAATCTCAAATGATGTCTAAGCTGAATGCAACTTCTGATGCTGCAATGTCAGCTCAGGAAGAAGCTGCACGTGCAAACGAGCGCATTGACAATATCGCACAGTCTTACACCAAGTAAGCCTTTGTAGAATTGAAAAAGAGCCTCTGATGAGGCTCTTTTTTATGTCTGCATTCAGCGCTAACTTGTTGACTGTGACAAAACATCTGACTAAATGGCCAGCGGCAACACGGCGACAAATGATAAACGTGTTCAACGGCAGAAAAACAGTGCTCAGTTGACCTCGGCAGTTTCCGTTTTCAGGTCCGGTGCGACCACTTCAACCGGTACCCCGTTTTGAGCCAGAATCACTGCGCGCGCTTTTGTGTCAGATTTATTGAATTCATCCATCCACCATTTCAGCTCCATTGGCATCGCCAGAGATTTCTTACTGCCGTCGCTGCGGGTCAGTGGTTCATGCGCTTCGACAAACACGCTGCGATCCGGTTCCAGTGCCACTTTGACCGGCTCGTCGATGACACGTACTTTTTCGCCGCGATCAACCTGCTGGAATAACCATTCAATGTCTTTCGGCTCCATACGAATACAGCCTGAGCTGACGCGCAATCCAATGCCAAAATCTTTGTTAGTACCATGGATCAGATATTCACCATGCCCATAACCAAGACGCAAGGCGTATTCACCCAATGGGTTATCCGGGCCGGCCGGCACGACTGCGGGCAGTTCGATCCCTTTCTTACGATATTCCTGGCGAATATTTTCAGTTGGCGTCCAGGTCGGAGCCGGACGTTTCTGACTGATCACAGTTTGCATTTCTGGCGTGTCACGCCCGATCCGGCCAATACCGACCGGGAAAATATGGACTTTGCCTGAGTCAGGCTCGAAATAGTACAAACGCAATTCGGCCAGATTAACCACAATGCCTTCGTAAGGAACATCCGGTAAAATCACCTGGGAGGGAATGGTCAGGACATAGCCTTCCTGCGGCAAAAACGGGTCAACCCCTTTGTTGGCGGCCATCAGAGCCAGGAAACCCACATCATAGTGCTTGGCAATATTGGCCAGTGTCTCCCCTTTCTCAATCACATGGTATTGAGTATGGCCGACCATGCTGCTGCCTTCATGGGGCAAATCGTAAGTCGCAGCCCACGCACTGGTTGCAAAACTGGTGGTCAATGCTCCCCACAGCAATAACTTACGTAACATGATCGCTATTATCCTTCGCTTCTTTATATAAGCGTAAGGTTACTTCTCTTTCCGCTTTGTGATCAACTATTGGCTGCGGATATAACAGAGAGTTAACACCGGACCAGAGCCATGGCGCGTGAATATACTTTTCCGGCACCTGATTGAGCTCTTCGATCCACTGGCGAATAAAGCGCCCTTGCGGATCAAACTTTTCACTCTGGGTCACAGGGTTGAAGATACGAAAGTAGGGCTGTCCATCGCAACCGGTGGAAGCACACCACTGCCAGCCACCATTATTGGCTGCATAATCACCATCAATAAGCTGTTGCATAAAGTAGCGCTCACCCCAGCGCCAGTCGATGTGTAGATCTTTGGTCAGAAAACTGGCGACAATCATGCGCAGCCGATTATGCATCCAACCAGTCTGGTTGAGCTGACGCATCGCAGCATCAACAATCGGATAGCCGGTTTTGCCTTCACACCAACGGCGGAATTTCTCCTCATCCTGCCACCATTCCAGGCGGGCGCCCCAATCGAGAAAATCTTTGCTCTTCGACAGACGTGGTTCAAACACCAATAAGTGCTGGTAAAACTCGCGCCAAATCAGTTCACTGAGCCAGGTCTGCGCCCCTTCCGACAACGCGCCCATATCAGATTCTGCATACAGACGAGCAATACACTGACGAGCCGACAGGGCACCGATCGCCAAATAAGGGGAAAGCGTACTGGTGGCCGCGCGAGCAGGAAAATCCCTCAGTTGCTTGTAATCCGTCACCTGCTCCTGACAAAACGCGCGCAGGCGTTGACGCAAATCATCAAATTCAACCGGCCAGTCGCTGCTGTCCACTCGCGGGTAAGAAAAAGGCTGCGTGTCATCCCATACCAACACGCTAAGAGAGGCATCCAGCACCCAACACGCGGCTTTAACCGGTGACTCAATTCTCGGCGGAGAGAAACGTGTTAGCCAGGCACGCTTAAACGGCGTGAACACTTTGAAATAAGCCCCCTGCTTATTGAGCACGCTGCCGGGCGCCAGAACGCATTTATCGTGTTCCGAGTGCCAGTCAATTCCTTTCGCCGTCAGCAATTCAGCAGCCAGAGCATCACGCTGCTGTTCATTGAGCTCATAATCTCGATTCACCAGCACCTGGCCCGCATCGAGTTGCTGCGCTATGTCGGCAACACACTCAGCAGCCTGGTTAAAGTCATCGACTTCTTTATACAGCAGCGGAATGTTCAGCGCCTGCAACTCGCGCTGCAACGCGAACAAGCGGCGGTAAATGAGATCGGCCTGAACCGGCGCCAAATCATGTTGCTGCCACTGAGCAGGCGTCGCGATAAACAGTGCACATACCGCTTCACCACTGCTGATCGCTTGATTAAGCGCGCCGTTATCTACCGAGCGTAAATCGCGACGTAACCACACCAGCTTCATATCGGTTCCTCTTCAAAACAGGCTTACTGTTGAGTCAGGGTTTGTAACACATCTGACAGAAATAACTGCTCGCCAAACCGGCTGACCAGTTGATGCAGCGTCTGAACCTGGTTCTCAGCCAGACTGCGATGAGAGAACAGCGCCACAGCGCTATATTGCGCCAGGAACTCATGCTCCTGCAGACCCGTCATGTCCTCAACACCATCCAGGAAGGTGACGTTATAGCCTTGCTCGGCCCAGGTCAGCGCCCAAAGCCACGCCAGCACACTGCCCACAGGGTCGAAACTCACCACCAGGCAGCGCCCTTTATGCGCTGCTTTATTTTCCGACTCCATGATGCCCGATAACTTGGTCAGCATAATCGATTGCAGCAGACCTTTTTGCAGCGAGCGCAGCGGACCTTTTACCTTGTCGACCGCGTCAATCACCGGCAACAAGAACTGACGCTCGACGATATCAAGCGGATACTCTTTCATCACGGTCGAAATCACACTTTCAGCCTTACCACGATTGAGCTGCGCCAGAGCACTCAACAGGGCTTCACACTCTTCCAGTTCCGTTTGAGCCGCTGTCAGCTCACCCGGTTCAAGCAGCGCTCCCTGCAACAACTGGCTGACCTTTCCGATTGAGACACCTTTAAGCAGCCAGTTTTGAATTTGACGTATCGTCTGAATATCCAGGTCGGTGTACAAACGGTGTCCTTTCTCCGTGCGCTGGGGTTGCACCAGGTTGTAACGACGTTGCCAGGCTCTGAGCGTGACCGGTTTAACCCCGGTAATTTCTGAGACTTCGCGAATCGCGTACAACTTCTCTTCATAAGCCATAACGTAATTTCAACTCCTGAGGATGAGGATCCAGATAACGCTGTTTACTCAGGTACGCATCCGGATACATGGATAAATAGTGTTTAATCAGCGTCAGGGGTGCCAGCAGCGGCAAGGTGCCGAGACGATAATCATGGATCAGACCCGCCAGTTCTGATTTCTGCTCGGCATTCAGAGAGCGCTTGAAGTAGCCTTGCAGATGCATCAGCACATTCGTATGGTTTTTGCGGCTGGCACGATGTGACAGCGCCTGCATAAGGCCCAAGCGGTATTCACGCACAAACTCTTGCGGATCATGATGACTGACATTGGCCACCAGCCTGCCCAACGCCCGGTAAGAGAGCGGATGATGAGCCATAAGCGACAATTTATAGCGGGAATGGAAGTCGACCACTTTGCCTGCGCTCGGCTTATCACCCATGCTCTGATAGAAATCATGCAGGCAGAACACCCGGGTAATAAAGTTTTCGCGCAATACAGGATCATTGAGCCGGCCATCTTCTTCAATCGGCAGCCAAGGCATCGCCTCTTTCAATTTCTGAGTGTAAAGTCCGACGCCCTCTTTTTCCGCGCCATGCTCTTTATACACTTTAACTTTCTCCATCCCGCAGGTAGGCGACTTGGCGCAGACAATGTATCCCCGTAGCTGCTCGTGCTGCAGCTCAGCAATTTTCTGCTCAGAGTAGGCCAGCAGGCCAGCCGTGTGATCACGACTCGGGTCTTTGGTCTCAACCAGAGCGATACGCTCTTGATCCGAAATCAGCCGGATAGTCGGGCGGGGAACAGGTAATCCCATGCCTACCTCCGGACAAACCGCAACAAACTCAAAGTACGGAGCAAGCTCGTCGGTCACAAACCGGCTCTTTTTATGCCCAGAGTCAAAACGCACCCGCTCCCCCAGCACACAGGAGCTGATTCCGACTCGAATACCTTGCGATTCCATACTGGCCTCCAAATTGTACAATTAAAAACTTTGTATAAGATATAGCATAACTGCTAAAGGTTATACAAACAAATTTCTTGTACAAAAAATTCGGTCTGATGTGTTTGCATCATCCCCGTTTCCATCCAGACAACGCGGGTTGCCAGTTTGCAAATATCGCGGTTGAATCCTTCGATATAGAGCCAATCGATAGGCAGCAAATCGATTACGTTAGCACTTTCAACATAAATAGTTATCAAAGTAATTCATTCTCGATTACCAACACCATTTTGTGACCAACATCGCAAGGATCCTTGCTATTACTGATTAGTATTGCCACAACAAATCATTCATGAGTCAACAATATAGGTAATTACACTTTCACGATCGGTAACCACACCTTCATGTCAGTGAATTAATCTCAGTTGACGAAAGACTGTCCAACTTTGGAGAACAACAATGGCCACCCCACACATTAATGCCGAAACCGGTGATTTTGCAGAAACCGTGCTGATGCCAGGTGATCCCCTGCGTGCAGAATTCATCGCGCAAACCTATCTCGATGACGTAAAAAAGGTCTGCGATGTACGTAATATGTTTGGTTACACAGGCACTTACAAAGGTAAGAAAGTGTCGGTAATGGGACATGGTATGGGCATTCCGTCCTGCAGCATTTACGTGCATGAACTGATCGCAGAATTCGGCGTGAAAAACATCATTCGTATTGGTAGCTGTGGCGCGGTGCGTGATGATGTCAAACTGATGGATGTGGTCATTGGCATGGGCGCGTCGACCGATTCCAAAGTAAACCGCATTCGTTTCAGCGGTCATGATTTTGCCGCAATCGCCGACTACGACTTACTGGAAACGGCGGTTAATCAGGCGCGAGCTCAGAATGTTGCGATTAAAGTAGGGAACGTCTTTTCCGCCGACCTGTTCTATACCCCGGAACCTGAAATCTTTGAAAAGATGAAGAAACTGGGCATCCTGGGTGTAGATATGGAAGCGGCCGGCATCTACGGTGTGGCCGCCGAACTGGGCGCACGTGCACTGACTATTCTGACTGTATCCGATCATATCCTGCGCGGTGAAAAACTCAGCGCAGAGGATCGTCAGAAATCTTTCCATGACATGATGCAGGTCGCACTGGAAACGGCGATCAACATCTAAGGTAAATTCAACTTATCTCACCGCCACTGTAATTAACAGTGGCGGCTGACAAACTCCGAGGGGGCGATCGTGTCTTACGACCAATTACCGGTGGATGCGGATGGTCTGCAACTTAACTTTTGTAAAACATTGGCGTGTGACAACTTTGGATTAAGTGATGCTGAACGTTATATTCTGCAACGCGCAAACCCCAAGCGTCCTACCATGGTTTGTCGTGAATGTGGCGCCTTCCCCCCTTACTTAACAATCGCGAAGTACTCAACGAGCTGCACCGTCTGCGCCAGTTGCACAGTGACGGCCTGCCCGCGTGTCGCCAGTCTGAGTGCGCTAATTTCGGCCTGTCGGTTCATACCCATAAGCACTTGTATCACGCTTTTGGTTACAGTGGTGATCGTCAGCGTTACCGCTGCAAAACCTGCCAGTCGACGTTTGTCGATAAATGGTCGGGAGCCAATCACAAACTCCAGGTGCAGGAAACCCTGCTCGGCCTGCTGTTTACTGGCTACTCAGTGCGCGAAATCTGCCGTAAATTAAACATTAATCCTAAAACCTTCTATGACCATGTCGACCACATCGCCAGTCGTTGCCGGCGCAAACTGGCCGTCATGGATGCACGCTGGATTAATCACACCGACAGCTATCAATTTGCGTCACGCTTTATGCCGCTGCAACCGCACAGTAATAATGGCGCGCTGTGGATAACGACCGGTGACGCTCGTAGCGGCTACATTTTGTGCCAACATGTCAATTACTCCGCCGATGAAGAGCCACAAGGCCCGGTGGATCACGACCCGTATGCCTTTCCGGCCCGGTTTGTGTCCCGTCAGCAGTCCGCTGAAGCCAGTCTGGAGAGTGAGCCGCCTTCTCCGCATCTGCGTCAACGTATCGATCAGAAATACCAAACCATTCTAGCCCGCACCAATGTGGAAGATCCGATGGGCAATCTGACCCGTTTTCAGTATCCATCCAAAGGTGCTTTGATTCACCCGCCGTATACTGCCTACGCGCACTATCTGCATTTGTTGGATATGTGTAATGAGAACAAGCGGATAACTCTCTATATGCCGCAGGATCCTCTGCTGCGCTCGGCAGCACTCAGCGTTTGTCTACCACGAATCAGAACCAACCGTGTGGATCTGATGTATGTGGAGGAAGACAGCCAGTGGATCAGCGGCCACAAGTTTGAAAAAGTCGACATCGTACTTATGGGATGGTGGCGTGACCGCTGGGCAATCACTCATCAGCAATCAGGCAGCAAAGGCATCTGTTATCTGGCCGGCGATAACCCAGAGCCAACGTACTGGCTGGAGCAAGCCTCAATCCGCCAGATTGAATTTTATCAGCAGCGCTTCCAACTGCTGTTCGATGGCTTTATCAACGAGCCAAGACGCAAACTCAGACCGGGCGGGCTGCTGCCGTTACTGGACATTTTCCGTGCCTGGCATAACCTCTGTTATCAGGATAAACACGGCTTTACCGCGGCTCAAAACCTGGGCGTAACACAACACCCCCTTACATTAAAAGAACTTTTGTCCTAAACTTTCGGCGAATTCCCAAACGTAAATTTGTGAACTATGGTCAATAAATACAGTGACTCATTGTAAAATAACTAAAATTGTTGCACTAATACGTTTGAAGTCATGTCGGCATTTTACCCGGAGAAATTCGGCCAACTGCTGACCACAACGCCAAGGATCTCATCAGTTTGGATAAAAACCACTACCTAATCGATCTTGAACTCGACCAATTGCGCAATAAATTTGAATCAGAACCCCAGCAGACACTGCTGGTGGCTGAGCAGTGTCTGGTGCGTTCAAAACAACTCGATTACTCCGATGGTATTATCCAGGCACTGATTATTCTCTCCCGTTGCCACTGGCTTGAGCACAATCACGGCCAGGGGCTGAAAACCATCAAACAGGCGCTCAGTTACCAGAACAGCCTGGACACCGATGATTATGTTCCCGAAATATTGCATATCCACGCCTTACATTTCTGGGGACAAGCAAAGTTCTACACTGCACAACAGTTTTGGATCAATGCCCTTGAGCAGGCCGCACTGGTCGATGAACATGGCATTATGATCGAGTGTCTGATCGGTTTGGGTAATGTCTGGCGAACGACCGGCGAGCATAAACTGGCCGCTTCAACCCATGAGCTGGCCGTCAAGGTCGCCAACAACACGCGCATTCACTGGCTGGAAGGCAAAGCCCGCATTTTATGGGCCTGGGATCTCTACCTGCTCAATCAGTTTGTCGACATGCTAACTGTACTTGATGGTGCTGAAGAAGCACTGCAAGGTCATCAGGACCGCACCTGGCAGGCTGAAGTGTGGGATTTCAGAGCATTAGCTTTACTCGGGCTGGAAAGGCTCAGTGATGCCGATGAAGCCACCCAACGCGCGCATGATCTGGCGGTCAAACACGATTTAGTCTGGATGACCGCTCACTCCTACATCAGCCGTGCACGACTGGAGATGCTACGCCATAATCTGGACGAGGCGACTCGGCTGCTGCATGCCGCCGAACGCTCAGCCGACGATGCCGATAACCGGGAATTGTTGGCACAAATCTGTTATCAACAATCTTTAATCGCCGAAGAACGCGGTGACTACCAAAGCGCCTTGCGGGCATTTCGTCATTATCGTCTCCACTCGACCCGCATGCTACGGGAGCAGACGGTACAAATCGGGCTCGATAAAGCTCGTATGTCCAAAGATCAGCTTGAGCAGCGCGCCAGAAAGCTGATTAACCGCATCCGCACCCAGTTCGAATACGACCCGGAAAAGCATCTGTCCAATATGGTGTCAGAAACCTACTGGTGGGAACAATTAGTTCAGTTCAAAGCGGAGCTGAACCATGCCAATCACTCGGTGATTACCATTTTGCATCCGGATCCCTACTTTCTCGACATTTGTACCGAGCTGGTACACACCTTGTGTGCTTCACAGGACTTGTTGTCAAGACTGAGCACTCATCGGCTGGGACTGCTGGTAAAAGAAAAAGACCGCGCCGCAGACAAGCTCTATCAGACCTTGCAACAGATGATCGACATCTATCCCTGGCAGCGTAAAGGGCTGCATCACGAGATGCCGGATATTCAGCTGTACGATATTCTCAGTTTTCCATTTACCCTAGAGCAGTTAGAACAGATACAAACACAGGAAAAGTCGTATGGAAGTCCTACTCAATAAAATTCAGGACGCGGGACTGGACGCCACGTCGGTCACGGGCGAAGGTGCGATCATTTTCTGGAATCATGTACGTAAGCATATTGCGACCACACCGGAAGAAAAAGCCCTGTGTCTGATATTCAGTGCAGAATGCCGCGCTGAACTCAATCAGTTAGCCCAAAGCAGCGAGGAGTTGCGTTCGGCACTGAAACTATTAGCAGCCAGTCATGACTATGAACTTATCCTGTCACTGAAAAACAGCCTCAGTGAACGTTTGATTGAACTTGGCGACTACTCCGCGGCACTGACAGAGTATATTTCTGCGTCGGGCCTGGCGGTGGAACACAGCCTGATTGACGACTACGTGCTGGCCGTGCTGGGCATGGGTAGCTTATGCGATGACTATGGCGATCATACCCGGGCACTGCGCTACTACCAGAAAATAGACGGGATTGATCATGCCATCTCCAGCCGCTCTTTACGGCTGAGGTACAAGCTGAATATGTTGGGCTGCTATCTGCATCTGCATCGCTACACCGCCGCCAACGATTTGATTAAAGAGTGCGAAGAGCTGAGTATTCTGGTCAACGACAAAAATCTCGCCGGACAAATCCTGCTTTATCGGGCTACGTTATATCGCCAGCAGAATAAACTGGAGCTGGCGATAGCGACTCTGGGCAGCGTCGCGAACCAGGTCGGTCAGGTGCATTCATTGTGGCTTTCCGTCATGCTGAGAATCGAAAAAGCCTACTGCTTGCTGCAGTTAGATAAGTATCAGTACGCCACTTTGGTACTGCAGGCAACGGAAAAACGCCTGCCAACCAAGATCACCTCGGTGCTTGAACAACGCCTTTATCGTGCATTCAGCCAAATCAGCGAGCAGCAGGGACAGTTTAAAACGGCACTGGCTTATGAGAAGAAAGGCTTTCGCATAGAATCCGATCTGATGAAACAGATCCCGATCGGCGAACTGGGCTCGCCGCAACTGCGCCGCTTATCTCGCTTTGAACTGCAACTGAAACTCATCTTATCTGAACTGGAAAACCGCGAGCTCAAAGAAACCACAGAGAATCAGAAACATGCCGTGGCGCAATTGCAGCAAGACGTCTACACCGATCCGATGACCAAGCTGCACAATCGGCGCTGGCTGGATAGCAAACTCAAAGATCTGCTGCTCAACGTAACACCATTCGCCTTTCTGGTCGTCGATATCGACCATTTTAAATCGATTAATGATGAACTCAGCCATCTGGTCGGGGATAGTGCTATTGTCAGTGTCTCATCCGAACTGGCGCGCTATTTCCGTTTTCGTAATGCGTCATGTGTTCGTTTTGGTGGCGAAGAATTCCTGGTGATTATCGAAAATGCGACTCTCGAACAAGCCCATGGCCATGCGGAAATGTTTCGCGAACGCATTAACCAGTTTGATTGGGAAAGTATTCTTGGTGAGCGCCGCCTGACCGTCAGTATCGGCGTCACTCTGCATCGAGAGGGTGAAAACACCCAACGCACTTTCTATCGTGCCGACAAAGCGCTGTATCGCGCCAAAGCCAACGGCCGTAATCAGGTCTGCACGGAGAACTGAATCCTCCCGGCGAGCGCAACGCTCGCCAACCTCTTAGCCTGGACTGATTGCACCCGGCGCCCTTATTCCCCAAAGCCCTTTTATGCAATCAATTTGAGCCGCTATCAGCTCCAGCGCAGGATGCGCACTTCGTTGCCTTCCTGCGGCTGACCAGGAATATTGAGAGAGAGCAGGAAAGAAACTCCGGCCATCGCAGCCCCGATCAGAAATACCGCGGCTGGCGAAACCAGCCACAGCAGACCAAAGGTCACCGGAATCACGACCGCTGCGATGTGGTTAATCGTAAACGACACACCCGCAGTAGAGGCCATATCAGCCGGATCAGCAATTTTCTGGAAATAGGTTTTCACCGCCAGCGCCAGCGCAAAAAACAGATGGTCAACCACGTACAGGCCCGCAGCCCAATGAGCATCAGTCACGAAAGCATAGCTAACAAACACACAAATCAGCCCAAGGTACTCAAACATTAGTGCTTTGCGTTCGCCAACAATGCCAATAAAACGACCAATACGCTTAGCAAACAGGAAGTTGAACACATAGTTGATCAAAAATAGCAGGGTAATATCAGCCGCCGAATAGCCAAATTTTTCCACCATCAGAAAACCGGCAAACACGGTAAATATCTGACGCCGTGCGCCACTCATAAAAGTCAGCGCATAGTAAAGCCAGTAGCGTTTACGCAGCACCAGTTTCTTGTTCTGCGGTGTCTTAGCCTGAAATTCAGGAAACAGTAATGCGATGGCAATCACCAACACCAAACCGGTCCCTCCTGTGATGCCATATACCCATTTGTAACTGAGCTGTAATTGCTCCAGCATCACCCAGACAACGCCATAGGTGATGAGGGAAGCCAACGCGCCAACCGAGATAAATTTACCCAGCATTTCCGGCGCTTCTTCTTTAGTCAGCCATTGCAGCGAGAGGGACTGTTTTAATGTTTCAAAATAGTGGAATCCGATCGACATGATCAAAGTGGTAAACAACAGTCCGGTCAGAGTCGGGAACCATCCGGTCATGGTCACTCCGAAAGTGAGCATCGCCAGCGCGATGATCATAAAACGCTGTTCACGAATGAACAGCAGAACAAAGATGGCGGTGAAGGCGAGAAAGCCCGGAATTTCACGCACACTTTGCAGCAAGCCGATGTCTGCACCATTAAACTGCGCTTGCTCAACCGCAAAATTGTTGAGCAGAGCCATCCAGCTGGAAAATGCAATCGGCACGATAATCGAAATTATCAGCAGAAAATTTTCAGGAGTTCGCCAATTTTTAGCTTCCATGGGTATTATTATCATCCTAGCGTTTAACAGGCGGCCAGTTTACCTAAACTTCTGTGCACTGTAACCTTTCTGTAGCACAACATTAACACCAATACCTGTTGAACGAACGCTGACATCATACCTGACTGCCGAGGACTGCTATGCATATCCGATTTGCTACTGCCAATCTGCTCAATTATCTGGCGCCGCCGAACGCGTTTTATGACTTTAACAATATTTACGAAGCTGGCCAGTGGCAGCAGAAACAAGCCTGGCTAAATCGTAAACTCGCCGCGCTGAATGCCGATGTGATTGGTTTCCAGGAAGTATTCACGCCAGAGGCTCTGCAACAGCAAGTGACGGAGTTGGGGTACCCTTATTTCGCGGTGGTCGATCAACCCAAAATCAGCGATGGCTACATTTATTCATCGCCTGTCGTCGCGATTGCCTCGCGTTTCGAACTGATCGAGGTCAAGCAGATCGATGTGACGGTGGAGGGGTTCAGTTTTCAACGTCAGCCGCTACGTGCAACCCTCATCCATCCGGCGCTCGGCCTGGTGGATGTGTATGTGGTGCATTTTAAATCCCAACGTTCAATGCTGGAAAGCGAGGAAGACGCCAGGTTGGTTGATGCCTGGCAAACAGAGCTCTACGGACGCTGGCAATCCGCGATGCAACGAGGACAAGAGGCGCATCTGCTTCATCAGGCCATGGTGCAGCGCAAACGCCAGTATGGCCATCCCATGGTACTGATGGGCGATTTCAACCAGGTGCTAAGCAGCATGGAATTCAATGCGCTGCGCGCGACTCATCGTTTCCGCCAGCCTGATACTTTTGCACCTTTACTGCCCTATCATCTGCACGACAGTTGGGAGCTCTTTAGCCATAGTCACGCAGGAGCACGGAAACCGACCCATTACAGTGGCGCCAGTGGTCAGGTGCTCGACTATATCCTGCTCAGCAGCGACTTTACCCAGGACGCCGACCATCCGGTGGCAACCGTGGTCGATTATCATGTGGAAGATCACCATCTGGTCAATCCGCACTCAGAAGCCGACCGCTTTGCCAGCGATCACGCCCTGGTTGCCGTGACCTTGCAGTGCGCTAAAACCATAGCCGGGAATAGCGAGTTGCCGCTTTAAATAATAATGAGCGCTATCACTGCCCGGTTCACCTTAAAGCATCGCAAGGCGGACAGCATTGATCCTTGCCCCAGGCAGATTATAATCCCGCCGTCTTGATCAAGTGCTGCCATCGGGAATGGCTCTGCAGATAGTGTGCAACGTAACTACAACGTGGAATCAGCTGCCATTGTCTCGCTTCCAGCAACGGTAGAATGCACTCCATCATGACTTGTCCGTATCCCTTGCCACGCAGTGATTCGGGAATTCGGGTTGAGGTTATTGTCATCACTCTCCCCTCCAGGTAATAGTCCATCCGGGCCCAGTCGTCGCCCTCCAGATGCACCCGAATCTGCTGCTGTTGATCAAACACCACTTCATGGTAATTGCCAGCCTCATCCGACGCCGTATGCGAGCTGTTCCGCTTCATTTTTGCTCCAATTTTGATAAATAACTCAAAGAAATTGTCGCCTCATCACATTGAATCTCAAATTATCTAATCATAAAATGTGCTTAACTGCAGAAAAAAAGCATAAAAGCAGTCAATAATACGGAGACCATAATGCGCGCACAGTCAGTGGCAACACCGCAAGAGCATGGAAGCTCGAAGTCCAGCGCCCGACAAAAAAATGTGTCGACTCTCAACAGCACAGATGCGTTGGCGATGGTGGAACACGGCAGTGAGCTGACTTTAAGCATCACTACCCCGGTCGGAACTAAATTCAGTTGTAAAACCCCTTTTATTGGCACGCATTCTGATACTTATCTGTTGATAGAGATTCCACAGGTCTCAGCAGAAGATCTCAACTTTTTCTTTCAGGAAGGATTCTGGATCAACGTCCGAGCCATTTCCCCACGTGGGGAAGGCGCTATGCTGCATTTTCGCAGCCAGCTACTGCACATTATGCAAGAGCCGATAGCGCTGGCGATGCTGTCCATTCCCAACACCATGCAAGTCACCCAGCTACGTAAAGAACCGCGTTACGAGGTCAACTTGTCCGGCAAGGTTTACCTGGGTGAACAAAAAGCGGAATGCGAAGTCCGGGATCTGTCTAAAAGTGGCTGTCGTTTCATTACCGCTCCGGTTGGCCGTACCTATCAGGTGGGAGATCTGGTCTCCGTCGAGCTGTTTGCAGACCGCAGAAGCAGTAAAGTGTTTGCGCCGCTGACTGGTAAAATCTGTAACTTACAGCGCTCAATGCATTATGCCCGTTACGGCTTGGAATTTAACGATCAGGGTAAGACCAACGCTAAAAATTTGCTGGCACGACTCAAATTCAACGGTACGAAATTAACCTTGAACGTGGAATAAAGACTAGCCCCAAACGACTTGGAGTTGCAGGCAGGATTGACCAACGACAGATAAAAAAGAGCCAACCGCAAATGGTGCGATTGGCTTATATATGATGTGAACAAATATCGATTCACTAACAACGTCAGTTGGCTAGGTGACCCTCGGCTTAATAAGGGTCGATACATATTATGCATTAAGCGTGCCAACTTGAAAAGCGCTTTTTCGGCCTGTTCTGCGCACATTCACCTCAATCTTCAGCATGTTTTTGCATTTTAAAAATTGCAAAATGCAAAAACACGCATTTTGATACGCAACTCATCACTTAATCTACGCTGACATTGTTTAACGATAATTTCAATTTATCGGTCGGATTTGACTCGCCTTTTTGGGTATACTGCCGTCATCAGTTGGTCTAATAAGGTTAGTAATGAATTACATCACTACATTTTTAAAAGGTATCGCCATGGGCGCTGCGGATGTTGTACCCGGCGTGTCAGGGGGGACTATTGCTTTTATTACCGGCGTATACGATACCCTGTTAGAAAGTATTCGCCGCATTAACCCACGTTTACTCAGCTTATGGAGACGAGAAGGTTTTGCTGCCGCTTTTCGTCATATCAACGGCGGATTTCTGATCGCATTGTTCGGCGGCATCATCACCAGCATCGTCAGCCTGGCGAAACTCATCTCCTGGCTGCTGGAAACCCATCCCATCCCGACCTGGTCTTTCTTCTTCGGTTTAATTTTGGTCTCTGTGTACCATATTCTGCGTCAGGTTCAGCAAAAAAGTGTGTCCCGCTGGTGCTGTCTGGCACTCGGGGTGGCGTTCGCCTATTCGATTACCGTAATCAAGCCTCTTAGTATGGATTTTACCAGCCTCAATATTCTGCTGGCAGGCAGCATTGCCATCTGTGCGATGATTCTACCCGGGATATCCGGTAGCTTTATCCTGCTGCTGATCGGTATGTATACGCCGATTATTGATGCGGTGAAATCGTTGCAAGGCAGTGTGCTGGGATTGTTTGTGCTCGGTTGTGTGGCAGGCTTGCTCTGCTTCTCTCACCTGCTGTCATGGCTGCTGAACCACTATCGTGACGTCACGCTGTCTTTTCTCACCGGCCTGATGCTGGGGACTCTACCGAAAATCTGGCCCTGGAAAGAGACTCTCAGTTGGCGCACCAATTCACACGGTGAACAAGTACCGCTGCTGCAACATAATCTCAGTCCTTTTGAATTTGAATCCGTAACATCCCAGCCAGCTCAACTAGGTATCGCCATCCTGTTCATGGTATGTGCGATTGCTCTGGTATTAGGCCTGGAGAAATATGCCAGCCGTCACGACATGTGACCAACTGACCAACACAAAAGGTGGCTGCGGCCACCTTTGTTATTCATATCGCCCCTGCGCCAGGCCCAGATTTCTACCGCACTATCACAATTTTCCCCTTTGCTCACAGCCACTTATTATGCAATGTGCTAGTCTTGCCTTAATTACGTCATTCCCGTGACTGGCGTAACTGTGTTGTGATGTTAAACCTGGCAATAGCAGACAACGTCGCTGTAGCCTTCGATGATCTGAGCCGTCCGAATGCAAAGAACACTTCACATTGGCTGCATCCTTTTAGCGCTGACCGGCGGCTTTTTTGCCGCCCAGATGACCGATTTTTCTCAGCAGGGACATCGCCCGGCTGACTTGGGCGATTACTGCACCCTGTCCACCATCAGTTGCCAGCAACACAACGTCACCATGACAATGGCCGACGACCATGTGCAGCCACTGGTTGCAACCCTCATTCACATAGACTGGCCGGACACCGCTGCAGAGACTCTGCTGCTCTCCATGCAAGGTCTGGAAATGGAGATGGGAGAAGTGCGCTTTAAGTTGCAGCGCAATCAGCAGGGGATTTTTACTGCTGATATCGTCCTGCCAGTCTGTACCGCAGGCGATATGACCTGGCTTGGTACTCTGACCGATGGCAGACAAACTGTCTATCCGGCAATAAGGATGCAACGATGAGTAAAAACTGGTCTCTGATCCTGGTGGTGGCTTTTGCGCTTGGCTTCGCGCTAAAAAACTATCTCGACACACATCAACAGCAGCCGATGCCACCGCCACAAAACGCAACACAGCTTAAGTCGGTGGTGTTATATGGTGAAAATAATAAAGCGGTCGAGGTGTTTGACCGAAACGACAACCGTATCCGCATTCTCTATTTTGGCTTCACCCGTTGCCCGGACGTGTGTCCTACCTCACTGGCGATGTTAGCCGGAGCGCTGAATCAGTTGGATGATACAGCTCTGGATCAATTACGCCCGATGTTCATCTCTCTTGATCCGGAAAGAGATAACGCCGCCGACTCGGCCAAATATGCCCATTACTTCCATCCGATGCTGGAAGGTTTGTCTGCCCCGCTCGCGGTGACGACAGCTCTGGCTCATCAATATGGCGTGATCTTCCGCAAGACTGAATTACCTGACTCCAAGCTGCAATATACCCTGGACCACAGCTCCTATTTCTACTTTATTCGTCCGGATGGCAGCCTGATCACTAAGGTGCCTCACACCCAGAACCCGGCGCCGCTCATCGCCGCAATTCAGCAAGTTCTGTCTGCAACGTCGAATATCCCCCCATCACAAGGAGAGTAAAGTGATGATCAAAATGTGCTTATTAGCGGCCGTCCTGCTAAGTCCGATGACACTATCAGCCACCACCCTAGAAGTGAGCCAGGCGTATGCCCGCGCGACCCCGCCCAATGCGGTCACCAGTGCCGTATTCGCCACTATCAGCAACCATGACAACCAGGACCATTCCATAGTGGCAGCGCTGACACCGGCAGCGGGCAAAGCAGAACTGCATGACGTGATCACCGAGGGTGACATGATGAAAATGCGTCAGGTCACTTCTTTTAAACTACCGGCCGGCGGCTCGCTGCAACTCAAACCCGGCAGTTTTCATATTATGTTGTTTGATTTACCCCAGCCCCTGATGGCAGGTATGAACATTGAGGTCGAACTGCAATTAGAAAATGGCGACCACTACCGTTTTGATGCCCCGGTAAAAAAGGTGATGGCAGGAATGCATCAGCATTAATATGGCGTTCAGTGCCGCGCGCTTGAACTGCCGGCACTTTTACTTCCCGCTCTTTTTCTTCATCACGCCACGGATATCTGCTGCCCCCGCCACCATTCAGAAAATGTAACCAGAACGTTAATGACACCTTATTCCACTCGCTTTTAGAACCAAACGGTCATTCGGTGCTGGCTTTGCGCACTCAATAACAAACCAGACGCATAGCAGTCAGAACAAGGGACTGCGCTCTTTTCTGAGAGCGGTACAATAGTCTGAAAATAATTCAACACACCAAATACCTGACCAATCCGCTCACAACCAAGTCAACTACAAGTATTTAACAAAAATCCTAAAATGTGTTGCAATTCAACATAAGCGGTAATTTTTTGTTCTAACGAACAATTAATCCTAGACACATTATCCCGTGACGTTAATATTGGCTACCTTCAGTGATATTCACTGAAATAACTACAAACTGAACTTTATTTTCATCTCAGGGATAACTAATGCAAAGCAACAATATTTTTGCCCGTTTTGCGCGCGGTAACCTGGTGCTGCAAATCCTGGCAGGTATCATCCTTGGTATCCTGCTGGCACTCGTCGCACCGGAATCTGCACAAAACGCGGGTTTACTCGGAAGCCTTTTTGTAGGTGCACTCAAAGCCGTTGCACCAATTCTGGTGTTTATTCTGGTTGCCGCGTCTATCGCCAACCAAAAGAAAAACCAGCATACCTTTATGCGCCCGATCGTCATTCTATACCTTTTGGGAACCTTTGCCGCAGCGCTGACCGCTGTATTACTAAGCTTCCTGTTCCCGACCACTTTGACGCTGGTTGCTGGTGCTGAAGGGGCAACGCCACCACAAGGCATTGCTGAAGTTTTGCATACTCTGCTATTCAAACTGGTCGACAACCCGGTAAATGCCCTGATGTCTGCTAACTACATCGGTATTCTGGCCTGGGCTATCGGCCTTGGTCTGGCGCTGCACCATGCTTCTGCAACCACCAAAGCGGTATTTGAAGATCTGAGCCACGGCGTCTCTCAAATCGTGCGTTTCATTATTCGTCTCGCGCCATTTGGTATTTTTGGCCTGGTTTCTTCGACCTTCGCGACCACAGGTTTCAGCGCGCTGGCTGGCTACGCGCAACTGCTGGCGGTTCTGCTTGGCGCAATGCTGATCATTGCCCTGCTCGTAAACCCGCTGATTGTTTACATCAAAACAGGCACCAATCCATACCCGTTGGTTCTGCAGTGTCTGCGTGAGAGCGGTGTAACTGCGTTCTTCACCCGTTCAAGTGCAGCCAACATTCCGGTCAACATGGCGCTGTGTGAACGCCTGAAACTGGACGAAGACACCTACTCTGTATCGATTCCTCTGGGTGCAACCATCAACATGGGCGGCGCAGCGATCACGATTACCGTTCTGACTCTGGCTGCAGTGCATACTCTGGGTATTCAAATCGACCTGATGACAGCGCTGCTGCTAAGCGTGGTTGCGGCAATTTCTGCCTGCGGCGCATCAGGTGTTGCAGGTGGTTCACTGCTGCTGATCCCACTGGCTTGTGGTCTGTTTGGTATCCCGAATGAAGTTGCGATGCAGGTTGTCGGTGTCGGTTTCATTATCGGCGTGATTCAGGACTCAGCAGAGACTGCACTAAACAGTTCGACGGACGTTGTGTTTACCGCAGCAGTATGTCACTCAGAACATAAACCGGCTGCTTAATCACTAAGCTGATCGTTAGACATGAAAATGCCCCGCTGTGTCGGGGCATTTTTGATCTGTCTTATGTACTCACTGCTTGTACTCACTACTGACCGTTGATCAAGGTCAACGGTCAGTAATCGGCGTCTGAATGAAACAAGGTACGGTGTCATGACCTCAGGCGACAATTAGCCTGAGTCATTGTTGAACCTGAGTCATTGTTGAAAGACAGTTACTGTTGAAAGAGAGTTACTGTCGGCGATAAGCCGTAAGCGCTCTCAGGTACTAATAACGGTCCATCGGAGTGTGCGAAAAATTCACTGCTGGTGACGGCTTCGTTTCCGTCTGATCCGCGGGTAACTGGGTCGGTTGGAGCAGTTCGCCATCAACGCCAAACTCATCACGGTGCAGCCCGGGCTCTTGCGTATCCTCACTGGGATCCGCCACATCGGGTATCGGCACACCGCGTTTATACAGTTTATTCAGCGCACGGATAATGGAATGTTTCCGTACCGTACCGGAGGCAATTTTCTTCTGCAAAGGCTTAGCCAGCGACTGCAGACCAACCACTGAATCCACACCTATCTGACTGCCTACCTGATCGCGCAGAGCCTTGGCAGGTTCGTAACCGAATAATACCGACAGAAACAACCAGATGTAGGCATTCGCTTTACCGTGAGCACCACGTTCGATCCAAGCCTGACCACAATGATACATGGCTTCAGCATGACCTTTTTCACAGGCCCGCTCAAGCCAGTAAATACCTTTGGCAAAATCACTGCTTACCCCGACGCCTTTGATATAATTCATCCCCAGTTTCATCATGCCTTCCAGGCTATGCAGGCTGGCTGCCTTAGAATACCAGTAAGTCGAGTCACCCGGAGCTGGCGCTATATTATCGTGTGACACGCACCACTCGCCCATAAACAACATGGCGTCGATATAGTGTTGTTCAGCCGCTTCCTGAATGATAGCGATACCTTTGGTGACATCTGTCTCCACACCGCGACCATGAAACAGTGCACGTCCTGCCTCATACTTTGCGGTGTTGTCACCTTCCACACCACGGAGATAATTCTGCCAGAACTTGGCTTTTTCTTTTAAAATCACATCGTCACGCATCCGTTGGCATAATCTTACGATGCCATACATGCCGGGAATGCTGTCGCTCTGGGCCGCTTTTTCATACCAGAACAGAGCTTCGCGCAAATTGCTGCGTTCCGCTTCTTTGGCCAGAAACAGCATGGTCGGTACATGGCCGGACTCTGCTTTTTGCAGGCGCTCTTTACGCTCCAGATCTCGCTGACGCTCCAGAGCTTTACGATACGCTTCTTCACGCGCTTTTTTCTCAGCTTCCAGGCGCTTTTTACGCACCGAAAGTGAAATCATCCAGACAAAAATCAGTATCAGTGATAAGCCTGTCGCGCCAATCGCGATCCCTATGGTATTCATACAATTAATTCTTTATCTGTACTTTGTGCACTGTATCGGCTGAAACGCCAAAAGATTGAGTCTGATATGCGCTAACAGTGCTGAATAAATGAAGGCCTGCGTAATATCATCCCAGCAGGATAGATGACCATGGTACCGCACTCCATTAGAGCGCGGTACTGACAATCTTATTGAAGATAGGATTTGAGCGCAGACACATGGGGCTCGCAACGTGTCTGGCTAGTGACAAACAAATTAAGGGTGAACCGCAATTGACTGTTCACCCACTGTGGACAGAGAAAAATCACTGAGCCGATTTACGATTCACCGCTTTAACAAACACTTCCTGAGCCCCCTGGATACCCAGTGCTTTGGCTTCATCGAGTAAGCTCAATGCTTTTGGAATATCGTTGGCTTCGACCGAACGCTCAATCGCGGTGTGGTAATACCCGGTCAGCTCAGTACCCTGTGGTATATTGTCGTTCTGGTTAACAATCTTGCGATTGATGATATCGTTAGCTGACACAGACAAACGAAATTGGCCTAATGAGCTGTGCTTGGCTTGCGGGTCGGCAATATCAGGCGGCTGAGTATGACGCGCAATCGCGAACGCTTTGGCCGGATGCATGATGGTACTGCTGCCTTTGATATCCTCAGCAGTGGTGTAAATCAGCACGTGCAAGTCCTGACCACTCATGTCAGGAATCACGTTGAAATCTAGAACAAATTTGTCGTTGTCGAGCAGCTTGGCCGGAACATATTTAAACTGGGCAAAATCTGCATGATAAATCGACTCACCCTTGCTGTTCAGCACCTCGACATTTGGTGCATAGAACTGCATATCCTGGCTGACAAACGTTTCGATCTGCATATCCAGGCTACCGCGGTTGCCCGGGATCTTAAAGCCCGCAATCGCGCCGGCACTGTGACCATCCAGCAAAATCTGGCTTTTCTCGGTGAGCGCAAACTCAGTCGTCACCGGCACCGCGAGCGGAGTCCAGCTGATCTGTTCTGCCTGAGTAATGACTTGCTGCGCTCCCTGCGAATCCATTTCAACAGGATCTACGGATGTACAACCGGTCACCACCATCCCTAACAATATGGGAGTAAGCCATTTTCTCATTAACGTTTACCTCAATATCTGCTTGAAAGAAATACAGCCAGAGTCTATCTGGCTGTATTAGTTTAGGACAGTTTATTAGTTTTAAAAATCAGATAATTACCACCAAGCTTCGGCTTGTACACCAAACTGGAATGAATTATCAGAAGTACCATTATCGAACACGTTGGAATCGCCATCGTTATCGTTAGTCAGGTAAGACGCGTACAGACGGATTTCAGGACGAGCCCAGAAACTTGAACCGGCAGACCAGGCTTGCGCCACTGTCAGCTTACCAAATTTATTTTTGTCTCCGTCGTTGTCATCAACTGCGTAGCCTGCCTCAAAGATAGTCTTATTGTACTCATCCCATTTGTAAACAGGACGAACCACAACGGACATCGCTTCGTATTTGTCCTGACCATCCCACATGTCCTGGCCAACACCATACACAAGTTGGTGACCCAGTTCCCAGCTGTCACCCAGGCCAACCACACCAGTATTAATCAGGCGGTAGCCATCAGCGCCACTCTTAGCTTCTGCACCGTACCAGCTGCCGTCACCATAGAAGGCCATGGTTTTAGAATAACCTTCGGTACCGTATTGGACGACCGTTTTGTTGAAACCGTTCGCCAGACCCTGAGTCAGTTCAGCGGTCAGCATCACGCCGTTTTTCGCATCTTTTGCAGCCTGAGAAGCGCTGTCCGTTTCATTTACGATCGCGTAATCCACACCGACTTCCAGTGAGCCGTTGTCCCACAAAGGGATACCTGCATAACGCGCGTCCAGCGTATTCACGTTCACAGCGCCGCCACTGTTGCCGCTATCCGGAGTATCACCTGGGTTATTTGAACCTAAACTAAAATTGTCGTTGCGATCACTACGCACCCAAGCCAGAGATAATTTACCCGGACCGGTTTCGATACCTTCAATACCTGCACCGGCACCGGAAATGTTCCAGTAGTAGAAGTCACTGATGTGGATGTCGTGACGTTGGTAGAAGCGTTTACCGGCCCACAGTGTGGCTTCCGGTGCAAAGCCCAGCACCCCTTTCGCCTGAACGTTGAACTGACGCAGCGCAAATTCAGCATCATCAACACAATCCACACCATCACCTGCGTCATTCAAACCACAGTTAGTACCAGTACCTTCCCAGTCATTCGAGCCGTTAGAGGTCATCGCAACCATAGAGTCAACATAAAACGTTTTGCCGTTGTTGTTGTAGACTTCCTGACCCAGCTGAACTTCGCCGTAGATATCACCTTCGTTGCCCAGACGACCAACTTTATTCTTCTCATAAGTTACTTGTTGACCACCGTCGGCGCTGACACCGACACCAGCACGCATGTAGCCATGAAAATCCACTGCGAATGCGGAACCTGCTGCCAGAGAAGCAGCCACTGCGGCAGCGATTACACTTACTTTTTTCATCATTAACTCCATTTAGGGTCGTTTTTATCGGAATTTTCGTCACTCTCTGGCGGGCTAAACGTCTCTAAAAGGCAGAAAAGATGGGTTTAACGTCAGAGGGTGATGGGGTAAACCCCGTTTGTTTCAACTGCAACTCAGATTACTTGACGGCCGACAGGCACACTTCCTCCACCCCTTGAGATTATTAAGGGGGAGTAGAAAGGCGTAGAAAATTACAGGTATGGTCTTTCTTTAGGGCTGATCACGAATTTCGGGGCGGAGGAGATCATTAACTTCCAGGATCCTGGAATACAAAATGCATATTTGATCACAATTTCAACGTATTAGCCATGCACTTCTGAAATAAAATTACATTATAAAATATGTGACCAGGCTCTTGACCTTGAACGGCCAAAGCCTTTTACTTAAAAAATGATGGTTAATATTACGCCAATAACAACAACGACTGGATATGATGAAAACGACTCGTTCTCGCCCTTACCCTTTAGGTGCAACACTTGATCCAGATGGATGCAATTTTGCTGTGTATGCACCGGCTAACAAAAACCTGTTACTGGCGTTGTTCAACTCTGACGGCAGTTACCAAACTCATCCCTTTGCAGACCAATACGCCGGGATTCAGCACATTTACCTCGAAGGTATTCAGGCTGGTCAACGGTACGGCTTTTTAATCCAGAGTGATGAAGAACTTTTCTATATTTCCGACCCCTATGCGAAAGCATTGGACAAAAACCTGACTTACAAAGTTCCGTTTCAACTGCGCGATAGTTTTTCTCTGGCCAAATGCGTGGTCACGGATAGTCACTTTGACTGGCAGGATGTCGCGAAACCCAATCGTCCGCGCGACGAAATGGTCCTGTTCGAAACCCATGTCAAAGGCGCGACCAAACTTCACACGCAAGTCGATAGTGCGCTGCGCGGCACTTATCTTGGCCTTGTCAGCGAACCTATGCTGGAGTTTTATCGTCAGCAGCAGATCAATACCCTGCAACTGCTACCGATTGCCGCATGTATGCATGAGCCACATTTACTTGAGATGGAGACGGTTAACTACTGGGGTTATAACCCATATCTGTTTATGGCGCCGGATCCGCGCTATGCCAGTCAGGATGCCGTCACCGAACTTAAAACCACCATCCGGGAGCTGCATAGGCAAGGTATCGAGGTCATTCTGGATGTGGTCTATAACCACACTGCAGAAGGTGGTCAAGATGGCCCGGTGTTTAACCTTAAAGCGCTTGATCCCAGCTACTACCTCAAACATGGCAAGCATTACGCTAATTTTACCGGCTGCGGTAATACCTTAGATCTCTCTTATCAGGCATCACTCAACCTGGTGATGGATACGCTGCGCTACTGGGTTAGTGAATTTCATGTTGACGGCTTTCGCTTTGATCTGGCGGCGACTCTTGGCCGTATCGGCGATGATTTCAGTCGTGACGCCGCTTTCTTTAAAGCGGTGGCTCAAGATCCGGTACTGCGTCAGGTCAAGCTCATCGCTGAACCCTGGGATATCGGCCCCAACGGCTATCAGGTCGGTAACTTTCCATTTGGCTGGAACGAGACAAACGACAAACTACGCGATATTACTCGCAGTTTCTGGCGTGGTGATCAGGGCTACCTGAAAGAGTTCGCCACCCGATTAATGGGATCGCGCGATTTATACAGTGCCGCCAACTGGCCGTATAAACTGACCGTTAACTACATTACTTATCATGACGGTTTTACCCTGCAGGATTTGGTGTCATACAAGCTCAAACATAATGAAGCCAACGGCGAGCAAAACCGGGACGGTCACGGTGATAACCGCTCAGATAATTATGGGGTCGAAGGTGAAACCGACAACATGGTTATCCGCACTATCCGCGAGCGGCAAAAGCGCAACTTTATGGCCAGCCTGCTGTTTGCGTTCGGTATCCCGCATATTCTAACCGCAGATGTACTGTCCCACAGCCAGAAGGGCAATAACAACGCCTATTGTCAGGATAACGAGATCAGCTGGCTCGACTGGACACCGTCAGAACGTAAGTCTTATTTCAAGAACTGGCTGGCTGAGATGGTCGCAGCCCGTCAGACTTACATGGTGCCTTTCATCCGCGCTTTCAGTGGTGAGGAACGCAATTTCAACCGCATCTTCTGGCGTCGGGTCGATGGTCATTTGATGGAACATGACGACTGGAACCGGCTCAGCTGCGTGGCACTGCACATTGGTATTGGTGAAGAAGGTCAGGAACTGCTGTATTTGATTAACCAGACCAACGCTCCGGCCCGATTTGTCCTGCCCAATGATCGTAAACAGGACTGGAAAATCATCTGCGATACCAACATGCGTCAGGTTCAGCCGGGACATGCCGAAGGTGAAGTCCTGCAGTTGCCGATATCAATGACTATTTTACATTACCAGCCCAAAACGCACGCTAAGAAAACGCCAGCCTCCGGCGCTAAAAAAGCCTGAGTCCGGCATATTGTCTGACAGCCTTCCACAACGCCCGCCAGCCGGGCGTTGTCATTCTCTGTGACAAAAATCGCCCTTCATCTGCGCGGCCGATTCGCTTGAATCCTGCCCCGTAACTACGGATTCAGGTTATACTGGTTACGACTCAGAAAACAATCAGTTGCATAATACTGGCTGCCGCAGCCACCGGGTCATCAAACTCTTGCCCCATCACTGTTAGCCCATCGTTGTCCGGCCAGCAGAAGAGCGTTACGGGACAATCAAAAGGATGTTTCATGTTTAAATTGTTTGAAAGCTTTACTCAGGCTTTCCCGAAAAACGAGCCCCAACGTCCACCGGATACGTTGTGGGCATTCTGCCGCCACTACACCAGCGGCTACGAAAAGCCACTTTTGGTCATGGCTCTGATGAGCACCACCATAGCGATCATCGAAGTGTCGCTGTTTGGTTTTATGGGTCAGCTGGTTGACTGGCTTTCATCGAGCAATCCGGAAACGTTTTTCCAGGATAACCGCAATACCCTGATTGGATTATCACTCCTGCTGTTGATCGGCATGCCGATTCTGGTCTCGGTTTATTCCATGCTGATTCACCAGACCATGCTCGGCAACTATCCGATGTCAATCCGCTGGCTGGCACACCGCTATCTGCTCAAACAGAGCCTGTCATTCTATCAGGATGAATTTGCCGGACGCATCGCCACCAAAGTGATGCAAACCGCGCTGGCAGTACGGGAAACCGTGATGAAAACGCTGGATGTGTTTGTCTATGTCGCGGTCTACTTCACCGCGATGCTGGTCATGCTGGCTCAGGCCGACTGGCGCCTAATGATGCCGATGCTGTTGTGGCTTGTGGCCTACATAGCCATTCAGGTCCGCTTTGTGCCGAAATTGAAAAAGATCTCGGCTGAACAGGCAGACGCCCGCTCAACCATGACAGGACGCATTGTCGATAGCTACACCAATATTGCGACCGTAAAACTGTTTTCGCACAGCCGGCGAGAAACCCAGTATGCCGAAGAAGGCATGGAGGGTTTTCTCGATACGGTATACCGCCAGATGCGTCTGGTGACCGGCTTTAATATCTGGGTAGAAATCGCCAACTATCTGCTGGTATTTTCCATTGCTGCGATTTCGATTTATCTGTGGATGCACAGCGCCATCAGCGTGGGTGCCATTGCGATTGCCATCAGTCTGGCCCTGCGTATCAACGGCATGTCGAAATGGATCATGTGGGAAGTGGGCGGTCTGTTTGAAAATATGGGGACCGTGGTCGATGGCATGAAAACCCTGTCCCAGCCAATCAGTATTGAAGACAAACCCGGCGCGCGCGAACTGAATGTACCTAAGGGTGGCATCGAGTTTAACGACGTCAGCTTTCATTACGGCGAAAACAAAGGGGTGATCAACCACCTCAACCTGCACATCAAACCCGGTGAAAAAGTCGGCCTGGTTGGCCGCTCCGGAGCCGGCAAATCGACACTGGTTAATTTGCTGCTGCGTTTCCACGATGTGGAAAGTGGTGAAATACGCATTGATGGTCAGAACATTAAAGGCGTTACCCAGGATTCGCTGCGCCGTCAGATAGGCATGGTGACGCAGGATACTTCTCTGCTGCACCGCTCAATCCGTGACAACATTCTCTACAGCCATCCGGATGCCAGCGAAGCAGACCTGCTGCGCGCTACCAGACAGGCACATGCACACGAATTCATTGAGACTCTGACCGATCCCTACGGCAATGTCGGGTATGATGCGCAAGTCGGCGAGCGTGGCGTTAAACTGTCAGGCGGGCAACGTCAGCGCATTGCCATTTCGCGGGTGTTACTAAAAGATGCCCCGCTGCTGGTAATGGATGAAGCCACTTCAGCGCTTGATTCTGAGGTCGAAGCGGCGATACAGGAAAGCCTCAATCAGCTGATGAAGAGCAAAACCGTGATTGCCATCGCCCACCGCCTGTCCACCATCGCGGCAATGGATCGCTTGATCGTTCTCGATCAAGGCCGAATCGTTGAGCAGGGCTCCCACCAGCAGTTGATTGAGCAAAATGGAATCTATGCCCAGTTATGGGCGCATCAGACCGGTGGTTTTATCGGCTGCGATGAAACCGAAGGCGAAGTCGCTTAAAAGCTGCAAGCCTGCTATTTATCGAGAACCCGGGGTCAGCGTGTATACGCTGACCCTTTTCCCGCCAGACAATTTCTCTTAAAATTCAGTTCTCTTTCTTTTCACTCTAAATGCGTTGTTATGAATAAAAGCTTTATTACCAATTTTGTCGCGCTGGTCTTGCTGGCGGGCGGCTACGCTCTCGACAACCGACTGGCCCTGTATGCCGGTCTGTTTGCCTTCTCCGGTGCCATCACTAACTGGCTCGCCATTCATATGCTGTTTGAAAAAGTGCCCGGATTATACGGCTCAGGGGTTATTCCGGCCCGCTTCGAAGCCTTTAAAGCAGCGATTAAACAGCTGATGATGACGCAGTTTTTCAGCGACGCCAACATCGACCGTTTCCTCAATCAGGAAATGGCGGGCGACAAAGCGCTCGATCTTGAACCTGTGATCGCTAAAATCGACTTTAACCCGACCTTTGATTCTCTGGTTGAAGTGATTGAAAACTCTTCCTTTGGCGCCATGCTGGCGATGTTTGGCGGTCGTGAAGCGCTGCAACCACTCAAGCAGCCGTTTGTCGAAAAAATGCAGGATGCTGTCGTTGATATCAGCCAGAGTGATACGGTGAAAAACGCGCTCAAAGAGCAACTTGAATCACCGGCAATGCTGAATGAAATTAAAACCAATATTGAGAACATCATTGATCAGCGCCTGAGCGAGCTGACGCCGCAGTTAGTCAAAGAAATGGTACAGACCATGATCAAAGAGCATCTGGGCTGGCTGGTCGTTTGGGGCGGTATTTTTGGCGGTGTGATTGGTATCCTGTCCACTTTTGTTGCTTGATCTGCTCAGCGTTGCTTGATCTACGCAATAAAAGCCGTCAGAAAATCAACAAAGCGTAAATAGAAATCCCGGGCAGAGCCGGGATTTCTTATTGGTCATATGCAGCTTAAGCTTAATCGCTGTTTACGCTGGCAAACCGTTATGCACCAATCACGCCGCCATCTTCGCGGGTAATCATCATCACCGTTGAACGTGGTTTGCTGTTACCACCAGCCGGGAAATGCGACGGAGCATTGTCTTCGCCCGGGTGCTGCACACCAATAAACATGGTTTTGTAATCCGGAGAGAAAGTCAGGCCGGTAATTTCACACGCAATCGGACCGGTCAGAAAACGCTGCACTTCACCAGTGATCGGGTCACCGCACAACATCTGGTTGTTACCCTGCCCCGCAAAATCACCCTTGTTGGAGTAGTTACCATCGGTTTGAATCCACAGGCGACCTGATTGATCGAAACCAATACCATCCGGGCTGTTAAACATGTTTTCAGCGCTGATATTGGCACTACCCGCATACAAATCGCCATGATGAACCGTCGGGTTACCGGCAATCAGATACAGGTCCCAGGCAAACATATCGGCCGTATGGTCGCCATTGACCGGCATCCAGCGCAGGATCTGACCGTAATGGTTCTCAGCACGCGGGTTCGGTCCGCCAACTGGCTGGCCCTCTTTCACACCACGGTTTTTGTTGTTGGTCAGGGTACAGAACACGTGCTTGTTGTCCGGGTGAATCGCCACCCACTCAGGACGGTCCATCGTCGTCGCACCGACCAGAGTCGCGGCGCGGCGGGCAAAAATCAACACTTCAGCCTGGTTGTTAAAACCATTTTCTGCCGTCAGGCCATTTTTGCCAAAGGTCAGCTCAATCCAGTGGCCCTGGCCTTTGAGCTCCTTGTCATCCATATCAAATTTGGCGACATACAGCGTGCCTTCTTCCAGCAGAGCGCGGTTAGCCGCATCATTACCTTCCTGATAACGATTTTTAGACACAAAGCGGTACAGGTGCTCACCACGTTCATCATCGCCCAAATAAACGACAGCATGACCATCGCTGTTGAGGGTGAACGCGGCGTTTTCATGCTTGAACCGGCCCAACGCCGTACGCTTCATTGGCGTGGAATCCGGGTTATGCGGGTCGATTTCTACAATCCAGCCAAAGCGGTTAGCTTCATTCGGGTTCTTGGTAATATCAAAACGTTCATCGTGGACATACCACTGATAGTCGTTTGGTTTGGCTTCAATGCCGTAGCGCTTCTGATCCGCCGTGACAGATGCTTCCTGACTGGCGCCAAAGAAGTCATCAAAGTTCTCTTCACAGGTCAGGTAAGTGCCCCAAGGCGTCTGACCATTTGAACAGTTGTTAAACGTTCCTAAAGCCAGGACACCTTTAGGATCCGCTTGGGTTTTCAGCATGTCATGTCCGGCAGCCGGCCCCGTTAGCTGCATCGGCGTATTGGCGGTGATACGGCGGTTACGCTTGCCTGAGCGGTCAATGCTCCATTGACCGTTGCTACGTACGATTTCCACGATGGTGATACCCACTGCTGCCTGGGCTTTGCGAACATCATCGGCGCTCATCGCCTTACCCTGATGAGCGAACAGGTACTCGTAGTTGGTGTATTCGTTATTGATGGCCAGTACCGCGCGGTCGTCGCTGATTGGGAACAGGCTCATACCATCGGTGTTATCACCAAACTGCTGCGCCTGGGCACGGGAGTCCTGTTTACCGCTTGGATCAAATTCTGGTGCATTAGCGAAGATAGGATCCCCCACGACATCAGTGGTGTCGCTTTATAGCCTTTTGGTACCACCAGGGTATCAGACGTGGATGCGGGTACCGGCTCGAAGTTGAGTAATGAAGACTGAGGCTTGGCAGCCATCGCTTTAGCAACCGGGTTCAGAGACAAAAAAGCGCCCGCACCAGCGGCGGCAGTACCAGTCAGAAAACGACGGCGTGATAAACGCGCATCAATCATTGCGCTAAACTGTGAATCTTGCTCATCACGGTTCCACATAGGGTTGCTCCTTACTTTCGTGATTTATAGTTGCGCAGTCGTTATGTTTGTTTGCGCAAATTAGTCTTATGTTGCATCAATGCAATTTTATGATGGCAGGAGCTTAGCGGGAATAAATGACGCTTAAGTGAAAGATATATTGCTAAATAATGACAAGCCAGAGTGAAAAAATTCGCAGCGATAGCGAGACGGGCCATGCGACCTTATAGATATTTTTCTTAATAAACAGGGACTTTCTCTTAAAGCAAAAAGAGATGAAGTAAAAACGCCACCCCAGGGTGGCGTTGGAGAGGTGGTGTTATTCGCTGACAGTAACTTCCGCCGACAGAGCACACAACTCATCGACAATTGCTTTGGTCTGTTTGGAGTAGATAAGCTTATCTTTGGCCCCGACCAGTTGGATCATACGCACCTTACCGGATAATACTGCGTGTCGAACCACCCGTAATACCATTTGCAGGTCCAACACCGCATGGTCATCCAGACTGCGTCCCGGCACCAGAGAAGCCAAATCAATATTGAGCACCAGTTGGTCACAATGCTGCATGTAATGGTTGAGCTGGGTTTTGAGCTGACTGCGATGACGGAACTGAGACTCCTGATGCGTCACCCAGTTACAACCCAGATCTTCGGCATATTCCAGCATCGGACCAGCTACACGCTCGGGATCTATCCCCATGTAAAACAGACGTACATTGGCAAAACGCGACAGAGCAAAGTGAAACACTGATCCAACCTGAGGTTCCAGGCTCTGTTTTAAGGCAAGCTCGTGACCAATATGAATAATACCAACTTCATCATTATCCAGCACAATCACAGGTAAGGCTTTCAGCAGCACTTCATGGCAGTTGGCCAGTACTACAGGCACCGAACTCAGTGCCAGATTGCGGCTTATCAGATCCTCAAAGCGGAAATCCGCTTTGTCTTCAATCACTATGTGACCTGCATCGGCATAGTTAGGGGTGCTCTGCTGCTGATAAAGCCACTCTGATGATAACTCAAGGCTATGCTGGGCAAATTCAAACTCAACGCGAGACATGGGTTTCACGCGTTCACATACGGTCATAAAGGTAAACGCCGAAATGTGTGGAACCGCACTGCGGCTCAATCGGTAACGTTTGAATAAGCTTAACATGATGAATTACCTTTCCGGTGGCAACGCTCTCGCGGCCTGCAACACATGTAAAATGATCCGTTGCTTGTGAGTCTCAACCCGGTGTACCGGAGCCATCACAGAGATCGCACCAATCAATTTACTCCCTTTCATCACCGGAGCGCTGATACCTGATACCCCGGTATCAATTTCAGACTCACTCACGGCATAACCATGGCGGCGTATTTTTTCCAGTTCGGCTTGCCACTTTTCCATCTGGTGCTCTTCGCCGAAATAGCGCAGGATCTTTTCACAACGCTGCGCCGGCATATACGCCAACATGACTTTGGATGAGGCGCCACGAAGCAGGGGTTGACTTTGACCCTGGACGAAGCTGCATCGAAGCGCCTGCATACTTTCTTTCTGGCTGACACACAAAGCCCGGTAACCGACCGGAACCATGTAGGCTGCCATTTCTCCCGTCTGCTTCTGCAGCCGGCTTAAAACCGCATCAACCGCATCTAAATTATGCTGACTGGTTTCGTAACTGCGCATCAGTAATAACGCGGCAGGACCAATAATCAGTGTCTTGTCATGCGGGCTTTCCTCAATGAGGTTCCACTCTTTAAGCAATTTGAGATGCCGATAGAGGCTGCTCAAAGGAACCTGGAGTTGCTCGCTTAATACTTTGGCTGATACCGGTTCATCATTTACCGCAACCTGCATCAGCAGCTGCAGTGATTTTTCGTTAACCTGATTCGCAGTGAGCTTTGTTTCTTTCATAACGATGTTTTAGCCTTTATCCTTGATAAGCTCAAACCTGAATTCCTATATAGCGAGAATTTAATTTTAATTAAAGCATTGCATTCTCACCTGGTGGGAATAGCCATAAAATTGGATTGTTTTTTGCCGAGTCTGCGCCAGATTCAAACGAACAACAAGCATGCAATATCGGTGTAAAGTGACAGCACATCCGCGTTTTGCAGCGATAAAAAAAAGCGACGCTAATGCATCGCTTTTTGAACGGGTCACGCCAAGCGGTATCCGTTGCACAGAAGGAACCGCTAATCAGGCCAACTTAAACGTCGCCACTTTCGCACTCAGTTCTGCCGCCTGATGACGCAGATCATTTGACTGATTCAAGCTATCGCTGGCGCCTTCAGCTAACTGCTCAGTCACATCCTTAATCGCGGTAATATTCTGAGTAATTTCGCTGGTGACATGAGTCTGCTCTTCTGCAGCGGTGGCAATTTGCGTCGCCATATCGCTGATTAACGCGACTGCGGCGTTGATCTCTTCCAGCGCATGCGCAGCTTTATCGGCATCCTCGACTGAACTGACCGCCAGGTCAGAACTGCTTTGCATCATGGTCACCGCACGTCCGGTCGTCGCCTGAAGCGTATCTATTGTCGACTTAATCTCTTCGGTCGAAGTATGAGTGCGTTGCGACAACACCCGTACTTCATCAGCGACCACAGCAAATCCTCGCCCCTGCTCTCCGGCACGAGCAGCCTCGATGGCAGCGTTGAGTGCCAGCAGATTAGTTTGCTCGGCGATACCCTGAATCGTCGCCAGCACAGCAGAAATATCCTGAGCATGCTGATTGAGAGCGACAATCACCTCTCCAGCCTGACCCACTTCCTGTGCCAGATTACTGATCGACGCGCGGGTATTTTGCACCAGAGTGCGGCCATTACTGGTACTGGTAGAGGAATTCTGCGCCGCGTGCGCAGTCTGCTCTGCGTGAGAGGCGATCTCCTGAGTAGCCGACGCCATCTCCGTCACTGCAGTGGCCACCATAGTAATTTCCTGCTGCTGGGTGCCAAGCTCCGCAGCGGACTGATTGGCGCGCTGCGCGCTGTGTTCAGCCTGGCCACTTAACTGCTGTGACTGATGGCGAATATGACCGATCAACTGCTGTAAACTGGCCACAAAGGTATTAAAACTATAAGCCAGCTTGCCAACCTCATCGTTATTTTCGACCTCAATCCGCTGGGTCAGGTCACCGCTACCGTTGGCAATTTGCTCCAGTGCCTGGGCGACATTCTTAAGTGGCCGGAACAAGACATTACACAGCAGGTTAAACAGTACAATACAGACCACCACCACGATAAGTGTCGCCAGTAGCTGGCCCCACAATGCATCAAACAGAGGGGAAACCAGTGAGTGGTAATTAATCACAATCACCGTACTGAGCTGACTGCCGGCAATCGCCTTGGCATACAGAACATAGGTTTCGCCGTTGATCTCAACCTGAATATCTTCCCCTGAGTTCTGCGCACGCTGAATATCGGCAAAAGAGAGACCAAGCTCAGCAACACTGCGATTGAGCAGGCTAGGATCAGAATGAGTAAAAATATTACCCTGCTGATTGGCAATAAACATATAGCCTGAGCCCGGTAAAATAACCTGCTGCATGCTGTTGAGAATATCAGTAATCTCCACATCAGCTCCCAACACCAGCGACTGGCCATGCAGCTGCATGGCTTTCCCTAAAGAAACCACATTGGCTCCGGTTGCAGCCGCTACCGTAGGATTGTCCATATACACCTGCTGCGGATTGGCCTTCGCATTAATATACCAACCCCATTTACGCGGGTCGTTATTATCTGGCGGTAAGGTCACACCATTGGCATTTTGCTGCGAACCATCAGGATAGGCGAGAAAGACATTGTCAAACCCAGCAGCATGCCTGAGCTGCTTCAAGTGTGTCACTATCGCATCCGATTGCATCTCCTCAGACAACGACGTCAAAGCCAACTGCTTGGATTCCAGCCAGTCGGTCACATACTGGTTGTAAGACGCCGTGGTGCTTTGTAAACGCTGCTCCATTTCAACATCGAGTCGCTGAAGTGAAGCGTTAAACGATAACGTTTCCACCAGAACACTGCCGATGACAATCGCAGCACTGGCCGAAATGGCCAGTTTATTTTTTAAAGAAAGATTTTTGAACATAGACTATCCCGTTTGCATCCTGTTTAACCTGATCAACAAAGTCGCTCTAATAACGAATAAAATTATAGTTTTTTGGAATTGATGCCAATTAGATCTGGCTTACGAATCGGGCAATTACTTTACGTTGCCAGACCTAAAATCTAATCTGCATTTCATTCTGTAAAAAATCAGCCGATATTACTACGCTAAAATATCTCCCCCCGAAAGTGAGATTAGAAAAAAGGGAGCAAAAGCTCCCTTTGAAAAAAATTAAACCTGCGCTTAGCGCTTCAATAGTGCCCGCCAACTGGTCTCATCGGTTTGATAAAGCCGTAGGCTGGCGATAAAGCTCAGCGCTCCGACCGCAAAGTAAATCAGCAAATTGAGCATACTGATTTGTGTCATTAATTCTGCCATATCGCTGTCGGTCAGCAAATGCAGCGGCAAAGCGAAAATTTGGTCAAAGAAACGTTCAAACCAGTCACTGCCCGTCAGGCCAAACGTCACCCATTGCAGCGCATATACGCCGACAAACATCACCATAATCGGCGCACTGACCAGCTGAGAAAGCAGCAGCGTAAAACAGGCCAGCGGCAACAGTGCCAGCGCCACTAACACCATGCGCAACAGAAACAGCAGCCAATGAACAGGGATGAACAGCACATCACGCTGATTGTAAAATAGCGTGATCGCATCGTCTGTCATCACATTCACCACCCACAACAGGCTATCAACCGTCACCACTAACAGCGAGCAAATCAGCGGGATCACCAAAAGTCCAAAGCCGAGTTTAACCAAATGAATACGTAAGTTACTGACCGGCATACTGCGCCAGAACATAAAACTGCCTTCCTGACGCTCTTTACGCAGTGTTTTCGGGAAATAGAGCGTACTGAGCATTACCGACAATAAACCCACGCCAGCCATCAGCAACGAGCTGAACTCATCAACAAACTGCAGATCAAAATCTTCAAAGCCACTGCTGCTGATTTGAAAACTGAAATTAGCCGATAATCCCCCATTACTGAGCAGTCCGGCGAACAAAACCAACACGCAAATCAAGACAAACAGCGGGATTCGGGTGACAGATTTGTGCTCCAGCCACTCTTTTTCTAGCATATAAAACGCAGGATGCATCAGTTGTTCTCCTTTTGCAGCGCCAGAAACAGGTCGGCCAGTTTTACAGTGTAAATACGCCCCAGGGTTTGCACCTGAGGCAAACATTGCGCAGCCAGCAGCCAACGCGTAGTACCTAAACCTGGCTCAGAGGCCAAAGGCTGATAAGGAGCAATCTGATCCGCCAGCGTCGATGGCGCCTCCAGCACAAAATACCCCTGCTCCACATCGGCTATGCTCTGTTGCAATACAACCTTGCCCTGTTTGAGAATCAATACATCCGTCAGCAGGTGTTCGATCTCGGCCACTTCGTGACTGGCAATGATCAGGCAACGCTGCCCGTCATGAAACCACTCCAGCAGGTGACGGTAAAACGTATCACGATAAATCAGATCCAGCCCCAATGTAGGCTCATCCAGAATCAGCACCTTAGTATCCGTCGCGATGACCAGGGCAAGATGAAGCTGAACCTGCATCCCTTTCGACAGTGACTGAATCTTGCTGCGTGCCTGAATATTGGTTTTACTCAACACCGCGTTGGCTTTTTCCAGATTAAATTTCGGATGCACCCCGGCGGTATAACGCAGCAATTGCTGCACCGTCATCCACTGTGGCAGCACGTTGACATCTGAAATATACGCCAGGTTCTCCATCACTTTGTCACGCTGTTGAATCGGGTCCAGGCCGAGAATGGCGATCTCTCCCTGAAAACGATGAGCCCCAAGCAGAGCTTTAATCAGTGTCGATTTACCAGCACCGTTATGCCCCAGCAAGCCCAGCACCTGTCCGGGGTTAAGAGTAAAATTCACCTCCTGCAGGGCCGCAGCCGTGTCAGCACCGGCATACTGTTTAGACACATGTTTCACTTCAACATATGGATTCATGATTCACCCTTGACGTGTTGTTTAAGCTGCTCAACGAATTCATCCAGCGACATATCGATTTGGGCCAGCGTTGCGGCGATGTGCGGAATTTGCTGCTGCAGAAACTGCGCACGTTGCTGACAGCGCAGTGCCGATACGGCGCCTTCGGCAACAAACATACCCTGCCCGCGACGTTTTTCGACCAGTCCTTCATCCACCAGCAACTGATAACCTTTCATCACAGTTAAATGATTAATTTTCAAATCCGATGCAATTGTACGCACCGAAGGTAAAGCCTCACCTTCCGGCCACAGACCCTGCGCAATCTGCGCGATGAGTTTATCCGCCAGTTGGCGAAAAATCGGCTGGCTATCGTGCCACTCAGTCACTATCATACACCGATATAGTGTTATACATAGATATAACACTATATCGAATCTGGCAGATACGCAACCCTAGTCTTTCGCGACGCAGAAATCAAAAAGCTCTGCCGAGGCAGAGCTTTGTATCAATCAATATTCAGTGGTCAGTTGACGGTACAGTCCGAACTACCAATCCGCTGCCACACATCCCACTGGCCGGACAACGTAGGATCATTACCCTGGGTCCACCACTTGGCCTGCCACACACTGCCTGCCCAGTTCACCTGGTCACCGCCAACATACACCGCACCGGCTTGCCACAGGTTATCGCACTCTCCGCTGACGGGTGCCGATTCATGTACAATGATCCGAATGGTTGCTTCGCTAGTGCTCTGACCATCGCTGACCATCACTGTGAAGGTTAGCGTGGTGTTTTGGTTGTACGCAGGAGCGATAAACGAAACACGGCCACCGTTGACACTCGCCTCAATCCCTTCCGGAATCTGCCAGTTGAAAGTCAGGGCATCACCATCGGCATCACTGGATGCTGAAGCATCGACCACAACACGGTCTCCGGCCTCAGCCTCAGCCGGGGCAGTCAGCGTTACCACCGGTGCATCGTTTTCAGTTTCTGTAGCGGCAGGCTGCACACTCACGGTGATACTGTCTGACGCGGTTGCGCCATCGTTATCTGTCACTGTCAGCTGAAAAACCAGTGTCTGCTCCTGTTGCACCTCATCGACAGTAAAACTTGGCTCAGCACCGGAGGCATCACTCAGCGCCACCACAGGACCGGAGGTCTGCTGCCAAGTGTAGTGTGTAATAGTACCATCACTGTCCGTTGAAGCAGACCCATCCAGCACCACCACGGCCGGGCCGGTCACCACCTGATCCTGACCGGCGTCAGCAGACGGCATACGATTGGTCACTGGCAGCCCGGAGCCGGATAGTCCCTCATGCATCGCGTTGAGAATATCGCCGTTGTCACCGTCCATTTCCCACGAGAACAGACCCGCCAGCCCTAGACTACGGGCATAATCCGCTTTGGCTTTTACTGAGCGTGCATCATCAAATGAAATCAGTTGTCCGGTCTCACGGTTCCAGACCCAGGCAGCTTCCGCCTGTTGATCATAACCATATTCAAAGCCATTGATCCCCTGATTGTCGCTGCCCAACATATTGGCTTTAATACCTTTGTAATCGATCACGCCCGCTTCCCATACACCCTGAGCATTGGTGCCGGTCAGTTTACCTTGTCCACTTCCGGTCATCGGGTCGGACGGTTCGCTCAGACTCGATGGCATAACGCCGTCCCAGCCACGCCCATACATCGCGGTACCGAGTACCAATTTACCCGCCGGCACCCCTTGTGCGAGTAAAAGCTTTATCGCGTTGTCTGCGGTATAAGCCGGCCCTGCGTATGCCACACCGCTGGCATCAGTGCCATCACCTTGGCACTGGCCCGGGCGCATAAAGCTTCCGCAGTACAATGCCGCCTGATGACCAGGAACATTATTCCAGCCGCCGTAGAAATCGTAGGTCATCGCAAAGATGTAATCCATATATTGCGCGGCCTCGGCGTAGTTCACGTCTTCAATCTTGTCATAACCGGATCCGATAGCCGACGTCAGCTCATAAGAACGCCCGGTGTCGGCTTCGAGTTCATCTAGCATAGCGCGTAACTCACGCATCAGCGCAACGTAAGCCGGACCATCGTTTACCGGATCACCCAAGGTTGCTGAAGCACCGTCCCCGCCGGGGAATTCCCAGTCAATATCCACGCCATCGAAAAACTTCCAGGTTTGTAAAAAGCGCTTCACTGAAGCCACAAAGACATCGCGGTTGGTCTGACTGGTGAAATCAAAAAAAGGGTCGGACAAAGTCCAGCCACCAATCGATGGAATGATTTTCAAATCCGGGTAACGCTGTTTGAGCGCCATCAGCATCCCATAATTCCCTTTTATCGGTGAACTGAACTCATGGCCAGCCTGCGGAAAGCTTTTCTGATAGGCAGCCCAAGGATCATGAATGACCACTTCATAGTCCGGCACTCCCTGACACGCGGTCATCAAAGCGTTATAGCTGTTGCCGCCGACCGATTTTACGGATTCATTCGGACCGCAAATCGGAATAAATCCGTACAGAATATGGGTCAGGTTCTGAGCCGGAATGTTATCCACGCTGTAGTCACGACCATAAATCCCCCACTCGACGAAATAACTGGCTACGACGCCATCCGCTTTTTCCGCATAAGTTTTATTGTTGGGATCGATGTTCATCGGCAGCGGTTCCAAATGAGCACCATCGGTGTCGGCAATGAGCAACTGAGTCGGAGCACTGACGCTACACCCGCTGTCATCACAAGCTGCAACTTCAAGTTGATACTTACCCCCCCTCACTGTAACCAAAACTGGCCGTGGTCTGACTCGAGGTAATCGGGCCGGTCGCGACTTCCTGACCATCAAAGTAAATTTTATAGTGGTCGCCGGTTTCAGCGCCCCATTGGTTGAAAAGGATGCTGATCGGCGCTTCATCCTGATAATGTACCATCTGCGAATAGCCTGCGGTCGCCCCCATATCCAGCTCAATTTTGGAAAACTGCAGATTATTTGAGCCATAAACGTCAATACTCGGTGTCGAAGGGAGCGCGACTGCCGCTCCGCTGATCGATATTGCCACACACATGACGCCCCATGAGACACGATTTATCATTGTTTTTAAATTCCTTTGTTAATAGAAGCTTAACCTGCGCCATACTCTGTATAAACGATTAACAGAATGACGTTCTATTAACTATAGGGAGTGTTTATTTCCAATAGAAAAAAACATCATAAAAACGGAGTCGGAATCACAGTAAATAATGACCAAATGATAAATTCATTAATCATAAATCATCAAAATAACGTCCTAATTCCAAAAAACATCACCTCGAAAAAACGAGTTTATTTTTATTGACAATAAAGAAACCGGACAGAAAACTGATGATTCAGCGATAACAGAACGTGAGCGCTGACGAGCCCGATAAATCTGAGGTTAGGTTAAGTTTTGATGAAATCTGGCCTGGAGTCGCGCCGAAAACTTGCTTTTCTTCGCTACAATCGGCACCCTTTTCGCTGATTACGCTAAAGCGGTTTAAAGGATAAAACTCATGAATATAATCAAACCCTTAACATGCATTATAGCTATCGCTTTCAGTGCAACAGCAGCGGCAAAAGTCACGCTGGCGATCCCTGATACGATAGAAATGCTGGTCGTGAACGGCCAAAAACCAGAAACGTCAGGCAGCATTTTTTCATCGGTGACCTCAGTGGAACTGAAAGACGGCGAACAACAAATCGTGTTCCGCTATCACCCATATTACAGCCAGGGTAGTGAAAGAATTGGTGTGGAAGGCGATGTTGTCATTGCCAAATTTGATGCAGCAGACCAATCTCTGAGCTTCGACATGCCGACATACCGCAACGCGACCGAAGCAGAAGAAAACATCAAATCTATGCAGTGGTCACTGCGTGATGATAAGGGACAGGCGCTGCAGGTCACACAAGACCGCCTGATTAAAGAAGGTATGCAGATTGGTCGTGACTACAAACAAGAAACGTTTGAGTACAACCTGAGTGGCGGTGAAGCCGCTGTCGGCACCGCCTTCATCAAAACCGGTAAATCGAGCAATGGCGCGGCCAACGATACGACAGCCGAAGAAATGCTGCATTTCTGGTACAACAAAGCCGATGCGGCAACCAAAGCGCGCTTTAAAGCTTACGTCAACAAGTAAGCCTCTACGTGATTTAAAAAATAAACGGGCTGTTCAGCGCCCGTTTATTATCTCTGTTTTTAAGCCCGACACCGTGTTTTTCAGCCTACCGCCGACTGCAACCCAACTTCATTCTCATCAGCCGATAACCAGTAGCAGTGCTCGGCGTTATGCTGCAGACAGGCGAACACATCACCATCAAGCTGATGATTCGCAACCTGCTCAGCAATAATGTTTAATGACTCCTCGAGCGACATGCCTTGCCGGTAAGGCCGTGACTGAGTCAGCGCCTGAAACACATCAGCCACCGCAACAATACGGCTCGGGCCATCCAGCTCCTGCGCGGTTTTTCCGAGCGGATAACCGGAGCCATCCAGTCTTTCATGATGATTCGATGCCCAATCGCACACCAGTGATGAGGTATGAATGTTCTGCAGAATAAATCGCGTATCCGTCGCATGCCGCTTGATGCAGGTATACTCTTCAGCCGTCAGTGTTCCCTCTTTATGCAGCACGAAATCTGGCGTTCTCAGCTTGCCGATGTCATGCAGCAATCCCGCCAGGTAGAGCAGTTTCTGCATTTTGGCAGAATAGCCCATTTTCTTAGCCAGAAATTGTGATAACAAGGCGACCTTCAAAGAGTGTTGGAAAGTAAACGGACTTTTGGCGTCGACGATCTTAGAAAACAGCTCGGCAATTTCAATCCGTTCATTGAGATTCAGATTACGGGAGAACAGAGGTGCGGCTTCGAGTCGTAACAGAACGGCCTCAATGTGCTGGGGATGCATTGAAAACCAAAAATCATCATTGCCCACCAGATCGGCCATAACCTCAACCATATCAGCCGCAAACAGAGTGCCCGAATGAGCCTGCAATTGTTCGATGATTTGGCGTTTACCGGCGGCAGAAAGGTTGCCAAATAGGTCTTTGTGCTGATGAAAATAGAGATGATCAACCCGGTTGGCGAGATAAATCAACCCGGCAATTTGTTTGTCGTGCGAATCCATTGCCAGCGTTTGCAATTCATACCAGGCCGTATGATGGTAAAGTATCGGCAAAGCAAAACGGGATAGCGGCCCACATGCACTCAGCAGATTAAATCCTTTTTCACAGTGGCGGGCAAAACTACCAGGCCGCCGAGTGGCCGCAAAAGTCATCAATGCGGAATGCTGAGTAGAACCGCAATCATGAACCAAACCGGCAGCAAAAGAGAGCTGAGCCAGCTCTTGATCCCAGCCCATTCGTAATGCGCACCGGTAAGCCATATACCCGACCCGATGACTGTGATGGAGCGTATCAAATCCGACGTCATCCAGAGCCTGTGCAATACTCAGCAAGACCCGGCGCAGATCAATGCTGACTTTTTCCTCACAAGTTTCCATAAAGCTAACTGACTACTTTTTTATATAATAATGTCAGCAAAGACTAATACAAACTGAGTCATCCGTCCCTAGTTTTATTAAGGTTTTGATGTATTCTGTGACGGTAATTGTGTGCTACTGAGAACTTGTTGGAACAGCATTCTAATAAAGTTTGAGCAGCTCCTTGTTAATGCTACAGTTTGCACACTTTTCACCCACCATGGATCCCGTCATGTTTACGTTAACGGTCGATAAAAATCTGCAGCTGGCTCTGATCGAAGAAACCTTTGCCCCCCTTTACGCCCACTTGGTTGCTGCGCATCGGGACTATCTATGTCAATGGCTTGCCTGGCCGGCTTACTGCCATTCAGAGCAGGACTTCCGCCTGTTCGCCCAAACGATGCTGCACGATTATGCCGATGGTAAATCGATGACATGCGCCATCTTTTACCGCGATGAACTGGTCGGCAACTGCAGCCTGCAAGAGATCAACCCCGATCTGCAAAAAGCCCGGCTGGGCTATTGGCTGGCCGAGAACCAACAGGGCAAGGGCATCATCACCCGCTGTGTGGCAAAGCTAATTGACGTGGCATTTACCCGCTATCAACTGGAAAAAGCAGAGCTGGCTATCGCAAACGGTAATCAGCCTAGTCAACAAGTGGCAAAACGGCTTGGATTCCGTCAGGAAGGCATCATCACCCGTGCGGAGAATCTCAACGGGCGAATTGTTGACCATGTGATTTATGGTCTGTCGCGCACTTCCAGGTAAGACCTTTATTTCATCGCTAAAAAAACGGAGCATCTTGCTCCGTTCTTGTAGCGGGGGAATCTTGACGGCTTTACTGCCAGAAGAACATCGCAATCGCAGTCAGTAGCGCGATACAGGAGATATTCAGGAACATACCCACCCGCATCATCTCACTTTGCTTGATGTGTCCGGTCGCAAACACAATCGCATTCGGCGGCGTCGCAACCGGCAGCATAAAGGCGCACGACGCGGAAACCGCGATCAGTACCGACAGCAGTACAGGCGAGATACCAAAGGCTTCTGCCACGCTGGCAAACACCGGGATAAGCAGCGCCGCACTGGCGGTGTTACTGGCAAACTCGGTCAGGAAGACCACAAACGCAGCGATCACCAATACAATCACGAACAGACCCAGATCAGCAATCATCGAACTCAGCTCATTGGCCAGGAAAACACTGGTTCCGGTCTGCTTCAGTACATTACTCAGACAGATACCACCACCAAACAGCAGCAATACCCCCCAGTCAGCGGTTTTCTCAATGTCTTTCCAGTGCACAACGCGCGCGAAGCTGACCAGAATAATCGCACCCAGTGCAATGATGGTATCAAAGCTCTTGAAGCCACCCAGCATCGCATTCACCGGCTTACTGAAGATCCACAAAAAGACAATCAGGGCAAAAATCGCCAGCGTCACCACTTTACCTTTGTCCCACTGGACCGGGTCATGGTTAAGCTCAAAATGGCCGCTCAAATCCGGTTTAAGCAAAAAGTACAGCAGAGTAATCGCCATAGGCAGCATGACAATGGCTGTCGGCAGACCAAATTCCATCCAATCGGTAAACGAAAGCCCCACTTCCGCGGCTGCGATGGCATTAGGCGGACTGCCCACCACGGTCGCGATCCCGCCAATACTGGCGCTGTAGGCAATACCCAGCAGGACAAACACGTAAGTGCTGTGACCACGGTCATCATCGACCTTGCTCAGTACACCCAGTACCAGCGGCAGCATCATCGCCGCGGTCGCGGTATTACTGATCCACATCGACAGTATGCCGGTGACACCAAACAGCATAAATACCGCTACGCTCATCTTACCGCGCGCCATGATCAGCACTTTATCGGCGATGACTTTATCCAGCCCCTGACGATGCATGGCCGCCGCCAATGCAAACCCGCCCAGAAACAGGAAAATAATTGAGTTGGCAAAGTTGTTCAGTGCAGCCTGGGTGTCAAATACGCCAAACAGCACCGCCATCACCGGTACCAGGATCGCGGTTACCGTGACATGCAGTGCTTCGGTCAGCCAAAGTACGGCAATAAACGCCAGCATACTGATACCCAGCACGACATTGGCTTCAAATGGCAGAGTATTAAACAGGATGGCAAACAGGGCGACATCCGCCAGCACGATCAGACTATTACGGTTAAAAAACCATTCTCGGGTATTGTTAGGTAAAGGGACACTATCATTTCTATTCATTATTATGCTTCCTTGTGGAGGCCATACGGCAGTTCTATGTTCACATAGTTTGCCAGCTCCGGGGCAATTATTATTGCCAAATTGTTAAGCCAATCAAAACTCTTACACCCAATTTAACATCATGAAATAAATAGAATTAATAAAGATCCAAAATTTAACAAAAATGAAAAACACCCGTTTCATTTAAAAATATTTATCTAATCAATGAATTTAACAATATTGTCAAATGCATTTAGCACTTCATTTCCTTTCATGATACGCCCGTGCCCCTGATTCTGCGTGGTAATCAGCATGACATGTTCTATTTCACGCGCCGCTTTTTCCGATTCGGCGTAACGGGCAAATTTATCATTTTCATCATGAACAATAATCGTCATTCCCTGGCGCTGTCTGAGCTTCTCCAACGGCTGAATAGAATGAATAGGATAATGATACTCATCCTGTACCTGATTCACGACTTCTTCAAACAGACGCATCGAATAGCCAGAACGGGCCACAGTACCAAATAGGTTATCGAGATAGTCCAGCACTGGTGCAATCAGCAGCAGTGGACACTGGGCCAGCTTGGCATGACGGCACTCCAGCGCGGTGACGTTACCCATACTGTGTCCGATAAGGCCAGCCACGTTATCTTCACTGTCGAGAATACTCTCCAGACCACGGACGAACGCAGGAATATGACCAAACATACCTTCACTTTCACCATGCGCCGGGTGATCGTAAGCCAAAGCAGTAAAGCCCTGCGCCGCAATGTGTTCCATCAAAGGGAAGAACTGGCTAGATGATCCGGACCAGCCATGGGTCAGAATCCATACCGGGCCCTGACCAAGACGGTAAGTCGTCAGTTTGCCCTCCGAAGAATCGACCTGTGATTTGATCAGCCGTTGCGGCAGCGCATTTTTGCCCGTCATGCGTGCCGGTGTCAGCAGCAGCTTGCGCGCGGTTTTACGGGCATGGGCCGGCGCCAGCGTGTGGTGCAGACGGGTGGTCCAGTTGATCATCCGGCGGCGCAGATGCAGACCACGGGAAGTATTAAAGTAAATCTTGTCACTCATTATGTTGTCCTTGACGAGGGCTTAATAAAAGAACGCTCGTGCTTTTTAATCCTAAATTTTTTCGCCTCAGGCGAAGAATGAAATCAGGCCACCAGACGACTCCGGCCCGTGCCTAACCTAACCAACTGGCAAACAGCCTATCCACCCCTTGCCAGAAATGCTGCTCACTTCGTTCCTGGCCATACAGGGAGTAAAACAGATGCGCGCTGAGATACAAGCCATACAATTCGTAACTGGCCTGCTCAATCGCGAGATCACGCTTAAACTCACCGCTGATCACGCCTTTGCCAATCTGGATTCTCAGGTACTCTATCCAGCTGGCAATGGTCGCTTTCAGTGCTCGCTGCAGGGCACATTCGCTGTGTCCCGCTTCACGCCACGCATCAAGAAACATACAACTGCCCTGAAAAGACTGATTCCAGTTGAGCCAGTTGGCCAGGATATGGCGCAGTTTACCCTGCATATTGCCGTCATCCAATTCACGCGCCGGGGCGATCACCCGCGCCACGAAGGTCTGATTGGCATAGTCAAGCACCGCCAGCTGCAAATTCTCTTTGGCGTTAAAATGCGCAAACAAGCCACTTTTGGACATCCCGCACTGCTTGGCTAACTCGCCAATCGTCAGGCTCTCCAGACCATTGGCGCTCGCCAGCTCAAAAGCCGTAGCGAGAATATTATCGCGGGTGATTCTACCTTTGCTCATATTGACCACTATTATCGAATATCCCTCCATTTTTAGCACGTTCGTTCTATTTTGCAAATAGCATTTCTCGCCCTGTTGAAACTATGAAACAATGAGCAAACTTCACCCGCGTTTAAGGAAGGATATGCAAGGCATTCTCGAACAACTGCAATTTTCTGCTTCTATCACCGGACCAATCTGTTTAATGCTGGCGCTCGGTGTCATCTTCAAACGGATGAACTTAATCAATGAGAATTTTATCGACGTCGCATCACGCATGGTGTTCCAGGTTACCCTGCCTGCCCTGCTGTTTTTGAGCATAGTCGGCTCTAAGCATGACTTCTCATCCAGTATGCCGCTGATCCTGTTTGGTCTGATTGCCAATTTTGCCTTCTTCCTTTTCACCACCTGGACCACCAAACGCACCGTACCGAACCCGAAAGATCAGGGCGTGGTGATTCAGGGTGGTTTTCGCGCCAACACCGCGATTATCGGTCTGGCTTACATGGCCAACACTTACGGTAACAGCGGCGTAGCGCTGGCGGCGATTTACGTGGCCTCAATGACCATGCTGTACAACATTCAGGCCGTGATCACCCTGACGCCAAAAGGCAGTACCAGCGGCCTGCAGGCGGCGAAACTGATGGTCAAAACCCTGACCAAAAACCCGCTCATCATTTCGATTGTGCTCGGCATGATTTGCTACTTTCTCGCCGTGCCAATCCCGCAGGTGGTTGAAAAAGCCGGCCACTACTTTGCCAACATGACACTGCCACTGGCGCTGCTGTGCACCGGCGGCTCGCTCGATATTCGCTCTCTTCGGGATGATAAAGTCGCGGCATGGATTTCCACGGCTTACAAACTGGTACTGGCACCGCTGATGATCACTGTCGCCGCGATGATTTACGGCTTCCGCGATATGGAACTGGGCCTGATTTTCCTGATGAGCGCGTCCCCAAGCGCCGCCGCCAGTTACGTCATGGCGCGCGCGATGGGCGGTAACGCGGCACTGGCGGCCAATATTATCGCCATGACCACGGTCTTTTCACTAGTGACCTGTACCCTGGGAATATTTCTGCTGTCGACCTTCCAGTTGCTGTAAGGCGCTGCCTGATGAAACCAGCCAGATAAAAACGGCACAGCAGCGCTGTAGCCCCTAAGCTTTACAAATACAAGTTTAACCCGCCCAGAGCGTAAGGGAGCAACAATGCGAATCCGCTGGTTATGTTTGCTATGGCTGCTGTCAGTCTGTACAGCACAGGCTGACAGTCCACAACGATGGGAAATAGCCAAAAACGAGGATGGTATTACCATTCACACCCGCCATCATCAGGATGGTCTGGTCGAAATCCGCGCCCAGATGTTTGAGCAAACCAGCTATGCGGCTTTTCTGGCGCTGCTGGAAGACAGCGCCAATCTCCCGAACTGGATAGATAACGTCTCTTCCAGCCGTGTACTCAAACAGCTCTCACCCAATGAGAATATTGTTTATACCCGCTTCAGCGCCCCTTGGCCGGCACGCAATCGCGATATGGTAACTTATTCCCGCTTTGAACAACCGAACGGCGCTTTTATTCTCACCATCGAAGATGCTTCAAACCGCTACCCGCCACAGCCGGACTATATTCGCATTAAAGGGGTCAAAGCGACCTGGACACTGGAAAAACTCACCAACGGTCTGACTCATATTGACTACATTGCCTTCGCCGATCCGGGCGGCAACCTGCCAGACTGGATGGCCAACAAGCTATCCGTCTCCAGCGCCTTTAATACCTTTCAGGGCCTCAGACAGCAATTGCCCAAATATCAGCAGCGCCAGCATTCTCAAGTCAGTGAATAATTACCACAGCTTGGCATAAGGCAGATGAATCAGATTCAGCACCATCAACAGCGTCATCACCCCAAACGTCAGCTTCATGCCGATCACGCGGCCTTTGAGCTGATCATTTAATATTGCTTTAGCATGCAGCACGCGACCGACCATAAAAGCAATCCCGCACAGATGAATCCACCATACGGCGGCACCATTCGTTTCGGCCAGCCCCATCAAAATCAAAGTGATCGGTACATACTCAGTCGCATTGCCCTGCGCACTGCACGCCAGAGTCAACGCATTCACACCACCGTCCCTATACTTCACTCGATGGCGCCGACGTTGCTTGATGACCTGCACCGCCAACCAAATCATCAACCCAGCCAAAATGACGGCATACAACGCTGTAACCATAAGATTTCCTTAGTATCAATTGAGGAGATAAGTGTAGATGAAAAGAACGCAAAAAGCGCTGCTCGGCAACGCTTTGAGTATGAGTGTAGATAGCATCAATATCAGGCCTGTTTTTCTTGCCAGGCCTCCATATAGCGGCTGCACGCATCACCGATGCTAAAAATGGTGTGGCCTTGGGCATATTCATTGCGAGCCAGCATGTCATTGACGTAATTGAGCTCTGCACTCGGCTTTTTCCACTGTTCTTCTGGCAGCGGCTTGCTCCACTCAGCGACTTCAGGAAAATCATCCGGGCGGCGTTTTAATCTGCTCATTTCGTAGTTAGTACGCCAGATACCCAGCATCGTGCCGTTGATGTACCACCAAAAACGGGTCGCCGAGCTAAATTCATCCCGCTGAATCTCGTGCGCCGCGCAGTGCTCTTCAATAATCCCTTCCAACGTCAGTGGTGAGGGGTCACCTATGGCATCCGGCCCCTCTTCCATAAAGACGCGAATCATCTCCCCAGACAGATGCGGCATAAAACTTATCGATTGACCCAATCTGCAGCGCTGACCAGAAATGACCGTAATGGTCTTCATCGTTGGCGGCAATCATCAGACTCGCCGATGACATCACCCCACCAGTGCTCACTGTGCGGCTCTGCCCAACCATGGCATATACGTGCTCCCAGGGCACAACTCGTGTCTCAGTCTTTTTCAGCTCTTCATTCCAACGTGAAAACAACACTTCCCTGCGTTGACGGTGAAAACGAACTGGAAGTGTTTGAGAAAGCTGTTTTCTCATGGAGAACATTGTTTTAAAAATAATAAACAAAAGACCGAGAAAGGGCACAAAAGAAACAAACAGTGCTGAGTAAAATTCTTGGTCTCGGAATTCATTTTGCCATTCACCATTAATGAGCACCTCTCTAAAAGAATTCTGGTACATCCCTTCAACCCCACCTAAATAACTATATGGCAATAGAAAAAGACTGAAGCCGATACAAAACACCATCCACATTAACTGTGTTTGAAAAATAACCCCACCTACGCCACCAATATCTATATAGCTCGAATTTTTATTGATTAACTGGTTACAGCTCTTTGCTCTCTTGACTAAAGACTTTATGGGTAAAGGACTTAGCACTTGACTATCACCAAATGCTATATCCGTTTTTTGACCAGATACAAAAGGGAAAGAACTACTATTACTAATCATTATATTCCTCAATTTTATCTTCTAACTGTTTCAACGCACCAACTAAGACTGAACCATCAACTGCTTGTAAGTCATTATCCTCTAGTAGTTCAATTTGATACCAATCCTTTTTATCTCCTGTTGCTGGTTCGAGCAGATCAATAGTGAATCTAGCTCCCCCTTGCTCTGAAAACAACTTATTCCCATATTGTGATGTTACCTCAACCATTAAATCTAAATATCGTAATTTCTTCTGTCGAAGTATATCCTGTGGCCAATCAAACTCAAATAATGTATTACTACCATCATATTTCACTCGGCCATTATCAACCAATTCATTAGTAATATCTAAAGATTCTTTATTGGCCACTGTTTTAACAAAGCCAGCTATCTTTACCTGTCTAGGAGTAGCCATTGGAGCCCAAATTCGTAATTTTTTTACTCGATGCTTTGTTACATACCTTAGCATATTACCATTCGCAGACAATTGTTGTTGTCTAAAAGTTTTTGTAGCTATCTGTACTATAGGGGCCTGTGTTGCTTCGAGCCAACTTGTAAATTGTTCATCATAACTCCAATTTTGATTATCATACCAAAACCAAAAACCACTCTTTCCCCAAGATGATTTACTTACCCAATTCATCAGTGGGGAGGATTTAAGAAAATTATATCCGATCTCTCCACCTAAAATTAATAATGATGCAAACAACATATATGGATTAGATCTAGCAACAAGTCCAAATGCTTGCTCTACTACAGCAGTCCAAGTTACCTGCCCTTGGGCTGCTGAAGCTGCTAATAAGAAAGTTTTCCCTGCAATTTTACCGCTATGCCAACCTTGTATTGAATCTCCGACAAAAGCACTGGATGAAGATATTACTGATGCAAAATCTCCATTACTCCAAGATTTTTTCATTCTTTCTTGCTGTTTTAATAAATCAGTCCCACTTGAAAATAATGTTAGTGTACTAATGCCTGCCGAACCAAAAGTTATCACTTTAGAAAGAACTCTATAGTCAGCTTTATTTGACATAGATATCCAATTTAGACTTGATTTTACCTTTGCAATTTCTAGAGATATAGAAGCAGCTGATGATAATAAGCTAGTAAATCCAGAAAAATACTCGAAAGATTCAGTAATAGTTAACGCTGATTTTTTAGAGAATGCTTCCTTTGTATTAGTCCAATTCCATACATTTAGTGCAAAGACAACGAATGCCGCACTACCACTCCCTATTGATCCTCTGAATGATTTCCCCTCAGAGACGCCATACAAAAGCTCATTTTTCAATACTTTCCTGCGTATTTCAAGTAGCTCATTAATTTCTTCCGCTGTGACGCCAGACGCTTTGATAATAATTTGTGAAGGTAAATGCTTACTTCCAGATTTTGCAATCGGTTCCGAGCGAGTTGCTAATGCCAACAGAATTTGTTCAGATTCTTCACCTAACAGCTTTAACTGACGATTATAATCAGCGCGAAGTGAATCTTTTTGTGCAGTAGTTAGTTTGTTTGATTCTACTAACGTACGATTTTTTATAACTTTTTCATACTCTACCCGAATATTTTCTAATTTACTAAACTCTCTATTAAAACTTTCAATTCCAGAATAAACACCTACATCAAGAATTATATTTGCGTTCTTTTTATGCCCCAATAATGCTGCGATCATACCTGGACGAGCTTGATAGATAAAAGAGTTCACTCTTGCTTGAGTTGAATCAATATTCTTTGCTAATTCATTTAGTTCATCTAGAGATAAACTAGATAGATTAATCGCAAACCTATTTAATTGTTCCTTAACACTATCGGCTACTTTATCTATTTCAATCAAATGTAAACCAGTCAACAACGCCTGAAAATCATGTAAACCAGAAAGCCCATCCAATGTATTATTGGTATTGTCATAAACACTTTTTGAAGGTGCAATATATTGAACCCACTCTTTCCAATCTAGATACTTGTCATCAATCGTGCCAATGTTATCTTTATTACCCACATAGGTATGTAAGTTTTGTTCACCAACCGTACCAAAAAAGAAATCTCGTACTTTTTTCTTGTTATCATGATATTCTGCAATATCTTCTATCCAATGATTTTCTAAAACTAAACGAGATACAAATTCATCCTTATTTTCTTTATCAAATACAGGAATGATATCATAAGCGAAAGGCAGTACCGCAACGCGGTCATTCTCTATTTTATCACCTTGAATATGCCACTGTTCTATTTTTTTTTTGAACCGAACTAAACCAAGCTTCCATATCCTCGTATTCAATTCTGGCTAAAATTCCTCGGTCACCTAACCATCCACCAAACTCACCTTCCACTTGATCATCATTTTCTTTTTTTACCTGATGAAAGAAAAACTCCAATTCACTCTGAGCTATACCAATTCTTTCCGCCATTTCCAGGTTTAACTGACGCTGATATTGATAATTTTGAAATTCATGCGAGGTTTCAATGCTATCCATATCCAAAGAATATTGTGAATAGCCTCTAGTCTTATCAGTAACAAAACTCCAATATTCCTTTTTCGCTTGCGTATAGTCGATAAACCTTTGTTTTAATTTTTCTTCGTCGGCTTTAATAAAGTTCATCAGTTTTTCATTATTGGTATTCGCATTAAACTGACGTTCTCCGACCTCAATAAGAAGTTTAATCTGTGTAGCAGCAAAGTACTTCGCTCTATTATTGTCTTGTTGAAACCATTCAACTTCCATATTAATAATGCTATTATCGCAGTTTGACAGTTCTGTCATCACACCCATTGGATCTTCTAAAATAAGTACAGCAGAGTCTAATTCAAATTCTGGTTCTATTTGGCTGAGTAATTCATTAGGGTCTACTTGCTGTGGTTTATCTTTCAGCCAGCACCAGCGATATGCCTCTTCGTAATCACTGTTTTCCGGATTACAATCTGCCATATTACTCTCTAATGCACTCGTAGGTAATAAATGCCGAGACCCAGTTAAACAACTGAACGAACCTACATCGCAAGTCTGCATCATTTTAGCCCGCAAATTTTCAGAATCTAAAAGCTGTGACTGAAGCTTAGGTGATATTTTCGTTGGACTGAATAAGACCTCTATTGTCCCTTCTCTTGCAACAAAAAGTCCTTGCTCTGATTCGAGATAAACATATTCTTCACCAGATTGACCGTCCACAAGTTGCTGCTGCTCTAACTTGATAACTTTTCCGTCTGGCTGAATGTGATAAACATAAATAATATCTTGGCGCTGACTATGAATGAGGTAAATATATCCTTCGTCAATAGGCCTTACACCAACATGCCGATAAGACACTTCAGGTTTTAAGCGACTGGAAATGGCCGGATGCTCTGGCTGTGATTCAACCAAAGCATACCTAACTGGAATCAGCTGTAATTTTGACAGCTTAAGCGGACAAGTACCGGCCGGATCCTGAGAATCTTTTGTCTGGCCGGATTTGGCTGAATTCATTGCGCCACTCATGCTTGTCTCTCCTGCGATTGTGAATACTGGTATGCCAGGTTTGCTGCTGCTTCAATACGTTGTGATGGGGTTTGTTGCGAAGGTTGATGAATCAACTGATAAATATCTGCATAAACCGGCTCTTGAACGGCTTGCTGGCCGACAAAGCCGATGACATTAAAAAACATCAACAGGTCACGCTCAGAGCTAAAGCCTTGCTGATAGGCATTTTCGGCCTGCCGTGCCAGCCAGCCAGGCTGAGAGGCATGTTGAGCCAGTGTTTCCGGAAACCAGCGCAGCATATGATTTTCGATACTTTCCAGGGTATTACACCAGGTTACCTGACCCAATAATCGCCACTGCTCATCAGAAAGCTTGTAGGTGCCTTGCTCCGCCGCAAGCAGCGCGTCAGGTTTTACCAAGTGCTGCCAGCCTTTTCGGGTGGGTAGCCAGGCCTGATTCATCACCTGCCACAAATTGGCCACTCCGGTACTGAGCAATATGTATCCACATTCTGTGTTCGCCATTTTGGCAAATACTGAAGAACCATAGGGGGATTTGACCTTAATCAGACTTCGTAACCCATCCGCGACCTGATTGAGTGGCAGTGATGAGGAAAAGAAATACCCCGCCATCGCTTCATTTAACTCTAAAAACCAATCTGTTACCGATTGTGTCGCTCTGATGACATACGGCGAAACCGGCAGCAATTCCTGATACGGAGCATCGAGATAAATCGGCTCCAGATCCAGCTCACCTTTGAGGCCATACAGCTTAACCGCAAGATGTTCAATCTGCGCACCATCGACCAAAAGGTAAAGCACCTCATGTGAATCGATAGTCATATCTGGAACTGTGGTCACTAAGTTTGCTTTCATGCCTGCTCTTTTGCCTCTTCACACACTTCACAAACCGGGTCTTTACCTTTCAGCGCTTCAATCTGCCGGCTTTTCAGCAGCGGCGACATCGATTGCTGACTGGCGGTGATGCTCTGCGCTTCAGCGGCTTGCGGCGCAGCCACCGCCTCTATCCCCCCTGGCAATACAGCCGTCAGGCCGCCGTAGCCAGAGCCTGAACTGGCACTGCCGCCGGAGTTGAGGTTGATAGCTGAGCCGACCGCATGTACGCCGGCCGGGTCGATTTTGATGAAGCTGCCGCCACCCTGAATGGTGATCTCGCTTCCGGCGTCCAGTACCAGTTTGTTGCCCGCTTTAAGGTGAACTTCGCTGCCGGCTTCAAAGATGGATTTGGCGCCGACTTTCTGCTGCAGTCCGCCGCCAATGTCGACGCTGTTATCAAGGGCAATATTGGTCCGGCTTTCGCCGCCGATGGTGAGGTGCTGGTTGTTGTGCACCTGAGTAAAACTGTCATTGGTGATGGTCTGATGTTTATCGTGCTTGATGCGGTAGGTCTGGTCGTTTTCAATCAGGCGCTCGAGATCTTTCTGCGCATGCAGATAAATCTGCTCACTACCGGCCTGGTCTTCCAGGCTCAGTTCGTTATAGCCTTCGCCCTGATGGGTTTGGGTACGCAACACGGTTTTGGTTTTATTGTCCGGCAAGGGGTACGGCGCCACATTCGTCGCGTGGTAGGTTCGTCCGGTGACAATCGGCTGATCCGGGTCGCCGTTTAAGAACGACACAATCACTTCATGGCCGATACGCGGGATAGCCAACATACCGTATTGGCTGCCGGCCCAGTCCTGGGCAACCCGCACCCAGCATGAGCTGTGCTCGTCGCGGTTGGAATCGCGATCCCAGGGGAAATGCAGTTTGACCCGGCCATGCTCGTCACAGAAAATCTCTTCACCCTGCGGGCCGACCACAGTGGCTATCATCGGGCCGTCTACCTGAGGTTTGGTTTGCGGCGTGGCGCGCCAGTTCATATTGCCCGGAATAAGCTTAAACTGGTTGGCATAAGTCGTGGCACCGCTGCCGCCCGCCTCTTCCAATGCCTGTGGCTGCCTGCCCTGATGCGCAATACTGACCACCAGCCACTCGCGGTTGAGACTGTCATCGCTGTGCTCAGTCAGGGCAAACTTAACCCCGGCGCGCAGCAGCGGCTGATTACTGCGCCCGCTGGCGCTGTGGGCGTCACGGCGCAGATAGTCGAGGCGGATCTGGCTGTACGCTTTGCCGTTGGCATCATCTTTATAGCGCCCCGGCGCATCAAAGTGTTGGTAACCGTCCTGCTGATAGGCCATCTCGGCGCCGGTCGCGCTTTGGGCAAACGAGTAAGCCGGCTTTTTAAAACTGTAGTCACGCAGCGCTGTGTCGCTGACTTCCGCCTGGGTATTGCTGCTGAGTGCGGAGATGTAAGGCGTATCCATCACGCCGCCGGCTAACGTGTTGTAGGGCACCGGCACGCCGAGTGACGGCAGAGAGTCTGACGCATCACTGAATAACAAGGTGTGCTTGCCTTCTTGATGCACAAAGCTGTACACCAGCCCTTCTTCGGCGGCGAGACGATGAACGAAATCGAGGTCAGATTCGCGGTACTGGACACAAAACTCACGCTGCGCGCAATCGCGGGTCAGGGAAAAGGCATACTCATTAATGCCCATCTCCTGCAGCAGCACAGCGATGATCTCCGGCACGGTTTTAAGCTGGAAAATCCGGCTGTTGTGACGCAGTGACAAACGCTCCAGCGCCGGCACCAATGTCAGTGAGTAGAAGGTATGGTGATGGCCGGTATCGCCGCGGCTGAAGCGGCGCACAATGCCGTTGACGCGCTGGACCAGCACATTGTCGCGATAAAACGTCAGCTCTGCGGTTTTATCGACGATAGCGTCAGCACTCAGGTTCGGTTGCCGGCTGGCCAGTTCAATCTGATAGCGGAAACCATGACAAGGCGCACTACCCTGCCCCTCACTGGACAAGGTTTCCTGCCCGTTAAACGCATGCACCACCAGGGTGTCGTCTTCCAGCCCTTCGACCTGAATTTGATAACTTAACGTCGCCATGCTGCCATTCCTTGCTACTCGGTAAAGATGGGTAACTGCTGAGTTAAACCGGTTGACGCTGTGCGCTCAGCCGGACAAATTTTTGCTCACCCCTAAACGCAAAACACCCGTGACCATGCTGAAACAGAATGGCGCGGGTCAGATACTTTGGGTTTAAGGCTGACAAAGTTGCCCGCCAGCGGCGGGCAACTGAGTTCGAGCGTGACTTACGCTTCGACAGGCTTACGCCAGTCATCAGAACCTGAAGTACCCGCGTTAACGTGATCCCAGGTGATTTTGCGGTAAGACATAGACACAGTCAGGTTCTGAGTGAAATCAGATTTCGCCGGATCCTGACAGTGTGGCATTTCGCAGTGAATATCCACGATAGAGGCGTTCTCCAGCTTAGTGGTGAAGAAGTTCTCTTGTTTGCCTTCAATAGAGGTACGGTACCATTTCAGCTCAACGTTGGTCATCTTCTCACCAGATGCCAGTGCGTTGTACAGCAGAGGAACCGCTTTGTTCAGAGACACAGTGAATTTAAACGGCTTGTGTACACGCTGACCAGAAGGCTGACCAGATTGTGGGTCAGTTGGTACAGTCACGTTGTGATCGAACTGCTGAACCAGCATTTGATCTTCGTGACCTTCAACGAATGAATCGCCGATAGAATCCGCAGTACAAGCGCCTGCAGTGATAAGACCCTGAGTTTGACCTTCGATAGAGATATAACATGGAGTTGGCATTGCTAATTCCTTTCTAACTGATGATGTCGTTTAATGCGACGATGATTGAAATATGCGCCGGGCGCGAATTCAGTCATAAGGGAGCAAGGTCAATGCCAAAAACACAACTATTAAAAATCAGTTAGTTATATTGAATTAACTATTTTTAGAGCAACAAACTGCCTCCGGGTGAGCAACATTTTGCTTGGCGGGTAAACTTCTTCCTGCGCTGATGGATTGAGACAGATATGAAAAAGCCCGATTTACACTATAAATCGGGCCGGTCATTCAGGCGATGGTCAATCTATTGCGCCTGAGAATCAAGCTATAAATTTATACATCAGTGTCGCCAGCGGCGGTACGCGCAGTTCAAGCGACTGCGGCAAATCCTCGCTCGCGACTGTCTCGGTCGCGACCAGATCTTTGACGTCAAAATCGCTGCCGTCATACTTGCTTGCATCGGTATTCAGCAGCAACTGATAACGTCCTGTTACCGGCACACCGAGTCGGAATGCGTCATGCGGCACCGGAGTGAAGTTCGTAATAATCAGAATCCGCTCGCCGTCCGCACTGAAACGTTCATGGGCAATCACGCTGGCGTCAGCCGAGTCCTGCAGACGCCATTCGAAGCCTTTCGGTTCGCAATCCAGTTCATGCAACGCCGCTTCACTGCGATAGAGGTGGTTGAGGTCACGTACCAGACTCTGCACGCCTTTATGACGCGGGAAATCCAGCAGGAACCACTGCAACTGGTCGTCATGATTCCACTCTGCGGTCTGGCCGAATTCAGCGCCCATAAAGTTAAGCTTTTTACCCGGCTGACCATACATATAGCCCATGTAAGCGCGCATGTTGGCCGTTTGCTGCCACTCGTCTCCGGGCATTTTGTAGATCAGCGACCGCTTGCCGTACACCACTTCGTCATGAGACAAGGACAACACATAGTTCTCACTGAACGCGTAGATAAGCGGGAAGGTCAGCGTATTATGGTGGTACTTACGGTGCACCGGATCTTCTTTAATGTACGACAAACTGTCGTGCATCCAGCCCATATTCCACTTAAAACCGAAACCTAGCCCGCCCATAAAGGTTGGTGCGGAGACGCCCGGAAAGGCGGTCGACTCTTCGGCAATGGTCATTGCATTCGGGAAGTATTTGTACACTTCCTCATTCATCCATTTCAGCGTGGCGATCGCATCGTAGTTTTCCCGCCCGCCGTCAATATTAGGTATCCACTGATCGTGGCTGCGCGAGTAATCGAGATATAGCATAGAGGCCACCGCATCGACACGAATGCCATCGATGTGGAACATCTCAAACCAGTACAAGGCGTTCGAGACTAAGAAACGACGTACATGCTCGCGCCCCATATCGTAGATAAACGAGTTCCAGTCCTGGTGCCAGCCACGGCGAGGATCCGGATCGTGATACAGCGGCGTGCCGTCAAAATTAGCCAGACCATGATCGTCAGACGGGAAATGCGCCGGTACCCAGTCGAGCACCACGCCTAAGCCGGCCTGGTGACAGACATCGACAAAGTATTTAAAGTCATCCGGGCTGCCAAAACGGCTGGTTGGCGCAAACAGTCCGACTGGCTGATAGCCCCACGAGCCGTAAAACGGATGCTCCGAGACCGGCATCAGCTCGACATGGGTATAGCCCATATCAACCAAGTAAGGCACCAGTTGATCGGCCAACTCGCGGTAATTAAGGAAGCGGCCATCTTCACCGCGTTTCCAGGAGCCGGCATGCAGCTCGTAAAACGACAATGCTTCTTTACGTTTTTCGGTTACCGCGCGCGTCTGCCACGCCTCATCCTGCCACTGATAGCCCTGATGATCATAAACCACGGAGGCAAACGACGGATACTGCTCGGCATAACTGCCCCACGGATCGGCTTTGTGTGGCAAACCTTCTCCATGCGGGCCCTTGAGTTCAAACTTGTATTGTACACCGGCTTGCAAGCCAGGAATGAACAGGCCCCAGATGCCGTAATCGAGACGCTGCATCGGATGGCGGCGACCATCCCACTGGTTAAATGATCCAACCAGACTGCAGGCGGATGCATGCGGCGCGTAGACTAAAAAACGTACCCCGGAAATCTGGTTGCCGTCGCGCTCCACAGTGACAAACTGTGAGCCCATATGGTGATACATGGCTTTGGGCGTATGCAGATCATCATACTCGGCGTAAATCCCGTGATACTGATACGGATCATCGATGATCTGCTCGACCCCATCCCAGTCAATCGCCAGCTGATAATGGGTAAAGCGTAAATCACGTTCTGCGTTGAGCACAAAGCCGGAATCCAGTTCACGTTGCAGCTCAATTCTCGCTTCACCCTCAATCAGAAGTTCTACTTTACTGGCTCCGGGCATCCATACCCGCAGTGCTCCCTGCTGTGCGGGAATAAAAGGACCGAGAAATGCGAAGGGATCAGCAAAGGCAGCGCCGGAAAGTTGCTGATAAGCCAATTGCAGCTTGGACGGCTTCTTTTTGGTCGGTTTCAATATTCCTACTCCTAAACCTGAACTTACCTAAGGAAAAAAAGGCCCGCTAAGAAGCGGGCTGCTAGCATAAAACCATCTTATCGAACTCATCCTGGTCGTGGAGTGACCCAGGCTAAACTTCTCAGCGTAAGTAGTGAGAAATCATAAATCACTCCACAATCATTTACTTGCACGCTGTGGCTCGGACTTCACTCAGTTTAGAGGCAATGCGGTTTACATCCTCGCGAGTAAAAATCTCATCCAGATTCATCGACAATTTACGCCGCCAGTTAGGATATTCATTTACCGTGCCAGGAATATTGACCGGCTTATCCATCTCCAGCCAGTCCTCAAGCTGCACACTCAGCAGCGCCGAGGAACCCGCTGCCACATGCAGTTGCAGCGCTTCACTCAGATAAGAGTCCATCGGTACCAGGCTGGCATCACGCCCGACACCTGCTGGCAGAAATCCATGCCAGGCCACCGAATCAAGAATGCCCTGCTTGCATTTGAGGCGGTCAGCAAACAGGGTTTCAAGCTGCTCTTCGTCCGGATACAGGCCGATCTCACGCCCCATTTTCAGGTCATCACAGTGCCAGAAGCCACGCAGGGTAGGCATATCGTGGGTACACAGCGCTGCCATGGATTGATCCGCATAATGAGCAGGCGAGATAAAGCCGCCGTCTTCTTTGGAGGTTTCAAAGAAGAACACCTTGTAGGAGTGCACACCGGCATCGCGCAGTAACTCCACGATTTCATCCGGCACGGTGCCGAGATCTTCGCCAATCACACTGCATTGGTGACGATGCGATTCCAGCGCCAGAATCGCCAGCATGTCACGTACCGGATAGTAGACATAAGCACCTTTACTGGCATTTTCACCTTTCGGGATCCACCACAGACGCAGCAGGCCAAGCACATGGTCAATGCGTAGCGAGCCACAATGCTTCATATTAGAGCGCAGCAGATTGATATAAGCGCGATACGCGGTTTGCTCCAGCACCTGCGGATTGAGTGGTGGCAGGCCCCAGTTCTGCCCCAGAGGACCAAGAATATCCGGCGGTGCACCAATACTGGCATCCTGCACCAGAATCCCCTCATCCGCCCAGGTTTCCGAACCGGCATCAGACACACCGACCGCCAGGTCACGGTACAGGCCGACCGCCATGCCTTTCTCTTCAGCCAGAGTCTGCACTTCACTGATCTGAGTATCGGCAATCCACTGCAGGTACATATAGAGATGCACGCTGTCCTGGTTGTCTTCGATAAATTTCTGTACCGCCGCCAGATCAAAGCGGCGATATTTTTCCGGGAACACCGGCCAGCCCCAGACGTTGCTGTCTTCGGCATGCAACTGGGCGTGCAGCGCATCAAACGCGGCCTGATGCAACAAACTGTCACCGCCCTGCTCAACAAAGCTCAGAAACGCGGCAGCGCGGTCACTATTTTTATCCAGATGACGAGTTTTAAACTCTGCAAACAACAAAGGCAGCACGCTCATCTTCATCGCTGCGACTTCGCTGTAGTTGACCCAATGCTCTTCACGCACTTTTTGTAGGCGCTGCTGGAAATCCGGACTGCCGACTTTTTGCTGCGCCTCAGCACTCAGCGCAAATTCCGGTACCGAGCTGACATCGATGTAGAGGATATTGAGCCAGCGACGCGATGACGGGCTATACGGACTGGCCCCTTCCGGGTTAGCCGGAAACAGCGAATGAATCGGGTTGAGACCGACGAAATCACCGCCACGTGAAGCAATGTCCGCTACCAGCTGTTTAAGGTCGCCAAAATCGCCCATACCCCAGTTGTGCTGGGTACGCAGGGTATAGAGCTGCACACTCGGGCCCCACAGTTTTTTGTGTTGCTCAAGAGCCGGCTGCTTGTAACAGGCTGACGGAGTAATAATCAGCGTCATGCTATAGGGCGCTTTACGACGCTTGCGGGTGATCAACAGGGTGTGATATCCCCAGGCCAAATTACTGGGCAAAGCAAATACCAGAGGGCCACCCTCGGCACGCTCGTCCCGAACGATCTGCGACTGAAGATAGCCTTCAAGTACTTCTCCCTGCTCGGTTTCCAGGCGCCAGTTAAATTCACTTTCACGCGCACTAACGCCAAGGTATAACGGCACTTCCACCGCTTCACCGTCGCGGATCACCAGCACAGGCTCGAGCACATCTTTCTTGTGCTTTTTCTCCGCCGATTTGAGTAGTGCGTCGTCACTACTGGTGTCATAACCCAGGCAACCGAGTAAATGGCGAATCGTCTCATCCTGTACGTGCGCTTCGTCGCCCCAGGCACTGATATAGCGGTTGGATATATTCGCCATTTCAGCGACCTGCATTAACGCATTATTGTCTTTCATCGCTCTCTCCGAAGGGAATTGCCACCCTTCAAATCATGTAGGGTTTATTGTAATTAATATGATGAAGGCACAGCCCGGGACGTTGGCCCGGACTGGTTTGGAATCAGGCTCAGCGTTTGATCGCTTCCAGTTTCCAGATGTTATTCACGTAATCACGAATACTGCGGTCGGAACTGAATTTACCCACCAGCGCCGTATTGAGAATCGCTTTCTTAGCCCAACCGGCCTGATCGCGGTACTGCTCATCAATTGCCTGATGCGCCGCAACGTAAGAAGCGAAATCAGCCAGCACCAGATACGGGTCACCACCATCCAGCAGGCTGTCATACGTGGTGCGCAGTTTACCCGGCATACCCGGGGTAAACTCGTCACCGAGCAGCAAGTCCAGTGATGCTTTCAGCAGCGGATCGGCATGATAGAAGTCGTACGGGTTGTAACCCTGCGCCCGCAACGCTTCCACACCGTCCACTTCCAGACCGAAGATGTAAATGTTGTCATCACCGACCTCTTCACGAATTTCAACGTTCGCGCCATCCATGGTGCCGATGGTCAGCGCACCGTTGAGTGCCATCTTCATGTTGCCGGTACCGGAAGCTTCTTTACCGGCGGTCGAGATCTGCTCGGACACATCAGCGGCCGGGATAATGATTTCCGCCATGCTGACCCGGTAATCCGGAATGAACACCACTTTCAGCTTGTCACTGACACGCGGGTCATTGTTGACCTTCTCGGCAATCTTGTTAATCGCGTAGATGATCTCTTTCGCCAGGTGGTAACCCGGCGCCGCTTTCGCTGCGAAGAAGAACACCCGGGGGTGCATATCGAAACTGGCGTCGTTCACCAGGCGATGGTAAAGCGACAGAATGTGCAGCATGTTGAGATGCTGGCGTTTGTATTCATGCAGACGTTTGATCTGAACATCAAAAATCGCATTGGTATCGAGCTCAATGTCCATGTGCTCTTTGACCCAATCCGCCAGACGCTGTTTGTTCTCTTTCTTGACCGCCATAAACTGCTGCTGGAATGTCTTGTCATCCGCGTACTGCGAAATGGCCTCCAACTGGTCGAGATGCGCCGGCCACTCGTCACCGATCTTAGCGCTGATCAGGGCTGACAGGCCCGGGTTACAGAATTTCAGCCAGCGACGCGGGGTAATACCGTTAGTGACGTTTTGCAGACGGCCAGGATAGAGTTCATTAAACTCAGGGAACAGATCGCGTTTGACTAACTCAGAGTGCAGTGCTGCCACCCCGTTGACCGCGTACGAACCGATAACGCACAGGTTGGCCATACGCACCATACGGTGGAAACCTTCCTCGATAACCGACAGTTTTTGCTGTTTAGACACATCGCCCGGCCATTTAGCGCGGACTTCTTGCAGGAACAAGTGGTTGATCTGGTAAATGATTTCCATATGGCGCGGCAGCAAACGCTGGATCAAAGATTCGCTCCAGGTTTCCAGCGCTTCCGGCAGCAGGGTGTGGTTGGTGTAAGCAAACGTATGCGAACAGATAGCCCACGCCTCATCCCATGACAACTCACGCTCATCGATCAGAATACGCATCAGTTCCGGAATGGCGATGGTCGGGTGGGTATCATTGAGCTGAATGGTTTCCTGCTTAGGCAAATCAGCCAGAGCAAAACCGGCCGCTTCGTGACGACGCAGAATGTCGCGCACTGATGCCGCACTGTGGAAGTACTGCTGCATCAGACGCAAAGTTTTGCCTTTTTCATGGTTATCGTTCGGGTACAGCACTTTAGTAATGTTACCCGCATCGATCAGCGCGTGCTGCGCTTCAAAGTAGTTACCGTTGTTAAAGCTCTCCAGTGAGAACGGCGCAATCGCGCGGCACTCCCACAAACGCAGCGGATAAACGGTTTCACTCTGATAGCCGACAATCGGCAAATCCCACGGCATCGCCTGCACCAGCATGCCCGGCACCCAGCGTCGTTTCTCGACTCCGTTTTCCTGGGTGACTTCGACATGGCCGTAAAAACCGATTTCCTGTTTCAGTTCCGGACGGGCCACTTCCCATGGGTAGCCTTCCACCCCGCCCCACGCATCCGGCGCTTCTTTCTGGTGGCCATCTTCAAATGACTGCTTGAACAGGCCGTATTCATAATGCAAACCGTAACCGACGGTCGGGTACTCCTGCGCAGCACAAGAATCCATGTAACACGCCGCCAAACGTCCCAGGCCGCCGTTACCGAGTGAAGGGTCACGCTCTTCTTCCAGGATATCGGTCAGGCTCAGGCCCAGCTCCGCCATAGCTTCAGCGATCTGTTCATACAGACCCATGCTGATCAGGTTGTTACCGGTCAGGCGGCCAATCAGGAATTCCAGAGACAGATAGTTGAGGCTCTTAGCATTAACAATGCGCTCATCCTGCTCAGTTTCCAGCAGGTCAAAGGTGGTCAGCTCAGCCAGGGCACGTCCCATCGCCAGGTACCACAAACGGCTGTTGGCATGTTCAACGGTACTCGCGTAGGTGGCAGTCAGATGGCGTTTCACGTTGTCTTGGAATAAAGCTTTATCAAATGTTTTTTGTTGCGTAGGTTTCATGGAGAAATCTCACTTATGGTTCTAATCCAGCTGGGACATATCCTGCATCTAGCGCGCCAGCAAAACATCCTCCCACAACACCGCTCCCACGGGAGTAGGAGTAAGGGCGTAGAGGAGGAGCTCCCGGGTTTGAGTGATCCATCTCTCACAGAAACCAGCCAGTAAGAATTTCTGAGTGACCAGGATCACAGCAAACTGCCTTTAAAGCGTACGGAGATTTTATGAAAGCAAGGTGATTGATGGATGGACCCGTTGCTCAAAATGCAACATTGCTCACATTTCAAACAGAGCAGAAGCCGCTAATGGCGCGCGATTTGGTGGAAGACCACCGCCATAACGGTGCACAACTGCATCAAATTGGTGATCAGACTCACACTTACAGGGCGTAGTTCGGTAAGAAGTGTGAATCCTGCTTAAATCTCGCCGCGGATCAATAAACGTAGGCAATGACATCAAGTAACATTCTTACATCAAGACGTGAGCTGACTCACTTCATATAACAAAAATGACAGAACGGAACGTATTAACATGTGGATACCTTCTAAACTCACGCGTCCCGGGCGGTTGCATAATGCCATCGTCCGGCCACGTGTTCTGGAACTGCTCCAGCAGGCGCCCTACTACAAACTGGTGTTGTTCCGCTCTCCGGCCGGCTACGGCAAAACCACCATGGCAGCGCAGTGGCTGGCCGATAAGCCCAACGTCGGCTGGTACAGCATCGATGAAAGTGATAACGATCCGTTTCGCTTTATGAATTACATGCTGCAGGCGCTCAATAAAGCCACTCATCAAAGCTGCCCGAATGCGCAGAAACTGGCCGAGCGACGTCAGTTCTCTACCCTGCACTCGCTGCTGAGCGAACTGTTTGCAGAAATGTCCGAGTTCCAGCAAGAGTGCTATCTGGTCTTAGACGACTATCACCTGATCAGTGACGAAGATATTCATGAAGTAATGCGCTTCTTCCTCAAGCATATGCCGGATAACCTGACCCTGGTAGTCACCAGCCGTATGATCCCACCGCTGGGTACGGCCAACCTGCGGGTACGCGATCTGATGATCGAAATCGGCAACGATCTGCTGGCGTTTGATAATGAGGAGACCACACGCTTTTTCAATCAGCGTGTTGCCGAAGGCATTGATGACAGCACCGCAGTCAGCCTGCGAAATTATGTCGAAGGCTGGCCGTCCGCACTGCAGCTGATCGCGTTGCAGGCTCAGCACCAGAGACGCACCCTGGCCCAGTCGGCCGAATCTGTCTCTCAGTTTAATCACGCCCACTTGTGGGACTACCTGGTCGAGGAGGTGTTTGATCTGCTCGACAAAGAGACCCGCCACTTCCTGATGCAGTGCTCGGTCCTCGATCACTTTAACGATGCGCTGGTCGCCGCGTTAACCAAACGTGATGACGCACTCAACATGATAGAGCAGCTCAACCGTTATGGTCTGTTTATCTATCCGCTGGAAGGCGAACATAACTGGTATCGCTTTCATAACCTGTTTGCCGAATTTCTGGCCCACCAGCGCCTGGCTAATATTCCGCAGCAGGAGCAGGAGTTGCATCGGGCTGCCGCGCTTGCCTGGCTGGAAGCCAATACGGCGCATCAGGCCCTGCTCCATGCCCGCTTAGCCCAGGATTCAGATTTGCTGGCACGAATTCTGGTTGAACATGGCTGGAAAATGTTTAACGAAGGTGAACTGGAAATTCTCGAAGAAGCGATTAATCTGCTCAGCCCGACCCAGCTCTACAGCCAGCCGAAACTGTGCCTGCTGCAAGCCTGGCTGGCACAAAGTCAGCACCGCTACAATGCCGTCGGCGATCTGCTGGCACGTGCGGATCAGGAGATGAGCGCCCTGAATATCAAGCCCAGCAGTAAAGAGCAGGGTGAGTTCTGCGCTCTGCGTGCCCAGGTCGCCATCAACCAGAATGAACCGGAGAAAGCACTTGAGCTAGCGGAGCAGGCACTGGGCCAACTCGATAACACCATCTACCGCAGCCGCATTGTCGCCACGTCGGTGGTCGGCGAAGTCAACCATGTGCTCGGCAATCTCAGCCGTGCTCTGTCTATGATGCAACAGACGGAAAAGCTGGCGCGCCAGTATCAGGTCTACCATCAGGCGCTATGGGCACTGCTGCAGCAGAGTGAAATTCTGATTGCCCAGGGTTATGTTCAGGCTGCCTTTGAAGTGCAGGATAACGCATTTAAACTGGTGGAAGATCAGCATTTGCACCAGTTGCCGCTGCATGAATTCCTGCTGCGTATCCGCGCTCAGATCCTGTGGTGCTGGAACCGCCTTGATGAAGCAGAAGAGTGCGCTTATAAAGGGCTGGATGTATTGGGTAAACAGTCACCCAGCCAGCACCTGCACAGTTACTCCATGTTGGCGCGCATTGCGATAGGCCGGGGTGAACTCGATAAGGCCGGCCGCTTTATCGAACAGATTCAGCATCTGCTCAAGCAGTCCAATTACCATGTCGACTGGACCGCCAATGCGTCACTGTCCCTGCTCCTGTACTGGCAGGCACGCGACGATCAAACCGCGATTGCAGAATGGCTGCAAGGCAGTATTCGTCCGCAGCATGCCCGCAACCACTTCCAGCAGATGCAGTGGCGCAACATAGCCCGCGCGCAGATAAACCAAGGTCAATATGATGAAGCACGCGAGACTCTGGCGTTTATGCAAAGTGAAGCGGAGCAGTACCAGTTGGTGACCGATACCAACCGTAACCTGATCGTCGAAGCGTGTCTGGCCACTTCCTGCGCGCAGGATGACGTGGCACGCGACAAACTTAAAGCCGCACTGCGCCTGACCAACCAGACAGGCATGATCGGTAATTTCCTCATCGACGGGAACAAGATAGGTCATCTGCTGGAAAAACTCTCCCACCGGGTTGATTTGGGCGATCTGGAACGTCACCGCGCTCAGCAACTGATGAAAGAGATTTCCACCACTCAGCGCAGCCGCTCCGTGCACTTTGACGAGGAGTTTGTTGAGAATCTGATCAATCACCCGAACATTCCTGAGCTGGTGCGCACCAGCCCGCTTACACAGCGTGAGTGGCAGGTGCTTGGTCTTATCTACTCCGGGCTGAGTAACGAGCAGATTGCGCAGGAACTCGATGTGGCCGGTACCACGATCAAAACCCACATCCGTAATCTGTACCAGAAACTCAACATCGCCAATCGTAAAGAAGCGGTGCGTACCGCGGAGAATCTGTTGCAGCTGATGGGATATTAAGCCCCGAGGTGCCATCAGAGCCGCTAAAACGCAAAGAGCCAGCAATCTGCTGGCTCTTTTTATTCCGGCCCGTTAACAGGCCCTCAGGACGCATTGGTCGATTAAAACGACTTCGGCGCGAAACCTGTCATCGCCTGCAGACGCAGGGCTTTACCGATTTTAGTCATCGGGTGTACCACCACCAGACCTTTCACTGATTTTTTCAGCTTACCCAAATCAGACTGTTCAGCTTTGGTCAGCTCACGCGAGAACGGCATATCCGCCAGTTGCTTGCGTTCTTTATTCAGTTCGTAATCTTCTTTGCCTTTGAGGCCGTTGAGCTTTTTGCTCAGTTGATCCAGGTCATCAGTGAATTTGCTGATCATCGCGCTGTCGCCGCGAGTCTTAGCGGCATCCAACTTGCGACGGCAAGTATCCAGGCGGTTGTTCAGTTGTTGAATGTCGTTTTTCAGACTCATGGGAAAACTCTCTTCGTGAAACGGGCACGAAGTATAGCACAAAGGTCCGCTCAGAGTGGTATTTGTAAAAAGAAAAGGCACCCGATTGGGTGCCTTTGGACGCTTTAAATGGCGGGACCGTTAGATAGAGATAGGAATAAGTTCCAGTCCGAGAACCGAACTGATCCCCATCACGACCAACAATGACACTTTGAACACCGATTTTGACCACTGGACATAATTGTCTTCGGTCACCGGGCGGAATGTCACTCGGGTCCACATGAAGCATACGGCTGACGCAACGGCCAGATACTCGTAACCGCCTTCACCGGCCAGGAACAGAGCAAACGCCAAAACGTTAAACGCCACAACGTAAGCCATCATATGCTTGCGCGCTTTCTCGATGCCGGACACAACAGGCAACACAGGGATGCCCGCCGATTTGTAGTCCTGCATACGAAACATCGCGATTGCGTAAGAGTGTGGCATCTGCCACAGACCAAACAACGCGAACAGCAACACAGCTTCCAGGCTGATGTAGTTGGTCACCGCAAGGTAGCCGACCAGGGGCGGAACTGCTCCCGACACACTGCCGACTAACGTACCGTACACCGAGGTACGTTTGTACCACATGGTGTAGAAGAACACGTAAAACACGTATCCCAGCAACACCACCACTGTCGACAGCGGATTGGCCAGCAGGTACAGCTCAGCTGTGCCTGCTAACAGCAACACAATGGCAAACACAAACGCATGGTCAGCATTGATCTCGCCTTTCACCAGTAATCGGCTTTTGGTGCGATCCATTCGCGAATCGATATCACGATCGAAAATGTTGTTTACCACACAACCTGATGCAATCACCATTGCCACCCCTGCCAGGGTGTAGGCCAGCAGCGCCACATCGGCCGTCTCTGATTTAGCTGCGAGGAAGAACCCCGCAGCCACAGAGATAAGGTTACCGATGATGATGCCTGGCTTAGTGATAGAAACGTAACCTTTAATCATGAAACGCCTACATCTTCATATTGACGTTGAGGTTCCACATAATCCAGATTGAACCACCAATCAGGATCAGTACCACAATTGCAGTAAACATCAGCGACACGAAGTTCCAGCGCCCTTCGTCAGTGCGGGTTTCCATGTGCAGGAAGTATGCAAAATGGACAAACACCTGAACAAGTGCACAACCGAACATTACCGCGTAAGTCGCCGCTGCAGGCAGAGTTTGTGCTGCAACGAAATAGAACGGAATGGCGGTCAGGATCAGTGACAGGATAAAACCTTTTACGTAATCCTTTTTACCAGTATCTACATGTTGGTTGCTCATTACATTACTCCCACTAGGTAGACGATGGTGAATACACAGATCCAAACGATGTCCAGGAAGTGCCAGAACAAGCTCAGGCAGTTCAGACGCGTTTGCATCATGTCGTTCAGACCTTTAGTCGACAGCTGCCAGTAGCACACTGCCAGCCAGATCAGACCAAAGCTTACGTGCAGACCGTGCGTACCCACCAGCGTGAAGAACGCTGACAGGAATGCACTGGTGTCAGGACCCGCGCCATGGGCGATCAGGTGATGGAATTCGTAGATTTCCATCGCGATAAAGCCAGCGCCCAGCAGGAAGGTCACAGCCAGCCAACGTTTCAGACCAGCCAGGTCCTGACGTTTCATCGCAATCATGCCGAAACCGAACGTGATACTACTAAACAGCAGCAGCATGGTTTCAACAAATACGAACGGCAGTTCAAACAGGTCTTTACCGGTTGGGCCACCCGCAGTTGCGTTCGCCAGTACTGCGTACGTTGCAAACAGAGTTGCGAACAGTACACAGTCACTCATCAGGTAAACCCAGAAGCCGAACAGCTTGTTGCTACCGGTATCGTGGTGATGATCATGCGCGTGCGCATCATGAGCATTAGCGTGCATAGGTCACCTCCATATCGTCGTCTTTCTGACCTGCGGTGTTGTTAGCTTCAGCCACACGCTTACGGTGCGCTTCTTCAATTGCTTTGATTTCATCAACCTGAACATAGTAGTCCACGTCTTCGTTGAAGCTGTGCTTGATACAAGTCACAACCACACCGATGAAGCCAATCGCGGCCAGCCACCAGATGTACCAGATCATCGCGAAACCGAAGACCAGAGACCAAGCCGATACGTACATACCCGTCGGGGTGTTCTTCGGCATGTGGATTGGCTCGTATTCCACCTCTTTGTTCAGATCGTGCTCACCACGCTCTTTCTGGTACCAGAAGGCATCCAGTTCATCGCCTTTCGGCAATTTAGCGAAGTTGTAGAACGGCGGTGGTGAAGAGGTTGACCATTCCAGAGTACGGCCACCCCATGGGTCACCGGTCACGTCCAGGTTCTCTTTACGGTCACGGACACTTACGTAAATCTGGATGAACTGACACAGTACGCCCAGTGCAACGATAGCAGTACCAAAGGCAGCAACCGCCAGCAGAGGGAAGAACTCTGGGTCAATGTTCTGGCTGATACGACGAGTCATACCCATGAAGCCCAGCGCGTATAGCGGCAGGAATGCCAGGATGAAACCAGTGATCCAGCAGTAGAACGCACGTTTGCCCCATGCTTCGTTCAGCATGAAACCTGTTGCTTTCGGGAACCAGTAAGTAATCGCTGCGAAACAGCCGAATACCACACCACCAATGATAACGTTGTGGAAGTGCGCAATCAGGAACACTGAGTTGTGCAGTACAAAGTCAGCACCAGGAACCGCCATCAGTACGCCGGTCATACCGCCGATAGAGAACGAAATCAGGAAGCCGATGGTCCACATCATAGGGGTAGTGAACTTGATACGACCACGGTACATAGTGAACAGCCAGTTGAAGATCTTAACCCCGGTCGGGATAGAGATGATCATGGTTGCAATACCGAAGAACGCGTTCACGTTTGCACCGCCACCCATGGTGAAGAAGTGGTGCAGCCATACAACGAAGGCCAGAATGGTGATAACGATTGTCGCCCAAACCAGAGAGGTGTAACCGAACAGCTTCTTACGCGAGAAGGTTGCTGTTACTTCTGAGAACACACCAAACACCGGCAGAACCAGGATGTATACTTCAGGGTGACCCCATGCCCAAATCAGGTTGACATACATCATCATGTTGCCGCCCATGTCATTGGTAAAGAAGTGCATGCCCAAGTAACGGTCCAGAGTCAGTAGCGCGATGGTTACAGTCAGGATTGGGAACGAAATGATGATCAGGATGTTGGCACAGAATGATGCCCAGGTGAATACCGGCATCTTCATCAGTGGCATAGACGGCGTACGCATACGCAGAATTGTCACGAAGAAGTTCACACCAGTCAGCGTGGTACCTACACCGGATATCTGCAGCGCCCATATCCAGTAGTCAACCCCGACCCCCGGACTGGCATCAATGCCAGACAGTGGCGGATACGCAAGCCAACCAGTACGGCCGAACTCACCCACAGCCAGCGACATGTTGGTCAGGATAACACCGACCACAAACAGCCAGAAGCTCAGGTTGTTCAGGTATGGGAATGCAACGTCACGAGCACCGATTTGCAGCGGAATGACGATGTTCATCAGACCGATAACCAGCGGCATCGCCACGAAGAAAATCATGATCACGCCGTGCGCGGTAAAGATTTGATCGTAGTGGTGCTGAGGCAGGTAACCTGCTTCACCCGCTGACGACAGCAATTGCTGGCTACGCATCATCACCGCATCGGCAAAACCACGAATCAACATGATCATTGCAACGGCGATATACATAAAGCCTAGTTTTTTGTGGTCTACTGACGTAAACCATTCATTCCATAGGTACTGCCATTTACCCATACGAGTAATGGTAGCCACTAGCGCGAGACCAACAAGCGCAATTACAGCCATAGTAATTACGATGATAGGCTCGTGGTATGGAATGGAATCTAATGTAAGTCTTCCAAACATTGTTTGTTACCCTTTGTGTTCTGCCATGTTCATATGACCGTGAACTTCCTTTTTCTCATCATCATTGAGAGAACCCATAAACTGCATCACAACAGATGAGAACAGGTCTTGAGGAACTTCAGAGAAGTAAGTCACAGGAACGTCTTCGCTCGGCTTCGCCAGCGTTTGGTAATCACTGAAATCGTTCAGCTTCTTAGGCTGAGCTTTCACGTTTTGTACCCACTCATCAAAGCTTGCTTGATCAGGCAGGGCACTGGCCGTGAATTTCATGTGAGAGAAACCTTCGCCGCTGTAGCTGGAAGAAATACCTTTGTACTCACCTTCATGATTAGCAATCAGATGCAAACGGGTCACCATGCCTGGCATAGCGTAAATTTGACTACCTAATCGAGGGATAAAGAATGAGTTCATGATGTTGTCAGAGGTGATTTTGAACTCCACCGGCACATCTTTAGGGAACGCGACATAGTTGACTGTGGCAATATTCTGCTCAGGGTAGATAAACAGCCATTTCCAATCCAGTGACACAACTTCGATTGTCATATGATCGACGTCGCTTTTCAGAGGAACAGATGGCTCGAGCTCATGGGTAGAACGCCAGGTAATCACGCCCAAAATCGCGATGATGATGATTGGAATCGTCCAAACCACCACTTCGATCTTGGTCGAGTGTGACCAATCTGGTGTGTACTCTACGTCAGTGTTGCTCGCACGGTATTTATAGGCAAAGTAGATTGTCATCAAAATCACAGGGATCACGACAATCAACATCAGAACAAGAGCTGTGATGATCAACTCCTTTTCACGTACCCCTACCATGCCCTTTGGATCAAGCAAAGCAGATTGACATCCCGAGAGGAGCAAAATTGCAATGAACAATCCGGCTCTCGACAAGATGTTTTTATATCTTGAGGCTTCCATTGACTTTCTCGACTGTATTTGCGGGATTCCAGAGACAAAAGTTGGCACTTTTAAGAACCCGCGGTTGATGTTTATGAGTTTTTATGTGTAATTGAGCTTGCACAAATGTTTACTTCATGTAACATTTATGTATACGCCACTCAGAATTCCGACATTCGTCATTTTCTCTGCCATTCGCGCATATACCCAAATGCCACAGCCGCATACAAATTGTTACATCCGACGCATTATGCGGTCATTGTTTGTCGATCACAGTAGACGAAATTGCAATCTAATCTTGCAAAAATGGAATCATAAGCAAATATAAACCTTTATCAAACCATGGTTAAGGACGTCAACTTCCTGTTATTTAAATAAACTTTCTTTGACCTCAGTCAATAACTGTCATCATTTTGTCAAAGAAAAGGAAAATAAATATTCTTAAAACATGTCACAAATTACGATTTTTTTTTGACGGCCAATGTCCGCTTTGTGTACGCGAAATGCGTGCCTTAAAACGCTACGACGATCACAATCTGATTGCGCTCATCGATATCAACAGCGACCAGATGGCGGACTATCCCGACATCGATCCGGCCGAGGCACAGCGAATCATTCTTGCTTACAATAACCGTAACCAATTGATTCGCGGTTTGGATGTATTACACCAGGCTTGGAGACTGGTCGGAAAAGGCTGGATTTATGCACCGACACGTTGGCCGCTTATTAAGACGTTAGCCGACCAGTGTTATCTTCTGTTTGCTAAGCATCGTTACACCATATCACGCTGGCTGACAGGTCAAAGCCGCTGCGACAACAACCAATGTGGTCGATAGACGCCATATTTTAATATTTGTGCCTGTCTTATTGGCCAACAACAGCGCTTAAAAAAGCGACGGTTTTACACTGTAAACCGTCGCTTCTGGAACATTAAAACTTTGAACAAGATCTCTTTGTTATCAAATAGTTAACAACCATTCTCGTGTAACATCAATCTGTTAATTACGCTGTTTTTTGGCTATCGTTTTTAACGGCCTTAATCAATACCGATGTGTCCATTCTGCCATCGCCTTGCGCTGACAATGCCCGGTACGCCTGGGCGGTTTTTTCGGTCATCGGCAAACGGATTCCCTGCCGCTCAGCTTCATCGAGACAGAAACCGAGATCTTTAATCATCCAGTCAATCGCAAAACCGAAATCAAACTGATTCTCGGCCATGGTTTGCGCCCGATTTTCCATCTGCCACGAGCCGGCAGCACCATTTTTCAGGCAAGCGACCAGAGTAGCAATATCCAACCCGGCATTTTCAGCCAGAATCAGCCCCTCCGACAACCCGTTCAGCACTCCGGCAATACAGATCTGATTGACCATTTTGGCACGTTGCCCCTGCCCTACCGCGCCCATCAGCACCGACGAGCGACCATAAGCATCAAACACCGGCTGCAATTGATCAAACAGCGCTTTTTCACCGCCACACATAATGGTCAGTACCCCATTCTCAGCCCCGGCCTGGCCACCGGAAACCGGCGCGTCCATAAAACGCACACCAACGTGTTGCGCCGCTGCGGCGAGCTCTTCAGCCAACAATGCAGAGGTAGTCGTATGGTCGACCAAAATTGCACCTGGCTGCATAAATGCTAAAGCACCGCTGGCGCTGGTGGTCATGCAGCGCACGTCATCGTCATTCCCAACGCAGGTCAATACTACCTCGGCATGGCGCACACACTCTTCAACCGTCGCTGCATAGTGGCCACCAAACTGCTCAGCCCACGCTTTGGCTTTCGCTTCGGTGCGGTTGTAAACCGTCACGGTAAAACCAGCTTTGACAAGATGACCGGCCATCGGATAGCCCATCACACCTAAACCAATAAAACTGACATTCATAATTGACTCCTTATTGAGGCTGCCCTTTTCACCGCGCTGCCATCACAAATTGCAGACACAAAAAAGCCGGGCTCAGCCCGGCTCTTCAATGATTAGATTTCAGCGTTGTGGTAAACCTGCTGAACATCGTCACAATCATCCAGCATATCCAGGAACTTCTGGAATTTCTCAGCATCTTCACCGGCAATCGCAGTGCGGTTCTGAGGAACGAACGTGACTTCTTCAACGTCGATAGTTAGATCCGGGAATGCGGTACCCAGAGCAGTTTTCACTTTGAAGAATTCCGTGTTTGGAGCAAAGACAGTGATCACACCATCTTCCAGCTCGATATCAGTCACGTCAGCATCTTCCATCATCAACGCTTCCAGTACGGCTTCTTCATCGTCGCCCTGGAACTGGAATACAGCCTGGTGATCAAACATGTGTGAAACCACACCTGGCGTACCAATCTTAGCGCCGGTCTTAACGAAACACTGGCGAACATCCTGGAAAGTACGGTTACCGTTGTCAGTCAGACAGTCAACGATCACGCTGATACCGCCAGGGCCAAAACCTTCGTAACGTGCTGGTTGGTAATCTTCACCACCGCCGCCACTGGCTTTATCAATCGCCTTTTCGATAACGTGTGCTGGTACCTGGTCTTTTTTCGCCTTAGTGATCAGGTGACGCAGAGACAGATTCATCTCAGGGTCTGAACCACCGTTCTTAGCACACACGTAAATTTCTTTACCGTATTTGGAATAAACTTTAATTTTTGCGCCTTGAGTTTTCGCCATTGAGGCTTTGCGCACTTCAAAACTTCTTCCCATCGGGATGTTCTCTCTAGTTCAAAATTTAATGCGACGGATTTTAGCAGAAAATCAAATTTCTGCAGAGGGCCAAGCGTTACATTACGCCCATCACTCGTTTGTACTTATCAACCGACTGTTGAAACCACGCTTTCTCCGCCTCGGAGCTGAGCTTGGCTAGTTGCTTAGTGATCTCTTCCGGTCCGCCTTTTGCCTGCTTCATCTTCCAAACTAAAAAAGAAGCCTGTTTATCGAGTTCAATTTTGTTTTTCTCTGCAGCATCCAGCAGCGCAAGGTTGAAAGACATTAGTAAGCCCACAGTAGATAGATAAGGTGGGGCGAAATATAGCATAGGAATGGTAAAAATTAAGAGTCAAAATGTCGCTTTAAGCGGCTTTCATCAATAAAAGCGCTAAAAATACAAAGGGTGGCTTACGCCACCCTTGTCAATATGCCGATCAGGTTGTGTTAATGCAACAGACCTAATTCCTTGGCTTCCTCGATGGATAATCCGCTTTCCCGGATCTCGCGCAGTGTTTCGATACGACGGCGCGCTTCCGCTGATTTCAGATTCTTCACCGGACGTTGAGTCTCGACTTCTTCAGCGAGATCCCAACTACTTGCAATATGTGTCATTTCATCATGGTCAATTGAATTGATGGACATTCTAACCTCCGAACAAACCATGCCAGGGACAGCTAATCTGTAGCAAACGGGTAAATCGTTGTTAAGCAGATTTAGACCAGAATGTGATTCAAACGATAGTTCAGAAATCTAAATTTGTCCGCCTGCATTTATCTTTTGCCGACCCGCAAAACTCGAAGTACATTTAAAAATCGTCGCCTGAAAATAAAGCCGATCCAGTTCTCATTTCTCATCCCGTTGATTGCTCACCAGCGCAGCAAAACACCGTGTCAGCCGTTATACAACAAGACTCTTAAACTTTTTCCAGTGCCACTATCATCCGTGTCCTGAGCATATTTGGTCCTGCATAACCAACTGCTGTTTTACTGCTCTTACACACCACAGTTCCTGAACGTACGAAAGCATGATCAAGGAGTGGCAGAAACAGCAGATCAATCGCCCTCCCCTGCGATAAGATTCAGCGTTAACGACCCGAAACTCGCTAGACGGAACAATGATCAAGGCGATAATGATCAAGAGCAATGCCCGGTCTGTTCACCCCGATCCCTTCATTCAGCCGGGACAGTTGCCTGTTGCGGGATCGATTTTTGGTGCTCAAAGATTGCGCGATATAGCGCAACGATCAGCAATTCACGGACACATGATCAAGGAAATCGCTCCAGGAAGGTAAAACGGATTAAAGTGATGTGATTGAATTTAAGACAAAAAAAAGCGAGTTCTTAGGGAGAACTCGCAAAATAATTCAGAATGAATCTAACAATATGAGCCAATCTATTAATTCATCAGATAGGGCAAAAGGTTGTCTATTCGCTAATAACGATACGCAAACCTGTCACCGCTTTTGTCAGGCCTTTGTCAGGGTTGTGTTCAGTGTTGGTTGAGGTTTTCACACTCCGATTGCGACCTCATCCAGGGCGCGGAATACCATGTCATCCAGATGGCCTTCAAACACCTGCTTACACACTTTGCGTCGCACTGCCAGGCCAGAAATCAACCGCTCGACCGACAGATGCTTGTTCTGATTTTGGGTGTTATACAACTCAATCACCTTACTCAGTGTCTCGTACGGAATAACGTTGTCATCCACACGCAGCCAATCCAGCTTATCTATCAGCTCCACACACTCTTCCCGGATAGAGGAAGGGGAATGCCCTGTCATAGCGGCTAAAGCCGTTATACTGCGTTCCAGAGCCTCTGGAGAGGTATATTTGGATAAGGTTATGGTAATCTCGTCCGCGTTGATCTCTACCAGGTGTTTACGTTGCTTAACCCGACGCCCTAGTTTACCGCGCGGAGAAGGCGCTTTACGCTGAATAGGTTCAAATTCGCCATCGATGATTTCTGACAGTTCATCCAGTTTCTGACGTGACACCATTTCATGTCGCAGCGGATTCGGAAGGGTTGGCGCCATATTACGTTTGCCAGCATTGGTGGTTTTGGCTCGTGAGTAACGCAGTACTTCTTCGACATCACATTTGATATCAACCTGATAATCGATCACTTTACCTTTGTCGATCGAAGTGGTGATCGTCAAATGGTAACCCCACAAATTCACCACAAACAGATCGTCGGTCCCTTTACCGTCTGACAAGCGCTTGAGTTCGCGGATCAGATCCATTGAAAAGCGCCGCCATTCAATATTACGCGCCAGCTTCTGGTTAAGTTCGCTCAGCAGCATCACATCCGTGTGGCGACGTGACATACGGCTACGAAAATAAGAGTAGAGCTGGAATACCAGAGTGTGTTGCTTCAGGATCTCTGGCGGGAACAAGAAGAAGTAGTCCCGGGTCATCAGCTCTTCGAAGAATGAAGGTTCCCATACCAGAATATACAAATTCGGTTTGATCTTAATTTCACCATCACTCCCTTCCGTCGGTGCTTCTTCGGATGCGGTAATGGTGCGGGCCAGAAAACGAAAACGATCACTTTTGAAGCCTTCCGGCATGTTTTCACTCAGCCAGCGTCCGGTCAGCTCGTGCAATTGAAAGTCGGTAAATTCAATTCGATCAATACTGTCACGAATAGAATCGCGCGCCGGGCCACTGTCTTTTTTACCGCGCAATGAGAGAATATCGGTGATATAGAGCGGTGTTTTATTCGGTACGTGGCTGGCATTAAGTTGATAGTCTTCATGATGATGATCATGATACTGAACGGTCAGGGTAAACAGAGCAAACAGAGTCATCAGATCGTCAACCGTCATGATATTCTTTGACGATCGTGTTTCGATCACAGCTCGGGTACCGGAGATCGACACCATGGATTTTTGGTAACTTTTACGCGTTCGTGGCGGAGCCAGCGCCTGATCGATAATACCCGCCCAATTCGTTGGAGAAACAACGAACTGATCTGCTTCATCTTTCATTGCTGGTGGCGTATTCAAGCCGTGTTCCGTGAGTAAACGTTGATTTACCTGAGTTTGGGCCAGCGCTTTGGAGCGTTTGCGTTTTTCGGTCTGCTTAACGGATTCTGTCATCAGGCTGGTTGATCCTAATACTGAGATCAACTGATTGGGGTTAACAAACCGGTGCAGCATGGTTTTCCCCGCCAGGCCCTCTTCGAAACGCACCGGAACCTGTTTAAACAGACCGATCGATACTGCAGCGCGCAGGCGTTGCTGGATCGCAGCACGTGTCAGCTGACCATCGGTGGCATCGATCAATTCAGTGGTTGAAACTAAGCCGTCCCTACTACGAAAGCCTCGTAGTGAGATCAAGTTCAGGAGTTCAACAATACTCTTAGTTACACCTTTAAAATGCTGATATTGTTCAATCCAGTCTACTGCTGTTTCAGAAACCTCAAAGAGATGTCCATCTTTGTGGCTTCTGGGTGCCTTTATCAGCAATTTATTTTCTGATGCCATTATTCGATCCGTATCACACTAGCCGTAATATCGCTATAGTTCCAAGAGAATAAAGAAAAAGAGATCATAAATAAAGAAAAAAATTGTTGGTTTTAAATAACTGATCTTTCTGATTATATTGATATAAGATGATTAGAGTGATCATATGATCTGAGTCCAAAGTCACCTCTAATGCATTGTTTTAACTTGTCTTTTTTTTACACCTCTCGAAAGCATGATCATAGTAATTTCGAAACGATGATCATTAACTTATTGAAAGCATGATCAAACTTCTCTGAAACCATGATCATGAACAGCATGAATCAATGATCAACGCATTCTGCAAACGATGATCAAGGCCGATACACACTTTATCCACAAGCTGAGAAATAACAGTATGTTAAACCTGAGCTGTTTCTCATTTTCTGTTCGTGATCTTAGCGGAAGCATGATCAAGAGTTTCATCAATCCGGGTCAGTGTGCGGCTAAAATCGCCATTTTCTGAATCCATCGACAGGCTCGTACTTATCAGCGCTTGCTTATTGTGGTGTGAAACTGCATCGAAAGCATGATCATGGCCTGTATACTGTCAACGCTGTTACTTGAATAGGATTCATCACCGGGCTTTGAATGGCCGTATTCGTCGCTAACCCTGATTGTAATTGACGTTGTCCGTAGTTCTGCCGGAATTTTTCATGCTTCCGTAAATGCATTGCTCTTGATCATTGATCCGATCCAGGATCAACTTGGCGGGGATGAATTGGCGCTGCGAGATGATCAAAAATAACCTTGATCATGTTTCCTGTACCAGCCATAGTGACCGGAAGCATGATCATCATTGTAGCCTTGATCATGCTTTCATTGCTAACTTGCTGAGTGCGCTCAATTCGGTCTAATGATCAAGATACGCACCTTATGCTCGGGTTTTGTTCTGGTAGGTGAATGATTGAAATTGAAATGACAGGCTCCGTAATTTAAGCCGCACAGATAATCGTTCCGGTAAAATTAGGTGAGTGCATCACCAGAGAGACGCAGTGGGCGAATTGATGTACTTTGTAATGGTTTTACATTGTAAATAAGTGACGCTGTGACTTTTTAAAAGTTTGCGGGTTTGATTATCTTATTACGCTAGTTTTAAACGATGATTTTTCAGCCTTTAAGTCTTATTCGATAAAAGTTGTGTTAAAAATCTATTTAATGTGATTGTTATCTAAAAGTGATTGTTCACCTTTTTATTGTATATGGTTAATATTGCTGTACAATTCGACTTAAAGCACTAATCACGGAATTTGGCTATGAAAAGAGAACAAACGATAGACAATCTCTACCAGCTAGCGGAACAGACACAGCAAGTCCAATCTGACCGAATTGAGATTGTGTTGGAGGAACGTCGTGACGAACACTTTCCTCCGATGTCCAAGGCGCTAATGGAAACCCGTTCAGGTTTGACACGTCGTAAACTGGATGAGGCAATAGCAAAAATGGAAGAGGCCGGGCATCAGTTTACAAAAAACAACGCCAACCACTACTCCATTTCTCTCTCTGAAGCACATATGCTGATGGATGCGGCGGGTATCCCCAAATTCCACCAACGTAAGAAAAATACGGATAATAAACCGTGGATTATTAACGTTCAGAACCAGAAGGGTGGTACCGGTAAGTCGATGACAGCGGTCCATCTGGCGGCGTGTCTGGCACTCAACCTCGATAAACGTTATCGCATTTGTCTGATTGACTTGGATCCCCAAGGCTCACTGCGTTTGTTCCTTAACCCGCAGATCAGCCTGGCAGAGCACAACAACATCTATTCAGCGGTCGACATTATGCTCGACAATGTGCCGGAAGAAGTTGAGGTTGACAAAGCATTCCTGCAAAAAAATGTGATGCTTTCGACTCAGTATCCAAACCTGAAAACCATTTCTGCGTTTCCGGAAGATGCGATGTTTAACGCGGAAGCGTGGCAATACCTGTCTCAGAATCAGTCGCTGGATATTGTGCGTTTGCTAAAAGAAAAGCTGATTGACAAGATTGCTGACGAGTTCGATGTCATCATGATTGATACTGGCCCGCACGTCGACCCGCTGGTGTGGAATGCGATGTATGCTTCGAATGCGTTATTGATTCCATGTGCCGCGAAGCGTCTCGACTGGGCATCGACCGTGAACTTCTTTCAGCATTTACCGACCGTGTATGAAATGTTTCCGGATGATTGGAAAGGGCTGGAATTTGTTCGTTTGATGCCGACCATGTTTGAAGATGACAACAAGAAACAAGTGTCAGTCCTGACCGAAATGAACTACCTGCTCGGTGATCAGGTCATGATGGCAACCATTCCGCGTAGCCGTGCTTTTGAAACTTGTGCCGATACTTACAGCACTGTATTCGATCTCACCACGGGTGACTTTGAAGGCGGTAAGAAAACGCTGGCCACGGCTCAGGATGCAGTGCAAAAGAGTGCGCTGGAACTGGAACGCGTGCTTCACTCAAATTGGACTTCACTTAACCAGGGGTAAGTAACACATGGCAATTAAAACGTCTGATCTGAATGCAAAACTGTTTGGCAAGGCCAATAAACGTCGTGCGTCAACACCCGCGGAAGCTCAGGCAGCAGCCAAAGAGCAGGCGCAGGTGATTGAACTGTCTGTGGCCGGTGAAGAGCTGGTGACTTTCGAACTGGTACGTATACCTGCTGACGAAGTAGAGAGTCAGACCCGGGTATTTGCCGAAAACGCCCGTGAACAGGCTTTTCTTAACGAGCATGCCCTGTCGGATGTCCTGACCACCTTACGTGAACGTGGGCAACAGTATCCGGCGGTCGGACGCCGGTGTGAGGATGGCCGTATTGAGGTTCTCGATGGCAGCCGTCGTCGTATGTCTTGTATTTTGGCCGGCCAAGAGTTCTTGATTTACGTTGGTGAGCACATTAATGGCGAACACGCCAAGTTCCTGTCTGACGTAGCAAATGCGCATAAACCTCTGTCGCTGTATGAGAAAGGGCGTGAAATGCAGGCCAAACTCGACAGCGGTGAAGCAGAAGATCAGAAAGCGCTGGCTAAGATATTCCAGTGCAGTGAAGCTCTGGTCAGCGGCGCGCTGAAAGCCGCGGCACTGCCACTTGAGTTGCTGCAGGCTTATCCTAATGTGGTAGAACTGGGTCGGCCGACCATCGTCAAGCTGCATAAGCAGTTTAATGACCTGAGTGAAGCCCAGCAGCGAGAGCTGTTGGCTAAGTGTCATCAGAGTGATGGTTTCGTCTGGCAGCGTTGTGATGCTCAGGGTGTTGCCCGTATCACCAAAGAAGTAACTGAGACGCTGGAAGCCTGGATTCAGGAACTGGTCCCCCCCAAGCGTGCCGTGAGCAACAAGGTTGATCTTATCAAAGGTCGTGCAAGTTATGCGCGCAAAGGCTCTAATCTGGCGCTGAATCTGAAAAAAGTCGACGATGCGTTGATGAAAGAGATTCTGGAATTTGTTGAGCAGAAACTGAGTTGATACAACCTGGCTCTCGCCAGTGCAAAAGCCCGCTTATGAAGCGGGCTTTTTTGATAGGTGTAGGTTACGGCCAGTGCTTTAGTTTCTCAGGCGCTGCCAGTATTTTTCGTAGATAGCCAGCGCTTGCGGGCCGACATCATTGATAAATTCGCCTTTCGCCATATCTTCATCAGAAGGGAAGATAGTGGTGTTGTTACGCAGCGCTTCCGGCAGCAAGGCTCGTCCGCCTTTGGTTGCTGAGGCATAACCCAGGCTGTTGACGATTTCGGCTTGGTTTTCAGGCTGGTACATAAAGTTGATAAACTTATGTGCCAGGGCTTTTTGTTGGCTGCCGGACGGGATGGTGAAGTTGTCCATCCACAATACCGCCCCTTCTTCCGGCATAACAAACTTCAGTTCCGGCATATCTTGTTGTCCCTGATAGGCGTTGCCGTTCCATTGCATACCTAAGGTCGCTTCACCTGATACGTAAGGTACATGCGGCGCGTCTGAGTTATACAGCAAAACGTTATCTTTCAGCGCTGCGAGAGATTGGTACGCTTTTTCAATTTCTTGCTCGTTTTTGGTATTGATGCTGTAACCATTCATTTTAAGCGCCATACCAAACACATCACGGATGTCGTCGATCAGCATGACTTGCTGGCGGTATTGGCTGTCCCATAAATCTTGCCATTTAGTGATGCCTTGCGGGATGGCTGTTTCGTTATAACTTAATCCGGTCACCCCCCAGATGTACGGCAATGAATACTTGTTTTGTGGATCATGAGCCTGACCAAGCAGGGCAGGCACCGTATCCTTCATGTTCGGGATTTGGTTGTGGTCGAGTTCGCTCAACAAACCTTCTCGGCCCATTTTTTCGATAAAATAGGCGGAGGCGAACACCACATCATAACCACTACCTTTGAGAAGTTTGAGCTTGGTATACATCGACTCATTATTCTCGAAAGTAGAATAGTTGATGGTGACACCTTCTTGCTGTTCAAACTTTTTCAACGATGCTTCAGGCAGGTAACCGCCCCAGGCATACACGTTCAGGCTTTGTGTTTCAGCGTTGACTTGCGACGCCGCGACGGCCGCAGCCAATACCAATCCTTTGATGAAATGTTTCATTGCATTTGCTTTCCTCTGGCCCAGCACCATACTGGATTTCTGTTGCATCATTAGTGAAATCAGGTTCTTAATAAAGCAAATATAATTTGTCGTTTTGGCAAAAAATTTTCACTGTGGAGCGCGATTCTGTTGCTACGCAACGATAGCGCTCTTATCGCTGCTGATGCGTGTGCTAACATGGAGCCAGGGTTATTCAGAGCAAAGTTTATGACAATTTCCAGTGCAGACATTTCTCACTTTCTTTTGCAATTATCACAACAAGCCAAACAGCAGCATTGCCGCTTTGGGGTGCGTATTGCTGCCACAGTGCCATGGCATGACTCCATATTAGCAGATTGTCTGAGTGACAAATCTTCGGTTGCAACTGTCTTTCAGTTGGGCGGTGAGCATGTGACGCATGCTGAACATGTTGCCTTTAACAAAGGCCAGCAGTTTCTCGGACGTGAATGCCAGTTGCTGATTTGTGATGTCTCGGCGGGTCTGGACGCAAATAGTTTCAGTGCGGCGTTAGGGACTTTAGTCGGCGGCGGGCTGTTGATTGTGCTAGGGGAGCTGCCGCAAAAAAACAGTCCCGCCACGCAGTGGCTGAATCGCTGTCTGGATGAACTGCCAGTGATTACGCCGCGACAATTACCGCTAATGCCTGCCCGGCAACAGCGATTCGGCGATATCGATTTTTCTCAGCAGAATGACGCAATCGATAATGTCGAACGGGTAGTCAGCGGGCACCGTAAGCGGCCACTGGTGTTAACCGCCGATCGCGGACGCGGGAAAAGCAGTGCACTGGGCATGGCGGCGGCGCGTTTAATGCAAAGCCGTAATTTGCACATCCTGGTTACGGCGCCGTCTTTAGCCAGTGTGGCTCCGCTTTTTCGACATGCCGAGCTCGGTTTACAAGACGCGGTGATAAAAAGAGGGGAGATTCGATTCGGACAGTCGAGTGTGCGTTTTGTTGCACCGGATGAGTTAATCAATCAGACGCCGGATTGCGATCTGTTGTTGGTCGACGAGGCGGCGGCGCTGCCACTACCTTGGTTAATTGCGTTGGTGGACCGTTATCATCGCGCGGTGTTTTCTACCACGATTCATGGTTATGAAGGATGCGGGCGTGGCTTTACGCTCAAATTCCTTCACTGGCTACAGCAAGAGCGTCCGCAATTTCGAAGTCAGCATATTGACCAACCGATTCGCTGGAGCCTGGGTGATCCGCTGGAAGCATGGCATCGACGCGCGTTTTTACTTGATTATGAATTTCCAGCTTTGGCTGCAGATTTCTCCATCGCTGCGGTTGGTTATCAGCAGGTGAGTAAACAGCAACTGTTGCAGCAGCCACAACTGCTGTCTGAGATCTTCTCTTTATTGGTCAATGCTCATTATCAAACATCACCTAACGACCTGCTGCATCTGCTGGGTGATGAGGCCATGTCGGTGTATGTTGCTAAATCTGGGCAACAGGAGGCTAAATTTGGACAACAGATCGTGGGCTGCATTCTTGCGGTGCGCGAAGGTGGCCTGAATGCTGAGCTGATTACTCAGATTCAGCTCGGCGCCCGGCGCCCGAGAGGTCAGTTAGCGCCAGTGACGTTAGCCAATCAACTCGGGCTGACTGAGGCTGCGCAGCAAGCCTGTTGGCGGGTAATGCGGATTGCTGTGCACCCACAGTGCCAGCAACTCGGGCTTGGGTCTCAATTACTGCAGCACTTTATTGCGCACAATCCGGCGGACTATTACGCGACGAGCTTTGGCGCGACCAAGCATCTGATTCGCTTTTGGCTCAGCAACCAATTTCGAGCGGTCAAGCTCGGCTCGCAGCGCGATCAAGCCAGTGGCTGTTATTCACTGTTAATGGTCCGGGCGTCTGGTGGTGATTGGATGTCATCAGCTGAGCAGCAGTTTTATCAGCATCTGTGTTATGAATTAAAAGATAGTTTGCAGGGATTGGATACGGGGCTGGTGCAAGCGTTGATGGCGGCACGCCAGTCAGCAAGTTCTGACCAGACCGTCCCCTATCACTTATTGTCCGGCTATGCCCACGGTGGCGCGAACTACGAAAGTGTTGCCGTTTGGATTGAGCAACTTTTACTGGCTTTAGCGCCGCAGCAGTGGCTGGAGCTATCTGAGCTGATGATTGCGAAAGTGGTCCAGCAACGGTCATGGCAAGAATGTGCCAGACGTTATCATTACACTGGTCGTAAACAGGCCGAACAGGACATCCGTACGGAGTTGGCTAAGTTACTGAGTAATTTACACTGTAAACTGACAGCCTGAAGTTATTCGAGTGTAAATCGCGTTACCCGATTTACACTGTAAATGGGTGTGAACAACCCGACATAACAAAAAAGTCCTATTGGTCTCATTGAACCGGTAGGACTTTTTGATTTGCTAATCAGATGAAAATTTCCTTTCTAATTTAATCGCTTATAACGCATCTTGTTTAAAAGCACCGGTTGCTGCATCCCGTATAAACGTTGTGGAGAATTTGCTAATTAAGCATTAGTTTCTACACTCATTTCATAAGACCAAAATTCGCATCCACGCACGTCAGTAAGGTGAAACTTCATGTTTTCTCTCAATGAAAGTCTGGATATCAGCAATGTCGTTGATTGCAAGGTTCAATATACCCAGTGGCTTCAACAGCACAGTGATGATGTCATTGTGCTTGATGCTGCCTGCGTGAATCGTGTTGATGCGGCTGGATTGCAGCTGCTGGTTTCATTTCATCATTCTGCTCGGGTGGCCGGAAAAGATTTACAGTTTCAAAACGTATCTGAGACGCTTGAGGAAGGCCTTAAAGTCTTGGGACTGGACAGCATACTTATGGGTGCTCAGTAATGAGAAGGAAAACGTGATGACTAAAATTCTCGCCGTCGATGATTCGATCTCTATTCGCCAGATGGTCAGTCATACTCTTAAAGACGCTGGCTTTGAAGTAGAAACGGCCAATGATGGCCAGGATGCGCTAATCAAGGCGCAGCGTACTAAATTTGATGTGATTATTTCCGATGTCAACATGCCTAACATGGGCGGCTTCGAATTGGTTAAAGCGATTCGGGGTAATCCACAGTACAAGTTTATTCCTATTCTGATGTTAACCACTGAAACCAGTACCGAGAAAAAACAGCAAGGCAAACAGGCCGGTGCGACCGGTTGGATAGTCAAACCGTTTAATCCGGACACGCTGCTCAAAACGCTGCAACGAGTCCTGTAACCACTGGGTAAACGCAGATTCTACGGGTAAGGATAAATTGTTAAATCAAAATCTGGTTAACAACCCAGGGCTCAACATCAGATAAGCAGTACTAGAAAAGATAAGCGATTTGGGCGTCACGAATAACGTTAATTGGTAGGGCAGGGTATGGCTTTAGATATGGAGCAACTGCGCAAGATGTTTTACGAGGAATGTCGTGAAAATCTTGAAGTGCTGGAAAATGTGTTACTACATCTCGACCCGCAACAGGCCGATGATGAAACCATTAATACTATTTTTCGGGCCGCCCATTCTATCAAAGGCGGTGCCGCGACATTCAATTTACTCGATATCAGCGAGTTTACCCATTCCGTTGAGGCTTATCTTGACCTGGTTCGCAACCATCAGACGCAACTCAGCAGTAACAGCGTCGATGTACTATTGAAAAGTTGCGACATGATACGCGAGTTACTTCATGGTCATGAACAGGGCTCTCCGTGTGACACGGCAATGACACATCAAGTCGGGCTCGAATTGAGCGCCTTGCTCAAAGGCACGGAACATCAAACGGGACAAAGTGGTCAACAAGCCGCAACGCCACTTCGTTCCGGCAGTGATTCCTCTGCCCACTCCGCGCCCGGAGAATGGCAATTACAGTTTGTACCTCATCGCGAGTTGTTCTTCAGTGGTAATGATCCGCTGCGTATTTTGCGTGAGTTGCAACAGCTTGACCCGCAATGCCAGCTCGACGTCGATAGCCGTGCTTTACCTGAATTGCTCGAACTCGAGCCTGAGCTGTGTTATCTGGCGTGGCGGATCCGGCTCAGTGCAGCGCTCGAAGAGAGTGACATTCGGGAGATATTTGAATGGGTTGAAGATGAATGTGACCTGCATCTTAATCGAATAGCGTCTGAGCTGCCGGGCAGCGAGGACATGGCTGCCGGTGACAATGATGCGCAAGGTGCAGCTTCGTCATTAACCCCGGTAGTCAATACCGCTGGTGACTTAACACCTGTTGGGCTGGTTGAGGAAGGAGCGAAGGTCGCCACGCCTGATGTGAGTACTGCAGCTAAGGTGAGTGCGGCGCCTATTCTAGCGGCTGAGCCAGCAGTCAAAGCGGCAGTGAAACCAGCCAAATCTGAGTCCAGCGTCACTTCTATCAGGGTGGATATCGATAAAGTTGACAGCCTGATTAATCTGGTCGGCGAACTGGTGATTACCCAATCCATGTTAACCGAAATTGGCAACGACTTTTCGATGGATAAGCTGGAAAAACTCAAATCCGGCTTGGCGCAACTACTGCAAAATAGTAAAGATCTACAGGAAAACGTACTCAATATTCGCATGTTGCCAATGAGTTTTGCGTTTAGTCGCTTTCCCCGCTTGGTACGTGATTTGTGTGGCCGGCTGGAGAAAAAGGTAGAGCTTAAAATTGAAGGCGAAAATACCGAACTCGATAAAACCGTGCTGGAGCGTATTGTGGACCCGCTGGTTCACCTGGTACGTAACGGCATTGACCACGGTATAGAGCAGCCACACCAGCGGCTGCAGGCCGGTAAATCAGAAACCGGTTGTGTGGAACTGAAAGCCTACCATCAGGGGGGCTCAATTGTTATTGAAGTCAAAGACGATGGTGCCGGGATTGATTGTGAGCGAATCTGGCGCAAGGCGGTGGAGAAAGGTGTGTTACCCGCAGACAGCCGACGCGAAGATATCAGTGATAAACAGGTGATGAGCCTGATTTTCGCTCCGGGATTTTCCACCGCAGAACAGGTGTCTGATATTTCCGGCCGCGGGGTGGGCATGGATGTGGTGAAACGCAACATTGAAGAGCTTGGCGGGCATATTGAGCTGGATTCTGAACTGGGACGCGGCAGCCATTTTACTATCAATCTGCCGCTGACCCTGGCTATCCTCGACGGCCAACTGGTTAAGGTTGGTCAGGAGGTCTACATCATTCCTCTGCTGACTATCATCGAATCGATCCAGATTAACCCCGCCTGCGTCAAACTGGCTTCCGGCGGTGTCGAACTGTATCGCTTGCGGGAAGACAATATTCCGATACTGCGCCTGCAGGATGAACTGGAAATGGGTGCCAGCGGCCCGCTGGATAAGCGCTTGCTCTGTTTTGTTGAAGCGGCGGGCAATCGGGTCGGTTTGCTGGTTGATGAGTTACTTGATCAGCAACAGGTGGTGATCAAGAGCCTGGAGTCCAATTATGCCAAGGTGGCCGGTATCTCGGGAGCAACCATTCTTGGAGATGGCTCGGTGTCTTTGATCCTGGATATTCAGGGGCTGATTACCAATTATCTGAAACGTCGCAGTCAGACCCAGAAAGTGATTGCTGCCTGATAACAAGGAGAGTTAGGAATGGATATCGAACATGCGCATCCGCTGCAACATGAATCCGTGGTTCATGCTGCGTTGATGGCCAGTCATGATGCTTCGGCAATGAATGCCGACTTTCTCAGTTTTCGTCTGGCCAGTGAATTGTATGGCGTGGCGATTTGCGACATTGAAGAAATCCGCGTCTGGGAGCATCCTACGCCGATTCCTCGCGCGCCTCATTTCGTCAAAGGAGTGATTAATCTGCGCGGTATGATAGTTCCTATCATGGATTTGCGTCTGCGTTTCGGCATCGGCTCTAACGATTATCTGCCGACTACCGTGGTGTTAGTGGTGCGCAGTGAGTTCGGTGAACAAACTCGTCTGATGGGCCTGGTAGTGGATGCGGTCAGTGACGTCATCGGCCAGGGTGACAACGAGTTGTTTCCCGCTATTGGCGAGACGTCAATTGCTCCGTATCTGCAAGGCCTGCTCAATGTCGGTGAAGAGGTGATGTCGCTGCTGGATACCGAAGCCCTGCTGGATATCCAGCGTTTACTGGGCGAGGAGGCGTGATGCACAGTCAGGAATTTTTAAGCTTCATTCTGGCACAAGATGAATATGGCGTACCCATTTTAGATGTACGTGAAGTGCGTGGCTGGAGCGAGGTACGTTCCGTCCCCAACGGTCCGGATTACTTACTCGGCGTTCTGGATATTCGTGGTGAATATGTGCCGATAGTTGATTTACGGCGTCGTTTCAATCTGGAACCGGCTTGCATTAGTGCCACCACCGTGGTGATTGTCCTTAATGACAGTGCCAAACAGCCGCTCGGACTTATCGTGGATGGTGTCGCTGAAGTGTACGAACTGTCGCAACAGCAGATAAAACCTGCGCCCGGTTTATCTTGTTCACAGCCGCAGCCTTTTATTAAAGGCATCGCCTCGGTCAAAAGTGGCCACCTAATTTTGATTGATGTTGAAGCTCTGTTTGATGTGAGCAAGCTGCAACACCATTCCGTCGAAGCTGCAATCATGTGAGGGAATACTCATGCCATTCTGGAACCGCAAACCCCAACAACAAAAACACGATAGCGCGCCAGTCAGTCACGTGGTGCAAGATGAGACTCCGGCCAAGGCGAGTTTTGGTATTTCCAATCAACATCTGCTGTCGGCGTTAAATGCTGCACAAACGGCATTAATGATGATCGACCGTGATTTCAAAATCACTTATGTCAACAAACAATCGATGCTGTTACTCAAACAGCATGAGAGCCTGTTCAAATCGGTATGGCCTAACTTTCGTGCTGAGGAAGACTTTTTACTCGGCTATTGTATCGATCTGTTTCATGCTAATCCGGCCCACCAGCGTCAGATGTTATCGACACCGGCTCGTCTGCCCTATATCACGACCATAGACATTCGCGGCGTTAAGATCGAACTTAACGTCGGCGCGATACTCGATCATGACGGACAGTATGTCGGTAACACCCTGGAGTGGCGTGATGTCACGGCAGAACGGCAGCAGGAAAATGAAGTGGCACGCCTGCGCGCGGCCATCGATCAGGCCCAAACCGCGATGGTCATGATTGATCGTGATTTCAATATCACTTACATCAACCAGGAAACGCTGAATCTGTTTGGTAAGCATGAAGCGAAACTACGCACTGTCTGGTCTGGTTTTACCGCTTCGTCAGACTGGCTGATGGGGCGTTGTATTGATGAGTTCCACCGCAATCCGGCCCACCAGCGCAAGATGCTCAGCGACCCGGGTAATCTGCCATACAGTACTGATATCGCCATCAGCGATATCAAAATAGAACTCAATGTTGCGGCAATTTTCGATAAGGGCGGTGCCTATATTGGCAACACGCTGGAATGGCGTGATGTGACCGAAGAGCGTGCGATGGACATGCAAATCGGTCGTCTTGCTTCTGCCGTTGAGGGCATGACCACCAACCTGATGATGGCTGACCCTGAAGGCATCATACGTTATCTCAATCCGTCGCTGACGGAATTACTGCGCAGCCGACAACGGGAGCTGCAGCAAGCATTTCCAGGTTTTGATGTTGATCATCTGGTCGGACGCAACATTGATGTTTTCCATAAAAACCCAGGCCATCAGCGTAATATCATTAATAATCCTGATCGCCTGCCATTCAGTTCCAATATTGCGGTCGGAGCGCTGGAGTTCAATCTGACCTGTATTGCGATGCATGACAGCAAAGGCAACTACATTGGTCCGGCACTGCAATGGGTGGATATCACCGAGCAACAGGATGGCCAGCGTCAGGTGGAAAGTCTGATTCAGAAAGCGATTGATGGTCAGTTGCATGAACGCATCAACACGGCCGCTTACAGTGGATTTATGCGGGAGCTGGGCGATGGTATTAATAATCTGCTTGATACTCTGGTTGAACCGCTTGGCCAGTGTATTGACGTGATGAGTGAGGTGGCTGAAGGCAACCTGAATAATCAGATGCCGTCTGATCATCAGGGTGAATTTGGGCGACTGGCTGAAGCGGTCAATACTTCGATCATCAACTTGCGCAATATGGTCGATAAGATCACGAAATCCTCGGCACGGGTGGCGACTGCCTCGACCGAAATTGCCGACGGGAATAATGACCTCAGTCAGCGCGTTGAAGCCCAGGCGTCAAATCTGGAGCAAACGGCAGCCAGTATGGAACAAATGACCGCGACAGTGCGCCAGAACGCTGATAACGCTAAAGATGCCAATACCGTGTCAAACGATGCGGCGAAAAAAGCCAGTCAGGGCGGCCAGGTGGTCGGGCAGGCCATTAACGCGATGAGCGAAATCAACACCGCGAGCAAGAAGATTGCTGACATCATCGGTGTGATTGATGAGATTGCATTCCAGACCAATCTGCTGGCGCTGAACGCCGCTGTCGAAGCGGCGCGGGCCGGTGAACAAGGGCGTGGATTTGCGGTTGTGGCGGGTGAAGTCCGTAACCTGGCACAGCGCAGTGCCGCGGCAGCGAAAGAGATTAAAGGCTTAATTAAAGACAGTGTCGAGAAAGTGGATGAAGGTTCACGCCTGGTGAATGAATCCGGTGCTACGCTGGATGAGTTAGTTGAAGCGGTGCAGAAAGTTTCGGTACTGATTAGCCAGATCACGTCATCGAGTATAGAGCAGTCGACCGGTATTGATGAGATCAATCGCGCGGTAACCGCCATGGATGAGATGACGCAGCAAAATGCCTCGCTGGTTGAGGAAATTTCGGCGGCGAGCCAGTCGCTGAAAGACGAAGGTAAAGAGCTGCTTAATCTGATGAACTTCTTTGCCACCGACAGCAACATTACGACCTTTGAGACCAAACGATCTCCAATCGCAGCCAAGCCAACCGGCAAGCGTGGCAATGTCAGGGATTTACGTGCCAATGGAAAAGTTGCCAACGCCAAGATGAATCTCAGTGACGATGGTGATGAATGGGAAGAGTTCTAATAAAGGGTTCAGGCTATGTTGGCGGTGAGTGAACAAGAATTTGAACTGACGGATAAGGATTTTAAGTTCATCCAATGGTTCATGCATAAGCGGGTCGGCATCTATTTGGCGGACACCAAGCGTGCCATGGTGTATGGCAGAGTCAGCCGCCAGCTGAGGCGGCGTGGATTAACCCGTTTTAAAGAGTATCGGGCACTGATAGAGAATGATGAGCAGGAATGTGTGCATTTCATCAACACACTGACGACCAATAAAACCCAGTTTTTCCGTGAAATTCATCATTTTGAGTTTCTTGAAAAAGTGGTGGTGGAAGGTTGGCGCAGTTTAGGTAATACCGAGATTAAGATCTGGTCTGCCGGCTGTTCAACCGGTGAGGAGCCATACAGCATAGCCGCGACCCTGTGGCATGCCGGTGCTTTTGAGTTTGCTAAGTCAGTGAAAATCTTTGCCACGGATCTCGATACTCAGGTACTTGAGCATGCCAAACGCGGCGTCTACCCGGAGGAGGCGTTGGCGACGATACCGAAACAGTACCTCAGGCAATGTTTTATGCGTGGTAAAGAGGCGCAGAGTGGGAAGATCAAAGTGGCTAACCGGTTGCAGCAGTTTATTCAGTTTCAGCCGATCAACTTGATCGAACCCTGGTCGCTGCCGGAGCAATTTGATCTGATCGCTTGCCGTAACGTGATGATCTATTTCGATAAACCTACTCAGGAGCAGATACTCAGGCGTTTTCATGCTCGCCTCAAGCCTGGCGGTGTATTGTTCCTCGGCCATTCTGAAGGATTGGGAGGGTGCAGTTCGTTGTTCCATCATCTCGGCCAGACAATTTACGTCAAAATGTAGGACAAACCATGGTAAGTGAAGTCGTAACCCATACACCGTCATCGCAGACATCTTTTGAGCGTTTCCCGCACAATAGGTCCGACCTGCCGTGGGTTAAGGTTGCGCCCGGTCAGGTATACGTGAGCGGGAATCATGAAATCATAACCACAGGACTTGGCTCTTGTGTGTCCGCCTGCATTTGGGATCCCAGCGCAGGTGTTGGTGGGATGAACCATTTTCTGTTGCCGTTTGATACCACCGCCGAACTGCATCATTGGAAAGCCGATGAACTGTTATCGAATGCCTCCCGCTACGGGTGTTATGCAATGGAAAATATTATTAATCAATTGCTTAACATTGGTGCGCAACGCGGTCGCCTGAATGTGAAACTGTTTGGTGGCGCGCAATTGCTGGGGTTCAAATCACTGATTGGAATTAAGAATGTGGAGTTTGTTCTCGGTTATGTACAGCGTGAAGGCCTCAATGTGGTCGCTAAAGATCTGGGCGGAGTCGACCCGCGCCGCGTACTGTTTGACCCGAAGTCGGGCCGAGCCTGGCTGAAACGTATTCCTTGTGCGGAAGTGATGCAGATTCGCCGCAGTGAAGAGTGTTACTCCAGCCAGGTGGCGCAGCAAATGCCTGATACGGGCAAGAATGTGGAGTTATTCGAATGAGCAAAATGATCAAAGTGTTGGTCGTGGATGATTCTCCGGTATTCAGAGCGCTATTGACCCAGCTGATCGCATCCGATCCGGATCTTGAAGTTGTCGGCAGCGCGGAGGATCCCTATCAGGCGCGTGATATGATCAAGCGCCTCAATCCGGATGTGCTGACGCTGGATATCGAGATGCCCAAAATGAATGGCGTACAGTTTCTGCGTAATCTGATGCGTCTGCGTCCGATACCGGTGGTGATGATCTCTACCCTGACCCAGCATGGTGCTGATGCAACACTCGCGGCACTTGAAGCCGGTGCGGTGGATTATTTTCCTAAGCCTTCAGTCGATAACACGGCGGATATGGTGAATTACAAAACGCTGGTGAATGACAAACTCAAAATGGCGGCCGGGGCGAATGTGGCCAGCAGCCCGAAGCCGTCAGCAAAAGCTCCTGTGACAATAACGCCTTGCTCAACCCGGATCCAATTGTTGGCCATTGGTGCTTCAACCGGCGGTACGGAGGCGCTGAACAGCGTTTTATCTGCATTACCGGCAGGTTTACCGCCCATCGTGATCACCCAGCATATCAGTGCCCAGTTTACCCCTTCATTGGCTAAGAGGCTTAATGCCAATAGCGCGGTTGAAGTGGAGGAGGTCAAACAGCGTCAGGTATTGCTGCAAAGTGGTCACGCCTATCTTGCGCCCGGAGATCAACATATGGTGGTCACTCGCCGCGGTGCCGAGTTGTACGCGTTGCTGGATGACCGCGATCCGGTCAATCGTCATAAACCCTCAGTGGATGTGATGTTTGATTCGGTGGCAGAAGTGCTCGCAGATAAGGCGTTGGCGATGTTACTGACCGGAATGGGACAAGATGGCGCTAAGGGGATGCTTAAAATGCGCCAGAAGGGCGCGGCAACCGTCGCCCAGGATGAACGTAGTTGTGTGGTGTGGGGAATGCCCAGAGTGGCCATTGAACTGGGGGCAGCCAAGGATGTGCGGGCACTCAGCGCGATGCCGCAATGGATTGGTGAACATATTCACCTAAATAAAATTAACCGATAGCGGCCAGCAGGAGTCAGTATGCGGAAAAGTAAAAACTTTATCAAAACAGGCGGCGTCGCGTTGTTACAGCTGGGGCTATTGGCTGGCATCCTGACGCAGGATGTGTCAGCGGGGCTCGGGAGTGCGATTGTGCTGATTGCGCTTTTACCCTGGTTGCTGACAGGCTCGTCGCCTTCCTCGGCTTATGCAAGCCGCGCTGCTTCAACGGCGGATTCGGCACAGCCCAAATCCAGCGACAAACATAACCCCCAATCTGCTGTCGCTTCGTCTTCCCAGTCTGGGCGAGGTGATGCCGCTCAGGTGAAACGCTTGCAGGCCGTGATTAATCAGAATATCGAGCGTATCAAAGAGCCTTTGATCAAACAGCACAATATAGTGGATGAGTCGGCCGAAACTTTAAATGAAAGCTTTTTTGGTTTGCAGATGGTCAGTGAGCAGCAGTCGGAAATATCCAGCACCTTAGTGAACAATCTGCTCGCCAATCAGAACAGTCAGTACAACTTGAAAACGGTCCTGCCACGCACCGAAGCCATCATTAATGAGTTTATTGCGACCCTGCACAATGTGTCGCAAAAAAGCACGTCAGCCGTGAGCAGTATTCATGATATGTCGGACAAGCTGGATGTGGTGTTTAAGCTGCTCAACGAGGTTCGTGGATTATCTGAGCAGACCAATCTTCTGGCGCTGAACGCGGCAATCGAAGCGGCCCGCGCCGGTGAAGCCGGCCGAGGCTTTGCTGTGGTCGCGCAGGAGGTACGCAATTTGTCAGTTAAAGCGGAAGCGCTCAATAACCAGATTGAAAAAGAAATTCAGATTGCGCAGCAGACCGTAAAAGCGGCCAATCACACCGTGGGTGAGATGGCGACCATCGATATGTCTCATATCGAAGCGTCGAAGCAGTCGGTCGATGACATGCTGCAGGGGGTTCAGCAAGTCAATACTGAAATTGAACGTGAAGTGCAGAAAATACAGGAGCTGGGTCAGATTCTGGTGCAGCATGTGGGCGATGGAGTACGTTGTCTGCAATTTGCCGACATCGTGATGCAGCAAGGCGATTATGCGCAGGATTCTTTGCATTATCTGGAAGAGGCGTTGCAGTTACTCGATAAGCTTCACCACGGTGGCGTGGAGAGTGCACACCTCGAACAACTGGAACAGAAAACTTCTAATCGCAGTGCACCGGCGGCCAGTCAAAGCAGTATGGATGAGGGGGAAGTTGAACTGTTTTAAGGACGGACGTATTAAAAATGAGCGTTTTAAGGACGAGATATGGCCATTGAAACTAGGATAGATAACGATAACAAGCATGTCACCATTGCGGTGGAAGGAACCTTTTGTTTCAACCTGGTGCAGGATTTTCGTAGTAGTTATGCTAAACGGTTTGATCATGAGTTTACGGTAGATATGCGTAAAGTTGATTATATCGACAGTACCGCTTTGGGAATGTTGTTGAATATGAAGAACTATCTTGAGCAGCCCGATGGCATGATTCGCATCGTCAATACGCTCCCTCAGGTGCGCAAAGTATTGATGATTTCGCGTTTTGATAAGAAATTTACCATCGAATAAACGCCTGACTATCGAATAAGCAGGGAGAGTCACATACCTATGCGCGTAATTGTTGTGGATGACCATGCAACCAACCGTCAGTTGTGCCGTTTTATGCTCGAGAACGTCGCGGAGCATATTGATGTCTTTGAGAACGGGGAAGGTGTGGTGGCTGCCATGCAGCAGATGGAAATGCTGCCGGATCTGATTTTGCTGGATGTGATGATGCCGGTAAAGGATGGCTTTGTCACCGCGCAGGAGATAAGAGAGTCGTTTCCCAACCACTACATTCCTATCATTTTCCTCACGGTACTGGATGATCATGACTCGTTTGAGCGCTGTTTATCGCTTGGCGATGATTTTATTCTCAAACCGGTTGAGCGCAGTGTATTGATTGCCAAGGTTCAGGCACATTACCGGGTGGTAAAAATGCACAAAGAGGTGATGGAACAACGTGACCAGCTGCAACGATTTCGTGATAAGGTGCAATATGACTTCGCTATTTCTGAGTCCATTTTTTCCAATCTGATGGAGGAGATGGGCGAGCAGATCGAACACATTTTCGGTATTGAATACATCTCGACTCCATCGACTATTTTTAACGGCGATCTGATAGTGATTGCCAGCCGGCCTTACGGTGGTATCTATGTGATGATCGCGGATGCAACCGGTAATGGACTTCCGGCTGCGATTTCAACTCTGCCCGCCACTCGGACTTTTTTCTCAACGGCAGCGAAAGGTTTGTCCTTAGGAGAGATGGTTTCAGAACTTAATCGCTCTCTGGAAAGTTTTCTGCCAACTGGGATGATGCTGGCCGCCAGCGTATTTGAAATCAGGGCCAATGGTTTTGAAGTCTCCTGGTGGGGAGGCGGATTGCCGGATGGCTATATTCTCGACAGCGACGGCAGTGTGGCTAAGCGTTTGATTTCGTCTCACATGCCAATGGGCGTACTTAAACCGGATGAGTTTGAAAGTGATGTGATGCACTTTAAACTCGATCCGGACCAGCGCATTGTCTGTTATACAGACGGTATTACCGAAGCGCAAAATGACGTCGGGGAACGGTTCGGTGAGCAAAGACTGGAGGCCTTGTTGAGTAAGGTGTCGCAAGGTGCCTTGATCCCTACCTTGTACGAAGAAGTGCAGCGTTTTGCTAAACCGGGCAAAGCCGATGATCTATCGGTGTTAACCATGACGTTTCCCCTGGTGAATGTGAATCAAGGCCAGGTGAATCAGCCGTTGATGCTGGGCAACGTTCCCCTGAAAACCTCACTTAGCTTTCCCGCTTTGGTGCTGAAACGCATCGCAGTAATGAATGAAATACGCACTTATCTGAAAGGGATCGTGCTGGGTGGTGAACATCTCGATTTACTGTGTTCGCTGCTTTCAGAGCTGTTCAACAATGCTATCGATCATGGCTTGCTTGGCCTTAATTCTGAGATGAAAGATGATCCGGACGGTTTCTTACTCTATTACCAACAAAGAGAAGAGCGTTTGCAGCAACTGGATGAATCGCACTCGATTCGACTCGACATCGATTTTCAGCCGCAGCGGTCGCGGATTGAATTCATGCTTGAGCACAGTGGCGTGGGTTTTGATTATCAGCAAAATCGGGCTGAAAACCCCGATGTATCTTATGGGCGTGGCATCCTGTTGGCCTCGACACTGTGTGAATCACTGCATTATTTCAATGAAGGTAAATGTGTGCATGCCGTGTACCTGTTTAACGAGGAGCAACCGTTCCCTAACCTGATTACTTAACTCTTCCTTTTGATTACTTCACTGTCCTTTTTGATGATTTAACTATTATTCCTGATGACTTAACCATTTTTCATAGTGACTTAACTATTTTTGATGGTGATTTAACGACAGCAAGAGCGCGCTGCGCATCGGGGGGAGGCTGACACATTTACACTGTAAACCTGGTGACAGGCTGCGGCTTGACTCTCTCTGCAAGATACACTGCGGTTAAGAAGTGACGTAAGCCTGACTTTGCTACTCGTTTTATTCCGACCTTGTCTCAATTTCTATACACTGTATTTCAAAACGACAGGTATGCCGTGAAGGTTATTCAGGATGTGGAATGAATTGATTGTTCTCTCCGAGGACAAAACCCAGGTGATTGCAAAACTGAATGGCGACAAAACCATCGCCAAGGAGTTATCTGATCAGGGATTGAGCGATGCTTTGGGTCAGATCGGGGCAAGAAAATATTTTGTTGACCAGGATTCAGTGAAACGTTTTATTCATTGTGCCAAGGAAATGAAAAGTGAAGCCTACGACGGGATAGTCGTGGCGCTGCAGCGTAATGCTCAGGTGGAAGTCGTACTGACCGAGCAGGATATGTTGGCCAGTATGCTGGTCACCGGCGCGTATGGCGGCCGAGGTTTGTATGGCAGTGAACTGGTGCAGGCGTTAGCGGATGCTCAGGTAGTGAAAGGGATAAATAAATTAGCCCTGAAGAAAGTCCTGCTGATGAGTAACACACTCAAGCCCGGAGAAACCTTCACTCAGCCTGTCGCGCGTGGCAAAGAAGCGATACAGGGGCAGGACAGCCAGTTTATTGCGCTGGTGGAGGATGTCAGCAAACGCATTCTGGCGCCGCAAGAGCGTAAAAGTGACGATAAAATTGATATGCGCAACCTCGGTGAGACGGTGACCGTTAGCGAAAACGAGCCGGTCATGCGACGTCAGCCTGCGACCGAGGGGGAAGCCGGGTACACGGTGCAGGGCAAAGTGATTGCGCCGAGACCCGGTATCAATAGTGAGCTGTTGCCAGGCCGTGGTACGCACATTTCTCCTGAGGATCCCAACCTTTTACTGGCGAGTCAGTCTGGCCTGCCCATCATTAAAGGCAAAACGATTGATGTCGATAACGCGCTGTGCCTCAATAACGTCAGCATCGCGACTGGGCACGTAAAATTCAAAGGCAATGTGGTTATAGCCGGTGATGTTGAGCCGGGCATGGTCGTCCGAGCCACAGGTTCAGTCACCGTTGGCGGGTTTATTGAATCGGCTGATGTGCAAGCTCAGGGAGACATCGAAGTTGGCAAAGGCATCATAGGTCATACCGTCTCCGAAGGTGAAGCGAAAAGCTGTGTGGTGAAATCCGGTGTCAGTATCAAAGCAAACTACGCTCAGTTCTGTGAATTGCAGGCGGCGGAAAATATTCAGATCGCTGTCCACTGTATGGGCGCGGATGTGCGCTGTGGGGGAGATTTGCTGGTCCTGGACGATGGAGAAAAGCAGGGCACGTTAAGCGGTGGTGTGACTAAAGTGGGGGGGAAAGTGACCTGCCTTAACTTAGGCGTTGAGGGAGATACCGCGATGAACGTTGAAGCGTTTGCACGCTTTGCCTGGTACAAAGACCGGATGGTTAAGCACAAGGAGCAGTACAAACTGGCTCAGGAAGAGACCATGGACATTATTCGTCGCGAGCTGGAATTCAAAAAACGCCCTAAAGCTGAACGTAGTGATGAAGAAGAACTTGAGATTGATAATGCCAAGGATCAAGCCAACGCCAGGCTGGAAAAAGTCAAATCGGCGCTGGATGTTCTTAACGATGAATTTCAAATCGCACTGGAAAATAACGTGGTTGACGTGAAGGGTAAGGTATTTACCCATGTTACCGTGCAATTTGGCGATGAACGAGTGACGACAAAGCGGGTCCATGGGCCTTCCATTTTCAGCTACAATCAATATGAAATTCAGCTGTCGTCTAAACTCGATGAGGAAGATATCGGGGTTTAGTCGCAACTGGAGCAACGCAGAACTCGGTGCTTATGAGCAGAGAAATCGGTCATGACCTCCAACCCATCTGACTGCACAAAAGGGAGCCCGGCTCCCTTTTGTCATTTTCCCCCAATCATTTTCGGGCCTGAGTTGCTGTAGGCAGGTGTATGAAAGAGCGGCTCAGCGGATTGCAGTTTATCGACCATGGTCTGCAACACATATTCATCAAACAGGTGAGTGGCGTGCAGTTGCTCCAGCGCGAAAAGATACTGGTTCGCGCTGTATCGGACATGATCTTTTTCAAGCGTAGAACACACTTCACGGTGAAACGTGTGTTGTGATTCGTCGTTGGCGGCCTGGAAACGGAACGTAAACCAGTCGTGCTGAATAGCTTCTTCGACCAAAGCTTTCCACTGTTGCTTACCCAGCACTAACTGATTATCGGAGCTGGCGATAAAACCATAATCAAGTTCAGGGTTGGCGTTAGAGGCGGCCACTGCGGTCTTGTCCGGGCTTGGTAGCGGATCACCGATTCAGCGGCTACGCTATCTTTATTTTCCAGATAAGGAGGCAATGCCAGTCCGATCGTATTGATGCTATTGCTGACTTCGGAGCGCTGCTGCTCAAGATTATTGCGCGTGGTTAAAGTTTAGACCGTTTCTTGTCGTTTAAGCGGGGAATACGTTAAGAGCCGTGCAACCGTCACAGAGTGTGAAGTGATCGATACAGGCTTTCACTTGTCGTGGCTTGAGTTATACGTCGTATAGGCGCACAATCGGCAAAAAATAACGAGGAGTAGAAATGGAACTTTCAGACATTCGCCGTGAATACATTCAAGGCGGTTTGCGCCGCAAAGATTTGCTGGCCGATCCGGTGCAACAGTTTAATTTATGGCTGCAGCAGGCGATCGACGCGAAGTTAACCGATCCGACCGCGATGACAGTTGCCACAGTGGATGAACAGGGTCAGCCATTTCAACGTATTGTGCTGCTGAAAAATGTCGAAACTGACGGTTTCGTGTTTTATACCAACCTGGCCAGCCGCAAAGCGCAACATATCCAGCACAATAACAAAATCAGCCTGCATTTCCCGTGGCACCCGCTTGAGCGCCAGGTCCATATTACGGGTACGGCAGAAAAACTCAGCGCGCTGGAAAATATCAAGTATTTTACCTCACGTCCGAAAGAGAGCCAGATTGCGGCGATCGCCAGCCATCAGAGCAGCCGTATTTCTGCCCGTGGCGTATTGGAAGGCAAGTACCTTGAGCTGAAACAGAAGTTTGCTAAAGGTGAGATCCCGGTACCGAGTTTCTGGGGCGGCTTCCGGATTCGTCCGCACAGCATTGAGTTCTGGCAGGGTGGCGAACATCGCCTGCACGACCGTTTCATTTACACCCGCCAGGAGAACGGTTGGGACGTGGATCGTCTCGCACCGTAGCCGACACGCTTTGCTTGGTCATACCGTTTTCACACGCCGCTTTATGCGGCGTGTTCGTTGTTCAGCACCACGGAAAGCTGGGTTTTAAGTAGGGTTTGCGGGATCACCGAGCCAAAACCGAGGTCCAGAGCCCGGTCGAGCAGGCTCTCTTTACTGGGGACACCGAATTTGGTGCGCAGGCGTGCCTCGTAGCCTTCCACGGTTTTGATTGAAATTCCCATCACGCGCGCGATGTGTTGCGGTTTTTTGCCGTATAGCAACAGAAACAGAGTTTCCGATTCACGGGTTGTGAGCTTGGGCAGTTGCAAGTCATCATGATTGGCACTTTTGAGCGCTGAGCTTAAACCTGTTACGCGACATACCCAGTGTCCGACTTCAAGAATAGCGGTATCTGTCAGCTCCTGGCCGTAAAAAATGGTGCCGCGGACTTGACCCTGTGCATCGCGCCATGGGCTTTTGGTAAAGATGTGAGCATGCCAGCGACCATCCGGGTATGGGTGGATGTCGAGCACTTTCAGTGAACGGCCGGTTTTGATCACGTAGCGATCCTGCTCCTGAAAATCAGCGGCGCAGGCCACGGTCGGACTTGGCATATCAAAATCGGTCAGACCAACACAGTGCTGCATGCTCTCCACACCGATCAGCGCAGAATAGGCCTCATTGGCATAAACAAAAACAGAGTTCAGATCTTTACAGCCCCAGTAACCGGGTAACTGTTGAAACAGTGATAACTGTTCTGCGGTGAGTGGATTTGACACAACATAATTCCCTTGTATACAACCGGATTATGATACCAAGGTGGTGGGTTAAAGTAAGTACTCAGTGCGGGTTTACGGGACGAAAACATAAAAAAAGCCAGCCTGAAGACGGGCTGGCACAAATACAAGAAACATATCTTGTCGACGTGTAGAAGAGGTTCCATGAATTCAGCGAGGGTCTGCCGAAAACACAGAGGCATCAATAAGATACCCGGCGTCAAGGGACCCTTAACGCCTGGCGACAACTATATTAAAGCTGCCAGCAACGCAAAAGGGGGGAAATCCCCCCTTTTGGCTATTTTGCGCAAATAGTTGCGTTACAGTTCACGTAAAACCCGGAAGCCAACGTAATTAGCGGCCGCGGAAGGGGCAATAAACAGCTGACTGTCCGCTTTAGCCATCTCCGGAGAGAAGCTCCAGGCGCCGCCTTTCGCCAGGCCACGTGTATCTGTGGTCCATTGCCAGACGTTACCGACGACATCATAGAGCCCCAGTGGGTTAGCAGCAAAAGCGCCGACCGGAGAAGTGCTCTTGTTTGACCACGGTGTACCGCCCCAGCCAGTATTGGCTTTTCCGCTGCCAAAACGCTCACCCCACCAGTACGCTGTTTTACTGCCAGCGCGGGCAGCTGCTTCCCATTCATCTTCACTTGGCAGGCGATAATGGAAGCCGGTTTGTTGTGACAGCCATTGAGTATAAGCCTTGGCATCGTTCTGGCTGATACATACCACCGGGGATTGCCCTGACTGCTTAAAGCCCGGATTGCGCCAGTAACTGCCCGGCATCGGTGCGACTTCCGCCTTATCGACCGTAATGCAGAGTTTTTGCAATTCGGCATCGGTCTGATAGCCGGTCTGGTTAACGAAGGTTTCAAACTGAGCCACGGTTACCGGTGTGGCGCTGACTGCGAAAGCATGATCAAGGTGAACCTGACGCGATGCATTCTCACCCAGCAGGTATTCGCCGCTCAGTAATGTGACCATTTGCGGCGCTTTGACATCGCCTTTCAGCAAGTCGGCAAAAGTATGTCCCGCTTTAAGCGGGTTAGCCTGCTCGCGCAGCACAGCACGCAGCGTATGGTCCGAGTTGATACTCAGTTCCTGATGGAAGGCACGGTAGCCCTCTTTGGCCACCGTAATCATGTGACTGCCGACCGGCAGCATAATATCGACGGGTGTGCTGCCGTAGCTGACGCCATCCACTGAAACGGAATCCTGGTACTGGTTCGAGCGTATCAGCAAATTGACCCAGGCGACTTCTTGTTGTGGTTGGGGCTGTGCGCTATCTCCGGGTGCAAAACAGTACTGTGATTCGACGTCCAGCAGTTTACATGGGGTATTTTCCGCCGGACGGGCATTCAGCTGCGCGGCGATCACGGTTCTGAATCGGCTGCCGTCAAAGAAACCGGCATCGCTGACTTTATGGCTCAGCACGTGAATATTGAGCGCGACATCCCCCAGATGCTGTTTGACCTGTTTGGATTCTGTGGTTTGATCGAGCAGCCAGCTTTGATACTGGGTGACTGCTTTTTGCAGCGCCAGATCCGTGGTCTGTTGGGCACACTGGGCCAGGGTCATGTCGGCCTGGCAGGCGTTGGTGAAACTGACCGTCTGCTCGCCTTCACGTTTCAGTTCGTTTCTCAGCTGTTCAACCCGGGCGCGTACTTTGTCTTCAGCAAGCCGGGCGATTTTCTGCTCAATTAATTGCTGTGCGGCTTTGGCCTCGCTCAGCGCGGATTGCTGTTCCTGAAGTTGCTGCTCTGCTTGCAGACGTGCCTGTTGATTCTGTTTCACCTCAGCCCAGGCTGCCTGATAGGCATTCTGAGCCGCAGAGATATCCAGATCCGGCTCATTGATCATCGCCTGATACTGCTTCGCCAGAGTGGCTTTGGCCTGCTGCAGCGCTTTGTCGAGCTTGGCAGCCTGCTGCGTCAGGCGGTTGACCTCACTGAGCTGATTGTCTGCAGCCGTTTGCTGAGCCTGAGTGCTCTTTTTGGCCTCACGCAATGCGCCGTGCTGGCTGAACAGCGCATCGTCGATGGCGACTACGCCGGAGCTACTCGCCACGTTGGAACTGTTGGCCACGTTGGAACTATTGGCCACGTTGGATACATTGACAACGTCGGATGCCGAAGCTTGTTCTGCCATCAAAGGTGTTGCGAGCATGTATGGCGAAAGTGCAAATAACAGAGCGGGTAAACCTTGTCGCATGAGTGTCTACTTCAGTTAAAATTGAACAAATCCTGACGCTATTCTAAATGTAAACGCCATCTTGTCATCAATTAGCTTTCAGTAACCTGATGACAAAATGGCGTTATCGCGACAGGCGGTAATGGCGCAGCCAAGGCAGTCAGTCCGTTTTATCAGCTGTCTTTATTGGGTCTGAGTTTAACCCACACCGTGTCATTACCGTTGACGGTGATCACGCGGTTGTAACTTTCGAAACCGTCTTTGGCTACGGTCACCTGGTGGCGACCTGCCGGCAGAACGATTTCAACCGGCGTGCTGCCATAGTTGATGCCATTGATGGTGACGGAATCATTGTATTGATCTGAGCGTACCGTGACGTTGGCCCACGCCTTGCTCTGCTTGCTGCTTTTGCTTTCAGCGGCGCCCTGCAGACAGTAACGGCTGGAAACATTGAGCATTTTACACGCTGCGACTGCTTCCGGTTTGGCCTGCAACTGTGCCTGCATCTGAGTAAAGTACTCGCTGTTGCCTTCAAATCCGGCCCGCTGAATCTGGCTGTCCTGAACGTGAATGTTCAGCTCGACACCACTGAGATTTTGCTTAGCGATCACTGACTCACTCAGACTGTCGAGCAACTGGGCACGGAAGGTTTTGACCGCTTTTTGCTTGGTCAGGTGCAGGCCCTGGCTGGAACATTCACCCAGTGTCATCGTGGTGGAACAGGTGGTTTTATAGCTGGTTTCCACGACAGCACTTTCGCGCAGCTCGGCTTCAAGGCGTTTTACCCGTGCCTCGATCTTGCTCTCTTCGAGGTTGGTGTATTCGGTTTTCAGGCGCGCTTGTTTCTGCTTAAGCTGAGAGAGGCGCATTTCACTTTCGGCGATGGCCTGTTGGTTAGACAGCTGTTCTGACTGATTCTGTTTGACTGCTGCCCAGGCGTCCTGATACTGCTTCTGGAAAGTAATCAGATCGGTCTCCGGGTCTTCCAGCAAGCGGCTGTACTGTTTATCCAGAGCCGACTTCGCGCGGTTACGCTTGGCATCCAGCTCGTCGCCATTACGCTTCAGGCGAGCCTGGTCGTTTTTAAGCTGTTGAAGCATTGAACTTTCAGTGTCGAACTCAGATGCGATAGCATCAATTTCGCTCTGTTTTGTACTGATTTTTTCATCGATGGCGGTCACAGGATCGACCTGTGTAACTTCATCCGCGTACACCGATGCAGATACCCAAACTGGGCTTAGCGCAAGCAGTAGCGCTGGGAGGCGATGTTTGATCATAGGTCCCTGCAACATTTATATGAATCCACTGCAAGCAGTGGGAAAGACAAACTTTTGACAGCGGTATTAAATGGCTTAATACCCTGGCTCTGGCCATGCAAATTGCCAGCTCTCTGGCGGAAAAGTCACATTCATCTGACATTAGGTCGCTGATTTTGTGAATCTTATAACTCTGCAAACTCCATTTTGAGCAGATTATCGAAATATGCAAGCACCGATTTCCGATCTGGTTTACCGTTTTCCTGATTGAACACACATTGACCGTAATTTATGTGCACTTGATCATTGTTCCGGTTGTGCGACAAAACCCACGCCGGCTTTACGGCAAAATTTAAATGTGCGCCAGATTGCTTATAAGTGTGCTGACGCAGCACTGATTGTCGCTTATGATAAAATTGTAATAAAATGCATGTCTGTTTCGTCGGGTAGAATGATCATGAGTACGTTATCTTCAGCCAATTCGCTCATCAGCGAGCAAAGAGCCAAACTTTTGTCGCCGCGTCCGGCGCAATTGATCACTTTGCCTTCTTACATGCACTGTCATGATCACAGCTACACCCAGATAGTCATCGGCCTTAAAGGCCAGGCCGAATTCGAAGTCGGCGGAATGGGGAATATTGTTAATCCTGGTCAGGGCTGTGTGGTGACTTCTGGCACCGGCCATGCGTTTGGTGGCATAGTCGGGCAATCCGACATTCTGGTGCTCAATATGCCTCAGCCGTGCGACGATGATCCGCTCACATTGCACAAGCTCAATGAGCTGACAGGTAAGGATACCTATTTTAAGCTCGATAACCAGATTCAGAAACTGGTTCAGATGCTGGTGCAGGAAATGCAAAGCAGTCCAGATGATATGCTGCTCAGCCGGGCATGCAGTGATACGGTGCTGGCACTTCTGCAGCGCCATATTTCGGCATTTGATGCCCAGCGGAAAGAGTCGCGCTTTGATCTTGATGCCATCGATCGCTACATCGAACAGCATATCAGCCGACGCATTTCGGTGGCGCAACTGGCTGGCAGCGTGTTTCTCGGCGAAAGTCAGTTTCATATGCTGTTTAAAGAACAGATGGGCATCACGCCGCATCAGTATGTGCTCGGAAAACGCGTGGATATGGCCAAGTCATTGATAGAAAATGGAAATTTAACACTTGGTCAGGTTGCTGAGTTAAGCGGTTTTTCCAACCAGAGCACCTTTACCCATACTTTTTCCCGTCTGCAGGGCATTTCTCCGTCGCGCTACAAGAAGACGTGCCGCAACTAATCACTACAAAACTCCAGTTTTAATGAGAATTATTCTATAACCCGGCGTGAATCCATCAACGCCGGGTTATTTATTTGCGTAATAAGCTAAATGAACAGCATTTTATTTTATAAATAATGCTGTGATTCTGTTTTTGTTTTGTTAAAAAGCCAAGTTTTTGGCAAAAAGCTCGGAGTTTTTGACAAGTATTCTCGACGCGCTCAAAATACACTGCGAGCCATTGTAGGAAAACCCGACTCAACGGATATCGGGTATGAGATTGAGGAAAACGCATGTTTACTGCAACTGATGTGTTGAACGCTGAGTTTGTTGAGCAGCCGCTTAACCAACTTTGGTCACAGATCTCGCCACTTTACATGGTGGACGAAACCCAATGGCTCAAACAGCTTCTGCCTTTGGCGACGCCAAGTGAGGACGAAAAAACCTCGATGGCGGTCAAAACGACGCAATTGATCGAAGCGATTCGTAAAGACAAAAAAGCGATTCAGATGATTGATGCGTTGCTGCTGGAATATAGCCTGGATACCCAGGAAGGTATTCTGCTGATGTGTCTGGCGGAAGCGCTGATGCGCATTCCGGATACTGAGACCGCGGACGCGTTCATCAAAGATCGTCTGGGTGTGGCGGACTGGAAATCTCATTTGAAGAATTCTGATTCTGTGTTTGTCAACGCATCAACCTGGGGTCTGATGCTGACCGGGAAAGTGGTCGGCCTGTCTGATAGCCAGAGCACCAGCCCGGTTCAGGCAGTGAATCGCCTGGTCAACAAACTCAGTGAGCCGGTGATCCGCAAAGCGATGCATCAGGCGATGAAGGTGATGGGCCATCAGTTTGTTCTGGGGCGTAACATCAAAGAAGCGCAGAAAAACGGCCGCGTGATGCGTGATAAAGGTTTCACCTACTCATTTGATATGCTGGGTGAAGCGGCGCTGACGACGGCGGATGCGGATAAATATTTTCAGGATTACCTGATGGCGATTGAAGCGGTGGGCCGCGACAAGTACGGACTGGAGACCAGCCCGGCGCCATCGGTATCGATCAAACTTTCTGCTCTGCACCCGCGTTATGAAGTGGCAAACCACAGCCGGGTGATGAGTGAGTTGTATAACACCTTGATCCAGCTGCTGGACAAAGCGATTGAACTGGATGTGGCGATCACCATTGATGCCGAAGAAGCAGATCGTCTTGAGTTGTCACTGGAACTGTTTGAGAAAGTGTATCGCAGCGACAAAGTTAAGGGTTGGGGTAAGTTTGGCCTGGTGGTACAAGCGTATTCCAAACGTGCGTTGCCTGTACTGGTGTGGCTGACTGCACTGGCAAAAGAGCAGGGCGATCTTATCCCGGTGCGTCTGGTGAAAGGAGCATACTGGGATAGCGAGATCAAATGGTCACAGCAGAGCGGCTATACCGGTTATCCGGTTTATACCCGTAAAGAAGCGACCGATGTCTCTTATCTGGCTTGTGCGCGTTTTTTGCTCAGCGAGCAGGTGCGCGGTAATCTGTTTCCGCAGTTTGCTAGTCATAACGCGCAGACCGTTACCGCGATTGCAGTGATGGCTCAGCATAAAGATTTTGAGTTCCAGCGTCTGCACGGCATGGGTGATGCTTTGTATAACCATGTGATGGCGACCTACAAGCAATCGGTCCGTATCTATGCGCCGGTGGGCAGTCACAAAGATCTGCTGCCGTATCTGGTGCGCCGTCTGTTGGAAAACGGTGCCAACAGCTCATTCGTTCATCGTCTGGTTGATGCTCGTTGCCCGATCAACACCTTGACTCAGCACCCGGTTGATATGTTGCTTGAGTATGAGTCATTGGATAACCGCCAGATCCCGTTACCGCCGCAAATCTTTAACCAGCGAGCGAACTCTTACGGCGTCAATATTGATATTGAAAGTGAAGCTAAGCCGTTCGAAGATCAGGTCAATGCGTTTTTGAGCAAGCAGTGGCAGGCGGCGCCGATCATTAATGGCCAGTCTCAGTTCGAAAGCATGATCAAGGCTGAAGAGCAGCCCGAGATCGTGACGGCACCGTATGATCGCCGGATCGAAGTGGGTCAGGTAATGCATGCCAACCTTGATCATGTTTCCGAAGCGATCGAGATTGCTCAGGCAGCGTTTGCGCAATGGAGTCAAGCTCCGGCTAGTCAGCGCGCCGAGAAACTGGACAAACTGGCGGATCTGCTGGAAGCCAATCTGGCCGAGCTGGTGGCACTGTGTCATCAGGAAGCCGGTAAAACCGTTCATGACGGGATTGATGAAGTGCGTGAAGCGGTGGATTTCTGCCGTTACTACGCCCAACGAATTGATGATCTGGCGGCGTTTACGCTGCAAGGATTCGACGGCCAGAGCCGCCAGGTGACCCGTACAGGGCGCGGCGTGTTTGTCTGTATCAGTCCGTGGAACTTTCCGCTGGCCATTTTCCTTGGCCAGATCACTGCCGCTTTGGTCGCGGGCAATACGGTGGTGGCGAAACCTGCCGAGCAAACCAGTCTGATTGCGGCTCGCGCGGTTGAACTGATGCTGGAAGCCGGTTTCCCGGGCGGGGTGATTCAACTGCTGACGGGACGTGGTGCTGCTATCGGTGGTGCGCTGACCTCGCACAGCGCGATCGCTGGCGTGGCCTTTACCGGCTCAACTGCGACAGCGCAGCGGATCAACCAGACTCTGGCGGAACGTGATGCGGATCCGGTGCCGTTTATCGCCGAAACCGGTGGCCAGAACGCGATGATTGTCGACAGTACCGCCTTGCCGGAGCAAGTGGTGCGTGATGTGCTGCGCTCTGCCTTTGCCTCTGCCGGTCAGCGCTGTTCGGCGCTGCGTGTGCTGTTTGTTCAGCAGGACGTGGCTGACCGTATCATCGGTCTGATTAAAGGGGCGATGCAGGAGCTGTCTGTGGGCACTCCTTACCTGCACAGCACGGATGTGGGCCCTGTGATTGACGGCAAAGCGAAACAAGGGTTGCTGGCACATATTGAACGTATGAGTCAGAGCCAGAAAAAAGTGGCTCAGCTTGAGCTGGGTGAGGCTTGTGCCCATGGTGATTTTGTTGCGCCAAGCGCGTTTGAAATCTCCGGGATTGATTGTCTGACTGAAGAGCAGTTTGGCCCTGTCCTGCACATTGTTCGCTTTAAAGCGAGTGAGCTGACGCAGGTGGTACAACAAATCAACGATACCGGTTTTGGTTTGACTATGGGTATCCATAGCCGTAATGAAACCACCTATCGCTGGATTGAAAAACATGCTCGCGTGGGTAACTGCTACATCAACCGCGATCAGGTGGGGGCTGTGGTTGGCGTACAGCCGTTTGGTGGCCAGGGTTTGTCCGGCACCGGACCAAAAGCAGGTGGCCCGCACTACCTGTTCCGTTTTACTCAAGTTCAGTACAGCTAATCGAATCAGCGAAGGAGATAGACCATGGTGCATCAAGTAACTCGTTTTTCTGACGCTTTTTCGGCTTGGGAAAACTGGAATCTGACCGGTTTTGACTCAAAAAATGAGTCATTGCAGTCATTGAAAAATAATTTGCAACGCACGATGCCGGCAGTGGCGGGTGTGTTTGCTTTTCATCTTCGTCAGGCGGCCACTATGCTGGCGCAACCGCATCTGCTTAATGGCCCGACCGGAGAAACCAACGAACTTTATACTGCAGGGCGCGGTGTTGCCCTGGTCGTTCACGACGACAGCAGTAATGAAGCAAGACTGGCTGTCGCTGCTCAGTTATGTGCTGCGTTAATCGCAGGCAACAGCGTCGTGCTTTGCAGTGACGACACTGAGCTGACAGCCGCATTGAAGGCTGCTTACCAGCAGTCAACAATTCCGGCCAACCTGCTGCAATTTGCTACTCTGGATGCTTATCAGCAATTGATGGATTCAGATATCCGTTGCATGGGGTATGTCGGAACAACGTCGGTTGAGCGTAACCTCAACCGTCAGTTAGCCAAACGCCAGGGGGCGATTGTCAGCCTGGTGTCTGAAACGGATTTGGCCCACCTGCCGGTGGCGAACGATCCACATTTAGTGCTGCGTTTTATTACCGAACGCACGCGCACAATAAATATAACAGCAGTGGGTGGTAACGCGACCTTGCTCGAGCTTGGAAACGAGGCCCACTAAACCTTTCTGAAGTACTCCCCCACTCTTGGTGGGGGACATGGAAGGCGATCTTATACAAGAGGACATATCAATGGAAAATGGTTTTGCCATTACGAGCACCTTTATCGTCTACCTCATTTTGATGTTGGCGATTGGGGTATATGCGTATCAGCGAACGAAAAACTCGTCTGATTACTTTTTGGGTGGCCGCTCTTTAGGTCCGTGGCCTGCTGCACTTTCAGCGGGTGCATCTGATATGAGTGGCTGGTTGCTGCTGGGTCTGCCGGGTTATGCTTACGCGGCGGGTATTGAAGCCTTCTGGCTAGCGGGTGGTCTGCTGGCCGGTACCTGGTTGAACTGGCTGGTGACGGCGAAGCGTCTGCGTACTTACAGTATCACCACCGATGCCCTTACTTTGCCAGAGTTTCTGTCACGTCGTTTTAATGACAAATCGAAACTGATTCAAACTATTTCAGCGTTTTTCATCCTTTTGTTTTTCCTTTTCTACACCAGTTCAGGCCTGGTTGCAGGCGGCAAACTGTTTGAAACGGTATTCGGTCTGGATTACACCACAGCGGTCATCATTGGTACCATCTGTGTGGTGTCTTATACGCTGTTCGGTGGTTTCCTGGCGGTATCCTGGACTGACCTGGTACAAGGTCTGCTGATGTCTGCCGCACTGCTGATCGTGCCGATTGCGGCGATGGATGGCGGTCTGATGAAACTTGACCACGATCTTGTGGCAATCAACCCGCAACTGCTGACCATGTGGAACGACGTAAAAGGCGAACCACTTAGCGGTATCGCCATTATTTCTCTGGTTGCCTGGGGTCTTGGCTATTTCGGTCAGCCACACATTCTGGCACGTTTTAAAGCCACCCGTTCCAACAAAGATCTGACCACAGCGCGCCGTATTGCGGTTCTGTGGACGGGCCTGTCAATGGTTGGCGCTATGCTGGTGGGTCTGGTTGGTCTGATTTACGTCACTAATACTGGTGGTCTGCAACTGGATGACGGCGAAAAAATCTTCATGCTGCTGGTGAACGCGATATTCCATCCGGTTGTTGCTGGTATCCTGCTGGCGGCGATTCTGGCGGCAATCATGAGTACAGCGGACTCACAACTGCTGGTTTCATCATCAGCACTGGCAGAAGACTTCTACAAGCAAGTATTCAAAACAGATGCGACATCAGAAGAGATTGTTCGTGTTGGTCGCCTGGCAGTTATCCTGATTTCTGTGATTGCTCTGGTTCTGGCGATGACGCCGGACAGTTCGGTACTGGGTCTGGTTTCTTACGCCTGGGCAGGTTTCGGTGCCGCGTTTGGCCCGGCACTGGTACTGAGCCTTTACTGGTCTCGTATGAACCGTAACGGTGCATTGGCCGGTATTCTGGTGGGTGGTATCACTATCGTGGTTTGGAAGCAGCTTTCGGGCGGTTGGTTTGATGTGTACGAAATCGTTCCGGGAATCATCTTCTCTGTGCTTGCCATTGTGGTTGTCAGCCTGACAACTGGTGAGCCGGAAGTCACGGTTCAAGAGCAGCACAAGACATTCAAAAAGCACTTGATTGAGCTCGACTAAGCAACCTTAAGTTGACATGACTGAACAAAGCCTCACCGATGTGAGGCTTTTTTGTACCTGTGTCAGCGAGCGGTCATAGCAGAAACAGTTCGTACTTGGGGCGTTAATTTTTGTACTTGGCTCACAATTTAAAAAGGAAAGTTTGGGACAATGGAACCAATCGATTCAAACTGCGTCAATTGTAATTAATTGAGTAAATTAACAGGAGGAATTCCCATGCCAGAAGCGTATTGCAGCTGTTGTCGAAAAACCACACCGCACAAAGTTGTAATGAGGCGTTGTCAGACGGAAGTGTCGTCAGGATGGCAGGGGTTCCAGCAATTCATGTCTGCGCTCGTTAATGGTGAGCATTATTACAAGATGGAGAAACGCGGTTTCTGCCGAGTGTGTAATCAACCGTCTGAGCTGTCCGAAGCGGATTTTTCCCGCGCACGGGTTATTTGACAATGTGAAAAATTGACGGCTATTGCGGTCAATTAACTGCGTTCTGTTAATTTATCTGTTGATACTTCGAGCAGGATCACCTTATTGAATACCGGTGCGTGTCCTGCCTGCTCTGGCCGCATGTTTCGCTACGTAAACCCGGGCCTTTCCGCTAATCTGTATGTTATTCACGCAGTGAAATAACAAATAGAGGTAGAGCAATGCGGTTAAGTTTGAAGAGAAAAATGGTTTTCTCTGTGGTGGTTGCGATTGGCTTGACGGCAATCGCTCTGGTGATCGCCAGTTATCATATGTTTCAGCAGGACAGTTGGCGTGCGATTGAAAGTGAAAGTCGCAACACCCTGCGTGCCCACGCTAAAGGTATCGGCGATTGGTTTGCTGATAAGCAACACGCACTGCAAGGCTTGCGTGAGGAAATTGAAGCTAATCCGCAACTCGATCTGGTTCCGCATTTACGCCAGACTTTGCAGTCCGGTTCATTTGGTCTGAGCTATTACGGCAATGAACAGGGCGAAATGTATCGCCAGGACCCGTCACTCAACAAAGCCGGTTACGATCCCCGTGAGCGCGGCTGGTACCAACAAGCCAAACAAGCCGGCCAGCCTATTACTACCGATCCTTATGTCAGTGTCACTATGCAGACCCTGGTTGTGACTCTGGCTGATCCTGTGCGCATTAATGGTCAGTTCGCCGGTGTCGCGGCATCCAACCTCGCCTTGAACAAACTGATTGAGGACGTGTTGGCCATTCCGGTTCCGGGTAAAGGTTATGCCATTCTGGTCAATCAGAAAGGTAATATCGTCGCGCACCCGAATAAAGAGCTGATCCTTAAACCCACTCAGGATATGGCGACGGGATTTAGTGCGTCGGCATTGAACGAGGCCGCTAAGCAAAACACTCCCCTCGATCTGACCATTGATGGCCGTGAGAAGCTGCTGATGGCCCAGAGTATTGATAATACCGACTGGACCCTGGTCATGGTGATGGATAAAGCTGTGTTGGCGCAGCCGCTGAATAGCTTGCTGACGACTCAGTTGCTGATTGGTCTGGGCATTTTGCTGGTGATGGCGCTAATTACTTCCTGGTTTGTAGCGCGCCAGCTGAATGAACTCGGTAATATTACGGCGGCATTGAGCGATATTGCCGAGGGCGACGGTGATCTGACTCGTCGCCTCGACGTTAAAAGCGAAGACGAAGTGGGTATTCTGGCTGACAAGTTCAACAAGTTTGTTGACCGTCTGCACGTGATGGTGAAAAACGTTCACTCTGTTTCCGTGGCTCTGAATGAGGGCGCCAATCATGCAGCGCGTTCGGCAGGGCAGCGCGGAGAGCGCATCCGCACCCAGCAGGATGAAATTACCATGGTGGCGACCGCGGTGACTGAGATGGCCTCTGCCACAGCAGAAATTGCCGGTAATGCTGACAATACCGCTAAGCAGGCCAATGAATCGGTCGATCTTGGTGCGCGTGGTTACCAACAGATGCAGCAAAGCAAACAGTCTATCGATCAGCTAGCGCAAGAGCTTAATGGTGCGGTCAATATTATCGGCGACCTGGAAGCGCAGGCGAATGAGATCTCCACCATCTTGTCGACGATTCGTTCTATTGCTGAGCAGACCAACCTGCTGGCGCTGAACGCGGCAATCGAAGCGGCCCGGGCCGGCGATCAGGGCCGTGGTTTCGCTGTGGTTGCCGACGAAGTACGGGTGTTATCACAGCGCACCCACTCGTCGACGGAAGAAATTCAGACCAAGATTGAAGGGCTGCAAAAAGCGACCGCCAAGGCCGTAAGTGTGATGACGGACAGTCATCGTCTGGTCGAAACCAGTGTGGAGGACGTCAATCTGACGGGCGACAGCCTGCAGGCGATCAGTGAAGCGATTCAACTGATCAGCGATATGGCCACGCAGATAGCTTCAGCTGCAGAAGAGCAATCTCTGGTTACCGCAGATATCAACGGCAATACCGAATCTGTTCGTGAAGTGAGTGACCAACTGGCCAGTGAAGCAACCGATGCGGTGCAGCAGGCCAAATCGCTGCACAATTTGGCTCAGGAGCTGGATCAGGAGATTTCCCGTTTCCGACTTTAACGCGAAGTCTTCACCACCATGGACGAATCAGGGCACTATCGGTGCCCTTTTTTCGTCGTGAGTAATCGTTCACAGTGGTGTGATTAAAAGCAAAGGTCGCGAAAATATCAAAATAAGTCGCACTGATTAACTTGGCCAATATCAAGTTGTGGCAATAATGGTAGCCAGTAATAGCTTCTATTACTTTTTGCTAAATTTCACTGCTGCACTACTTTTCAATCGGCTATGAAAGCACTACCATAGCCGTCAGCTTCAGGTTGAAATACTCGGCTGAAGTTGTACACAGTTTAATTTGAATATTATTCTCAGGGCGGGGCGAAATTCCCCACCGGTGGTATACCCTAAGGGTGAGCCCACGAGCGCTCGAGCAATCGAGGTCAGCAGATCTGGTGAGACGCCAGAGCCGACGGTCATAGTCCGGATGAGAGAGAATGACAAATACACCAGCCATCCTGCGTCGGGATTCCTGCGCCTTGGATTTGGTGACTTAGTTTTTGCCTTTTGATCCCTCATAAACAGCCCTGATTCTGGTCATTATTTAGGAGTAACCATGAATCAGCTATCTCTACTTGCCGAATTCGGCGACTCAATTACCCGTGTTGAAAATGCGCTGCAAGCTTTACGTGAAGGACGCGGTGTCCTGTTGCTTGATGATGAAGATCGCGAGAACGAAGGTGACATCATCTGCGCAGCAGAAACTCTGACGACAGAGCAAATGGCGCTGATGATTCGCGAAGGCAGCGGTATTGTGTGTTTGTGTCTGACTGATGAGCAAGCGGATAAACTCCAGCTGCCACCTATGGTCAGTGTCAACGATAGCAAAAACCAGACCGCGTTTACCGTTTCGATTGAAGCACGTCACGGCGTGACAACAGGTGTGTCTGCCAAAGACCGCGTGACCACAGTCAAAACGGCGGCCAATCCGACTGCCCAGCCGGAAGATTTGGCCCGTCCTGGTCACGTGTTCCCGCTGCGCGCACGTAAAGGCGGTGTTCTGGCTCGTCGTGGTCATACCGAAGGCACGGTGGATCTAATGCAAATGGCTGGTTTGCTGCCATCAGGTGTGCTGTGTGAAGTGACTAACCCGGACGGCACTATGGCTAAAACGCCGGAGATCGTTGCATTTGGTAAACTGCACAACATGCCGGTGCTGACCATCGAAGACATGGTCATGTACCGCATGCAATACGACCTTAAGCTGGCTTAAGTCGTTTTACACTGTAAAGAGCGCGCATCGACGCGCTCTTTTTGATCCCGCTGTTTCGGGGACACACAGGATTATAATCAGGACAGTCCTGTCAAGCCGTCCCCCGTTTACGGGACTCCCACAGCAGATCTGAGGAATTAGTGAGGGCATACACTCTGAACTGAAAAATGCTCAGCAACCCGGGACAGAAGATAAAACGGTACCTAAAGCACCGTTTTATCTAAGTTACGCAAATCGCGTTTCCAGGTAGCGTATGATTTCAGAAGACTCGTACATCCATTCCACTTTGCCATCTTGTTCAATGCGCAGGCAAGGCACTTTGACTTTGCCACCACCTTCGAGCAGTTCCTGACGGTGCTTCGAACCCTGAGACGCATTACGTTTCTCAATCGGTAAATTTAATTTATACATAGCTCTGCGAGTCTTGGTGCAAAAAGGACATGCCGTAAATTGGTATAAACTGAGGTTCTGTGTTTGCTGATTTACTTCTTGCTGCTGCTGGGCAGGACGTTTTTTCTTACTGCCACGAGTCAGCAAGTCACCAGCGATGATGATGCCACCGAGTAGGTTGCGGATTAAACTAACTAAAATTTTCATTGAGGGGTACTCTCGTGCTTGAATGCGTGGATAAACTCGGCGTTATTCTATCGGCAAAACTGCTGAGTTATAAGAGGCACGACGTTATCAGATATGAATAATCCGCAGGCCTGACTAATGCGATGGCCAAAGTGTTGTAGCCAGACAGCGCTGGCTAGGGACGCTGACCAGATAGTACGCCCGACTGCGCGCACTATCTGGAATTAAGCTAACTGTCTGAGGTTAGTTTGTGGTGGTTGGCACCGGATTCAATGACTGTGGCTCAATGCTGCCGGTCGTTGGCGAAACGGCCTCACGGAGCGTGGCGGGTGCGGTATTACCGGCCTCACCAGTCGCTGTTGGCTTTGGTGGCGCAGAGTTTGCGGTAATCACGGTTTGTACCGTTTTGCTGTATGACTCCAGCAGTGTCGACAAGCGCTCGCTCAGTGCTTTTTCATGCTGCAGTGCGGTTTGGCTGGCCGCCAGTTCGGCTTGCGTTGCTTGCAGTTTCGCTTGGACCACATTGAGCTCTTGAGTACGACTGCTCAGTTGCTGTGCCAATTCATCGTTTTGGCCGGAAACCTCACTGTTATTTGCCTGCAGTGAAGCGAGGATCGCTTTTGCTTGCTTGCCGAATGACTGGTCGCGGTAGTCTGCTCCGTCGATTTGCTGGGAAATCTCCAGTAAAGATTTCTCGTAGTTCAGCACGACCGGTTCAAAATTACGGTTTTTTACCAGAGAAAGTTTAGTGACTTCGTTCGCCACGTTCACCGTATGATTCAATTCGAATTCTGCTGTTTTCACTGCTTGTTCGATGGCTTTGAAATCACGCGAATCGGTTTTAATGGCCAATTCAACTTTGGCGACTTCCGCTTCTGCCTGTTGATAGGTCAGCGGCGCCTGGAAATTCAGCTTAGTGGTGCGAAACTCCAGCAGCTTTGCTTTTAACGGGGTGACGTATTTTTTCAGGACGACTTTGATTTCCAGCTGCTTGGCCTTATCCAGAAATTTCACCTGAGCAAACTGAGCGTCGTTGAGCTCATTTTCGTCGATATATCTGAATAGTTTCAGGTAGCTGGCGTGGATTTGGCTGTAATCTGAGGCGTACGCTGTTTTGGTATCCAACTGGTCGAGATAATCCATTTGCGAGATGGAATCGGCAAGTAACTCATCGGCTTGTGCTTTCAGCTGAGTTAATTGCTGGTACAGAGCTTTCGTTTCCCCTAACAGCTCCATGTACTTTTCAGCATAAGTCGCAGAGCTGAAGATGGAATAGTCTTCGGTGGTTTCACTCGGATCCTCAACAATATCGTTGTAAACCTCAGTGGTCTCTTCCCAGGCATCCTGCAGATCACGAACTTTTCCTGGTGAGTAAAGCTTAAATGACTCTAGGTCGGCCATAGTCTCGTGCCACTGACTTTGTTCGGCTTTGATTTGCTCGAACAGCGTGAACGCATCGGTTTGAGTGGCAACTTGCTGAGGGTTCGTCGTATCCGGCGCCGAATTCTGCGTATTACCTGTGCTTTGACAGCCTGTCAGCGCTGAAACAATCACGCCAGCCACTGCTGCTGTTTTGAATAACTTCATATGAATAGCTCTATCATTGTTAAGTTTATCGGGATAGTCATTATTATTTGATTCATTTCTGAGTCTGCGAGTCTCTCATTTTTGAGATGATTGATCATCCATTTATCATATTTTTGATGTATCGATGGGATTTTCGCCGCTTGTCTGTGTTTCAGCGTAATGGCTGAGCGGGACACACGTTTATGTCAGTCACATTTTTAGGCGTGTGTCGCAAATAAATTCGGCTGACCGTTAACAGTTATGCGCGCTTAACTCTCGGATATTCTTATTAACGTGACAGCTCAATAATTGACAATTATTCACCAGGTAAATAATATCGCCGCCTATTTATTAATAATTTTGTCATTTATCTGGGTATGGTGCGCGGTTTGAAAAGCATTCGCTTTGGTTTGTTGTCTTTATTGCTGGCGTTACATGCTGTGGGGTATGCCGATGAGCCAAGCAAGCAGGAGCGCAGTTTCCGGGCTACAGGCGAATGGCACAAAGACATTTTGTACAGCGACGCAGATTCAAGCCGTATCTGGCTGCAGTATGCTTATAAAGCCTGGTCATTGATGGGGGAGCCGGTCGAGCATTGCATTGTGAAATGGTCTCTGAGCGAGTCTGCACGTTTCAACTTGTATAATCCGTATACTAAGCAGATTGAAACCGTTGCCCCGCCGCGCGATGTGCTGATGAAAGTTCGCCTGCATTTTCGTGATATTGAGGTCAGTATCGATAGCGTTAATAAGGTGCGTTGTGATGGCGGTGCAGTAGGCAAACCTGGCCTACGCGGTCTGTTAGGTACAGAAATAATCCCGGCTCCAGCGAGCTTTAATAGCCCGGGTTCACCGAATTGGAACCAGTTTTTTCTTTCCTCTGCACTGATTGGCACCGAGCAGCGTGATGGTCGCAGCTATCTGGACGAATCGCAGGCCAAACCGTTATTTAAGCGCCTGATGGGGCAGAGCAGAAACCTGACGTTTTGGGACGTTAAGCTGGTCGATGCACAGCTGGATATCAGCGGAATCAAACGCTGGTTTCTGGCCGGAGCTAAACAGCGGGCTGAGAAAAAGCAATCCAAATCGCCAAGCACGCCAACATTGCAAGCGGCCGTGCCAGGCAGCGAGAAGAGGCAAAGTCAGCCTGCATCCGGCTCTGATAAAGTGAGCTCTCACGCTTCTAGTGCAGGCAATAATGCATCGCAATCTTCTGCTTTCAACCCGTTCTCTTCTGCTTCACCCGGGCGTGTAACCCATCAGGCCACTATCAGTGGTGCGTCTGTTCCGTCAGAGCCAAGCAGCGCGCAAGCGGCTGCCAGCATGTTACTGCTGATAGATACTTCTGGCAGCATGGGTGGTACGAGACTGAAAGAGGCTAAACACGCCGCCATCGAATTAATTAAAAAGTCAGTGCGCAGTAATACCGAAGTCTCTGTTCTGGCATTCAGCGGCACCTGTGATGCACCAATAACCAACCATCACCCGTTTAGTGTGGACAGCGCGTCACTCAGCACTTTTGTCGCCAGTCTGCAGGCGGACGGGGGCACACCGATGAGCGCTGCGGTGGAATATGCCAATGTTTATCTGGCCAATAACCGCAGCCGGCAATCGGGCAGCGAAATGATTCTGTTGCTCGCCGATGGTGATGATGGCTGCAAGATCTTGTCTCCTGTGGTGGATGAGCTGAAAAGCCGCGGCATTTTGTTTCGTCATCAGACGGTTGGGTTGGAGCTGAACAGTGGCTCCGGCGCGGCGCGTGACCTCAAACAGTTGGCAGAGCAAAGTGGCGGTGATTACGCAGCGGCAGCGAAGGCCAGCCAACTGTCACAGACTTTTGAAAACGCGGCGATCGCGATGGGCATTCTGTCGTTAATCGGTTCGTATGATGCAACGCCGTCCGCTCCGTCGGCGAGCTCGAATTTGCAACACACAATATGGGATGGATTTGGTGAATAAAATCAGAACTTGGCTGCTGGTGGCAATGCTTTGCTCCGGCAGTAGTGCATGGGCATTAACCAAAGAGCAGCAGGTTGATCAGTCTTTACTGGCGGCTCAGACCTTTTATAAAGACGGGCGTTATGGCAAAGCCTTTGAGGAATTTGCCACAGTTGAACAGGTCGGTTTGGCTCTGGACGACAGTTTTCACTTCTTTTATGCCATGTCGGGTTATCACAGCAATCAGTACAGCAAGGCCTGGAGCGAGATAAACCGTTACCTCGCATTGACCGGGCGCAGCGGTGCTTACTATCAAAAAGCCCTCGAATTGCATCAGAAGTTAGAGCCTCAGGTCTCGAAAGCTGCCAAAGCCGCGCTGGAAAAATTTGAATCCAGTCGCAGTGACTGGCTTAAACACGAGAAAAAGCAACGCCTGACTAACCAAGAGGTGTCGGCATGGGCGGCGCAGCAAAGTACGGTCATGCAGCAGATGATCAAAAGCCAGCAGTTTGATGCCGCGCAGACGCGGGCACAAGAGGGCAAAGCCCGGCTGGAACGCTATTCCGGCGCTCTGATCTCGCGTTCAGAGAACTTGTACCGGCTGGAGCATGACCTGGCCAGCGTGACCCAGTTGTTGCGCTTTAAGCTGATTGAGCAAACTACTATTGACGCTCATCGCGCGCAGTTGGATAAATTGCAGCGCTGGTTCCGCGCGCTGGATTTTGAGCGTTTTGACGCTCTTTATTCTGTGGAAAAACAGCAGCTCGGTGCTGAAACCAAACGTGCTTTCACTCAAAAGGCCGATATTGATCAAGCGGCTCAGCAGGAGGCTCGCAGCCTGCGGAGCAAAATGGCGTGCTTTAGCGCCAAGTCCCAATTGAAGGCATTTGAGCAATATGGCATTGACGATGCGAACGGGACGACTCGTTTACGTACCACCATCCGTGATAACTGTAACCAGGGCTAAGCAGTATGAAAACATCCGTTATTAAAACGTCAGTGATCAGTCTGACACTGGCCAGCGTTGTTGGTTGTAGTAGTCAGTATCGCAGGGTAGAGGAACCGGTTGAAGGGAAGTTCCAGCAGTCACTGGATCAGTATCAGGTCAATAAGCAGGGATGGGAAATCGTATTTCGTCAGCAGGGCCGGTACTACTCTCATCTGGGGATCGCCGAGAGTGTCTCTGCCAAAGTCATGGAACAACAAGGTGTGATGAATTACAGCTACAGTGGCAGTAATCCGGACGACTGTATCCTGTTTACGGTCAGCACGTTTGGCTTACTGTGGGCCATTGACACCTTAATGTGGACCGCACAGTTCGGGACGTCGAATACTTCCTGCTGGTCTCAGGTGATAGATACTGATCCGTATCCATCATGGAGCCGCAGTTACGCGACCGGTCAGTACGCACATTATTATCGTTTGCAGCAATCTGTTGGCCCGACAGTGACTTACAAAAATAAACCGTTAAGTGGTCGCTTTGTTGAACCTGGCGTCTGGCGCTTTGAGAATAACCAGTTACCGGCTGATTTCGATATCGCTGACGTCAAACTTCCTTAGCCGAAGTCTCAGGCGGGAGAGAAAGGAGGTCTACATGCCTTCGTGTAGCTACCTAGGTAACGGCCAGCTTTTGCTGGCCGTTTTGTTATATCTGTTTGTAATACAGTTTGGCTATCCAGAAGGAAGTCAGGCCATTTTTTGCCTGAGAGCAGACGAAAACCTGCCTGGCCCGGGCAGGTTTTGGCCCCTGATTTTATTGAGGTATTCTCCTGTTCATTATTAATCAAACGGAACAATTGAATGCTTTATGACGTATTTGATGAGAGCAAGCCTCATCGATGCCCATTCTCTAATCCGAACCCTGAAACATGCAGGTGTTCCAGCTGTCATATGGCCCGAGACTGGGCAAAATAGAGAGCGGCACTTAATACTGCAAAAGCACACAACATGGGAAATGGAGGCACCTCTGTCCCCGTGGCCCGGCAAATAGATATTCCTGAAGCGCCCAAATGTACGCACAAGCTGCCCTGGATACTCTCGGACCTGGGCGGGGCTGAAGTCATCGATATGGCATCAATGGTCAGTAACACGGTCAAGCATTTCGGGGAGTAATACAATGACTGACGGTGACGGGCACCTGGAAAAATCGGCATAAAAACCTTGTCACCGATTTCGGCTGATTTCGCCCAAATAGATGAATTTTATTTTTTGTGTTTGAATGCTCATTCCTTGATTCAGTTGAAAACTTGTCAATGTTCAGGCTGAACACTGACAAAGTCTGATCCGGTATTTATTTACATTTCAATGTCTTCACCGTCTCTTTTGCGCAGGCGGAGAAATGACGGGAAAGATCGCTGCGGATACGATCTGAGGCGTAATTGCCCCTGTGGTAGTATTCAAGCTAAAAAAGTTTATCTGGGCAATCCTTGCAACCGATCGAATAGGTCAGCAGCATAAGTAATGGTTTCGGGCGGTAAGGCTGCTTAGCCTTGCCCCTGCTAAGTGTTTGATTGTGTGGCTGACAGTAATTGATCTAGGGTCTGCTGCTGATAGGACCGCTAATTAGTGGTGAATAATTTGGATTTTATAGTATAACTGCTGTTTATTTGTTCAAAATTCATGAACAATCCAATCAAATCTATCCTATCGAACAAAATGTGATCTAGTCGTAATATTTATCTCAAGCGCTAAGGCGCATCGATAAACAAAACTAAGAGGAAAATAGCATGACTAAGTTCGTTTCTGCACTGATTGCCACAACCCTTTCTACTACTTTCGCCGCTGGTGCTATGGCTGCTGATCTGGATATGAATATCTTCACTCTGGACAACGAAGCCACAGTCACATTGACTTCGAACGGCCAGGGTGTGGCAAATTATCCGGTTGTTATTCAAGGTCAGCAGTACCTCACTTCTGAGAATGGTACCGTGAGTATCGTTAACCATGACAGCGTGCCACACGTGTATAAATTCGTCGCCAAAGACTCACAAGGTAATCTGATTGAGCATCGTCGTTATCTGACTACTGATAACTAATCTGCGTGCTTTATCAGGATGATATTCAATGAAGTTGAACAAGATGGAAGCGTTTGGGTAGCCGCCCGGGATGTATCGCGGCTACCTTATTCTGTCGCATGCTAATAACGGACCCTTCTTCTGAAGCGTCCGTTTTTTTGTATCTGCTACCTAATTCGCGCAGTGCAGTGTTTTAATATATTCGCGCGGCGTTAAACCAAATTTGGCTTTAAAGCGCTGCCTGAAGCGTCCCTCCGATTGATAACCGCATAACTGCGCCAGCAGGGCCACGTTGTGATCCCCTTTCTGCATTAACCCCAGCGCATGATTAAGGCGCACTTCAGCCAGAATTTCCCGATACTGTGTACCTTCCTGCTTTAGTTTGCGTATCAGGGTCGCCCGGCTGACAGCAAACCGCTCGGCCACATTTTCCAGTAGATGATCCTGACTTGGCGTCAGAGCCAGATATCGACTTAACTTCTGGCTGAATGACAACTCAGAATCTGGGATCAGACGATGTAGCGCTCCTCTTTCCGCCAGTTGCTGATAGAGCCCCATCAACCAATAGGTCTGGGTTGCGAGGCTCATCTCGTCCAAATTAAACCCGGCCAGAGCGTGCAAGGTCTCCCGTAGTGCGCTATCTAACCCGACAACCTCTGAACGCCCGGTGTCAGCTCGCTGCCTGCTCAGTTCCAGCATACTGCGCTCAGGCAGACAGTGAAAACTGAACATGCGTGATGAAAACGCGCCTTTATGCGGCAGGTTTTCAAAACTCAGCGATGATCCCGGCTCACAAATCAATAACTGCGCCGCTGACAACTCAACCGCCGTTTCACGCCAGTAAAGCCGCTTGCTACCGGTCAGGATCTGCACCAGGCAGGGAGAGTGAATACGCACATTACGCAGTTTTTGTGATTGCCGGGCGCTAAACGGCGTCACTTGATAATGATGATTCATCGATCCCCCTGCAAGGAATGTTGCCTGCCGTAAACGTCTTGTGTTGGGACTGGCAGCTATTTAGTGTAAGTAGCGGTGAGTGTTGCCTTGTCCAGCGCGATTTTATTGAGCGTGAAACCAATCGCTGCTGGTGGCGTGGTGGTGGTCACGTCCAGTTTATCTGTTGGCAGGGCCCAGACGGTGAATTGGTAACGGTGCATGCCATCACCGGCTGGTGGGCATGCGCCGCCAAAGCCTGCTTTTCCGTAATCAATTCGGGCTTCCTGACCACCTAATTTGGCAATATCGACGCCGCGTGGCAGCGAGGTGACAGAGGCGTTCAGGTCATAAGCTATCCAGTGCCAGAAACCGCTGCCGGTAGGCGCATCGGGGTCATAAGCCGTGATAGCAAAACTTTTAGTGCCGGCAGGAACGTTTGTCCAGCTTAATTGCGGTGACAGATTATCACCGTCGCAGCCCCAGCCTGAGAATTCAAATGTTTTGGCCATCGGATGACCTTCTTTAATATCCTGACTGGTGATTTGCAACGCCTGAGCGGAAGCGGTTGCCATCAGGCCTGCAACGAAAATGGATGTAGCGAATGAATTCATGATAATGCTCCTTTTGATTTGGGATCAGTTTAGGGGCTAAGTGAATGCTCTTCATCTCTTAAAGTATCATATTTAATGTATTTCAGATTCAGTTTGATACTTACTGGATTTAGAGTAACGAAAGAAAATGGATGGCGCGCAACGTTGAGCTGCTGACTCTGATGTGTGTCCCGTTTTAATGCACCAGCCAGATGAAAGCGTGTCCTCTTTAGGCTCTAATGCTGATTCTGTTTTGGTAAATCATTCAGGAAATCGCCGCCTTCATGTTAGAATCGCACGCTAAGGTAGAGCTTGGCTCTACAATTTCGGTTACTAATTCAGAGTTCGTCCATGTCATTTTCCAAACTGGGGTTAAGTGATGCCCTGACACAAGCTGTGGCAGCACTTGGTTATCAAAAACCTACCACCATTCAAACCAAAGCCATTCCGGTCATTCTGCAAGGTCAGGATCTGATCGCGGCGGCGCAGACCGGTACTGGTAAAACCGCAGGCTTTGTTTTGCCGATCCTGCATAAATTGCAGGGCCGTCAGACCGAGCGCAAGAAACGCGTACGCGCTTTAATTCTGGTTCCGACTCGGGAACTGGCGATTCAGGTGGCGGAAAAAGTAGCCCAATACGGCCAACACACCGGTTTAACGTCGATGGCGATGTTTGGTGGCGTGGATGAAAAAGCGCAAAAACAACGCCTGATTGAAGGAGTGGATGTGCTGGTGGCGACGCCGGGTCGTCTGCTGGATATGTATGGTCAGCGTGCGGTCTATTTTGAAGAGATCGAAATGGTGGTGCTGGATGAAGCCGACCGCATGCTGGACATGGGGTTTATTGAGCCGATCAATAAAATCATCGATCGTCTGCCAACTGAGGTACAGTTCCTGCTATTTTCGGCCACTTTGTCGCACAAAGTGCGTGATCTGGCTAAGACGGCAGTGAATGATCCGTATGAGATTAGTATTGCTGCTAATCAGGCGTCTAAAGCGAATATTGAACAGTGGCTGGTCACGGTGGATAAAGACAAGAAATCCGCTCTGCTGAGCCATCTGATTCAGGAAAACGACTGGGATCAGGCGCTGATCTTTATTGAAACCAAGCATGGTGCAGCCAAGCTGGCATCGCAGCTGGAAAAACGTGGTATTCATGCTGAAGCGTTTCACAGCGGCCGCAGCCAGGCGGTGCGTGTTCAGTTACTGGAAGATTTTAAAGCCGGCAAGATTAAATATATGATCGCAACCGGCGTTGGTGCGCGCGGTATCGACATCCACGAATTGTCGCGGGTGGTGAACTACGATTTGCCATTCCCGGCCGATGAATACGTGCACCGTATTGGTCGTACCGGACGGGCGAATGCCAGTGGTGAAGCGATCTCGTTTGTCTCCAAAGACAATTTTAAAAATCTGTGCATGATTGAAAGCCGTCTTGGTCATTTGATCGAGCGCAGAGTCGTGGAAGGCTTTGAACCGAAAAAGCCGGTGCCGATTTCCATTCTCAATTATGTTCCAAAAAGTAAACGAGAGCCGAAGGCATAAGCGGCTTTCGCTGCTGACCAGCTAGTAACGGTTTACATCGGGCCGCGCAGGCAAAACTTGCGCGGCCCTTTTTGTTTCAATATTTTATCAGGATCTGCTTAATCATCTGTTCAGGGAGCTGGCGATAGGATCCTGTATTACCGAGTACTCAAAGCAGTCCGTTGGCAAGGTAATAATTGGCGAATGGATTGAATTAACCGGTTTGATTCTCTGCTGTTCATGTTCAATACTTGCAGGAATTTCGCCGTAAAAAATTGGTAACTTTACTCTAAAAGAGGCGAAATAGTCGTAAATCGTGATTAAACGTTGACTGTACCCGTTTATACACATGCCCGAGGTTGATACGCTGCGCCGGCAGCAGGATTAAGACAATAAACTGCGAGGACTCATCGCATGGACTGGCAACAACGCATTTTTGAGTATCTGTTTACAAAGCATGTGAAACCATCACAGAATGTTTTGCACTCCTCACGCTCGTCGCGTGAAGTATTGATCAGGCGGTTACGCGCTCAGATCTCGGCGGGTTACATCGAAAAAGATCTGCTGCAGAAAGTTTTGCCTGATTATCATTGTGAGGTGGGGCAGGATGTGAATGTGAGAAAAATCCTGCGCGCATTGGAAGCGCAAGAAGGCGAGCCGTGAGGTGGTGGGGAAACAAAAAAGCCAGCGTTCAGGGCTGGCTTCTGAATCAGTTTTGTGCTGCTTTGACGCGAATGGTGCTCTTGGCAACACTGGTCATATTCAGTGCGGCGATTGCTGCTTTGGCTTCTGCCAGTTCAGGCATTTCAACGAACGCAAAGCCCTTCGACTGACCCGTTTCCTGATCAAGCACCAGAGTGCATTCTTTTACAGTACCGTGAACAGAGAAAAGCTGACGAATTTCGTGCTCGGTTGTGGTGCGAGCCAGGTTGCGGACTAGAAGTTTCATGTTGAACCATTAATTGGGTAAAAACGGCCTCCATTGTCGCAGTAATCGCCCGACGGACCAAGTGAATGTTGTCATTTCAGTGAAAATAATCATGCGTAATAACCGGCGGCTACGCAGAGTAAGGAACCATAAGCTGACCTTGCTCTGCAGCGCTGATTACGCTGGTAACAGACGCGCTAATGTCGCGATCAGGCGCTCGATTTCGGCTGGCGAACTGTTGTGAACCATAGAAAAGCGTACGACACCGACTGCCGGATTGATATCCATCGCCTCGAGCAGGCGGCAGGAGTAAAAGTGGCCGGCACCGCACAAGAGGCCTTCTTCACCCAACTGTTTAGCCAGGTCAGCCGGCAGTACGCCATTAACCGTGATGGATACTGTTGGGGCACGCTGCGCTGCAGAGGCCGGGCCGATAATACGGATCGCCGGATGCTGATTGAGAAACTCAAGCAGCGGCTGCAGAGTGGTCAGTTCGGCCTGATGCAGCAGCTCGCGTACCGCCTCAGCTTTTTGCGTGGCACTGGCCTCTGGCTGGTCGGGAAAGTGATGTTGGTAAACAGCGGCAAAATAATCGGCGACCCCTTTGGCGGCTGCCACTTGCGCGTGATCTGGTCCGGCCGGATAAAGACGTTTTTCACGAAATTCACCATTGAAATAGTGGCCCTGATTAGCCAGCTTGGACGCCATGTCTGACTGAATCACCATCACGCCCAGATGGGGGCCGAATACCTTGTAAAGGGAAAACAGATAGATGTCGCAGCCCAGTGCTTTGACATCCGGCAGACCATGTCCTGCAAAAGAGACGCCATCCACTATCGTGCGTACATCATGTCGACGGGCCAGCGCGCAGATATCCGCGACCGGATTGATATGACCCAGGATATTGGAGCAGTGCGGAAATGTGAGTAACTTAGTTGCTTTAGTCAACAAGGGCTGCAAGGTGTCTAGCTCAAGCATGCCATTCACAGGATTGACGCTCCACTCCTTGACCACAATACCGCGCTCTGCCAGTCGGCGCCAAACGCCGCTGTTGGCCTCGTGATCCTGGTTAGTGACCACGATTTCATCGCCGGGTTGCAGCCATCCCATGACCGCATTGGCCAGTACATACGTGTTTTGCGAGGTTGACGGGCCAAAATAGATCTCGTCCGGCGCTGAGTTTAACCACGGTGCAAGCGCCTGGTAGCTGGCATCCATCCATTCACCTGCCTTAGCCGAAACCGGGTTGGGGTAATAAGGCTGCACTTTGAGCTGGTGGAAGTATTGGTCAAATTTCTCCAGTACCTGACGGCATAAATAAGAGCCGCCGGCGTTTTCAAAGAAGGCTTTATCGTGCAGAGAAGGTTCGGCAAACGCCGGAAATTGCTGGCGTACAAAATCCATATCGAGTGTAGTCATGGTTTCTATCCTTGGAGCTGAAAGGGTGAAAGGCTTGCTGGTGGTCATGAGAGCAAGCGGTAACTTAGCGTTCAGTATACGCTTTGATATATGCCGCTTTCTTGGCAACCTGAACTTGAAATACAAGGCTGAATGCGATAAATCAGTCATAAAATGGATTTATAAGGTATACATCGTGCAATCTATTGCGTTAGACCGCCAGGATGTTCGCATTCTGGAATTGTTGTTGCAGGACAGCCGTATTGCGCGGCTTGAACTGGCGGAAGCGGTTAACCTTTCGGCATCGCAGTGCTTTCGCCGTCTGAAACGGCTGGAAGAATCGGGGATTATTGAACGCTATTCCGTGGTGTTGAACAGTGCTAAAGCGGGCTTTGATATCAACGCACTGGTGATGGTGCAGTATCGTAAATCTGAACCGGATGCGCGCCGGCAGTTACTCGATTTAATAGCGCAGACGCCGATCATTCATGAGTGCTATTCCATCACCGGTGACAACGATTTTGCCCTCAAGGTCAGTTGCACTACCATGAGCGAATTTAACCGCCTGATTAATGAAACTCTGCAAACCCGTTTTATTTCCGGCATGCACTCTTACATGCTACTGGAGTGCTTTAAGCATCAGGTGGCGTTGCCGCAAACAGTGACAAAATAAAAGCCCCTTACGGGGCTTCAGCGTGTTGATTAACGAGCTTCTTTTAGTATTTTTTTCGGCTCTTTGCTTCTCATCCACAACATCAGAGCAGCGAGTACCACAAACGGCACGACAGGATCGAGCAGTGTGCCCTGTTTACCGAAGATCAGGTTCAGGATCATCACGATGCTGGCACCAATTGCCCAGGCAATGGTTGAGGATACCGACCAGATTTTCAGTTGATCCGACAGCTCGGTAATCCCCAGCGTACGGCTGATAATGTGGAAGTAGGAGTCATTAAGGTGAGAAAAACCTACCGGACCTACCGCACATGCCAGAGCGACAAAGACCGGATCCAAACCTAATGTTTCCACCAGTGGCAGCGTCATAGTGGCGGCGACCATCATAGAGGCGGTTGCAGACCCCTGGATAAGGCGCAGCATGGATGCAATCGCCAGCGGTACTAACAGGGGCGGAATACCACTGCTGGCAATCGCCTCTGCAACCTGAGGGCCGGCACCAGACGCTTTCAGTACCGCGCCCATCGCGCCGCCACAGCCGGTCACGACCAGAATCAGGCCTGTGGTCGACAAAGCATCGTCCATCGAACCGACCATATCTTTGCGATCGATATTGCGGGTGAGGCCATACAGAGCAAGCAGTACACCAATACCGACCGCAACGACCGGGTTACCCAACAAAGAGATTATGGCATAGAACAGTGAATCATCTTTAGTTACCAGTGTATTTACCAAAATCAGAACGATAGGCAGCAGAATCGGGCCAAATGACAGGAAATTACCTGGCAGATGACGGTCGTCGGTTTCCTGAACTTTTTCCAGGTTCGCCCAGTCGGCCTGGCTGGTAATCCAGTTTTCACCATTCGGGACACGGTAGTATTCTTTGCCTACTTTACGGATGTAGATTAGGGACAACAGCATCATAGGTACTGACACAATCAGGCCCCACAGCATGTACACACCCAGATCCACATTAAGGATACCCGCAACAGCGACCGGGCCCGGAGTTGGCGGGACCATAGCATGGGTGATCAGCAGGCCCAGAGCCAGTGTTACACCAAGGCCAACGGCAGACTTGCCTGTATTGCGCGAAATAGCGCGAACAAGGGAATGAAGAATGATGTAGGCAGAGTCACAGAAAACCGGTATAGCAACCAGCACGCCGGTAAACCCGAGAGCAACGTCCTCACGTCCTTTACCGCACAGTTTCACAAAGGTTTTGGCCATGCGTACCGCCGCGCCGGAGCGTTCAAAACAGGCGCCCATGATCACCCCAAAGGCAATGATCAGACCAATACCACCGAGCACTCCTCCGAAGCCGGATTTGATCGCATTCACCAAATCAGTCGGCGCCATGCCAGCAAATAAGCCCATGATAATACTGGCGATGATCATTGCCAGTGCTACCGGGATACGAGTCTTGATGATCATAACCATCATGGCCAGGATCCCAAGGATAATACCAATTAAAGCAGCGTCCATCTTTCTGTCCTTTTTATAATTTGTCCGTCTTACGGTTGTATAGGGCCCTGCGAATGCCGCCAGGGCAGGCATTCGCAGGGGAGTTGCTCATGAGTTACAGGTAAGGTTTAACCCAATCCAAACCTTGCTCTGTGGTGGTTTTCGGTTTGTACTCACAACCGATCCAGCCGTCGTAGCCGGAGTCGTCGAGCACACCGAACAGGTATGGGTAATTGGTTTCGCCATCACACGGTTCATTGCGGTGTGGCACGGAAGCAATCTGGATATGACCGGTAAACGGTGCCAAATCGCGGATCAAGATGTCTAAGTCCCCGTCCATGATCTGGGCATGGTAGAGATCCAGTTGCAGTTTGACGTTTGCGCGGTCAACCTGCTTGATGAGTTCCACCGCCTCGCGCTGATGGGCAACGAAATAGTTCGGCACATCACGGCTGTTGAGTGGTTCTATCATCAGTTCAATACCATGTTCGGCTAAGATGTCAGCGGCATAGCGGATGTTGGCGATAAAGGTCTCGACATGTTGCTGCCGGCTGTAGGCCGGATCAATGATGCCGGACATGGCATGCACTTTCTTACACCGCAGCGCTTTGGCGTACATAACCGCCGTGGCTACGCTTTGCTTAAATTCCTCTTCGCGGCCAGGCAGGACAGCCAGACCTTTCTCGCCGTTATCCCAGTCACCCGGGGGCATGTTAAACAGCGCTTGTTCGAAACCATATTTAGCCAGTTCATCGGCCAGCACTTGTGGCTCAAACGCATACGGAAACAGAAATTCAACCGCTTTGAAGCCAGCCTGATGCGCTTTGGCAAAACGCTCCAGGAACGGAACTTCGGTAAATAGCATGGTGAGGTTTGCTGCAAATTTAGCCATTATTTGCCTCTCCCTTTCAGGTCTTCCACTTCTGCGTCAGTCAGGTAGCGGATCGGATGTTTATCAAGCAGGAACATCAGACGTGCGGTCTCTTCCAGTTCTTCGGCGTTATCGACCGCATCTTCCAGGTCGGAGCCAGTTACCACCGGTCCGTGGTTGGCGAGCAGAAACGCACGGTAATCGGCGGCGCGTTTAGCCAGTTCCTCGGCGATGCGTGGTTCGCCGGGACGCAGATAAGGGATCACCGGCAGCTGACCGATGCGCATCACGTAGTACGGGGTGAACGGACGAATAGCATTATCTGAATCCAGGTTATCGAGGCACGACAGTGCGGTCAGATAAGTAGAATGCAGGTGCACAATCGCATTGCAGTTCGGATTATTGCGGTAAATTGCCAGGTGAAACGCGACCTCTTTCGATGCGCGTCTGCCGGATATCAGATTGCCTTCAATATCGACCACCGACAGCTCTTCAGCCACCAGACGGCCAAACGATGAGCCGGTTGGTGTCGCAAGAAAATTGCCATCCGGTAGTTTCAGAGACAGGTTTCCCGCCCCGCCGGTTGCGTAGCCGCGTTCAAACATAGAACGCGCAAGACGCACCATTTGTTCTCTCAGTTGTTGTTCGGTCATGAATAAAAATCCTGCGCAGTGGTAAAGAACGGCTCATCGCCAAAATTGCCTGACTTCAGTGCCAGAGACAGTGAGCCATCGATAGATTTCACCCAAGGCACGCCCGGGGCGATTTGCGGCCCGATATGGAAACCTTTGACACCCAGGCTTTGGGTGACGGTGCCGGAGGTTTCTCCGCCCGCGACAATAAAATTGCGTACGCCGAATTCCTGCAGCTGATGAGCCAGACGGCTGAAGAACAGCTCAACCGCTTGGCTGGATACGGCTGAACCATAACGAGACTGAATTTGTTGCAGTTTGTCTGCGTCTGCAGTGGCGTACACCATAGGAGCGCGAGCGTTGTTCAGGTTGGCGGTAACCCACTCAAACACGTGCTGAACGTAATTGTCATCGTTCAGACAAGCCTCGACGTCAACCGCGAGTGATGGGGCTAATGCTTGGTAATGCTTGACCTGCTTGTTGGTCATCAGTGAGCAGGAGCCGGACAGCACGACACTGGATGCGGCCTGTGGCAGGCCTGCCGCTTTGGCATCGCTCTGATCGGCCAGATGCTGCGCCCAGTTGTGAGCAATGCCTGCCGCGAGGCCAGAGCCTCCGGTAATCAGTTTGAGTGATTTGGCTGCCTGACCCAGAGTGGTCAGGTGTGCACTGTTGAAAGCATCCACCACCGCGTAGCGCTTACCGCTTTGCTGCAGCGTTGCGAACTGTTCGACTACCTCCTGCGCGCCTTGCTCGATCACTTGATAGTTGACCAGACCGGTTTCACCTTTGGACTGGCGATTCATCAGGCGAATCACACTGGAATCAGTCATTGGGGTCACCGGATGATGACGCATGCCGGATTCATTGAGTGGTTCGCCCAAGACAAACAGATGACCATTAAATACCGTGCGGCCATTGACCGGCAGAGCAGGGCACACAATGGTGAAAGATTCATTGAGGGCGTCGAGCAGGGCATCGGTCACAGGACCAATGTTGCCTTGCTCGGTGCTGTCGAACGTCGAACAATACTTGAAATAGAACTGCTGGCAGCCCTGATCTTTGAGCCAGTGCAATGCCGCCAGTGACTGGCTGACCGCCTGTTCGGCCGGGCATGAGCGTGATTTAAGGCTGATCACGACTGCGTCAGCATCCACTTGAGTTTGTGCGTCCGGCACGCCATTCAGCTGTACGGTGCGCATACCGTTTTCAACCAGAAAGCCTGCGATATCAGTAGCGCCGGTAAAATCGTCTGCGATGACTCCGAGTAACATCATTATTTCTCCGTGCCAGGTAGGTTGATACCATCAAAGATTTTGATCACGGCACTGTCATCTTGCTGGCCGTAACCTGCGTTGCTGGCCGAAGTAAACATGTTGAGTGCGGTACTGGCCAGCGGTAGAGGAAAGCGCAGATCTTGCGCCGTGTCGGCAACCAGGTTGAGATCTTTGACGAAAATATCGACCATGGATTTTGGTGAGTAGTCGCCGTCGACGACGTGTTTCATGCGGTTCTCAAACATCCAGGAGTTACCGGCGGCATTGGTTACCACGTCGTACATCAGATCGAGTGGAATATTGGCACGTGCGGCCAGTGCCATCGCTTCAGCACCGGCGGCAATGTGCACGCCCGCCAGCAGTTGATGAATGATCTTCACGGTGGCACCCAGGCCTATTTCAGTGCCGATGTTGTAAACTTTGCCCGCGGTGGCTTCCAGTACCGGTGCCAGTTTGGCAAACGCCTGCTCTGAGCCTGACGCCATGATGGTCATGTCACCGGCTTCGGCCTTGACCGCACCGCCGGATACCGGCGCATCCAGCATCAACAGATCATAGGCATTCAGGCCGGCTTCAATCTCTTTTGCATCCTGGGCTGAGATGGTCGCTGATACCATCACCGCAGTTTTCGGTTTCAGGCTGGCCGCCAGGCCGGAATCAAACAGCACCGCTTTGACCTGTTTGGCGTTGATGACCAGCAGCAGTACCGCATCTAATGCCTGAGCGAACGGCTTGGCATCATTGGCGACCGCTTTAGCGCCGTAGTTACCTAACGTTTCCAGTGCGGTCGGGTTGAGGTCGATACCGTATACATCGAGTCCGGCGCGCACACAGGATTTCGCTGCACCCATTCCCATCGAGCCTAAGCCGATAACAGCAACTGATTTAACTGTTTGATTATCCATGTGAATATCTCGCTCTAATCGTGTTAAAGATGTTAATTTGTGTTCTTTGGTGTGATTATATGTGAATTTGTGCGCGTTTTCCTGTGGTGTTACTCACAAAAATTACCATCCAGTAACAATAATGTGAAAAATAGCCCCTGAATCACAGTGATATGAGCAGAGTAGAGCATGTTTTGAGGGACTGTTTCACAATAGTTAACACAACTTCACAGATGTCAGCTTGGCTGATAAGATGGGGTTATCATTACTTGTCACGTAAGCCACTATGATTCCAGCAGAACGCCACAAAACCATTTTGTCCCTCCTTTCACAGCAAGAAGTCATCAGCATCAATGAGCTGGTTGAGCAGTTGGCTGTATCACACATGACGATTCGGCGTGATATCGCCAAGCTGGAAAAGCAGGGCAAGGTGCTGTCTGTGTCGGGAGGAGTGCAACTGAGTAGTGTGTTACATCACGAACCTTCCCATGATGCTAAGGCGACCCAGCACGCCGATGAAAAAGCCCAGATTGGCCAGATAGCCAGTCGGCTGGTGCCACGCAATGCGACCGTCTATTTAGATGCCGGTACCACGACGCTGGAGATCGCACATCATTTAGCGGCGCGGGATGATCTGCTGTTCATCACCAACGATTTTGTGATTGCAGCTTATTTAATGCATAACAGCGACAGCGATCTGTATCACACTGGCGGACGAATCGACCGCGAGAACCAATCCTGTGTGGGAAGCAAAGTGGCGGATTTTCTGGCCGGTATGAATGTGGATGTGTCGTTTGTCTCGACTTCTTCCTGGAACCTGCGCGGTATTTCCACTCCGAGTGAGCCGAAAGTGATTGTGAAAAAATCCGTGGCGGCTGCGGGGCAAAAAGTGATTCTGGTGTCTGACTCTTCTAAATATGGCAAAGTAGCCACGTTCCATGCACTCGATATTCAAACTTTCGATGCCATTATTACCGATAGCGCATTCCCGGACAGTGTTCGTCAAGATCTCGAAGAGAAAGGCATTCAGGTTCTGATGACTACGGGGGACGACGTGCCTCAGATCCGTTCTGCGTGAGAAGCAACCGATGACAAGCCACTTGAGGCCAGTGAGCGGATAAACAGTGTTGCGGTAAATCGTTTAAGTTATGCACAACTTGCGGTTTTTCGCTGATATATAACGCATGCAGTATAATTTTCATTATTCATCTTCCTCTCTGCACGATAAAGTATAAGGACTGGCGGCATACTGGTTGTCGCTTTATTGTCTCAGCGTCAAAGGAGAGGGATTTGAAATACGATGTCGTGGTAGTCGGGGCCGGTTCGATGGGAATGGCAGCAGGTTATTTCCTGGCCAGACAAGGTAAAAAAGTACTGCTGATGGATGCGTTTGATCCGCCTCACCATCATGCCAGTCACCATGGTGAAACCCGCATCATTCGTTACGCTTACGGCGAAGGCAAAGAATATGTTCCGCTGGCATTGCGGGCAAAGGCGTTATGGGAAGAACTGGAACTGCACAGTGGCCAATCGCTGTTCCTGCAGACCGGTGTGCTCAATATGGGCGAAGAGAGCTCGCGCTTCATTCAGACTCTGATTGCCAGCGCTGAAAAATACCAACTGCCGCTGGAAATTCTCAATGCCGAACAAGTGCATGCGCGTTTTCCGGGCATTACGTTACCAGAAAACTACATCGGCTGTTTTGAATCGACATCGGGTGTGTTGCGCTGCGAAGATTGCATCGCCGCCTATCGCGATCTCGCTCTGGCGCACGGTGCAGAGCTGCTGACTTATCATCCGCTGCAGGATATTAAAGCCGATGACCAAGGCGTAACCTTATACAGCGAAGATAAAATCATTCGCGCCGATAAAGTGATTATTTCAGCCGGGGCCTGGGCGACCAAACTGATGTCCAAGCTTGATTTTGCCCTGCCGATGCAACCCAACCGCAAAACGTTTGCCTGGTTTGAAGCCGATGAAGAGATTTACGGACAAACTGTATTTCCTGCTTTCTCGTTCGATTCCCCACAAGGGATCTACTACGGCTTTCCGAGCATTGACGGCGCGGGGCTGAAGATGGGGCGTCATGACGGTGGTGAACGTCAGGATCCGGATCAGGAGATTGCCGAGTATGATACGTTGACTGACAGTGTGGATTTGGAACGATTTTTAGCGACTGTAATGCCGCAAACGCAGGGTCTGATGTATGGCAAAACTTGTATGTACAGCATGACGGCCGATGAACACTTCATTATTGATACCCACCCGCAACATGACAATGTGATTATTGCGGCTGGTTTCTCTGGTCACGGTTTCAAGTTTGCCAGCGTGATTGGTGAGATTTTGAGTGACTTGGCTGCCAAAGGGGCAACCGAGCACGATATCTCGCTGTTTTCATTGCAGCGTTTTCGCTGAGGCTGAATGACATACGACAGCGCAGGAATTGTGTAGAAAGGAAGCGAGCGCTTCCTTTTTTCATCTCTGACTGTGTGTTATCCGGCGACTTTTATATCGTGCTGCCAGCTCTGGGCGAGAAAATCGATAAACTGACGCACCAGCGGAGTCTGATAACTGCGTGACAGATACACTGCCCATAAGCCACTGCTCGGGGAATGAAACTCAGGCAGCACCCGCATCAGTTCGCCGCTTTCCAGATAGGGGTTAGCCAAATCACAGGGTAACCAGACAATGCCGTTGTGGCTGAGTGCGGCGCGGCGCAAAATCGCCATATCGTTGGCACTGATCGTTCCGCTCACTTTGACGGAAAAATGTTGGTTATCCCTGACAAAATCCCATTCATGCCCGGTGAGATGGACGAAGCAGTTATGCCGCGCCAGATCGCTCGGCTCAACAATTGGATTATGACTTGCGAGATATTGCGGACTGGCACAGACCACGGTATCAACGATGATTAAGCGGCGGGCAATCAGGCTGGCATCCGGTTGCTGGGTAAAGCGCAGCGCAACATCGATCCGGTCATCGACCAGTTGTGACAGGCGATCTGAGGCCAGAATATCAATCCTTACCTGAGGGTGCAGTTCGGTAAATGCCTGCACGGTATCGAGCAGCAGGTGCTGGGCGAGACCTATCGGCGCTGAGATGCGGATGCTGCCGTTCAGTGACTGCGCCTGTTCCAGCGCGCTAATCTCCAGTTCTGCTGTCTGGTCGAGGATCTGTTCACAATGTCTCAACGCTCCTTCACCAGCAGCGGTCAGGCTGACCTTACGTGTGGTGCGATGTAAAAGGCGTTGTTGCAGCCAGTCTTCCACTTCCTGTACATGGCGTGAGACCTGTAAACGGCTCAGATTCAGATTATCGGCGGCTTTGGTGAAACTGTTGGTATTGGCCACTTCCACGAAACTGCGCATCGCGGTCAGTCGATCCATAGTGATGCCTGATTAGTAACTTAGATAGATACAATCTACATCATTTATGCGCATTTATCACCAGATCTCGAGCTACTATACTGGTTTGCGTTGATTAAATCTAATTCGATTCCATTGAGGAGTATCAAGATGAAAGTAGCAGTATTCGGTGCAACAGGTTGGATTGGCAGCCACATCGTTGAAGAAGTGAAAGCACATGGTCATGACGTGGTCGCCATTGCCCGTGACCCGTCTAAAGTGACCGCTGAAGGTGTCGAAGTGCGCCAATTTGATTTGAGCGGTGATGCGAAACTGGCTTCGGTACTGGTAGGCGTGGATGCGGTGATTGCTTCTATCGGCGGCCGAGCGGCGGGTAACCACGAAATCGTTGCCAACACAGCCAAGAACATGCTTGAGCAACTGCCTGCAGCCGGTATTGAGCGTTTGCTTTGGGTCGGCGGCGCCGGTTCACTGGAAGTGGCTCCGGGTATTCAGCTGTTCACCGTACCTGACTTCCCGGCTGAGTATAAGTCTGAATCTCTGGCTCAGGGTGACGCTTTGCAAGTATTCAAAAACAGCGACAGTGCCGTGCAATGGACGTTCATCTGTCCGGCTGCAGAGATCTTCCCTGGCGATAAACAAGGCGCTTACCGCGTGACTGTCGATCAGTTTATGACGGACGCAGAAGGCAATAGCCGCATTTCTGTTGCAGATTACGCGGCGGCGCTGGTGGATGAACTCGACAGTGGCGACCATCCTCGTCAGCGGATTGGTTTTGCTTACTAGGATTGGTGTTGCTTAAGAATTGGTTAGCAAGTCACGTCGATCGTAAGCTACGTCGAACGCAAAGAGTTCGTCACCACAGATTCGTCCGCCTGTTTGGTAACCCGATTTGCCAATTGAGTGAGACGCAGCCAGCCGCAAGGCTGGCTTTTTCGTATCTGCTCAACTTGAGTTGCAATCAAAGCAGTAAGTGCTTACTTTTTGTCCGCGCCTTAAAATCTGGCGTCGTGTGTCAGATAGGGCTGCCATCACGTTTGCCATAAACGGAAGATAGAGCAGGGGGCGATAATTCCACTGGTGGTGTGAGAGAGTAATAAAGTCTCATACTAAAATGGCAGCGTTCTCGGTCGATACGCTACCATTCCTAAATCGAAATTGCTCCATTCCGTGTCACTTATGATTGAGCACTCGCTTCACCTAAGCATCATTTGACTTACTTTTTGTAATCGTTTAATTGGTTCTTAATAAAAAAAGAAAAGGGAACCGAAGCTCCCTTAAATCAAATCAGTTTGTAGTCGATACAGGTTGCCCTTGCTCTGCTTTGTCCGTTAATCCCGAGAGAATAGCGAGTACTAATGCACCGGCTGAAAGCAGACCTCCTGCCCAGTTAGGGGATTGAAGCCCAAATCCTGACGCAATAACGAATCCTCCAAACCAAGCGCCAACGGCGTTGCCTAAATTGAAGACACCAATATTAACGGCTGAAGCTAATGTTGATGCACCTGCTGCTTTGGCTTTATCCATCACAAGCTTTTGAATCGGAGAGACTGTTGAGAAGCCAAATGCGGCCATTAAGAAAATACAAATGACTGACATGATTTGGCTATTGATGGCGTAGTTGAAGACAAACAGAACAATGGCCTGAGCGCTTAACGTAATGTAAAGCATCGGCATTAACGCTTTGTCTGCATACTTACCGCCAAGATGGTTGCCTACAAACAGGCCCAATCCAAACACCAACATAAGCCAAGTCACGTCAGAACTGCTAAAGCCTGCGATTTCAGTCATCATTGGAGCAATGTAAGTGATGGATGTGAAAAATGCGCCGGGACCTAAAACCGTGATACCCATAGCTAACAGCACATTGATGTTACCAAACGCTTTAATCTCTTTAGAGAACTGTTGGTCTTGAGCAGCAGGTTGATGAGGAATAAGACGCCAAACGCTCAGCACGGTCATGACGCCAACGATAGCGACAAGACCAAAGGTCAGACGCCATGTTATGTGCTCACCAATCCAAGTTCCGACCGGAACGCCCACCAGGTTAGCGACTGTTAATCCCATAAACATAAACGCAATGGCTTGAATCCGCTTTGATGGCGCAACCATATCAGCAGCAATAATAGAGCCTATGCCAAAGAACACGCCATGTGCGAGTGAGGTGACAATACGGCCAAGTATTGCAACACTGAGGCTTGGTGCGAATGCTGTGATCAAGTTGCCAATGATGAACAATACCATGACGAAAATGAGCATGGTTTTGCGCGGTATTTTTGAGCCAAAGATGATAAGTGCAGGTGCGCCAAAAAAGACACCCAATGCATAAGATGTGGCTAAGTAACCTGCAATGGGAATGGTTATTTGGAATTCATCGGCTATCGCAGGCAACAAACCTGCGATGACAAACTCGGTTGTACCAATACCAAAGGCACCGATAGCCAAAGCCCAGAGTGCTAGTGGCATAATTTTCTCCTCAATATAATTTGATTAATCATTTGTAGAAATGAGTTTAATCGTAAAATATGAGTCAATAAACACACGCCATGTACACTTAATGTAGAATTAAATTCTACCCTCTAACCAAAATAGCCCTCTATGGCTTTTTGGACTAACTCATCAACGAGCAAACGAACCTTAGGCACCAAGTGCTTAGTGCACGGCCAAAGAATGTGTAGAGCAACTGGGTCAGGTGAGTTCTCGGTGAGGACAGAAACAAGACAGCCTGAATCTATGTGTTCTTTTACCATGCTTTCGGGAAGTTGCACGATCCCCATACTCCCCAAACATGCTTTTAACAAGGCATCGCCATCACCGATTCGGTGAGGTCTATCCGAGATATATTGGATAGTTTTTCCCTCTTCATTTTTAAGTTTCCATGCCAATGGTGCGCGACTTCTATAGCCCATAATACAGTGATGGTTTGCCAGATCATCGATGTGTGTTGGCTTTCCATATTGCTCAAGGTACTCGGGAGTAGCACATAAATAGAGGTGTTGGTCACTTAGACAGCGAGACTTCAGTTCATTAGTGCTTTTTAGTTCACTGAATCTCAAAACCAGATCTAAACCTTCTTCGACAGGATCAACCAAACGGTCATTGAACGACATCTCAAATCGGATCTCTGGGTATCGTTGAGAGAAGTTTGTCAGAATGGGCATCATCAGGTGACGGCCAAAAAAAGCGGGCATATCAATACGGATGACCCCCGAAGGATTATCTTGGCGTCGGCTTAGGGAGTTTTCCGCTGAATCAAGAATCTCTAACGCTGTTGTGCAACTGGTAAGGTAAGCTTCACCGTCACCAGTCAGGCTGAGTTTCCTTGTTGAACGATGGAAAAGCTTAGTGCCCAACCGTTCCTCCAATCGGGCTATACTTTTCCCAACGGCGGATTTTGTGATCCCCAGTTTTTCACTGGCTTCAGTAAAGCTAGAAGAATTGGCAGCGACAACAAAGTTTGTAATACCACGAAGAGATTCATCTGAATTGAATGTAGACATTAAGCTAACCATTTAGACATCAATGTCGTCATTATTGACTCAATGTACCCAATTGTATACAGATTACCTTATGTACTGAATTGTTTCTGCCCCGTTTTGTGTTAGAGCAAACGCTTATTCAAATCAGTATATTGAATTTGCCATATTTGAAGTTATCCGAAGACGGGCAGTTCGATCTCGGAACCAATAAAAACCTCATTGGAGTTGCCTTCAAGGAATTGGTCAATACCGTAACTCTCTCATAAAGCTTAACTTTCAGTCAATTGGCGAGTAATATGTGTACAATTCAAATCTATCAGGTGACGTGAATGTGTACTAGAGAGCTATTAGGGATATGCTTTGTTCCCGCAGGGAGTTCTTCTGACTCTATATTCGGCTTCTCATCGTTTATTTCCGCTCTAGCACTACTATTTGTGGTCTACACAATTACGGGGGGAACGCTATAAATTTCGTATAGCAGTTGCACCAATATCACTCTACAAAACCTCTTTTTACATCATACCTCTTATTGGTATCGGAGTTCTTATATCAGAGTTATGGGTCAATTTAGGTTGGCTTACTCCTGATTTCAATCTAAGCCAAAGTATGTGGCAAGCAATCTTTGCTGTACTTTTCCTCATGATCATTAGTTTGTGGGCTTACTTTGGTTTTATATCTCCTCCTAAATTTGGGAAGAACAACTACAAACAGTTCATGCATCAACTGTATGCGAGAATCTTAGAGGGGAATGCAGATGTTCTTAAAGAGGTTGCCTCAGAAATTACACCTTCGATTAGCCGTATAGTAACTTGCGCATCTGGTTCTAAGGGCGAATGCAAGGATTATGCTCATGACATCATACTACTTATAGGAAACAAAAGATTTTGTGAGGTTGTTGCAGAATATCATCCAAACCTCATAATCGAATTATACGAAAGCATGACAGCAGAAAATATCCAGACACTGCCATTTCGTCAATTTACTAAGAACACCGCAACGGCTGCAATACTTAACTCAAACTCGCTCTTGCACCATGAAGGAGATGGTTTCAGCTCTGGGCTTATTGGGTACATAAAGCCTTTAAGTATTTCCATGCTTGGAGACATAGAAAAGCTCGAAGCCTTAAATCGACAGTTTGCTTCCCCTCTAGATGCTGATTTACCACTTTTCTACCTAAAACATGAACAATTTAAAGTGTATTGTGACTCAGCTCTAACAGCAATTGAGTCTTATCTAAACGAAGGATGGTGGTGGAGACATTCATACGCAATAAATAACGCCTTCAGTAAAATAAAAGACAACAGCACATATCTATATGAAATCAACAGTAACCCCAATAATTACTATGATCTTGATTGCTATAAAAACTTCAGAGTGGCAGTAAAGTTTGTCACGTCTGTGATAAACCTAATAGAAAACCATCCGTCTGTTGCAGTTTTTACACCTCACAAGCTACGGAAAAGGAAAGAGGAAAGATTCCAATCAATTGATTTATATGACTTGGTATCCGAATTGATGTTTGAGCTAACATTTGCTGCTGCATGTGTTAGTGTTGATGAGGACACATGTTGGTCAATTCAGCATAACTCTTGTTGGAGCGATTTTATCGGTCACAGAGATAGTAAGGCTAGCTATTACATTTTAAAGAAATACTACCGATTGATATACGATGAAATCAGGAGAATGGAAAAGTTACCCAATTTCAAATCAGCTAGGATTCTGGGATTCTGCTTAAATATATTCGGTGTAAAAATACCTACTAAAGACAACTATAGGAAGGAGTATTACTCGTTAAGAAAAGTGATTATTCATTGGACAATCCATAACTACGAAAACATTAGAAAAGAATACACTAGAGTTGCAAAAGCTTGTTTAATTGGCGGTATAACTTACGAAGACAAAAAGCTGACAAAAACTTATGCCTTAGGTCTTCGAGATGAAGCCACAAAAGAAACTTTAGAGTTAAAATGATCAAATTTTGTATTGAATCGCTCGATATTGCCAGTGAAGCCTGCGTATTGGTAAGTCATTAGTGTAGTGGTTTAAGTGATTAAGGCGGCATGCGGCGGCTTCAGTATTGCGTTACGGGGCGTTAGGTTTAAGGAGGATTTATGCACCAAGCTCATTGGCGTTACTGGAGTAAAATATATAAGAATAAAACAGGGCGTTCCCTAGAACGTTGGGCTTTGCAGCATTTACATGGGAAAAGATTATTAGCATATTTGGCTAAAAAAATAGCAAAGCAACATCAAGTTGCAGGAGGAGTAGAGGTAAGCTCCATTTGGATTGATGGCACGCCGCAGGCTCATGGAATAGCTAATACTCAGAAAGTAAAATGTGAGCTGGCAGACTTACTGTATATTGTCGAGGAATGTAACGCCAAGGGAGTAGTATTCTCAAAAAAAGCGTTACTACTACAGGCTAAGAATACTTCGAAATTTAAAAAAATTGACAGTGGTGCGTCTACAGCGAAAGAAAGAAAGCTTCTAGAAAAGTTAGATAGACATCAACCTTTAACTATCAGGGCAGGTGTACAAAACTCCTCAAGGGTAATTGGTTCATATACGTTAGGTGGAACCAATATCGAAGGGCTACCAGATTGCTCTAAGTTTCTGTTAATGCCCAAGAACCAACTCTGGATAAAAAATACAAATAAGTTATTTCCCTTTCACGTTACTTGGCCAAAACATAAAACAACGTCAGAGATGGTTACAGGCTGCGATCTAGTTCAAGCTGCGATAGATATGGCTGGAAATGGTAGTTTAGGAAAAGACGTGGTTGATCCGAAAATCTGCGAGTGGTCAAAGTTGGTAACAGATCTTGAAAATGGTTATAAGAATGTTGTCATGAATGGGTATAGAAATCAGAAGCGAGTTTATCGTTCAGGAGTCCAGTTATTTTGTTCGAACTTCAATTCGACGCTACAAAGTAGTGGTGATTACACCTATCACGATGAGGAGCACCTACCATACATATCTATTTTGAAGGTGAGGTTTTTTAATATGCGCTTAGATTAAAAACCCATACAAAGCGCTTAAGTCTGACTGCAAACCTGTGACGGTTTTGTCCAGAACCTTCACAGTTGACACTTCGTAAGTCAGAAATGCCCTAAACCTTCTCAGGATCATCACTCATAATACTTCTAGTAATTTCAGTTTGATTCAATTTATCTAATGCCTCATTATGTGTTTAGTTGATAAAAAAAACAACTTGTCCGTGGACTAAAAAGTTGGGGTCAGGTCAGTGCTATGTACGAAAAAATTGCATATATCATTTTAGGGGTAGCAATAGGTAAGCTTTTCGATTTTTATATTCAAAGGCGAAAAGTTTCATCCTTGGAGGTGGCGATTCTTGAAGAACTGGAAGATATTAAGTATCGATTGCTCTTGATTTGTAGATCATATGAAAGAAGTATTCAAATCTACGCATTGAATGGTATAGATTCAGGCGTTCCACTAAAGCTATCTAATCCTATATTTAAAAAGCACTATTCTGACATCGCTATTAAGTTAGGTTCAGCTCAAAGGAAATCTTTGTCATTAATAGATTCTTGCGTTGAATCTGTAAATTTAGGAATAAATCGAATCGAAGAATTGCATTCTAACACGGTTGCAAATTTGTCAGATGAAGCAATAGAAAGGTGGGGAGATTTATTAAAAGCACAATATATAAATGCGGCTACAGCATATTGGCACGTAAATTATCACTTGTCTAACCAGGAGCTACCTTTTTTGGACATCGAGGATTCCGAAGAGCACAAAGCCTATTTGTCTCAGCGCAAGTCTTCGGAAGAACACGTAGAAAAACTCATTAAAAGGGCGCGTGAAAGCCTAAATCGAGACGACTTCGATTGAAATTTTTTCTAATCTGATGTAGGCGACTTTATGTTACGTCCTAAAACAGTTCTGTCCATCTTCGTTTCATCCTGTTCGGGCTGAAACATTTCTGCCCCAAATGAGTTGCGCCTCCAAATCACAAAATGATACTCAGTCAACTTTGATATACAAAAAGTAATAAGAGACAAAAGGCAAGACCTGACCCCGTGAGTTTTAATAGCTTGCCCTTCAATGGTGTAAAAATTGTACGAGCGTAACCTTTTTACTAAGTCTCGTAACTACACCGCTCAATATTCAACAGGTTTTACTTGCATTCATGGAGTATTTGTACAAAATTAATCCCTTCTAACCGTATGGTAACTATGGTGATTTTATTTGCTTCGATCTAGCATGGTGGTGAAATTGGTTTCGAGAACATAACGAGATCGCGAGTTTTTCCCAGTGCGCGAAGTTAATGAGAGTGAATCTAGGAGTAATCGACAGGATGACAGAAGGTTTTGCCAACAACGCTACACCAAAGTATTTAGGCTATGTTTACCAAGTCTTAATCGCCATTGAGAAGTGCTTTGATGCAAAACCCAATGAGACTATCTGGATAGAGTGCTTTGGGGATGTCTATGATGGTAAGACGTTCACAGAGGTAAAACACCACGTAGAAGAGCATAACTTAGCTAGTAACTCAAAAGATTTCTGGAACACTTTGAAGAACTTGGTGGTTGAAGACTCCTCTATGTTTGAGCAAATTGTGTTACACACGACATCTTTCATTTCCGAGAGTTCAATATTTCATGGTTGGAACACACGAAGTGCTCATGAAAAACTCAATATCATAAAGTCTCACGTACCATCATCTTCAGTTAAGCCTCTCTATGACAAAATTTTTGAAGATGCATCGGATGCCGAGCTATTGAGCATATTGTCTAGATTTACAATTGATCAATCTCGGGAACATGTAGAAGATAAATGGAAGAGCTTATTGGAAGCTCGCAAATTGAAGTGCGTGTTAGAGCCATACAGAGAAAGCATTTTCCATTGGATATACTCATACGTTAATAAAAGTGCAATTGTAGACCACCGACATTGGAAGGTTAATATCAATGATTTTGATGATGCTTTCCAGTTTCAGGTTAACAGGTGGAGTGGAGATAGCATTCCTTTTCCTGTAGACCGCACGGAGTATGATACGGAGCAGCAGAATGCTGACGGTTACTTGTTTTTATTAGAGTATAGAGATATTGGTTTGAAAGGCAGAGATAGAGGTGTTGCTCTCAATGATTACTTCAAAGCTAAAAACAGTGAAGAGAGCCTTGTAGATCTTAAACCAGACATTATGCCCGAAATTATTGATAACTATTTAGTAGATGCAGTAGAGAAAGCTACAGGATATAAAAGACAATATTCTTACGAAATAGATTATGAAGATTTAGGTTCATCCAAATCTAACAAGGCAGCTTGTAAAGCATATTTTGAATTTCATAATAGTTCGGTGTTAGAAGTGCCTGAGGTAAGTGGTACGAAACCTTACTTCATGAGAGGTAAAGTACACGAGGCTATTAATAACACCGCTTATACTTGGAAATATAATAAAGAGGATATTGACTAATGAATCCTCAGGTTATTAGAGATTTGAAGTATTCTCCCTCTTTTGTTGCTGAAATACTATATTCATTTATTCAAGGAGCTAGACGAGTTGATGAGCGAGGCGCGAAGTTTGAGTTGATTTATCTTGTTGTTCCTTTTGTTATGGATGATGTTTTAAGGGCGAAACTAAATAGGTCTAATGTTAGTAGTACTTTTCAAACTGCATTTCTAAAGGATGATGAAATTAAAGAACGTTTGTTTTTGATAAATGATAAAGTTCAATACTCAAAGTCTGTAACAAATTGTGGAATAATCTACCTCAGTTCAATTTGTGAAATTATAATCAATTCTTTTATTTTGAATGGAAATGATTTAGAAGAAATATCAATAACAAATGACTATAAAAAAGAATTTATAAAGGCATCTTATAACTTAGGTATTATTTTTTCGAAAGAAGGATATGTTAATGTTCTTCTGAAATCCAAGGTCACAAATATATGAAAGCTTTTTTAAAAAATATAATTCTCATTGGTCATGATGGTGATTTGAAACGTCTTGGCTTTGACCGAGGGTTAAACATAATAACAGGTGACTCTAAAACAGGTAAAAGTGCTTTAATAGAGATTGTAGATTTTTGTTTGTTTTCGAATCGCTCTACAATCCCTGTGGGAAAAGTTACTGATTTCACAGATATATTCTGTTGCGTATTTGAACACAATAATAAAAAGATAATCATTGGACGCTCAAATAATCAGCCAACAAAGTGTTATTTTTCTGTTGAATATTCGGCTGATTTCAATGTTGATAATAAAATTAACTCTAACTATTTTAAGTCCAAGAAAACTAGAACTAAATTCGAAGTTCAAAAGGATTTCGAAGAGCACTTAGGATTATCGGTTGAAGATACATCATTGAATGATGATGACGATTATAAACTTAAGAAAGGGAAAGTCTCGATTCGGAATGCTACTTCACTATTCTTTCAGCATCAAAACTTAATAGCTAACAAGCATAGTTTGTTTTATAGGTTTGATAACTTCATTAAAAGTAGAACAGTAATTGATCAATTTCCTATATTTATGGGTTGGGTTGATAGCAGATACTACAGATTGAAGAAAAGATCTGAAGATTTAGAAAAGCAAATAAAAAAGATAGAGATAGAAGAAAAGAAAGCTCTGCTAGGTATTCAAGAAAAAAGAGAAAAATTACTTATACCAATTAGGCAGTATTATAGAGTTTTAAATCTTAAATTTTTGGATGAAGATGCATCACTAGGAAAGCTGAAAAATTTAGCGAAAAACCTGCCTTCTGTACCATTGAATGCAGAGCAAAATGTTGATTTCAATAAGCAGCTAAATGCCTTAGAGAAAGCAAAAGATAAAGAGCTAACGTCTTTATATGAATGTAATCAATTGATAAGTCTTATTAAGGCGAATGAGGAGGAGTCAATAGATTACTCCAACTCGATGGCACGCCTTGCTGAAGTATCGCAAGATGAGTCAGTACCTAAAAACAGTGTTAGTTGCCCGTTATGTAGCGCACCAGTAACTAGTGTTGTTTCTAAAGTGGAAGAGGTTAAGCGCTCTAGAGCGCTACTTCTTGATGAACTGTCCCGAATTGGTAGTTACAAACAGGACAGTTCTAAATCTCTTAACTCATTACTTTTAAAGCGAGACAAGCAAAAACAGGTCGTAGCTAATATAGATAATGAAATAAGACAATTAAGAAAATTATTCAAAGTTAAAAATAATCTAGATATAAGGGACTCACTAAATAATATTCGTGGGAGGATAGAGAACACCTTAGAATTCTTTATTGAAGGGCAAAAGTTAGAAAAATCTAACCACGATCTTCCAGCTATGAAAGAGGAATTAGAAAATTGTATCAGACTGATTCGAGGCTATGGTCTTGAACATAAATTTTCCGAGGCTAATGCACTTATCAATGAGACAATGAATGAGCTTAAAAAAGACTTAGATTTTGAAGATGATTTACGAAATGGTGAAATGAAATTCAAAACAGAAGATTTCACGTTCGCTTATTACTTTAAAAATCAAGAAATACTACTATCAGAAATGGGTAGTGGTGCGAACTGGTTAGCTTGTCATCTAGCGGTTTTCTTGTCAATTTTAAAATTAACCTCAAGCTCAAATTCTGTAATACCAGTAATATTATTTCTAGACCAACCTAGTCAGGTATATTTTCCAAAAGTAACAAGAAGGTTTTCTTCTAATAATAAGCAAGAGTTATTGGGTGAAGAAGAAGTTGATGAGAATATTAAACAAGTAATAAATATATTCAAGGTTTTTGAACGATTCTTAAATGAACTTGAAAGAGATCCAAAAATTGGGTTTAAGCCACAGATTATAGTTTTAGAACATGCAGATGAACCTGAGTTTGATCAGTATGTTAGATATAGATGGTCTTCAAATGGTCAAAAGTTGATATAATTTTACTAAGGTCAAGCAGTAACGTTTGACCTTAATATTATTGCTAATGATATCTATGACATAAAGGCTAACAATACTCGGGGTCAGATCTTTCTTTTTACCCAAGCAAAATTTATCTGAGAGTCCGACATTCACCAGATATCGTAACACGGAAATGTCCAGAAACGTTTTTCAACGGATGATGAAGACAACCAGTATGATGCTTTAATATTCAGCGGTAGCCCGATTCAGACTTGGTTGTAGAAATTAGTATGAATCCTTTTTTGGGGTTACGTATCATTTAGAACGGTACGAACAGGGTTACTTGGCTGTTTAGTATGAAACTTTACTCCTCTCCCACAGGTGGGCGCTTTAACAGGAAAACGGGTGTCTCAGGCTATGAACGGCACTGAATAAATCTCAATGCGACACGTTTTTATTGCGAAAATCCATTAACCTGTTAACGTTCAAAAGTCATGCAACAGCATGACTTTTTTCATTTCTTTCTAGCGTTCGCGGCTTAACAGCAGTTTATTCTGATTATAAAAAGGCATCATCATGGACTATTTCAGCAGTACGGTACTTCTTGCTATGTTTCTTATCTTTGTCGGTTCGTTTGTGCAAACGGCGATTGGATTTGGCCTGGCGATTGTTGCTGCACCGCTGCTGATCATGGTGTCGCCTGACTATGTGCCAGCGCCGATTTGTCTGGTGGCACTGTTTATTTCGCTGTTGAGTGCATTCAAACATCGCAGCAATATTTCCATCGGCGGTCTGAAAATGGCGCTGATCGGTCGTATTCCGGGCTCGATTGCCGGCGGAATGCTGCTGGTGTGGGTCTCCACAGAAGTACTGACTTTATGGCTTGGACTGCTGGTACTGTTTGCGGTAGCGGTCAGCCTGCTGCCGTTTCGAATTGAGCCGACTCCGGCCAGGATGGGCGTTGCCGGTTTCTTCTCGGGCTTTTTTGGTACCAGCAGCGCGATTGGTGGTCCGCCGATGGCTTTGCTGTTGCAGCATCAGGAAGCCAATCAGTTGCGCGGCAACTTATCGGCCTTTTTTGTTTTCAGTTCCATCATCTCACTGTTGGTTCAGATCCCGACCGGCTTTCTGACCGTGCACCACTTACTGATCACGATTCCGCTTATCCCGTCAGCGTGGCTCGGTTACGTATTGGCGCGCAAAACGACTCAGACGCTGCCGAAAGAAAAAATCCGATCCGGCGCGCTGGTATTGTGTTTACTGAGTGGCTTGACCGCGCTGATGAAAGGCCTGATGTAAGTGTTTACTCTACGTGTACCTTCTGGCGTTCATCGTGTGTTAATCATACTCCCGGATAATCGATGACTCGCCTACAATGAAAAGACGAACAACAATCTTGATGACAGAGAGGTAAACAGTCAGTGCTGAGAGCAATTGGTAACATTATCTGGTTTTTATGCGGCGGCGTGGTGATGGGCCTGGCGTGGTGGTTTTTCGGCTTGCTGGCGTTTATCAGCATTATCGGAATCCCTTGGGGACGGGCCTGTTTTGTGATCGGGACCTTTTCCTTCTTCCCGTTCGGTCAGGAGGCGATTTCACGGCGTGAACTGAGTGGTGAATACGATATCGGTACCAGCGAATTTGGTGTGATTGGTAATGTGATTTGGTTTCTGCTGGCGGGGATCTGGCTGGCGCTGGGCCACCTGGCTTCAGCCGTGGCGTGTTTCATTACCATCATCGGTATTCCGTTTGCGCTGCAACATCTCAAACTGGCGGTGATTTCCCTGGCGCCGATTGGTCAGACGGTGGTGCCAAAAGAGGTCGCAATGCGCGCCAGATATGGTCAGCGCCGCTAACTCTCAGTGAGCGGATCGCTCAATAAGCGTGAATACCAAAAGTACGCAGCCGTGCAGGTAGAATATCGTCTAACTGCTGCACTTCATCTGGATCAATTTCAATCAGGTTGAATTGATGTTCAGTATATAAAGCGCGGGTTTGCTGGCGGTGTGTCTCCTCAGTGGGAGCGCCGTCGGAGCCCCAGTACTGGATGTACACCTTCCCGGCCGGCAGATAAAAGTCACTCATCACATTTTGTTCAATCGGCAGCGGGCGCTGATAGGCGTGCACTAAACCAGCCAGATAGAGCCAGTTGTCGATCAACAGCTCTCCGACCGAACGCACGTAATGGCCGTCCAGTGTGCGGTGTTTGGCTGCAAACTTGTGGCGAAAACTGGCGTACGATTGATCCGTCGCATGTTCATTGGCGTCCTGACCGAGAAATTCAATCACCGACTGGCGTAAATGCGGGTTGTGGCGGATAGAGTCGTGCCAGACGACAAACTTTTGCTCAGAACCTTTATCCTCTCTCTGCTGCGCTCCGACTCGTAAACCGGATGGTGTGGCAATCCAGCCGGCATCGTTTTTTGTCATCCAGCCCAGCTCACTGAACAGCTGATTGATTTTCTTCGGATTGAGTTTGAAATAGTCACCCACCTGCGTCGCGCTCATGGTTTGTCCGCTGGTGGCGCTCAGATCGATGAGCAAATTGTTCGGCCAGACGATAAAAGGTCCGAATTTAGGGTGCCGGGCGTACTCGCCACCGAATTTGGCGCCGAGGTCGGTTAAGATCCACTGATCTTCACAACGGTTGATGTAGCCGGCTTTTTTCAAATCGGCGAACAACTGCTTGGCATCGAGATTTCTCTGTTTCGCCAGCGCTGAAGTGGAAAGTTTGTCTGCCATAGAATCCGCCTTGCCTGATGTGTTGTTGTAAGTGTAACCCGCGTTGATTGCGCTCTCAGGTTAGTGTAGGAAAATTGTGAGCTGGTTGAATGATTTACATTGTAAACCAGCCTGTGCTGGCGCGAGGTGATTGTCGTTTGGCCGGGTTGATTGGTAGCATGGCGTTAGTGTGGTGAGAGGTACGCGGATGATCAAACGAGCAGGAAAAGTGATGTTACTGTTGTTGGCACTGGTGTCGGCCGCCGTCATGTGGCAGCAGGCGCAGCTTGCTGTGCTCGCCATGGCCCGCATGGACCCTCTGCCATACACTCGTCAATTGGTAGCCGCACAGCATTATGCAGAGGCTGCTGAGTATCTCGGCTTCTTTATGCAGTATGATTATGTCAGCTCCGATCCCCAAGCCCAGTCTCTGGCGGCCAGTATTGCAGATACCCGCAGTGAATGGCGCTATCAACTGGCGAAATTGCAGCAGGGATTAGTGGACGGAACCAGTGATGAAACCATTGGTCTGACCGCGGCGGTAGTGACGGATTTTCTTGTGATTGGTGATGTACGTGATTTGACCCGACAGGGATTGAATCTTGTTCGGGGCGAAGAAGTGGATGACACTCTGGTTGCACTGGCGTCGCTCGGACTGCTCGCCAGTGCCGCTCAAATCATGAGTGGTGTTGGTACGTTAGAAACCGCCGGCGCTGCGACTCCGGTGTTGCTGGCCAGCAGCGCCAGTAAAAGTGCGCTGGTCACACTCAAAGCGGCCAGAAAAGTAGGCAAATTACCGCCTTGGCTGGCTAAAACCCTGACCAGTGAAGCTAAACTGGCCCGGCAGTCAAAAAGCCTGGCTGGTGTTTCTGAGTTGTTGGGGGATGTCAGCGTGCTGGCCAATACAAGTGGTGGGCTGCGGCTGCTGAGTCGTACCGGTAATCAGGCCGAATTGAGCAGAATGGCTCGATTTGTGCAGACCTTCGGCGAGCACAGCGCCATGCTGTATCGCCTGGGTGGCGATGTGGCGCTGCAGATGGCCCATCGGGCGCCGCAACTGGGTAAAAGCACGATAATGCTGGCGGCGACATTCGGCCAGCGCGGGTTGAGAGTGCTGGATAATCTCGGTGCGGTCAGATTTACCAAGTATGTCAGCCGGGCAGCAAAACTCGCCTATAAAGGTGATTTGTTGCGGCTGCTGGCCAAATGGTTGCTGCAGTTACCACACTGGTTGCTCATGCTGTTTATCGTCCTGGCGGCTCTGATCTGGTTACCCTGGCACTGGTTTAAACGTCTTTGGGGGCGCAAAACGTTGTCTTGCTGAGTTTTTCATTCTAGAACGGCGGGATGTAATGAACATCCCGTGTTCCGTCTTATCATTCCTGTTTAACCCCATAAAATGCCAGTCAGGCATCGCAGTGCATGTCGCTGCGATGACCGCTCTGCACGCTCTGACTGCCAATCAATCGGTGGCTGATAAGCCTGCGCTGCGTCTGAGCAGGGCAGGGATAGACGGTTTGCTGGTGGTAGCAATAGTTTGCATCAGAGCAAAGCTGGGATTATGCACGCCGGCTACATTCAGTTCGTCCAGCATCAGCAGCCACAAACGCGCTGTCATTTGCGCATCCGCCAACGCACGGTGAAAGGTACCGTCATTTTCAATCTGCTTAAAGCGGACTAAATCGCCCAGTTTGTGGGTAGGTGCGTCTTGAATCAGGCGCCTGGCTATCAGCATTGAACAGGCAAATTGACCGCCATAGCGGGTATCAATCCGTTCCAGCTCTGCATCCAGAAAACGCTTATCAAAACTGGCGTTATGGGCTACCAGTGGACTGTCACCGATAAAGTCGGTGAATTCCGCCATCACTTCTGCTGCACTCTCTGCCTGGCTCAGCATGGCGTTACTGATACCGGTATAGCTTTCAATAAAGCCGCTGATCCGAACACCGGGGTTCATCAGGCGCTGGAATGTTGCGCTGATTTCACCATCCACCAGTTTCACTGCTCCAATTTCGATGGCGCGATCACCCATATTCGGTGAGAGGCCGGTGGTTTCAAAATCGAGCACGATAACGGAATGAGCAGGGTGAGACATGGTAAATATCCGGTCAGGAGAAAACCGCAAATTATACTGAATCACGCGCTGGTTGGCATTAGGTATTGCCGGCGACCCAATCCGATTTAACCATGTGTTGTACGCTATCTATATATTTGATAAGTCACATATGTCTAACTACACTCAATTCGAAAATAACGGCGAGTTTTTATACTAATTTTATTTCCTTGAAGGGGTTGGCATGCGAGTTCACTCAATTCGGTTGAAGATGATGATACCCATCTTAATTTTGGCGGTGTTGGTGTTGGCGGCGGTCGGCTTTATGCAGATCATCACTAAAATAGAAGAACGCGCGATGGATAAGCAGGCTAAGTCTTATTTTGAAGCGATCGCCACCGTGTTGAATGCTGACCGGGATATTTATCAGGCGCGGCTGGCCCAGGCGGAAATGTTATCCAATTATGGTAATCGCGCCGAGCAGCAAAAAGTGTTTGATGAGAATGCTCAGCAAGTTTTTGACCGCTTTCAGCGCTTTCGTCAATTACTCAAAGATGAACCGCAACTGATTGCGCCTTTTAGCAATTTTGAAGGCTTGTATCAGACCTGGATGGCAAGCAGCCATAGCCTCAACCAGATGTATACCACCAATCAGACTTTGATTGCTCAAATGGAGTCCATCGATCAAGACTTTTACTCGTTACGCCATTTACTCGATGTGGCTGAAAAAGAGCTCAGGGCTCACGCAGTTGCAACAGATGGTGCTGTCGTTGACTATGAGCTGATGAAGCGCTATCTGGAGGCCGTTGCCGAAGTGCTCAATGCTGACCGCGATCTTTATCAGGCGAGACTGGCTCAGCAGAAAGCGCTGACCCATATCGGAGATCAGGCTCAAAACCGTGAAGAATTTGAGCAGAATGCGTTAGAAGCAATGGGGCGGGTGCAATCTTACATGACATTGATGTCCAATGAGCCCGATTATGTCAGGCCGTATGCCCGGTTTAACGAGATTTTTGCTGCCTGGTTTAAGCGCAGCGAAGCCTTGCTTGATTCGAAAGTTTTGGCGTTATCGCCGGAGCATCAGGATATCCTGAGTCAGAGTGAGGAGAGTTTTGCTGCCATTCGTGATTTGCTGGACAGGGGCGGAGAAGCGGTTCGCCAGCACGCCCGTCTGATTGAACAGGAAACCGCACAGGAAGTGGCGAGTTACCAGCGTCTGGCGCTCATCATTGTTGCCGTTGGTTTTGTGATTGCGTTCGGGATTGGTTATTACATGCCCAAGCGCATCACCGAAAACGTCAACAGCGTATCACGGCGGATTAAGGAGATCTCTGAGGGAGACGGCGATCTGACTGCGCGGATCAATTCGCAATCCAAAGACGAACTGGGCGATCTGTCACGGGAATTCGATCAGTTTGTTATTAATCTGCAAGGGATCATGCGCATTATTCAGGAAAAAAGCGCGGCGGTGGGGGACTCGACCCATGAGCTGGAAAAAGTCGCTGATACCGTGAATCAGATTACCCCGGTGTTGGTTGACTCCAGTGATTCGATTGTCAGTGCGGCGAGCGAGATGTCGGCGTCCAATGAGCAGATGGCGAATGTGGCGTCTGAGACTTCCAATGAATCGAGCCATGCTACCGAGCATATTCAGCAGGGGCGGGGCGTGATCAGTTCATCGCACAAAAGTATTGACGAGCTGGTACGTAATATCGAAGTGACCATGAATAAAGCCCAGGATCTGGAGAACAATTCAGTGTCTATTTCATCGGTACTGGAGGTTATTCGCGGAATTGCTGAGCAAACCAATCTGCTCGCTCTGAATGCTGCGATTGAAGCGGCGCGTGCCGGTGAATACGGGCGGGGCTTTGCGGTGGTGGCGGATGAAGTTCGCGCCCTGGCCACGCAAACCGGTGAGAGCACCAACAAGATTGAAGAGATGATCAGCCACCTGACACACAGCGTCAATGAGGCTTTTACCAGCATTAAAATGAGTAAGGAAAATGCCAGCCAGACCGTCGATAGCTTTAACCAGGTTGTTGAGGTGTTTGATGCACTGAGCCGGTCGATGAACAATGTACGTGAATTGTCGGAACAGACTGCGTTGGCGACTCAGGAGCAGGCGACGGTATCGAATGACATCAACAAGAACATGATCGCCATGAAAGACCAGACCGATGGGGTTGACCAGGCGTCCAAACAGATTCATCGCCAGTTTAGAGCATTATCGAATTTGTACCGTGAACTGGATGAACAAGTGTCGAAATTCAGAGTGTAAACAGGATGAAGAGCGGATAGTGATGCGAAGCAGAACATGGCAGCAGCCAGCAAGGTAAGGCAGAATTCACGCTATACGAAAAACTAGACAGGAATGAAATAACGAACCTTGTAAACACGCCCGGACGCAAAGCATAAGTCCGGGCGCTTTTGTATCTTATTCCGGATAACAGGATATCAGGATGAGCGTTTGTCCGGATTAGGCGGTGTGACTTCGCTGTCCGGTTTATCAAAGTAGGCGGCGAAACCACTGCGGGTCGGTTTATACGGCCAGTAATGATGACCCACTCGGATCACCAGGGTTGCCAGCGCCAGAATCAACGCGGCCAGAGACAGCCAGACAATAAATACCCCATCAATCTCTTTCATCCCCAGAGTGATGTAACGAGCGATAGCCATGATCGCGATATAGATAGGGTAGCGAACCGGTATTTTACCGTGCGAGACAAACTGGTGCACCATGGTCAGCACTTCCAGATAGATAAACATCAGCAGAATATCGGTTAACAATACCGCCTGGGCAGTAAAGATATGCTTAAATTCATTGGCGATGGCGAATAACGTCGCCAGTGTTATCGCGACCAGTAAGACGGCCTCGATAATATGGTAAACCTTTAGAAACAGCTGGGTGAATTTTTTCGATAGTGACGATTCCATTGCTTTACATCCATATCATTAACATTAATGCCATAGTAAGAGGTCTGGGTTGGATTGGCGAGATTTATTGATAATTCAGCCGATGGATTAGGTTTTGGCCTGAGCAGGCTAGCGTACGGATATTGCAGCGCAGTGATCATACCGGTTGTGACTTCTTAGTGGATGGAATATTTTCTCGGCGGATGAAATTGCAGCAGTTAGTCAATCTAATTTTGCATGGCTTCAAATATAAATATTATTTTAAATCAAAAAATAGCCGCTGGAACAGGAGTAGGTTGGATGGGATTGGTTTATTTGAGGGAGTAAAGATGACCACATTCAAAGTATTTCTCAGAGATCTGCTGGGGTTAGTTTTGATTCTTTCTACGGTGCTGGCATTGTTTAGTCTGTTGTTGGATCTGACTGCGTTGTTTGCCTATCTTCATCATGATTCAGGCCATGCCTCATTACTATTGCATGAATCTTTCTATCTGTTGGTGTTTTTTATTCCGCCCTATTTCATCGGGAAATACATCAACCGGGCCGAAGTGGTGCAAGCGGTGGAAGATTTTCTGCTGATGAAAAGTAAGCAGTCATAATACCTTTCCTGCCGCGGACAATATGACCTTTGCTGTCGGGATCAAAGGTCATATTCAGAGGGCTTTACAGCCCCGGCAGATCTAACCTCAAGTACTGGTACTGACCGGATTCAAGGTAGGCCAGTTCTTCCTGATAGCCAGAACTAAGCAGGGGAAAACGCTTGTAGGTCTTCGGATCCAGGCTGTTGACTTCAATATGAAACCCCGGTGCCTGTCGGTCGCGTTTCCACTGATTGCGAAACAGCAATTTGAAAAACTTCACGGTGTAATCAGCCATCAGCGATTTGTCTATCGCGGTAAATTCTTCGGTCATTGTTTCAAAAGTATCACGGGGTGGCATCCCGGCTTCGAGGGTGAGAAATACCATGCGATCCAAGACATCAAACGGCATTAAGTCGTCCTCATCGCGCTGCTCTCCCGGGCGAAGCTCAGCGGTCGGACGCTGATTATTAATGTAGGACAAGGCACTGAGCTTCATGGTTTGACCATCCTGATAGCAGAAGCCGTGGCGCTCAAGCCACAACAGTAACTTGAGAATACGCGTCTTGGTGACGCCGCAGATGGGCGCCAGCACGCCTGATGAATCGCCATCCATGGTGCAGTAACCGACCGCGCCTTCAGACATATTGCTGGTGGTCAGCAGCAACTTGTTCTCGAGGTTGGCGATAAACCAGATGCTCGGAGAACGCACCCGTGCCTGAATATTTTGCAGGGCGATATCATGTTCCTCCCAGTTGAGATCCAGCGCAGTGGCTTTGGCTACCATAGCTTGGTAGTTATCGACTGCTGCACTGATATCCAGGCTGAGAAACTTTGCGCCAAAAGATTGTGCGACTTTCTGCGCCGCTTCCCGGGTAACCGGCCCGCTGTTGGCGCTGGCCTGATAAGCGGTGGTGAGCATATTGGCCATGATGGCGCGCGCGGTTTTCAGTACGACTTGCTGGCAATCTGCGCCCGTTGAGTACTTGTCAAATTCGCTGATGCGCTGGCTGGTGAGAAATTTACTCAGATGTGCTGGTAACCGACATTGGCTGCCTGCTGCGGTTTTCGCGATGCGTTCTCTTAGTTCAAACACCACGGAGCAGTACACACTACTGGCGACCAGGGCGGAATCGGCGCCGCCGCTGAGCGACAAGGCGTAACCGTCAGTGCCGGTTTTTTTCAGCCAGTCACGCAGGCCAAGGGAGATGGCTCGCAACGCTTCTTCATGTTCTTCGTGTTCGCTCTCCTCCCAGGGTTGGTTCAAGGGTGTCGGTGTCAGTTTGTGCATCAATTCGCTGTCGCTTAATCCAACCTCAATGGTCTGCTCGGAATCAAAATCATGCACCTCAAAGTAGCGCTGACTGTTACTGATCTGGCCAATACGGCTGCGTGACAAATCGACATCGGCACAGATGACTTCCACATCACTCATGTGCAGACGCTCTCCTTTGGCAACCAGCATTCCGTCGACCGCAATCATAGCCCCGCCATCGTAGATAGCTCGGCCTGATTCACAGCCGGACAGATTCGACAGCACGTAGCAAGCGGAGTAGACGCGGCTGGACTCTTCAACCAGGCGTTTACGGGTTCGAAACTTACCGATCGCGAAATGACTGGCGCTAGGATTGGCGATGACATCGACACCCTGGTTAAAAAAGCGCTCTGAAGTGCGGTTGGCAACCCAGGCATCTTCACAGATTTCAAACCCGATTTTTACCCCGTTGATTTGGTAAACCGGGTTGCCAATCGGTGTTGCTGTTTGCATCCCGTCGAGTTGCACTGCGCTGTTTTTGCTGCCGGTCCAGGGCGTGAACCAGCGCTGCTCATAGTGCAGGCCATTGGCTGCCAGATTGCGTTTTAACGACATGCCGTGAATGCCTTTGCGGGTCACCAGGGCGACCGCGTTATAAATGCGGTTGTTGATCATCACCGGCAGGCCGACGGAGACCGCCATACTGCGCGGGATGAAGCGGGCCAGAGCGCCGACACTTTTAAGGGCGCGCCGGGCGACATGCGGGCTGTGGAAGAAATCCTCACAGCCGTAACCGGATATCGACAGTTCAGGCGTGATCAGCAGCGTCGCACCGCTCTGATGGGCAAGTTCAATGGCTTGTTTTATGTTGGCCAGATTACCACTCCAGTCCATTGGAGTCTGGTTGAGAGAACAGGAACTGATGCGCAGTGTGGTCATAGTGAATCCTTTCTTGTTTCGCAATAAGGGCTTAGCGATAGCCTCTGCAAAGTGTATATGATGCAGACCGACGTTGCGCAGGCACTGATGTTATTTTGTGTCTTGCGCCAGCAACGGACGCAGGAAGCTACGTTCATAACTCAGTACGCAATCTGTCTGCTCGGCATACTCAAAAGCGGCCTGGCAGTCAGGATCGGCGACGGAGTCGTGACGATATTGTTCATAGGCGGCTAAGGACGGAAATGAGAACAGGGCCAGAGCAATATTGTTGGCGCCCTCGGCCGGTAGAAAGTAGCCATGGTGTGTGCCACCAAACTTCTCCACCAGCGGAATCCACATCCGCGCATACCGTTCAAATTGAGCGATTTTTTTCGGGTCGATAACGTATCTGACGTGACAGGTGATCACTGTGCCTCCTTGGTAAGTGCTTATTTGATAAGTAATGAAGTGCTTATCGGTTTACGTTTGGGCAATGGGGCGGAAATTCAAGCAATGCAGGGTGACAGCTAAGCGAGAGTCGCGCATAGGCCTGCCGGTTGCACCGGAGCTAACGACAGGACTCTTTTGCTCTTAGAAATCGACGCTGTTGGCCTCAGGAGAGAACTCGGTTTGCCTGAGCAGGGGAAAATCCTTGTGCTGGTTCAAGCGTCACTGGAGTTCGTCCTGCGCATGCGGTAGTATCGCCGGCCTTTTTGGTACAAGAGTAGGAGTTAGCAGATGTTCATAGGGTTTGACTACGGTACGGCCAACTGTTCGGTCGCCAGAATGCAGGGGACAGAGCCGGAACTGATCGCTGTGGAAGGTGACAGTCTCTATATCCCCTCAACCCTGGCGGCACCGACCCGGGATAGTGTCTCGGAACATCTGTTTCGCCATCGCCAGATTAAACCGCTGGATACGCTGGGTGAGCAGTTGCTGCGTCGTTCGGTAGCGGCTAACCGCGATGAAGATATCGACCTGCAGCCGGATGACCTGGTATTTGGTCAGGCTGCGTTGGATCTTTATCTGTCTGATCCGCATGAGGTTTACTACGTTAAATCGCCGAAATCTTTTCTGGGTGCGATGGGCCTGCATGATATCCAGCTGCGCTTTTTCGAAGACCTGGTCTGCGCCATGATGGACAACATCAAGCGCCAGGCTGAAATGCGCAGTGAGGCAGAAATCCGTGATGCTGTGATTGGCCGCCCGGTTAACTTCCATGGCCGCGGGGGGCAAGATTCTAACCGTCAGGCGGAAGAGATCCTGCGCCGAGCTGCTAAACGGGCAGGTTTCGGCAGTGTTGAATTCCAGTTTGAACCGGTGGCGGCAGGGCTGGAATATGAAGCGACTCTCAATGAAGACAAGACGGTACTGGTAGTCGATATTGGCGGTGGTACGACCGATTGCTCATTGATTCAGATGGGACCAACCTGGCGTGGTAAAGCAGATCGCACTGAGAGCCTGATTGCCCACAGCGGGCAGCGGGTTGGCGGGAACGATCTGGATATCCATCTGACCTTCAAGCAATTGATGGCGCCGTTTGGCTATGGCAGCCAGACACAATCCGGACTGGAAATGCCGATTACTCAGTTCTGGAATCCGATTGCGATTAATGATGTCAGCGCGCAGAGCAAATTCTTCGCCCGTGAAAATCTGGCTGATCTGAAACGTCTGCACAAAGAAGCGCGTGAGCCGGAGAAACTGGCCCGCCTGCTTGCGGTGTATCATGACACTCTGGGTTACAGCCTGGTGAAAAAAGGCGAAGAGGTCAAAATTGCTTTGTCAGAGCAGGCGAGTGTAACGGCACAGCTCAAGGTTCTTGCTGAGCAACTCGAGATAGAGGTGCAGCGCGATGCGATGATCGAAGCGATTGAAGCGCCGAAAAGTAAGATGATTGAATTGGTTAGCGAGGCGGTACAACAAGGCGGTGTCACGCCGGATGCCATCTTTATGACCGGTGGTTCTGCGCGGTCACCGATTCTGCGTGCCGGGGTTGAGCAAGTATTACCGACTGTGCCTGTGGTAAGTGGGAACTACTTTGGTTCGGTCACCGCAGGTTTAGCGCGCTGGGCGCAGGTATGTTTTGCCTGACTGTTACGATACCGTGTCGATATTAAGCCTTCTTCGGAAGGCTTTTTTGTATGCGGTGACATTCATATCTTATTGATATGCAGTCAGTTGATCTGATTGGACGCGCTATTTTTTACCCTGCTAAATACAGGGTCTTTTTCTATACTCAATACGGGGACAGGACATGCGGAGGTGAGTATGACTGTACATACCCGAATGGACCATTATTTAAAAGATCACCACATTCCGTATCGCAGGATTGTGCATCGCCATAGCAACAGTTCTCTGCACAGTGCTCATGCTGCTGCTGTTCAACCGATGCATCTGGCGAAAGGCGTGGTACTGGAAGATCATGATGGCAAACACTTAATGGCCATATTACCGGCGAATGCTAAAGTCAGTTTGTCGGTGCTGAACGACGAGTTCCAAGCCAAGTACCATTTGGTGAAGGAACGCGATATCTATCAGATGTTTGACGACTGCGATCGCGGCGCAGTGCCACCGCTGGGGAGTGCATACCACATGAATATGGTGTGTGATTCCTCGCTGATGGAACTGGATCATGTTTATCTGGAGTCCGGAGACCATGAGACCTTGATTCGCCTCGACAAAGACGCTTTCAACCAACTGATGGAGTTCAGCCACAGCCGAAAACTGCGTTTTGGTACCGAGCTTTTCCACTAACGGCTAGTTAAAATCAAACCGGGTCCTGGACCCGGTTTTTCTTTATCGCTCAGTCTGAGCCGCTGTAGCTGCACGCAGTGAACGGTGCGTGTCCTTATTAGGTTCGCAACGGAGGTGTAGGAGAGGAATAAAGTTTCATACTGAACAATCAAGAAGCCCTGCTGGTACCGTTTTAGATTAAACATGACTAAACAATAAAGATTCATACTAATTGCTACTACTACGCCCGAATCGAGCTACAGCCGAGTAGTAAAGTATCATACTCGTTGTAGCTTACTTCTGGACATTTCCGTTTTAGAAATATTGCTAACTTAACAAAGCATGAATTAATAAAAGTATGGAAAAAATCGCTTACGAGAGTGTTGAGTATGACTGGAGCAGAACAAGACGCTGGTACGGCTAAACTTGCACGCAGATTTATTTATATAGAGACATCGGGCTTATTCAATAATCGGGATCAAGCACTGGCTACGTAGCGTTTAATCCTTATTATTTGTTTATGCCAAAACTCGCTCAATTCTAGTTATCTTTTGAATAGTAAAACGAAGTGTCGTTAAACAATGAAATAGACCTGTAATATCCAAATTTGAAAGAGCATCATTTTCATAAGCGTAACGCGCTTCCACAAACAACTTATCGTAAGGCTTGACAAGTTGTACCAACTCGGAGAATGAATATTCTATTGCTCCCTCAGCATGTAAAGATTCTATGTTGTCTATAACTTCATCGCCAACATTAAGGAGTAATGAGCTTAAATAATGACCTGTTGTTAAGGGTTTTTCAGTAACTCTTCCACCATACACGCCATTTCCAAAATTTTTATAATCTTTGATAATTGAACGGACACACAGTGATTTAATATACAATTCGATAGCGAGTGCAGCATTGGTGATCATAGGAAGTAAAACGCCGGACATTGGCGGTAACTGCCTCAAAAACTCAGCACCGTCGTAAAACTGTTCAGCCGAATCGAGTACACTGCTATTTGGTATTTCGATTCTTTCATATTGATACGCTTTATTGTTCATAGACTCCTACCATATATGTGAGGAACGCAATACAGAAGCTCCCGCATACCACCTTAATCACTAAGTGCAACGCATAGTAAAAATGCCATGCGTTGCTAATCACTCTTAAAATAGTTTGTTATGCGCTTACTCGCTGCCATCTCTAAACTTCCGTTTTATAGGTGAAAGTGCACGTTGTGTTGGCAATACCGGTTACACCGTTGTATTCATGAGCCGTAATATTAACGGCGTTCCAAGCTACAGGTTCATACTTGTTAGCGACTGAGTTCAAGACATCCGCGCACTCTTGATAGTCAGCTTGAGTATCCGGAAGGAAGCGATGAACACTTCGAAAAGCTACGACGATAAGCCCCTGTTCAGTTTGTTTGGAACTATATTCTGAAGGTGCGTCATACGTTATTGGCCCTACATGATTTACTAACTTTAATGTTGGAGCAACACAGCCAGAGAGTGGCAGGATTAAACATAACGGTAACAACGATTTTAGGTTCTTCATACTCTTATCATAATAACATTTTAGTTCGACGAATTATCCAACAGTTGCATATAAAAAACACTGTCTGAAGTCATTATTCGGGCATATTTTTCCTTGGCGCATAGCCCAATTAAGGGGGAACAATGCTACCACCCAACCTAAAGCATTGTACCGTAGACACTAAAATTGAAGTAGAAGCAAAAATGCCAAGCGTTGAGAATCCCTCTTAAATTGCTTGTTATGAGGCAACTTGAAGCGACAAAGAAAGGAAGTTTTCATCGCATTCAGTCACCTTATAGCCGAGAGATTTGTAAAACCTTACCGCTGACTTATTTCTAGTGAAGCTTGATAAGGTTACGTGACTACGCCCTTGATCTCGCGCTCTTTTGTGAATCATATTCATGACGCTTTCACCCAATTTTTGATTTTGAAATTCTGGGAACACAATGAGTAAATGTACATGAAGTGCATTATCGTAAGGCTTGAAGCATAGCATTCCAACTCGCGTCTCATGCAGGTAAACCCAGTGAAACCAATGCGGCTCATAGTCACTTTGTAAACGATTTACCTGAAACTCATCACACCAACCAAAGACGGCATCAACATGCGAATAAAGTCCCTGTTTCACAACAGAAAACAGACTTTCAAATTCATCACTTTCTATTTGTATTAGTTGAATATCCATATGCCTCATAACGCCCAATTAAGGTGTGAGGCACGCAATACCGATGTTGCCGCATACCACCTTAACCATTAAAGCCAATGCATACTAAAAATGCCACGCGTGCCGAATCACTCTTAAATTGTTTGTTAGGTCCGTAGCTTAATCTTGCACCAATCTGACCCATTTTGCCCGCCATGCCTGTGCTTCCATTGGGTCTGGCCAGAACTCTTTTTGCTTACTTATCAATCCATTTTCAACGGTATGAAAAGTTATAGCTCGTGCTTTTTGGACGCTATCTGTAATTGATACATCAGTGACAACTGTTTCACCATCGCAAACTACAGAGTGAATTGTAAACTCCCAAATACCATTCGCTGGGTAATAGGAATTGATAGCCGTAAAGTTGTCTCGGCCAATAATGAGTTCACCAGACTGCGGCCAGAAACCCTCAAAGCCAGGGCTAAGCCACTCGCTTGCTTTAGCAAAGTCGTTTGTTTTCATCGCATCCCAAAAAGCTAGGACGACTTCCTTTGAGTTCATGATTTTCTCCAAGCACCTAACGCCGCATTCTTACGAATCCCCTCATAATTTCTATATAAAACAATGAGTAGACGCGCATCGCTCATTCTGATCTAATGAATTTCGCCAAAAACACACCTGATTAAATGGATTTAATAGGGAGCCCTAACGATGCGCGACATTCAAATTCTACAGCAAACTCTCGAGAATCAATGCCCCGACATTCACAAAAAACGACTGAAATCTCTGATGCTTGCAACCAAAACTGTACTCGACGGCTCTGATCTCACATTGACCAAAATTGGGCGCGCACTCGACACCGATACCACCGTAAAGCATGCGATTAAACGCATCGACCGATTGCTCGGTAATCGCAACCTACACCGTGAAAAAGACACCATTTATAAGTGGCATGCGTCCTTTATTACCCGTGCCAACCCTTTTCCTGTGGTGCTCGTTGATTGGTCAGATGTTCGCGAGCAGCTACGTTATATGACATTGCGCGCTTCAGTTGCCGTTAAAGGTCGAGCCATCACGCTTTATGAGCAAGCGTTTGAATACAAAAACTACAACTCTCCAAAGAGCCATCAATACTTTCTCGATAAGCTTCAAACGCTCCTGCCCGAAGGCTGCACTCCCATCATTGTCTCGGATGCTGGATTTAGAAATACATGGTTTCGGCAAGTCGCCAACAAAGGTTGGTTCTGGTTGGGACGCGTACGTGGCGAAGTCTCGATCAAATGTGGTGATGCCCCTTGGCTATGGAACAAGACCTTCTATCCTCAGGCAACTGACAAACCGCGGTTTTTAGGGGAAAGCCAATTAGCACGGCGTTCGCCGCTCACATGCTTTGCCTATTTATACAAGAGCCAACCTAAAGGCAGAAACCCCCATCGACACAGCCGAACCTGCCAAAAGCATTCAGCAGGAAAAGTATTCCACAGAGGTGCAAAAGAGCCTTGGCTTCTAGTAACAAACATCCCCAATCAGGTATTGAATGGCGTTAAAATCACTCGCTTATACGCCAAAAGAATGCAGATTGAAGAGTCGTTTCGAGATCTAAAAAGCCCCGCTTACGGATTGGCACTGCGCCATAATCGAACTCGCTGTACGAATCGTATCGATATCCTACTGCTCATGGCGCTAATGGCAGAAATCATCATGTGGTGGAATGGCTTAATCGCCATGCAAGCTCAATGGCATTATGACTTCCAAGCCAACACTATCAAACATCGCCGAGTACTATCCATCCCTAGATTGGGTAAAGAGGTACGTTGTCATCGAAGATACCAAATAAAAGGGTCGCAATATCATTGGGCTATGATGGAATATCAACGTCTCACACACACTTGTGGCTTAGGTGAATTATGAGGGGATCCGCCAGCGCCGCATTAAGGTGTGAGAGACGCTTGGCTATACTTGAGCGAAGCGAAAACGCCAAGCGTTGCGAATCACTCTTAAATACTTTGTTATACAAACTGTTACAGCTTATCCGCCAATTTCTTAAGGTAAGATTTGGCTAGTTCATTTTTACCTCGACTTAACCACTTTATACACTCTAGCAGTTCCCAGATTAGTCCTTGGTCACCATTTGTATATACAGGAAAGTCTTCGTGCTTTGGTGCAGGAGCATCGGTTAATCTTGACTCCACAGCACCCATTTTATCAAATAGTACTTTGAAAGGTCTGGAGATATCAAAAGGCTCGCTTAGATCTAGGCAATGAATCTCTGTGCTGGTTAAATCCGTGAAAATGTATTTTGTAAAGTAAGCATTCTCGTTATGAAAGCCTTGATTACGATAGAAAATTTCTTTACCACGCTCAAAAGCCGAGAAGCACTCTTGTGTGGATTTATGGAATTCATTTTGAGTAAGAATCAAAATGTCAGCGTCAGATACTCGGTCACCCTTACCTGCAGCCAATGAGCCTAATAACACTGCGGCAACCACGTTGTCTTCGGAAATAAACGCAGAACAAGCAGATTTAACCAGCTCATTTTGAAGGGGAAGATTTTCGAGATTAAGTTCTTCTAAACTCACAGTTACCTCCGTTTGTATAACGCCCAATTAAGGGGTGAACAACGCCTCCACCCAACTTAAAGCATTGTGCCATAGACACTAAACGTGAAGTAGAAACAAAAGTGCCAAGCGTTGTGAATCCCTCTTAAATTGCTTGTTATGCGTATATTCGCTCATACTCGGAGAACAACCACTCGCAAAAATTAACAATTTCTTGGGATATGGTAATAATTTGATATTTTCCGGCATAAACCCTAGGTTGACCGAACCAGTTAGCCCTTAACGCAGGATCTTCAGGGTCAACAAATAGAGGCGAGGGAAACCGAGCTAACTCCTTTGCCATATGGCTAACCCCATTTGAAGTAATATCTTCAGCGTGCTGAGTTCTATTTCTTGCCAATACTAGCTGCTCAATTGCTTCTACGTCTGCTGGACAATTTGTAAAATCGACTCCTTCATCTTGCATGCACTTTTTAAGAGAATTTAACCAGCCCTTCCCTTGTTTTCTATTGAATGGTGAACTTTGTTTCTCTACTCGGTTTAGCCAAGCGTTCATATATAACTGTAAAGCAGACGACAGCATTGACAATGTCGCTAGCCCAATAGATCCAACTCCATCGCGAGCTTCGAGCCATTCATGAATAAATTGAGGGTCTCCAGATTCATCATAAACCGGCTCATATGGTGCTTCTTCTTGTTCAATTAACCTCATAACCTCCTGAAAAGGTTTACAACCTTGTTCATGAAAGTTATTGGCAAACTTAACTCGTTTTTTTAAAAAGTTTTCAATATCCATAACTGCCTCAAAATACGCATAACAGTGTCTTTTCAGCAGACATTGTCTTTATAATATTTTCAGAAAATACAGAAACCAAAGAAGCAACATACTGTTCTATAGGTCTTATTCTTCCTTCCACTCATAAATTGCAGAACATGTCTGTATAATCATAAGAATTCAACTAGGCTCATAATCAGCTATTAGTATATGTAGGTCAAGAAATGACATGAGAAAGTGGTCAGGAATCTTGAGCTAAACAGTTTGGGGGCATTTCGATTTAAGAATGGTAGCGTATCGACTGCGATCGCTGCCATTTTAGTATGAATCTTTAATACTTGGTATGAGACTTTATTCCTCTCTCACAGGAGGTGCGGTTGAAGTGCTCGACTGATTTGCTGCTGTTCTCAATTATGGTGCCCGTGTGTACGGTAAAATCGGGTATAATAGCGGGCTTGCACAGAGGAAGGGACAGCGACCGAATATGGACATCAGTTATCGTCAGCTCAAAGCGTTTATTGCGCTGGCTGAAGAGCAGAATTTTACCTATGCCGCTGAAAAGGTGCACATTACCCAGTCGGCATTGAGCCAGATGATGAAGAAGTTGAGCCAGCAACTGGCGAGCGAACTTTATCAGCGTAAGGGGCGTAAAATCGAGCTGACGGAAGCGGGTAACCACCTCTATCAGGAGGCGCGTTTTATTGTTAACCGTCTCGATAAACTGGTGCAGGAGAATCATGACCGTCAGCATGGCTACAACAAGTCTCTGGTGGTGTCATCACTCTATACTTTGTGTGCCTCACTGGCGCCGAAAACACTCAATGATCTCAAGCGTCGTTACCCGGACTTTACTTTTCGTCTGATCGAAGAGCGGGTCGACGATATCACGCACTCGGTACTGGAAGGACGGGCCGATATCGGCATTAACACCAATCCCAATCACCCCGATCTCAATTTTGATCTCCTGTTTCGTGACTATCTGTGCCTGGTGTGTCGTCAGGACCATCCGCTGGCTGAGCTCGATGCCATCAGCTGGGAGCAGGCGCATCAGTTTGCCTCGATTGGCGTCAGTCCGGGCAACAGCCTGCGTACCCTGGCGGATGAAGCGTTTTCACGCATTGGTCTGACTTACGATCCGGAATTCAGTGCGTCGCATACGTCAACGCTGCTGGGCATGATCGCCAGCGGGCTGGGGTGTGCGATTTTGTCATCGACCATCGGCGGCTTAAATCACAGTGCGGATATTCGCTTTATTCCGATTGTTAAACCGGTTCAGTATCGTTTGGTGGGGCTGATTACGCGCAAAGAGATGCAACGCGCTCTGGTGGATGAATTCACCCTGATCCTCAAACAGCATGTCGGCGATTCCAATTTACTGGCTGCGGATCCGCAAATGGGTACATCCGAAGATGTCCCCATTTTATGCTAGTGACCTGAACTTGCGTCGCCGGTCGTTTACATCGGACCGACCGGCAGACCGGAAACCATGTAGAGCAGGAAACAGGCGCCCCAGACGGAGAACAGGACCAGAGCATACGGCACCATCATGGCCAGGAAGGTGCCAAACTTCACCTCGGGGTTGTATTTGGCGATTAACGCCAGCACCATCGGAATATACGGATTGGTCGGTGAGATAATATTGGTGGTGGAGTCGGCAATCCGGTAGCCCATCTGCGTTACTTGTGGCTCAACGCCCAACAGCATAAACAGCGGGATAAACACCGGCGCCATAATCGCCCATTGTGCCGAACCACTGAATACGATCAGGTTCATCAGCCCGGCCAGAATCATAAATACGGCCATCATCAGCAGCTTAGGCATATCCACTGACGAGATCCATTCTGCGCCATTGACCGCGATGTAAATCGCCAGATTCGACCATTTGAACCAGGCGATGAACTGAGCAATCACGAATACCAGCACAATATAGCCACCGACCCCTTTCAGCGCTTTGCTCATCAAATCCGGCACATCACTGGCGCTTTTAATCGTGCCCGCTTTGTAGCCGTACACCACCGCATTCATGATGAAGAACGCCATAATGACCGGAATAATTCCTTTCAGAAATGGTGACGGTACCAGACCGCCTTCAGCATTACGCAGCGCAGAGTCTTCCGGCCAAATCAGGGCCACTAAAACCGCGATAAAGAGCAGCGAAGCAATACCGGACCAGCGCAGAGCGGTTTTCTGCTGCTCGGTGACGGTAAAGGAGATCTCATCATTGTCGGCTTTGGCCGGCATTTTGTGGGCAAAACGTGGCTCGATATATTTGTCGGTCAGCAGGGTTCCGGTCACCACCAGAATAGGCACTGAAATCAGCATGAAGTACCAGTTGGCCGCCGGGCTGACTTCTACCGCTTCAACAATTTTTGACGCCTCGCTTGAAATGCCGGACAGCAGCACATCGGTGCCGGCGATGAACAGATTGGCGGTAAAGCCTGCTGCGACCGCAACAAAACCGGCCGCAATCCCGACAATCGGGTTGCGGTTAGTGGCGGCAAAAATCAGCCCGGCCAGCGGTGGGATAAGGATAAAAGCGGCATCGGACGCCAGGTTACCGATAATGCCGGTAATAAAAATGGAGGCGGTAACAAACTGGCGCGGCGCGTTGAGCAGGGAGTGCTTAATGGCACTGTCGGCCAGGCCTACTTCCTGCAGCAGTCCCACTGCCAGCATCATGCACAGCACTAAGCCGAGAGGCTTGAATGAGACAAAGTTATTGACTGTGGACTGGAGGATATACACCAGTCCGTCGCCGCTGAGCAGGTTTTTAACCTGCACCACTTCACCGCTGGACGGGTGAGTGACGCTGCCACCGTTGATCGAGAGCAGCCAGGACAGCACCATCACGCCGAGACAGAGAAAAATAAACAGATAGAACGGGTGGGGAACCTTATCCCCGAATCGCTCGATGCGATCAATCATCGACGTCCGCGACGCCGTTTTTTGAGAAATTGCGGTCGACATGGTCAGTACACTCCTGTGTGAAAATGGGGGAATCATTCCCCCATGGTCCATTTTACTGCTATTTATATAATTGATTGATATTTAAATAATTGGCTATGATTGAAGCCTGCTATTGCTGTTCGACTAATTGAATAAAATAGGCCGCGCCAATCGGCAATAAATTATCGTTAAAATCGTAGCCTTTGTTGTGCAGGCCAACGCAACGGGTGCCGTGTTCGCCGCTACCATTGCCAAGGAAGCCATAACAGCCCGGAACTTTCTCGAGGAAAAAAGCAAAATCCTCGCTGGTCAGTTTGGCTTCGCAGCCAGGATTGACCTTATCGGCGCCGACCACGGCCTGAGCGGCCTTAATTGCCAGCGCCGTTTCATCCGGGGTATTGACCGTCGGCGGATGAGAGATCGGCCCCAGTTTAAACTCGGCGCTCATTCCTTGTGCTTTGGCGCTGTATTCGACCAACTGTGTCAGGTTGTCAACCAGACTATCACGCGTCTCCTGACGCAAGGTACGGAAGGTGCCATTCATATGCGCCTGATCGGCAATTGCGTTGGTGGTTTCACCACAGTGCAACTGGGTGACGGAAACAACAATCGGATCGAACGGATCATAACGGCGGCTGACCATGCCCTGGATGCCCTGATAAATATGGGTGGCAACCAGCAATGGATCCTGGGTGGTATGCGGCAGTCCGGCGTGTCCGCTTTGGCCGTTTATGGTGACAAACAGGCGATCGGAACTGGCCATGATCGGCCCGGTTTTAAAGGCGAAATGGCCTTCCGGCAGGCCCGGCATATTGTGCAGAGCGTAACAGGCATCGAGCGGGAAACGTTGCAGCAAGCCGTCTGCAATCATGGTTTCCGCACCGCCACGCCCTTCTTCCGCCGGTTGGAAAATCAGCACCACTTTACCGCGAAACTGGCGGGTGGACGCCAGATAGCGTGCGGCCAGCAGCAGCATGCTGGTATGGCCGTCGTGACCACAGGCGTGCATTTTACCGTGATGGCTGGAACGGTGTGCGAAGGTGTTCTCTTCATGAATGGGCAGCGCATCCATGTCGGCGCGCAGGCCGATGGTGTTGCCGTCGCCCAGTTGGCCATAAATCACACCGACAACGCCGGTTTTGGCAAAATCGGTACAGATTTCATCCACGCCATATTTTTGCAGCTCAGCCACCACCAGAGCCTGGGTGTGGTTTTCTTCAAACCCCAGCTCAGGATGCTGGTGGATAGTATGGCGAATGCTAATAGTCTCAGCGACCCAAGGCTGTAAAACCTCAATAATGTTCATGCTTCTCCCCTTTCGTTAAGAAGGATTTAACACTATTGAAACATGGCAAACAAACCGGATTACTACTCAAACTATTAGTGTTGCTAATAGTGATTCAGCCAAGAAACATCAGCATGCAACCAAACCGTTATACTGGGTTGGAATAAACAGGGTTATAATAAACAGGGTTGAAATAACAAGCCGGGCATTATACCCGGCTTGGTGATCCCCGTTTTTAACTTGGCCGCTGGTCAGGATTCGTCGGGATAGTCTCTCTGACGACCTTGCGGGGTAGATTGGGTGCGCCAATGCTCCTCGCGATCATATGTTTCATCGCACAGGTCGATGGTAAACCCCATATCACGCACCTCTTTCAGGGTAAGGTTGTCAGCCAGATGAGTGACCTGACCGGCTTTATTACGTAGCTCCATACCGTCTCCTTGAGTGAGTGTTGGACATCAACAGCAACCTAAGTATAGGCGACACCAGCCGATTGGGGCCGGGCATCAGCAGGACCGTCTCTCTGAGCAGGGTTAGCACATCGCAATCGAGATCAGGGCATCTGGTTGAGTATTTTCTGGCATACTGCTTCCGCCAGTTGATGGCTGGCAATGTTGCGATTAACGACGGCGCTGTCGAGCTTGCCGCTTTGTACCACGTTCAGCCAGTCCTGAATCATAGGGGCGAAGCCTTTTGCGGTCAGCATCGGCGTCCAGTCCTTTAACGCCAGTGTGGTCTGCTGGTTGGCCTGCCAGTGCTTACCGGCGACAAAAGAGTCAAATTCGTAGCCTTGATTGACAAACTGCGCACTGACCCTCTCGCTGGTTTGGCCAAACTGGCGGTTCATTGAGGCATGCAACAGGGTTTGGCCGTGTTGCCACTGAACATCCACCCGGGCCAGTTTCGTCGCATCGAGCTGGTGGGTGATGTACACATCCTCAATGTCCGCTTTGGCATACAGGTTGACGCTGTCGAGCGGGTGGATAAAGTCATCAAACAAAAATGTACGGACATCACCGCTATGATTGTAGCGATGCTTTTCCCAGCGCAGAGCGCGTAGATCGTCACGGGCGGCGCTCTGCACGCCGGCAAGGTGCTGATTGAGCAACGGGATATGACGGCGGTTAAAGCCGACATACAGAGGCTGGCGGTGCTGAGCGGCGACTTCATACAGGGTTTCACAGGCGTGAGCGCTGTCTGCCAGCGGTTTATCCACGAAAGTTGGGATGCCATGGGTGAGGAAAAATGCCGCGATTTCGGGATGGACCGCTGTCGCAGCGTGGATCATCACCGCATCGACCTGCATGTCGATGAGCTGTCGGTAGTCAGTGCAGCTGTGTGTCACATGATAGCGACTGGCCAGCTCGGCCAGAGTCTGAGTGTTACGGGTACAAAAAATGACTTCGACGCCAGGCCACTGGGCGATAACGGGTAAGTAAGCTTTCTGGGCGATATCCCCCAGACCGATCAGGCCGATTTTCATGATGAGCTCTCTGAGAATTGATAACAAAATCAAGGCTAACGCTTGAGAGAGCTCGATACAAGGTGAAAAAGACGTAGTGTTCAGCAGGCCGGAAGGTGTTATGTCAACACTGGGATCTTAGATCAACACAGAGAAATTAGGTCAATGATCCACGGTAAGGCACGCATGTAACCCGGAATGGTGACCGCGAGAACGGCCATGAAGGCTGATGAGCTGACTCATTCAGAATGGGCTGTCACGATTGAGCGTGTTACAGATTTCAATGATCGCCAGTGACATTCCTGACTTGATGATTTGCTGCTGACGTTGCAGATGCAGGTTATAGAAGGCGAGATCAATGTCATCTTCCGGCTCGTCAAGTGGGCTGAGTTGGACCATACCCATCTTTTTAACCAGATTGAGCGCCTGAATGGCAGCCACTATGTTGGGATCAGTAAAGCTGTACTCGGCACCATCGCTATTGAGCTGGTTGCGCAGTTTAATAACACTTTCAATATCATGGTAAACATCGTCCGGAATAACGCCCAGACCGTACAATAATTTGAGACGTACCGACAGGTTGCCCAGCGGGCCGGTGTCCTGCAGCAAAGGCCCGACGACTGACTGCACCGCAAAATTATCTTTACGAAAGATGCGTTGCATCAGGGCGTCAATGGCTTCGCTGAATACTTCGACGGTCTGGATGAAAAAACCCCGTACTGATGGTGCATCGTTCAGTCGTTCCAGGATCTCAGTTTCGTTAATTTTATCTACCATATATGATTCTAAGCTACGTCTCAGGAAGGAGGGCAAACTGCCCTCCAATCTAGCTGCATCATCAAAGCTGGTTGTATAACGACTCAACGGTCTCTACTTCCACGCTGTGTTCATCTAGGCCAGTGTAATGTGCCAGTGTTTTACGCACACCCTGATCACGGATAGATTGCTGCAACTCTACAGCTTGCGGGTCGCTGTCGTTGGTGTATTTCAGCGCGGCCGCAATGCCTTTTAATAATGTTTGGTTGTCCACGCCGTACTCGATGGTGCCAAGTAACGGCTTCACCAGGCGATCGTTGGCACCCAGTTTACGGATTGGCTGGCGGCCTACACGGTCCACTTCGTCCACCAGATAAGGGTTGGCAAAGCGACCGAGAATCTTCTCGATGTAGGCGGCATGTTTGTCTTTATCAAAGCCGTACCGACGAATCAGCACTTCGCCGCTTTCCTGCATTGCCTGTTTAACCTCGGCACGAATCTGCGGGTTTTCAATCGCTTCACGAATGGTTTTATGACCATTCAGGCAACCAAGATAGGCGGTAACGCAGTGGCCGGTATTGAGCGTAAACAACTTACGTTCAACAAAGGCCATCAGGTTATCAGTGCGTTCCATGCCTGCGATAGCCGGAATCTCACCTTTAAACTGAGTTTCGTCGACAATCCATTCACTGAAGGTTTCAACGGTCACGGCCAGCGGATCGGTCTCACCGGCTTCTGCCGGTGGTACGATGCGGTCTACGGCCGAATCGACAAAGCCAACCCGTTTTTCAACGTCGGCTCGTGCTTGTGCGGAGAGTTTTTCAAACACCGCCTCTTTCAGCTGGCTGGTACCACGTACCATGTTTTCACAGGCGATGATATTCAGCGGTGTAGTGATACCCTGACTGAGGCGTTTTTCCAGACCCTGAGCCAAGGTGCCTGCAATGATTTTCAGCACGGTCGGCCCGACAGCGGTGGTAATGATATCAACTTCTGCAATGGAGTCGACAATCTTTGCGTCAGTTGAGTTAATCGCATCCACACCGGTCACGGTTTCCACTACGCAAGTCTCACCCACCACTTTGACCGGATATTCGTGACGCTCGCTCAGTGCCTGAACCACCACGTCGTTGACATCGGCAAAGGTGACGTGAATATTTGCGTCTGCCAGTAGCTTACCAATAAATCCCCGGCCAATGTTGCCGGCGCCAAAATGTAACGCTTTCATAACTGTTCTTCCACCCAATAAAATTAGCAATCTAATAAATAAGGCCAGTCGGGGGAGACCGGCCTTCGTCTTAAAGGAGCATGGCTGTGGTTAGGAGTTAGCCATTCAGAATCCGTAGCACATCGTCCGGATTGGTGGTGCTCTTGAGTAACTCGACGGCTTCTTCATCATCCAGTGCGTTGGTGATGGCAGTGATAACCTGAATATGTTCATCACCCTGAGCGGCGATACCAATCACCATTTTGGCGATATCGTCTTCCTCTTCACCCCACTGGATGCCATCCGGGAACTGGCAGAAAACAATGCCGGTTTTCTTCACATACTGTTTGGCTTCGATAGTGCCGTGAGGGACCGCAATCGATTCACCCAGGTAGGTCGACACGAGTTTTTCGCGCTCCAGCATACCTTGCACATATTGAGGCTCGACGTTGCCCAGCTTCACCAGTTGCTCACCCGCAAACTTGATCACTTCTTCTTTGCTCTTTGGTTGCAGGCCAAGAAAGATATTGTCGTTGGACAGTTTCAGTGTTCCGCCTTGCTCAGCTGTGCTTTCTTGCACAACCTCTTCCTGCTTGTTACCGCTGTCCATGGCTGTCATCAGCTTGGCAACCAGACTGTCGTACAGGGAGTTGTCGAGGAAATTGGTCAGCGAAATATGGTACGCGTTGGCGGCATGCTGGCGGGCACGGTCCGTCAGATCGCGGTGGGTAACAACGATGTCCACATCGCCAGGCAGGCTGTTAATCGCCAGGTTAGTAACATCAATGTTCAGGTTAGCGGCTTGGACCTTCTTGCGCAGCAAGCTGGCACCCATTGCACTTGACCCCATACCTGCGTCACACGCGACGATGATTTTGCGTACGTTTGCCATATCGATGTCTGCGGCCGGAGCGCTCTGACCTTTCGACGTCGCTTTCATGCCCTGCATCTGGTTGGTCGCTTTTTCCAGCGAGTCGTCATCGTCCGCTGTCTGTTTCTGAGTTTTCAGTAGCAGAGAGGCAATCACACACGATACTGCTGCAGAGCAGATAACCGACAGAATCACACCAACGAAGGCTGACTTAGGCGTCATGAGCAGCACGGCAAAAATAGAGCCCGGTGATGCTGGTGAAACCAGACCAGAGTTGAACATCACGTTAACGAATACACCGGTCATACCGCCGCCAATCATGGCCAGAATCAGACGCGGGTTCATCAGAACATATGGGAAGTAAATTTCGTGGATACCGCCCAGGAAGTGGATGATAGAAGCACCTGCAGCGGATTGTTTCGCACTGCCTTTACCAAACATCATGTAAGCCAGCAGCAGACCTAAGCCCGGACCCGGGTTTGCTTCAATCAGGAAGAAAATAGATTTACCCATTTCTTCAGACTGTTGGATGCCCAGTGGTGAGAAAATACCGTGGTTGATCGCGTTATTCAGGAACAGAATCTTCGCTGGCTCTACAAAAATGGAAGTCAGAGGAAGGACACCAGTATCAACCAGAACGTTTACGCCCGCAGCCAGTGCGGTTGACAGCGTTTTCACCGCAGGACCGATAACCAGGTAAGCGATGATCGCGCACAGCATACCGATGATGCCTGCTGAGAAGTTGTTGACTAGCATTTCGAAGCCGCTTTTCACTTTACCGTGGATAGCCGCATCGAATTTTTTGATCGCCAGACCGCCCAGAGGGCCTGCAATCATTGCACCCATAAACATAGGGATATCGGTACCTACAATAACACCCATAGTGGTGATAGCACCGACGACCGCACCGCGATCTCCGCCAACCATTTTACCGCCGGTATAACCGATCAGCAGTGGTAGCAGGTAAGTGATCATAGGACCAACCATGGATGCCAGTGTTTCGTTTGGCCACCAACCCGTTGGAATAAATAATGCGGTAATGAAACCCCAGGCGATAAACGCACCAATGTTCGGCATTACCATGTTGGACAGGAACCGGCCAAAATTCTGTACCTTGACCTTCGCTTCTGGTGATAACATATGTTTTCCCCGTTCGATGTTCTGATGAAATTTTGTTGTTGTAACGGTTTCGCCAAAAACCGTTGATTAATGAGTACACAATTAATCTAACACACAAATTTCAGTCGGCATGTAGGGCGGGTTTTTAGTGATAAGGATCACCAAATTAGGGTTATCCAAATTCTTTTTTAGTGATCATGATCATTTAATTATGATGTAATTTTGCTACAAAACACTGTAATTAAGTTTTGCAATGTATTTTTGATGCTTGGTGTCACATTTGTGATATTTTATAAAATAAAAATAAAGTGACGAAGATCACGAAATGATTTGTTTATTAGCTTGGTTAAAAACGCTAAGTGATCTACATCACTCATTACTATTTATTTCAAAAGTCGAAATAAATAGGCAATAATCCTGTTGATGAAAATGTAATTTAGATACGAAATTACGACAGGCAAGTTACAGCGATCGCAACCACCATACTTGATGTGTTCATTAATTCATCAATGGCCTATGACAGGCTCTGGGCGCGGCATGAGCACAGCGAGCAAAAAGCGAGAGGCTGTTTGCAGGTGTGGAACGGTTTTGGCTCATCTTCTGCTCGCTTGCCTGTATCGGCAGGCGATTAAATCGGTGCCGGAAATGGGTCGCCTGTAAAAGAGTGGCCGCAAGCTCTGCTTAGTCGATGCACCACGAACCCTAAACCAGCCAATGCCGGTTGAGCGGGCAGGAAGCGGGTTGTGAGATCAGTAAGAGTGTTAATCAGTTATTAATCTGAATTTAAAGGGTTTGGTTGACGGTGTGAACGGTTTTTGCGCTGCTTCTCAAACTGAACAATAACAGCGGAAGTGGCGCAGTGCGTCAGGGGTAAAGAGTTCAGTCAATGACCGTTCCTTGCTAGTATTCTGCCACTTTCAATAATGACAATTAGAATTTGCACATGAAAGAAAACGTCATTGTTTCGGTTTCGTCTATTCACGGAACACGACACTTTCATCTTGGCAAATGGTATCGACACTGCCTCAAAGGGGCAGGTTACGCTCTGCTCTGTGGTGCGTTGGCGACCGGCGGTGCGATTTACTATCTGGTCGGCGAAGTCGATTTTGCCAAATTGAAACAACAGGAGCTGGAAAGCCAGTCGATGTCTCTCAATGAAGAAGTCGTCTCGCTCAAATCGCTCAAACACAATCTGGAAAGCGACCTGCTGGAACGTGAAGAAAAAATGCAGCTGGTGTCTGATCGTCTCGGCGAACTGGAAAAAGTCCTTGGTGTTGATGACAGCGGTGCCGAGCTGGAATCACGCCTGGATGCCGCCGCGATCACCTCTTCAGTCAGAATGGTGATGTTAACCCAAATCCCCAGTGGTGCGCCTGTTAACGAAGCCAGAATTTCGTCAGGATATGGTAAACGGGTTCATCCGGTAACGGGGAACGTGAAGTTTCACCGTGGCCAGGATTTTGCGGTCAACATCGGCACTCCGGTATATGCGCCGGCGGATGGCGTGGTGTTGGTCACCCGGCCGAGCAATAAAGGCTCGGGTAACTTTCTGCGTCTGCAACATTCTTATGGCTTTACCAGCTCTTACTCACACCTGAGTAAGTTTGCCGTGCAAAGCGGGGAGTTTATCCAGAAAGGTGATCTGATAGGTTATTCCGGTAATAGCGGCCTCTCGTCGGGTCCGCATTTACATTATGAAATTCGATTTGTCGGCCGCTCATTAGACCCAAGACCTTTTGTCGATTGGGGCGTCAATGAGTTCGAGTCGGTCTTCAGCAAAGTAAGAGGTATCCGATGGGAATCTTTAGTAAACAAAGTCGAGCTAAGAGTCAGCACTCAGCTACAACTCTCATCGCAAAGGGTTGCTCAATTAGTGGACAACTCCGGTTAGAAAGTAATATTCAGGTTGATGGTTCAATCGAAGGTCAGATCCAGGTTGAGAAATCCCTGGTCATCAGTGAGTGTGGCTATGTCAGCGGCGATATCATTGCCGAACATGTCATCATTAATGGTGAGTTTGAGGGCACCTGTCATGCTGACAAAATTGAGATCCTGAGCAAAGGACGTGTCAACGGCCATATTTACAGCGATGATCTCAGTATTGAACAGGGCGGCCGTTTTAATGGCGTTACCCACTCGGCTTCCCAGCCGAGAGTGGCTGAGCTGGTCGACATCAGCGAAGTTAAAGTCGCTGCAGAAGGTTGATAAAAACAAGCCCCGCTTTGGCGGGGCTTGGTGTATTTGTCATCCATCCGGCTTAAAAGCCCTTAATGTTTTCCGCTTCCAGCTCAGAGAAGTATTTTACCGTTTTTACTTTTAGTTCCTGAGTCGCCGGTTCGTCGCAGACCATGATAGCTTTGGCGTGCAGTTGCAGCGCGGATACGGTCCACAAGTGGTTGACACAGCCTTCAACCGCGGCCTGCAGTGCCAGCGCTTTGTTATGGCCGGTCACCAGAATCATCACCTCTTTGGCATCGAGCAGCGTGCCGACACCGATAGTCAACGCATACTTAGGTACCTGTGAGACATCCCCGTCAAAAAAGCGTGAATTGGCGATACGGGTATCGTGGGTCAGGGTCTTGATACGGGTACGTGAAGAGAGCGATGAAGCCGGTTCGTTAAACGCGATGTGACCGTCATTACCCACGCCGCCCATAAACAGATCAATTTTGCCGTAAGATTTGATCTTCTCTTCGTAACGCTGACATTCCAGATCGTGGTCATCGCTATTACCGTTGAGCAGGTTGATGTTTTGTGGCTGGATATCCACATGATTGAAGAAGTTGTTGTACATGAATGAGTGATATGACTCAGGGTGATCTTTTGGCAGACCCACATACTCATCCATATTGAAAGTTACCACATGTTTGAAGCTGACATCGCCGGCTTTATACAGCTCAATCAGTGCCTGGTAAGTCAGTAGTGGTGTGCCACCGGTTGGCAGGCCGAGAACAAAAGGACGCTCCGCTGTCGGCTGGAAATCATTAATGCGTTTCGCAATGTGTGCGGCAGCCCATTTACCGACCTGGGCAGCGTTGTTTAATGGAATCAGTCTCATGTTGTAACCCTTACTGCAAAAATTAGCTGTGATGAACTTGGTTAATTCACAGTATAAAAAAAGTATTGGTTTTTCGCTATCCTTTTAGACGAAAATTGTCATTAATGTTTTCATGTTTACCTTTTTGCTCGTAAATAGCACGTTGTTGAACCTGTCCATCGGTTTTTATGCATTAACTTTTGTTTTTCGTGTGTGAAATTTCACAAGTAAAAATAAGTTCGATTAAATGTGCGTGTTGTGACTGTTTTGCCGGGTTGGATTGGCGAAGCACACAATCGTTATCCATACTTGATATGAACCAGAATAACGGAGCGGTAGCGATGAAAAATGAACTAGACCCGACCAAAATTTTGCACGCTTATGAAAAGGTTATGGCGAACGGGACCCCAACCGAATATGGCAAAATTTATGAGGGTATTGAAGCGTTCTCAGATTATGACGGCTATAACGTCTACCTGCGCGGGAACGGGGTAGAGCTGAAAGTCGGATTCCACAATACCTATCATCTTGAGTACGATCAGGAGCATTTGCGTGACTCTTTCCTCAAGAAAGTCGCGATGCTGGGAAAGTGATGCGAAGTCGTAAAGCGGAGCGGCATTTGTTCTGAGAAGCAAAAATGGGTTGTGCGCAGTAAAACAAAGCCCCGGGCACTTTGCGCTGCGGGGCTTTGGGAGAAAGATTAGGTACACGGTGATGATGCCTGACGGTATGCTGCTTAACTGCGTTTAACAGCCGCAGGGATTAACGGTGGCGCAACGAGTCAATCAGATACTTGAGAATCGGTTCCGGCTCCACGCCTTTATCATCGTAGCGATGTTTTGGTTTTAGTAACCAGCCACGCTCAACCAGTTCATCAATCAAATCCAGATATTCATGGCTGCATTTACCCACCAGCAAGTTATCTATACTGCGTTTTTGTGACTGGGACAGGGTATGCAGAAATCCTTCCAGATACAGGTGGTCTTTGGTAAAGCCACCGCCGCGATACACCCGTGTCGTGGTGACAAATGCACTGTCACGATCCTGGCCCAGTTCATCGACCAAATAATCAAAGGTCTGATAGAAATTCTGCTCCTTGAGCATAGAATCCACTGCCAGCACGCGGGTAGCAAGTGTTTGCAGTCGATCATGTGACATGTAGCCCGCTTTGTACTCTGCTAAAATCGCCAGACCTTCCTGCGACTCCGTTGCTCCCGGCAGACCAATCGAAAAAATACGCAAAGGCTGGCTGCGCGCGTTGAATGTGGTCGCCATATGTACGCCCAATTCGTGCTGAATCAGACGCTGTACTTCAGCATGCGAGAAGGTCACTTTACTGTTGAGATACAGGGTCGGCGGTTTCTGACCGCTTACCATGGCACGCGCTGCGAGCGAGGCGGTCGGCGTGACATTGCATTTCATGCCCCACGCTTTTGCGGCCTGCAGCATGACTTCGGCGGCCTGCTCTGCGGTATACTGCGGGCCTTTTTCTTCCGGCAGCGTTTTGGCATAGAGCAGGAACTGGGCATTACTGATGGCATTGGCATCCGGCCGGCCATAGAAACGCAGCGAGTTATACAGAAAACTGTCCTGGCCGATACTGGTCAGCAGATCTATCTTTTCACTGAGTTTATTCACCACTGAACTGTACAGCTGTTTCAGATCCGGATCGGAAATGGTGTCGATCGGCAACTGATAGAGCTTGTGTTTAAACTCATTGGCGTGAATCGGTAACTGCTTGTAGCGAAAGTCCGGCTGGTAGCGGCTTGGCGCCGCATCAAAGCGTTTACGTTCACTGGTCATATTGGTCGGGTTGATGTACTTGAGTGTCTCAACTTTACGCGTCAGCTTGGACAGCGCTTTGTCGATAGCCAGTACCGCCGGTTCAATCGACGAGCTGAGCATTTTCGCTTTGGTGGTACGACGCCGGTTATGGCGGCGCTGGAAATAGGCGCTGGTTTCGCTGAATGCCTGCTTGAGGCCGCTTTTCATTGCATCGAGTACTAAGGGATACACGGTGCCGCTGTCGGGATCAAGAAACACTTTTTTCACTTCGGTCGGCAAAACCAGAGTGCGGTCAAAATGGGCATTGGTATGCGCTATCAGATAGCCGCGCCCTTCAAACACCGCATCAACTGCCGCATCGCTCTCGATGTGCGGCAGTTGGATTTTGCCGAGCTCGCTGGTAAAGCGTTTGACCACATTACCCCAGCGCTGCATATCGATTTGTGCGCTGCCGATATTAAATACCGGCGCGGACGGCTCGGTCGACGTCGGCTGGTAGGTATAAAGGTCGAACACAATCACCATACCAAACATGGATTCCAGCTTGGCAATCAGCGCTTCATACAAGCGGTAAAACTGGGCGTGCTTTTCGTGACTGATGGCGCGCTGACGATCATTGAGTGGTCGCTTCCAGGCCGACTTATAGCGTGTGCTCAGCGTGCGGGCACGATTGAGGTCGTACTCAAAACGCGAGTCGAGACTCCAGAGCGTGATGGGCTGGGAGGCGATAAGTTGGTCGGAAAACGGCGCCTCTTCCAGACGACGCTGCGCAGCGGAAAGCTGGCACAGGGGCTGCAATTCGGCGCGAAGGCGGTTACCTGCATGAATGGCGGTGCACACCACCGGCAGATATTGTTCTATCTTGATAAAACAGCCGGCGGAGTCGAGCTCGCCGGAAAAAGGTTGCCCTCGCTGAATCAGCGAGAGCATCTCTTCCAAAGTGTAAACTTTAGAAACCGGGTTGGCCATGGGTGACCCTTAAAGAAGACGTCAACGTTAGTGAGAAAACGTCAGTGAGAAACAGGGGCTGCGGTAACGACAAAGCCCCGCTAAATTAGTCTTCTTCAGTCAGGCTTGGCTCATCATCGGTATAGTCGTCTGCCGCATCTGGCTTGTTACGACCGTTCAGCGTGTGGAAACGCTTACGACCGCGCGACAGACGGACATACTTCATCCATACCTTTTCAATTTTGCTTTCGGCCAGATCCGGATTATCCAGTACCTGAAGGAAACGCTGCTCTTCAGCGTTTTCTGGTTGTAATACGCCGGATTCCAGACCCAGCATGGTGTCACCATATTGGGTCAGAAGGTTTTCTTCACCCAGAGTGAAATCACCAGATTTCGCGAAGCCTCGTGGGAATTTCTTAGTATCGAAAAAATGTTTTTTTCCTAGACGAAATACTGTCTCAGACATGTCAACCTCGTGTGTCTATTGGCTACCATTACGTTGCCGTGGTTCACGGCGAAAGTTAGGCGTAAAATCCAGAAAAGAAAAACAAAAATTTTTTATCGTCATTATTGTACTTCCTTGTTAATCTTCACGAGGAATATCAGAGGATTCAATATGGACGTAAAAGTCTTTCGCACCTTTCTTGAATTGGCCAAAGTACGCCATTTTGGCCGGGCCGCAGAGAATCTTTATTTGACTCAGGCGGCGGTGAGTGCGCGAATTAAACAACTCGAAAATTATTTCGATACCCAACTGTTTACCCGTGACCGGAACAACATCAAACTGACCTCGGCAGGTGAACGATTGGTCAGCTACGCTGAAGTGATGGTCGCGACCTTGCAACAGGCAAAATTTGAGTTGTCGCTGGATAACGGGAAAGCGCTGCAACTGACGATTGGCGGTACGCCCAACATCTGGGATGCTTATCTGCAAAACTGCTTGAGCGTGATCACTGACGCTTTCAGCGGTTATGGCTTTATGGCTGAAGTGATGGGGCGTGAGCAGCTGAGCCGTAATTTGCTGGAACGTACCCTGGATATGGGCTTTGCGTTTGACCAGATCAAAGCAGAAGAGCTACAGTGCAAGAAAGTCGCCGATTTGGTGCTGGTGATGGTTTCGACCCGTCCGGACACCGCAGACAGCGTGTTTAACAACAGGTACGTCTATGTCGACTGGGGCTCACGTTTTGCATCCGAACACGCTGACAGGCACCCCAAAGCGCCTGCACCGTTTCTGCGCACCTCAACGGCGCGCATTGCACTGGATTTTATTCTGGAAAAAGGTGGCAGTGCTTACATGCCCGCTTCAGTGGTGGAACCGTTCCTGAATTCAGGCCAATTGCATCGTGTCGCCGGGGTCGAAGACTGGCATCGTCCGATCTACCTGAGCTACCGTAAAAACAGTTCATCGGTTGACGCGATTACTCAGGTTGAAGGTTTGGTTAAAAACATTGATCCGCTGACCGCATTCAGCTTGCAGAAAGCGGGTGAAGTGAATTAAGCCCGATTGATGGGTAAAAAGAAAACGTGTAAATAGAAAAACGGGGCGAGTTAACAACTCGCCCCGTTTCTTATTATTCAGCTAGACAACAAGGATTAGAAATATAAAACCCCGTGCCAACGCGAAGTTTCACCACCAGCGTTATTTTTGGCTGATGCTTGAGTCTAGGCTCGCTTTACCGGCACCTGAAATCAGCAGTGATACACTTGCTGCCAGCAGAGCCAGACCAAATTCGTAGCCGTTGTTGGCAATAAACAGACCGTTACCAATGTGAACGCTCAGGATAGCGACAATCATCGCAAAGGCAGTGACAAACGCGGCAGGGCGGGTCAGCAGACCGATCAGCAGTAACAGACCACCAAAGAACTCACCGCTACCGGCCAGAAACGCCATCAGAACACCAGGTTCGATACCGATTGAAGCCATCCACTGACCTGTACCTTCCAGGCCGTAACCACCAAACCAGCCAAACAGTTTTTGTGAGCCGTGGGCCATGTAAATGATCCCGATTGGGATACGCAGTGCCAGTGGGGCAAAACCTGCATTAGTGCTCATCAGTTTTTTTAATAGTGCGTTCATTGTCGTGTTCCTTAACATTCGATAATGTGAAATAAGTGTGTACAGCGCTCAAGTCTTTCTGCGTGCCGATGGAGTAATTCTAGATGAGCCAGGCAATTTTGATAGTGGCTTTAGATCGACATACTAGTTCAAAAAAATTGAATGACTTTCAGTGGCTAATAGATTGCGGGTGAGATCGGTTATTTTCCGTTTTGATCATTCAGTGCCGAAAATGGCTAGTTTTCCGTGTGGTGCGTCGTACACTGGACATATCGTATCAGGAAGCCGAATCATGACTCTGTACAGCCAAACTAAACTGACGCCTCAGCAATGCCAACGGGCGCGAATGAGCCGCGATGCGCGTTTTGATGGTCGTTTCTATATCGCGGTGAAATCGACCGGTATTTTCTGCCGGCCGATTTGCCCGGCAACATTGCCGAAAGAAGAGAATGTGGAATATTTTGCCCATCAGGCACAGGCTCTGCAGGCTGGTTACCGGCCCTGCTTGCGTTGTCGCCCGGATAGCGCGCCCGCATCATGGGCGTGGAAGGGAACCGAAACGACCTTCCAGCGTGCGATCAGCCTGATTGATCATGGCGCGTTGCAGGGCAAATCGTTGGCAGATTTAGCGGAACGGCTCGGCATCAGTGAACGCTATTTGCGCCAGTTGTTTAAAACCTATTTGGGAATGTCACCGAAACAGTATGCCCAGTATCAGCAACTGATGTTTGCCAAGCAGTTGCTCCATCACAGCCATTTGTCGGTAACAGATATCGGGTTTGCCTGTGGCTTTAACAGCACGCGGCGCTTTAATGATGCGTTTCAGAAGTGTCTGCGCCTGACGCCGAGTCAGGTGCGGCGTGAACCGGGCAGCGCCAGTGCCACCAATACGGTGTCACTGGCTTACCGTGGTCCGTTTGACTGGCAGCATATGCTGGCGTTTTATCAGCTACGGGCGATAGACGGCATCGAACAAGTGCAGGCTGATCGTTATCAGCGCCATGTCATGCTCAATGGCAGCCGCGCCTGGTTCGCCGCGCGTTGTGCATCCGATACCCATATGGAGATTGAATTTGAACTCGAATCGCTGCGGGATTTGCGTTATTTGGTCAGTATCTGGCGGCGGGTGTTTGATCTCAATGCGGATATGGTGGCGATTGAAGCCCAGCTTGCTAAGGCAGCCCCTGAGTTAGTGATTCACCCTGGACTGCGGATACCCGGCGTGTGGAGTCCCTGGGAAGCCGGTGTGCGTGCCGTTCTGGGGCAGCAGGTATCTATTAAAGCGGCGATCGGTCAACTCAACCTGCTAGTGAGAACGCTCAATTACCGTCAGCCGCGTCCGTGGTATTTTCCAGACCCACAGCAAGTGGCCAGTGCAGATTTAAGTTTCCTGCGTATGCCGCAAAGTCGCAAAGAGACGCTTTCCCGTTTAGCTGGCTTTGTGCAGCAAAATCCGCACGCAGCCGTCGATGAATGGCTGGCCCTGAAAGGCATTGGTCCCTGGACGGTGGATTATGCGCGATTACGTGGCCAGTCCGACACTAACTGCTTTCTGAGCGGGGACCTGATTGTCAAAAAAGCGCTGGCATTGCACCCCGGATTGACCGCGGAGCGGGTTGCCCCCTGGGGCAGCTACGCCACTTTCCAATGCTGGAACCAGTGATTGTTTCATTTTATCTGATGGCAGGAGCCGTAATATGCATCAATATACCCATTATCAAAGTCCGCTTGGGACGATGACATTGCAAGCCTCTAAGCAGGGACTGCTCGGTGCCTGGTTTAGTACCCAGACCACTCAGCCGGATGAGCTGGGCGAGTGTAATCCGGCATTTCCTCTTCTGGTGGAAACCATGCGTCAGCTCGATCAATACTTTGCCGGCCAGCGCCGTGAGTTTGATTTACCGCTGGCGGCGACCGGAACGCCGTTCCAGCGCGCGGTCTGGCAGGCACTGGGCACCATTCCTTTTGGCGAGACCCGGAGTTATCAGCAACTGGCTGATGCGATCGATAACCCGAAAGCCGTACGGGCGGTCGGGCTGGCCAATGGCAAAAATTCGATTTCGATTATTGTACCGTGTCATCGTGTGATTGGTAAAAACGGCAAACTGACCGGTTATGCCGGGGGTGTGGAGCGCAAAGCGTATCTGCTCGAGTTAGAGGGCATTGATCACCCAACTGCAAGCTGGCAATGTTCAGGCAAACAGCGCCTGATTAAGCCATAAATGCACGAGTATGCTCATTACATAGCCCAGCGCAATAACCGGCGACCATTTTAAGTGGCTGATAAAGGTGTATTTGCCGTGCGAAGCGCCCATTAAGGCCACTCCGGCCGCGGAACCGATAGACAGCAGGCTGCCGCCCACACCGGCCGTGAGCGTTACCAGCAGCCAGTTTCCGATCGACATGGTCGGTTCCATCGTCAGGACGGCAAACATGACCGGAATGTTATCGACAATCGAGGAAAGTACCCCGACACTGATATTGGCCCACATCGGATCCCACTGGCTGTACATCAGCTCCGAGATCAGCCCCAGATAACCGAGCAGGCTCAGGCCGCCAACACACATCACCACACCATAGAAAAACAGCAGGGTGTCCCATTCGGCATGGGAGATACGCCGGAATACATCGAACGGCACCACTGAGCCCAGCCTCCGCAACGCAGCTTCATCGCCGTTGGCAATGGCCCGTTTGGCTTTTTTAGCCAATGAACCGGCCAGCGTTTGACGCAGGAAGTAACCAAAAAATTGCAGATAGGCCAGGCCCATCATCATGCCCATCACCGGCGGGAAGTGGAACAGGGCATGAAAACTGACAGCGGTGATGATGGTCAGCATAAATAACCCGACAATGCGACGTGCGCCGCGTTTCAGCTCGACATGCTCATGAATAACATCTGGCATGCCGGTTGGCAGAAACCAGGACATCACCAGCGCCGGCAGCAGATAGTTGATGACCGAAGGCAGAAACAGATCCATAAACTGCATAAACGCCACGTGACCGGCCTGCCATACCATCAGGGTCGTGATGTCACCAAACGGGCTGAATGCGCCACCGGCATTGGCCGCGACCACGATGTTGATACAGGCGAGGTTGATAAACTGAGTGTTTTGTCCGCCCACTTTCATCACCACAGCGCACATCAGCAGGGCGGTGGTCAGGTTATCGGCGATCGGTGAAATGAAGAAGGCGAGCCAACCGGTGAGCCAGAACAGGGCGCGAAAGTTAAATCCTTTGCTGGTCATCCAGGCTTGCAGCGCATCAAACAGGCGTCGCTCTTCCATTGCGCTGATGTAGGTCATAGCGACCAGTAGGAACAGCAGCAGCTCGGCATATTCGAGCAGGTTGTATTCCAGTGCTTTTTGGGCGACTTCTGTCGCGCCATGCTGTTGGTATACATAGCCAATCATGGCCCAGATAATTCCTGCGGCCAGCAGCACTGGTTTGGATTTGCGCAGCTGCAGGTACTCTTCCAGCATCACCAGAATATACGCGACGGTAAACAGCGCCAGAGCGGTATAACCAATCCCGGATTGAGTGAGGGCGAGGGAAGCGCCGGGTTCGGTGGAGGCAAGGCTTTGCGCAGAGAACAGGAGTGTCAACAGAATCAATACCGGCCTGAAAAGGGACATGGCAGCTCTCCGACTGATAGAAAGTAACCAAATTTTAGAAGCAAATTTTCAGCGTGAGTGTGAGATAGCTCTATCTGTCTGATGTAAAAGCAATAAAAAACCCCGCGCATGCGGGGTTTGAGAGATCAACGTGCGTTGAGTGATCAGGCACCTTTAAGGTGAACCTGCTCCTCTTTGACGCCAGCTTGTGGGTCGTTGAAACGGGCTTCATCCAGCGCGTTTTCTGATTTCGCCACAATACAGGTCACACAACTGTCGCCGGTAATGTTAACGGCGGTACGAATCATATCCAGCAGACGGTCAACACCCATGATCAGGGCGATACCTTCCAGCGGCAGGCCCACCTGGTTCAGAACCATGGCCAGCATGACCAAACCCACACCCGGAACACCGGCTGTACCGATAGAAGCCAGCGTCGCAGTCAGAATGACGGTCAGGTAGTCACCCATCGACAGGTCAATGTTGAATGCCTGAGCAATGAATGCGGTCGCCACACCCTGCATGATTGCGGTTCCGTCCATGTTGACGGTTGCACCCAGCGGGATAGTGAACGAGGCCACTTTGTTATCGACACCAAAACGGTTTTTCGCTGTCTCCATCGTCACCGGAATGGTGGCATTAGATGATGCGGTTGAGAACGCGAACATGATCGCATCTTCCATTTTTCGGAAGAAAGTGATCGGGCTCAGGCCAGAGAAGCTCTTCAGCATCACGCCGTAAGTCACGAAACCGTGGATAAGCAGTGTCGCCGTCAGAACCACGAAGTACTCCGCCAGGTTCATGATCGCGCCCAGGCCTAAACCTGTGAACAGTTTTGCCATCAGGAAGAACACACCGTAAGGCGCGATGTTCATCAGCAGAGCAACCAGCTTCATGATGACCTCATTCAGGTCTTCAAACAGAGCCGCGATGCGCTCACCCGGCTTACCGGCAGCACTGATAGCGATACCGAACAGAACCGCGAACACGATGACCTGCAGAGTTTTACCTTCTGCCATCGCATTGATAGGGTTTGTCGGGAACATATCGATGATCACCTGACCCAGTGACGGCGCATCGGCAGATTTAAAGCTGCTTGCTGCGGTCAGGTCTGCACCGGAACCAGGCTGGAAAATGGCACCCATAGTCAGAGCCAGCGTGATTGCCACGGCAGTGGTGGTGATATAAAACGCCAGTGTTTTGCCGCCCATGCGGCCCAGCGTTGACAGATCTTTTAGTGAACTTGTTCCGCACACCAGTGACACAAACACCAGTGGCACGACAAGCATTTTCAGGCTGGCAATAAAGATCTTGCCGCCAACGTCAAATAGTCCGTTAACAATATATGCGTCGACAAATCCGTTGTCAGCAAATAGGGCGCGAATCGCAAACCCGGTCAAGATACCCGCGACCATACCCAGAATGACTCTGGCAGTCAGCGACATAGGTTTCTTGGTATTCATTAAGAACACTCCTTATAGTTATCCACTTCGACATCATTTCAAAGCGAGCGGGAGAGTAGCAGCCAGAAGTGAAAATAAAAAAGCAATTTCACAATAATGCCCCCTTTGCGTGATCTGTATCACCTTTGGTGCAGTGTTTTTTACTGGGATATAACAAATAAGCAGTTAAAAAATGCAATTAATCGCCTTCTGTTAACATATAAGTTTAGTAATGCAACAATTTTCACTGCGGGAAAGTGGAGTTTTTTGTCGCCGTTGATTTATTATTAGCTGGTTTATCAGTGGATTGGAGTGCTGATAAAAGCAGCAATCTGCGATTGAAATCGATTGGCATCACTGATTTTGGCTATTTAGCGTATAAAAAGACCTCATCTATTGATGAGGTCGATGTATTTGAGGTGCTTAATCAGGTCGGGTGGCGGGGAGAAGTCGAGCCGCAAGGGAGTGGGCTATACTGTAATACTATCGAGGCTTTCGCTGACCTGATCGGCGTACTGGATAATAGTATTGATATTCGGGCATTGTATATTTCGGTGATGCAGCTGACCACATAGCCGATGGCTTTCGTCACACAGACATTCCATGGTCTGCAACAGGTCCTCAATACGGCTGGTATCGTTGACGGCACTGACCACCAATTCCGAATACTGGCTGCGTAACACCGCCTGCTGTTGGCAAAGTTGTTGGTATTGCGGGCTGTTGATATCCATTATCGCCAATAAATCATCCAGTTGCATCAGCGATAAGTAGAGCTGCTGGGTCAGTGATACCTGTTCCATGGTTTCCTCCTCTGGTTCCCGGCGCGGCTCCCGGATAGGGAGCCGCCTTATATAAGTGTTAACCAGATTTCTGCAGGATGAAAAAATATTTATGTGATCCTCTGGCGCGAAGTTGATACCGCTAAATAGCTATTCCCATATTATCCCCTTCCTACTTGAAGCGGCAGTGGTGTTGGCTGCACTCTAAGTTGTATAGTGACCGGCAGAGGATGGTTTCTCTGTTTACCAATTACAGCAAATCGAGATTGAGATTCGCGGCCGTCTGTTCGCCCATTTCAATCAGTCGATCCAGAATATGTTCGCCATCGGCGCGTAACCCATTGTGTTCATACTGGTTAGTGATCCATGCGCGCGAATTTGCGATTTGGCGTAACGTTTCCCGACTGAGAGCCATGTCGACAAACATATCATCCGCATAGACCGCGCAACTGACCGGAACCCGGTTATGCGCCAGTACCTCCTCTTTATATAGAGGGCCCCAGTCAGTTTTTTCTGCCAGCAGATTAGCGGCTTTACGCAGTGGCTTAAGATTGACGTACTGCTCAAACATCCACGGAAAGACCATTTCTCCGGTGAAAAGAAAAGGCTTGCCCGGCTGATAGTGAAATTCAGCAAAAGCATCGCGCATACGATGGGCGGACCAGCTTGATGCAAAGCCCTGGCAGTAAATCGCTTCATGCAGGATGGCGTAGATAGGATTGGTGTGAAACCCTTGCTCCATCATCATCTGTTGTAGAAACTCGTAGCGCAGGGTGGGTTTACCATCAACCTCAATTAATGCATTTTCCAGACTGAAGTAAGTGGGCATAAACGCGTCACTCATCCCGAAACGAATACCGAGTTGCTGGAATTGCTCGACGGTAAAACGCTGACCATTTGGCAACAGTACTTCGTGATCGTGCAGGTGATCGGCGATGCGTTGACATAACTTCTGCGCCTCGGGAAACTGGGTGAAGAAGGCGGCGTTCTTTTCTTTGGTACGCTGAAAAGTAGCGCGGTAAACGCAGTCGGAATGGCGTGACAATGAAGGTACGCCACCGGTGATATAGCTGCGTAGCAGACTGTCCGGAAACAGCGACAGATACGTTAGGGAGCAGAAGCCGCCAAAGCTTTGGCCTAATATTGCCCAGCGCTCAATCTTCCATTGCTGACGAATGAATTCGGCATCACGCACGATATTGTCGGCGCGGAAGTGACTTAGGTAGTCAGCTTGCTGGCGTGGTTTGAGGCCAGTCAGGGTTTGATGATTGACCATACTGCTCAGCCCGGTACCGCGTTGGTCGAGCAGCAAGACGCGAAACTGCTGCAGAGCACGTTTCATCCAGCCGCTGCTGGCACTGGCGCGAGGCGAAGGAAAGCCTGGCCCGCCCTGAAAGTAAACCAGCCAGGGTTTATTCTCATCACTGCCATTGGCGGCGGTCACCGCACGGGCGAAGATTTGGATTTGAGCCGCTTTCGGTTGCTGGTAGTCCAGAGGGACAGAAAAGGTGTGAGGCGTATAGCGCACGCCAGCTTCCACGAAGCTTTGGGTCGGATACATCATGACGAACCGGGATCCTTGTTGGTCATCGGAATAGAAGACCTAGTATAGCTGAGCACGGTTTTAAGATGCCAATGGCGGATAAAGAAGGCTGAACGGGCGCAAAAAAATGATGCTCTGAGCACAGGCTGCAGAGCATCATGGGGATGTTTGGCGCTACGTTGCTTTCAGTCTAACTTTCTACCGGACCAAAGCGGGTCGCTTCAAAACGGTTCAGAATACGGTGTACAGCGTAGGCAACCGTCAGGGTGATCACGATCGCCCCAAAAATACTGCTGACCCGGTACAGGGCACTGAAGACCAAATCGCCATCCGGAGCCAGGTACTGCCCGAACAGAATGCCTAACGTGGTCATACCGCCGAAACCGGCACCGGATCCACTCGACTCTTTACAGTGCATATAACCAAAAATCATCAGGCCAATCCACAGCAGCGGGATCACGAACAGCAGGGTATCTGACCAGTCATACAGTAAGATTTGGCTTATCAGACCAAAGGTCACACCCATGATTGTACCCATTGCTCGTTTACGTGCGTAACCCATAGCGCCGTTCCAGTGCATCGGAAACAGCATCAGAACCGTGGTGGCCTGGGCAGACAGTGAGTCCTGCAGATCGGCAATCTGAAACACCACAAATGAGAGTGTTGCCATTACCGAGCCCATCAGTGCTTCATGGCGCAGACGGTGCGACTTTTTCGGTTCGGCTGGGCGTGGCGGTGGCTGACGCGGTTCTAGATCCGGAATTAAAAAGGTCACCAGATAGGCAATCAGTACTGACAGGAAACAGGCTACGATGTTATCCGTGATCAGAACATTTAGATCGGTCGTCGGGTAACTGGCAAAATGCAGCATGATACTCAGGTTAATCACACTATTGGCACCAAACAGGAACAGCGGCCCCTTGGACATGCAGGCAAATTTACTCAGGAACAGGAAGAACGCAATGATGGTCATCATGCCCGGGTGACCGCCAAAGAGGCCGCCCAGGATACCGACCTCCAGGCCACACACCACGGCAGAAGCTATCATCTGCCGTGCGGCATGGGCACTGATGACTGGAATCATACCGAGCAGCAGCATTGGGGTAACGGTAAAAAACACCCCGTTATCCCAGCCCATGACTTTATTAAAAGTAAACCCGAGCGTGGCGCCGGTCGCGATACGCAGACACTGGCGCAAATCATTTCCTGATAATGGATGATCCCAAAGTCTCATACCATCTCCCGATTAATAGATGTAGTGCAGGGTGCTGAGAAAGTGGATCTGCGCTTTCGCCAGTAAGTTCAGAACCGGAGATTCTGGCAGCAACTGTACCGTCGCACGTGCACCAGCGGGCAGTTTCTGCAGCTCTTCATCGTGCATGATCAGGTGCAGGCGCATACGCTGCGCATCACGTACCCAGCGGTTTGATGTGGTCGGGGTTGCCAGACGGCCGTCTGCATCAAACTGGCCTGAGCTTACACCTGCGTCAATCGTACCAACTTCAGCAGTGAAAACCCGACCCGGTTTACTGTCGAACGCCACCATTGCCTGGCTGTTGTGACCGAAATGACGCAGGCTCTTTTCGCGAAAGTCCGCAATCACATCCACTTGGTTATCCACCAGTGCCAGCAGCGGGTTACCGGCCGCCGCGTAGGTACCAGTATCCAGTTGCAGGTTGGTTACGATGCCATCATTGTCTGCGATTATTTTGGTATAAGACAGATTGAGCTCTGCCTGAGCCAGTTGGTTTTGCGCGACGCGGATATTGACGTTTTTGTCATCGTCAATGTCACCACGGCTGACTTCCAGTTCTTTCAGACGCGCACGACTTGCCGCCAGGTTGGCTTTAGCCGCGGTCGCGGCACTCAGAGCGTCATCACGTAATTGACGCGATGTCCCGTTACGCAATAACAGCGTGTTTAAACGACGGTATTCACGTTCGCGTTGTTCAAGCACGATTTTAGCGGCATCCACATCGGCTTTGGCGGCGATAATAGAAGCATCCAGCTGATCGTTATCCTGCATGACGCGTTCCAGGTTGAGCTGAGCCTGGTCAACGGCCAGTTGATACTGCTGCGGATCGATCTCGAACAAGATGTCACCTTTGTGCACCACTTGGTTGTTTTCCACGTGAATCGCCGTAATTTGACCGCTGATACGCGGAGCCACTTTAGTCACCACTCGGGTCGCTAAGGCTTGTGGCGTCAACGGCATGGTGAGGTCGGCAATAAGAAAATACGCGAAGACGAAAACAAATCCAATGCAGGAGTATTTGATCCAGCGAGCGAATTTTTGATCGGGTGTCATAGAATTAAATGTCTCTTAAATTGAAGGTTGGTCTGACAGAGTGCTAAGGGCTTCGAGAGCGTTTTCAGAGATCTGTTCCAGGATCTGGCTCAACTTCATCAGCTCATCGTCATTGATTTCGCTCAGCAGCTGGCGGCGGACCTGAAGAATGCGCGTCTCCATTTGCTGAATCAATAAACGGCCTTCATCGGTGAGCGAGATGATGCGTGCCCGTTTGTCGCTTATGCAGTGATGTCTGGTTATCAGTGATTGCTCTTCGAGCTGTTTCAAAGTACGCATTAATGAAGCAAGTTCAATCTCGAGGGAATCCGCCAATTGTTTCTGGCTGATGTTGTCCCCCAGACGCTGTAGCTTCCATAAAGCGGTCCAGCGCGGGTGAGTTAACCCCAAAGGAGACAGTTCGCGATCCGCCACCATCTTCCACAGGCGGGAGACGCGGGCGAGCTTTTCGGCCAGGGTCAATTCATACAGATTGTTGATGTCTTGGATCATAATGGGCCTTAAATACTTAGCAGGCTAAGTAATATAATTTAGTTAGCCTGCTAAGTAAATATTTTGTGAGTAAAATCACAATAAAAAGTAAGACCAATTGGCATGCAGAATAAGTGGTTTGGGCTGAAATCTGGCCGGGGTGATGAATAAGCATTGCTGAAGGGAAATAAAAAAAGCCACGCAGTGCGTGGCTTAATCATCATCGATCAGGTCAATATACGCTTAGTTATGCAGGGAACTTGTGCTTATAAGCGGTTCTTTGGCGCCGCAGCGGTTACAGGTCTGCGCCATAGATATCGAAGTTAAAGTACTTGACCGCAATCTTGTCGTAAGTGCCGTTGGCGCGAATCTCCGCGATCGCTTTGTTAAACTTCTCTGCCAGCGCTTGGTCCTGTTTTCTCAGCGCCAGGGCGGTACCGAAGCCAATGTAGGCCGGATCAGTCACTGCTTCGCCTTTGAACTCAAATCTCTGACCTTCTGGTTTGTCCAGGAACGCCAGGCCAAGTTGATCGGCGTTTGCCATAGTCAGATCCAGGCGACCGTTTTGCAGGTCAATGTAAACTTCATCCTGGCCGCCGTAACGTTTGATCTCTGCCACATCGGCAAATTTGTCCGTGACGTAACGGTCAACGGTGGTACCACGTTGTACACCGATCACCTTACCTTTCAGACCTTCTTTATCAATGGTGAAGGTCGCGTCTTTGCTGGCGGCAAAGCGGGCCGGAGTCTGGTAATACTTGTTGGTAAACAGGACTTTCTTCTTGCGCTCTTCGGTAATACGCATCGACGCCATAATCACGTCAACCTTACGTGCCAGCAGGCTAGGGATCAGGGAATCCCAGCCTTGTGATACCCAGGTACACTCCAGTTGAGCTTGTTTACACAGCGCATCGGCGATTTCGATATCAAAACCGACCGGCTGACCTTCACTGTTTTTGTAGTTAAACGGCGGATAGGTGAAGTCGGATGCCAGGCGAACTTCTTTAGCAAAGCTCGCAGAGCAGAACAGGGTGGCAATACAAGCCAGGCCAACAGCAAATTTTTTCATGAGTAAATTCCTTTTCTGTACATCTATGATTGTGACGAATATTCGTTCAGTGCGGCAACAACTTCCTGCATGCTGTGCTGACTACCTATAGTGATACGCACACAGTCTCTCAGCGCTGGGTCATGACTTTGATTACGGGTCACGATACCTTGCTTGAGCAGATACGCAAACAGAGTTTCTCCGGCGCGAGTGCGCAGCAGGACAAAGTTGGTCGCGGACGGGTAAATTTTTTCAATAAAATCGTACTGACCCAGTTGGCTGATAAACCAATCGCGGGTTTCAATCAGTTGATTGGTTACGGTACGCATTTTATGCAGGCCTTGCTCGGACAGGGCGTCCAGTACGATAGTGGCACTTGAATCCGGCATTGGATACGGTGGAATCAGTTTGGCAACGTATTCCATGACGCTCTCATCGGCGATGATAAAACCGCAGCGTACCGCCGCCAGGCCAAAGGCTTTTGACAGCGTACGGATCACAACCAGGTTCGGGTAACGCGCAATCAGTGCTGCCACGCTCTGGTCAATTTCGAACTCAATATAGGCTTCATCAACCACTACCAGGGCATCTTGCTGCGTGCCTTCCAGAATCTCGATGATCGCTTGTTGCGACAGCGGATTACCGGTCGGGTTGTTTGGTGAGCACAGGAAAACCAGGTTGGCCTGCTTAGCCGCAGCGATAACGCCCTGGGTATCCAACTCAAATGCATCGCCAACCAGCGGTACATGCAAGGTTTCAATCGCCAGTGCATCGGCACAGAATTCATACATGGCATAAGTCGGCGAGCAGACGACGATTTTGTCTTTGCCTGGCTGACAGAAAGTACGGATCAGCAGATCAATCGCTTCATCGGCACCACGCACGGCAACCACAGGTGAAGTGACCTGGCAGTAATCCTGATAAGCCCTGGCAATGTCGTGCGGCAGGAAATCCGGGTAACGGTTGAAATTCTGTGACGATTCACCGTAGTGCACTGCGTGCTCCAGTTCGTTGGCATTCAGCCAGACCCGACCCGCGCCACCAATCCGGCGAGCAGACTGGTAAGGTATTAATTTTTTTATGGCCTCTGGTGCCAGTGTAGATGCGATGGATGACATAAATGCCCTCTGGCTGCTATTATTTAGTCGCATTAAATGATTTTTTATGCTGTTAATTGCATTTAAAGTGATTTTATTTGCAAATTAATCAACAGATGATTCATTCAAACAAAAAGTATTTGTAAAAGGAATCGAAATAAACACATACTAGCCATGATAAAAAATCATGGCTAAAGGCGAACTATGCATCTTCCTTCTACCAAAACCCTGCAGGCCTTTCTGGCCACGGCTGAGTACCTGAATTTTACCCGAGCTGCGGACGCCCTGAATCTGACCCAGGGGGCGATCAGCCGGCAGATCCAGTCGTTGGAAGAGTTGCTGGGAGTAAAACTGTTTTATCGTCATGCGCGCGGGTTGAGCCTCACTCAGCAGGGGTTGAAGTTTGTCCCGCACGCTGAAGATATTTTGCGCCGCTTGCGTATGGCGATTGATGATGTCTCCAGCACGCCGTCGAGTATTAAACTCAATGCGCCGAGCTGTGTGACTTCGTGGTTGCTGCCGCGGCTGATGGCGTTTCAGGAAGCGCATCCTGAAATTGATGTGGCATTGACCTCAACCATTAAGCATCATCCTGAGCCTGACTTTGATCGGTATGACGCGGTAATCCTGTATGGCAAAGCGACTAAGATGCCAAATTTGGTCAGCCAGTTACTGTTTGAAGAGCGGCTGACGCCAATTTGCCGGCCGGAACTGCTTGCCGAAGGGCAGGAGACCTTGTCGTTAGAACAGCTGACCAAAATGACCTGGTTGCATGCTAACAGTGAGCAAAGCGACTGGAAGCTGTGGCTGGCCCATCATGGTCAGCGCGGCTTATCAAGCCGCAGTAACCAGCATTTTTCTACCTTGGACCAGGCGATGAATGCCGCGCAGCAAGGCTTTGGTATTGCCGTGGGGGGATGTAACACTGGCCGCGCAGGATTTGGCGATGCACCGTTTGGTCTCACCTTTTAGTGATGCGGTGCCGTCCGGCTACAACTACTCGATTCTGTTTCCCAAGCAGAGTGATAATCCCATGCTCGATCTGCTCCAGAACTGGCTGGTGGACGGTTATCAGGCGACGTTAAGTTAAACGTGCTGTACGGCGCAGAGGTCGTTTATACCACCGTATCCATGTGTCTCCTTATCGATAAGCACCCGTGTATTCACCCGCGGCGTTATCGTTTTTCTCTATCAGAGTAATAGCCAAAAGCAGCCTGCTTGACCGCTTGAAGAGGGTTATAGTGGCGGGGTCCATTGATAACAGCAGCAGAGGTCATAACTGCCGCTGTTCCAGTCCGCAAAGTGCTGACAGCGAAGCACTGATAGCCGTTTGCTCTTTGCCGGACACATGGTTCGCACTGCCCTATGCCCGTGGTTGTTGCTCGGAAGTGACTATTTCTCCTTGGATGAATATCGTCGTCCGAGCTTGATTAGCGGTGACAGCAGGCTTTTTGCGCCACAGATATTGGCGCTTTAGCTTTTTTAGACGATAAGGCGCAAGCCAATCACCTGGTTGCCGGATAAGCGATTCACTCCATGCTCGCTTATCCGGTTTTTTTTGGTGTTTAGGAAAGTGCTAGAGGTCTGGGTTGAATGTATCGCTGCGGATAAAGTGATCGATCTGGCGCGCGATATAGTCGTTATAGATCATACTGGTGTGGGTAGTGCGGGTTTCAATATGGTCGGTCATGCCATCGATTTTAGTCTCTTCCACCGTGACCGTCCCATCCGACAGCGGCTCATTGCCCATCAGCAAACGGCGCATCCCGATAGGCACAGTTCCCGCAATGCTGCCCAGCTTCTGCGGAAATCGCCACTTATCCTCATGCGCTTGCAGACCATAACGGGCTGAGTTGCCAAGCAAAGCACCCAAACCGAGTTGCTGAATCTTAGCGACGATCGACGCGCCTTGCAGGGGGGAGCCAATCGCCAGCACATGGCTAATCTGTTGTGCTGAAGGCTGACGTGAAGCGAGATAATGTTTAATCATCAAGCCACCCAGACTATGGCCAACCAGAATATTTGTCTGCTTGCAATCGAGTGCTGCATCAATAGCGCGAAACACTTTACCTGCATCGATGGCCACACTGTTGTAACTGAGCACTTGAGTGGTATAGCCGAGTTTGGTGAGACGCTGGCTCAGTGGCTGCATAACCAGGCCATGCATATACAAACCGTGCAATATGATAATTTTCATCGCGAATTCAATGCCAAGGATCAGACAACCAATTTAACCACTGCCAGCACAAAAGGAAAGCACCAACCGAGTGGAGGAACGTGAGCAGGTTGCCGCTAACCAGCAGCATTAACGCATTGAATCAGATTGAAGTCTTGGGTGAAAGGGAAATGATTTTATGGATGGGATGCCAAATAATGACATGAAAGCCGGGGTGAAATTTCGGCTTGGGGAAGAAAATCGGCAGCCGGACCGGGAAGTCCTCAGCTGCCGAAGATAAATAGTCTTATTCAAATCCATTGAATATTCCTTCCATTTTTCTCATGAATATCGGCTTAGCCGTCATCGCGAGCAACGAAACCCTGTTTCACAATCAGATTGCCTGCGCTGTCTTCCGCGACGATTTTCAGCGTGCGTGCAGTTGGTGCGTAGTTTTTGTAAGTCAGCGTACCATCTTCAGAAGTCAGGTAAGTCTGACCTTGAATTTGAACCGGGTAGTTTGCCACAGCCTGACCATTTTGAGTCAGAGATACCGTTGCCAGGTTATCTTGAGTAGCGACATCCATGCTCAGATCGGCAGCCATTGCACCAGCGGCAAAAGTGGTTGAAAGAAGAGTAGCTGTGATGATTGAAGTGACTTTAGTCATGGTTCATTTCCTCTTGATTTAAGTTTGTTGAGCACCGTAGTGCTTGGAAGAAATATTAGATCTACGTCACACTTTTATCGATAAGATAAAGTTGTCCGACTTCTTCAAAAATATCGAACAAATAATCAGCGTTTCTATTTTGCACGATGAAATAATGCCCATGATGAATGCATGTACCATTTGTAATGCAAATGAAAATTAGTTACATTCCTGCCCTGTTTTTGCGAACCACATCATAATAAATTTAATGAAAGCCCCAACAAAACTTCATCCTCTTTGCCTGGCTATTGTTGCCGGGTTAGGTGCGCCAGGATTGGGCACCGCAGCGTTTGCCGCAGATAATGCGACTTCAATCGAGCTTGCCACACAGCCTGTGACTTCTTCTGCCGATGCTGAAACCAGCTCTGCCGATCAAGACACTATGACGGTTTATGGTCGTGCGCTCTCTTTATACCGGGCGAATGAAACCAGCCTGGCGACCAAAACGCCGACCGCGATTGACGACACGCCGCAATCTATTCAGGTATTGCCGCAACAACTGATCGAAGATCAGGGCGCGCGTCAGATAACGGATCTGTATCGCTCTGTCAGTGGTGTCAGCCAGTATTCCTATTCCGGGGTGACGTTCCGCGGTTTTCGTCAGGATGAAATTCTTTATGATGGTGTGCGCGGAGATCCGTTTAACGGCTTTGCCATTCCACAACTGTTTAATATCGAACGGGTGGAAGTGCTGAAAGGTCCGTCCTCTGCTGTGATGGGCAGTGGCGAACCGGGCGGGGTGATGAACTACGTCACCAAGAAACCGGCTTATACTACCCAGCGCCGTGTTTCTGTGACGGCGGGCAACCAGGAGTTTGTCAGTGGCGGCGTTGAGCTGTCGGGGCCGGTTAACGATGATGCCAGCCAGCGCTATCGTGTGGCGATTTACCAGGATCATGAAAATCCGTCCCGCACTAATACTGATGTACGCAACCGCATCATTGATCTTGGTTACAGCTGGGACATGAGCGAAGACAGCACGGTCACGGCCCAGTTCACCGATATTATCCAGCATTACGGCGGTGCCCGTCTGCGTGGTATCCCGACCGATGATGCGGGTAACTTTCTGGCTGACATCGACTGGAACGCTAACGAAGCGTCCGATTTTCAGGATCTGGAAGCGCAGGTATATCAGTTGCGTCTTGACCACAGCTTCAACGACTGGCTGAGCGGTGATGTAACGTTGCGTTACTACGAAAACAGTGAAGATCAGAAATACCATGAGCCGAACGGGCTGGAAGATACCGATGGTGATGGCGTGGCTGACTGGAGCAAGCGTCAGTTCCGCGATCAGGTTCGCGATAATAAAGCAGGTTCGGTATCGGCGAATCTCGTTGCGCTACTGGGTGATCACACCCTGCTGTTTGGCGGAGACTACTACCGCATTGATGAAGACTATGTCTATTACCGCGCCAAAAGTGTGGGTGGCCTGAGTCTGACCAATCCGGTGTATGGTGCTGACACTTCCGCTTATACCTTAAGTTTGTCTAAACAGACCGATTCACGCTCTGAACGTTATGGCGCCTATGCGCAAGATCAATGGCAGATTAGCGAGCAGTGGAATGTGTTGGCCGGACTGCGCATTGACGGCTTTAAGGATGAAGTGAACGACATCAAGAACTCGACCGAAGATCACTATACCGGTTCTGGCATGTCCTACCGTCTGGGGTCGACTTACAAAATCAACCCGCAATGGCACCCGTATGCCGTGGTCGCGACCGGATTTGTCCCGCAGGATGCCGCGGATCAGGCGTCGTCTAACGGTGGTCCGTTTGATCCGGAAGAAAGCCTGATGTTTGAAACCGGGGTCCGCAGTTACTGGTTCGATAATGCCCTAAACGTCAATCTGGCGCTGTACCATATTACTAAAGAGAACATTCTCCAGGCAGACCCGGATGACGATACACGCTCAGTGGCGTTTGGCAAGGTGCGCAGCCAGGGTGTGGAAGTGGATATGCTGGCCGATGTCACTGATAACTGGACTGCGAATCTGAGCTATGCCTACAACGATACCCGGGTCAAAGAGGCTTACGATGGTATCAGCGGCACAGTGGGAACCCGCTTTGCGAACGCGCCGCACCATCAGTTGGGGCTATGGACCCGTTACGATCTGACGGCGATCGATTCGTCGGTGGGTTTCGGCGCCGACCATGTCAGCGAGCAGTACAACCAGAGCGGCCAGATAGTCAAAGCGTATACTGTGTTTGATGCTTCCTGGCAGACACGCTGGCAGGATTGGCTGTTCCAGCTCAACGTAAAGAACTTGTTTGATAAGAAGTATGCCGTCAGTGGCTTTATCGATCGTACCGGACATTTCCCGGGCGAGCAGCGTCGGGTTTATCTGACCGCAAGCTACGATTTTTAACCTAAGTCCGGCATTAGCCGGACTTTTTTGTGGCTCATTAAGAGTAAGTTAAGTGAGTAACTAAAAATAATTCTCACTGCAATTTTCGTTTCATCTGAAGTCGAAATCAGTACAATCGAGAGCAGCATTAAGGTGCTGATGATCACGAAAATTAGGAAATAGATATGAAATGGTCTTGTTGGATAGCACGTAGTCTGGTGCTAATGGGATGTTGGGTGAGCTTTATGGCCTCTGCCGTGACCGTGACGGACAGTCACGGTGAATTCACCTTAGATTATGTACCGCAGCGCGTTGTCACGCTGGAGTTTTCTTTTGTTGATGCTCTGGCGGCGGTGGATGTCAGCCCGGTCGGGATTGCCGATGATAATGACCCCAATCGCCTGCTGCCTGCGGTACGCGATAAGCTAGCGCAGTGGACATCGGTTGGTACCCGCTCCCAGCCAAGCCTGGAAGTGATTGCGTCGCTCAAACCGGATCTGATTATTGCTGATGTCGATCGTCATTCATCGGTGTACCGTGATTTGCAGAAAATTGCGCCGACGCTGCTGCTGCCTTCACGCCGCGAAACCTATCAGGATAACCTCAAATCAGCAGCGATTATTGGTCAAGTGCTGGGTAAAGATAAGCAGATGCAGCAACGTCTGGCTGAGCACCAGCAGACCATGCAAGGTTACGCCAGGCAGTTGTCGACACTTAAACAGCCTGTGGTGCAGTTTGGTGTCGCGCGTGAAAACGGTTTTTACGCTCACTCAGCGGACTCTTACGCTGGCGGTGTGATTCACGCTCTGGGCCTCGATTCTCCGGCCGGACTGAAAAACGAAAATGCGTCGCGTCAGATCAGTCTGGAACAACTGCTGGCACTCAACCCCGGTTATCTGGTGGTAGGAGATTACACCCAAAACAGCATCATTACCCGTTGGGAAAAGCAACCGTTGTGGAAACTGTTGTATGCAGTGCGCGCCAAGCATCTGCTGCACGTTGACGGCAACCTGTGGGCGCGTTGCCGCGGTATCCTGGCGGCGGAATATATGGCGGCCGATCTGGTTAAACTGGTTAACGCCTGATGAGCCGGGCTGACAAGCTAAAACAGACGAGCGTGGTTGCCACGCTCGTTGTGTTTTTATTGCTGGTTGCCTGGTGGGCGCTGTTTGCCTTTTCGGCGGTGCCGGTCTCGGGCGCTGCAGCTCTGACGGCCTTGTGGGCGCCGGATGAGCAGGTGATGTCGCACATGATTGTGCGCGAAATTCGTCTGCCAAGGGTGCTGGAGGCAGCACTGGTTGGTGCGAGTCTGGCCTGCGCCGGCGCCTTAATGCAGGGGCTGACCCGTAATCCGCTGGCGTCACCGAGCCTGTTTGGCGTCAATGCCGGCGCGGCACTGGGTATGGCGCTGGTCAGCACCGTATTTGCAGCGTCTTCAGCTCTGACGACTCCGGTGGCGGCTATGATCGGCGGATTCACGGCTTGGGGGTTAGTGATGCTGCTTGGCGGCGCCTGGAAAATGGGCTCAGAGCGCGGTCAGCTGGTTTTGGCCGGGATTGCAATTTCAGCCCTGTGTGGCGCGCTGACCAAAGCCAGCGTCATTCTGGAAGAAGATCAGGCCGCCAGTGTGATGGCCTGGCTGGCGGGCTCGTTTGCTCATGTCAGCTGGGATACCTGGCAGATGAGCTGGCCGGGCCTGAGCGCAGCGTTGGTGCTCAGTATGCTGCTGGCTCCCAAGGTTAACGTGCTGGCGATGGGCGATGAGCGGGTCAAAAGCTTAGGCGTTAATCTGACTCTGCTGCGGGTGCTGATTGGCCTGGCAGTGCTGGTGCTGGTTGGCTTGTGTGTCAGCACGGTCGGAGCGATCGCTTTTGTCGGCCTGATTGTGCCGCATATGGCGCGTTTACTGGTGGGCTATGATCACCGGCGTCTGTTGCCGGTGGTAATGCTGATTGGTGCGATGCTGACCCTGCTGGCCGATATCATCAGCCGGGCGGTGGTGTTTCCGACCGAAACACCGGCCGGTGCTGTTCTGGCACTGATCGGTGCACCTTGCTTTCTGTATCTGGTGAGAAATCGCGCATGAATTCCTTAATCAAAACGCAATGCCTGCTGCTGGGCGGGATTGTTGTGCTGTCCGTGGCCAGCCTGAGTCTTGGCGCGGTACATATTCCGTTACCGCAGGTGTGGGACGGTCTGTTTCCCGGCAGTGAGCACTATTTCACCATTCATGATTATCGCCTGCCACGGATTGTCATCGCGATTCTGGTTGGTGCTATGCTGGCCAGCGCCGGGGTACTGATCCAGGGCGTGATTCGTAACCCGCTGGCATCGCCGGATATTCTCGGTGTCAGCCATGGCGCTGGTTTGGCGGCGGTGGCCCTGATGACCTTATGGCCGACGGTGTCGGTCTACTGGCTGCCGCTGGCCGCTTTGTGTGGCGGTATGGCCTCGGCACTGGTGCTGGCTTTGGTGTGCGGCGGCAAGACCACTCCGGTCAAACTGGCCATCACAGGTGTCGCGTTGGCTGCTTTGTACGGCAGTGGAATTGACTTTCTTATCCTGACCCAGCCACTGGAAATCAACAATGCTCTGCTGTGGCTGACCGGCAGTTTATGGGGACGCGGCTGGGATCAGCTCACTTTGTTGTGGCCATGGTGGGCCGCGTTGCCTGTCATGCTGTGGCTCAGTCACGCCCTGAATCTGCTCACTCTGGGCGATGAACGTGCGCTCAGCCTCGGTATTTCGGTCAACCGGGTACGCGCTGCGGCGCTGCTGGTGGCAGTGATCTGGACTTCGGCGGCGGTTGCCGTGTGCGGACCGATCAGTTTCCTTGGACTGGTGGCACCGCATCTGGCACGGCAACTGGTCGGCGGGCGGCATCAGAACTTACTGCCGACCGCGATGCTGGTGGGGGCTTTGCTGCTGCTGGTCGCTGACCTGGCGGCGCGCATCATTGCTCCGCCCCTTGAGCTGCCGGCCGGCATTATGACGGCTATTATCGGCGCGCCCTACTTTTTATACCTGCTAACTAAGATGAGATAACCGATGCGTTTAAGTACTGAAAATCTGACTGTCGGCTACGGCAAAGGCCCGATCGTGAAAGGGGTCGATGTCGATATTCCGGCGGGTAAAATAACCGCACTGCTCGGCCCGAATGGTTGCGGAAAATCGACCTTGCTCAAGACGTTGTCGCGCATTCTCAAAGCGCAGAGCGGGCAGGTATTATGGCAGGGTGAACCGATTGAACAGGTGGCATCGCGTACGTTGGCGCAGCATCTGGCGTTGCTGCCGCAGTCACAGGAGCCGCCGGAAGGCGTGACAGTGCGTGAGGCGGTGGCTTACGGGCGCAGTCCTTACACCGGTTTCTGGGGCCAGCTCTCGGCCCAAGACAAGCAGATAGTCGAGCAGGCGATGCAGGCGACCGGTGTTGCTTCTTTTGCGGATAAAGCGGTGTCAGATCTGTCCGGTGGTCAGCGCCAGCGGGTCTGGCTGGCACTCACCCTGGCGCAGGACACCGATTTTATTCTGCTGGATGAGCCGACCACGTACCTCGATATCAACCATCAGGTTGAACTAATGAAGCTGATGCGCAGCTTAAATCAGCAGGGCAAAACCATTGTCACTGTGTTGCATGATATTAATCAGGCCTGTCGTTACTGCGATCATCTGATCGTAATGCAGGACGGACACATAGTCAGTGAAGGCCGTCCGGCGCAGGTAATGACCCCGCAATTGTTGGCCAGTGTGTTTGAGCTGGATGCGGAAATCCATCAGGACCCGATCGCTGGCACACCGATGTGTGTGGTGCGCTGATCACGGCAACAGGCGACAAGGCGAGCGCCGTTTCCGATGCCGGTGTGGTGGACGGTGGATTGTCAGTGGCGGCTGCTTTTTGAACTGGCGGACACTATCACTGCGGCTGCCACGCAGGGCGCTCGGGTCAAATGGTATCTATGAGAGCAACACAGGTTACAGGCTGTACCAGACGATCATCGCACTGCACACCAGATACATCATCCCGATATAGCGCCAGTTTGCGTTCAGCAGCGCTTTGGTGCCCACTGCATAGCGTGATTGGATACTGAGCTGAATACCGGAAAACGGCGACAGAGTGATGCCCAGCGACCAGCCCATCAGCAGCGTCATGCCGAGCAGATTCGGGTCGCTGACCGAAGGGGCAAGGATACTGCCTGCCAGTACCACACTGGTGACCGGATGCATGCCGGTCATCGCCAGAACAATCAGTACGAGTACCGTAATACAGGCTTCAAAGGCGCCGAAATGGGCTGGTGCGAGCTGAATATCCAGCGCCATCAGCGTCGCCGCGACACCGGAGGCCAGCATCGCTGCGGCGGCAAACAGCACCACTTCGCCACACGAACTGGCGATACCGACATTAATGTGATTGCGCGCGATGCGCACACCAGGTTTGCCCTTTTTCAACAGCAGCCAGCCAGCGGTAAAGGTAATCGCGGTCAGGGTGACTAATGACAGCACGCTGACGTGCGGAAACAGCTCATGGGCGCTTATCACGATCACCGCCAGCAGGGCCGGCATCCATAGTGAATACAGGGTGACCGGATAACCGGCCAGTGAATCGCTGTCAGGCTGACGCCAGATGTGCCAGGCACTCAGGCCAAGGGCAACTAAGGCTACCGGAATACCGTAGGCGACCAGAGTACTGAGCTGGGCACCGGGCGCACTGATCAGCGCCAGACCCATGGAAGCGAAAAACGGTGACCAGAATGCACAGGCGGCAAATGCCCGCAGCAGCACCAGCCCCTGGGTGGTGGAAAGCCTACCCTGAGCGGCGATCTTATCGCCGACAATGATCACTGAAGACATATTAAGGACGGAGCCAAACAGATGGGTTCCAAACAAAGTACGCAGCAGGGCGGATTTACCTTGCGGCAGCGTTTCGCCGCTGCGTACACTTTGCACCGCAAAAATGCGCAGAAAGCCGACCCCGATCAGCATGGTGACCACGTTCTGGTTTGCTTCCAGCGCTTTGCGGACATACAGCATATCGGCACCGTGGCTCATGCCGTAAATCAGGCCGGCCAGACCAATCACCAGCAGCAGGACAATCTGTTTTTTTTGCGCGGGCTTAATATAAGGAATAAACAGAGCGGCGGCGATCCAGATAGGTACGCCGGCCCAATAGCCGCTGATAAGCCCGGTCATCTGGGCACAAAGAGAGATTACCAGGCTGATCATCAGCAGCCAGCCGCCGGAAGCGGCGATAAAAGGCGTCATAGCGTTCTTAATGTGATTGAGTGCGGAAAGTCGGGAGAATAAGAGACCTGGTGTCTGAATCCGGCTTCGTGTTTGCAGTCGTTGAAGCTTAAATTAGGATGGTGATCAAAACTTCAACAACGAATGTGATCATTATCAAAGCTTTTTAAGTTACGCAATAGTCAAGGGCTGAATTTTAAGCAAGGTATTGCGCAAAAGTTTAGCAGCATCAGAGCGGATAGGCGAAATGCCCGTGGGAAAGTCAGCGCTCCGTCAGCCGCGTAGGCAGGTCTGAAAGTAAATCACTTCATTGCTCGCCAGTCGGTAAATGGTGGCCGGTTTGCCCCCTTTGCCTTTGCAGGACGCGGCGATTTTATTGGCGCTGACAATCACTCCGGTATCGATCAGGCGGCGTTTGACCGTCATGCGGTTCATTTCCACTCCGAATTTAGCGTAGGCTTCGATGATGTCGGCGACCAGAAACTCTTTTTCCAGCGAAAACAGCACCACCGAGGTGTACTCCACGGCGGCCCGCAGTTTTTTCCACGCATGCTGAATTTGCGCCACATGGTCAAAGGCCAGCTCTTTCTCGCCGCGCAGCAGCGGGGCTAAATCAAACCAGCCCGCGCGCTCACTGTCGATACCAAAGTCTTCAATCTGACGCACATTGGACGGGTTGAGCAGGGCGTAATGGGAGATGCTCACACTCCAGCCGTCCGGGTCGCGTTTCGGGTTACCGTCTACCAGAGGGTCACTGATGAAGTTGGGAAAGGTGTGCACTTTCTGGCGGCAGATCCGGCGCCGGGCGGATTCAAAATCCTCATCGGCCGGTTCGCCGCCGGATGCCGTCATGTCTTCATCGTACACCAGGCCGCCCGGTACCGCCCATTTGCCGCAATCCGGGCGATTGGGGTTGCGGCGCTTGACCAGCAGGGTTTGGATCCCTTGTGGCGCAAGACGGAGACAAATCATATCTATGGTGACGATCATATTAGCTTTCCTGGCAAACAACGAGTCACATTCTAGGCAAGCGCGACGGCGTGGTCAAATGTAAATAACCAATTGTGACAAACTGATTTTGTCCAAATGCTCAGGGCGCTTTTTACTGGTTAAAGGGCTGTAAATAGGCGGGTTCCTCTGCTTAACCATCTAAGTTTATGGATATGAATGGCTGCAGGGTTTGTCACAAAAGTTGACAAACAGGATGTGCTCATTTATTGTTCCGGCATGAGTTAAGAACACAATGTTACTAACATGAGTTATCCTTGCCGTGAACCAAAGGAAAGCACTATGAACGCTGGCCTGTTTTCTCCCCGCATTATCCGCAGTTTGTTGGACCTCGACGCCTATAAAATCAACATGATGCAGGCGATTCACTCGCTCTATCCTGATGGTCAGGTGCGTTACGAACTGATTGTGCGCAGTGATGAAGACGTCAGTGACCTGCTGGATGAAGTGCGCGATGAGATCGCGCATCTGGCGTCGTTGCGTTTCTCCGATGCCGATATTGTCTACCTCAAACAGAGTTCACCGCATCTGAAAAGCTCGTTTTTGCAGTCTCTGCGTTATTTCCATTTCCAGCCTGAGCGTCAGATTGAAATGGGCGTGGTCAAGCAAGAGGGTAAACATCAGTTGCGGATTGGGATCCAAGGCACTTGGCGCGACACCATTTTGTACGAAACCATCATTATGTCGATTGTATCGGAGGTGCGTAACCGCCGCCGCTGGGCTGACGTTCCGGCCGAACTGCCAATCGAGGTGCTGGCCGGCAAAGTAGAGAAACTCAAAGCGGAAATCGCCAAGCGCGGCATCAGCAACTTCTCACTGACTGAAATGGGCACCCGACGCCGTTTTTCCGGCCAGGTACAGCGCGACGTGATGGCGTACCTCAAGCAGGAGATCCCGGAGCTGCTGCTGGGCACCAGTAACTATCATTTTTCCCGTGAGTTTGACCTCAAACCGATTGGCACCATCGCCCATGAGTGGTTTATGGGGCATCAGGCACTGGTCAACGTGCGTGATTCTCAGCGCGTCGCGCTGGAGCAGTGGCTGACGGCCTTTGACGGCCAGCTGTCGATTGCGCCGACCGATACCCTGACCATCGATGCGTTCCAGCAGGATTTCAACATGCACCTGGCGAAAGCCTTTGACGGGATCCGCCATGATTCCGGTTGCCCGTTTAAATGGGGTGATCGCATGCTGGAGCATTATGCCAGCATGGGAATTGATCCAAGCTCGAAAGTGTTTATCTTCTCCGACGGCCTCAACTTTGATGAAGCGCTGGAGCTGTGTGAATACTTTGCCGGCCGGGTGCGGATTTCATTTGGTATCGGCACCTTCCTGACCAACGATCTGGCAGGTTGGAAAAATCAGGCAGGCAAGGCGTATCAACCCCTGTCGATTGTGATTAAGCTGACTGAATGTAATGGTCGTCCGGTGGCGAAAATCAGCGATGAACCGGAAAAAGCGATGTGTGAAGACCCAATCTTCCTCGCTAACCTCAAGCGTCGTTTCAATATTGAGTTGGATGTCGATGCACTGGTTGAGGAGCTGCGTCGGCAAAAGCAGGTTAAGCGGCAGTATATCGCAGCCGCCTGATCCGACTTTCGTCGCGGCTTAGATAGACAAGATAAATTAGACAAGATAAATGCGCTGACTTCGCGCTAATCGAGTGCGGCCAACACTGCGATTGAATCACAATCACACATCCACATCCACATCCACATCCAGCAATCAAGCGGCGTTTAACGCCGCTTTTTTATGCGCGAAATCTGCTCATTAAGCGGGTTCCTCACTTAACGTTAAAGCAGTGTACGTAACGTCAAAGCTGTGTACGGTATATTTTTCGTGCATCAAATCGCGAAACTGGGCATAATGCATTAAAACCACTTACGTGATTATAAGTAAATGACCCAAGACGAACGCCTGATCCACTTAACCACGCTGCTTGAGCAGCAGGGTAAAATTACCCTGAACGAAATTTGCCAGCAGTTTGGTGTATCGCGTGACTCGGCGCGGCGCGATCTGGTCAAGCTTACCCAGCAGCCCGGTATTCAGCGTATCCGTGGTGGTGCGATGACGGCGCCGGTCTCCGCCAAAAGTGAGCCTTACGCCGGTAAAACCATCAGTGCGGCCAAACATGCCATGGCGTTGTGCGCCGCCGAGTTGGTGGATGAGCAGGATTATCTGGTGCTCGACACCAGCACTACCTTGTCGCTGATGGCGGGCTACCTTGCCGTGCCGGCCACCATAGTGACCAATTCCGTTAATATTGTCGCCAATACAGAGCTGAGCAGTGACCTGACCGTTCATTTGCTCGGTGGCCATTTTGACCCTTACAGCCGCGCGGTACTTGGCGCTCAGGCGCAGCAACAGATGGCCGGCTATCATGTCAACAAAGCCTTTATCGGTGTGTGCGCTTTATCTGAGCGCGGCCTGACCACCAACGATGAGCAGGAAGCAGCGATGAAAAAGGCCATGATGGCGCAGGCCGAGCAGGTGATTTTGGTGTGTGAACATCAGAAAATGGACGTCGAAAACTTCCATCATGTATGTGATATCGCCGCCATTGACATGGTGATCACCGACGCAGCGCCAACAGCCGCACTACAACAACTGTTTGAACGTCACGATATTCAATGCATCGTGGCAACCCCACAAGAAGGACAGCTTTAATATGACTTACGCCCCGGTAAAAACAGCCGTGATTGGTTACGGCTTCTCAGCGAAAACCTTCCATCTGCCGTTTATTAAAACCCTGCCGGAGCTGGAGCTGAGCGCGATCAGCTCCAGTCAGCAGGATGCCGTCAAAGCTGACTGGCCGGAAGTTGAGTGGTTTGCTGATGCCAATTCGCTTCTCGATAACAGCGATGCCGAGCTGGTGATCATCACGGCTCCGAATGATGTTCACTTCTCGCTCGCTCAACGCGCGCTGGAAAACGGCAAAAACGTCATTGTCGAAAAGCCGTTCGTGACCCGCATCGAAGACGGCGAAAAGCTGATTGCGCTGGCCGATGAAAAAGGTCTGACCCTGAGCGTATTCCACAACCGCCGCTGGGATGGTGACTTCCTGACCGTGAAAAAGCTGATTGAACAAGGTACGCTGGGTGAAGTTAAACTGTTTGAATCGCACTTCGACCGTTACCGTCCGGAAATCCGTCAGCGCTGGCGCGAACAGGCCCAAGACGGCGGCGGCATTTTGTTTGATCTGGCACCGCACCTGCTGGATCAGGCGCTGATACTGTTTGGCCTGCCACAGGCGATCAACGCTCAGTGCCGCCTGATGCGCCCGGGCTCTACCACCATCGATTACTACAACCTGATCCTGCACTACCCGGAGCACATTGTGCACCTGCACTCTAACCTGTACAGCCCGGAGCCCAACCTGCGCTACAAAGTGCTGGGTTCAAAGGCCAAATTTGAAAAATACGGCCTGGATCCGCAGGAAGGTTACCTGAAACAAGGGCTCCTGCCGGAAGCGCCTGAGTGGGCTGCTGAAGAGGCATCCCTGTGCGGCGTGCTGTACAGCGAAGAAGGTTCTGAGCCGGTGAAAACCGAGCTGGGCGGCTACCAGCTGTACTTCAAAGCGGTGGCCGATGCGATTCGCTTGGGCACCGCCAATCCGGTACCGCCACAAGAAGCGCTGCATAATATTGCGCTGATTGAAATGGCGCTGCAAAGCAGCAAAACCGGCCAGACGATTCAGGTGAATCTATGAGCCTGACTCTGGATGATGTGTTGGCGCAGGAAGCGACAATTCAGCTCAAGCACTTCAATCACGAGACAGCCTGGCAACTGGGCTGTGCACTCAAGCAGGCGGCAGAGCAACGCGGCGCGGCGGTAGCGATTGAAGTGTTTGGTTTTGGTCAGGTACTGTTCCAGTATGCGATGCCGGGCACGGCGGCTGACAAGTTTGATTGGGTACGCCGCAAGCGCAACTCGGTGCTCAAGTACAACCACAGTACCTATTACCTGTCGCTGTACAACGCGCAGAAACAGCGTGAATTTGAAGCGCAGCTGCATGTCGATGCCAACGAGTATTGCGGCCACGGCGGTTCGTTCCCGATCCGCATCCAAGGCTCCGGCCTGGTCGGCGCGCTGACCGTTTCCGGCCTGCCGCAGGAAGAAGACCATCAGCTGGTGGCGGACGCACTGCAAAACGTGCTCAGCCAGCAATAATCTTTGTAGAACTAAAGCTTGTGTAATAAAGCTTATCCGATACACAAAGTGTAAAGCCCCGCGAGGGGCTTTTTTGTTGCACTAAGCGGCGGCTGTTTACAGTGTAAACTTAGCCCAGCTTGACCAGTACAAACTGCTTTTTGCCACGTTGCAGCACATAGTAACGGTCGAACAGGGCGAAGTGGTCGGTAATCTGCGCGCTTTCGCAGCGTTCTCCGTTGATCCGAATCGCTCCTTGTGCCAGCCATTCGCGTGCCTGACGTTTGGAAGCGGCTAGTCCGCTGGAAAGCAGCATGGCAACCACTTCCTCTCCGGGTGTCATGTCGCTGCGTGTCATATTGAGGCACGGCAATCCGTCCTGCTCTAACTGACCTAACTCGGCTTCGCTGAGCTGATTCAACTCACCGCGGAATAGCGCAGCGCTGATACGTTGCGCACTGGCGAGCCCTTCATCGCCATGCACAAAGCGGGTCACTTCACTGGCTAGGATCTGCTGCGCCTGCGGCTTGCCCTGACGCTGTGAGTCTTGCTGTTCAATCATGGCAATCTGCTCCATGGATAAGAAGGTGTAGTAGGCGAGGAAGCGGTAGACATCGCTGTCATCACAATTGAGCCAGAATTGGTAGAACGAATACGGCGAGGTCTTGCTTGCATCCAGCCACACCGCGCCGCTTTCGGTTTTGCCGAACTTAGTACCGTCGGATTTGGTAATCAAAGGCAGAGTCAGGCCATGAACTTTGCTTTGATGGAGGCGGCGGGTCAGGTCGATACCGCTGACAATATTACCCCATTGGTCGTTACCGCCGATTTGTAACTGACACTGCCGGCTGTGGTTGAGATGGGCAAAATCATACGCCTGCAGCAGCGAGTAGCTGAATTCGGTAAACGAGATGCCCTGATCCGGGCGCTCAAGCCGCTGCTTCACCGATTCACGGTTAACCATGCTGTTCACTGAGAAATGCTTGCCGATATCGCGAAAAAAGCGAATCACATCCATATCTTTCATCCAGTCGGCGTTGTTGACGCACTGGATAGGCTGATTGAGATGCGGGGTCATTAGCCGCGTAATCTGACCGCTCAAATCCGCAACCCATTGCCCGACAGTCCCTGCATCGTTCAGGCTGCGCTCAGTGGCTTTAAAACTCGGATCGCCAATCATCCCGGTGGCACCGCCTACCAGGGCTATTGCCTGATGTCCGGCATCCTGAAAGCGCTTTAACATCAGCAAGGGCACCAGATGGCCGATGTGTAAACTGCCCGCCGTGGGGTCAAACCCGCAGTATAAGGTTTGCGGTGTAGTAAACAGCTGGCGCAGCTCTGCCAAATCGGTGCTCTGTGCGATCAGCCCGCGCGCGCTCAGGTCATTAAACAAAAAATCTGAATTCATACTGCCTCCAATCATTGATGTTGGCAGCATAAGCAAACGATGCGCGCGGGGCGATGTCCCTAAAGGGACAATCACGCTGTTTTAGTCTGCTTTGGGCGTTGATGGGTAGCCGGCTGCGATCAGGTGATTTAAAAACAGCTGAAACAGTTCGCTCAGCGAGGCGACATTGAGCTGGGCGTAAATGCGTTTACGATGGTTTTTCACCGTACCATGACGGATGCCGAGCTGCTCGGCGATGTCCTGTGAGTCGAGGCCCTGAATCAACAGCGCCGTGATCTGCTGCTCGCGCGGGCTGAGCCGGGCGTGTCCGAAACTGGCAATTGCCGCTTCTACCCAGTGGCGCAGATCCTGCGGCGCCTGACCACTTTCAGCCAGTAGCAACGGCTGCGGATTCCAGTGCTGACGGCATAATGCGGCCAGCGTGACAAAGCGTTGTTGCAGCGCATGTATCTCGTCTTTGGTGACAGGATTGTGCTGTGACAGGAACCCGAGATGAATCACTATACTGCGTTGGCCTGCAAGATTGACCGCCAGGGTGACTTCATCCTGCCAGCCGGTTGCGGAGTAAAACTGATGCTGATATTCGCGCTGCGCCGACTCGCTGCCCGCCACCTCGCGCCAGTGAAACACACCTTCGCTGTGCTCGCGCGCCACTTTGAGATAAAACGGGTCATGCTGATAGGCGTGGGTCAGGTAGTGCTGGAACAACAGCTCACGTCTGGCCGGCAGTGAGTCATACAAATAGATCGGATGTTTATCCAGACGATGGCCGAGAATCACCGCGCAATCGAAGCTGAGTACACTTTTTAGTACGTCAATAAGACGCGAGCTGAACTGCGGGCTGTGCAGCGCGCTGATCGCTTCACCGAGTGCGTGGTATTCCTGATAACTGACCTGCATGAGCATCCCTTGCGTGTGACTGAAGCTATAATTTTACCCCAGTATGCCTGCTGGCGGCGGGCAAATCGAGTGTCAAGCTGAGCCGTTATCAAGGATAAAGTGTGAACTCGCTCAATCTATTGTCGACACACTTACGGCACTCTGGCTCAATGCACTTATGCCATGGTCACGGAGGACATTATTTATGGCAGAGATTTGCTGGACCGAATTTCGTCATACCCTGCATCAGTTTCCTGAATTGTCCAATCAGGAGAAGGAGACCGCGCAGCGCATTGTGGCGCAGTTTGAACATTTTAAGCCTGATCAAGTCCTCACCGGCCTTGGCGGCAGTGGGCTCGCTTTTTGTGTATCAGGGCCGGCAGCCTGGGCTGACAACCTTGATTCGCTGTGAACTCGATGCGCTGCCCATCGAAGAGACTAACACCTTTGCTCACCGCTCCACTCACAGCGGCGTGTCACACCAGTGCGGCCACGACGGCCATATGGCGATTGTCAGCGCGCTGGGCGAGCAGCTCAGTACCCGCCGCCCGGCGAGGGGCAGAGTTATACTCGCCTTCCAGCCCGCCGAAGAGACCGGTGAAGGGGCGATTAATATGGTCAATGATCCTAACTTTGCCAGCCTGATGCCGGATTACGCCTTTGCGCTGCACAACTACCCCGGCCTGGCGCTGGGCCATGTGGCGGTCAAAGCCGGCCCGTTTAACTGCGCCTCGCGCGGCATGATCATCCGTCTGCACGGTAAAACGTCCCACGCGGCGCACCCGGAAAACGGTGTCAGCCCGGCCATGGCGATGTGCGAGATCGTCACTAAGCTCACCGCGCTGCCGCAGTACCTCAGCGAGCGCTGCTGGGTGACGGTGATCCATGCCAGACTAGGCGAAGTGGCCTTCGGCACCTCCCCGGGTGAAGCGGTGGTGATGGCAACCCTGCGCAGCGAAAGTAACCAAACCATGCAAAGCCTGGTGGAAGCTGCCAGCAAACTGGCGCAAACCAATGCCGATAAATATGGTTTAGGCTGCCAACTCGAATGGCAGGATGTATTCCAGGCCAGCGTAAACTCACAACAGGGCTGCGAACGGGTAGTGCAAGCCTGCCAGGAAACCGGCACGCCATGTACGATTTTAGAAAAACCGATGCGCTGGTCAGAAGATTTCGGCCAGTTTACCGCGCTCGCAAAAGAGGGCGCGATGTTTGTGCTCGGCTCGGGCCAGCAAAGCCCGCAACTGCATAATCCGGATTACGATTTTCCCGATGTCCTGACGCCAGTCGGGCGGGATATCTTCGCCAGTATTGTGGCAGGGCTTCATGGCGTGGATGAAGCTGCGCTTTGAGGGGGGGATTAATGGTTTCGTGGGGTTGTATGTCACGCTTTGGCTTTCTTGGTTTATCGGACGGAGCAACAGCACATTCGTCAATCTCTAAAACTATGTTTTCAGACTTGGTTATACTGTTTTAATAAGTCTTTGTTGGCTTACACAGTACCTTAGAATTCTTATGGATCGTTACTAAATATAATCAAAAATGGCGCTATTTCAGCGCCAAGTTAACTAGTGCTCTTTGAGCTTAAAGACCGAATCAGCGAGTCTAGTTCCTGCTCCAACAAGGCGAGCTAAAACTTTAAGTTGCTCTTGAACAACAATGCTTTCGGAAGGTTCAGGGTAGTTAAAAGTATGGTCTATCTCTCCCCAAACCTCTTCAAATAGTGTTCTAACTTGAACCTCACAAGTTATGTTACTATCGGGTCTAGGTTTGAAAACGTAGTGAACACTAGTATAGAAGCTCTCTTTTACGTGAGATTCGAGTTTCAGTTGTTCAAAAAACCTACTAAACTCCGGATCCCATGTATAAGCTTTAGGGTCTTCAAATAGCGCTAATTCCTTTTCTTGAACTAATTTCATTATGCGATTGTGCAAGTCAGAAAATTGACCTTGATAAAGATGCAAAATACGTATTCCCGCTATATCAGTGATTCGTTGTTTTACATTATCTATAGTTATAGGGCCTTTTCGTTTTTCTTCTGGAAGAGCGGCATCTTCACTATTTTTTCGTAAGATTTTTTGTTGTAAGTGATCTAGGTCCTTAAATCTAGACTTGTAGCTATGCACATGTTTTTTAAATACGGGATCCCTAGTAATCAAAGATATGATTTTGTCATGTAGGCCTTCATATAAATACATCTCCTCTTTTAGATGATCAATGATAGCCTTAGTGTCTTGAACTGCTATTTTGGTCATTGGTGCCAGCTCCTACATTGAACTCAGTCTTTCCAATACATCATTGGCAAGTTCGATGTACATTTCTTTTGTTGAGTAATACATCTTTTGATTGCCTTTGATTGTAGACTTATCATCACCTAAGTCGCTTTGATCCGGTACGCTCCACATTGGTACTCGATATTTCTGAGCCATTGTTGGTAATGTTCCATGGCCATAAATAACAGCATTGTTCCCCATCGAACTTCTAAAAAGTCTTTCATCAAGGTTAGAAAAACACGTGTTAGGCACATATTTACGTATAGTATCAGGCAATTTTGTTGCGTAGTTGTAGTGGGCTAATGCTATTCCCAGTTCATTTGATGCATCAGACCTTCGTTTGGCGTTGTACACAGTATAGCCAAGAAGTTGGACGAAATTATCGGGGAAATACTTTCGTTTTGAGTCTGTCAGCAGTGAGTACATGGTGTTGAATTCTCGTTTCCATGCACCTAAAGCGTTACCTATGTTTCGAATGCCATAATCAGAAAACATATCTGGAGCACAAGGGATCATAAACGCATCTGCATTTGATATAATTATTTTGTTCAATGCGCTGAGGCTTGGAGATGTATCAATAAGTACAATGTCATATCCAAAAGTATCTGCATACTGCTCACACTTTTTCCGAATAGCAGTGACAGTTCTTAGAGCTTGAGGCTCTCCCAAGAAAGCTTCACTCCATTGTTTCGATATTTTGTTTTCGAACATATGGAGCGTAAGGCGTCCAGGTATTAAAGCTAGATTTTTTGAAATTTCCACAGGACTTGGTAAGTGCTCTTCATCTGAAAGACCATCTTCTACAGCTTTTAATATGTAGTGAATAGAATGGTTTTTCCGGTGGAAATGATTAAATGAGTCAGGACTCATTTCTTTTTTGCAGCTGCAAAATCTTCAATAAAAGGATCTTCAGCTATCCAGATTTTTTCAAGCTCTTTTTCTGACAAACCATACAATGTTAAGTTAGATTGAGGATCAAGATCAACTAGGAGAGTTTTTATCCCTAGTTCTGATAATGCTGCCCCCATGTGATATGTGAGGGTTGATTTACCTACACCACCCTTATTGTTAAATACAGATACGACTTTCATTTTAATTCCCTAGACAACCAATTTACGAAAATTATAATACATGCATATAGGATAATGTAAAATTTATCTCTAAAAAAGGATTGTCTAGGTCAAAAAATCAGCTATTTGATTAGCAGCCTTCATACTGAATTATATCTTTGATTACATGAGGAGATACAACATCATTCTTTATTTTCAAAAAAATAGGCATAGATTTACTCTTAATCGCTGAGAGCTAGAGCATTCAATTCTGATACAAAATTTCAGGCGGTATTTTAAGTAATCAGTTTAGCCTATAATTCAGAGGCCCCATTTCCATCTACGTTTCCTGCATCTCATTCAAACCGCCGCCGTTGTGCACATTTCTAAAGCCTTGTTTTTTAGTGCGTCCATCGCCATGGCGAGCGGCTGCCGCAGTCGACCACAATCGGTTGTTGCTTATCGATGTTATTAAAGCCATTGCTAACGTCACTGAGAGGAATATAAGCTAAAGATCTGCATATCAATAGGCCTGAAAAAGACGACTTACCATCGCTAAGCAGGGATGGTATTCACACCGGTGGTCAGTCGAGATACCAGTTCGTCGCGTAAATCACGGCAACGACCAGAACGGTCAGAATGACAGGGATAGCCAGCATCTTTAACAATTTTTTCAAAGAGCTTTGTGGTTCAAATACCACACCTGCCGCTTCCTTCACTCTGCGATCTTCATCAAAATGCCATTTAATCGCAAAGTAGGCACCAATCGCTGTTACGATAATTTTGAGAGCTCCGGCAAAGTACGGAAAGAAGTTAGCCCAACCGCTGTTCATTGTTTATCTCCATCAAATTTAATATCGATTTTACGGCAGCATAATGAAAGGATAATGTTTACTTTTACTCTTTGATATCGCTAAACCGGACGTTTCTGATTTGCTCAACGCCGGACATATCAACGTGCGATAGACACTGTCAGGCGTTCTAGCTCGTGCAAGTCTACTGCTCGCGACCGCTGTTCACAACCTACTTTGTTATATCAGGAGTGATAGCTGGTTGATTAAAGTACTGAAAGCTCTGGCACGCCTGGGTCAAGCCTGGAGCAGCCAGCAAAGCCAACGCTGATTGCTCACGTCACAAAGCAGTAACGGGATAAGCGGAGAGTGATAAAGCCAAAACGGGGCGGTTTGGCCCGTTCAAATCAAATCATTGTGCTAAACAGGGCTAATTCAGCGGCCCGGTGTTCATCTGAGTTTCCTGCATTTCGTTCAGTCCGCCACCATTGTGCACGTGAGTGAAGCCCTGTTTTTGCAACGCTTCCATTGCCATCGCAGCACGACCACCGCTGCGGCAATACACCACAATCGGTTGCTGCTTATCGATATCATGAAAGCCAGTGCCAACGTCACTGAGAGGAATATTACGCGCTTCGGGTAAGTGGCCGTCAGCGTATTCCTGCGTCGTGCGCACATCAATCACCAATGCGCCATTATCTATCATCCGCCAAGCCTGCTCAGCCCGCTCGCTCGCCAACACCTGACCCACAGGCAAAGCCAGCATGAACGCCAGCCCCGCCGCTTTCCAGTTAACTCCAAACATAATTACCCCTCAGAATTGAAACTCAAATAAGTATGGTTGAACAAGTGCGAATGCTCTAGAACATGTGTAGTAACAAATTATGTAATGGGGCAAACAGAAGTGAGTTTTTTTCAAATCTTTCAAGTGGCGTGCTTTAGAAACTCGAAAACCAGGGAAAAAAATCAGGACGATTTTTTAGGTTTTTGGCGTAGGGAACGCCTAAAACCGGCCCGGACAGCGCCAAAGAACCCAAGCGCCTTTCTGGTTACTCTTTGGCAAGACAAAGAGTGACTGGCACGCTTACACCAAGCCAAAAGAAATTATTGAATTCAAAGCGTGACATACAAAACCACGAAACAATTCATCACAGCAACCAGCGCCAAAAAAACAAAGGCACTTTCTGGTTCCAGCCAGAGAAACAAGCCAGTGCAATCGCTGCCATGTTCTTGGGCGCTACATTAGCCAATATTTTTGGTGCACCGTTTGGTACATATATTGGCCAGATAATTGGGTGGAGAAATACCTACTATATTATTGCGGCACTAGGTGTTATCTCAGCACTCTCTATTGCTAAATTATTACCTCACATTGAAAGTGAAGCCCCAACCAATCTAAAACAAGAATTCGCAGCACTCATTCAGCCAGGCAAGATTCGCGCTTTATTAATTACCATATTTGGCTTTGGCGGCACTTTCACTGCTTTTACCTATATTTCTCCGATTTTGACCGACATTACCGGTATGTCTTTAGATTACGTGCCCGCTATGTTGTTGCTGTTCGGTGCTGGCATGGCTGTCGGAAACCCAATTGGTGCACGCCTGACTAACAAAAGCGTGGTGTTCGGTATGCGCAGTACGTTGCTTCTTTTAATGGTCGTACTGGTCGCGCTTTATTTTGCCATGGGCTCAACCGTTGCCATGGTGGTGGTCACCTTCCTGTTTGGAGTGGCTATGTTTGCCACCATTCCATCTCTTCAAACCTATGTACTTTCCGAAGCAGGCAAAGCGCCGATTCTTGCTTCTGCATTTAACATCGCGGCATTCAACCTTGGTAACGCCGGCGGAGCCTGGGTTGGCGGGGAGGTTATCGATGCCGGATTGTCGTTACAAATGTTGCCAATCATAGCTGCTGCAGTTACCGCTTCTGGGCTACTACTGGCGTTGTCAGTACGAACAAAACGAGAGACACCAGAGCTCGTTACCGCCTAGAAACATATTATTAAAAACAATCGGGGGCTCTCGAAAGGGAGCTTCTGCAAGGAGATAGGATGAAGCAAACATTAGTTCATAAAGATCAGCATTTTGATTCGTTCATATATGATTTTGGCAATGAGGCACATGTCGTTTTTTTCCCTGATTGGGAAGGGTGCCACACCGAATATGCTCATCGTAAAGCGAAACAACTTGCAAAAAATGTCAACGGAAAAGTACTTCTTACCGATATTTATGGTTCAGGTCATCAGCCCAAAACTTACGTTGGAAAGGCTGAAGCGTTTATACGAAAAACACTCACAGAGCCCCAAGAGCTTAGGAGGCTACTTGCTGGTTTATTCCCTGTTTTCAGGGATGCCTTGGGTGCTGAGGGTAAAAAAATATCGTTTGTTGGCGTTTGCTTTGGTGGCTCGATTGTATTTGAAGCTGGCCGGGCTGATATTGGCGTGGATGCGGCTGTTTCGATTCATGGCACACCAACCTCATTCCTACCGCTTGAAAAGACGGTCAATACTCGATTTTTATTGGTACAAGGAAGTCGTGATCCTCATATTCCACTGAACGCGGTAAGCGAGTTTATGCATGAAATGGACTTTGCCAATTGTTGCTGGCAAATGCTGATGCTAGGGGGAGTTCAGCATAGTTTTACCAAAGAAGAAATTGGCTATGGCGGATATGGCTCTCGCTTTAATCAATATGCAAACGATCAGAGCTTGCATGCTGCAACTTCATTTATTTGCGGAAGCCATCATACAGACTAACTGCAGCACCTTTGGTTGCGGAGAAAAACATCACCCCCCTAAATTCCTCCGGTACTCATCCGGCGTTACCCCGGTTAAACGTCGGAACATCGCAATAAACGCAGACGCGCTGGCGTAGCCGAGATCGTGGGCAACATTTTCTACTTTCGCGCCGGCTTCCAGCATCGGCATCGCTTTCACGACGCGCAGACGCTGGCGCCATTCTGAGACCGAAATACCCAGTTCACGCTGGGCGTGGCGTGTCAGAGTGCGTTCGGTGGTGTGCGCGCGCTGGGCCAACATTCGCAGGGATTCGTTGCTGCCCGGGTTTTGCTCCAGCCAACTGAGCACTTTGCTCAGCAAAGGATCGCCGGAGGTGGGCAGGTAGCTGCCAATCGGTGTGGCGTGGGTCAGTTGTTCGGCTAACACTTGCAGCAGGCGGTATTCGGCTTCGCTGTAGGGCGGGGTAATTAAACTCTGGCGCAGGTGCTCCAGCAGGGCAATCACCAGCGGGCTGATTTCCAGCGCGCAGGTGTGCTGCGGCATGGCGTGGCACAAACTTTCATCGACATACAGTGAGCCATGGCAAGTTTCGTAGCGGTTGAGCCCCTGATGCTCGACATTGGGCGGCAGCCATAAACCGTATTGTGACGGAGTCAGATACTGGCGGCTGCCGACTTTCACTTCCATCACGCCACTGAACGAATAAACGAACTCGCCCCAGCGATGACTGTGGCGCGGATAGGCGGCGTCGGCGGGCATACAGGCGGAGCGAAACACCAGCGGAGCCGGCAGTTCGGTACTGAATGGCGGGAAATGAATCTGTTGGCCTGGAATGCTCATGCTGACTCTGTCATATCATCGCTATGGGTTGTCTGATTTTAGCTATATGTCTTAATGACGACAACGCATAATGTAAACATAGCGATAACAAAATAACAGTTGGATAACGAGAATGATGACACGCAAACCAATCGACGCCACAGCGCTCGGCATCATGGTGGTGTTTTGCTTTGCCATGGGCTTACAACAAATTGCACTTAAAGCGACCGGAGAGGATATTGCGCCGATCCTGCAAATCGGCCTGCGCTCCGCCATCGCGGCGGTATTGGTGCTGGCGTACGTGGTGATACGCGGCAAAAAACTCCAGTTTGCGGACGGAAACTGGAAAGCCGGTATCCTGGTCGGTACTCTGTTTGCGTTGGAATATCTGTTTCTGGGCGCAGCGCTGCATTATACCTCAGCGGCCCATTCGGTTATTTTTCTCTACACTTCGCCTATTTTTAGCGCCCTGATCCTGCATTTTCTCGTTGAGAGTGAGCGGCTGAAAATTGTGCAGTGGGTAGGTATTCTGCTTGCCTTTTCCGGCATCGCGGTGGCATTTCTGTGGCACGGTGAAGAAGCAGCAGAGATGCAGCCCAATATGCTGTGGGGCGATTTTCTCGCTCTGCTCGGCGGTGTGGCCTGGGGCCTGACCACGGTATTGATCCGCAGCTCGAAACTGGCCAATGTCTCTTCCGAGCAAACGCTGTTGTACCAACTGGTGATGGGCGCGCTGATTTTGCTTGGCGCGGCAGCGTGGAGTGATCAGCTGGCGATTAATCCGACGCCGCTGGCGCTGGCCAGTGTGACGTTCCAGACTTTGATTATCTCGTTCGGTGGTTTTCTGCTCTGGTTCTGGATGCTCAATACCTATATTGCCTCGCGTCTTGGTGTGTTGTCGTTTATGACGCCGCTGTACGGTGTGGTGCTCGGGGCTTTGCTCCTGGGGGAGCGGATTGAAGCCGGGTTTTTGTATGGTTCGGCGATGGTGATTGGCGGCATTGTACTGGTCAGCGGTCATGGCTGGATCAAGCAGTTGCTGACCAAGCGGCGTGCAGCGCTCAAGCCCAGCCTGAAAGCGGAATAAAATACGGCGGCGGATCGGATTCGGCCGCCGGTTTGTGTGTAACTCAAAGACATAACCAGTCTGAAACGATTAAATCAAATGCAAATGCGGCCACAGTGTAAGCCATTTCTTTTCCAGAATGCGACGCTGTACCACTTCCGGCTGACGGTTGCAGGGGTTAATCGCGATGGTCAGTGACCAGTTCTGACGCAGGCCGTACGGCGCGCAGAAGGTCAGGCGGCCATCGGTTTCGAGCCGCACACCGACGCAGGTCGGCACTTCCACCCATTGCGCAATGCCGTGCGCGGTGCTGCGATAAGGGGCATGACCGTGCTTTTCGTGCATGCGTGCCTGATTACGCACTTCCCAGTTAATGTCCGGCATGACTGCGCAGAGACGGGCTTGCAGTGCTTCTTCTGTTTGCGGTGAAACATCACTGGGATCGAAATAGACCACATCCACATCATTGAGTGGCGTCATTTCGGGCTTGTGGTGCAGGTGATCCCAAATCGCGTTGCGCACAAAGCCGGCTCCCAAATACCAGTCAGGTAAATTGAGCGCTTGCACGGCCAGCAGACAGCGCATACGCAATGAATCATTGCGTAGCAGAGCTTCGGTTTGTCCCAGATAAAGGTGTTCAATATCACTTGGCATGTATTGCGGGTAATTATGTTAGTGACTGTTGATATTCAGTATAACGGTAATCTCGCATGATGGCAGGAGAATATGATATCGGTTCAGTAAATCATCAAATTGATGCCTCAGCGCATACCAGCCCTCGTCGGAGGGCTTGGTGCAATTCCTGTGAGTTTAGCTCCCTTCCCCTGAGTTTGGTGCCGTTACAGTGAGCGGGCCAGTTCGGGCTGGCGCTTATCAAAACGTTGGCTGAGACGGGTCAGCAGCAGGGCAACCGCGACCACAATCGCGCCCACCCAGGGTGTAGTCATCAGGCCGGATTGCTCCACTACCAGGCCACCGCCCCAGGCGCCAAGGGCAATGCCGATATTAAAGGCGGCGATATTGAGCCCTGAAGCGACATCGACCGCATTGGGAGTGTAGTGTTCGGCCAGCTTCACCACGTAGACCTGCAGTCCGGGCACATTACCAAAGGCGAACATACCCCAGATAAGCATGATGATCACCGCCGTCACCGGGTTGGGCGCGGCGAAGGTCAGTAATAGCAGCACCAGGCTCAGGCCGGTGAAAATCACACTCAGCGCCTGAGTCGGACCGTGTTTGTCGGCCAGTTTGCCGCCCCAGATATTACCGAACGCCACCGATACGCCGTACACCAGCATCAGAATACTGATGGTGGATGTGGCAAAACCGGACACTTCATGCAGGATGGGGGCGATAAAGGTAAAGGCAGTGAAGGTGCCACCATAGCCGAGTGCAGTAATGGCAAACACCAGCAGCAGACGCGGCTGCATTAGTACTTTGGCTTGCTCGGTCAGCGAGGTTTTAGCCGCTTGCGGCAGGGTTGACGGTACCAGCAGGGCGCTGCCGATCAGGGCGATAAGCCCCAAGAGCGCGACCGTTAAAAAGGTGGTCTGCCAGCCGAAATGCTGGCCGATGTAAGTGCCAAGCGGTACGCCGGTCACTAGTGCAACGGTCAGGCCGGTAAACATGATGGCGATCGCGCTGGCGGCTTTCTCCCTTGCTACCAGGCCGGTCGCGATGGTTGAGCCGATGGAGAAGAACACACCGTGCGCCAGGCCAGTCAGAATACGCGCCAGGATGAGCGTGCTGTAGCCCGGAGATTGCCAGGCGAGCAGGTTACCAGCGACAAACAGCGCCATGACGGAAAGCAACACGTGTTTTCGGTTCCAGTTGCCGGTTAAGGCGGTGAGTACCGGCGCGCCGATGGCGACGCCGAGCGCATACAGGCTGACCAGCAAACCGGCCGAGGGCAGAGAAACGTTGAGGTCTGCGGCCATGGTCGGCAGCAGGCCGACGATGACAAATTCAGTGGTGCCGATGGCAAACGCACTGAGGGTTAAGGCAAATAAAGCAATAGGCATAGCAATTTTCCTGTTGAAGTTCCGCTGCCGTTTAATGAGTGGAGATGTGTCCGGCAACGGGCTGACTGTGTTTAGATAGGCGCATTATTGATGAGCTTTTATTTGCTAAAAACGCTAGTATTGGCAAAATAATTTTGTCATTTATGTAAAAATGGAACGCCTATGCTGACCCGTTCTGATGATCTGGAAATCTTACTGGCAGTGATCGACAGCGGCAGTTTCTCCCAGGCGGCCGAAGTGCTGGATGTGCAGGTGGCCAAGGTATCACGTGCGGTGAGCCGGATTGAGCAGCAGCTCGGGATGACCATCTTAAACCGCACCACGCGGCGCCTGGATTTGACTGAAGAAGGCCGTCGTTTTAGTGAAACCATCCGAGCGGGGCTACAGCAACTGCGCCAGGCGGAAGAAGAGGTGGTGTCGCGCGGTGAACTGCCGAAAGGCAAGCTGCGCGTCGATGCGGCCAGCCCGTTGATGCTTCATCAACTGGTGCCGCTGGTGCGTGAATTTCACCAGGCCTATCCGGATATTGAGCTGGAACTGACCTCGAATGAAGGCTACGTTGACTTACTGGAAAAGCGCACCGATGTGGCGATCCGGATTGGCAAGCTCAATGATTCCACTTTGCATGCCCGGCCTTTGGGAAAAAGTCCGCTGTTTGTAGTCGCTGCGCCGGACTACCTTGCCCGACACGGCTTCCCGGCGACACCATCTGAGCTGCAACAGCATGAAATTGTCGGCTTCACCAGCCCGCGTGCGCTGAATGTCTGGCCGCTGCAGGGCAGTGATTACGTTGAGCCGACCATTGCCTGCAGCAGTGGTGAAACCGTGCGCCAGTTAGTGCTGGCCGGCAATGGCATCGGTTGCCTGTCCGGCTTTATGATTCATGAAGACTTGGCCGCCGGCCGGTTGGTGACCCTGCTTGCTTCATATCGCCAACTCAATTCAGAGCGTGAGCTGGTGAATGCGGTGTATTACAAGTCCTCTAACGTCGCGCGTCGTATCTCTGCGTTTATCGATTTTATTCAGCCAAAATTCACCCTGTAGAGCGGATAGCGTGAGTTTGGCTTATGTCTGGCCGCGAGCCTGACAGCGGCAGGTGATATTAGTTTTTGCAAATTTGACAAAAAAGTTTTGTCTTTGCACCAGTTAATCTCTTTCGCTTCGGTTGTTAGCATGCTGACTGATTATCCGGCCTATGATGCGGTGTAACACGGCCACTGATTAAGAGGTAAAGCGTGCCCGGTCATGTACGGGTCACGCTTTACCATTAACGGATGACAGTTTATTGACTTACTCTTCATTAATCCATGTTATATCAATGGATTAATGACATTGAACAACCACGATAAGGAGCGAACTCCATGCAAATTCCTCAGCTTGGCGCAGGTACATTCCGTCTGAAAGGCGATGAAGCGGTTCAGTCGGTTGCGATGGCACTTGAGGCGGGTTATCGCCACATTGATACCGCGCAGATTTACGGTAACGAGCAAGAAGTTGGCCAGGCGGTGAGTGCAAGTGGTATCGCGCGTGAAGCGCTGTTCATCACCACTAAAGTGTGGATGGATAAACTCTCAGACCAGCAGTTTTTGCCAAGCGTGAAACAGAGCCTGCAGGACTTAAACACCGACTATGTTGATCTGCTGCTGATTCACTGGCCGCTGGCGGATGACAGTGTCGCGATGGGTGATTACCTGCGCAGCCTGAAACAGGCGCAGGATCAGGGCCTGACCCGCCACATCGGCGTGTCGAACTTTACCGTGGCACAGATGAGACAGGCGATTGAGATCCTGGGCGAGGGCGTTTTGTACACCAACCAGGTGGAGGTCCATCCTTACCTGCAAAACAAGGCTGTGGTTGAGTTCTGCCGCGCGCACGACATCATAGTGACCGGTTATATGCCTTTTGCTTACGGCGATGTGCTGAAAGATGATGTGATCGTTGAGATTGCCGAGCAGCATCAGGCGACACCGGCTCAGGTGGTTCTGGCCTGGATGGCAGCCAATCACTTTGTCACCATTCCGTCGTCAACCAAACGTACCAATATCGACAGCAACCTGGGCTACGTCAATGTCTCTCTCAGTGAGCAGGATATGGCGCGTATTGCGACTCTGGATCGCAACCATCGGCTGGCTAATCCGGACTTTGCTCCGCAGTGGGACTGATCCCGTCGCATGACTGCGGCACGGAGTTGTTAAGATAACCACGCTGATTAAGATGAAAAGCCCCGGCCGTTGTATTGATGGCCGGGGCTTTTACTCGTGATAAGGGTCGCGCTATCTCAGGAACAGTGATAGCGACAGCAGCTTAAGCCTGACCCCAGCGCAGTACCTGCCAGTGCAGCTGACCAGCATGAGCCGCCAGACGCTGGCACGGATTCACCAGATAAGCGAAATCGGCGTGCTGGCACAGCGGTAAATCGTTAATCGAGTCGGTGAAAAAATGCACTTCATCAAGGTGTTGCGGGTGAGTAAGTAACCACTCCTCTAACCGGGCCACTTTACCCTCGCGATAACTCGGTACGCCGACAATCTCGCTGCTGTAATGACCGTTGCTGACCGCCATATCAATACCGAGAGCATGAGGAATACCGACCTGTTTGGCCACGGCTTCGACCAGAAAACTGACAGAGGCCGAGATGATCAGCATGGTGGAATTGTGTGCTTTGAGCGTCGCTATCAGGTTACGCGCTTCATCAAACAGGCGCGGCATGATACGGCGGTCGACACATTCATCCACCAGTGCATGCACCTGCTCAACCGGCAGGGCGGCGAGGGGCTGCATTACGTAGTCGAGATAGTCTTCCATATCCATTTCACCGCGCGCGTACAGTGACATCAGATAGCGATCCTGATTAAGAAATTCCGGGTCGGTGGCGATGCCTTTGTCGACCAGAAACTCGTTCCAGATCATGGCGCAGTCGCCGTCGATTAAGGTGTCGTCCATATCGAACACGTACAGGGGTTGAGACATATCAGGCACTCACAGGTTGTAGTTCATTGAGATTAAAACGCAGCTCCAGCACACTGCCTGCAGGCAGTAAGCGCCCGGAAGAGCGGTTGAGCTGATCGACGGTCAGCTCGCAGTCATCCAGCGCGACCTGATAACGGATCACGTTGCCCAGCAGTTGCTGACTTTTGAGAACGCCGCGCATCGGCGCAGAAATATGCGCGCCATCGCTATAGTGGCCCCCCGATTCTTGGCGGCCTGCTTCGGCCACATAAATCGACTCCGGACGTACTGCCACTTTATGCTCGCTATCGAGGGCAAACAGTTTTTTTGCCTGCGCAGCACTGAGCAGATTGTAATGCCCCATAAAACCGGCAACAAATTCATTGGCCGGCTGGGTATAAATTGTCTCCGGCGAGCCTTGCTGCACTATCTTACCCTGATGCATAAGGAAAATGCGATCTGACATTGTCATCGCTTCTTCCTGATCGTGGGTGACGAAGATGGTGGTCAGGTTGAGCGCCTGCTGAATGTCGCGGATTTGCTGGCGCAGATGCTTACGGATTTTGGCATCCAGTGCTGACAGCGGTTCATCGAGCAGCAAAATACGCGGTTTGACCACCAGAGCGCGCGCCAGAGCAACGCGTTGGCGCTGGCCACCTGACAACTGATGCGGATAACACTGCTCTTTACCCTGCAGCGCGACCAGTTCGATAATCCGGCCGACTTGCTGTTCAATATGCGCTTTATTCGCACCTTGCATCTTTAAACCAAAACCGATGTTGCCGGCCACGGTCATGTTGGGAAACAGGGCATAAGACTGAAATACCATACCAATGCCGCGCTGCTGGGGCGCACTGTGGGTAATATCCTCACCAGCGACCAAAATGCGGCCGCTGTCGACCGGGTTGAGCCCGGCCAGGCTGCGCAGCAGAGTGGATTTACCACAGCCGCTCGGACCGAGCAGGGTGATAAACTCGCCCTGACGGATATCAAAATCGATCGCCTCAAATACAGTGTTGTCACCAAAACGCTTGGTGAGCCGGGAGACAGAAACGTCACTCATGATTTTGCTCCAATCCGGCTTGCCAGCCAGGTACAGATAAAGATAAACAGAAAGTAAGTCATTACTAACGCCGAGGTGAAATGACCGCTGGTCTGGCGCATGTTATAGAGATAAATCTGCAAGGTTTCATAGCGGGTGCCGGCCAGAATGTTGGCAAACACAAACTCCCCGAGCAGGAACGAAAACGACAGAAACAGCGCGGCCATTAATCCTTTGCGTAGGTTGGGCAGTACAATATGCCAGAAGGCTTGCAGCGTGCTCGCGCCGAGCAGGTGCGCGGCGTCCATCAGATCGCGCAGGTTAATGGCCGTAAAGCTGTTCGCTATCGCGCGGTACATGAACGGCAGCGCGATGGTGAAATAGGTGCCGATCAGAATCCACGGCGTGCGGACCATGGGGACGCTGCTGTCAGCGTACAGCTGCAGCAGGCCGACTGAAGAGACCACCGGCGGCACGGCAAACGGCAGCAGGATCAGCAGATTCATCAGCTTGTCGAGTTGGGGGAAATAGTAAAACACCACAAAGATCGCCGGCAGAATCAACACAGTGCTCAGTGCCAGCGCAGCCACGCACACCAGCAGTGATCGGCCGAACGCTTCGACAAAGCGTACATCACTGAGCAATTGGCGGTACCAGTCGAGGGTAAAGCCGTCCGGCAGAATGGTCGCCCCCCAGCGTGACGACAGTGAGTAAGCCAGCGTGGCGATGATCGGTACCAGCATCAGGGCGACGATGCCGTACACCACGCTTTTGTGATAAACGGAATTAGCGTGTTGCATGATAGCTCCGGGCAATCAGCCATTGGTTAATCAGGGTAATAGCCGCCAGAAGTGCCATCAGCAGTACTGAAATGGCTGCCGCCAGATTCGGCTCGAGAAACAGATCGCCGGATACCAGGCTGGCGATGCGGATGGTGATCAGGTTGTAGTTACCGGAGGTGAGGGCATACACACTGGCATACGCGCCCATGGCATTAGCAATCAGAATGATCAGGGTGCCGAGCAGAGCTGGTGACAGCACCGGCAGGGCAATGTGCGCCCAGTAGCGCCAGCTACGCGCGCCAAGCAGCGCTGCTGCGGCTTGCCAGTCATCGTTCAGCGCATCGAAGGCGGGATAGAGCAGCAGTACCGCGAGCGGGATCTGGAAATAGATGTAGATCGCCAGCAGGCCCCACTGACCATACAGATTAAAGTCATCAATCAGGCCGTATTGTTTGAGCAGCAGAGTCAGCGCGCCATTGGTGCCGAGGATGATGATGAAGGCAAACGCCAGCGGCACACCGGCGAAGTTACTGCTCATGTTGGTAAAGGCAATCACCGCATCGCGCAGTCGCCCTGGAACACGGCGCAGCGAACTGACCAGCAGAGCCGCAGTGGCAAGCCCGGCCAGGCCCGACCACAATGCCAGCCACAGGCTGTTGCTAAAGCCTTGCAGGATAAAACCGGAGCTGAATATTTCGCGATAGTTATCCAGTGACCACTGTTCATCCACCTGAAAGCTGTTGACCATGACCCACAGCATAGGAGCGAGCTGAAACAGATAGAAAAACAGCGCAAACGGCGACAGCCAGGCCAGTGGCATAAAGCGCTGCCAGCTGCGGTGTGGGTTGCTTGCGGCAGGTTGAGTGGTCGTTTGGCTTAAAGTGGAACTGCTCATAGCGCCAGTACCTCTTGCGCGCACGGTTTGTCGTGATTAAGGCGCAGCAGCTCACACACGGTGCCGCAGACGTCAGTCTGACGCAGCGCCACTTCCGGTTGGTGCGAAAAGCGATCGCCAAGCACAAACAACGGCACCGCGCGCTCTTCTTGCAGCGTCCCGCCATGCGTGCAGTCGTCATTCATGCCGTGATCACTGGTGATCAAAATCTGATAGCCATCGGCGAGCCAGGCCGGAACAAAATGCGACAGCAGCACATCAGCATGGCGGGCACTGTTGCGGTACTGGGGGAGTTGAGTCCGTAGCGGTGGCCACAGTCATCAATGTTCATCGGATGAATCAGCAGAAAGTCCGGCTGATGCTGACGGCGCAGCGATTCGCCGTCAAGAAACAGCGCTTCATCCGGATAGTGATCCCAGTGATAAAAACAGCCGTGCTGAATGTTAAGCGACTCGTCATGGGTAAAGCGGTCACGCACCGCATCGTAAGGAGCGCGGTTGTACAGTTCGCTGAACCAGTGATAGGCCGCGGCGGCGGTGGTTTTACCCTGTTGCGTGGCGAGGCTGAATACCGATTCAAACTGAGAGCGGCGTACTGTCTGGTTGCTGACAATACCGCTTTCAACCGGCGCAACGCCGGTCAGCAGGCACTCATACAGCGGACGGGACAGAGAAGGCAGTTCGCACTGCAGCGGATAAAGTGTTGCTCTTTGCTGCTCAATCAAACCGTGCAGGTAGCCCATGCACTGACGGGCTACCTGAAGATTGAGTCCATCAAGAACAACAAGGATAACCTTATTGCGCATCATGACCTCTTACTGCTGGTGGATAAGCACATTTTCCTGCCATTGACGTGGCAGTTTACGTGCGGATTTTTCCCATGCGTTGAAGTCCGTGACCGGATGAACATTCTGATAGGCCGAGTTAGGCAACAGTTTATCCTGCACTGATTGCGGCAGGGTAATGTTGCTGCGGATCGGGCGGGCATAGCCTTCGGCCAGATTGATTTGACCCTGGTCGCTGAAAATGTATTCGCGTGCCAGTTTCGCGGCGTTTGGATTAGCCGCGTATTTATTGATGATGGTGGTGTAACCGGAAATCACCGAGCCGTCTTGCGGAATCGTGACAGTAAAGCGGCTGCGGTCAATCTGGTCGCGATAGTTGAGGGCGTTGAAATCCCACATGATGGCCACTTCCACTTCGCCTTTTTCCAGGTTGGCCAGGCTTGGGTCGGTAAAGGACAGGCGGCCTTGCTTGGCCAGCTTGGCAAAGAAGTTCAGTGCCGGTTCGAGGTTACTTTCGTTTCCGCCGTTGGCAAAAGCCGCCGCCAGCACCGCGTTATTGGCCTGAGCAGCCACACCAACATCACCGACGGTCACTTTGTAGTTACCAGTTAGCAGGTCGTTCCATGATTTTGGTGCGTCTTTGACCAGGTTATTGTTGCTGATAAACGCAATAGTGCCGGTATAGGCCAGCGCCCAGTGACCGTCTTTATCTTTGGCCCAGTTCGGAATATCGCTCCAGGTGGTCGGTTTGTACGCCTGGGTCACGCCTTTTTGCACGGCCACGCGCGCAAAAGCAAAACCGACATCGCCGATATCTGCGGTGGCGTTACTTTTCTCCGCGGCAAACTTAGCGATTTCCTGTGCCGAGCTCATGTCGGTATCCTGATGTTTGAGGCCGTAATGCTGGCTCAGATCCTGCCAGGTGCCTTTCCAGTTTGCCCAGCTGTCGGGCATGCCGACGCTGTAGACCGCGCCTTCTTTCTTGGCGGCATCGATTAACGATTGGATGTTGGCCTGTTCAGCGAAAGCAGGCATGGCAAGTGTGGTGGCAAGTAAAGTGGCGCCGGTGATCATGGCCGAGCGGTGCAGTAACGTTTTCATTGTCTCTATCCTTCTGGACTAGGTCAGTAAGTACGTTTTTTATCCTAGGCAGCGAATATGACGATTTAGCGCCAGTCAGATGACGCTTTTACGGCGCTTTTATGGCAGTTATGTTGCGAAAAGCAGTAATGAGCGGTGATTGTGCCGCAATTGTCTGTCATAAATTTGTTATCTGCGCTGACTATGCTGGGCGGATGAATAAGGACTGGACTAGATCAGGATGAAGCGACAGACGAGCACGCAGTTGGGGTCGATTAAATCGACGTTGCGTGATCAGATTTGCTCGGGAGTGATGAACCAGCGTCAGAAGCTGCCGTCAGAGCGCGAGCTGAGTGAGCTGTTTGAAACCACCCGCATTACAATTAAAGATGCGTTGGTGTCACTGGAAACCGAAGGGCTGATTTACCGCGAAGAGCGGCGCGGCTGGTTTGTGTCGCCGGAGCGGGTGCGTTACAACCCACTGTCACGTTGCCACTTTCATCAGATGATTGCTGAGCAGAACCGGATTGCGGAAACCCGGGTGCTGAATGTACGCAGTGTGCTGGCGACTCAGGAGTATGCGCGTGCGCTGCAGATCACCCGGATGACTCCGGTACATATCATTGAACGGCTGCGCTTTATTGATGGGCGCGCTGTGTTATTTGTCGAGAACTGTCTGATCGCCGGTCTGTTTGCGGATATTTTAGCTGAAAATCTGGCCGGTTCACTGACCGGATTGTACGCACGTAAATACGGCTATTGCACTCAACGCTCGCGCTTTGATGTGGTGCCGACCGCCGCGCCGCTGCATGTGGCCAGGGCGCTCAATCTGGCCGCCGGTCAGCCGGTGCTGAAAATCTGCCGGGTGAACTACAATCAGCATGGCCAGATCATGGATTGTGAGTTTGAATACTGGCGGCCAGATTCGGTGGTCATCACCATCGACAGTTGCAGCGACTGAGATTTAGCCGCGGCTCTGTTTCAATTTATCCAGTACGCGGCTTGATGCCGAAAATGCCTTTGATCATTGTTATACAAATCAGCAAATTAGATACGTGATTAGTCAATCTTGGTTTATGCTTAATGATATAAGTGCCGCAGGGGCGGTCCATAAGATAGAGGTAACCAAGCCTTGAGAACAGCGTGGTTGCGGCAGACGATGCCGGGGTTTTATCAGTTAAAACAGTATCAACGTGTCTGGTTAAAGGACGACGTGCGCGCTGCCTTGTCGGTGGTCGCGGTTGCTCTGCCGGTGGCCATTGCGTATGCCCAGCTGACCGGCGTGTCAGCGATTGTCGGTTTGTACTCCTGCGTAGTGCCGATGCTGGTATATGCTCTGTTTGGTACGTCACGTCAGCTGATTGTCGGGCCGGATGCCGCAACGTGTGCGGTGATTGCCGCGGTAGTGACACCGCTGGCAGGCGGCGATGCGACCAAGCACTGGCAACTGGTGATGACCATGACTGCCATGACCGGTATCTGGTGCATTGTGGCGAGCAAATTCAAGCTCGGTATTCTGGCGGACTTCCTGTCGCGGCCGATTCTGCTTGGCCTGATTAATGGTGTGGCCCTGACGATTATTGTCGGTCAACTGAGTAAAGTGGCCGGGGTCAATTATCAGGCGCGCTATCTGCTGGAGCGGTTGCTTGAAGCGCCGCAACGGGCGCTCGATGTGCATTGGCAAACGGTGCTGGTCAGCGTGTTAACGGTAGTGGTCTATTTTGTTTCGAAACGGCTGCGTCCGGCCTGGCCGGCAGCAATGCTGGCGATCATAGCCGCGGGCGGTTTGGTGTGGGTGACCCAGCTTGACGCCAGCGGCGTCAGCGTTGTCGGCGCGATTGAAGGTGGTTTACCGGTGTTTCAGGCTCCGGCATTCGATATTGGGATCAGCCGTGAGCTGGTGGTGCCGGCGCTCAACCTGGCTATGGTCAGCTTTGTCAGTATGATGCTGACAGCGCGCAGTTTCGCTGCCAAAAACGGCTACGATATTGATGCCGATAAAGAATTCCGAGCGCTGGGCATTGCCAATATTGCGTGTGCCTTTTCGCAGGGCTTTGCCATCAGCGGGGCCGATTCACGCACCGCTGTGAACGATGCCAACGGCGGTAAATCGCAGCTGGTGTCGGTGATCGCGGCAGTGCTGATCGGCATCATTGCGCTGTTTGTCTATCGGCCGCTGCAATATATTCCTACTGCGGCGCTCGGTGTGGTGCTGATCATCGCTTCGATGTCGCTCATCGATCTGAAAGGATTATGGACGTTACGTAAACGCGACAAAGATGCATTCTATCTGGCCGGTATCACCTTTATCGCGGTGCTGGTGGTCGGCGTGATTCCCGGCATTACCCTTGCGGTACTGCTGGGGCTGTTTCAGTTCTTACGTGTGGTGATGCGCCCGAGTGATCAGCGGCTCGGGCTGGATAAAGACGGCATCATTCGTACCATCGACGGCAGCGGCAAAGCGACCGCGATCCCGGGCCTGGTGCTGTATCGGTTTAATTCGCCGCTGACCTATTTTAATGCGCCGTATTTCAAACGCCGGGTGCTGGAGGTTGTTGAAGGTAACGACACGGAAGTAACCTGTGTGGTTATAGATGCAGTGGCGAGCTTTACCCATCTGGACCTGAGTGTGATGGCGATGCTCAGTGATGTGCAGACCATGCTGAAAAAACGCGGTATCCGGCTGATCCTGGCCGGACGCAAGCGCAGTATGCGCCAATGGTGTGAGTTGAGCGGGGTGCCGGTTGGCGATGGTGGTATGGTGCTGCGCGCTGATATGTATCTGGCGATTAAACTCAGTGGCTGTTATATCCAGGCGGTTGAGGAAGGACAAATTCCTGAAGTGCAAAAAGAAGCGCCGGTCGATGCGCTGCCCAAGGCGGTGCCGGAGGTGGCCTGATGGCGGCCGGAGTTATTTTGTGCAGTCACAACGCGGGTTCAGTGATGAGCCCGATTCAATTAAAAATAACAAAGCCTGCCGCGTGGCAGGCTTTGTTGTTCAGAATGTAAGCTCAGGCGCTCAGCTCGGCTTCAGTCTGATTGGCTTTCTGGTAGCCCGGCAGGGTCGACAGATGAGCCAGATACGCTTTGATATTGGGGAAGTGTTCCTGCATACCGCTCATGTACACCGCTTCGGCGATAAAGGACATCATGATATCAGCCCCGGTCAGTTTGCCGGCCACCAGATACTGTTTTCCTGCCAGTTGGGCATCCACATAGCCTAGTACTTTGGCCGCTTCGCCATTGGCGTATTTTTCCAGAAATTCGGTTTGCGCACTCTCCATGCCAATGAACAGCTTGAGCAGTAAAGGCAGCATGCCTGAGCTTTCGGCAAAGTGCAGCCACTGCAGATAATCAATGTATTCGTCACTGTCTTTAGCCGGAGCCAGTTGCTGCGGTGCATAACGTTCGATCAGATACTCGGTAATGGCACCGGACTCTGCCATCACTCGTCCGTCGATTTCAATCACTGGTGATTTACCCAGCGGATGAATGCTTTTCAGTTCCGGCGGGGCGAGGAAAGTCGCTTTGTCACGCAGATAAGGGACGACGCGGTACTCTACGCCGAGTTCTTCCAGTAGCCAGATAATGCGCTTGGAACGTGACTGATTGAGGTGGTGCAGGGTTATCATGCTATGTCCTTGTCTTTGTGTATGTATGTGCCAATGTACCGGCACTCGCTGCCTTGTACGCAGCGAATGCCGGTTTGGACTTATAACGGTTTGAATTTATAACGGAGAGTTCACTTCAATCACCAGTTTGCCAAAGTTTTTACCTTCCAGCAGGCCGATGAAAGCATCTGCGGCATTCTCTAGTCCTAGCACCATTTGCTCGGTGTACTGCATTTTGCCTTGTGCCAGCCATTGGGTCATGTCGGCCGCAAACTCATTGTAGCGGTGTCCGTAATCATCAAAAATAATAAAGCCTTGCATCTTGATACGTTTGACGAGCAGTTGCACCATCAGGCTTGACATGCGATCCGGACCATCCGGCAGTGAAGTGTTGTTATACATCGATACCATGCCACAAAGCGGTACACGAGCTTTAGAATTCAGCAGGGGTAATACGGCGTCAAATACCTTACCGCCGACGTTTTCAAAGTAGACATCAATGCCTTGCGGCACCGCAGCGCTCAGCTGCGCGGCAAAATCGTCGGCTTTGTGGTCGATACAGGCATCAAACCCCAGCACTTCCACCGCATGACGACATTTTTCTGCGCCGCCAGCGACACCCACCACACGACAACCTTTTAGTTTGCCAATCTGGCCCACGGTTGCGCCGACCGGGCCGGTAGCAGCGGCTACTACGATGGTTTCACCTGCTTTTGGCTGACCGATGTCCAGCAGACCCATGTAGGCGGTGAAACCCGGCATGCCCATGATGCCCAGTGCATAAGACGGATGGGAGGGGTGTTTGCCAAGTTTCAGCAGGCCTTCACCATTGGAGACGGCGTATTGCTGCCAGCCCGTGTAAGCCAGTACCCATTCACCGACTTCATAGTCTGCATGATTAGAGACTTCAACCTGGCACACGGTACCACCTACCATTACCTCATCCACTGCAACCGGATCGGCGTAGGACTTGGCGTCACTCATGCGGCCACGCATGTACGGGTCAAGAGACAGGTAAATGGTGCGCAGCAGCACTTCACCTTCGCCAGGCATTGCGACCGGCAGGCTCTCAGTACGGAAATTGTCGGCCGTTGGTGCGCCGACCGGGCGTGAAGCGAGTACGATGCGTTGGTTTGTTGCTTGAGTCATCTCTGGTTTCCTTTTTCAATTAGACCAGTCGTCTAGTAAAGGTTGCAAAAAAACCGCTATCGAAATAGCGGGTCGAACCGATATATCAGTCAGGCGCATGGCCTTGCAGGATCTGCTCTGTACTGCGCAGTGCCTGTTGCAGGCTGACATCATCCTGGCGAATTTTGTTGAGTAAGCTGGCGCCAATCCACAAATTATACAGCAGGTCGGCAGTGCTCTGGCTGTCATTGACCTGCAGTTCACCACGCGCGATACCTTGCTCAATGCACCGCGCCAGCCGGTCGATCAGTTGACGTGTCCCTTTGAGCAGCGCCTGGCGCATGGGTTCGGAGAGGTCCGACACTTCACCGGCCAGTTTTACCACTAGGCAGCGGGATGCGTTGCAGCGCTGGCTGTTGTATTCGGTCCAGTAGTACCAGTAGCGCATTAATTGCTCATAGCGGGATTCCTCGTTGTCGATAAACAAGGTATCAAGCCGGGACTGATAATGGTCGAAATAGGCAATGATCAGGGCTTCGCCAAACTGCTCTTTGGATTTGAAGTAGTGATAAAACGAGCCTTTGGGCACGTCTGCACTGCGTAGCAACTCGGACAGCCCGACCCCGGTAAAGCCTTTATTGACCACCAGTTCGTAACCGACTTCGAGAATATGCTGACGCGTATCTTGGGTTTTCGTGTTCATGACAGGCACTGTAATTGAAATTAGACCGGTCGTCTAGTTATCGTTTGGGACGGATTTTTCCTGTTCAGGTAACTATATGAGTAACAGTCAGAAAAAATGAGTAGCAGTCAGAAAGAATTAGCAGCAGTAAGACAAAAGATCGCACGCGGCGATCTTTTGTCTCAGCTGATGTCGGATACGGTTTTGTTTGTGGCCGGAGCTTAAAAATCGGCTTCAATCTGAAATGTCATCCGTTGTTTGGTGTAGGGGTGATCAAAGCTGAGAGTCTCGGCATGCAGATGCAGGCGGTCGGCTTTTTTCACCGTACAGGTCGTCACCGACAATTGGGGTGTTAAAGCCTCGCGCATGGGCACAGTGTACCCGTAATTGGTGGGTGCGACCGGTTTTCGGATAGAGATAGACCCGGGTCTGGCCTTGCGCAGTACGGATGGTTTGCCAGAACGTCTCTGCTGGTTTACCGTGCTGCTCACACACCATCTGGCGCGGACGGTCATCCAGATCAGGCCGCAGCGGCAGGTAAATGTAGCCTTCTCCCTGGGCTATTTCTCCACTCAGTAGGGCGACATAACGTTTCTCAACTCCACGGGTAATAAATTGTTTCTGAAGGCTTTTATTCGCGCGGCGAGTAAGAGCAAACACCAGTAGGCCGGAGGTCGACATGTCTAGTCGGTGCAGGACAAACGGGCCTTCCACATCAGGAAAGCGCTGTTCGAGCCGGGTCAGAACGGAATCTTTCACGTTCACACCGGGCACGGATAAAAATTCGGCCGGTTTGTTGACCACCACAATCGCTTCATCCTGATACACGATGTCGATCTCTTTGCCTTGGGCCGGATTGTCGAGCAGCGGATTGGGATCCAGATCCATCCCTGCCAGCATATGGCCGAGGATCGGATGACACTTGTTCTGGCAAGCCGGATAGAATTTCTTATGCTGGCGGATTTCTGATTTTGGTGAGCAGCCCCACCAGAATTCAGCCAGTGCAAGCGGTTGTAGCTGATGGCGAAACGCGTATTGCAGCAGTTTTGGCGCAGCGCACTCACCGGAACCGGCAGGCGGGAGCGGATTACTGCTATCAGCAAAGATCGCATTCAATGATTGCTCGTCCCCCGCACGGTTAAGAAAGCGATACTGACCAAACAGTTTACTCTGCAAGGCAGCGGACAACTGTTTGCGTTGTTCCTTGAGCTGTTCCAGCTCCTGATTGAGGTTGTCTGACTGGTTGCGTAGCTCATTGAGCTGAGTTTCCCACTGCTGTTTGAGCTTTTTCAACTGATTCTTTTCCGCCACACTCTGCCTGCCCAGTTGATCAAGCAAGGCTTGCAAGGCGGCCGGATCCAACGTTTTTTCCCCCGCGGCGCGCTGCGCTTTACGCTCTGCGCGGGCGGCGATCATCTGCTGGCGGAAGGCTTCGATCGCCTGCTGAGCATCCTGCTGGCACTGCTTGATTTCAGCGTCCAGTCCGGCCCTGCGTGGATCGCCTTTCAGTGCTTTAACCCGCTGATTAATCAAGTTGATTTGGTCAGCTTCAGCGCGGAAAAAATCCGGGTCAGCAAAGCGGTCAAATACTGGCGGCACAAAAGCCGGCCAATGGCTCTGCTCGGCCAGCTGACCGGAAAAGGCGCTCAGATAGCCCAGCTCTCCATCGGGCTTTCTGACCACCAGCACACCAAACATTTTTCCGCTGGCACCGCTTTGCTGCTCGCCGTTGAGGCCGAATGGATGGGACCAGTCCTGCTGAGTCATGATGTGCTGCTGCAACTCTTCGGCGGCGATGATACTGAGCGGATGCGGTTCATAACAGAAGGGATAGGTAAACCGCTCTGGCAGGGCAAGGGCGGAAATATCGCGCTGGAACGGAGTAAAGCAGGCAGCGGTCTTGGGCGCAGTAGATGACATAATGAGGTTCTTGCTGGTGATCGACGCTGCGAATTGTACTTGGCTGCAAGGGAAAATCCAGCCTGGGTTTCTCCGGACAGAAACTAGGTGCCGGCACGCTGGCGGGCAATAAACACCAGGCCAATCCCGCCCAGAATTAGCAGGCTGATCATGGTCAGGCGCCATGTGAGGGTTTCGTCGAGTAGCACACTGCCGGCGATGAGGGCGATCGCCGGGACGGACAATTGCGCCACGGAGGCTTGTAAAATCGTCAGGCGGCGCACCACCTGATACCAAAGGATATAACCGGCGGCAGAGGCGATGCATCCGGAAGCGAGCGCCAGAAGAATGCCAGTCGTGGTGAGGGCATTGAGGTTAATTAACCACGGAGCCAGCAACACGCACAGCAGGCTGGCACACCAGAACCCCTGCGCAATCGCGCTGGTCGGATTGTCACTTTGCCGTCCAAGTAAGGTAAACCCTGCCCAGCATAATCCGGATAGGATCATCAGCGCGGCAGACCAGAGATCCGGCTGCTGCGCACTCGGTAGCATCAGGTAAATAAAGCCGGCGACGGAAATCGCCAGGCCCAGCCATTCGAGACGATTGACGGCATTGCCCTGCCAGCAGTGCGCGATAAGCAAGGCCAATTGTACGGTGCCGAACAGCAACAGAGCGCCGGTTCCCGCAGACAGTTGCAGATAGGCAATCGAGAAGCACAGTGCATAGCCAAACAGAGCCAGTCCGGCTTTGAGTGAGAAGCGCCATTGATAGACGCGCCGGCTTTTGGGAACGACCAATGTATGCAGAGCGATGAGAGTCACGCCGCCGGACACCAATCGTAATGCAGTAAATGATCCGGCATCAATCGCACCGTCCTGCAGTGCCAGGCGGCATAAGATGGAATTGGCAGCAAATGCCAGCATGGTGATGGTGGTGACAAGGCTCACTGGCACGGTCAGTTTCCTTATGTCATTGGATTATTAATTGTTCAACATTTAATGCGAAAATGCATAACATGGCCAATTTATTTTACTTTGATTATCAAACAAACTACCATTTAGAAAATTTGATAATCAAAGTAATTCTTATGCAATCACCAAACTGCCCACAGGTACAAACCTTTTCATACGCTAACCGGCAAGGTGAGAAGAACACCATTTATGTGTTGTTACTTACCCTGGTGACTATGGTGGCCGAGATTGTCGCCGGGACCATTTATGGCTCGATGGCACTGCTGGCGGATGGCTGGCATATGGGCACGCATGCCGCCGCTTTTTGTATCACCTTGTTTACTTTGCGTTACGCGCGTAAGCATCAGGGCACACGCCAATTTACTTTCGGTACCGGTAAAGTCGGTGTGCTGGGCGGCTATACCAGCGCGATTGGATTGGGACTGGTCGCAATCATTATGCTCGGTGAATCGGTGCACCGTTTGTTTAATCCGCTCTCGATCCAGTTCAATGAAGCGATTCTGGTGGCAGTTGTCGGGCTGTTAGTTAATGTGGCCAGCATGTTTCTGTTGCAAGATCACCATGGTCATCATCATGCTCACGACCACGACCACGACCACGACCACGACCACGACCACGACCACGACCACGACCATGCTCATTCTCATGGGCATGAGCACCAGCATGATCACAACCTGACGGCTGCCTACATGCATGTGCTGGCGGACGCGTTGACTTCGCTGCTGGCGATAGCGGCATTGATCGTTGGTAAATATCTCGGCTGGGTATGGCTGGACCCGATTATGGGCATGGTCGGCGCGCTGGTGATCACCAAGTGGGCGCTGGGACTGATGAAACAGACCGCGCCTATTTTGCTTGATGCCCATATTGGTGCGGATTATGAGCAGCGGATATTGGAGCGCCTGGATGATGATGGAGTCAATGTCATGGATATGCATATGTGGAAAGTGAGCGCCAACCACTATGCGGCCACGATTCGCCTTAAAACTGACAGTGATAAAGATGCGGAGTACTTTAGACAGCAACTGAAAGACTTTGATAAACTGCACCACCTCACCTTAGAGGTCAATGCCAAGTAAAGCGACAAGGTCCCGATATGCCACACCTGACTGAACTGAATAATCTGATCACCGAGTTCTATGACAAAATGTCCTCCTGGGAAATGTCGGTGGTGAAAGAGACCGGCTATTCTCTGGCACAGATCCACACGCTGGAAGTGCTGGGCAGTCATGGTGCTATGCGCATGAAAGAGCTGGCTAACCGTCTGGGCATCACCACTGGCACTCTGACGGTGCAGGTTGAAAAGCTGGTTCAGGCCGGATTGATCGAGCGTCGTACGATTGAAGGAGACCGTCGTTCAGTGTTGGTTGATCTGACTGAACAGGGCCAGGATGTGTATCGTCAGCATAATGCGTTGCATTTAACGCTGACCCAGGATCTGACCCGTCATTTTACTCAAGAGCAGCGCGAGCAACTGGCCAGCATGCTGGCCAGTATGAACCACGAATTTTGAGCATTTGGATGTGTTGTTTTACCAACCAGCCATCACCTTCGGCTATCTGATTACAACATCGGAAGGGTCGATGCCAGCAGTAACCCTCCCATCGCCCCATTAAACCAGCGCACATATTTGGGGTGTGTCATCCAACTGCTGAGCTGTTTACCGGCTGCTGTCCACACACTGACGCTCGGAATATTGACCATAGCAAACACCAGAGAGATCAACAGCAGTTGCAGCCAACTGGCACTCTCGTTATAGACACTGACCGCGGTCAGTGCCATTGACCAGCCTTTCGGATTAACCCACTGAAATAATATCGCCGAGATAAACGACATCGGCCGGTACTGCTGTGAGCTGCTGGATGGGCGACTGCGCGCAATCTTAATTGCCAGATAGACCAGATACGCCAGACATACCACATGCAGGATCTGTTGCAGCAGCGGATAAGCCTGAAACAGACCGGTTAATCCGACGCCGACCAGCAGTACCATCAGGCTAAATCCGACCGTAATTCCTAACATGTGCGGAATCGTTCGCAGGAAGCCGACGTTGGCTCCGGAGGTCATCAACATAATGTTGTTCGGACCCGGAGTAAAAGTTGAAACAAACGCAAATGCCACTAAAGGGCCCCATTGACTGTAATCCATTGTGCTACTTCTCAGCGATTGAACATGGGATAAATAGTAATGGCTAATGGGCGCAATTTTGTGTTTATATTTGTGTTGAATGATGAATGTAAGCAACAAAGGTGTGTTATGGATAGGTTTGATGACAGAATATTGCGTGAACTACAGCGAGACGGCAGGATCTCCAATGTTGAGCTCTCCGAGCGGGTCGGTTTGTCACCCTCAGCGACTCTGAGGCGGGTCCAGGAGCTGGAGCGCAAGAAAATCATTAAAGGTTATCGCGCTGTGCTGGATAAGACCCAGCTTGAGGTCGGCTTTATCGCTTATGTGTCGATTGGCTTGAACAGCCATACCAAACAATCGCAGCTTAGTTTTGAAGAGCACGTTAGTGAGGCCAGAGAAGTGGTGGAATGCCATAACATTACCGGCATGAACGAATATTTACTGCGGGTCGAAACCAAAGACTTAAGTGCTTATAAACGTTTTCACGCCGATGTGTTAGGAGAGTGTTTACAAGTGCAATCGATTACAACTATGGTGGTCATGGATTCGCCAAAAGATGAGCGTGAGTAATAATAAATCAATATATCAAAGCATACTAAAATAAGTATTAATTTAATTAGCAAATGATAATGAATCGGATATTTCAGTTAACGTTAATGTAATTAGAATAATATATTCTCAACATTGAGATGATGAAAATATGTCCTTAACTTAGTTTGGTGATATTCAGCCATTAAAATTGAGCGGTAAGTGATTTAATTGTTATTAGGTGAATTTTTTTAGAGTAAATACTTTAATTGTTTTCTTTTTTCTGACATTTAATTCAACCTGGGCAAGTTATTGTATTGGCCTGGGCATGTTCTTGCCTGGATCAGGTAAGGAGTTGCTCGCGTGATGGTGAATTCCGCTACCGCTTGTATCAGATTCAGGTATACAAATTGCTTTTAGGCTTCTCAGCTATTTTTTATCGATAAATCAGAGAAACCTTATTATGGGAAATGGAATAATTGTAGGCCACGTGGGGACCGACCATGAGGGCTTTGCGCCGACCCCAGTTACTGCGGGGTCCGGGTCGGTCAAAATTGACGGCAAACCTGCGGCAAGAATGGGAGATCCACTGGAAATGCACAGTAAACCTTTGCATCCCCGCATCCGCGGGCCATTGCGGCGGGCTCTGCAACCGTAATGATTGACGGAAAACCAGCAGCCCGAGCGGGTGATGCTATTGATTGTGGCGGCGTATTACAAGGTGGCAGCAGTGTTAACATCGGCTAAAAAATTACTTTTTTCCGTCGTCTTTGGTCTGTCTGTAGCGAGTTTCGGAGCAAGTGCAGACAGTTACGATGTCGACACTCTCTCCGCTCAGCAGGCGCTGGAAAGCGGACGTTTATTGAGGGCGCAGTTTAAGAATATTGAAGCGCGTAACTACCTCAAACACGCGGCCGATATGGGCAATGCTGACGCTGCGTATCTGTATGCGATGGAACTGTCGAACTACAATACCACGATACGTACTCCACCCAGAGCGAGAGATTATTTGTTGCAGTCTGCTAATGGCGGTAACCGTCATGCTATGCGCCATCTCTATATTCATGGCGATTGGCTGACAGATCATGAGCAGGCATATTGGCAACAGCAATATCATGATGCTTTGGTGACTTTGGGGCAGAAAGATGCGCCGCAAGCGTTGTACGAACTGGCTCAGTATTATCAACCGATTGACCCGACGCTGTCAGAGCAGTACTTAAACATGGCCGTCGATTTTAAGCAGCCTCAGGCCTTGATGGAAAAGGCCAAACGCTACCAGGCTGGTGCTGGCTATTTTGTTTTACCGGGCGAGCGTGATACGCAAGTGAGAAAAATGTATCTCGCAGCTGCGCAAACTGGTTATATCCCGGCAATGCGCGCTTATATCGGTTTGCTGGAAGACAAAGGACGTTATGAGGAAGCGCTGCATTGGCGTGAAGAGGCGCTTCAGGCCGGTGATTTGACTTCTCTGGCTGCGCTCGGCTTTGTTTATGCCGGCCAAAGCGAAAACTATCAGTTCGTGCCAACGGACCTGGCGAAAGCACGGGCCTACATGGATATTTACATTGAAACAGCGGGCACCAACCGACTGAAAAATCTCTATCTTTCCGTTGAAGAGAGTAACAAAAACATTATTCAGCGCATGAATGTGACCCAGGGAGAACGTGCTGAAAATATCGAACAAAAGCTTAGGAGTAATGTGGATTACTATAACCATGATCGCTTTTGGGATATTTAATCGATTTTAATATTAGTAATTAATTATAAGAATGGCGATAGCAAGAGTTTTTTGGAGCAAGGTCATGTTTTTGTGTTTTTTTGTACAACAAATACATCGCAAATGAATAGAATGTCCCAAAAAATAAATATTGAAACATCGTCAGACACACTTTTTCTTAATTAAGAAAAATATAAATAAAACTGGGCACGAGCCGATAAGCCTTTAAGATTGAATTAATTCTTCAGGAAAATAATTCAAAGACAGCCGGGGCAGGGATTTCTGTAAGTTGTAGCCGCAACTATTGAACCTCTGACACAACGACTAGTTAAATATCAATCGGTAGTGTTTAGTATATTATAAATAACAACATTTTTATTATTGTTAATTGTGCAGAGTCCGCAAGGCATCTGCACAGTTAATTTATCACAACGATTGGCATAGGTATTTGGAGACGTTATATGTCTAAAGAAGGAAGTGTCGCTCCTAAAGAGCGCATTAATATCAAATATATTCCTGCAACTGGGGATGCACAGGGAGAAGTTGAGTTACCGCTCAAGACCTTGGTGGTCGGTGACTTCAAAGGTCACGCTGAAGAGACGCCTGTCGAAGAGCGCTCGACGGTTTCAGTCGACAAGAACAACTTCGAAGCCGTGATGCGTGAAAGTGACCTTAAGTTGAGCACGACAGTGCAGAACAAACTGGGTGAAGACGAAGGTGCAGAACTGCCTGTCGAGCTGAGCTTTAAGTCTCTGGCTGACTTTTCACCCGATGCTGTGGCATCTCAGGTTCCTGAATTGAAAAAGTTAATCGAGCTACGTGAAGCGCTGGTGGCGTTGAAAGGTCCACTGGGTAACATCCCTGCGTTCCGCGATCGTTTGCAAGAGCTGCTGAACTCAGAAGAGTCGCGCGAGAAATTGCTGGCGGAACTTAATCTGGTCAGCGACGCAGAAGAGCAGACTCAGGCATAACTTGACTTGATACTTTTGACATTAATTCGGAATTGGGAACTAACAGATGTCTACTACTGAATCGGTATTGGAAAGACCGCAGCTGGCTGAAGGCAGCCTGCTGGATGAAATCATGGCTCAAACCCGCATCGCGCCAAGCGAAGAAGGGTACGATGTAGCAAAGAAAGGCGTGGCAGCCTTTATCGAAAACCTGATTGGTAGTGACCATTCAGAAATGGTCAACAAATCTCTGGTTGATCAAATGCTGGTTGAACTGGATAAAAAAATCAGTGCCCAGATGGACGAAATTCTGCATGATGAGCAGTATCAGCAGATGGAATCGGCCTGGCGTGGTCTGAAACTCTTCGTCGACCGGACTGATTTCCGCGAAAACAACAAAGTCGAGTTACTTCATGTCACCAAAGAAGAGCTGCTGGAAGACTTTGAGTTTGCTCCTGAAACAAGCCAGTCTGGCCTGTATAAACACGTTTACTCATCAGGTTATGGTCAGTTTGGTGGTGAACCAACCGGCGCCATCATTGGTAACTTTGCATTCACACCGTCAACACCGGACATGAAACTGCTGCAGTACATGGGCTCTTTGGGCGCTATGGCTCATGCGCCTTTTATTTCCAGTGTCGGACCTCAGTTCTTTGGCATTGACTCATTTGAAGAGCTGCCAAACGTCAAAGACGTGAAGTCTATCTTTGAAAGTCCGAAGTACACCAAGTGGCGTGCTCTGCGTGATTCAGAAGATGCACGTTATATCGGTCTGACTGCGCCACGTTTCCTGCTGCGTGTTCCTTACGATCCCACCGAAAATCCAGTTAAATCATTTAACTATGCAGAGAATGTCAGCCAGTCGCATGAACATTACCTGTGGGGTAACACGGCGTTTGCATTTGCAACCCGCTTGACTGACAGCTTTGCTAAGTATCGTTGGTGTCCGAACATCATCGGCCCGCAAAGTGGCGGTGCGGTTGAAGATCTTCCTGTGCACGTTTTTGAGTCTATGGGTGCACTGCAGAGCAAGATCCCGACTGAAGTTCTCATCACTGACCGTAAAGAATTCGAACTGGCTGAAGAGGGCTTTATCGCTCTGACGATGCGTAAAGGCAGCGATAACGCCGCGTTCTTCTCAGCAAACTCGATTCAGAAGCCAAAAGTATTCCCGAATACCAAAGAAGGCAAAGAAGCCGAGACCAACTACAAGCTGGGAACCCAGTTGCCTTACATGATGATCATCAACCGTCTGGCACATTACGTGAAAGTCTTGCAGCGTGAGCAGATCGGTTCATGGAAAGAGCGTCAGGATCTTGAGCGTGAACTGAACGCGTGGATCAAACAGTTTGTAGCTGATCAGGAAAATCCACCAGCAGACGTTCGCAGCCGCCGACCGCTACGCGCCGCGAAGATTGAGGTTATGGATGTTGAAGGTAACCCGGGTTGGTACCAGGTTTCTCTGGCGGTACGTCCGCACTTCAAATACATGGGTGCAAATTTTGAGTTGTCATTGGTAGGCCGTCTGGATCAAGCTTAATCATGACATATATAGCACCTGAAGAGAGTGTTTTTGGGGTTGGCTTCTTCGAGCGTTTAGAAGCCAACGCTAAACCTGTGTCTCTGACTCAAGGTCCGGATGCATGGGATGTACTCGACTCCGTTAAACGTAACGTATCCAACATTCTCAACACCCGAATTGGTGGTGCGCAAAGCGCACCTCATTTGGGATTGGTCGATTTTAATGACGCCACGTTGGAAACCATGGATTTATCGTTACGTATCAAGCTGGCGATCCAGCAATGCCTGGAGCGTTATGAGCCGCGTTTAAAGAATGTCTTGGTTCGTTCAGATAACGAACATCACAATCCGCTTACGTTGCGTTTCCATATTGCCGCCAGCATCAACAGCGATGCATTACACAAGAAAGTTCAGTTCAGTCTGTTACTGGATCAAAATAGAAAGTATCGAGTGTATTAAGTTTATGACTCAAGATAAGTATTTCAGGGAAGAGCTCGCTTTTCTTAAAGAGCAGGGCCAAGCCTTTACCGAAATTCATCCCCAGCTTTCACGCTTTTTGCAGGCTAAAACCACTGATCCGGACGTAGAACGTTTGCTGGAGGGGTTTGCGTTTCTGACTGCGCGCCTGCGTGAGAAAGTGGAAGATGAATTCCCTGAACTTACTCACTCGATCATTAACATGCTGTGGCCGAACTATCTGCGTCCGGTCCCCAGCATGAGTATTGTCACTTTCACTCCAGATAAAAGTGTCAGTGAAAAGCAGACCGTCTCGCGCGGTACCCAGCTCGACAGTAAACCGGTATTTGGCACTAAGTGTCATTTTCGTACCTGCCGTGATATCGAGCTTTATCCGTTGCAATGTCTGGATGCGCACGCGCAACACACCCGCGAAGCAACCACCATTAAATTGGATATGAAAATGAACGGTGACATCGCCTTTGGTGACGCCGGCATTGAGGATCTGCGTTTTTATTTGGGGGGCGATAAATACAGTTCACAAATGCTCTATTTATGGCTCAACCACTATTTGCAAAAAATCAGCGTTGAAGTCAACGGTACCGAATTTATTCTTCCGGCCAGTGCGTTTTGCACGGTTGGCTTTGGCAGCGACGAATCTTTGCTGCCTTATCCGAGCAATGTTTATGAAGGTTACCGTATTCTGCAGGAATATCTCTCTTTTCCGGAAGCTTTCCACTTTTTCGACATTAAAGCGCTTGGACGCACTGTGCCGAAATCGGTGCAGGGTGACTTCACGCTGAATATTCATTTCTCGAAAACCTTGCCAGCTGATGTACGGGTGCGTAAGGATAATTTCCAGCTTTACTGTACGCCTGTGATCAACCTGTTTGAGCACGATGCTGATCCTATTGATCTCAATGGCCGAAAAGCCGAGTACCGCATTGTGCCATCGAGTCGTTATCCGGCGCATTACGAAGTGTTCAGTGTGGACAGTGTGACCGGCTGGCAGGACAGCAGCCAGAATGGTCAGCGTATGCGCGGCGAAAAACGCCATTACTCGGCGTTTGAAACCTTCCAGCATGAAGTTGAGCGGGCACGTGACCGGCAGGCTTTGTATTACCGTACCCGTGTCAAAGAAAGTATCCGTGGTGATGGCTTTGACTCTTTTATGTCGTTTGTGCGTGGTGATGAAACCTTGTCTGTCGACGTGGACGAAGCCGTTTCTCTCAAACTGACCTGTACCAATCGCCTGCTCCCACTGGAACTGGGCATCGGCGATATCTGTGAGCCGACGGATACGTCACCGCCTTATGCGGACTTTCATAACATCACCATTCCGTCGCAGTCACTGCGTCCGGTGCTGGACGGCAGCCTGCTGTGGACCCTGATTTCCAATCTGTCACTGAACTATCTGTCGCTGCTTTCCAAAGATGCTTTAAGCAGCGTGTTACGTGCTTACGATTTCCGCGCTCTGGTGGATCGTCAGGCTGAGCGCGTGGCGCGTCTGCGCCTGGACGGGATCAGCAAAATCGAATCGAAACCGGTCGATAAAATTTTGCGCGGTTTGCCGGTACGTGGATTGCAGTCGACGCTGTACATCGATCAGGCTGGTTTCGGGTCTGAAGGCGATCTTTACCTGTTCGGTACAGTTCTAAGTCATTTCTTCGCACTTTACGCCAGTATCAACTCATTTCATGAGTTGGTGGTGGTCAACTTAACCAATCAAGAGAAGTACACATGGGGAACACAGACAGGAATGCAGCCGTTGATATAACGGCCGATAGTCCGGTTGTGCCTCAGTCGCACTTACCCGGGGATGTACGCTCTTACAATTTTTACCAGTTGGTGGAGTTGTTGCAAAAACTTCATCAACTGAACCCGGAGTCGGAAGAGTGGGAACGCCAGTGTCAGCTGGTGTTCAGTGCGAATCCGAGCCTCGGCTTTTCGCCCAGCGATGTCAATGCACTGCTGGAAAGGCCGGATGACCGGCTGGTGATGCTGACCAACTTTTTTGGTCTGTCCGGTGCGCAGTCACCACTGCCCGGTTTCATTATCGAACAGCTGGTGAATGAAGAACCCGGCGGTATTAAACAGCCGTTTATGGATTTTTTTAATAACCGCCTGATCAACCTAGTTTATCGCATCTGGCGCAAATACCGTTATTACGTGCGTTTTCAACCGGATGCACAGGATACCTTTTCGGCGCAGCTGTTTGCTTTGGTCGGATTGGGCGACCCGGATTTGCGCGGTGAAACACCGATTAACTGGTGCAAGATGTTGGCCTATGCCGGCACGCTGGCTGGCCGTAGCCGTTCTCCGCAGGTGGTGGCGGGCATTATCGCGCACTGTTTTGATCTTGAGGATGTGCAGATTCGACAATGGGTCCGTCGCAAAGTCAGCATTGACCCCTCTCAGCAACTGTCTCTGGGGCGCCAGAATGGCGAACTCGGGATGAATACCATGCTGGGTGAATCGGTCATGGACTGTAACGGCAAGTTCGCGATTTGTATCGGCAAGTTGTCACGTGCGCGTTTTGCCGATTTTCTGCCCTCAGGAAAAGAGTATCAGCCGCTGTGCAAACTGGTCGAATTCATTTTGCGTGAGCAGATGGCCTATGACCTTGAGTTGTCGATGGACGCTGAAGAAGCGCCACCGCTCACCCTGCGGGCTGAAAGCGGTGTCGCACTAGGCTGGACTTCATTCCTCGGTAAGCACACCGAGGACAAATACGTTTTGATTCAAGTGAGACAATAACATGAATGCCATGACACAGCCCTCAGTGACTCTTCTGGTAACCAATGTCCAGATCCTCGAATCCGGACTGGCGGCTCAATCGACAATCACGGTCGATGGCGGCACGATCGGCAGTGATGCTTACGCCACCTGGCGTCTGAAAGATACCCAGGGAAAGGTGAAACCTCTGCACTGTGAAGTGATGTCGGTTGATGGTGCTTTTTGCGTCAAAGACCTGTGCGGTGACACTTATGTCAACGGTTCGCACATGCCACTGGGCCGTAACCAACTGGCGCGTCTGGAAGATAAAGACGAAGTCACCATCGGCCCTTACCAACTGCGCGTGTTGCTGGATAAATCCCGGGATAGTGAAGACAGTGATGGTCCGCTGGATGCGATGTTTAAGTCGCAGCAAGTTGATTTACTTGCGGATGACGTTTTCGATGACAGTGAGCTTATCGCGGCGGACGAAGAAGAAGCCAATCACGATCCGCTGGCCGCGCTGGACGCGTTGGTCAGCAGCGAAGATGACGGCGAATCTTTGCTAAAGGAAGTCGAAAAAGCACCGGACAGCGAGCAGCCAGCTAGTCTGGTTCCGCAGGATAACCTGGTACTCAATGATCCCTCTTTCACCCCGCAGGCGGACAGCGAGTATGAGATGACCTCCTCAATCCGTCTGAAAAAAATTCTTGGCTTCGGACGTTCAGTTTTAGCAAATGAATCGTCACAGCAGCCTGCCATGCATCAGCAGAATGTTCAGCACAATCAAGCAAATGATCCGTTTAAAACGAACGAACAGTCTGGAAACGATCAGTTTAGAAATAACACGCTATTTAAAAATAATACAGCACCAACAGATATAAACACCAACAACGAATCAGAGGGCTTAACCATGGATGAAAACGTACTGGATCTTCTCGAAGAAGAAGTTGCCAAAAGTATGCAACCTGCGACCGACCACAACACCACAACGGCCGCTGGCGGCCAGCATCTGCTGACCGGACCTATGTTGCAGGGCCTGGGTATTGATCTGAGTCAGAATAATGATATGGAACGCATGCACATGTTGTCCCACGAACTCGGAGAATCGCTGCAGGCGTGTGTCAAAGGCTTACTGCAACTGCATGAACAGGTGAGTGAAGGCCGTTTTGGCACCATGAACCGTAACCTGCAGCCGATTGAAGATAACCCGCTGCGTCTTGGCCTGAATTACCCTGACACCATCCGTACCATGTATGACGCGGATAAAAGCCTGGTCCACCTGTCTGCACCGGCGGCTATCTCGGAAAGTCTGAAAAATGTGCGCGACCATAATGAAGCGATGCAACACGCTACCACCGAAGCGCTGAGTCAGATCCTGAATGCCTTTTCGCCTCAGGTCCTGCTGCGTCGTTTTAATCACTACAAGCGTAATAGCGATAACCAGACCGGCTCTGATGAAGCCTGGGCCTGGAACATGTACTGCAATTACTACCAGGAACTGACTTCTAACCGTCAGCGTGGTTTTGACAAGCTGTTCTGGGAAATCTTCGAGCAGGCGTACGACAAGAAAATCCGTGAGAAGCAACTGGAGTCGTAATCGTGAACAAGCTGCTGTTTATGCTGCTTTCGCTGCTGCTGTTGTCGGCCTGTAGTTCGACAGAGCCTTACGAGCCCGCGAAAGAGCCGACCAAGGTGACATTCAGTCTGCTGACCGATGAAGGGGTGAACCCGAGTATCTGGGGAGAAGCGTCACCGGTTGAAATCCAAGTTTTTGAATTGCAGGACGACTCGATGTTCATGTCGGCCGACTATGACCAACTCAAAGATGATTATAAAAAAGCACTGCGCAGTAACTTTGTTAAAAACTACGACTACGTGCTGATGCCGGGACAGTTTAAATTCGTCAATGCATTTGAACTGGATGAGAACACCCATTACATCGGTGTGATGGCGCATTTTTCTGATCCGGAAATCAGTGAATGGAAAAAAGCAGTCAAAGTGCTCAATAGAGGCAGGGAATACCACCTGCTGATGTTTTTTAAAGATTACAACGTCAAACTGGATAGGGTGGAATAACACAAGATGTTTGCTCGAAACCGCGTGATCTGGAATGAGGGGCTGTTCATTAAACCCCAGCATTTCCAGCAGCAGCAACGTTATACGGAATACCACATCGATGAGCGCATGAGTGCGGTCAGCCGTTACCTGTATGGTGTTTCAGAGTTGTCACTGAATCCTGAATATTTGTCTTTTGGTCGTATCGCGATAGAGCGTGCGGTAGGCATCATGCCTGACGGCACCGCGTTTCGTATTCCGCAGGAAGACGCGATGCCGGATGCGCTGGAAATTGACGACGCATCGCTGGCCAATCAACTGGTGTATTTGGCCGTACCGCTGCGCAGCGAATCCCTGATGGAAATCAACTGGCCGGAAGAGCAGGGGACGGGACGTTACGTCAGTCGCCGCCTTGAAGTGCGCGATGTGCATACGGTGCAGGGTGACAACACCACCATTGATGTCTCGCCAATCCGCATGCAGTTAATGCTGGAAAAAGAAGATCGCAGTTCGTTTGCCTCGATTGCCATCGCCCGCATTCTGGAAAAACGCCCGGATGGCAGTGTGGTGATGGACCCGGACTTTATCCCTTGTCATCTCAACGTCGTTGGTAATGCTGCCCTGCACCGCTTTATTAATGAGATGTCCGGCCTGATGCGTGAGCGCGCGAAAAACATCGCCCAACGTATCAGCGCACCTTCTCAGGGTGGCGTGGCTGATGTATCAGATTTTATGTTACTGCAGGCTCTGAACCGTTTGCAGCCTCAGATGCAGCATCTGGCGGAACTGCGCAGCCTGCATCCGGAGCGTCTGTTTGAGTGTCTGGCTTCTGTTTGCGGTGAGCTGGCCACCTTCACTGATGAAGGTCGTCTTCCGCCTTCATTACCAAGTTACAACCACGATATGCCGAGCCTGTCGTTTGGTCCGCTGATCCGCAGCCTGCGTCAGAGCCTGAGTGTGGTTCTTGAACCTCGTGCGGTCTCAATCCAGCTTGATAAGCGTAAGTACGGCCTGATGGTCGCACCGGTGCATGATCCGCAGCTGATGGACAGCGCCGAATTCATTATCGCAGTGAAAGCCCGTATGCCACTCGACGAGTTGCGTCGCCTGTTTACCCAGCAAACTAAAGTGTCATCGGTTGAGAAGATTCGCGAACTGATTTCACTGCAGTTACCGGGAATTCCACTGATTTCATTGCCTGTTGCACCGCGTCAGCTGCCGTACCACGCCGGCTATACCTATTACCAGCTGGATAAGAGCAGCCCTGCCTGGGCGATGCTGGATCATTCCAGTGGCTTTGCGTTCCACGTTGCCGCGGCATTTGATGATCTTGACCTGCAGTTCTGGGCGATAAGGAGCTAACCATGGCACAGAATAAAAAAGAGGGCCAATACGCCAGCCTGCTGTTTGACGATGTCGAGCAGATCAACCATGACCAGGACTACTGGTTCCAGCTGCGCGGTGATAACCCGAATGTACTGATTGACGCAGCAACCCCGTTGTTTGGTTTGTCTCTGCGAGTTCGTTCATTGTCGGAATGTCACAACATCGAACAGATCTACAACCAAACCGTGGAAGAGATTAAAGCGATCGAAATTGAGCTTTCGGAGCAGGGTTTTGAGCACGCGATCTTAATGGCTTACCGCTACATCCTGTGTGCTTTTCTCGACGAAGCGGTCATGGGCACCGAATGGGGCGCTTCCAGCGTCTGGGCGGAGCATTCCATGTTATCGCGTTTTCACAACGAAACCTGGGGTGGCGAAAAGGTGTTTACCATTCTTGGTCGTCTGGAAGGGGAACCTAAGCGTTATGAAGCCCTGCTGGAATTTATCTATCAGTGTCTGGTGCTGGGGTTTGAAGGCAAATACCGCGTGATGGATGGCGGACAGGTAGAGCGCGAGCGTGTGATCAGCCGGTTGCATGATGTACTGGCCACGCTCGATGATGAAGAGCCGCAGGATTTGACCCGTGCGACGGATCATGTGGTGAAAGCGAAATATAAATTAAGCCGTGAAGTACCGCTCTGGTCCGTGTTTGCCGGATTCCTGGTGTTGTGGGTCGGCATCTTTCTTGGTTACAGCTATCTGCTGCATAGCAAATCAAGCGACGTAATAACTCAATTAAATCAAATACTTTAAAAATTATAAGGCTAGGTGATCGCCGTGATCCGTATTGAACTCCCAACGTTGATTTCGAAATTAAATGCCCAAAGTAAACTGGCATTAGAACAAGCGGCGTCTTTGTGTATTGAACGTCAGCATCCGGAAGTGACGTTCGCCCATTTTTTAGATGTAGTGACAGATAACCCGCTTTCTGATGTGCGACTGGTCATCAAACAGGCTGGTCTGGATGTTGAAGCGGTCAAGCAGGCGATAACATCCGGCTATGCCCGGGAGCAGGCGCTGGATACTTACCCGGCATTCTCCCCGTTGTTGGTGGAACTGCTGCAAGAAGCGTGGCTGCTTTCGACTACCGAACTGAATCAGACTGAACTGCGCTCCGGTGCCATGCTGGTCGCGGCCCTGACTCAGGCTGACCGTTATCTGTCCCCAAAACTGGCGTCTCTGCTGGCCGATATTAACCGCGAAAGTCTGAAGAAACATTTTGATGCCATCGTCGCAGACTCGGCGGAAACTGAGGTGGAGAAACCGGCTAAAGGGGCGGCGGCACAAGCGCTGTCCTGTGCCACATCGCCGCTGGACAAATACTGCACCAACGTGACCGAACAGGCACGTAAGCAGGAACTCGATCCGGTCCTGTGCCGTGAAAATGAGCTGAATCTGATGATCGATATCCTGTGTCGCCGTCGCAAAAACAACCCGATCGTGGTGGGTGATGCCGGTGTGGGTAAAAGTGCGATGATAGAGGGCCTGGCACTGCGCGTGGTGGCGGGTACGGTGCCGACTCAACTGCAGAAAGTTGAGTTGCTGTCGCTTGATCTTGGCCTGCTGCAAGCGGGGGCTTCGGTCAAAGGTGAATTTGAGAAACGCCTGAAAGGCGTGATTGACGCTATCAAGAATGCGCCCAATCCGGTGATTCTGTTTATCGACGAAGCACATACCCTGATTGGCTCTGGCAATCAGGAAGGCGGCAGTGATGCCGCTAACCTGCTGAAGCCGGCACTGGCACGTGGTGAACTGAGCACCATCGCGGCGACTACCTGGAAAGAATACAAGAAGTACTTTGAAAAAGACCCGGCCCTGACCCGTCGTTTTCAACTGGTTAAGCTGGAAGAGCCAAGCATTGAGCAGGCGGTCGACATTTTACGTGGCCTGAATAGTGTGTATGAGAAAGCGCACAACGTGCTGATCACTGATGAAGCGCTCAAAGCCGCTGCTGAGCTGTCGGCGCGTTATATTTCGGGTCGTCAACTGCCGGATAAAGCCATTGATGTGCTGGATACCGCGTGCGCGCGGATTGCGATTAACATGACCACGCCGCCAAAACGTCTGGCGCAGTTAGAAACTGCGTGTCACCAGCGTCAGCTGGAAATCGACATGCTGCAACGTGCCCATTACCTCGGCCAGAGTGCGGACTTGGGCCGTCTGGATGAACTGCGCTCGCAAGAGCTGGCGGACGAAGCTGAGAAGCAGACTCTGACTGAGAGCTGGCAACAGCAAAAACAGCGGGTTGAGACCATTATTGACCTGCGTGCGCAACTGCTGGATCTGGCCAAACAGGAGGATGCGGATGAAGAGACTCGTGACAGTCTGCATGCTGATCTGCAGTCACATTATCTGGCCCTGCAAGCGATTCCGCATCAGGAAGTATTGATGCATGCGCAAGTCGACGCCGAGCAGATAGCCGAAGTCATTGCGGACTGGACCGGCGTACCGGTTGATCAAATGAACAGCGATGAACTGCATAAAATCACCCATTTAACTGAGATCCTGGGCCGCTCCATTAAAGGTCAGGATATCGCTATTGAACGTGTGCACCGTAATCTGCTCACCGCCCGTGCAGACCTGCGCCGTCCGGGGCGTCCGAAAGGGGCGTTCCTGCTGGTTGGTCCGAGTGGGGTTGGTAAAACCGAAACCGTGGTCCAGCTCGCAGAGCAGTTGTATGGCGGCAAACAGTTCCTGACCACCATCAACATGTCCGAGTACCAGGAGAAGCATACCGTATCACGTCTGATTGGCTCGCCTCCGGGTTATGTCGGTTACGGTGAAGGCGGCGTGCTGACCGAAGCGATTCGTAAGATGCCCTATTCTGTCGTACTGCTGGATGAAGTGGAAAAAGCGCATCCGGAAGTGCTGAACATCTTTTATCAGGCATTTGATAAAGGTGAGCTGGCTGACGGCGAAGGTCGTCTGATTGATTGTCAGAATATCGTGTTCTTCCTGACCTCAAACCTTGGTTATCAAACCATTGTGGATTACGCCGAACAGCCTAAACAACTTGATGAAGCCTTGTATCCTGAACTGGCGGCTTTCTTTAAACCGGCTTTGCTGGCCCGAATGGAAGTGATTCCTTACAAACCGCTTAGCAAAGAGGTGCTGGCGGAAATTGTTAAAGGCAAACTCAATCGCCTGGAAACCTTGTTCCGTGAACGTTACAACGCTGAAGTGGTGATTGAAGAGCGCCTGATTGACGAAATCCTTAATCGTGCGACACGCAGTGAAAACGGTGCCCGTATGCTCGAAGCCATTATCGAAGGCCAGCTGCTGCCGCCGGTATCGCTGGCGCTACTGAGCAAACTGGCTGAGCAGCAGCCGGTACATCGCATTCACCTGGATGCGGTGGAGGGTGAATTTATCGGTGAGGTGGATTGAGCATGAGTAACTGGCTTACTTTCACTGCAGACTTAGTCGGGCTGAGAAAGCCGCAGCAACTGGCTACTCAGTTTGTCAGCATTATCAGCCGCGAACTGGGTTTATCCAACGCTCTGCTGCTGTTGCCAAATGCCAATGGACGTCTGCTGGTGCCTCATGATGACCGTCTCAGCTGTTCCTGGTCGGTAACGGATTTTGAAAATCCATTTTCGCATGTATTGCAGTCTTCCAAAGCCATGCATCTGACGGCGGAAGAGCTGGTTTTCTGGCAATCAAACCGCACCTTCAGCCAGTTGGTGGCTAAGGTCGGCATGTTTGATTCAGTCTGGATCCAGCCGCTGCCGATGGGGCACCGTCACGTGCAATCGATTTTGGTGCTGATGGGTGACAGTAATGTAGTGGGTAAGATTTTCAGCGATGCCGCGTTTTTAAAATTCATTGATGTCTTCTCCCAGCAATGGTCTTTGCTGCACGATATGGAACGTGAAGAGCAGACGCGTCAGGCACTGAAAGAATCCTTGTGTGATTTCGAACGTGATTCAGCCCAGCGCGTGCTGGTCAAAGATCTGTCGCGCAAGTTGATCGGTGACAGTGCGGTGATGCAAAAACTGCGTGAACAGATCGTCAATGCGGCCAGCTCCAATCTGTCGGTCATGATTCAGGGCGAAACCGGTACCGGTAAAGAGTTGGTGGCCGAAGCGGTGCATGACCTGTCATCAAGACAGCGTGCGCCGTTCGTCGCGATTAACTGTGCCGCGATTCCGGAAAACTTGCTGGAGAGCGAACTGTTTGGCTATACCAAAGGCGCTTTCTCCGGTGCAGACAGTGACAAGCAGGGTTTGATCGCCCAGGCCAACGGCGGCACCTTGTTCCTGGATGAAATTGGTGATATGCCGCTGGCGCTGCAGGCCAAACTGCTGCGGGTGCTGGAGTCAAAAACCTTTCGCCCGGTCGGTGGTAAGCAGGAGATGACTTCGGATTTTCGCCTGGTGTCTGCCACCCACGTTAATCTGCTTGACCAGGTGCGTCGTAAAGCGTTCCGTCAGGATCTTTACTATCGCCTGTTCCAGTATCCGCTGACCCTGCCACGTCTGGCGGCGCGTCTGGATGATATCGATCTGCTCAGTCAGCATTTTGTTCAGCAGTTTAATCAGCAGCATGGCAAGAATATTCGCGGCTTGCATTACCGTGCATTGGATTGTCTGAAAATGCATGATTTTCCGGGTAACGTACGTGAACTCAAGCACTTGATTGAATTTGGCTGCGCCCAGACTAGCGACGGAACTCAGGTTGAAGAACACTGTTTCACTGCGCGTATTGTACCTGCGGCCAGTCCGGCTACTGCCTCGTCAATCGCACCAAGCGCTTCGGCCGATATCGCGTCAGAGGATGTACCGGCATCCGAGCAGAATTTTAATGTGATTAACGATCTCAAGCAGGCGCTGAACGATTTTGAAGAAAAAATCATTCGCGAGCGTCTGAGTCATTTTTCCGGTGACCGCGCCAAAGCAGCGGAAAGCCTGGGTATTCCTAAGCGTACCCTGGCTTATAAGTGCCAAAAGCTGGAGATCAAAGCGCTATGAACCGAGCAATCTTGTTAGTGCTGGCAGGCTCATCGCTGTTTGGCCTGTCAGGTATGGCCCGGGCAGAGACGGCACGGCAGACGCTCGAAGCAGCTTCGCAATGTGTGCAGATTGACGCCCGTCTTGAGCGCCTGGCCTGTTTTGACCGCGTATTTGAAACTCCGGTACAGGTGGCAATGCCAACCGTGCAGAGTCATCTGCCGCCATCCTGGCAGCGAGCGATGCAGGCTGTGCAAAATAGTAATGAAAACTGGACACTGACCACGGAAGGCGAGGGCAAAGGCAGCAATGCCTGGGTCACGCTGACCGCGCTCAACCAGAAGACCCGCTTTGCCGACAATGCTAAACCGGTATTGATGCTGAGCTGTATCGATAACCTCAGCCGGGTTGAGCTGGCATTGCCAAGTGGTGTCTCAGACGCCCGAATTGAAATCTCGGCTGCAGGACTGGACTCGCAATATATGCGCAGTGACGACAGCGGTACGCTGATGTCATCGGCGCGAGGTATGCCGGCGATCAGCATGATGAAATCAATGGCCGGACAATCTCGCTTATTACTGCGTTCGAATGCCCCGTTTGCCGACGGGCTGCAGTTTGACACCGAGCCGTTGAAGCATGCACTCGGTGCATTACGTGAACGCTGTGGCTGGTAGGAGAAAGAGATGGAATTGACCGAATACCGCCAGTCTGTTGCGCAGCCGATCAAGGGCGAAAGCCGGGTTGGAGAGCGTCTTATTGATGACCCGCTGTTTGATTTTGTTGAAGATCAGATGATGAAGGTCGGCTCTCTTTCCCACGGCAGCGTGCAGTGGGATGAAGTTGAGCACAGCGTCGTCAAGTTGCTGGGTGAGAAAACCAAAGATATCAAGTTGCTGGTTTATCTGCTGCAGTGCCTGCACAACCAGTTTACAGCCGCGCGTTTTATTCTCTCTTTTGAGGTTATGACGGATTTCATGGCTGAATTTTGGGAGGAGAGTTATCCGGCGCCGGGTAAGCGCGGTAATCTGCCGCGGCGTAAATTTTTCAGTCAGATCGCGCAGCGCTTTGCGCTGGTAGTGGACAAAGTTGACTTCAACCGCTTTGACACTGCCGACCGTGACGCGCTCGCTAGTGCTGTTGATGGCTGGCAAAAAGTGATTGAGAGCCACGGACTCAGCTCTGAGGCGGTCGATTTGGTCGTGCGCAGTATCACCAGTCAGTTACGTCAGGCAGAAGAGCGTCAGCAAACCCAGCCTGCGGCGTCGGCGCAGCCGGTTGCGGCTGCAACGGCAGCGCCGACCAGCAGCAGTCCGTCTCTGGCTATTGATAACTCGAGTGATAAAGCCGCCAAGCAGACCCTATTAAAAGTGGCGGACTTTCTGGCCGAGCAGGAGTTCGGGGTTGCGCTGTCAGTACGTTTACGTCGCTATGCGGTCTGGGGAGCGATCACTTCGCTGCCTGATCATAAGGCAGACGGGGAGACCATGCTGAGGGGCATGCAGCAGGATCGAATCAAAGATTATCAGGATCAGATGCGTCATCCTGATCTGACATTATGGCGTAAGGTTGAGCAGAGCCTGACTCTGTCACCGTACTGGTTCGACGGCCAGTTGATGAGCTTTAACATCGCGCGCAGCCTGGGCAAAGAGACCTGGTGCAGTGCGATTTTAGAAGAAACTGAGCAGTTTTTGCAGCGCATGCCGTCCTTGTTCGATCTCAAATTCAAAGGCGGTGCACCGTTTGTGTCAGAAGAAGTCAGAGACTGGCTGGCAGCGACTCAGCACACAACGGCCACGCAAAGTGTTGGTGACTGGCAGGAAAAACGTCAGGAAGCACTCACTCTGGCCAAAGACGGTGGCATCGCGGTGGCATTGTCGATGCTGAACGATGGGTTGGTAGCGGCGACTGAGCCGCGAGACCAGTTCTATTGGCGCCTGCTGTCTGCCGACCTGATGCAGGCCAATCATCTGGATGCCATGGCTCAGCAGCAGTACCAAACATTACATACACAAATATCTGCTATGCAGGTGACCGACTGGGAACCGTCGCTGGTGGAACAATTAGAACGATATACAACGTCAGAGTAAACGAAGGACACCATCCATGTGGAGATTTATTGTTGGGTTAGTAAGAAGGCTTAAGCCAGGCATGCTGGCCGCATTACCTATTTTGCTCGTTACCCTGTTCATATTACTGAATGTTGCGATTTGGTGGGCGGGACCGTGGTTAGAGATTTTTGAAACTAAGCCACTCCAGTCTGTCTTGTCGCGCGTGGTCGCCAGTGGCTTGTTCACTCTGGGCGCTCTGGCGTTATGGGGGTTGCTGCAGTGGCGTAAACTGCAAAACTATCAGGCGCAGCAAAAGCGTGATGAACAACTGCGTCAGGATCCGATTCGGGTTTATGAAGAGCGCCAGGAAGTTGAACTGAATCAGGTGATGGTTAATATGCGCCAGAACCTGAACAAGCGTAATTATCTGTATTCTTTACCTTGGTATCTGGTTCTTGGGCTGGAAAATGCCGGTAAAACCAGTTTGATCAACCGCTCGGGGCAGAAGTTTGTTTTCTCTTCCGTCATGCGTGCCTCCGGGCAGAAGAGTGAAAACCCATATTCGTTTGACTGGTGGATTGGTGATGAATCGGTCCTGATCGATCCGGACGGTGAACTGCTGACGCAGGGTAACCGCAGTGAAGATAACGATGGTGCCATGGAGCGCCGTCTGTGGCTGCACTTCGTCAAGTGGCTGGACCGTACCCGCAGCCGTCGTCCGCTCAACGGTATTGTACTGGCGCTGGATGTGTCACATCTGGCCACCGCGACGGCGTCTGAGCGCAAAGCCTACGCCAGTCTGCTGCGTGCACGTCTGCGCGAACTGATGGAAACGTTGTCAACGCGTCTGCCAGTCTACATTGCTCTGACCAAGCTGGACTTACTGTATGGCTTTGAACCTTTCTTCAAGCACTATACCAAAAGTCAACGTGAGGAAGTGCTGGGCTTTACTTTTTCGCTCGATTCAATCGACAACCTCGACAACTGGCTGGAAGAGTTTGCTAAAGATTATGCCGAGTTTGTAGAACGTATCAATAATGCGTTGCCACATGCGGTGTCGGCACCGATGTCACTGGAAGAGCGCAATGCGATCTACAGCTTCACCCGTCAGGTCTCCGGCCTGAAAGAGATCCTGGGGCAGTTTTTCCAGGATGCGCTGGCCAGTGATCAGTTTTCGACCTCCGCTCTGGTGCGCGGCGCCTACTTTACCTCGGTGTATCAGCAAGGGGTGCCGACCAACGCATTTGATGATGCGGCGTCGCGTCGCTATGGCTTGTCGCATGCGGTTAACACCGCGCAGCGGGCGAAAAACTCAACCATTTATTTCACTCAGAAGCTGTTCACTAACATCATCTATCCTGAAGCAGGACTGGCCTCGGATAACTTTCGTATTGCGCGTCAGAAACGCCGTCTGATGGTGTTGTCGGTGGTGACTGGTAGTATTGCAACTCTGCTTTTAGTGGGTAACTGGCACCGTAATTACCTCGCCAACGTGGAACATGCCAATGCCGTACTGGCCAAGGTGAACCAGTACCGGGATGAATTTCCGTCCAAAGCGAGTTTGGCCTCTCAGCAAGACGTGCTGGAGCCACTGAACAAAATCCGTGAAGCGACGCTGGAGTTTGGCTTCTTCCGTGAAAAGCCCAAATACATCTCAGATTTCGGTCTGTATCAAGGGCACACCATCGGTCCTATGGTGGAAGCGACCTATCTGAATCTGCTGGAAACCCGCTTCTTGCCACTGTTAATGGCTGATGTGGTGATGGATCTCAATCAGGCCCAAACCGATGAAGAAAAACTGGCAGTGCTGCGTGTGTATCGCATGATGGTGGATAAAAGCGGCCGTTATCAGGATTACGTGATGGATTATTTCTCACGTTACTGGCAGCAGGAGTTCTCGGGGCGGCGTGAAATTCAGGAAGAGTTGCTGGGCCACCTCGACTATGCGATGCGCCATACCGATCTGGCAGGTGAAAGCCAGCATGGTAACAAGGCGGCGACCAAGGTGATGAAACCTTATGAGCCGACCATTGCCAAGGTTCAGGCAGAACTGGGTAGCATGCCTAATGATCAGCGCGTGTATCGCAACCTCAAGCTCAATGCTCAGACCGTATTAGGCCCGGCGATTAACCTGCGTAACCTAGTGGGGCCGGTGTTTGACGTAGTGTTTGAAGAACGCGTGATGAACAGCAGCAGCCTGTACATTCCGCAGATGCTGACTAAGCGTGGCTTTGAAGAGTACTTTATGCCGCGTTCTGAGTCGGTGTCGGAGTTGGCACTGATCGACAGCTGGGTACTGGGCCAGTCAAAGTCAGCTCAGTTCAGTGAGGCAGATAAGCAGGCACTGCGAAATAAGATCCGCGATCAATATGTCGCCGATTACACCAACACTTGGCGTGCTGCACTGAACGAAATCGATGTGAAGTATTTCAGTGACATCAATGATGCCGTGGCTGTCTTGGATAACCTGACCGGTAATATTGAACCGATGCAGCGTCTGCTGCGCACGCTGGACACCAATACTGAATTGTATGCTTCTCTGCCTGATGATGATGCGGCGCAGCAAGCGCTGTTGCAGAGTCCGAAATATAAAGTAGCGTCGATGATCGAATCACCGTTTGCTGAGCTGAATGACATGCTTAAACCGGTGGGCGACAAACCGGCTTACATGAATGAAGTACTGGCCTCGGTGGAAGAGTTGCAGAATTACCTGAAAGCGATTCAGACCGCACCGGATGTCGGCACTGCCGCTCTTGATGCAACCAAGGCACGAGTCAAACTGGTTAATGCGGATCCGATTTATACCCTGAAACGGATTGCTTCCGGTCTGCCGAAACCACTCGACAGCATGATGACCAAAATTGCTGACGAGAGCTGGTATGTGATTAAGCAGGAGGCGATCCGCCATCTGGAAGTGCGCTGGCACGATGATGTTTACAACACCTTCCAGCGCAAGCTGGCTGGTCGCTATCCGTTTAATCCGAAGGCGAAGAAAGATGCGTCACTGCAGGATTTTGAAGCCTTCTTTGCGCCAAATGGCACTCTGGACAACTTCTATAACAATCAGTTACGGATGTTTATTGAGGAGAACATCACAGTCAATGATGGCGAAAATGCCCAGTCGCTGATTCGTAAAGATGTGCTCAATCAGATCAAGCAGGCGCAGAAGATCCGCGATGCTTTCTTTAACCGCAAAGGCATTCTTGATGTCAGTTTCTCGGTGGAGCCGCTGCGTCTGAGCGGCAACAAGCGCCGCAGTGTGCTCAACGTCGACGGTCAGTATCTGGCCTACAGCCATGGTCCGCGTGACAGCGTGGAGCTGATCTGGCCAAACACGTTGCGCGACTCTGCGGTTTCTAAAGTCACGCTGGTGCCGACTCAGTCCAATATGTCACCACGTAGTATTGATATTCAGGGACCGTGGGCGTTCTTCCGTCTGCTGGACCAGGGGGATGTGGTGGCAGCCAGTGCGACTTCGGTGGACTACAAATTTGATGTTGATGGCGGTGACATGATTTACCGCATCAATTCAGAAGCGAATGCTAACCCGTTCACCGAGCGCTTGTTTAACTCGTTTAAGCTATCCAATACCTTGTATTAAAAAGTTTATTTTCGATATTACTAATCTAATTAAGCGAGCGGGGTAACCCGCTCCTTTACTCTGGGACTGAGCCGTAAATGTCCAATATTTTGTTTATTGATAATGCTTACTACCGTATTTGCGAGCATGTGGATGAGATTCGTCATCTCGATGAGTACCAAAAAGTAAGAGATGAGATCAATCGTCGTTTTAACCCGCTGGCGGGATCGACAGATTGGGAACTGGTGCGTGATTGTTGTGACACTCTGGCCAGAAAGGCGGGGGTGGATCTGATGATGAGCGGCTACTTCGCGGTCGCGAGTCTGAAAACCCAGGGTCTGGCCGGATATGCCAACGGACTGGAATTACTCAGTGCCTGTCTCAACAGTCAGAACAAGCCGGATGCTAAGTATGCCAAGATGCACAAAGAGGTGCTGGACTGGGTGAATGGCAAAGTGGTGCCGGAGCTGAAAGCCATCAAGCCCAACTATGAATCACTGCGTGAACTCTATCGTTGTGAGCGCTTGTGCGAACGGATTCATCATCAGTTGGAGCAGCAGCAGCCGGATTACCCGGTTGATTTTGAAAGTGTCGGTTTTGTGCTATTCGAACATATTGACCGGATTGAAACTCAGTACCACAGCCTGGTGAAACGCCAGATGCAGCAGCAAGCTCAGGAGCCGCCTAAAGTGCTGCGCAGTCTGCACCGCAAATGGGTTGGCGCCGCATTTGTCCTCGGCGGTCTGCTGTTTGGTGCCGGAGTCTGGGCTTATCAGGTGTTGCCATGGTTCAGTCACAGTGAGTATTCGGCTGAGGTGAAAGTGGCGACGCTAAACAGCGACCAGGCTCTGCATCAGTTCCAGCTTGATGTCTCCCCGGGCCAGGTCGTGCGCTGGAAAGAAGATCTGGTCGGGCTGTATCAGCACTCGATTGTGCAAAAAAGTGCCGCATCTGTTGAACAGAGTAAGCGCGAAGCGATGCATGAGATGTCAGCGCTGATGGCGCTCTATCCGCAGGATCCTAAGGTGGCTGAATCGCAACAGGCATTTTCTACCGCACAGCAGGAGGCGCTGGCGCAAACCGATATTTTTGTGCAACGTTTCGGTGAAATGCGTACCCGCATGGCTAACATCGCACTGCTGGCGAAACGTGGCCGATGGAACGAGTTGCAGCGTCAAACCAAATCTCTGCAAGATTTTGCCGTGAGTCTGTCACCGATTTATGGCCGGGTGGATTACGTGCAGAGCCTGATTAAGCAGGGCGAGGTTGACGACGCCCGGAAGGAGTTGGACATCCTGAAACTGCGTCTCAATAACCTGAGTTGGACCATGGCTCAGCTGGAAGAAAACCTATCCGCAGAGCTGGCGCGCTGAGCGTGTCATGTCCATTACACAGCGGGCAAAAAGTTGCGTATCGGGCAGCTTCTTGCTCCACTGTGGCGGCAGATTGCCCTGATGATGAGTTTTTCAACATAACCAATTGATTAATAATAAAAATAAGATTGGCATTACCCTTGCTGCAAACTCAAGTTTGCACTTTATCAACGGTCAGAGATAGGAATAGCAGCATGGCAACGTTAAGTTACAAGTTCCAGGTGGATGGTCTGGAAACAGATACCCTGGTGGTGCATGCCTTCGACGGGCAGGAAACGCTGTCCTGTGAGCTCATGGATGGTCGTCCGTGCTACGGGTTTCGTTATGAACTTGCGCTGGCCAGCCGCCAGCCGGGCATCAGCGCTGAAATGGTGGTGGATAAAAGCGCAGAACTGACTCTATATCGAGACGAGATGCTGGTGCAGCGCGTGCATGGCGTTGTGCGGGCTTTCAGTCGTGGCGACACCGGCCATCATCATACATTCTATTCCCTCACTCTGGTTCCGGCGCTGGAGCGTTTATCACTGCGTCACAACAGCCGCATTTTTCAGCTCAAAACCGTTCCTGAAATCCTGTCTGTGCTGCTGCAGGAAATGGACATCGATGATTACGCCTTTGCGCTGACCCGCGATTATCCGCAGCGCGAACTGTGTGTGCAGTATCGAGAAACCGACCTCGAATTCTTACACCGTCTGGCAGCGGAAGAGGGGCTGGTGTACAGCTTCATTCATCAGGAAGGCCAGCATACGCTGCTCTTCAGTGATGCGTCTGACAGCTTGCCTAAACTGGGCGAGCCGGTACCTTATAACAGCCTGGCCGGTGGCGTGATGGATACGCCATATATCTCCGCATTGCAGGTTCGTACGCGTGCTGAAGTCAGCCAGACCGCGATGCAGGATTACAGCTTTAAAAAGCCGGCTTATTCTTTTGCGCAAAGTGCGCTGGGTAGCGAAATGGATTACCAGCACACGACTTACGAGCATTATGACGCGCCGGGCCGCTTCAAAGATGACGTCAATGGTAAAGCGCTTAGCCGGATTCGGCTTGAGTTCCTGCGCCGCGAGGCGCGCACTGCCAGTGGTCAGAGTAACCAGCCTTTGCTGCGCGCCGGAATGAAATTTGATCTGCAAGAGCACTTACATGAGAGCCTCAACCGTGACTGGCTGGTGGTAAGTGTTCACCACCAGGGCACTCAGCCCCAGGCGCTGGAGGAAGAGGGCGGCAGCGGTGCCACCACTTACGCGAACCAGTTCAAGCTGATCCCGGCCCATATCAGCTGGCGGGCAACACCGGAGGCAAAACCTCAGGTCGATGGCCCGATGATTGCGACTGTGGTCGGCCCACAGGGCGAGGAGATCTTTTGTGATGAGCATGGCCGGGTCAAACTGCATTTCCCCTGGGATCGCTATTCCAACGCTGATGAACTCAGCTCGTGCTGGGTCCGGGTATCGCAAGGCTGGGCCGGCAGTCAATACGGGATGCTGGCGCTGCCACGCATTGGCCACGAGGTGATTGTTTCATTCCTGAATGGCGATCCGGATCAGCCGATCGTGACCGGCCGTACTTACCATGCGACCAATACTACGCCGTATCCACTGCCAGAAAACAAAACCAAAACCGTGATCCGCAGTGAAACCCATCAGGGAGAAGGATTTAATGAACTGAGTTTTGAAGATCAAGCCGGCAGAGAACAGGTTTACCTGCATGCTCAGAAAGACTTCGATGGCTTAGTCGAGAATGACCACCGCAGTGAAATCCGCCACGACCGCCATGTCACGGTCGAAAATGATCGCTTCAGCCAAGTCGTGGCCAATCAGCACCAAACTATCGGTGGTGAGAGCCGCAGTAAAATCGGCGCGGACAGCAGCCTGAAAGTCGATGGCTCAGCCCAGCACAAAGTCGGCAATCTCATCGCGGTTCAGGCAGGACGGGAAATTTCCCTCAAAGCCGGCGCTAAATTAGTGGTCGAAGCCGGTGCCGAAGTCACCCTCAAAGCCGGCGGCAGTTTCGTCAAAGTTGACGGCGGTGGCGTACATTTGTCGGGCCCGGCTATTAATCTAAACGCCGGCGGCAGCGCAGGCAGTGCCTCCGGCTACAGCGGCCAATCAGCCTTGTTACCCGGCGGCGTTGAGGCTGTAGACGCACCGGAAGAGTTGACATTCATAAAACCAATAGCATCATTGATTTCAGAAGAAGCGTTAGTTCAGATTGCAATTAGTGATATACCAATAGCCAGAATGTGTCAGCGTCAACTAGATGGCAATTGTCCCAGAACTGATTGTCCGTGTGAAATTAAAGAGGATGTATGAGTCAGTTAACCGAGTTTTTTGAATCTGACGAATATACCCATTGGGTAGTCGTCGACAAAATAAGAGTACCTGATATTGATATTTTGGCATATCGGTACGAGAACAATCCTGAAATGATAAAACTGTTCTATGGAAGTGATTTTCACCATCTTGTTGAAGTTAGTCCGGTAGTTTTTTGTTTCACCGGTTCAAAAGAACTGACTAATTTAATTAAATACGATTTTGCTTTGAAGACAAGCACAGTAGTATTTTCATTTAAGAAAAATACGAAACAAGAAGATAGGTTAAATCATCTCCGAAGTTTGCTAACAGTAATAATTAATGGTGATATGAGGTTTTTTAGATATTATTCCTCGGTTTTCTTGAATAGCGTTCACAAAGGATTAAACGATCAAGACAAGAAAAATATATTAGGTCCCTTTTCGTCCTTAACTTGGGTTGGTGAGGATGATGAATGGAAGAGTTTGGTTGGAGATGAAAACAAGAAATACGTAAATAACGGAAATACACCACTTTCTTTGACATCATCTGTTTTATTGGGATATCTATAATTATGACTACAGTAAAAACTTATGAAATTCGTCCGGGAGATTGTTTAGATCTGATCTCGGAAAAGTTTGATATTTCAAAAAGTGTACTCCAAGAATTAAATAGTGATCAAATTAAAGATATTGATCTGATTTATGCTGGTAACACACTTAAGTTATCAGGTAATGAAGGGTCTCCAATCGAAGTAGACTTAGGTACACGTACTACACTTCCTCTAGTTCCTGAAAAACCAGCATGTGGGAATGAACTCTGTTCCAGTCAAGTCCCTGATTTTGTCGATATACTATACGTACCTGCTCATCCGGAAACGGGAGAGAAAACTTGGTATGCACTAACGAAAACAGCTCAAGAAGCGGTTATGTCTGAAATTGATTTGTTTAAAAGCGCAGTCACAACGGACAGACAAACGACGTTTAACAACCTTAATACACTAGGGATATTATCTAAATTTGAACATAAACCACATGAAATGTTCCTGTCAGACACGGATATCGAACGCTTAAGAACTGTGAGTTGGATGTTGGTAACTATTCAATCAGGCGCTGCTAAGAACTATTTTAATGGAGGAGAAAATGGATTTATCATTTCTATTGCAGAACAAGAAGATGGCATAGATTATTATAGTATTCTTAGTGACAGCCTTACTTGGGAGAAGCTAAAAGATTTTGTATTTAAAGTTTCAATACGTACTGCCCCTATTTCCTATTACATTGGTAAATCATTAGGTTTTATTGATGAGGTAGATGAGGAAAACAAAGAATATATTCTAAGGGAGAAAGCTTTAAGTGCTGCAAAATTAAAAGTTGTAGACTATCTTGAAGACGAAATTGCTTTGCTAGAGAAAAAAGCAGTAAAAGCAGCAGGAAAGGTAGTTACTGATGACGGTACAAACTTCGTCTACAGTGAAAAGGAAAGTTACTTTACTAGTGAAAAACAAGATGACATCGCTAAATGTATAAAAAAAGTTAATTCTTATCGTCGTTGGTCTGATGAAGAGTTATCTGAACAAAATCATGAAGAATTGAACTCTAAACTGGATAGATTTTGGAATCAAGATGTCAAAAATTCTGCACAATTTATTAATGCATTGGAAGAATTTAAACGCGGTAGTGACATACCATCAAACGCCATGAGCGCGTATAGTTTCACTTTCTATCTTTTGAAATTAAATGATTATGGCTTTGTTGTCAAAGAGCAGTGTCTGCCTAAAGAGTTGTTAATTGGCACGGATAAAGTGCATCTGGGACCGGAAAGCCTTTATAACAGTAGTAAATACAAAAATTGGCGAGATGACGCTAGTCTGACTATTGAACCGGATGATTATAACAAAGTAGTTTCGGGATTACTGACAGAACTACTAACATTTGACGACACAGTAAGAGATGATAAGCATATTAGAGCTATTCTTTCTTCTAATAAATGTTCCGCCAGTCAATGGGCGTATTATCCGACATTGGCGCTGATTCGCTTTATTGATGCGACACTTTCTGAATGGCTGAGCTCTATTCGTAGCATTATGGGTGGACGTTCTATTCCTGATATGTTTTCTGACCTAATCTGGGTAAAGAAAGTTGCACTCGAGAGACTAGAACAACTTAAGAGAAGGGCTGAAGCGTCAGCTTTACAAGGTAAAGTCATTAATTTTTATCTTAATAAAGATAAGCTATCTGCCATGACTCTTTTATGGGATGAAAAGAACTATAAGGTTTTGGAAAAAAAACTAGGGATATTTTCTAACAAGGCTGGTGATGCAGACCTTCAAGCTGTTGAATGTAGTTTGTTATCAAATGAGGGAGAAGTTGGTTGGGTTAGAGGACCAAGTTGGTTTTTACCAACGGCGAAAAAAAACCTTAGTAAAGGTCACTGTAAGGATATAACGGAAAAAGTCGTAATGGTTGATCCGTTAGTCAACGCAGATGCTGCAGGTAAGACATTATCTGAAGCTTTAGATGAAATTAAGAAGCAATTAGCAGGTACTTTTACGAAAGCAAATTTTGTCACAGGACCGTTGAATCTAAATAAGACAATAGAAAAGTATGACTCAAGTGCTTTCTGGCAATCCCACTACCACTGGCAAGGCGGAAGAGCAGACAACGGTTCGTCAGCCTATATAGCGAATGCTCAGGCGCAATTTTTACGCTTATCATCAAGTGCCAGTGGTTCTTTGAATCTGCCGTTAAGCGAATTAGATGCATTGCGTCCTAACTTAGACTTGACTACAGGAGCGTCGATTCAAGCCAATTTTACCTTATTAAGTGGTCAAATAGGATTTTCGTCTTGGTTTCCGACTAATGATAAGGATCAAAACGTGCGCCCAGATAAGGGGCATGGGCTTTCGATTTCTTACGTAGCCCTGGATTATGAGTCTATGACGGATAAAAAACGAGAATACGATGCGGGAGAGTGTTTTGTAAAACTTAGCGCCAAAGTCTATGGTTTGGCGGCAGCAAGTTGTCAACTCTCTGGGAATTTATCCTTCGGTCCTTCAGAAACCAACGGTGGGTTGGGTGTTAAAGGAAAATCTATCAAGGTTCTGGACGCAAACCAAGCTAGCGAAAACTCACCTAAAGCAAGAGTATTAAAGGATGGTGATGCTCTTATTCCACAAGCGGCGGCACAAACTGGGGTTAAGGTAGACGTATTTGCTGGTGTCGAAGCCGGAGGAAGCATTGATGCCGAAGTTCATTGGAAGCCGCCTGCGGTGATGATAAACAATAATAAGGTGGAGCAATCACTAGGAAAATTGGGCAGTATCAGTGCTCAGATGGCGGCTAATTATGGTATCGGATACTCTGGAGAATTTCGGTTTACCTTTCAAAATGGCCAAATCGTTCTTATCACATCAGCAAAAGCTGTGTGTGGACCAGGCTTCTCTGGAAAATTTTCTGTAACATTAAGTCCAGTTATGATGGATAGATTTTTGGCATGCCTTTTAGGAGTGTTAAAAGAGAGTGGATTCCGTTATGTAGAGGTGTTTGGAGATTATGACAAAAATGGAAGAAATGAGTACTTTGAACAACTTAATGAAAGGTTGACTATAGCTATGGCTCTCGGCTTAACATTTGGAGATGTTATGTTGCTTCCATCAGTTGTCTATGATGAGTATAAAAACGATGTGCTCCAAGAAGATTACGCGCCCATGATAGCACGACATATCACGATGGCTGAGGTTAGCTCTAGTAAGAAAGATTGGATTAGAAATTTACCTCCAGAAACATTAGCTAAATTGTTAAATTGTTTGACTAATAAAAAGGAAGAATCTTTTTTTGAGAGTGATCTTCAGAAAATATCTAGACAGGAAAATGAAGAAAGGAAAGTTAGTGCTGTTATACAAATATTGAAATGGATTTCTCCTACTGGAAATGATGAGAATAAATTCAGGACTCGTCAGTTTGAAGAAACTCTTATTCGCATAGGGGGAAATCTAGAAGATGTTAGAACTCCAGCTTCACAGTGGCAGCGTTTTGCTGATAGTTGGCGGCGTCTTGAAGAATATATCATTTCTGTTAGCGATAATAACAGAGGGCTTAGAATTTCCTTCAATGATAATGTTTGGCAATTAGCAATCAATATGCATGGATATAGATATAAAGATGTTAAGGGGAACTTTCATTATCGAGCCTATCGAGTTGAACTTGATGACGAAACTCAGAAGATGAAGTTAGATAGAGAAAAAATAAAAGCAGTTTTTGGTAGTGATCCTCGGTGGGAGTTTTTTAGTATATGGAAAATATGATGATTAAAAAAAATATACTGTATAAGTTTGCAATTTTTATCCTTTTTGCTTTCATCATATCTATTGGATCCTATTGGTTATATTTAAAACTTCCGACTGGGTTAGACATTGCTTTATCGTCTCCACTAACTGACGAAACGTTAAGTACGACTTCTTACAAAAGCATAAATATAAATAATGATCCTTATGCTTCTAGTACCTACAGACCTGATGATCCTTTGTATAAGCCTGTCTTGGCAATCCAGCAAAAGCGCTGGAGTGAAGCCATTGATATGTTAAAACCAATGGCAGAGCAGGGTAACTCTACTGCCATGTTTTGGCTTGGAGATATTACCTATTCAGCGAACGCTTTTTCAGACGGGGGTAAATGGTTTGTAAGGGCTGCTGAATTAGGTAATCCTTATGCTGCATTAAGACTTTCTCCCTCATTGAGTTTTGGTCATGATTGCGATAGGTGGTTGAAGGCCTATTGTGATAGTAAGTGGGATGATATCGGATTAAAAGGTTTGTTAAAACTAGCACATGACGGTGACACCAAAGCTGCGTATGCTTATCTCTATGTTACTAGATTTAAAAATACAAGTTCAGAGTTTTATTCTGATTTGGTTGATTTGGTAAAAACCGGAATGGATAAAAATTATTATCCCCCATTGCGATATTTAGTGAACCTTTATTTGTCTAGGGAGTCATTAAGTCCTTTTGACAATGACCCATTACCTTTGAGTGATAATGAAAAGAAAGTTATTTTTAACTCATTGATGGTTGCGGCAAAAAATAATGACGTATTGTCTATGAAATTAATTAATGATGATTTTAAAGGTTTTTTTGACAGTGATTTTGATGATTTGATAGATCAGAGCCAACTTCTATTGGATGGTAATAATTTTCTTATTGCTTTTGATTATTTTATTAGAGGTAGGAGTAATACAAAGTCAAATAGAGATTTTTTGATAAGAGGATACTCTGTTGCGAATCTTTTTGATTATTATATCAAGGACTTTAACCAACGCGGCGAATATAAAGGTATCTTTGAGTATATGCTAATGGATAGTAATATAAAACCTATGAGTGAAGAAGAGAAGTCTCAAGGGATGATAATGACTAGAAATTTGATTGGTCATTCTACACCAGTTATCTTTATTGATGAAGTAACTGGGATTTCGCCATTATTTCACTGAAGATGATAAGAAGTTAGAGATTTTTTTAAATTGCCGTCGATACACATTGGTATCTGACGGCATTTTTATAGTACAAAGCATGTTATATCAGTGTCTCAATCGTTGTTACTTAATGTAACTGGACAACCTAAAAAGTCTTTGCAGATTGATAAACACTAATAAAATTTAAACAGTCAGGTGATTAACGTTAATTATTTTAGAAAATACCACTGATTGAAGTGGTTAGATCTTCTACTAGCACTGGTTTAGCTTCTTCAAACTCTAAGTTCACTTGGTTTGCATTCGACAGAACACGGGTTTGAAAACGTTTTTTGTTATCCACGCTGGATATAGAGGTATTTAGTGCGCCAGAATTACCATTTGATAGTTGTGCGACTTCAGTAGAAGTGACTTTGTTATCTGTCTTTTCCACGACACGTACATCAGTAATCAGGGCATAATAAACGTCTTCTACTAAAGCATTTCCAACCAGTCCAATAGCGCCACCGATGAGACCTGCCGCACCAATAGTGTTTGAATGACTCGTAGCGGATGCTGCAGCTAGAGCTCCAATTGCTGCACCAGAGAGTGCGCCACCGTATCCGCTGTTAAGGAAGCCCTGGGCTGAAGCGGGATCCATTTTCTCTGCCTTTAACACATTTGCCTGTAGCCAGTAGTGAGCAGCAGCTGGATCTTGTACAACGGAGTAACCCTTTTGTGTCAGCTTTTCTTTTAATTCCTGTTGAATATCAATCTGCTTATCGGTTGTGTTTCGTACTTGTAAGAAAATAGTTCGTTGGCTAGCTGAAACCGGATCCAGCCAGATCGTTTCTGACATTGTGGTTTTTACTTCGAGATTACGCTTGCTTACGGCGGTGTTTATTGCAGAACAGCCAGAAACAGAGAGAATAGCAGCGAGTAGAAAGCCAAATTTAGCGTTAGTGTTCATTTATATACCTTCAATAATGGTTAAGTAAAAATTGTGTCAATTTCTTAGGGAGCTTATTATATTTAAATTACTGAGTGAATATAAAAACCACGCGTTCGTTCACTAATTTAAAGTTAATTGATGACAATATTGTTTTTAACTATGGTTTGTGGGGGAAATTTGTCTTGACATTGTTTTGATACTTTAATTTTTTAGTGATTTGGTTGATGAATATATAATTTAGCATGTATTGTTATTATTTTTTTCTATCGTTTGTATTTATTTATTTTTGTGGGTTATGATTGATCTCGGATTTTTTGGAGTAGATATTAAAAGTGTCAACCTCAACTTTGATTAGTGGAGATGTTAGTGTTTAGTTGCATAAGTTTTCTTAAAGTTTTGTTGTTCATTCTAATTATGATTTTTTCATCTATGTTGGGTTATTATTTGTATCTTAAATGGCCAACAGGTGTTGATGTCGAGCTATCTCGTCCCGTCGATCAAACAATACAAAGCCTCATTGTGCTTGCTGACAAAGAGAAAAAGATAAATCCAGACCCTTATGCTTCGAGTCGTTATAGACCTAATGATACGTTATATGATCCTGTGTTGGCTATTCAGCAGGGCAATTGGGCGAAAGCTGAGCAGTTGTTAAAACCGATGGTAGACAAGGGTAACGCTACTGCAATGTTTTGGTTGGCGGAAATCACCTATCGCAGTAGCGCTTTTTCTGGTAGTGGTGGCGCTGCGCTTTTTGAAAAGTCCGCAAAGCTTGGTAACCCTTATGCTGCGCTTCGATTGTCGCCAAAGTATAATCAATATCAATGCGAAATGAGAATGTCATCTTATTGTGATGATTCATGGAGTAAAATCGGGATAGATTTATTAGCAAAGAGAGCGAGTTCCGGCGATCTATCCGCTCAGTATGCACTTTTATATTACGCTCGTTTTGACAACGCAGATGAAAAATACTTTTATGAGTTTATTAATACAGTGAAAGAGGGGATGAATGAGAACTACTTTCGCCCGTTAAGACACCTAATATCCATGTATTTAAAACGAGAGCACTCAAGCCTGTTTGATAGTAGCGTCAACCCATTATCCGAAAAGGATAAAAAAGAGTTACTCAAATTGTTATTTTACGCTGCCGATAATAATGATATTGATTCGTTGAATGTTATTAATAAACGATTTAAAAATGTATTAAGTTCGGAACGTTACCTTAATCAATCTGTAGGAAGAAATTTATCAGTATTGGATAATAAACACTTCGTTCTGACCTTCGACTACTTCGTTGCCAAGGGTAAAGAACATAGAGAGTTTGTCGTACAGGGATACGCAGTGGCTAAGTTGTTCGCTACCTATGAGGGTAATGAATATGGAATTCTCACGACAGTGTACCAGGATCAGCTTGAAAAGTCGGGTATTACTGCTTTAACTGATGATGAGAAAAAGAACGCGGATCTGCTATATCAAACGTATTTAAACAAACAGAAACCAGTGATTTATATTGATGAAATATCCGGTGCTTGGGGAGATGTTATTTATTAACGAATGTTGTATTTGATTCAAACGCCGCCAGATCCCCATGGTATCCGGCGGCGTTTTGTGTTCTTTAGTTTACTTTCTTATTAGAAAATGCAGTGCTTGGCGTAGGACGTGGCTTGGTTTGCTGTCCAGTCGCCTTTAGGTTTGGCGTCCATTGCTTCACACCATTGCGGAGTGCCGACTTCTTGCTCGAACAGGCAGTGCTTGGCAAAATCGACCGCGTTTTGCGCGCTCCACTCATTGGTCGGTTTATCACGCATCTCTTCACACCAGCCGCTGCTGCCGACCTCGTTTTCACAGCCGGCCAGGGCCAATGCTCCCAACATTACCACGGCGAATTTTTTCATTATAAATCTTCCTTTACGCTATCTAAGCTTGCTGCGCGTCACTATACCGAAACCGGCCCCAGTTGTGTTAAATCTCCGCCAAATATCAGTGTTTAAGCGCAATTCGATGCATTTTGGCCGGTGTTAATCCCATATACAGATGGGACGGTTGGCTATGAAGTCACGGTTTCTGCAGCAAATTATGACATATGTGCACCAAACCGGATGTTGATGATAGAACTCTCAGTGATCATTCTCACTGTTTATTCATGCTGTCGGCTAAATTGGACGATCTAACTCACAGTCTGTTTTGCTGCCGGGTGCAATTCAAAAACCGAAAGAATAGGATGCCATCGAAACGTTTCGATGACTGTTTCCTGAGCGAGCTGCCAACGCAGAAACAGCCCAACGTAAGCGCATAAAAAGGTAAAACGATGAAAAAAAAGTACCCTACTCAATTCCGATCTGTCCTACCTGGTTTCAACACTGGGTCATACCGATGAAATCACCATTTGTGATGCGGGCTTACCGATCGCAGAAGAATCACAACGTATTGATCTTGCTTTGACTCATGGCGTTCCGAGTTTCCTGCAAACCGTGCAGGTCATCCTGTCTGAATCACAGATTGAAGGCGTGGTGATGGCGCAAGAGTTTGCTGAAGTGAGCCCGGAGCTGCACGCGGCGCTTCTCGATGAACTTAAAAACGAGGAAGCGCGTTTTGGTAAGAGCATTGCCATTAGCTATGTTTCTCACGAAGAGTTTAAAGCGCGCACCCACTACAGCCGTGCCGTAGTCAGAACCGGTGAATGCACACCGTACGCCAACGTTATTTTCCAGGCTGGTGTTGTTTTTTAATCCGCCAAACTCGATTGAGGACTCATTATGACTCAACCAATTCTGGCTCTCAGCAAGATTGAAAAAGCCTTTCCTGGTGTCAAAGCGTTGGATAAAGCGAGCCTGAACGTTTATCCGGGGCGCGTGATGGCGCTGATGGGAGAAAACGGTGCAGGTAAATCAACGCTGATGAAAGTGCTGACTGGCATCTATTCCAAAGATGCCGGCACGATAGAATATCAGGGACAAACGGCCAGCTTCAAAGGACCGCGCGATTCACAGCACGCCGGTATCAGCATCATTCACCAGGAGCTTAACCTGATTCCTGAGCTGACTATTGCTGAAAACATCTATCTCGGCCGGGAAAAGACCAGTGCGATGGGGCGGATTCTGTGGGCGAAAATGTACGCTGATGCCGACAAATTGCTGGCTCGCCTCAACGTCAAACACAGCTCGAAAACCTTGCTGGGCGATTTAAGCCTGGGTGAACAGCAGATGGTGGAGATCGCCAAAGCGCTGTCGTTTGAGTCCAAGGTGATCATCATGGATGAGCCGACCGATGCGCTGACCGATACCGAAACCGAATCGTTGTTCAGCGTGATCCGCGAGCTGCGGGAGCAGGGCTGTGGCATCGTGTATATCTCACACCGTCTGAAAGAAATTTTTGAGATCTGCGACGACATCACCGTACTACGCGATGGTAAATTCATCGGAGAATGCCAGGTTGAGGATACTAACGAAGACGGACTGATCGAAATGATGGTCGGTCGTAAGCTGGATGAGCAGTACCCGCGTATCGATGTCCATCCAAGTAACGATATCTGTCTGGAAGTGATTGGCCTGACCGGTTCGGGCGTGCATGACGTCAGTTTCAACCTGAAACGCGGTGAGATCCTCGGCGTGTCTGGTCTGATGGGTGCAGGCCGTACTGAACTGATGAAAGTGATTTACGGTGCGCTGCCGTCTGAACGTGGCGTGATTAATCTTAACGGCAGAACGGTGAATCCGGTCAGCCCGCAGGATGGTCTGGCAAACGGAATCGCGTATATCTCTGAAGACCGCAAGGGTGATGGCCTGGTACTCGGGCTGTCAGTGAAAGAGAACATGTCGTTGTGCGCACTGGATAAGCTCAGTAAAGGCGTACAAATCCAGCATAGCGAAGAAGTGATTGCGGTGCAGGATTTCATTCAGCTGTTCAATATCAAAACACCGTCACGGGATCAGATTATCGGCAACTTGTCTGGTGGTAACCAGCAAAAAGTCGCGATTGCCAAAGGGCTGATGACCCGGCCAAAAGTGCTGATCCTGGATGAGCCGACCCGCGGTGTGGATGTCGGCGCAAAAAAAGAAATCTACCAACTGATTAATAAATTCAAAGCAGAAGGCATGAGCATCATTTTGGTGTCATCTGAAATGCCGGAAGTGCTGGGCATGAGCGATAGGATTCTGGTGATGCACGAGGGTCGCATCAGCGGGGAATTCGATGCCGCCCAGGCCAACCAAGAAAATTTACTGGCGTGTGCCGTTGGCAAAACGTTAAACGAGGACGCAGCATGAGTAGCAAAACCATGACCGATTCATCCCCAAACAGCGGTAAGAAACTGCTGAGTAAAGAGTGGCTGATTGAGCAGAAATCACTGATTGCACTACTGTTTCTGGTAGTGGTGGTCTCCTTTTTAAATCCCAACTTCTTTACCGTTGATAACCTGCTTAACATTCTGCGTCAGACGTCGGTCAATGCGATTATCGCGGTCGGTATGACGCTGGTTATCCTGACGGCCGGGATTGACCTGAGTGTCGGCTCGGTGCTGGCGTTGTGCGGCGCATTCGCTGCCAGCCTGATTGCAATGGAAGTCCCGGTCTTTGTCGCGGTGCCGACTGCCTTGTTGGCGGGGGCAGTACTGGGTGGCATCAGCGGCATTATTATCGCCAAAGGCAAAGTGCAGGCGTTTATTGCCACTCTGGTGACCATGACTCTGCTACGTGGTGTGACCATGGTGTACACCGACGGGCGTCCTATTTCTACGGGTTTTACTGATACCGCGGATGCGTTTGCCTGGTTTGGTACCGGTTATGCGCTGGGTATTCCGGTACCGGTATGGCTGATGGTGGTTGTGTTTGCTGCGGTGTGGTATCTGCTGAATCACACTCGTTTTGGTCGCTACGTGTATGCACTGGGCGGTAATGAGTCAGCAACCCGCTTGTCAGGTATCAACGTTGACCGGGTAAAAATGGGTGTGTATGCGATTTGTGGCGCTCTGGCGGCACTGGCTGGCATTATCGTTACTTCTCGTCTGTCATCAGCGCAGCCAACGGCGGGTATGGGTTACGAGTTGGACGCGATTGCAGCGGTTGTACTCGGTGGTACCAGCCTAATGGGCGGTAAAGGCCGTATCATGGGGACTCTGGTCGGCGCGCTGATCATCGGTTTCCTCAACAATGCCCTTAACCTGCTCGATGTTTCGTCTTACTACCAGATGATCGCTAAAGCGGTGGTTATTCTGCTGGCGGTACTGGTCGACAACAAGAACAAGTAACTCCAAGCGTTCCAAAGCAAGCGGTTATCAATCGAAGTTAGAGGGATAACCGTTTGAAAATAAATAGTTAAGCTTGATGTATAAGTAAAACTCTAAAATAACTGTGAAACTTTAACATGCATGTGACACACCGGGTTCAGCCTGGCTGACCCGGCCCCCTACAATAAGGACGATGAAAATGAAAAAACTCGCAACCTTGATCTCTGCTGCTCTTCTTTCTTCAACCGTTTCTGTTTCAGCTCAGGCTCAGGACACTGTCGCTATCGTGCTCTCGACGCTGAACAACCCGTTTTTTGTATCGATGAAAGATGGCGCTGAAGCCAAAGCACAGGAGCTGGGTTACAACCTGATTGTGCTTGATTCACAAAATGACCCGAGCAAAGAGCTGTCGAACGTGGAAGACCTGACTGTTCGTGGTGTGAAAGCGATCCTGATTAACCCAACGGATTCTGATGCGGTTTCCAATGCGATTCGCATTGCCAACAATTCCAACATTCCGGTTCTGACGCTGGATCGTGGCGCAAGCCGTGGGAAAGTGGTCAGCCACATTGCTTCTGACAACGTGGTTGGCGGCGAAATGGCCGGTCACTACATCATGGAAAAAGTGGGTGAGAAGGCAAAAGTGATTCAGCTGGAAGGTATTGCCGGTACGTCTGCAGCGCGTGAGCGTGGCGAAGGTTTCATGAACGCAGTGAACGGCAGCGAAATGCAGCTGATGGCGAGCCAGCCTGCTGACTTCGATCGTACGAAAGGCCTGAACGTAATGGAAAACCTGCTGGCAGCTAACCCGGATGTCCAGGCTGTATTCGCCCAGAACGATGAGATGGCGCTGGGCGCACTACGCGCAGTTCAGGCATCAGGTAAAGACGTTGTCATCGTCGGCTTTGACGGTACTGACGATGGCATCGCCGCGGTGAAACGTGGCAAACTGGCCGCAACTGTGGCTCAGCAACCGGATCTGATTGGTGCGCTTGGCGTAGAAACGGCTGACCAGGTACTGAAAGGTGAACAAGTGGATGAATACATTCCGGTCCCGCTGAAAATCATCGCTGAATAATTCGCGTTGATTGAACGTCACTGCTCTCCCTGTAGGGGAGAGCAGTACAGACAGCTTTAATGCTTTTAAAGCGGCCAAATACTCAGATATACCGGCGTATATGACCGCTTGGTGATCGGTCGGTTGTGCAGCACACTGAAGCATTAAATCTCTCTGTTTCTCAATCATCTATCTATTTTTTTACTTCCTATAAGACTGAGGATAACCTTTATGAACAAGTTGGTGGTATTAGGTAGTGTCAATGCTGACCATGTTCTTCAAGTGCCTTCATTTCCTCGCCCCGGCGAGACGCTGCACGGTCGCAACTATCAAGTTATCCCAGGTGGCAAAGGGGCCAATCAGGCCGTAGCGGCTGCCCGTTTGAATGCCGACATCGGTTTTATTGCCTGCGTGGGCGACGATCCGTTCGGGATCAATATTCGTGAAAGCTTTAAGCTCGACGGTATGGACATCAGCGCCATCAAGATGCAGCCAAACTGTCCGACCGGCATTGCGATGATTCAGGTCTCCGACAGTGGCGAAAACACCATTTGTCTGTCGGCGGAAGCCAATGCCAAGTTGACCGCACAGGTCATTGAAGGTGATTTAGAGCGTATCCGCGCCGCCGATTATCTGCTCATGCAGCTGGAAACCCCGATGGATGGAATCGTTGCGGCGGCTCAGGCTGCCAAGCAGGCGCGCACTAATGTGATTCTCAACCCGGCACCTGCACAGCCGCTGCCGGATGAACTGCTAAGCTGTGTGGATGTCATTACGCCGAACGAAACCGAAGCCGAAGTGCTGACCGGAATCACCGTCAATGATGATGAGTCAGCGCAGCAGGCCGCCAATGCTCTGCACGCCAAAGGGATTGAAATCGTGATGATTACCCTGGGCGCTAAAGGTGTCTGGCTGAGCCAGAACGGCCGCGGCGAGATTATTCCCGGCTTTCGTGTTCAGGCAACCGATACCACAGCTGCCGGTGATACCTTTAACGGCGCCTTGGTGACTGGCCTCCTGGAAGATATGCCGCTAGAATCGGCGATTCGTTTTGCCCATGCTGCCGCGGCGATTTCGGTGACCCGCTTTGGCGCTCAGACCTCGATTCCGCGCCGCGCCGAAGTTGAAGCATTTCTGTCTCAGCAAGTGTAAACGAGCCGACAATCGGCAGGTTCTGATCTGGGCAGGAAAGCCCGAATAAGCGCACAGGAGAAAATGACATGGCAACGATGAAAGATATTGCACGACTGGCCGGTGTTTCCACATCGACCGTTAGCCATGTCATCAATAAAACCCGCTTTGTCAGCGATGAGATTGCCGAGCGGGTTAACCGGGCAGCGCAGGAGCTGAACTATGCGCCGTCTGCGCTTGCCCGCAGCCTGAAAATGAACCGTACCAAAACCATAGGTATGCTGGTGACCACCTCGACCAACCCGTTTTTTGGCGAGGTGGTGAAAGGGGTGGAACGCAGTTGCTACCATCAGGGTTATAACCTGATTTTGTGTAATACCGAAGGTGACCCGGAACGGATGCATGCCTCGATTAACACGCTGCTGCAAAAGCGGGTCGATGGCATCATCCTGATGTGTCCGACCCTGATCGGGCAGCGTATCGACATGTTTGAACGGTACCCGGATATTCCGGTCGTGGTGATGGACTGGGGGCCGATGCTGTTTGCTGCGGACAAAATTCAGGATAACTCATTTCAGGGCGGCTACATGGCGACCCGGCATTTGATTGAGTGCGGCCATAAAGAGATCGGCTGTATTACCGGGCCGCTGATTGGCCAGCAGGCGCAGCAACGTTATGAAGGTTATAAGCGCGCAGTCCTTGAGGCCGGACTGACGATCAATCCGGATTGGATTGTTGAGTCTGACTTTGAGTGTGAAGGTGGTTATGCCGCATTCAATACCATGCAGCAACGGGGAGCCTTACCCACGGCTATCTTTGTATCCAACGACATGATGGCGATGGGCGCTATTAACGCCGCCAGCGAACTGGGTGTGCGAATTCCACAGGATGTATCGCTAATCGGCTACGATGATATTCATATCGCGAAATTTATGACCCCACCCCTGACCACCATTCACCAGCCCAAATATCGCCTGGGCAAAGCGGCAGTCGAAACTCTGCTGCATAAACTGGCGCACCAGGAGCGTGATCCGCAAGTAGTGCAGTTGGAGCCGGAACTGGTGGTACGCACTAGTGTAGAGAAAGTGCAGCATAGCTAACGAGCTAACGAGCTAACGAGCTAACGAGCTAACGACGTCACCTCATGCTCCACGGTCGAGTCTGTTTTCTTTAACATTATATTGCGTATGAGATTAATTATCATTAATATTCACTCTTTGAATAATTAATCTGCTCAAAAGGATTGCTGGCTTGCCGTTGACCTGTTTTCGAAGCCTGACTTATCGGTCAGCTGTGCTGATTTGTGTGTTGGCGATCCTGTGTGGAGTTGTGTTGCCGGCGCAAGCTTCGACGAGTGTTGTCACGCATGCCATGGGGCAGACCCGGGTTGTCTCCGATGTTAACCGTGTGATCACTTTATTTCAGGGCGCCACCGACTCCGCGGTTGCCTTGGGTATTCGTCCGGTGGGTGTAGTTGATTCATGGGCCGAAACACCGACTTATGATTATTTGCGTGAAGCGCTGCAAGGTGTGCAGCATCTTGGCCTGGAAACGCAACCTAACCTGGAAAAAATTGTCGCTCTCAAGCCGGATCTGATCATCGGCGCACGAAGCCGACATGAAAAAATCTATCCGCAGCTACAGCAGATTGCACCTACCGTATTGACCGACAACGTGTATGATTTTCAGCGTACATTAGCGCTAACCGGCCTAGCCACCGGGCGTGAAGCCATGGCGCAGGCGTTGTGGCAGCAGTGGCAACACAATGTAACTGTATTTCGCCAGCAGCTGGCGTCCCGCTATTCTGACTGGCCGCTGACCGCATCCGTGTTAGATATTCGCGCTGATCACCTGCGTTTGTATTTGCGCGACAGTTTTGCCGGTCAGGTATTGAGTAGTATCGGCTTTCGCTTGCCGGCGGTGCCAAATGCGAGCTGGGGAATCAAAATTAAAAGCAAAGAAACGCTGCCAAGTGCTGACGCGGATGTGTTTTTTGTTATCAAGGATTCAGAACAACCAGTGGTGGTGCGCAACTATGATGCCTGGCGCACCCATCCCATCTGGAAAGTGCTTAAAGCACCGAGAATGAATCAGGTATATGAGGTCAATAAGGTTAGCTGGCTGCTGTCCGGCGGTATTCTTGGGGCCAACCTGATGCTGGATCAACTGAGTACCATCTATCCTCCGCTGCTCACCCCAAGTACGCAATGATGTTAATATCCGTTTCTTCTCCTTCGGCTCGGCTGAGTCTGTTCGTTATTTCGCTGGTGGTACTCTGCGGTGCCGTTTTTGCAAGTCTGGTGTTTGGTCAATATCCGGTGACGGTGCAACAAGTGTGGCCTGCTTTTTGGCATCCTGAACCGACATCCATCGAACATGTGGTGATTAATACCATTCGCTGGTCACGCACTATTATTGCGATTGTGGTCGGCGCTGCGTTGGCGATTGCCGGCGTATTGATGCAGACACTGACCCGCAATCCGCTTGCCTCTCCGGCAATATTCGGCGTTAACGCCGGAGCGGTATTTTTTATCGTGTTATGCAGCCAGGTGTTCGCATTCAGCGACATGTCGATGCTGTTCTGGGTGGCTCTTTTTGCGCGCGGGCGTAGCCGGTGGACTGGTATATGCGTTAGGCAATCTGGGCCGCGATGCTCAGTCTCCGGTACGCTTAGTATTGGCAGGCGCGGCGATCTCTGCACTGTTTATGGCCTTCACTCAAGGGTTACTGGTGATCGGCCAGGACGGGGTCGACAGCGTATTATTCTGGGTTGCCGGTTCTGTTTCAGGACGTGAATTAGGGGACATTATGCCGGTGATGCCTTATCTGCTCGCAACAATGCTCGCGGCAGTGCTGCTGGCACCGCACATCAATATTCTGCTCTCTGGTGACGATATTGCCACGGGGCTAGGTCAGAATACCTGGCTGCTTAAGGTAGCGTTAAGCCTGCTTATCGTTGCGTTGGCTGGGATATCTGTTGCCATGGCAGGCAACATCGGATTTATTGGTTTGATCGTACCGCATATGGCGCGGTCGCTGGTGGGCAATGATCACAAATGGCTACTGCCGCTTAGTGCCATTTGGGGGGCGACGCTGCTTTTGCTGGCCGATGTGATCACCCGGATAATTCTGCCACCGGAGGAAATTCCGATTGGTGTGATGACTGCCTTAATCGGCGCGCCTTTCTTTATTTTCCTGGCCCGAAAAGGAAACCGCAATGCCTGAGCCATTGATATACCGGGGCCGTTTAGGGTCGTTTAGTCTACCATCCACTGCATTGAGAGCGGTTGTTGGTCTGATGTTGCTTACCCTGGGTATTGCTGTAATTTCGTTGTCCTCGGGCAGTGAATGGATAAATCCTTGGCAACTGATGTCAGGTTCTCTGAACGGGGAACTGAGCACAATGGTGGAAACACTGCGGCTGCCGCGTATCGTGATGGGGATGTTGGTTGGTGCGGGGCTGGGGTGTTCTGGGCTGATTTTGCAGTCTGTGATCCGCAATCCATTGGCATCACCGGATGTGGTCGGAATGACCAGCGGCGCTTGTGCGGCTGCGGTGGGGTTTCTGGCCTTTTTCCAGATGAGCTATGGTATTGGGTGGCTGCCGCTCTTTGCGCTTGGCGGTGCTTTTTTTGCCTCGGGCGCGGTGTATTTGCTGGCCTGGCGACAGGGTGTTACGCCGATGCGGATGATTTTAGTCGGTATTGGTGTTTCTGCAGCGATGGGAGCCGTGACGACCCTGTTGATTGCGATCAGCCCGTCCTCCGGTAGCCTGTCTGCTTATATCTGGCTGACCGGCAGTATTTATGGTGCAAATTGGCACGATGTACAGTCGTTGCTGCCCTGGTTGATGGTCGGGTTCCCACTGGCGCTCTGCTTTTCCCGCCAAATTAATGCTCAGGAGTTGGGGGATCCGGTTGCCACCGGGCTCGGTATCTCGGTGCAAAAGCTGCGTCTCATGCTGGTGATGTTAAGTATTCTTCTTGCCGCACCGGTGGTGGCCTATGCCGGAGCGATTGGGTTCGTCGGCTTGATCGCACCGCATATTGCCCGTCAACTGGTGACGCGCAGTTTTGCGCTCTTGCTCCCGGTGACGGCGATGGTCGGAGCATGTCTGGTAATGTCCGCCGATTTAGCGGCGCGGGTCTTGTTTGTGCCGCTTGATCTGCCGGCCGGGGTATTTGTTTCTGCTATCGGTGCTCCTTTCTTTATCTATTTGCTGTTTAGGCAGCGGACTTAATTCACTATTTGTTATGGAGCAGAAAGGATGACCATTCCAAAGCGCAGTCCACTGCAAACGTCCGGTCTGGTTCTGGGGTATCAGAACACCACCATTATTTCATCGCTCGATCTGTCGATTGAGCCGAATCAGATTACCGTGCTGGTTGGCGGCAACGGTTGTGGCAAATCGACCCTGCTCAAATCGCTCGCCCGCCTGCTGCTGCCTAAATCCGGTGACATCTGGCTGGAGCAACAAAAATTGCATCAAATGCCGGGTAAACAGGTGGCAAAAAAACTGGCGATTTTACCGCAGGGGCCGGCGGCTCCCGAGGGATTGACCGTCCTACAGCTGGTGCGACAGGGGCGTTATCCGCATCAAAACTGGTTGCAGAGCTGGAGCGAGCAGGATGAGCGTCTGGTGATGCAGTCGCTCCGAGATACCAATATGCTGGAACTTGCTGACCGGGCGGTTGAAACCCTGTCCGGCGGCCAGCGCCAGCGGGCCTGGATTGCAATGGCGCTGGCTCAGGATACCGATATATTGTTACTGGATGAACCGACCACTTATCTGGATCTGACCTATCAAATCGAGATTCTTGATTTACTGTTTGAATTAAACCGGACTCGCCACACCACGATAGTCATGGTTTTGCACGACTTGAATCTGGCCTGTCGCTATGCGCATCAGATGATTGCGGTGAAACAGGGCAAGATCTATCGTCAAGGGCCACCGGAAGACATTCTGGATGAAGAGATGGTACAAGCCGTGTTTGATATGCAGTGTTACTTAACCCAGGATCCGCTGTTTGGCACGCCGATGTGTGTGCCGCGCGGTAAAGGGCGTCTGCTCAAATGTCCGTCATGACCGAGACGGTCAGTTTAACCGACCTGCAATGGGCTAAGTTAACCGGGTTCGGATTAAAACCTGCGGCCGAACAGGATCAGCAGTATGCGTTGGACAGCGTGTTGTTACTGGATGATGAGCAATGTCTGGCGACACTAAACGCCATCATGCCAGAGCTTGGCGCCCCTGAACTTAAAGTCACTGCATCGCTGGTAATTAAGCGCAGCGCGTTTTTACTGCTGGCGCCGACGCTGTATGCCATGTCTGTATTTGATAAGGGACTGGACGCCTCAATCGACAACTGCGTATTTGAATATCAGTTGCACAACCGGTTATGGCGTTCAGGTATGCCACTGAAACAGACTCAGGCGGTCCCTTGCCAGCATGATCGCAGTGCCTGGCGCGAGCTGATTCTGAGCGGTGCTTTTGCCGGACATTTAACCCCATTGATTGAACAGTTGCAGCGCCTGAGCGGGGTTTCACCGCGAATACTGTGGGAAAATGTTGCGGTGCGGGTGTTTAGTATTTATGAGCGGCGCATTCTTCCGGCTCTGGATTCTGAGCGCCGGCGGCAGGCAGAAGGCGATCTGGCTTACCTGTTGGATGAGAGCACGAGATCAGTGTTTGATCTGGATGAAAATCCGTTAACCCGTTTTTATCGCACCAAACGCCATTGGCAAGCACACTCTGAACCGGTCAGAATGCGCAGAACCTGTTGCTACTATTATCAGGCCACCGAGCCTCCTGAGTTCTGCTCCAATTGCCCGCTATTGCTTAAACGCAAGTAGCTCATAAAAAAGAGCATGGCCTTGGCCATGCTCTCGTTGCTTAAAAGTTCAGGGCATAAGCCAGAGTGACGGTTCTGCCGCGACCTTTGAAATAGAAGTCATCATTTTTATAGGCACTTTGCGAGTAATAGGTAAAGTAGTCTTCATCAAACAGGTTCGCGACCGACATGGTGACTTTACCGACTGGCAGGGCATAGCCGAGTGAAGCATCAACCAGGGTATAGCCTTCAAATTCCAGTTCATCATCATCGAAACTGCGGTCAAAAGCGTGGTTGGCCTGCAGCATTGACGATACGGTGTCGTTCCAGTGCGCGGTCCAGGCGACGCGCAGTCTGTTGGGCGGAATATCTGCCCCGGTCAGTTTGGTGTCAACCGAACCGTCACCATCGGTATCAGATTTCCCCTGAATATAGGAGTATCCGGCATCAACAGTGTGCTCAGGGTTGATCCTGACCGCGAGGAATGTTTCCAGGCCATGAATCTCCTTCTTCTCGCGTTTGACTGTGTACAAACCATTATTTTCTTCAATTCGGCTGCCCAGATCAGAATTGGACTCGTAGTAGCTGATTTCAAAATCAAACGATTCTTTATTGACACGCAAGCCACCTTCGTAGTTGTCAGTGACGATTGGTGACAGATCAATCAAGTCATCGACGTTTTGATCGGGTGTGTTGACGCCGCGCAGCACCCGGCCGACATCCGGCATCCCGAATCCTTGTGAATAGTTGGCAAATACACTGACATCAGGTGTCAGGTCGAATACGGCACCGGCATTGTAAACCGTATCGCTGAATTTCGGGGTGCCGCCGTTCACACTGACTCCGTTACGAGCAGCGACGGTTGTGTAATCAGCGACATCCAGTTCTGCCTTTTCATAGCGCGCTCCGGCCTGGATGGTCAGGCGTTCAATCGGGCTCAGTTCCAATTGTACAAACGGCGCATAGTTTTTATAGGTGGTTTCCGGAACGTAGCTGCGATTAGTCAGGATCAGTTTCTGGCTGGTGGTGTCTCTGAGCAAGTCGAGGCCTGTGGTCACTTTGAGGGTATCGTCCAGCAGGCCGCCTTTCGAAAGCAGCAGTTTGGCGCCGATTTTTTCGGACTCGTTTTGCGACTGATCGTAAATGGTTTCAGCTGTGCTCGGATCCTGAAAGCTGGATGAAGTGGTGGCACCGTAACGACCAGTGAAGTCCTGATAAAAGGTCTGCACATTGAGTTTCATGCCGGCTAAATCACGGTCAGTGTAGACCAGATTGACGGTATTGACCTGATTATAAGGGGCTTTACCAACCGGAGTGGCTTTCACCGACGAGGTTGCTACTCCATTGTCCCGGTCTCCGCTGACGCCCATGAAGTTCTTCTGGCCTTTCAGTTGATAGCGGTTGAAAGAGAACTGGATATCCCGTTCATCATCGATCCAGTAGCCGAACTTGGCAAAGGCATCGTAGCTTTGTGAGTCCATGATATCGCCGCGTACCGTGGCTGCACCGACATAATCGCCGTTGCCGTCCAGATAAACTCCCTGGGTTTCGCCGCTCAGGCCGATAAGGTAATCAAACTGCTCCGTGGCACCCTGAGCCTGATAATTCAGTTTATACGACGTGGTATCGCTGCTGATATTCTCCGTTGCCGAAGTGGCCTGAATACTGACATGTTGTTTGAGTGGTTGGGCGCTGCTGTTGGATTTGGTAATAAAGTTAATGATGCCGCCGGTGGCGCCCAAGCCATGAATCGCACTGGCACCGTGAATCACTTCAATCCGTTCGACCATTGACAGATCAATGGTATGTGCCGAGCGGCTGCCCTCACGTAACGGGTTCGACTGTGGGACACCATCGATCATATACAGCACTGAGCGCCCGCGAAAGGTCTGGCTGCTGTTATTCAGTTTTTGGGTATTAGGAGAGTATCCCGGCAGCAAATTGGACAGAACCTGAGAACTGTCGGTAGTGATGGTCAGCTGCTGCTCGATCTGCTCACGTGAAATCACGGTCACGACTTGTGGGCTTTTAGATTTGATCGAATCAGTCCGGCTGGAGGCGATCACGACCATATCGGCTTCTTCGCTCTCTGAGGCAAGAACGGGTAAGACATGCAGACTGCAGACAAAAGGGGCAAGTAATAATAGGTTTTTCGATGACAGTGAGTGTGCCATGGGGACTCTCCTTGTAAATTTAGATGCAAATACTAATGCAAACGATAATTAATTTCATCAATAAACCATAAAAGATTTTTATGTTATCTGATCGTTAGAATGATGCGCTTCAATGATTGACACGCTGAGGGGCAGAAGAAAGGCATCTTTAAACGATTTTTTTGAGGCGAAACCGTTATGTCATGCGCAGTCTGGAATGTGCTGGCCTGCTATTCAGATTGTAGTGCACGGCTAAGCTCGGCCAGAATATGTTCGGTCAGCGGATGCGGCTTTGCCGCAGAAAGTGCGCAGATGTCAGCACAAATCGGCTCCTGCAGCGGTACAAACCGCACATGTGGCCAGCTGAGGCTGGCATAGCTGGCGGGAACAATTGAGAGCAGGCCACGGGTCGAAATGACCGCCAGCAGGGTATTGGGCTCGACCACCTGCTGCAGAATCTTCAGGTCAAACCCGGCATTCAGGCAGTGCTGACGAATCCATTGGGTCGCGGCCGAGTTTTCCTGTTTGAGCATAACGAACTGCTGATGATGCAGCTGCCTGAGGGAGAGATTAGGTTGGTTAGCCAGCGAGTGGCCGGCCGGGATGGCGACCACCATCTGCTCGTTATACAAGGTGTGGGTTGTCAGTGGCGCGGTGTTAATACTGTCGGCGTAACGCACCAGGCCGATATCGAGCCGGTGTTGCTGCAGGGCCTGTTTTTGTTTTTCCGGCGGCAGTTCCAGCAGATTTAACGTGACCTGCGGATAAGCCTGTTGCAGTCGGTGCAGGGCATCGCCAAAACCCGCCCAGAAAATCGAACTCATCAGGCCGATGTTGACGGTCTGCTTTTCCTGGCGACCGTACTGCATAACCCGGTTAAGAGAGCTGTCCAGGATATCGAAGATGCGTTCGCACTCCAGTTGCATCTGCTGGCCGGCACGGGTCAGCCTCACGTTGCGCGTATCGCGCTCAAACAAAGTCACGTTCAGTATGTTTTCCAGCTCTTTGATCTGCGCGCTGAGCGGGGATTTGGTGATATTAAGTTGTTGCGCTGCCTGACTGAACTGCTGGCACTGCGCGACCTGGTAGAAGTAACGCAACATTTTCAAGGTAATACGGGGATCGAGCTCGGTCATAAGGTGCCTGATTGTGCTGGGAAAGAGCATAATTGTGCCAAATTTTGAGATTTTGTCAGTACGGTTATTGGGGTAAAGTGAACCAAACAACACAATGAGGTGATGATCATGTCCTGTGATCCGGTAAACCAAGCACTGGAAACCATTTACGCACACAAAGCAGACTTTAAACCACAAGCCGCGTTTATTCTCGGCTCTGGCCTGGGCGTCATTGCCGATGAGCTGGAAGATAAAGTGGTGATTCCTTACGAGCAGTTGGCCGGCTTTCCGGTCAGTACGGTCGAGGGCCACTCCGGTGAACTGGTGATGGGGACTCTGTTTGGTATTGAAGTAGTGTGCATGAAAGGGCGTGGCCATTATTACGAACATCAAAGCATGAAAGTGATGACCAATCCGGTCCGCACGTTTAAACGCCTTGGCTGTGAATTTATGCTGGTGACTAACGCGGCGGGTTCACTGCGTCCGGAACGGATTGATGTAGGTTCGCTGGTGGTGTTTAACGATCATATTAACACCATGCCGGAATCACCAATGACCGGTCCGAATGATGACGCGTACGGCCCGCGTTTCTTCAGCCTGGCGAATGCCTACGATAAGACGCTGCGTGATGAAGCTCTGAAAGTGGCCCAGGATCAGAACATCCACCTCAATGAAGGTGTGTTTGTCTCTTATACCGGACCCAATTTTGAGACTGCTGCGGAGATCCGCATGATGCAAATCATCGGCGGTGATGTGGTCGGCATGTCTGTGGTGCCGGAAGTGATTTCAGCCGCCCACTGCGGCCTGCCGGTTCTGGCAGTGTGTGCGATTACTAACATGGCAGAGGGCCTGGGTGATGTCGAACTGTCGCACGAACAGACACTGCGCTGCGCCAAACTGGCGGAGAAAGATTTTATCCACTTGATCAAATCCTTTATCCGCAACCATTTTGCAGTGGCCTGAGTTTATCGCCGGTTAGGCGATTAACAAGGGACGCGCGTGCGTCCCTTTTCTCTATATGGTGTCTTGTCTGGGAATAGGATGGTACAAGCACAGCTACATGGTGTTGTGTTGTAAAAACGAGACCGCTTGATCTGGGAAATCGGTGAACACACCATCCACTTTGACCTGATTGATAAACACATCAAGCATGTCATTAAAGTCGGTCGCATAAGGCGCGATACGTCCCGGATCAGCACGAAAAGTGTAAGGGTGCACCACCAGGCCTGCTTGTTTAGCGTGATTCATCAGTGGTTTGATCATCAGATGATCACGGGTTGATTTCTCATCAACCAGCATAGGTTTCCAGGGGCCGATGCCATCTGCATACTGCGCGACTTTCTCCATACCGTCTGCGGCAAACATCCAGTCATAGTCGTACGGCTTAGCTTGCCCGTTCTGATACACCATGGTTTCGTTCCAGTCGGTATAGGCCATGAGCTGAACCAGGTTGAGATCCATGTTCATTTGCGGCAGTAATTCATCATTGATGCGTTTCAGCTCGTTGGCATCGAAGCATTGTAGATAGATTTTGTCGTCCTTACTGTCATAGCCGTATTGCTTAAGCGTCGTTAACACTGCTTTAGAAATATCTTTCCCCTCATGGCGATGAAACCAGGGCGCTTTGATTTCAGGGTAAATTCCGATGTTGTAGCCCAGGCTCTTATTGAGACCCTGGATCAGCTCAATCTCTTCAGCCAGTGTCGGTACACGAAAATCCGACTGCCACATCGGAAAGCGCTGCGGGAATCCGGCGACTTTATTCCCTTGCTCATCCAGCTTGAATCCTTCGGTAACCCGCAGCGTTTTGATTTCCGCCAGAGTAAAGTCGATAGCGTAATAACGGCCATCGTTGCGCGCCCGGTCCGGGAAGCGCTCAGCAACGTCGGTGACCCGGTCAAGATAGTGGTCGTGCAGTACGACAAGTTGATCATCTTTGGTCATGACCACGTCTTGTTCAATGTAATCCGGCTTCATCGCATAGGCCATTGCTTTGGCTGGTAAGGTGTGTTCCGGCAGGTATCCGGACGCACCACGGTGGGCAATGACCAGCGGGTTGGCAAACGCAGCGCTGCTGCAAGCCAGGGCAAGCAGAGACAAACTGATGGTTTTAAACATAAATAACTTCCTATAAGCCAATAAACCTCAGGGGGCCGGTTGTTGAATAACCGACCCGGTCAGGAGAATACTCCAACATAAGTCGGTTGAAAGATGATGACACTCTGCTGAGGATGAGCAGAGTGTCACAGCTGAATTGGTATTCAGAAACTAAACCGTAGCGTTGGTGGTCTGCAGCGCCTGTTTTTGTTTATGGTGCGCACCGATAAAAAAAACCGAGGGCAAAGTTGCACTTCACCCTCGGTTAGAATATCAGCTGAGCGTGGTTAAATTAGCTCTGGCCTCCACGCATTGTGTATTGGTAGTCGACATCAACCAGTGCACGATATTGGATCTGACCTTCTTTCGGTGCAAACGGCTCGACTTTTACTTCTGCATCAGTCACTTTTAAACTTTCTGTCGCAATTTGGGCGTCAAAGATATTCAGCTCCTGAGCCAGTTTTTCGGCCGGTAACTGATTGAGTTGGTCAACCAGCTTAAAACCTGCATCATACGCCTGCTGCTGTGACTGATATGCATCAGTAGCGATGGTGGTTTCTTTTTCTGCCGTATTCACTGCTGCGAAAGCGCCAGCGCTCAGGGACATAGTTGTTAAGATCACAAGTGCTTTCTTCATAACTTTTCTCCTCATCTTTGTGCGACATGCACAGTTGCATATTAGCTATGCATGTAGGTGTGCATGTTAATAGCATGTCAGGCTCAGTCAGGAGCGCGATAGCATTTTGTGAACAAATTTTACATATCTCTGGTCGTGCTGGATTTGCTGACAGTGTGATTTTTTTGACCAAATATTGAATCAGCCATGAGTGTATGCTGATGTTTGGTTGCGCTGAAGATGGAATCTAACCCAATAAGATACCAATTATTCAATCAATAATGATGTAGGAATTTGGAAAGCACACAACATTATAAGAATATCGTACGGTATATTGCTTTTGGAATATGATTTTTTATGAGAAAACCTCGCTTCTTTTACGGGATGATGTATGAAATCCTGAATTTTCCCGGTTTTCCCATAGTTAAGGTATGATCATGAAAAATCGAAATTTTCGCCTCGTAACCTGCGCAGCACTGCTGTATGGTTCTGCATTTTCATTTCAGGTAAATGCTCACGGTTGGGTTGAGTTTCCAAGTGCCCGCCAAAATACCTGTTATGAGGATGGGGGGTTTTGGAACAATACGATTCCTAATGCCGCCTGTCAGGCAGCGTTTGACCAATCGGGCACTTATCCGTTTGTACAACGTAATGAGCTATCCGCCAACGTAGTTAACTATCAGGACATCAATGCGGTTAAACAACTTGTCACGGATGGTTCACTGTGTGCGGCAGGTGATAGTGCTAAGTCCGGCCTGGATGTTCCTTCTCCCCATTGGCAAAAAACGGCTGTTACTTTGGATGCAAACAATCAGATTGAGCTAGTTTTTCATGCTACAGCTGCGCATAACCCATCGTTCTGGGAGTTCTACCTGACCAAGCCGGACTACAACTCCTCTGCGTCGTTAACCTGGGACGATCTGCAGTTAATCGATACCGCAGGTAATACGACTGTCTCTGCTGATGGCAAATACCATCTCAATGTCACTTTCCCGACTGACCGCAGCGGCGATGCGATTCTTTATACCCGTTGGCAGCGCCAAGACCCGGCAGGGGAAGGCTTTTACAACTGCAGCGATATCACTTTTTAGTACACAGGGCAGTTCAACCTCTCCGGATCAGCCGGATGTATCGACGCCGGCCGCAGATATGACGGCACTTGGCTATTTTGTACCGCAGGGTTTTGGACCGGTGGAGTCCGGAGATACCGTCAGGCTGCGTACCTTTGATGTAAATGGTAACGAGCAGGCAGATATCCGTTTGGCGATTAAGGCGAACAACAGTTCAACCTGGGCCGCAGAGCTGGCCGGGCAGTTTAATCAGCTACAAGGTAATAACTGGTTTATTGGTATCTGGTCTGAAGAGATGGAGCACTACATGTTTGATACCAGTAACATCTATGCCAACCAGGTGTTTGCCCCCAATGCCTCTTACAGCTATCAGTTGTCTCTGATTAAAGAAGGCAGTGTACCCGCCGAGCAGGCCGACAATGCCTGGGATAGCGCTACCGTGTATACCGCAGGTGATGTCGTGATTCACGATGGTCGCGAGTGGACCGCGCAGTGGTGGACTCAGGGTGAGCAGCCGGGCACCACAGGCCAGTGGGGCGTGTGGCGCTAATCACATCAGGCGATTGATCTTAGGGGGCATTAGCCCCCTTTATCGCTTCTGACGTATATCTATGGGATGACCGTTTGGTGAGAGTATCCTTACTAGTGAAAGCAAGGTAGACTCCAGGTTTGGTCGATCTCGCGCAGTGATTATGCGTTGATATTAAAGCAAGGCACGTGACTTATGCTGGAAAAAGAAAATCTGATTAAACTGGCACGAATGCAAATGCCATTTGGCAAATACGCTGGCCGTGCACTCATCGATCTACCGGAAGAGTACCTGCTGTGGTTCGATAAGAAAGGCTGGCCGAGCGGTGAACTAGGCGATTTGCTCAAGCTGTGTTTAGCTCTCAAAATTGAGGGGTTAGACAGTGTGGTTAAACCTTTGAAACGGATGTAACTCCTCAGGGTGATACTAAGTCAGCTAATAGATTTTATCTTAGGCATGTCAGAACGTTATCTTGTTATATGCCTCCTCAGCACACCTTTGGACATTTCCGAGTTACGATGGGACGGAATCAGCCAAACTTTCAGATAACTTATTGTATTTCAAACATGCCAAATAACTACAAAGTAGTGGCCAGTTTTGCTAAACCACTACACGTTGACCATTCTACGTTTAACTGAGACCACAACCAGTTACAACTGTTCACTCTGACACCGCTATGGCGTATTGTGGGGGTACCTAACTTGCAATGAGGTTCAGGTGGATGTCGGGCAGTTTGGTCTGGGAAGTTACGAATATGGTGACAAATACATAAGCTTTAAGCATTGTAATCAATGCGGTTGTGTCACGCACTACACCGCAACTGAAGCGTGGGATAGTGGTTGTCTGGCGGTGAACTATCGTATGTTTGATCCCAGAGAGGCGGCGGACATCGATGTCCGCAACTTAGATGGCGCTGACAGCTGGACGTTTTAGGATTAATACCCGTTCACTATCAGCAATACTCCAGGATCCACTGCTTAAATAGAGTTTGCGCTTTGGTCTCAGTTTGACTTTGGAGTTTTGTTAGCCAGTACGATCCGCTGTCGAGAAAGATATCGAAGGGTTGGATGAGCTTCTCTTCCATGAGTGTCTTTTCAAACATAACGGGAGGCGCTAATGCAATTCCGAATCCCTGAATTGTGGCTTCAATCATCGAAATAGATGAATCAAAGGTGATGCTGTTGAGTCTGGACTTAGGTAGCGGTATATGAGCTTGTTGAAACCACAACGCCCACTCCTCAGGATTATATGAACGCAGCAAGGTGTAGCCCAGAATGTCCTGCGGTTTCTCTAAGTGATGGCCGATCGTTTTGTTGCAAAGCACGGTTAAAGGGGCAGGAAACAAATGCTCTGCTTCGGTCGCATGCCATCTGCCTTTGCCATAACGAATAAAGAAGTCCAGCCCTTCGGACACGGGATCCGCCACGTTGTTGTTGGTCGAGATTCTGACATCGATATAGGGAAAACGTTCATTGAAGTCTTTGATTCTTGGGAGCAACCAGTTCAGAGCGAAGGTACCCACAGCACCAACACTGACCACTTCTCGGTGAATTCCTTGTTCAAGCATCTCTAGCGTATCGGTCATACTGTCAAACGCATTTTTAACCACCGGCAATAACATCATTCCTTCATCGGTCAGCGCTAATCCCCGCGGAAGACGATAAAACAGCGCTACCCCCAGTTGCTGCTCCAACATCTTAACTTGCTGACTGATCGCCGCCTGCGTGACACAGAGCTCGATAGCGGCTTTGGTGAAGTTCAAATGCTTAGCAGAGATAAGAAATGCCCTCAGGGCATTCAACGGCAGATGTGTGATATTCATGATTAGATCTTAGTTAAACTTATGGCTGAGTTCAGTTTTAACACATTGTTCTCTGATACGTCTATCCTTACGATTGGCGTGTTTTTAGAGTGATACATATTAAAAACCAATAAGTAATAGTTATAAATGGAGAGATTCACTTCAATGTGTGTGAGAAGACTAACCATCAATGCAGTATCTCTAGCTATGTTGTTTGCGCCTGCCGTTAACGCGGCTGGCGTGGGAGAAAAAACTAAAAAACGAGGTCGACAAACAGGCTCAAGCATTGATGCAGAACTACCATATTCCGGGTATGGCGTTTGGTGTTGTCGTTGAGGGAAAAGCGTATTTTTACAATTACGGTGTGGCTGACAAAGCGCAAAACCAGCCTGTTTCTGAAGCGACGATTTTTGAGTTGGGTTCGGTCAGCAAAACATTCGCAGCCACGCTAGCGAGCTACGCGCAGGTGAAGGGGCAACTGTCGTTAATGGATACGGCGGAGCAACACATGCCAGAACTGAAAGGCAGCACCATAGGTACGCGAACCTTGCAAGAGTTAGGAACGTAATTCGCAGGCGGGTTGCCGTTGCAGTTTCCAGATACGGTGAAAAACAATCAGGATATGGTTCAGTACTATCGAAATTGGGGCGAAGCGTATCCAAGTAACACTAAAAGGCTCTATTCGAACCCCAGTATTGGTCTGTTTGGCTATATCGCCGCGTTAAGCCTAAAAGAGGACTACGCGTCCGTTATGGAAAAAAACGTGTTTCCAGCACTGAGTATGCCCAATACCTACATCAATGTGCCGGATAATAAAATGAAAGAGTATGCGTTTGGCTATAACTCGAACGGCGACGCCGTGAGAGTGAATCCGGGCGTACTGGATGCAGAGGCGTATGGGGTCAAGTCCACCAGTTCGGACATGGTACAGTACATCAAAGCCAATCTGGGGTTGACAGTGGTCGTACCTGATATACAGCAGGCACTGGTCAATAACCGTGCTGGCTTCTATCAGTCCAGTACTTTTACGCAAGGTTTGGCGTGGGAGATGTACCCGTATCCCAGCAAACTTAATGCTCTTTTGGAAGGCAATTCGACGGATGTGATCATTAAGCCTCAAACCATCCAGCTCAACACGCCGCCGACACCACCGACGAACGAGGTATGGGTCAATAAAACAGGCTCGACTGGTGGATTTGGTGCTTACGTGGTTTACATTCCAAGCAAAGAAGCGGGTATCGTGATTCTTGCCAATAAAAACTACCCAAATCAGGAACGAGTGAAAGCGGCATTCCGTATTCTGCAGGTAGGACTAGACAGAAGTAAGCGCAACCAGGGTAGATAACGTTTAACACTCATGTCCGCGATTGGCGAGCATGGGTGTTTGTTTATTGAACCAATAGGATGGTGAACACGGCCCCCTGATTAATCTGCTATGCCAACTTCAACTGACCACCTAAATTCTCGGTCATCGCTCTGGCGAGAGAAAGCCCGAGGCTAAACCCTCAACATTACTGCGGCTTGCATCCACACGATACAGACGCTCGAAGATCAGATCTTGATATTGGGGAACGATACCGATTCCGGTGTCCGTGACCTGAATCTTTGTCAGGTTATCGTCGGTACGTTGGGCCGCTAAGCGTAACCTGACCGCCAGGTTGTGTGTACTTAATGGCATTATCAACCAGGTTATCCAGCACTTTAGTCAGTTTGTCCGTATCAGACTGTATACCAGTGTTTCGTCGGTGGTAACGCGCAATTCGATCTGTTTTTCGTCAGACATATCTTCATACCAACTGGCTACAGTATACATGACCTGATGGAGGTCGGTGGCCTCTGTAAACCACTACACTATAAAACGAAGACGTTATTTTTTACTCGCCATCAAATTTATTTGTGACATCCTTTTCCGAAGTGCTTTATGCATATTATTCAGCGCATAAGGCTTCATTGTCTTCCATTTCTGGCATTCTTCTCGAGTTCTACCACACCCAGTACACCATCCTTTCGGACCTGAAAAATCGCACACATCAATACATGGGCTTTTTTGCTTTTTCATTGCATTCTCACAACGTTATTGGCTAAATAAAACACCTATTCACATTTCAAGCAGAAGCTTGTCGATGCTTGATTCAAGTGTACGTAGACGATTGAGTTCCTCGTATAAACGCTGTTCTAAGTTTTTAAAATTAAGCGGCAAAGTACGCTGACATACACCATAACTGCTATCCAACATTTTATACCCTTTCCAACCATTGATTCGCTCGGCTTCCAAACTCAACAACTGACGAATAAATTCAGCTTGCTGAGGGCAGTCTTCTTCGGCATGCACACACACTGGGAAAGACTTGCTCTTAATCTGAGGGGACTCAATAAATGTTTCAAAATGAACGCCGCCTTGGTTGTGATTAAACCAATTCTGCTTATAGAGCTGTAAGTAGTTACCTCGATTATAAATTTCCCAGTCGTCACCAAACCAACTCGACTGTCGTAGCATTTTTTCTAGGTTACGGAACACACCTTTTACATCTTTCATCGCACTAACTTTTCTTCCAAACTAAATACAAAACAAACACACCACCAATCGCTGCAGTAATAATCCCAACAGGTAGTTCTTGCGGCGCAAGTAATGTGCGACTGAGTACGTCACCCAGGCTCATCATCACTGCGCCCCATAATGCAACGAGAGGTAGTGCACGCTTGTGAGTCATTCCTGAAAACGGTCTTATCAAATGTGGAACCATTAAACCAATGAATCCCACCACGCCGGTTATAGCGACGATTGCCGCAGTACAAAACGCGCAACAGATAAATATTTCACTGCGTAGGCGGTGAACATTCATCCCCAGCGAGTGAATTGTCTGATCACCAACCAATAGTGTATCGAGGGCGCGATATCGTTTAATCGACAGCAAGACAACAACGGCAACGCCTAACAAAGCAAAAAGCAAATTATCCCATCGCGCCAGTCCTAATCCTCCCATAGTCCAGAAGAGTATGGAGCTGGCAGCGCGCTGGTCGCCCGAGTAGATAAGAAAGCTCGTCATCGCACCAAACAAAAATGAGATGGCGAGCCCACATAACACTAAGTTGTCGTTCCCGCGCTTTTTTTGCATCGAGAACAGCATAATCACCGCTGCAGCAGAGACAAGACCACCACTAAATGCAGCAATGGGTAGTGACCAAATACCGAGCAAGTCCCCCAAGCGAGTGATCACTAACACCGCGCCAGCCGAGGCTCCTGAAGATAAACCAAATAGAAATGGATCAGCCAAATCGTTGCGCGTGGCGGTTTGTAGTAAGGCTCCAACAATTGCAAGCCCAGTTCCAGCAATAATCGCAAGCAGTGCTCTCGGTACGCGCAGATCCAACAAAATTCTGCTAGTCATCGACATCTCTTGTGAACCGATGGCTGCCATTCCATCCCAAACCTGCTGAACAGAAAAAGTCATCGAACCACACATTAAGCTAAATAGAAATATCGAGAATAGTAGGGTGATCCCTAATACCCACATCCATGAATAGCTGCTCATTCTCATCACTTAAATAACCGCATTACTGAGCAAAAGCACGAGCCATCTTCTCAACAGCATCTATATTTGCAGGTCCAGGCGTTAGTTGTTCATATCGAAGCTTAATATAGCGTTTGTTCTTAACAGCCTTGGTGTATTTCATCAGCGGATGTTGTTCGAGATAACGCTGCAGTTCACTCGCGCCGTTGGCATTTTGGTAATCAAGTAAGATGATGACATCTGGGTTTTCCTTCGCAACCGTTTCCCACGAAGTAGTCGCCCAGCTAGTTTGCATATCATGCGTAACATTGACACCACCAGCCACTCGAATCATAGCGTCTGGCATCGCATACTGGCCTGCGGTAAACGGCTTATCTTGACCAGAATCGTATAAGAATACCTTAGGAGCTTTGGCGTTAGATGTAGGTTTTGGTAAAGCCGCAATACGTTGTTTCCAACCGTTGACAAGTGCATTAGCCTTATCTTGACGGTCGAAAATCACGCCGAGTTTCAGAATGTCTGTATAGAGTAAGTCCATGCTGGCACTCTTTTTCTGCTCGGATCGCGTGTGGACGCAGCTTTCACTCAGAACCAATGTATCAATCCCATAAGGCGCTAATGTTTCAGGTGTCACCTCACCGCCCACTTTCATGCCATAATTCCAACCCGCGAAGAAGAAATCGACCTGCGCTGCCATCAAGGTTTCAAGCGATGGATATTTAGGTGCCAGCTCTGGGATCCCCCCCAACCGATGTTTAAACTCCGGTGACATCTTGTACCAACCGGTAATGCCTGTAACACCAGCCATATCATCTTGTAGACCCAAAGCAAACGCCATTTCAGCCATGTTGATATCGTGAAACACCGCATGAGTTGGGTGCTTCTCAATCGTTAATGGAATTCCACAACTGTCTACTGTCACCGGATATTGGGTTGTCGTTGCTTGCGCGGCGGCGATAGGCAATAAAAGTGAAAATACAACTTTCCATTTCATGAAGTCATTCCTGTTAAAAATTTGAGTGATTAAGATGCAGCTTCAAAATGATGAACTGCGTTGTTGAGATGTGGGTGTTGAAAAGTCAGCACATTTAACCCAAATATTGGCGTGATATATTGGTTGCTTAGTATTTCTTCCGGCGAGCCGCATTTCACCGCACGCTGATTGTCCATGAGAACCACTTTATCGGCGAAAGGCGCAACCAGTTGTAAGTCATGTAATACTGCGATACAGGCTACGCCTTTGCGTTTTATTAGAGCGAGCAATTCTAGACGCGCTAAAGGATCTAAATGATTGGTTGGCTCATCAAGCAGTAAAAGTTGAGGCTGCTGGGCAAAAGCTCGAGCAATATTCGCTCGTTGCTGTTCACCACCAGAGAGTGAGCCCATTTTTCGATTGCTTTTTTCGAGCAGTTTTACATCATTTAATGCGTTATCAACCGCAGCCAAGTGAGCGCCTTGACTACAACAGAAAGCATGTGGCACTCGCCCAAGACTCACGTATTCACGTACCGTTAAACGCGGATCGACATAATCATTTTGAGCGACGACGGCAATCAATTTGGCTTTTTGCTGAGGGGATAACTCTCTGAGTTGACAACCACTAATCAGTAACTCACCTTGCACTATGCCATATTCGCCTGTAATCGATTTTAACAGGCTCGATTTACCACTGCCGTTGGTTCCGATAACCGCAAGACATGTACCATCTGCGACCTCAAACGTTGCATCAATCAACGCTTTCCAGCCTTGCGGGCTTCGAGTGCCTAGTTGCTTGACTTCTAACATCGCCACAAATCCATTTCCCTTAAAAAGTAAATGATATTAATTACCAAATGAATTGTTATAACATAACAATTCATTTGCCATTAGTCGATGGATGTATGAATTTAAAAGGTAGATTTTTATGAGGATATTGGCGAGACCAGAGCTTATCACAACAGTCCAAAATACTTTCTGGCTTATTTTTGGACAAAAATCAGTTTCGGAAAATAGAACATTAGCAACTAATGAATAACTACAGGTATAACAAATCACTAAAACTGTCGTTCAGAACTGTTAGTGCAGCTCAGCATAGAGACAACCTATGAAGCTGTGCAGTGCTGTCACATATTGAGCTAATTCGTAATAGTGGGATCAATTCATTTAAAGGCACTATAGACAAACTCAATGAGCCATGCCGTAAGAGGGAGATATGTTCAAGCTATCTTCGAGTACATAGCACTTGATTATACTCGGACGAGAAGGCACAAGTGCTCTGGCTACCTAAGCACCATAAGCTATTAAGTTTAACGACTTGTCCAAAGTTACTGGTGCAGGTCAGTGTTGATATTTTGCGCAAAGTCAATTGTTACAAACTTAAGAATGAATTAACATCGTCATTATACAACTTATTTAGTACGCACTATGTTGTGGTGTGTACGAGGGAATATGAGTAATGGCAGAAACTGGAAATATAGAGAAACTCGCAAAAATAGTTTCCAATGAGATATTTAAGTGGTTCAAGTGGGAAACTTGCTTACCAAAAGATGAGAACTGGGAATGTGTGGCAGAGCATCATGGCAAATCTACTCACCCGTCAGATGTTGTGTTCTATTATGATGACCCATACTCGGGTGATACTAAATATTTAAACACTGACCTTAAGAGTTACAAGGCTGGTACTATCAATACAAGTTCTGTCTCAAAGGCTCTTAAATCACTTGCAATGTCTGTTGATTGCGCAAACATTAGTGAAAGTTGGCAAGATACATTTCTTCTGGATGATGTAGGATTTGGGAGTGTCGCAGGATTATTGTTCATCTACAACCACGACGACAAATACGACTATGACTTTTCTGACTTGTTGGGAAGAGTGGATTTTAGGGAAATCCCACTTTTGGAAGACAAAGAAATTGTTGTAATGGGGCCACACTTAATTAAACGTCTTTATGACGTCGTAAGTGATATGCAAAAGCTGAAGGCTGATGATAGTTTTCCTAGTCCTAAAGATTTCACTTTCTTTTATCCTGATTTGATTCGTGCACGTCGTTGTGGTGACGAATGGGATAAACCAGCTACAGTTGAAGCGTTAACATCACCTTGGTTAATTATAAAACATCGTTCGGGGGATGACTTTGATAGTGGTTTTGTCATCTATTACCACCAGTCAGGGGAAACGGTTGATGAGTTTATTTATCTTATCGACGCTATGTCCCACTATCAGATGCTCAGTAGTGACTACACGATACGAGTTCGGTTTACTGATGCATGTAAGCATGCCTCAGTCAATTTTGAGAAAGCAAAACGTGAATACCTAAAAATGTGGGGCAATGACGATGCCCGTGAGAAACAGATGGCGGCTATTGAAGCTGAAAGTATAACGAAGTTCACAACTTGCTTTAATCCAATGGAAATAGGAATGCGAGAAGATGTCTAAACTCAAAACTGGTCCTTCCATTTATATCCCTACTGATAAAAACATATTTGACGCTTTACAGCACAAGAAGGTAACTCATAGTGAGTTAGTTTCATTCCTAAGAGGAAGAGGTATTTTGGTCTCTAGCAGCACTTCTAAAGATGCGTTAGTTGAAAAAATCAGCTCTTTAACCCTTAGTCATTCTGATTTCAACTGGATTGGTAAGCTACTAGAAAATCCAAACAGGAAAGATAAAACAACGCATTCCAAACTTAAGGGAGAAATAGAGGACGCTCAAATCCAAGCGGCTTGCTCAGCAGTAAAAGCGAATTTGACTGCAATTGGTGATGATTCTGTAAAAGTTACTAAAAATGGTGATACAACAACGCTAACAGTTAGTTATGTTGATCATGACTTCACAAAAACCGAGATGCGTCAGCGCACGCTTAAGACTTGCGAAATAAAGCTTGAGAAAGGTAAAGATGGGGTTGTGATGAAACTTCCATCAACAAAAAAAGCTAAAGAAGTTTCTGAGACGCTAAAAAAAGCTGTTCAAGCGCAGGTAGTGAAAGATACAGGCAATGAGCTAGAAGAGTTTTCCATTTCGTTACAATCTATTACAGATGCCGCATGTAGAAGTGAATTCTTTGATAGCTTAATTCGCGGTGTTCCTGACTTTGAGTTTGATAATGTTTCTAGTGTGGATGTTTATCATTTGGAGCAGGAGGAGAAAGACGAGCTTGATGAGGATGATACTGTTGAAGCTAGATTAGCTTCCTATATCAATAAAGCAGCACTGGCAGGAGAAGGCGTGTTAGATTCAACAGAATTTAAGCAGCTTCATAAGCGGGGCTTTTATATTTACAAAATTATCTGGACAGCAATCGATAACACGCATGAAGGGCCAAAAGTGGAGTTTGAGGCTCGTTTTGGTCAACCTGATTTATGCACGGAATTTATGTACACCGTTAGAGGACTATATCCATATAACTCTAGAACTCTTGAATACAATGTCACCAGAAAAGCGGCGACTCCTTATGAAAATGAGAAGTACAACGTGAACCTTAGAGATGCATCAGAAAAGGCTTTGGCCAGAGCCATTGAAGCATATGACAAGAAGGTGTAGACAATGATTAAAGCAAAATGGCTATACTCTGAACTTCCTCTTACTCTCATCGAGTTGTCAAGATTGATGAGGGAACAACAATATTCAGAAGAAATTGGTTTGGGCTTTTTGCTTTCTGTATCTACTCCGTCAAAGCTTTCAGGAAAATACGTTGAGAAGCAAGTCCAACGAAGTGTGGTTGAAGATCCATTTGGTGAAGTTACTGAAATTGAATCAGTAACTTACTACACATGTCAGTTTAACTGGTCTTCGAACTCAAAATATATGTACATCACTAACCCTCCTCGTTCGTTAAGGAAGTTTTTAAACAAACTACACGACTTGACGGGTTTAGGTTTAGTACTGTCTGAAGTTAATGTGGCCCCTGAACGTTGGGTTGATTATTTGGAGCGCTCGGCTGATTCTTTGAAAGTTACTCAATTGTCCTCATATGGCATTCGTATTTCTCAGGGTGCTACTGCGAAAGTTACAGTTAATGGTATAAAAGACATTAGAGATGATTTCACTACTATCATTGCAGATAAGCGGTATCTAGTTGATAGCGTGAAATTTAAGGCTGAGTTTGGCAATTTGGAGTTATTATGTGAGTTGACTAGGCTGGGTGTTTGTCGCTTAAAGTCTGCCAATGTTAACTTTGTGCTCGACAAGCTTAGAGAGGCTTTAGAGGGGCATGCTGAGCCCTCTTCCTAATTTAGGGTCGCAGTGATAGTGTTTCAGCTGGCTTGTGGCATAGCGACAAGCCAGTTCGACAAGAGCTTTACCTGAGCATTAGGGGATGATAGATGTGATTTGACCAGAAATATCACATCCTATCTCATCTCTTAGTCTTTTCAACTGAATACCAACTCTATTTCTGAGTATCGTAAGGTAAGCATCTAATAAGCTACTATCTCTTGACAACTCATTCATAAATTCTCTATTTGCGTCTTGAATAGATTTACAGATCCCCTGCAAGCGCTTATCGGAATCAATATTACGAACTTCTCTCTGTATTGCATTCCTCACTTGGTCGATTGAACTAATAACATGTGCTGGATCTTCAATAGATGAATGTTGAAAATAAGCACCTTTGTTAGAAATACAGTCGACAATATTTTGAGCAATTTTCCGGTTTGTTGATTGTCGAGAAATGAGAGGAAGAGGACTTCTATGGGTTCTGAGTAGCATTGATATAGTTGCTTCGTGCTCTTTTTTCCACTCAAATAGATCTTTTGAAGGATAATCAACACCTTTATTTTTATCCACTAACGTGTGGCAATTAGCACAGAGCCAAAGTCCGTTTTCTACACCACCTACATCTATGCTTGGGTTTGGATCATGCCTTGCTGACCCCACCCTTTCACCTAGAATATGAGCAGCCTCCCCCTTCTTATTTTTTAACAGAGGGTCGCTAATAGTCGCCCCTATAGTCAAAGTGTTGCACTCTGGATTGCTACATATATATGCAGCTCTATAAGCTATCATTTCGGCTATTTTGGGTTTAAAAGCCACTATACTGCCTCCGGTTCATCGTGTGAAAAATATTCAATACGTAACTGAATCATATTTAATGATTAGAAGAAATAGGTCAAATCATGACAAAAGAAACGTGTCTTAAATGTTGTTTAAGCACACTTTGGGGCATTTCGATTTTGGCAGCTAACTCAGTAAAACTGAGTTAGACAGCTTTTAACTGATATCGCATTATATGATTCTTTTTTTCGTCACAATAGAAAGTGCTTAAGTACTTACCACCACACTTTTCTATAACCTTTCTAGAACCGATGTTATTAATATCACAAGAAATAATAACACTCTCATCAACTAAATTTCTCAAAGTCCAATGTAGCATGGAAGTTGCTATACCTTTACCTCTGGCCTGCGGTAAGGTCTCATATCCTATATGACCAATAACATTGTTGATGTACTCATTGAAACCGTGACGGATTCTAATAGCACCAAGAATTTTTCCTGAATCAACATAAAAATACATTGACATGGGAGGCCAACCTTCTGGCAATCCAACGCCTTCAGCATATCCAATTCGCTTTTTCAAATAAGCATCACTGTCACGGTTTGCACCATCATATAACTCAATTCCATCTTGTACACACTTCTCAACATAATCTCGGAACGCATCAAGATGACAGAGGCTAGCTTTTTCTATTTCCATATAAATCCAAGGACATAACACTACATTAGGGTATTACTATCACTTACATAGACTATTCGTAAAGCAAAGTGTGTAATTAGAAACTAAATAGCCACCGAGTCAGCATATACTTCGTATCATTCCTAAAATTTGGATACAGTCGGACGCTTACTTGTAGATTACCAATCTCTTCGAAACAAACAATGGGGCACAAACGAGTTACAGTGATGAAACGAAAGAAGATTCCCCAAGAAGTTTGTTATTTTATGGCCTCGATAAAAAGGCTGGCCGAGTGGTGAACTAGGCGATTTGCTCAAATTGTGCTTGGCTCTCAAAATTGAAGGCTGAGACGGTGTGGTTAAACCTTTAAAGCGAATGTAAACTGTCACCGAGGCGCCATATTTTTTAATGAAAAGAGTTATTATGAATTTCGATATTGATGCACTGAAACACCACCAATTGGTTGAAGATGGTCAGCTAGAGGGATGTTACATTCATCAGCCTGCTCAAGGTAGTCAGCAAGATGACAAAGCTGTTGTGGCAGAACGCCAAGCGTTGGAAAAGCTGGGGTATAAAGTAATGCAGGTCAAAGCGAAAGGGGAGACTACAACCTTTGCCGAGGCGATGCAAAAGCTTGCAAATAAGACGGGTCACCAGTCCAAAGAGTAAGTGAGTGTGACCAGCCACAGCTTCCCTGAGTTCTTCCGCGATACCATGTGGTTTTATTTAAAAGAGTAAAGTGGTCAGTCGTCACTGCCATCATGATTGGTTTTTGATCGTGAGGGGCATGAATAAATACAGGTAAAGGAAATACCTGAGCCCTATCGTTCTGCGCCAAACTATCCCTGTTTGGCGCATTATCGCTAACACCCTGGTGCTAAATAGCATAAGATACACGGCCTTTACCCAGTACTGAGCCACTCATTGTAATGACAGACAAAACACAGCAAGCGACATTTGCCGATCTTGGTCTGATTCCAACCTTAGTCGAGCGACTAGCAGCGTTAGAATATAACCAACCAACACCGATTCAATCCTATGCCATTCCTCATGTGCTTGACGGCCGGGATATGATAGGCGGGGCCAATACAGGTTCAGGTAAAACCGCCGCTTTCTCACTGCCCATTCTGCAGAAAGTTCTGCAGCAAAGTGAATCCAATGAGCGTCGTGGCAACGTCGTTTCTCATCTGATTTTGGTTCCGACTCGTGAGCTGGCATCGCAGGTGGCTTATAGCGTCAAATCCTACTCATATCATCTGAGAGATAAAATCAAAACGGTTGCCGTCTTTGGTGGTGTATCCGTGAACCCTCAAATGCTGGCCCTGCGCGGAGGTAGTGACATCATTGTTGCTACGCCTGGACGGCTGCTTGATCTGGTCTCGAGTAACGCGATTAAGCTCGACCAGGTCAAAACGCTCGTGCTCGATGAAGCTGACCGTATGTTGAGCTTAGGATTTACCGAAGAACTCAATAAGATTCTTGCTTTACTGCCCGAGAAGAAACAGACACTGCTATTTTCGGCAACCTTCCCTGATAAAGTCACCACTTTGGCTCAGCACTTACTGAACGATCCGGTTGAAGTTCAGCTTCAGAGTGCAGAAGCCAGCACTTTGGTGCAGCGCGTGTTTAGTGTCAATAAAGGTGAGAAGACGGCAGTACTCGCACACCTCATCAAACAGCATCAATGGCGACAGACTTTAATCTTTGTGAACGCTAAGAATGCCTGTAACCACTTAGCGCAAAAACTGTCAAAGCGTGGCATCACAGCGGAAGTTTTCCATGGTGACAAAGGACAGGGCGCTCGTATTCGTGTGCTTGAGGGCTTTAAGTCGGGTGAAATTCAAGTCCTGATCGCTACCGATATCGCCGCGCGCGGTCTTGATATTGAAAAACTGCCCGTGGTGATTAACTTCGATCTTCCGCGCAGTCCTGCCGACTATATGCACCGAATCGGGCGCAGTGGCCGTGCGGGTGAAGTGGGCCTCGGTCTGTCTCTTATCGATTACGATGACTACCACCACTTTAAGGTGATAGAAAAGAAAAACAAGTTCCAGCTTGAACGCGAGCAGGTCAAGGGCTTTGAAGTGGAAGACGATCAAAGTGAAGCCTACTTTGCACCCATGAAACCACGGGCAAAGCCAGCCGGTACAGGTAAAAACAAGAAAACGCGTAATCAGTAGAAGACGTAAACTACAAATTCGTTGAATTTTGCGCGTTGTTTAGCGGCGGTTAACCGGTTGGGTAACTCGCGGCCGTTCGTTTAAACAACAATAGAGCCCTGCTGGATCTTTGAGCAGGGCTCTATTGCTTTACAGCAAGTGGGACTAGCGACGTGGTGAACGTCCGCGCGGTGAGCGTTTTTTAAATGTAGATGCGGCTTTCGCTTGTGAGTTGAGAATGGATTCAACAGTTAGCGGCATCGGCTCTTTAGGTTCAAGACCATGAGGGAAAGTGCGCGCTCTCGGTGGTAAATTGTATTCTTCTTCGCTCGCGCGTGGCATGCGCTTAAAGCGATACAGGTAAAAGTTTTCTAACTTTTCTCGCGCCCAATCGGTTTTCTTTAAATACTTCACGCTACTTGCAATGGAAGGCTTGGTATTAAAGCAATTAAAGCGCATGGCTGTATCGAGAATCTCCCAGCCATAAAAATCCACCAACTCTTGCAACATCGTCTCTAGCTTTAACCCGTGCAGCGGGTTGTTTTGTTGCAGTTCGATTCTCTCTTCGTCAGTCATCATTTCAGGGGCCTTGCTCATCAAAGGGCGGAGTTTAGCAAAGTATAGAGTACAGAGATATCGATAGTTAGGCCGTGATGGTTTGGATAGAAACGGAAGAAGGCATTTTCTTGCTTAACTGGAAAAAACTGGCTGAGTAGTGAACTCGGTGTCTGCGCCAAGTTTGTTAGAAGACATGTCCAAAGCCCATAACTTTGGGCGCTTCCGTATACGCGAGAGTTACTATGAATTAATTAACGAGATGGGTTGTAAATTGATTGCTTTAAAATAGTCATAGTGACATTATTTTAGTATTAAAATGGTGTAAAGTTGTCTCGTTGGCGTAAGCAAGTAGGAGAGGTCATGAGTGTAAATATAAGAAACGCGACGCTAGGAGATGCAAAAGGCATCAGCGATTTAATTATTCCTTTGACGAAAAAATATGTCTGCCCTACATGTGACAAATCTGCACAGGAGATTCTGATTAACTCAATGTCAGAAGCTAATGTGGCTAACTATTTATCCGATAATTACCAATATTTTGTTGCTGTTAACGAAAAAAGTGAAATTATTGGGGTAGCGGGCATTCGTGATTCATCGCATTTATACCATCTTTTTGTTAGCGACAATTATCAGAGGCAAGGCTTATCGCGTAAACTCTGGGAACGAGTTAAAACAGCAGCGATGATAAGTGGTAATTCAGGAAGGTTTACAGTCAATTCAGCGGTCAATGCTGAAAAAATATATTTGAGCTTTGGGTTTATTCGTATCGACGGGATCCGCAATCGGGATGGAATGATCGACGTTCCAATGGTGCTAGAAACAGCTTACTAACAAATAGTGCAAGTGTTGCGTAGCCAATATTGTAAGGGGGGGAGGAAATCTGAAAGTTATACTTGCTAAATTCTTACGCCATTTTCTAGTCTAATCCCCCTTATCTCTAGCTAAGATGCTGATTGTTAATTGAACTACGATAAGAAAGACCGCATGATAGAATGATAAAAGGCCGTATAGAAAGCGTTATGTACTTATATGAATTGGAGTTTAGGTGGAAATAGAATTTCATGAAGCAACAGAAATCGAATTAGCTTAAGAGTTAACTCGACTAAATATGCACACGTATTATTTGGCTAGAAACCTATCTTGGGACCAAGAAAAATATGAAAAAAGTTGGGTCCGGTTCGATAATTTTTCAATTAAGTATGATGATAAATGGGTTGGTATAATTCGATTCTCATGTGATGAAACTGCACTTTATATCCGTGATCTGCAAATCGATACCCAGTATCAAAATCTAGGAATAGGTTTTTCGTGTTTAGAGTACGCACTAGAAAAGTTAAAATATAAAAAGTTAAATCGACTTCGGATCAATGTGTTTTCTGAAAATCCGGCAATAAGTCTTTACCGTAAGTTTGGGTTCGAAAAGGTCGATGAAATTGACGGCTTGGTCAGAATGGAACGTATTATATAAACGTACATAGAAACGTTTAAGGGTTTTCAAGATACTAGAACTGATGCGATTAAGTCATTCAATCTGACAATGTTTTTTCCAATTGTGAGTTATAGCAATAACTGGAATTTCGTAGGAATTTATTTTGAATTGATTCGACAAGAAATGCAGGCCAAGTGGAGAACTTGGTGCTTGCTCAAACTGTACATGACACTAAAAATTGAAGGCCAGGATATGGTGTTCGAGTCACTGAAATACGATCACTGATTGTATTCTTATTTGCTGGCTTAGATCGTTACGGTGCAGTATTGTCTCGCATATTCCCGTCATCAAACAAAGGAGTGTTGATGGATATTGAACTCTGGCTGGCTTTTGCTCTCGCTTATCTGCTTATTACCTTGTCCCCGGGGCCGAACGTTATTCTGGTTCTGAAAAATGGCATGCAGTATGGATGGCGATCTGCGCTGGTGACTATTTTAGGCAATCTGTCGTGTCAGTTGGTCGTTGTTGCTTTGGTGGCGGTGGGTATCGGCGGGCTTCTTGCCCAGTTGCCAGCCTGGTTCTTGGTGATGAAATGTCTGGGCGGTGCCTATCTGATTTACCTTGGCATTAAGAGTTTACGTGCCAGCCGGGCGCCGAAATTGGATTTAACTCAGACACAGCAACCTCAGGTCAAGAAATCCGCTCGCTCTTTGGGTTTTGAGGCCTTTCTGGTGTCAGCCAGTAATCCCAAAACGCTGATATTTTTGTCGGCATTTCTGCCGCAGTTTTTAGATGTCGCTCATCCGCCGGCAGAGCAGTTTACCATTATGTATCTGACTATTTGCGTGATAGTCACTGCGGTTCATCTTGGCTATGCTGTGGTCATCAGCCGATTCGACCAGCGATTGAAAAGCCATCGCTTGCAGCATTACCTGGCAAAATGTACCGGTGGGATTTTTATTACCATGGGTGGTGGCGTACTACTGAGTTCAAGGAGCTGACTTAGGATGATGTTCAGATCCGCAACCAACAAGCAGACCTGGAGGGTCTGTTTGTTGGTGTTGCGCCTGATTGACTCAAACCAGATTAAGTCTAAAGGGCTAGACGGGCCGGTAAATGGTGTTGCACAAACTCCAGAAAGGCGCTGACTTTATCGGAGCGGTGCAGACGTTCAGATCCAACCAGGGCGACAATATCGGCCTCGGCTAATTGGTACTCAGGCAAAACCCTGATCAGAGTTTTCTCGGCAAGTTCCTGTTTTACATCCCATTCCGACCGCTGAATGATCCCTTCTCCCTTGATGCACCAATCTTTAGTGACCTGGCTGACATTGCTGGCCAGGACGGCATTGATGCGCACGCTGCTGACCTGACCGGTGTTCACATGCGTCAGTCGCCACATGGTGGCATCTTCATCATTTTCGCGCAGCGCAATGCAGCGGTGCTGCTCCAGATCTTGCGGCGTGGTTAACGCTGGAGCGGATTGTAAGTAGTCAGGTGCGGCAAGCAGTAAACGACGGTTCTTGGCCAGCACAATCCGCTTGAGTGAAGAATCCTGCAGGTGACCGATGTAAAACATAATGTCCGGACTATTGTGCTGCGCCCACTTAGGATTGTCAGACAGGTTGAGTTCAATCCGGGTCAGTGGGTACTGGCGCTGAAATTCGGCCGCCAATGGCCCGATGTGCTTTTCACCGAACCCTAAAGACGCCACTAAGCGGATATCCCCGGAAATCGTCCGTTTGCTGTCGGCGACCTCTTGCGTCAGGTGCTCTAAATCTTGCAGCAGGTTCTGCCCACGCCGTGCCAGAGTTTCGCCTTCCGGAGTGAGCGCAATAAAACGTGCACTGCGGTCGACCAGTTTTACTTCCAGTTTACGCTCAATGTGCTGCAAACGCTGCGATACGCTCGGCGGTGTGACGTTGAGTTTACGCGCCGCCGCCGCCAGTGAGCGGCTGCCAGCGATGGTAATAAAGAATTCGATATCTTGTGAACTGACCATTAAGTCTGACCTTAATGATGGAATAAGGATGTATTAATTTAACCACATGCTAGCTGGTGATACAAATAGCGCTCTGTCTGCGATTGATGTTGAGGAAAACATGCACAGTGAGGTTATTTTGAGTAGTGGTGAACTGCTTGCTCACCGCGAGTGGGTATACGCGTTTTTATTTGCTGTGGCCATTATTGCCGGCGTGGTGGACGCTATCGCCGGCGGTGGCGGTTTGATTACCGTACCGGCTCTGATGCTGGCTGGTTTGCCGCCCATGGTGGTATTGGGGACCAACCGGTTACAGGCCGTGATTGGGGAAATGACCACCTCGCTGATGTTTATTGCCAGCCGCCAGTTTCCGTTGCAGGGAATGATGTTGGGTGTGCTGTTCACTTCTATTGGGGCTTTATCCGGCGCTGTGGCGGTCAGCCTGATCGATAAGGCGGCGCTGGAAGTGTTGTTGCCGGTGTTAATGGTGGCGATTACCCTGTATTCCATTTTGTCCAGGCGTTTAAAAGCCACCGAGGCCAGTGAAGCAAAATGGTCTAACCGTAAGTTTATGCTGGTCGCCGGATTGTTGATTGGCTTTTATAACGGCTTTTTTGGCCCGGGGACTGGCTCGCTGTGGATGCTCGGTTTTGTTGCTCTGCTCGGTTATACCCTCAAGCAGGCCACCATGGCGACCAAGCCGTTGAATCTGGTCGGTAACCTGATTTCTCTGATCCTGTTCATCGTTCTGGGCCAGCTGGATTATCAGCTTGGCTTGTTGATGGCAGCCGGACAAATCATCGGCTCTGTGGTTGGCAGTAAGTTTGTGATGCGTTTTGGCACGCGCCTGGTGCGTCCGGTGTTTATCTCGGTGACCGTTCTGATGACAACAAAGTTGATCTACGAGAATGTGGCTGCGATTTGGTGGACCTGAGGTTATCTATCCTTTACAGGTAATATCATGTGAATTATTAGGCATTGAGTTGCTTATAAACTCAATGGTTGTCGGCATGCTCTGTGAAACTCGCTGATAAAGGAGGTGAAGCGATGGCGGAGCCGGGTATGTTGCAGGTGATTCAGGTGCAGCCGGATTTTGATGCCGTAGTGATTGCTTGTTTTGATGATACCGGACTGGATGCCGCGCGCTGTATCACCGTTAAGCTTGGTTTCACTTTTTGCCTACTGACATCAAGTCGGTCAGTAATCCACTTTCTTTCTTAATACCTTAGTGGCGCCGCGTTTGGTTTTCGTATCGACGCGGCGTCGTTGCGAGCCTTTGGTGGGTTTGGTTGCCCGCCGGGTCTTTCGACCACCATGGCGGCGATAATCATCTCCTTTAGCCGGTTCAGTGCGTCTTCTTTATTTTGTTCCTGCGTACGGTAAGATTGCGCTTTAATCACAATGACCCCGTCTTTGGTCAGCCTTGAATCAGACAGGGCCAGTAAGCGCTCTTTGTAGAACTGGGGTAACGATGAGCGATGAATGTCAAAACGCAGATGAATGGCACTGGAGACTTTATTGACATTCTGGCCGCCACTGCCCATGGCTCGGATGGCCGAGAGTTCGATTTCCCAGTCGGCAAGAGAAACGTTATTGGAAATTTGTAGCATAAATCACGCGTAACCAGACAAAATGTTGCAGAGAGTGTCTGCAACATTCTAAGCAGTCCGGTGGCGTTTGGCTACCTTCTGCGTCACTGGATTTACTGGCCAGGCTGCAAAATCGCTGGCCGACGCTAATCAAGAATCGGTACCACCAGAATATCGATAGGAGACTTATTGATCAGGTGGCGCGAGTAGGAGACGATTTTGCTGACAAAATCATGGTGATGACCACAGATAAGCAGATCATAGTTATCGCTGGCAATCAGGGTTTCCAGCTTTTTGCTCAGATCCCCGGTACCGACATAAAAGTGTTTGAATGGGAATTCACAGTATTGTTGTAACTGCTTGAGCATCTTATTTGAATGCTCATCCAAAGGTTTTTGTTTCGGCTCAGCCTGGATGTCGATCAGCTGTTGGTAGATTTCCCCTTTCGTCCCATCAATATGAACCAGAGACACATCAGCATCGACTAAGCTGGCAAAAGAGACTGCTTTATCAATCAACAGTTTACTCTCTTCCTCCAATTCCAGAGCGACCAGGATATGTTGATATTTCATTACGATACTCCTTCGTTAAGTTACTTTGAATATCATAGTATTTACTGCGAACAATAGTGTTGCTGTGCTAACAGAACCGCAAAAATTCTGCTCGATGTGGCCTGTTTTTGCGCGGCGAGCACGGGTTGGCAGTGCGGCGCTGCACAGGGCTAAAGACTTGTTTATCGAACGCTATATGTTTAATCTGCACAGGGTCAGAGTATTACCTATCGCCTGTTACAACGCAGAGCCCTCGGCAGCAAGTCGCAGACGAGGCGGCGGGCGAGAGTCACTGAGACCCCATCTCGATAAGTACAAGGAGTAGTACTCTGCTCGCCAGATTGATAATCAATTTGATATGCATAGATAGTGAGAAGCTTAGTAAGGAGAAAAGAGTGAACCTACCGGATGAGAATCAACAGCGTTATGTCGCTGTACTGAGCAAAAAACTCGATTTGGGCCGCAGTCTAAACGTGTTGGGACATCTTAGCGCCGGTCTGGCTGACATGCTGCATCGTGAGGGTACCGAGTACGTCGACTATCGTGACCTTGATGGCCATATTTTGCCTAACATTTCCCATTACCCCTTCATTGTACTGAAAGCCGACAATTCTAACAAAATCCGCAAAGTGAAACAGGATGCCAGTGAGCGGGGGATTCGTTATACCGTTTTTACCCATACCATGGCACAAGGAGGCTCTGCCGAGCAACAAACGCTGACGCAGCAGACTCCTGAGTCAGAGCTCGACTACTGGGGCATCTGTTTGTTTGGTGATACCGAAACAATTCAGCAGTTTACTTCGAAGCTGAGTCTCTACAAATAAAGCGTGAATCTAGCACAGTGACAGGAGCGTCTGATGCCGCTCAAGCTAAAGTCGGCTGAATACCAACACCAGAAAAACTCTGGTGTTTTTTTATCCGTAATTTACGGCTGTGCGGATCAGCGTTACACACGAAGTCAGACTAAAACTTCCTTCCTTACGCATTATTTATTAATGGCATAAATAAATTAATTCGGCCATTTGATAATATTTTTATGCAGATTTTATAAATAAAATATCTTTGTCAGATTTGTGATAAATCATGCAAGAGTTATCTCCGGTTTTAGAGAGTAAAGAAAAACATAAAACAAAATAAATCTTTATTAAACAGTTGCTTGTCTATTTTTTTCTCATTTGTTTTTGTTGTAATTATGTTTCTGGTGTATTTAATTTGTTGATATCTAATCAGGTTTAATTTTACTATAGCTGCCAAGATTGAGATTATTTTTATGGAATAAGTGGAATAGATTTAATTTAAATAGTGATTTTTCATGCATGAATTTTCATTAAGGCGCTTTAGTTTTGATTAACTATTCGATTTTAACCTTAGTCTCAAAAGATTAATTGAAATCCGCTCCTGACAGTATTGGAAATCAACGATCAGGCTATGAAGACCGATCCGGAGTGATTGGGCAGGGTTTACCTGCATAGATAAGGATATGACATGTATTTATTTCGTCCCGCTCAACTCAGCGATTTGAGTGATATTGAACGTCTGGCCCAGGACAGTGGCCCAATGGTGTGCACCCTGCCGGCTACACATACCCATCTGACTCAGAAGATTGAACGCTCACTGACCTCTTTTTCCGAGGACGTTGAAGCTCCGGGAGATCAGGCTTATTTCTTCGTGCTGGAAGATGCTCGTAGCGGTCGCTTAATGGGGACTGGTGCTATCAATGCACTGGCCGGGTGCCAGGAACCCTTTTATGCACTGCGCAAAGATGTGCTGATTCACTCTTCCCGCGCGCTGAACGTCCACAGCCGGATTCAGGCTCTGACGTTGAATCATGACTTGAGTGACCACTCCCAACTCTGTTCATTTTATGTAGATCCGTCTTTGCGTGACACGCCTTATGCTGCACTGGTCACGCTGGGTCGGTTGCTGTTCATGAGTGCATTTCCTATGCGCTTTTCGGATCAATGGCTGGCGGTGATGCCGGGTGTCGCAGATGCTGAGGGTCGGGCTCCTTTTTGGGAACACGTCGGCCGTAAATTTTTTGGCATGGATTACAACCAGGTCGAATACTACAACGGCACGCGGGACAAGACTTTTATTGCGGAGCTGATGCCTCATCATCCTCTTTATGTGCCCTTGCTGGCCAAAGAGGCGCAGCAGGCGCTGGGTCAGGTGCACGGCGACGCGCAGTTGCAATTCAGCCTGCTGAATGACGAGGGATTTGAAGCCGACAAATACGTCGAGATCTTCGATGCCGGCGCCATCATGACGGCGCGGCGCGATACCTTGTCTATCTGGCATGGTAAGCAACATGCCTGTGTGGCTGGTGCAACAGATGGACTGGCGACAGCCAAACCGTTTTTAATAGGTTTTATGCGCCCGGATGGCTTCTGCGCCACCATAGTACCTGCGCATTTTGCCGGCAAGAAACTGATTTTAGAACAAGGAAAGTGTGAAGAAGCCGGCCTGCAACAGGGCCAGTCAGTGTGGTTTTTGCCACTGTAATCTTCTCTCTTTCAACACCATGACAAGGAATGAAAACTATGATGGTGATTCGTCCGATCAACAGGGATGATAAACAGGCGCTGCTCCATCTCGCGACCAAAACCGGGATAGGCTTTACTTCATTGCCTAATAATGAACAGCGCATCAGCGATCGTATTGAGCGCATGATCGCGACCTGGGAAGGCAGTGCGCCGCTGCACGAGCAGGGTTATCTGTTTGTGCTGGAAGATAGTGTCACTAAACAGGTGGTCGGGATCAGTGGCATCGAGGTGGCGATTGGACTGACAGAAGCCTGGTACGATTTTCGGGTTGGTACGCTGGTTCATGCATCGAAAGAACTGAATGTTTACACCCAGATGCCGACCCTGTTCCTCAGCAACGACCATACTGGGAACAGTGAGCTTTGCACCTTGTTCCTCGACCCGGATTATCGTCAGGGTAAGAATGGCCATCTGCTTTCCAAATCGCGCATGCTATTTATGGCCACCTTTGAAGACAAGTTTGCTGACAAACTGATCGCGGAAATGCGCGGCGTCTCGGATGAAAATGGTCACTCTCCGTTCTGGGAAAGCTTAGGCCGCCATTTCTTTGCGATTGATTTCAGCGAGGCAGATTACCTGACCGGTATTGGTCAGAAAGCGTTTATTGCTGAACTGATGCCAAAGCACCCGTTCTACGTCGATTTCCTCACCGATGAGGCAAAAGCGGTTATCGCTGAAGTGCATGAGAACACGCTGCCGGCGCGAAAAATTCTGGAAAGCGAAGGCATGCGTTATGAAGGGTATATCGATATTTTCGATGCGGGCCCGACTCTGGAGGCTTATACCAAAGATCTGCGTATTGTGCGTGACCATGAAACGCGCCGCGTCGCGGTCGTTGACGACGCAGAAGAGGGCGTAACGCCATTGCTGATTGGTAACCAGAGTTACCAGCATTATCGTGCCATTGTCGCCAATCAGCCCTACACCCGCGACGAAATTTTACTGACCGCCGAGCAGGCTGACGCGCTCAATGTCACCGCGGGTGAGGTGGTCAGAATTGCGCCGTTATTTGCACGGGAAAAACATCATGGTCTGGGCTGACCGGACCATGAATAGATTTGATGTGATTGGACTTTCGGTGAGACCAGATGGCCGTGTTCAAGCCAATTTATCCAAAACGATGTGTACCCCACATATACGATTAGTCAGTACCGACTACGATTAATAAATACCTGGCACGCGTAGTCAAGACGGGCCGCGAGAAGGTACAGGTGATAAGGAGCAGTAGACTATGTCACAACATACAGTGTCATCCCATTCGGTGTCAGAAATGGCCGCCAATCAGCAGCCAGATGTGACCGCTTATGAAGCAAACTTTGATGGTCTGGTAGGGCTGACCCATAACTATGCCGGGCTTTCGTTTGGTAATGTTGCGTCCACATCCAACAAGAACGCGGTGGCCAATCCGAAACTGGCTGCACTGCAAGGCCTGGAGAAAATGAAAACTCTGGCGGATATGGGCTTCAAGCAAGGCGTTCTGCCGCCGCAGGAGCGGCCATGTGTGCACACATTGCGTAAGCTCGGATTCAGTGGTACCGATGCCCAGGTTATCGCGCAAGCGGCTAAAAAAGCGCCGCGCCTGCTGGCTAACGTCAGTTCGGCTTCTTCCATGTGGGTTGCGAACGCGGCAACTGTCTCTCCCTCTGCTGATACTGCCGATCACAAAGTGCACTTCACCGTAGCGAATCTGAATAACAAGTTTCATCGTTCGATTGAAGATGGCACCACAGGACGTGCTCTGCAGGCCATTTTCCGCGATGATCGCCATTTTTCCCATCATGATGCTCTGCCGCAACAGGCGATCATGGGTGATGAAGGCGCGGCCAACCATAACCGGTTGTGTGCCAGTTACGGTGACGCCGGCGTTGAAGTTTTTGTTTATGGCCGTCAGGCGTTTGGCGGTGAGATCGAGCCACAAAAATACCCGGCGCGCCAAACCCGCGAAGCCAGTGAAGCGGTAGCCCGGCTGCATCAGCTCAATGACGACAATACCGTGTTTCTGCAGCAGAATCCGGCGGTCATTGACCAGGGCGTGTTCCATAATGATGTGATAGCGGTAAGCAATGGCCCGGTGCTGTTCCACCATCAGGAAGCGTTTCATCACCAGGTTGCGGCGTTTGCTGAAATTGAGCGCAAGCTGGCTCGGGTTGGCGCTGAGTTTACCCCGATTGAAGTGCCGACCAGCAAGGTGTCGGTACAAGACGCGGTGCATACTTATCTGTTTAACAGCCAGTTACTGACCAAGCCGGATGGCAGCATGATGATAGTGGTGCCACAGGAGTCGCGCAATAACGAACGGGTATGGATGTATCTCAATGAGCTGGTTACCAGTGGCGGGCCTATCCGTGACATCCGGGTCTTTGATTTGCGTGAGAGTATGTGTAACGGTGGTGGTCCGGCGTGTCTGCGTTTACGAGTTGTGTTGACCGAACAAGAATTACAGGCAACAAATCAACGCGCAGTGATGAATGATGCGTTGTATCAGTCACTGACTCACTGGGTGGGTAAACATTATCGTGACCGACTGACTGAAGCGGACCTTGCTGACCCGCAATTGCTGACAGAAAACCGTACGGCACTCGATGAGCTGACCCAAATTATGGGGCTGGGCTCGATTTATCCGTTCCAGCAGTAATGTTGCCAAAAACACCGACAGAAAAAATGCCCGGGTAACCGGGCATTTTACTTTTTATCGTCACGCTTTGAGAGTGGGTGATTAGGCTTTAACCAGGTCACTGCAGATCAGCGGTAGCCGTCAGGGTTTCGTCATCTTCCTTCAGCATAGGGGCTACCACTCGATATCGATAGGTGTGCCGCTGTCCACTAAACTGAGGAATTCATCCATTTCCCGATTGGTGAGAGCGATACAACCATTGGTCCAGTCGAAACTCTGGATGTATTCGGGACGGCCGTCGAATCCTTGTTTGAGGCCGTGAATCTTAATGGCGCCGCCGGGGTTGACGCCCATTGACTCGGCGCGTCTGAGATCCTGTTGGTTGGGGTAGCTGATGTTCATCGAACGGTAGAAGCCGGACTGCTCGCTGACATAGTCGAGATAGTAACGTCCTTCCGGCGTGCGTTGGTCGCCTTCCTGAACTTTGTGACCTTTAGGGGATTTTCCCAGTGCGATCCGAAATTCACGAATCACCCGTCCTTGCTCGAGCAGGTACATACGGCGTTTGGATTTATCGACCTGCACCAGATCGGCTTTCAGCGCTGCAACCGGTGCAAAGCGCCCGTCCGCAGAGGTGGCGGCACTGAATAGAGTCGGCAGCAATGACAATAAGGTCACAGACAGGGTGCTGTTTTTTCGCATAACGAGTTCGTGAGTAACGGCTATTCCAGCGGAACAGTGGGTAAACCAAGGCAAATGAGGACTCTATTATGCGGGCAGTTTTACGTTCAGTGCCAGTGCGGATTGCGGCTGGCCAATCAAAATGTGAGACCAGCAGCACTCAATTGGTTATTTCAGCTGGTCTATTGCGGGTTCAATCAGACAAAAAATACTCGATGGTCGATACAACGCGCACTTTCTTGATATGAGGCGTGTTGTTATCCCGGTCAGAAATGGAAAATTGCCCCTGCGTCGCGCGTTTGATTTTGCCCAGGGTACTTTGCGAATCTTTGGCAAACTTTTCGGCAACCTGCCGAGCCTGTAGCGTCGCTTCTTCGACCATTTCCGGCTTGATCTCGTTAAGTCCTGAGAACAGATATTCAATCTGGCTATTGTAGTTGGCTGCGTTAAACACGATGCCTTCTTTACCCAGTTCACCAATCTGGCTGATGGCCTGGCGCACCAGTTCAACATTCGGGCTGTACACCGTCAGCGACTGGGTCGCGAGATAACGCAATTCAACCGGAGAATCTCCGCCGTACTGCTGAGCTTTTTTGTCGATCACCGCAGGAGAGGATAGTGATACCGCATCGGCGCTGATGCCCTGGCGGGCCAGAAACTGCATCACTTGCTGGGTCTGCAGATCAAGCGTGGTGAACAGGCTGGGTAAGTCGTTATCTGCCAGAGTAAACTGAATCGGCCAAATCACGGTATCCGCTGCGACTTCACGCTCTGAAAGGCCTTTCACGGTGACGACCCGTTCATATTCTTTAAACTTAACCGCCGATTGCTGCACATAGTAGCCGAGGGTGGCAGGGCCTAGTAGCAGACACAGGCCAAGGATAAGAGAGGATTTAGTGGTTAACTGGGTCATAATACGCTCCGAAATCGATTCTCCCGTCAGCGTAGACGAGCTGACGGGGAATCGTTAAGCGTCAGATCACGTTCACAGCGTTGCTAACGGATCTTTGACCTGTTTTTTGCGTTTGTTCTGCTGCTGTTCTATCCGTTTGGTTAACTGCGCCAGCTCGCGGCTACTATATGAGCCAGGATTAGCAGAGTACAGTGCCTGGTTGAGTTCGCTCAGTGCCAGTTGCAACTGCGCTTGTTCCTGATCGGTTGTGACCACCTCAGCTTGCCAGCGTTTGAGCGCATGACTGAGAGCAATGCCATCGTTGCCCTGCAGCGCCTGTTGCAGTTGTTGGTAGTTTGAGGAAGCCGTACCGGTTGGCGCCTCTGGTGCTGGCTTGCCCGGTTTGCGCATCTTCCATACCAGCATCACAAAGCAGACTATCCAGAGCAGTGCAAACAGGGCGGTCAGATAAGGCCAGTAACCGGGATCTTTTATCGTGACGGTTTGAACCTCGGCAGGAGCAGTGGGGGCCGGAGTTGGTGTCGCGCCGACCACCGCCGGGTTATCACCTGGTTTTACGGTCAGGGTCAGGCCTGCTCCTGTAGTTGTCTGTTGCTGCTTGCGTACCGTATCCCACCAGTTAACCGCGACGGCGGGCAGGGTCACTTCGCCGCTTTGGCGCGGGATGAGAACCTGCTTTACCGTCATGGTGACATCGCCGTTATCTAGGGTATCGAAGACCGGCTTTTCGTCATACACGCGCACTGAATCGGGATAGTTGAGTTTCAGATCCGGCAGCTGCTCCGGTGACAGACCTGTCACCTGCACAGTGATTTCACGGCTAATAGAATCACCGACTTTAGTGACATAGCGGCTGCTTTCAATCGGCTGACTATTGCTGTCCAGCCAGCGCTCTTTCAGCGTCAGCAAGCTGGTGGGCAGCCAGTTGCCCTGGTAGTTGTCAGGCTTAGGCTCAACCGTGATGGTGTAGGTTTTCGGCGTAGTGTTGAGCGGAATGATGCGGGTTGAGCCATTAAAGCTGCTGCCATACACCAGGGTGCCGGTCAGGCTCGGCTCGGAGAGGGTAAACTTACCCGCTTTGGTCGCGGTGATGCGAAAGTTCTGATCGACGACCGTGACTTCAATCCCATCCATCACCGTCTGATACTGGTTTGGTTCTCCAGCCGCTTTGAGTTCCATGCCATCCACCTTTGGCGGCGCTATCTGGGGATCCTGCAAACGGCGCGGGTCGGCTTTGATGATCAAGCGGGCTTTGAGCAGCGCGCTCTCATTCGGATATAAAGTCGAGCGTGATAACTGACTCCGTACTTCGACCAGATCATCGCTGCCCGGAGCCGTTTCATCATTGGTCACCTGAATCGTAATCGGCTGAGTTTTTTCTCCGTTCAGCTCAAAGCTCGGAATCGTCACTGTGCCGATCTGATTGGCTGCCAGTGAGACGGTCCACTCACTGCGATTGGTGCGGGTACCGTTGATAATGTTAATGGATGAGCCAAAGCTGGGACGGCTCATAAAGAAATCTTTGTCTAACGGGCTGAAGTCGATATCGTCTGACGACGCTTTGTCCTCACTGACCACTTTAAGCTGAAAGACTTCATTTTTGGCCACCTTATTCTTACTGACGCTGGCGTAGAAAGCCGCACTGGCGCTCAGGCTGAACATGCAAAAAAATAGCACCGTCAGCCCGGTGATTAGGTGACGGACGAATGAAAGACGGCGGAATAATAATTTCATGATCACCACTTCTTACCTTGAGTTTGTGGAGGCTCTCTGTCTTGTGCCTGAAAATAAAGTTGGGCGCGCAATAGCTGGCTGGGATCGCGGGCGCTTTCGACTTGCTCGAGCTTACGTAATTCAGGATCGATCGGCTGCGTGGTGGCCTGAGTTGCAGACGCTGCCCGGTTATCTGAATCGTCCGCTTTTGCCTGACTCGCCTGTGCCTGCTGAGCTTGTGGCCGGGCCGTGGATGGCTGTTCGGCTGACTGCTTAGCGGATGATTGCTTAGCGGATGATTGCTTATCGCTCTGTTGCTGACTGGTGGCAGAGCCTGAGTGAGCCTGCTCTTTTTGATCGGTTTGAGCGCCCGGATTGTCTGGTGACGACTCAGGCTGGTTCGGTTTATTTTGCTCTTGGGCAGACGCAGGATTGTTCGACGACGGCTGAGAAGCGGATGTTTGATCAGGTTGCTCAGCGGTGTCGGGGTTCTGTCCGGCGTTTGGCTGCTTATCTGACCCCGAGTGCGATCCTGAGTTTCCTGATGGCGACTTATCGGCGCTGTTGTGCTGATTCGGTTGTGACTTATCCGCGTCAGAGCCAGACTTTGGTTGCTGTTGCTGTTGCTGTTGCTGTTGCTTCAGCGCCTGCTCGACGACCTGCAGGTTATGCTTTGCGTCGCTGTTGTCTGGTTCAGCCTGCAGAACCTGTTGGTAGAGCTGCTTGGCTTTGTCTAACTGACCAGCCTGCGCGTAGGCGTTGGCAAGGTTGTATTGTGCCTGCGGCGAAGGCTGTGCCAGCTGTGACAGAGCATTAATCGCACCTTGGTAGTCTTTGGCCTGATAGCGAGCGATCCCTTGCCATTCGGGGTCTGAGAACTGCTCGGCGGCGGCTGCGAAATCCTTTTGCTGATAGGACTGCATAGCCTGCTGGTCTGCGTTGAGCCAGGGGGGATGCCTCGGCACGTTGTGGTGGCATCGTCAGGCCGGTTGAAAGTAACAGTACAAAGATAAAACCACGTCGGAATAACAGTAAAGCCGGGCAAAGCAGCAGCAGGACCAGCCAGTAACCGTTATTGACATGGTCACTCACGGTTTGGCTGTTTTTCTTGCCGGTCAGCGGACGTTCATTTTGCGTGGCCGCCAGCAGGCGTTCGACATCGGAGCCGTCGGCACGGTACGGGGTAAAGATACCGTCCAGCTGCGTAGCCAGCGATTGCATCGTACTAAAGTCGGTTTTCGCGACCACGGTCTGCCCGGCGTCAGTTTTGAGCAGCGAGCCGTCCGGCAGAGTAATCGGTGCGCCGTCACGGGTGCCAAGGCCAAGGATCATCAGCCGGTAGTGAGTCCCCTGCAGCAATATTTCGATCGCCTGACTTTCCTGATTGTCGAGATCATCAGCCAGGACGATGATATCGCCCCGACGCAGCCCGGCATTGTTGAGCATGGTGATCGCCTGCTCGACTCCGCTGGCGGCATTCGCTCCGGGGTAGGGCATGATTTCCGGCGACAGGCTCGGGATCAGATTCGCTATGGTCGCACTGTCACTGGTCAACGGGCTGACCGTATAGGCATCGCCGCTATATGCGATTAAGGCGGTGCTGCCTTCCTGCCATCCTTTGAGCAGATCCAGCACTTTATAGCGTGCCTGTGCCAGGCGATTGGGTTTGATATCGGTGGCATGCATCGACAACGACATATCCATCACTACCACGCGTGCGTTGCTGGCCGAGTAGCTTGGCCTTGCTTGCTTTTCAAAACTCGGGCCTGCCAGGGCCAGTACAGCGACCAGCCAGCATATGGCAATAAGGGTCAGCGCGCGGCGCTGCTTATTGTCGCCCGATAAGCCGAGAGCGGCCGCCAGATGCGGCGCTATCAGGCTTTGATGACGCGCTCTGCGTGCCAGCCAGCCGAGTAAAAGAGCGAGTGGCACCAGGGCAGTCAGCCACCATGGCGAGAGGAAAATAAAATCAGACATGGTTTCTCCTCACAATAATCACCACCAGAGAAAGCAGCAGCGCCAGCGCGAGCGGATAAGCAAACCATTCGGTTTGCGGGCGCCAGGTTTGGGTCGCATTGGTGATGGGCTCCAGCTGATTGATGGTGTCGTAGATAGTCTGCAGATCCTGTTGGTTACGGGCGCGGAAATAGCGTCCGCCGGTGGTATCTGCAATCGCTTTGAGCGTCTTTTCGTCCAGATCCTGCGCCGTATTGACCTTACGGCTCATAAAGAAGTCTTTAACCATCATTTCGCCCGCACCCACTCCGACGGTGTAAATCGTGGTGTGGTATTTCTTGGCAATGGTGGCCGCTTCCATCGGATCCATCACTCCGGAGGTGTTACTGCCGTCACTGAGCAAAATCATCACGCGCTGCGGCGCATCGCCGTCAATAAAGGTTTTGGTCGCCAGACCAATCCCTTCACCAATGGCGGTTTTGGTACCGATCAGGCGCAACACGGCGCGGTTCAACTGCTCTGAGATGGTGTTGCGATCCAGTGTTAATGGGGTTTGCAGGTAGGCATGATCTGCAAACAAGATAAGCCCCAGACGGTCACCTTCCCGTTTACGAATGAAGTCCGACAACACCTGCTTGACCGCACTTAAACGATCAATGAACTGGTCACCGGATTTCATATCTTCCTGGCTCATCGAATAAGAGAGGTCGACCACCAGCATCAGATCGCGGTGTTTGGGTGAAGTCGTCACCGGGTCGCCATACCAGACCGGGCGGGCTGCCGCGGTGAGCAGGCAAATCCAGATAGCAACGGCAAGGGCTTTGATCCACCAATGACGAGGTTTAGCGCTGACCGTTTGCGCGGGAAGGTAGGGCAGATGTATCGCCGCTTGTTGTTTTATCGCTGGTGAGAAGCGATAGATCAGCAGCGGCAGGGGCAGCAGAACAAACAGCCACCAGAAAACGAACTCAATGTTTGCCAACGCTCGAAGGTCTCCGTTTTTTTGGTGGCAAAGCGTCCTGAACCCAAACGTAACAGTCCGCAACGAGTGCTTTGGCATCCGCTACAGGTTGTTTCTGGTATAAGGCTTGCTGCCACACGGTTTCATTCGGTACAAACAGCGGACGGCCGAGTTGTTCGTCCAGAAAGTTGTACCACTCTTTGCCCGTCAGATGAGCAATCTGGTCACGCGGAAAATAACAAAGCGCCGCTTGTCTGAGCAGTTCAATCGCCGAAGAGGGCGTATTGCTCAGGTGCGGATTGAGCAGACGTAGCGCGGTTTTTTGCGGCGCGATACGTTTTCGCTTCCAGCGTACCATCAGCAGGGAAAATACAACGACGCATAACAGGCCGGCTGCGAGTGCCCACCATCCCCAGGCTAAAGGCCACCAGGAAGGCTCTGAAGGGAGATGCAGCGCGTTTAATTCAAGCGGCGTCGAAGGTGTTTGCTTCATAGTTTTAAGTTATCCGGACAATTGTTGTAGCAAAGGACGCTCACAGGAGAGTGAACGATAATCTATCGCCAGAGACTGGCAGAGTGATTTTAGTTTTTCTTTTTGAGATTCAAAGGCTTTTTTGATCCCATTCCGGGTACTATTTGCGGAAAAGTTGAGCCAGCGCGTCTGTTGGTGATCGCTGACCCGCTCAACGCCACGAAAAGCGGTGTGGCCCTGCTCCAGCGGGTCAAAAATATGCACCAGGCGCACACGGTTATGGCGGTTGAGTTGACTGAACAGCGGGCGCAATGAATCGTCAAAACGGACAAAGTCGCTGATCATAATGACCTCGCTGCCTTTCGGGCACATCCGGTTGAGAGTTTGCATCGCGCTATGCATGGCAGGGGGAGCGCTTTGGGCCTGGGCCAGCGCGCGTTGCTGGGCGTCAACCAGACTTGCCATTAACTGCAATGGCCCTTTGCGGCGACTGGTCGGCTTGATTTCCAGTTGCTCATGGCCGAGGTCGATGACGGCACCGATACGATCTTTTTGCGCCACCGACAGCCAGCTCAGCAGGCTGGCAAAGTGTGCGGCCTGAACCGATTTGAGCATCAGGCGTGAGCCAAACTGCATCGATGGGCTCAGATCGATATAGAGGATGACCGGCTTTTCCTGCTCTTCGGTGAACAGCTTGGTATGCGGTTTTCCGGTGCGCGCCGTGACCCGCCAGTCGATCGTACGGATGTCGTCGCCCGGTTGATACTGACGCACTTCGGCAAAGTCCATGCCGCGTCCCAGACGGCGGCCCTGGTGCTGGCCGGCCATATGTGACCACAGGCTGCGCGCCGGAGGCAGCCATTTCACCGTTTGTTGCTGGTAGGGCAGCAGCTCTTCCAGACACAGGGTCACACCGTTGGCATGTTCGGGCAGCAGGTGAGGCTGATGTGTTGCCATGCTGATGTCCTACGCGCTGCCTACCAGAGATAACAGGTGGGCAATCACCTGATTAGGTTGAACGCCTTCGGCCTGGGCCTGATACGTCAGCAGCAGGCGGTGGCGCAGTACCGGAAAGACCATGCTCTGGACATCTTCCGGGCTGACAAAATCCCGGCCCTGTAACCAGGCATGCGCGCGCGCACAGCGATCCAGTGCTATGGTGGCACGCGGGCTGACACCCAGTTCAATCCATTGCGCCAGTTGCGCGTCGTATTGTGCGGGGTTACGGGTCGCCATGACCAGACGAATCAGGTAATGCTCAATCGACTCCGCCATATGAATATTGAGTACTTCCTGGCGGGCAGCGAAAATCTGCTCCTGAGTGATAACCGGTGGCGTTACTTCGGCGGTGCCTTTCGCTTCGCCGCGGTTAAGACGCAGAATCGCCAGTTCATGCTCGGCATCCGGATAGTCGACATCCAGGTGAAGCAGAAAACGGTCCAGTTGCGCTTCCGGCAGCGGATACGTGCCTTCCTGTTCAATCGGGTTTTGCGTCGCCATCACCAGAAACAGTTCCGGCAGGCGGTAGGTCTGGCGTCCGGCGGTGATTTGTTTTTCTGCCATGGCTTCCAACATCGCGGCCTGAACTTTGGCCGGTGCGCGGTTGATTTCATCCGCCAGGATCAGCGAATTGAAAATCGGCCCGGCCTGAAAGGTGAATTCACCGGTTTCAGGACGATAAATATCCGTCCCGGTTAGATCGGCAGGCAGCAGATCGGGCGTGAACTGAATGCGGTGAAAATCGCCTTCAATGCAGTCTGCCAGGGATTTTACCGCCCTGGTTTTTGCCAGGCCCGGCGGACCTTCAACCAGGATATGCCCATCAGCCAAGAGTGCGACCAGCAGTTGCTCAACCAGGGATTGCTGACCGATAACCTGTTGATTCAGATAATTCTGTAATGTTTGAAAAGTGTGTGACTGCATGTAACTCAACTCTCCTTCGAGCTTTTAATCTCTGCCTACATTCGGCAGTTAGTACCGGATTTGTAACAAAAAGTTCCAACGATTTTTTGAGTCGCTCTCTAAACGGCCAATTGTTAGACAAATTGGGGCTCAGCTTAAAGGCCAATCATGGGCTGAACCCCCGCTCTTTCTTCACCTCGGTTATGGCAGGGTATCTGAAATCCACTAGACTCAAATTACTTGGCACAAATCTCACTTATGATTCAATTTTGATATATGATTCATTTGTTTTCATAAAAATAAGAGTTGAATCTCAAGTCTTAATCAGATTGGCCGATAATTCATCACGGGTAATGTGTTTACTAAGATCTCGCGTTTTTACCAAGGTCTAGCGTTTTACCAGGGTCCAGTATTTACCAGGGTCCAGTGACGCCATCAAGGTAATGCTACATAACTAAGGTAATAGCGCGCCCAAGTCAGCTTAAGCCATTTAAGGCGAGGAAAATGTTAAAATTCAATAATATAACGATTAAACAGAAAGTGGTGTTAGGGATAACCTTTGCCGTACTGGCATCCACCATCATTATGGGGGTTATTGCGCAGCGTCAGTCTCGAGCGGCCTTGCAGCATCAGCTGGTGGATGTTGAGTTACCGACTATGCTGGCACAAATCGGCGAGCAGATTGATCGTGAAGTGAGTACGTTACTGCAAGCGGCGAAACAATTGGCGCAAAATGAGTACATCAAGCAGGCGATCGTCTCAACCGATCGCGAGCCAGGCAGTGAAGCTCGTCTGGTTAAACAGCTCAACAATGTCGTCGGACAGTACCAGCTTAACGATGCATCGGTGGCGAACCGCGACACCGCTTATTACTGGAATCAGAACGGCTTTCTGCGTCAGCTGACCCGTGATCAGGATGGCTGGTTCTTTAACTTTACCTCGTCAGGCCAGGCTACCATGGTTAGCATGTTCCAGGAGCCGTCGACCGGTGAAGTGAAGATGTTCGCCAACTATCAGGACCTTTCCAGCAACAGTTTGTCCGGCCTGTCTAAATCGATGGATGACATGGTAAAGCTGCTCAACAGTTTCCAGATTGAGCAAACCGGCTTTGTGTTCCTGGCGGATGCCAAAGGCAAAGTACAGATTCATCGTCAAAAACAGCAGGCCAATGCCACGCTGCGATCTTTATACGGTGCACAGGCGGATGCATTGCTTAATCAATCCGGTTTTAATCTGATTCATGCTGACTATCAGGGTCAGCCGGTATTTGTTGCCAGCCTGTATATCCCGTCGATGGACTGGTTTGTGGTGGGTAATGTACCGGTTGAGGAAGTGTTTGCTGAACTCGACCAGATGACTCATCGCATGCTGCTGATCACCTTCGGGGTGGCTGCGCTGTTTATTGGCCTGGGTTTTGTGCTCGCCAACAGTATCGTCAATCCGATTCGCCAACTGGCGCAGCGTTTTAGTGAACTCGGCCAGGGGGATGGCGATCTTTCCCAGCGTATCATCGTTGACGGCAATGACGAAATCGCTCAGCTATCTGCCGGTTTTAATGGCTTTATTGATAAGATTCATCACTCGATTAAGGAAGTGGCGTCGACCAGCAGTTCGCTGCAACAAGCCGCGCAGACGGTCTCTGACAAGGCAAGCACGACGCATGATAACAGTCAAATGCAGCGTGATCAGACCATTCAGGTGGTTGCTGCCATCAACCAGATGGGCGCGACGATTGCAGAGATCGCCTCTAACGCTGCGACTGCTGCCGATACCGCCAGCCAGGCATCGGATAACACCCGGGAAGGACGAGGTGTGGTGGCTCGCTCGAAAGATTCCATCAATCGCCTTGCAACCGATATTGAACAGACTGGTCGGGTGGTAGAAGAACTGGCGGCGACGACGCAGCAGATCGGCTCGATTCTGGATGTGATTCGTGACGTTTCCGAGCAGACCAACCTGCTGGCGCTGAATGCCGCGATTGAAGCCGCGCGTGCCGGTGAACAGGGACGTGGTTTTGCTGTGGTTGCCGATGAAGTCCGTAACCTGGCCAGTCGCACCGCTTCATCGACAGAGCAGATTCAGAAGATGATCGACAAGCTGCAAAGTGATGCCAAAAATGCAGTAACAGCGATGACGGCAGGCAAAGCATTGACATCGGAAAGTGTCGCTTCTTCCGATGAAGCGGTGCAGGTGCTGGTGGCAATTTCTGAACGGATTAACGATATTTCGGATCGTAATACCCAAGTAGCGACCGCCACCGAAGAGCAGTCGACCGTGGTTTACACCATTAACCAGAATATTGAAGAGATCAACGCGATTAATGAAGTAACCACAGGAACCGCGGAAGAGTTGGCTGCGGCCAGTCGCGATCTGAGTCAATTGTCTGCGCGTCTGGATAAGATGGTGGGCAGTTTTAAGCTCTAGAATCAGAGTGGCGAGTTAGGTACACTCTGGCTCAGTAATTAAAATCTTATTAGGTAAGCACGATGAGCGATTTTGAAAAAGAACTGGAGCTGATGGCTGAGGAAGCGGGCGAAGAACAAGAAGTCCCATTGCCAACGCTGGAAGAGCAAAAAGCGATTGCACAGGAACTGAAACAACTGGAAGCAGACGGCAAACTGACGCCGGAAGTTCTCGAGCAGTATTTCGGTAAATTTTTCTCGAAAAGTGACGCGCCGATTCACTAATTGTTCTGTTGAAACCAACCGTTCTTTCGAGAGCAACAGTTGTGTTGAGACTAACTGTTTTCTTGAGACTAACAGGTCTCTAGAGACAAATAGCTCGCGTACGCTTAAAATCTCGCAGCATGTTTTAAAGGCACCTGAATTCAGGTGCCTTTTTGTTATGTTTACACTATTCGTTTGTGCCAAACCATTCACTTGTGTCAAAGCATTCACTTGTGTCAAAGCATTCGTTTAGGGCAAATCATTCGTTTAGGGTAAACCATTCGTTTAGGGTAAACCATTGCTTTAATGCGTCGACGCTTTGCTGCTGATTTCCTGCAATACGCTAAGCAGATTTTCGGTGGTCTGCGCGCCGGAGATCAGATGACGCTGATCGAGAATGATTGCCGGTACCGCCTGAATTCCGGCCTGCAGCCACTGCTGTTCGGTATTGGCAACCGTCTTTGCCCAGGACTCATCATGCAGGATCTGCCGGCACTGCCCCCTCTCCAGGCCGACCTGCTCAGCCAAGTCCAGCAATACCTCTTCATCATCCATTGCCTGACCACGGGTAAAGTAAGCGTCAAACAGCGCCATTTGCAATTCTGCCTGTTTGTGATGCTGATTCGCCCAAAGTAATAGCTGGTGGGCTTTGCGGGTGTTGTAGATACGCATGTCATCAAAAAATCGGAAAGTGAAACCGACTTCTTGACCTAAGCGCAGCAAAGTGTCCCGCGCCGCGATGCTTGATTGGGTCGATGTGCCGTACTTACGGGCCAGGTGCTCACGCAGATTTTCTCCGCCTTGTGGCAGGGTTGGATTGAGCTCAAAGGGGTGCCAGTGAATCTCCGCCCGGATTTGTCCGGACAGAATAGCCAGCGCCGCCTCCAGGCGCTTATAACCGATAATGCACCAGGGGCAGACAACGTCGGAGACGATATCAATTCGGACAGTGCGCATGTCAGGCTCCAGGTTTGTCTAAATATTGAACAACTAAGTATAGCTTTTGCATGGTTTTCTAACTTGGGAGTGAGTCAAACTTTAACCAAAGGGGAGCAAAATGGATGTCCTACGCCCTGACTCTCAACCGTAATTTATTCTCCAAAGGGGGATTTACCTATGTTTGGTCGATTTATAATCAGCGTCAATGTTAGCAAGCCGCCTTATTTATTTCGTATTCTTCGCTTGCTAAAGTAGAAGGAGTTTGGCTCATGAACAGTGTTCAACCGACCGATGTCATTTTACATGCCTTTGACTGGCCCTACGGCCTGGTCACTCAGCGGGCAGATCTTATTCGCCAGTCTGGCTACAAAGCGGTACTCGTCTCACCTCCGATGAAATCGTATCAAACTAAATCAGGTACGCCCTGGTGGCAGCGCTATCAGCCACAGGATTATCGTCTGATCGATAACCAGTTAGGCAATACCGAAGATTTTATTTTAATGATCAATACACTAAGCTCATTCGGCATCCTGGTGTATATCGATGTGGTCTTTAACCATATGGCCAATGAGTCGAAGCAACGACTCGATCTGCAATACCCGAGCAGCCAGGACATTAAGGCGTATCGAAAAAAACCGCGCTACTACCAGAAACAGCGACTATTCGGCGATCTGTCCGAGCCTTTATTTGAAGAGGATGATTTTGTTGAAGCGTTCGGGATTCTCGACTGGAAGGACAAATGGCAGGTACAGAATGGCCGCATTACCGGCGGGCCGCATGATCAGGGATTACCGACTTTGCGCGACAATCCTCATGTCGTAGAGCAGCAGAGAAACTATCTGCTGGCGATGAAGCAACTCGGGGTGAAGGGGTTTCGGATTGATGCCGCCAAACATATGACCATTGAGCATCTGAAAAAGGTCTGGAGTGAAGATATCACTCATGACGTGCACATTTTTGGGGAAATCATTACCGATGGTGGGGCAACCCATGAAGAATATCGTTTGTTCCTGCAACCCTATCTGGAGGAAACCTCTCTCGGTGCATACGATTTTCCGCTGTTTCAGACCATTTACACTGCGCTGCAGAAGCAAGGCTCCTTAACCGCGCTCATTGATCCTTACTGTTTTGGTGAGGCTCTGTCGAAAGAGCGGGCGATTACGTTTGCCATCACCCATGATATTCCCAACAACGATGTGTTTTCAGACTTGGTGATGTCGCCGCAGCGTGAAGCGCTGGCCTACAGCTACATCCTCGGCCGTGATGGCGGTGTGCCGCTGATTTACGCCGATTTGAATACCAGCGGCTTTTTGCTGGAAGATGACACGCCGCGCTGGGAGCACGCCTGGTGTGATCCAAAAATGGCGGCCAGAATTGCTTTTCACAATCAAATGCATGGGCTGCCAATGGTCCATCTGGAAGCTAACGATGATCTCTTGGTGTTCAGTCGCGGTGAGCGCGGCGTGGTGATCATAAACAAATCAGCCCGCCCCCAGAGTATCGACCTGAACTGGCCGCAGGCTCTGCTTGATCTGTTAAGTGGTCAGCAGTTTGAATCTGACGGCGAAAAAGTCACGATAGAAACGCCGGCGATGAGCAGCCGAATGTTGTGTTTAGCCAAGGCGCAGAGTTAGGCCATTAAGCTGATGCACTGTTTAGAACAGACGACTGGAACTGTGAGAGAAAAAAATAGCCGCGTCACAGGACGCGGCTGAATCTAAGACAGGGAGGGTTTGCCCCTGTACAGACGGGGCAATACGCCGATTAAACGACGTATTGGGTCGCAGTTTTGACAGAGGCTTGTTAATTTTTTTCATAATGTAAGATGCTTGCCAGAATCTGCCCGGTTTTCATCAATCACATATTGCTTCAACTATAATTGAGATGAATATCAACAAACGATAAAACAAAGCAATGGGTGTAGCATGAAAACTTTACCTCTTATGGCACTGAGCAGTGCCGCTCTTTTATTGACTGCCTGTGGTGGTGGCGGTGACGATAGTTCGACCCAGACCGCAACAGTCTCTTTTGCCGTGTCTGATGCTCCGGTTGATTATGCCTCGTCAGTGACGATTGGTTTTACTCAGGTTGAGCTGGTGCAGCAGAACGGTGAGTCGATTTTTCTGGATGTGAATCCGGATGATCCAAGTGCAGACTACGAACAAATTGATTTGCTGGATTATCAAGGCGCAAACTCAGCGCTCATCATTACCAATCAAGAAATCCCGGTTGGTACCTATCAGAATCTGATTCTGCATATCAGCAGCGAGTCTAACGTGAACTTTGTCGATGACGCTGATGGCACACAGGATCTGAAACAGCCAAGTAACCGACTGCGTTTAGGCAGCTTTACCGTCAGTAATGAAGCGACTCAGGCATTTACGATTGAGTTTGATCTGCGCTCTTCACTGGTAATGCGCGGTAACAGCGGTAGTCAGAACGGCTATATTCTCAAACCGCATGGCGTCAGCATTCTGAGCAACAGTGATGTGGTCAGTCTGTCAGGCACGGTGGATCAGACGTTGCTGGATGAGGGCGAGACGTGCAGTACGGAAACCAGCAGTTATGTGTACCTGTACCAAGGTCTGGTATCCGGCTCAGAGCTGGGTGATCTGGTTGATGAAAACGATCCAGAGTTCGATGCTACGAATCCGGTACCGGAAGGCGTAGTGACTCCTTATGCCTCGACGGCGCTAGATGAGACGTTAAACTACTCGTTTGGCTTCCTGCCAACCGGTGACTACACCGTCGCCTTTACCTGTAACGGTGCTGGTGATGATTCCATTCAGTACGACGGCCAGGATATAGTGCCGCTGCCATCTCCAGCGGACCAGGTGCATGAGGTGACTCTGACCGCAGGTGAAGAGGGTGTGGTGAATTTTGAGTATATCGCACCGGAACCGACGCCGGATCCGGTTGAAGAGACCACTACCACTTCGCTGTAAGCGACGCTGTCAGATACGCCTGCTCTCTGCGGTGGGTAAGCGCCCAGCCGCGCTGAAGACAACGGCTCCGTCATTTGGCGGGGTCGTTTTGTTTTTGAGCCGGTGAGTTGAGCTTTTCTTTATCTCAAAATGCGCTTTCCCCATATCAATAGTATGGACTTAATCCACCAAAACCTGATTTATAGCAACTCTTACTCAGACAGAATCCGTACTATGGATTGCAATTGACTGCGTATATACCCATTCACACGCCAGTGCACCTGGTGCGCCGCATTCTGACTCTATCGGGTATAAGCGCATGGTTCCGGTTGGGCTGCCACTCAACGGTATTTTGACAGACAGTGAGATTCGCTATGGAAAATCTGGTCGGGCGTTTTCTGCGCTATGTGACTTATGACACTCAATCTAAACCAAAAAACCATCACTGCCCGAGTTCCACTGGTCAAAAAGCATTTGCCCTGATGCTGCACGATGAGTTACTGGAACTGGGCTTGAGCGAGGTGACGCTCGATGAGCATGGTTACGTGATGGCCAAGCTGAAATCGAATGTGGATTATGCTGTTCCGGCGATTGGCTTTATCGCCCATATGGATACGGCGCCGGATGCGTCAGGCAAGAACATCAAGCCGCAAATTGTGGAAAATTATCAGGGCGGCGATATTGCCCTCGGGCGCGGCGATGAAGTGTTGTCGCCGATCCACTATCCGGAACTGCACCATTTGCACGGCTTTAACCTCATCACCACAGACGGAAAAACCTTACTCGGTGCGGATGATAAGGCCGGAGTCGCGGAGATCATCACCGCGTTAGCAGTGCTAATTGCTCATCCGGAGATTGAGCACGGTGACATCTGCGTCGCTTTCACCCCGGATGAGGAGATTGGCCGGGGTGCGCACCATTTTGATGTCAAAAAGTTTGGCGCGCAGTGGGCCTATACCGTTGATGGTGGCCCGGTCGGCGAACTGGAGTATGAGAACTTTCATGCTGCGACTGCATCGGTCATTTGTCACGGGGTCTGCGTTCATCCCGGCACGGCGAAAAACAAGCTGGTAAATGCGATGCAGATTGCAGCACGCTTTATCCTGATGATGCCGGAGCAGGAAACGCCGGAGCACACCGACGGCTATCAGGGCTTCTATCACCTTGCCGCGGCCAAAATGGCGGTCGCAAAGTCAGAACTCGATTACCTGTTGCGTGATTTTGAACGCGAAGGGCTGGAGGCTCGTAAGCGGTGCATGCAGGACATCGTGAGTACGCTCAACAGCCAACTGAAAAAAGGCCGGGTGGAGCTTATCATTCACGATTGCTATGCCAACATGAAAGAGAAAATAGCGCCGCATCCGCACATTATTGAACTGGCGCAAGCTGCGATGGAGGAGTGCGGTGTCGAGCCGCTGATCAAGCCGATTCGCGGTGGTACCGATGGCGCGCGTCTCTCCTTTATGGGCCTGCCGTGTCCGAACCTGTTTACCGGCGGTTATAACTTCCACGGGATTCATGAGTTTATTACCATCGAAGGTATGGAGCAGGCGGTTAAAGTGCTGGTTAAGCTGGCCCAGAAAACCGCCCAGCGTTATCAGAGTTAGCTTCCGTTACGAACGGTTATGAGTTACGAACGGTTATGAGCGACAACCGCGTTTAATCCTTCCTCATCAATGGTCTCACGCCGCGCCTTTTTGCCGCGGCGTTTTTATTGGCTGCCGGTCAGTGTCAGCGGCACAAACCGATCTGGTGAGCAAGTGAGCGGCTATGAATAAATATTGAGCATGAAGCTTGCCGTGTTTTGATAAAGTGCATAATTCCGGGTAACCAAGCCGACACTTGTGCGGCCATTGGGTATACTCTGGCGAGCTGTCAGCCAGGTTATTGCTCTTAATAATGGACGGGTTGCATAAAGTCACTGCGGCGGGACTTTAGGGTCCGAATCGATTATCAGGCCGCAGGTTTAGTGGACGCTCGGGCTAACGCCCGGCACCCACTGATGATAAGTTGGGCTGCTCATCAAGTCATGTAACAAGATAGGATTAGGGAATGGAGAAGCTTAACGTTATCGTTGAATATCTGCTCACACACAAATTGATATTCTCGGCCATTATTCTGGCGGTGATGATTTTGCTGCGTCGGGTGGCGTTGGCGCGCATCCGCGGCGATGGTGCTTTTCTCAGCGAGCATCAGCGTAAATGGATGTCGAGCACCAAAAACGGGACCTTTGTGGCGACCCTGTTTATATTGTTTGCCTTGTGGCAACCGGAAATCAGTGAATTTGCGCTTTCCGTTGCGGCAATTGCGGTGGCGATTGTGGTGGCGTCGAAAGAGATTATCTTGTGTTTCACCGGTTCAATCCAGCGTGCCAGTTCACGCTCATTTCGTATCGGCGACTGGATTGAAGTCGGCAAACTGAGCGGGGAAGTGATCGAACACAACATGATGGCGACTGTGATTCAGGAGATCGATTTGCAGAACGGGCGTTATCATTACACCGGTAAAACCGCCACCTTGCCGAACAGTATGTTTTTTACCTTTCCGGTCAAAAACCTCAACTTCATGAAGCGCTATGTATTCCACAATTTCAGTATTGTGGTGCCGGATTTCGTCAATCTGTATCCGCTGCTGCCGGCGCTTAATGCCCGGATTGAAGAGCACTTTGCGCACTTTATCGATGTGGCACGCCGCTATAATGCCATGATTGAAAAGCATGCCGGCGTTGATCTGCCGAGTGCTGACCCGCACATCGATATCACCTCCACCATGACCGGCGAGCAGGTGGTCAACGTGATGATTTTCTGTCCGACTGAGCGGGCCACCGATCTGGAGCAACTGATTCGGCGCGATTTTATGTATGAATATGAGCAGGCCTTTAGCCAGCAGGCTGATGTGGCATCGCCGTCCGAACCACAACCTGTGTCAGTTCAATAAGTGTGTTCTGTTCAGTAACCGTTTTTAGCGTAGTCATCGTTCTTACGCGGTAACGGCTCTCGCACAATCAGTATGCTGTGTGTAATAACGTAAGGGGGATAAGCGATTATCCCCCTTGTTGTATCTGCGTAATGGTGTTTCTGCACATTGCTGCTTGTGGGCATTGGCGCTGCTGGCCAATGGCACCAGACGTTACTGGCGCTTGATGTCGTGGGTTGTGGTGACTTCTATGCCCAGTCGTTTTGCCAGCCGGGTGAGGTTGGCTCTGTCCATTTGTAGCTGACGTCCTGCTTTGGCCCAGTTGAAGTCTGCCTGAGTCAGTGCTTCACTGATCAAGCGGCGCTGAAATTCATCGGTGGCCTCGCGCAGCCCCTGATTGAGAGGAAGCTCTCGCTCTGCCTGCACCGGACTCGTCTCAATGCGCGGATGCGTTGTGCCCTCGAGTAGTCCGATATCTTCAGTGCTTACGGTCACCAGCGGCTGCTGAGGATGACGCGCCCGCGCTTTGAGCGCCGCGCGGTTAATCACATGTTCCAATTCGCGCACGTTGCCGGGCCAGTTATAGCCGATGAGGTAACGCAGTGCCGCCTGCTGGATTTTCAACTGCACGATACCGAGCTTGCGGCGGGCGATTTCCAGCAGGTAGCCTGCGAGCAGCGTGATGTCGCCGTTGCGTTCACGCAGCGGCGGCACATAGATCGGATACACACTCAGACGGTGATATAAGTCGGCGCGAAAACGGCCCGCCTCGACTTCATGTTTCAGATCGCGGTTGGTGGCCGCCAGAATACGGACATCAATGGTTTGCACCTTATCCATGCCCACCGGCTGAATCTCATTATTTTGCAGCGCACGCAGAATCTTGCTCTGCGCTGCCAGCGGCAGCTCGCCGATTTCATCGAGGAATAGCGTTCCGCCGTTCGCCAGTGCGAACTTACCCATACGATCACGATCAGCACCGGTAAAGGCGCCTTTGACATGGCCAAACAACTCACTCTCGACCAGGTTTTCCGGAATGGCGGCACAGTTGACATAGATCAGCGGTTGGCGGCGGCGAGCTGACTGGTGATGGATGGTCCGCGCCACTAATTCTTTACCGACACCGGTTTCGCCATGGATAAGAATATTGAACTGGGAGGGGGCAACCACATCCAAATCGCTTTTCATCGCCTGCATTGCGCTGCTTTGACCAATCAGCTCGCTGCCGTCTCGTTCCCAGGCCTCTTCATTTAACTCTTCAAGACGCAGCTGAGTCTGCTTGGCTTGAGCTTCAAGCTGGGAAAAGGTCAGCGCCATTTTCAGGGTAGACGCCGCAATTGCCGACAATACTTCCAGGCTGCGTTCAGGGATCCGTTCAAAGGCATTGGGAGTCAGGCTGTCCAGCGTCAGGACACCGAGCAGGCTGTCACCAAATCGTAAAGGCAGCCCCATGCAGGAGTGCATTGGCAGATCGTCGTCATGATCGAGCAGCAGGCCGTCAAACGGGTCAGGTAGCGGACAATCGGCATTGAAGCGCACCGGAGCCGATGAATGACAGATTTGCTCCAGGCGTGGATGCTCCGCAATCAGAAAACGGCGTCCCATGGTGTCGCGGGTCAGACCTTGCATCGCGAGAGGGATCAAGGTCTCTTTTTGCAGTGACATCAGGGCTACGCAATCGCACTGAATGGTTTTTCGTACCGCATCCAGCAGACGGTTAAAACGGTCTTCATCATTGAGTCCGCTGGCGAGTCCGATGGTCATATCGACCAGGGTGGAAATGGAGAAATCCGGCATAAGCATGTCCGATGGTGTTTTTTGATATTGTAGTGTCAAAATGACATGAAATAAACGAGTTATTTTGACATTTTTATCGTGGCGACATTTCAATCAAATTTATGTTTTTCAGTGAGATAGAAAGTGGCATTGAACCTGCAATATCGGTTACAGAAGAATCGACGTCAGGTCTCAGGCCACACATTTACAGTGGTCAGCCCGCCTGACATTATCTCAAAAAATGGGGAACATCATTTTATGCTCAATGACCATACTATCGCGATTGTAAAAAGTACCATTCCACTGCTTGAATCCGCCGGCCCGGCTCTGACCCGCCATTTTTATCACCGTATGTTCAGCCATAATCCTGAGCTGCAGAATATTTTCAACATGACGCACCAAAAGACGGGCCGTCAGAGTGTGGCTTTGTTTGAAGCCATCGCAGCGTATGCCAAACACATCGACAGCCTGGAAGCCCTGAGCAGCGCGGTAGAACGCATTGCGCACAAGCACACCAGTTTCAATATCCAGCCGGATCATTACCAAATTGTCGGCCATCACCTGATTGAGACCCTGCGTGAACTGGCTCCGGAGGCGTTTACTGCTGAAGTTGAGCAAGCCTGGACCGATGCTTATTTGTTCCTGGCCAAAGTGTTTATCGATCGTGAAGGTGAACTGTATCTGCAGCGTAAACAGGCGGCCGGTGGCTGGCAGAATGCCCGTCCGTTTGTGGTCAGTGAGAAGCGGATTGAATCCGAGCTGGTCACCAGTTTTGTCCTGACGCCGCAAGATCGCCAGCCAGTGCTGGAGTACCTGCCAGGTCAGTACATCAGTATTGAAGTGACGCCGCTTGGTTCGGCCTACAAAGAGATTCGCCAGTATTCGTTGTCGCAGGCGAGTAATGGTCAAGACTATCGTATTTCGGTGAAACGTGAAGGCGCTGAGAGCGAGTTTGCGGGCCTGGTGTCGAATCACCTTCATGCTGCGGTGCAAGAAGGCGATATTGTTAACCTGTACGCACCAGCGGGCGATTTCCATTATGTCGAGCGTGAGCGTCCGGTGGTACTGATCTCAGCAGGTGTCGGCGCGACTCCGATGCAGGCGATGCTGCAGGCCTTGGCTCAACAGGGTAAACAGGATGTGACGTATCTGCATGCGTGTCATTCTCCGTTCCAGCACTCCTTTGTTGATGAAACCGCGACGCTGGTGGCTACCCAACAGTGGCAGCAACATATCTGGTATCTGCAAGGCGAGCAGGGCGAATCACGTCAGGGCCAGATGCAATTGACGGATGTTGAACTGCCGTTGGCTGAGGGGGATTTCTACCTGTGTGGCCCGGTGGCGTTTATGCAAAATATCGTCGCGCAGCTGGGTCAGTTAGGGGTTAATCCGGAGCGCATCCACTATGAGATGTTCGGCCCGCACGCAACGCTGACGGCATAAAGCGCATCAAGCCAAAACATATAAACAAAAGGCCCGTGAAGGGCCTTTTTGCTGCCGCATACCATCCGCCAAGAGCAGAGGGGGTTTTCCTGCCGCTTATTCAGGCAGTGACTGCAACACATCAAAGGTCAGTTCATGACTGCCCAGGTCACCCTCGACAAACAAAGAGTGACCACTGATCATCACAGACAAGTCCATGGTGCGTTTTGGTTCGGCCGCCATTGCGCTGATCACTTCCGGATCGAAGCGCACGATCTCAGCCTGATGGTAACTGAGTTTACCTTTGTTCTGCTGCCACCAGATGTCAGATTTCACCTGATAAGTATATACCTTGGTTACCGCACTCTGACGTGTCACTTTTTTAACACGCTCTACGTCCGGCTCACCTAGCTCAATCCACAACAGGTTGTGGTCAGCCAGGTCTTTTTGCCAAATGTCCGGTTCAGCGGTGGTTGAGATGCCTTTGGTAAACTGTAAGTCCGGGTGAGCGTTGAGACAGAATGCCATCACGCGGGCCATCATACGCTCATTGGTTTCAGACGGGTGTAACGCTACAGTGAGGTTGAGAGTATCGTAGTGATCACGGTTGATGTCCGACAGGGAAAGGCGGAATTTATAGATAGTGGGTTTAAGTGCCATGAAAATGCTTACGTCAGAGAAAATGCTCAGGCCGAAGAACTTAACTTACGTCAGATAAAACGTACGTCAGATAAAACTGATGTCGGATAAAACAGGTACGTAAGAAACGAAGCCGGAGAAATTTTACGAGTCCCAGAAACGAAAATAGCCAGCTCTGTGAGCTGGCTACTATATATTTGGTCAGTTCAATTACAGAACTTTGATGCTTTCAGCTTGTGGGCCTTTTTGGCCTTGAGTGATTACGAACTCAACTTTTTGACCTTCAGCAAGAGTGCGGAAACCGTCACCTTGGATTGCGCTGAAGTGAGCAAAAACGTCAGGACCGTTTTCTTGCTTGATAAAACCAAAACCTTTAGTTTCGTTGAACCATTTAACGGTACCAGTAACTGGAGTAGACATAGTGTAAATCCTAAATCAAAATTTAAATATCGCCGACATTGGCGCGGATAGCGTGGAAAAGTAGCTTGCTATGCGTACGACACTACGGGACTTACAAGTAATCCAACGAAACAATGTGTATACAAAGAACTTCATTTCTAGCTGCTATCGAGTCTAGAGTAATCCCGGGGGTTGTCAATCGAATCTTCACTCAACGACGTCGCTTTTTCAGTTTTTATCATTTTTTTTGCTCTTCGTACGCTTTTTGTGCAATTGAGTGTCTATTAAATGCAAAAAAAAGCGGCTTGAATGGCAGTGCAGATGATTGACTCAAAGAAAATTAGGCGCACAATACACGACGAAATAGCTCATCATTTTGTCACCCAAGGAGGTATCAATGAGCCACTCAGCAAAACCGGTGCGCGGACATCAGTGTGCAGACACCGAGTTCGGACGCGGCACCATCAAAGACAACGCACTGAAAGCCGTCGTGACGAGTCAGTTATTCAGACAGCGAGTTGAGAAAGCGAAAAAGGGCAAAGGCAGCTTCAAACGTAGCATGAAACATAAAGGGAGAGAGACCTATTCCAATGCTGCTTAAGAGATGCATTCGACTAGGTTTTTTCCATCCCCAGCTCTCTTCATAAACTGGTTTTTCATCATTAATAAAGAAAGGCGCTGTCAAAAACAGCGCCTTTCTTGCATTTTTTGCCCTTCCTGCCGAGTACCGGTTTTTTGTAATCATTTGTTACTGCGCAGACTCTGAGAGTCCTGATATGGGGGAATTGTGTCTTAATCAGTTTGCGGCCCCTGTTTTGCTGATGCCGTTTAGAAACGGCTTAAGTGTTGCCTTATTTTCGCAATCTCAGGTTACCGCAGCGCAATAGAGTTGGTTGTGGTCACATTTTCAGCAATGAAACAAAAATTTACAACCGTTAAAAGTTTGTATCAAAACGCACATTCAGACTCACCTTAGCCCTGTCAGGTGCTGCTATTACTACTTGAGTGGCGATTAAATTTTAACCCTCTTTTAACAAAGTTCGGGCGGTTAAACTTTGTACGCATTTTTGCGATTTACGGCTACTTGCAATAAAAATCAGATCAGCGAAAATGCGCACAAAATGAGATTCCATTATTGAAAGTGTGCTTTTAAAGCAGAGGTAATCCTATGATAAAGCTGTTAGTGATCATGATGACATCGGTGTCAGCCGGCGTAGCGTCTGCTGATCATTTGCATTCTTTTATGCTCGGCCTGTCAGTGGCAGCCCTGGCGGTAGGAAGCTGCTACTGGTTTGCGTTTCGTAGCACCCGTTTCCCGGAGCTTGCGCTGTTTTTGCTGATTTGCGGCTTACTGGCCAAAGTCGGTGTGACCATTCTTGGTGTTGCCTGGGGCATGTCGGCTCAGTTGATAACATCACCTATCGTGTTTGCGCTGTCTTATCTGTTCTTCTCGATTGTGGTCACCTACCTGTGGTTTACCTACCGCGACAGCATGACTAAAGCACCGGAGATCTCAGCGTAGTCAGGCCCTGTGCGCGGTAAACGACGGCGTAAATAGTGTGATTCGATAAAAAGAGGCTTCGGCCTCTTTTGCTATTTCTCCAGTTTAACTTTTACTCTTTTGTCTGTTCAGACAGCTTTATCTGAAGCGGGGATAGCGTCGTGGACGAGGTTTGAGGGATAAGTGATCTGAGGAGATAAAGTTCGACTATAGTTCTACAGCCACAGCGCTGTATTGTTAATACACTGAGCTAATACACTGAGCTAATACACTGAGCGCTAAATAGTAAGGAAAGGGCGGACGTATGGAAACCACACTGTTTTGGATTGAAAAAGCCGTTTTAGTGGCCGGGATTGTATTTGTCCTGACCGGGATTACTCAGTACGGCAAGCGCAGTCATGACTGGAAAGGCGTTGTGACGATGTTTTACAAGCGCATTCCGATGACGGTGGCAGAGTATAAATGGTATCGCCTGGGCATTGCGATGGTGGTGTTTGCTGTGGTGCTGCGCATCATTGTACTGACCCTGTGGCCGGGGTACTGAATTCCCTGCTTCGTAACACGGATGATCTCTTACCCGGCTCGCACATTAACCGCACGCGGGGCGGATTAATCCCGCCGCTAATTTGAGCGAACAGTCGAGTTATCAATAAGTAAGCCTAATATTCTGGCTTGCGGGGCAAAAATGGGTATACACTCACTGTTACACCCACATCAGCACGGACGGTCACTGTATGTCGTATTCCATACTCATTTGTGATGACTCGGCCCTGGCCAGAAAGCAGATGGCGCGCTCGCTGCCCGCCGCCTTAAACGCCGATATCACCTTTGCTACTCACGGTCTGGAAGCGCTTGCGCTGCTGGAGCAAAATTCCTATCAGCTGATGTTCCTTGATTTGACCATGCCAGAGCTGGACGGCTTTGGCACGCTTGAAGCCATGCAGTCAAACAATGACTCGACGCCGGTCGTGGTGGTTTCCGGTGATATTCAGCCCAAGGCCAGAGAACGGGTCATCGCGCTGGGGGCGAAAGCCTTTATCCAAAAGCCAATCAGTCAAACCGATCTTAATGCGGTGATTCGCGAGATTCTTGAGCCGCCGACTCAACCGAGATTGGTGACGCCGATCAGCATCGAACTGCCGGTTTTACGCCGCCGTGACATTTATATGGAAGTGGCTAACGTTTCCATTGGTCGCGCTGCCGATGCGCTGGCACGTCATTTCGATGTGTTTGTCCAGCTACCGTTGCCTAACGTCAATATCTTTGAAGTGAGCGAATTGCATATGGCGCTGCGTGATCTGGCTGACAACAGTCAGGTTTCGGGGGTATGCCAGGGATTCAGCGGTGAGGGGATTGCAGGTGAAGCTTTAGTGCTGCTCAGTGATTCCAGCGTGTCGGATCTGAAAAAACTGATGCAGGTTCCGGCAGAAAGTGTCGAGCTGGAAGAGCTCGAACTGCTGATGGATGTCTCCAATATTCTGGTCGGCTCGTTTCTTAATGGCCTCGGCGAACAGGCGGAAGTACGCTTTTTCCAGAGTGCGCCGGTATTACTTGGCCAACACATTCCGATCGATTCGATCATTGAGTCCACCGCAGGATCGTTTAAGAAAACCATGACCTTTGAAGTAAGTTACAACATTGAAGGCACCTCAATTCGCTGCGATCTGCTATTTATGTTTGTGGATGAGTCACTGCCGCTGCTGGATCACAAACTGGCCTACCTGATGGAGGACTTCTGATGCTGACTTTACCGGCTGAATTTGAGCAGTTCCACTGGATGGTGGACATGGTGCAGAACGTAGACATGGGGCTGGTGGTTCTCGATCGTGATTACAATGTGCAGGTATGGAACGGGTTTATGACCCACCACAGCGGCAAGCAGGCCCATGATGCCATCGGACAGTCGTTGTTTACCCTGTTTCCTGAAATCCCGCCGGAGTGGTTCAAGCTTAAAACCAAGCCGGTGTACGATCTGGGTTGCCGCAGTTTTATCACCTGGCAACAGCGCCCTTATCTGTTTAAATGTCGTAACGTCCGTCCGGTGACCCAGCAGGCGGAGTTCATGTATCAGAACATTACGCTCAATCCGATGCGCACGCCGACCGGCAAAGTGAACTCACTGTTTTTGTCGGTGCAGGACGCAACCGCTGAAGCGCTGATGACGCTGCAAAGCCAGTGAGCGCCTGGTAAACAAACAACTCACCACGCAAAAATGGTGCAAAGCCAAGGAAGCCCTTGGCTTTTTTGCATACACTTTAAGCTCAGTTGCTGCCGCGGGATCCCCAGTATCCTGCAAGGAGAAGAACCATGCCGTTACCCAAAGTCTTCTACACTGCCGAACAAGTCAAACAAGGTGAAGCCATGGCTGCGAAAACCATAGGGCTGGAGATGTTCAGCCTGATGGAACGCGCAGGCCAGGCGGCTTTTACCGTCGCTTATGCTCAGTATCCGGGCGCTCATCACTGGCTGGTGTGTTGCGGTGGAGGCAATAATGGCGGAGATGGTTACATTGTTGCGTGTCTGGCACGTTCACTCGGCGTGCAGGTGACGGTCTGGCAATATGGCGACCCAGAGCAACTGCGCGGCGATGCACTATCGGCGTACTATCACTGGTTGGATCATGGCGGTGAGGTCTATCCGATTGACGATGAAGTGCCAAGGGATGTCGATCTGATCATTGATGCCTTGCTTGGCACCGGATTAAGCGGCACAGTGCGCGAGCCGTTGCAGCAGTTGATTGATACGCTGAATCGCAGTCCGGCACCCATTGTCGCGATCGACGTGCCATCCGGCTTATGTGCCAACACCGGTTCGGTGCTGGGCGCATCGATTCGGGCCACCCATACGGTGAGTTTTATCGGTCTCAAACAAGGGTTGGTGACGGGTAAAGCGCGTAACTATGTCGGCGATCTTAACTTTGCCGGACTGGGGGGTGGAAGAGACGTTCAATTCGCAAAATACGCCGACTTTACAGGCCATCGACCCTAAGTCGATCAAACAGCTCCTGACCAAGCGTGAACCGAGTTCTCATAAAGGCAGCCATGGAAAGGCATTGATTATCGGTGGCAATGAAGGTTTGGGCGGGGCAGCGATTCTGTCTGCCAAAGCGTGCGCGCGCTGTGGCGCCGGTTTAACCGCGACTCTGATGCACGCCAGTAATATCATGGCTATGCTGGCTGCCTGTCCGGAAATCATGGCTGCCGGCTGGAATGAAATGTCATTCATCGATGAGCGGTTGCAGTGGTGCGATGTGATTGCTGTCGGGCCTGGTCTGGGCCGTAATGATACCGCGCGTCATATCATGCAGCATGTCGAAAGAAGTGAAAAGCCCAAAGTACTGGATGCCGATGCGCTGCATTTTCTCGCATTGTCCGGTGGGTTTGACGCCCAGCGCATCATTACGCCGCATCCGGCGGAAGCGGCAAAACTACTCGATTGTAAAGTCAGCCAGATAGAAGCGGATCGCTTTAGTGCGGTCAAAGCTCTGTATAAGAAATTCGGTGGTGTGATTGTGCTCAAAGGTGCCGGTACTCTGGTGTATGACGGCCAGCAGACCTATGTGTGCCTGGCCGGTAATCCGGGCATGGCAACCGGTGGCATGGGGGATGTGTTAACTGGCATCATCGCATCTTTATTGGCTCAGGGCCTGAGCCTGACTGATGCGGCGAAGCTTGGTGTGCAGATCCACAGCATGGCGGCAGACATGAACGCCAAGGAATTTGGCGAGCGCGGGTTGCTCGCCAGTGATCTGTTCAGCTATCTACGTCAGTTGGTTAACTAATTCAGTTGGTTAACTAATTCAGTTGGTTAACTAGGTCCGTTAGTTAACTGGGTCCGTTAGTTAACTAGGTCCGTTGGTGAAATAAGTCCGTTGGTGAAATAAGTCAGTTGTTCAACTCAGGGGCTGATCAGATTGAGATAATACTCAGTTAACCAGTTCGTTGCCTGATGTGCTGCCTTGCTCGAATGCCAGCACATTGTTGAGTGTGGTTTCGGCAATATTGTGCAGCGCATCTTCGGTCAGAAATGCCTGGTGGCCGGTAAACATCACATTGTGGCACGCCGACAAACGGCGGAAAACGTCATCGACAATGACATCGTTGGACTTGTCCTGGAAGAACAGATCTTTTTCGTTGTCATACACATCCAGGCCAAGCGCGCCGATACGGCCACGTTTCAGCGCTTCGATGGCGGCCACTGAGTCCAGCAGCTCACCACGACTGGTGTTGATGATCATCACGCCGTCTTTCATCTGATTGAATGCAGCTTCATCCAGCAGGTGGTAGTTCTCTTTGCTCATCGGGCAGTGCAGCGTAATGATGTCACTGTTGCTGAACAGTTCTGGCAGGCTGACATACTTGGCGCCTAGTTCAATGGCAACCGGGTTTTGGTACGGGTCAAAGCAGAGAATATTCATCCCCAGACCTTTCAGAATACGCATCGCAGCCACGCCAATTTTACCCGAGCCAATTACGCCGACCGTTTTACCGTAAAAGTTAAAGCCGACCAGACCTTCTAGGGAGAAGTTGGCATCGCGGGTGCGTTGGTACGCTTTATGGTAACGACGGTTAAGGCACATCATCAGACCGATAGCGTGCTCGGCAACGGCTTCCGGAGAGTAGGCTGGTACACGCACAACCTGCATGCCGAGACGTTTGGCCGCATCGAGATCAACTTTGTCGAAACCGGCGCAGCGCATAGCAATCAGGCGGGTACCACCGTCATACAATTTAGTGAGAACCTCCTCACCCAGATCGTCGTTGACAAACGCACAGACCACTTTGCAATTCTGCGCCATCTGGGCAGTTTTCTCGGTAAGACGGAAATCGTGAAAGTGCAGCGTAAATTTATCGTTATCAACGATTTTACGAAATGAGGTTTCGTCGTAAGTTTTCGCGCTGAAAAAAGCGATATCAATCATAACAGTCTCCTTAAATAAGACCTGACTTCAATTAATTATCGCTATAGTTAAACGGATACGGCAAAAAATAAACCACATCTTTTCTAAGAGAATAAGGTGAGCGTAATGTGTGTGTGTTTTGCTCACCTTGGGTGATGTCTGTGCTACAGGCGAAGGCGGGCACCGACCGATACCGAGGTGCTGTCATAACCATGTTCCAGATCCTGATACGTGATTTCAGCACTGAGCTGTACATTCGGATTATTTGGCATCTGGATACGCGCCCCGGCACTGACATAAGGATTCACCCCGGAGTGGGTGGTCGATGTACTCGGACTGGCCGAGACGTTTTCCTCTTTCAGCTCGGTATAAGCGGCGCCGCCACGGGCAAACACAGTGGCAAACGAGCTGAAAGGCAATTCGACCCGGGCACCGGCCGAATAACTGTCATATTTAGTTTCGATGGCATTGCCGTTGCCATCGCGTAATTTCGCTTTGTTCGATAAAGTGCCGTTATAGCCTAAATCCACTGCCACAAAGCTAGTGATGTAGTAACTGTAACCGAGTGAGGTTGTCAGCACTTCATCGCTGCTGTAGCCGTTGTCGAGATCGGTATAGCCGACATCGGCACTGAACTGGTGCTCGCCCACGGCGGCGGCCAACGGAGATAAAGCCGAACACACTGTGCCCAGCACCACTGCGGTTATCCATCTGCTATTCATCGTTATTCTCCCGGAGAACGCTCATTATTGTTGTTGATTTATAAATGAGTTGGCCCGCAGTCAGCACACTTCAACTGGCACGTTAAAAGTTCAGGGCCCAGTACTCATTTCGTCGGTTTTGGACTCAGGTCAGCCATCAATCACATCTTTGTAAACATAGAAGAAATTAGCCGAGGGAGCTGCGTTTGATGAATAAAACGCCGATCAAGGTAGCAAAAATCACTATCAACAAGAGCAAATAAGTAACGAAAAAGCGTCGGGATTTGTAAGTGATGGTAAGGTGTTTAATCGTTGACCAGGTGGATGTATAAGCAGGGTGTTTAGTAACTTACTGTATTTTATCAATAAATAATTTTGATGAGATAAAATGGGACTCTGTGCGGGGGAGCAGGTATGCAATCTCTGCCAGCGTAACACAAAAAAATGTCAAATATCAGACTTGCCGGAAAGAAATCACGGCCTATAATGCTGAAAACCGGAGCGTCTGCCAACGCTCCGGTTTTTTTGTGTCCGCAAAGTACTCAAGTCTGCCAACCTGGGTACTACGCATTCTGCAAAAGAGACACAATTTGTGAATCAATCAAGGAATTACATAATGCGCATCGAACAAGAACTTAAGTTAGGTTTCAAAGATGTCCTGTTTCGCCCGAAACGTTCAACCTTAAAAAGCCGTTCTCAAGTAAATTTAACCCGCGAGTTTACCTTCAAGCATAGTGGCCGTCAATGGGCGGGTGTACCGGTTATCGCCGCCAACATGGATTCGGTCGGTAGCTTTGGGATGGCGCACGCGCTGGCTAAACACGGCGTGATGACTGCTGTGCATAAACACTACACAGTGGAAGACTGGGCGGAGTTTGTTAAAGACGCTGATACGGACACGCTGAACCATGTGATGGTATCGACCGGTACCTCAGAAGCGGATTTTAAAAAGACGCAGGACATCATGGCATTGAGCGATGAACTGATTTTCATCTGTATCGATATTGCCAACGGTTACTCAGAGCACCTGGTGGATTACGTACAACGCGTGCGCGCCGAATTCCCCGACAAAGTGATTTCAGCCGGTAATGTGGTGACGGGCGATATGGTCGAAGAGCTGATCCTGGCCGGTGCTGACATCGTTAAAGTGGGCATAGGCCCGGGTTCGGTGTGCACCACACGCGTGAAAACCGGTGTTGGTTACCCACAACTCTCGGCCATTATTGAATGTGCTGACGCCGCGCATGGTCTGGGTGGCCGTATCATCGGTGACGGCGGCTGTTCATGCCCGGGCGATGTTGCCAAAGCGTTCGGCGGCGGCGCGGATTTCGTGATGCTGGGCGGCATGCTGGCTGCACATGAAGAGTCGGGTGGTGAACTGGTTTCCGTCGACGGCGAAACCTTCATGAAGTTCTACGGCATGTCTTCTAAGAGCGCGATGGACAAGCATTCCGGCGGCGTTGCCGGTTACCGCGCAGCGGAAGGAAAAACCGTACTATTGCCGTACCGTGGCCCAGTTGAAAACACCATTCAGGACATCCTGGGCGGCGTGCGCTCAACCTGCACCTACGTAGGCGCATCAGAGCTTCGCGAGCTAACCAAGCGCACCACGTTCATCCGTGTGCAAGAGCAAGAGAACAACGTGTACGGTAAAGAGTAATCCGACAATACATCGGAAATATCGAACTATTGAGAGCCGCTTTTTAGCGGCTCTTTTTTTACGTCAAAAATGGAAAGTGGCGACAGATCTATAAAAAATTTGGTGGCGACGGGCTATAAATTGCGAAGAGGGTTACGGGTAATCGCCTCAGATAAATGGTCGGTAGCGAGGAGCGCGTAGCGCATGGTCATCGAGATATCCGCATGGCTTTGTTGCGTAATTCGATGGAACTAAATCAGGAAGTCACGATCTGATCGGCTACATCCATTAATCATCGTAGCCTTATGCCGAAACCTCGTTACAAAACAACTAACAGGAAACAGTACAACAAAGCCCTAATCAATCGTGGCTCACTCACTTTCTGGATTGATGAAGAAGCGATAAGCGAATGGAAGCAAAGCAAACAGAACAAGCGTGGCAGGCCTCGTCAATTCAGCGACCTAGCAATAACTAACGCACTGATGGTAAAACGAGTTTTCTCTATGCCATTGAGAGCAGTGCAAGGTTTTCTAGACTCTGTATTTAAGCTGGCTAACATACCGCTTGTCTGTCCGCATTAAACCTGTATAAGCCGTCGGGCTAAGGAAATTGAGGTTTCATTTAAAACCAAAACCAGAGGCGTGATACAGCATCTGGCCATCGATGCTACTTAAGCAGACACGTCTTAAAATCATTGAGATATCGGGTGATGGCGCTTATGACACAAGACGTTGCCATGATTCCATATGTATAAAGCGAGCAGTTCCGCTCATACCACCAAAGGAAGGAGCAGCCTTCTGGGAACAAGGACATCCTCGCAATCTGGCGGTAGGTTGCCAGAAGCTGTACGGCTCCAACAAAAAGTAGAAAAAGCGGTATGGATATCATAAGCGCTCGATCTCAGAGACAGCCATGTATCGGGTAAAACAATTGCCAGGTGGGAAATTAAGTCTAAGAAATTACAACGCTCAGGTTGGCTAGACTTACGCCATGATCAAAGCGTGAACAAGCTTACAGGGCTTGGTATGCCTGAAACTCAGTGTATTGTTTAAGTATCAATCAGCATAGGGCAGCCATGTCTTCTCACTGAATTGAGCAACAAAGCCGAGAACCCATAGTAAAAGTACCTATTAAACCTTTGGAGCTCGCTCAGAAAATAACAAGTATTTCCGTCGATTCCCACAAACATTCTTTACGATTATTTGGTGAAACAAACCAGAAAGAGCTAAAGCAGTTAAAAGACTTATTAGTTCAATCTAATGCTCGAGAACAGATTACAGCCCTAGAAATACGTCAAAAGGAAATAGAATCTTTGATTGTATGCCCCATTTGTTCAGCAAAGACTGATTTTGTATCTCAACCTTCTGGGTTTAAGCAAACTTGTAGTTGCGGCTTTACACGATACTTGAAAGATTCAAACGATGGCAATTTTAATTTTGAACAATTCTATAAGAGCAGCGACTTTTTACTTACCAGACGAAGAAGTTTTTCTGTTGATTTTGATGAGTAATCAAGAGCAAGCGTTGACTAGGCTAAGGGATGAGATAGGTAAATTAGTTACACCTCTGTAATTTTATTTACTAAATCAAAGTGTGACTACCTACTTATTCCATATGAAATCAACTTGTTACTGAAGGGAATGTTTGTTGCAATGCACTTGCTTGTATACAGAGGCTGCTAAGTACGGAGTATTTAGCAAAATAAAATTTGAGGCTAGGCACTAAGGAGAGGTGTTCAATGGATACTACGTCCCGCAGCAAACTTGGATCTGCAAGTATGATATTCGACTCTACTTCTGTTAGTGGCTGTCTAAGGGCCATTTTGACGAAACGAGAACTATCTCAGCCCACGGGCCAGCCGCTATTTACTTATCAACTATCAGAGCCCGAATATCGTCATTTGCAAATCAGTTTAAAAAGCCAAAAATTGCCAACAAAGTTGCATCGGGATAGTAGCTGGTGTGCGGCTTTTTGTCTTTTTAGTGCTGAATGGTACCGACGTAAATATCAAGGAGGATGGAGTTGGAGTGGTATATCAAGCAGTTTAGGGTTTGAGTTAGATGCAAATCAACGTAGTAAGGTAATAAAAACAGGTTTTAAATATTGGCAGCGAACCGTTAGTCAATATAACGATGATAGGCATAGTTTTCTTGGCTCAGTGTTCCGAGAGGGCGGTCTGCCTTATGGTCTGCTAGCTAGTCAAGGCGGCAGGTTCTTAGTAATTTTTAAGCGTATTCTTAGGGTTTTTGATGATGCTCAGGCATTCGGTCAGTCGCCTTTTGAGTTGGTGTTAGAGGGGCTTGAACACTTACCTGAGGCATTTAAACAAGAAACAACGGTTGATCTTATTACTAATATGGCGGAGCTATTGCTGCGTTTAACCGACGAATACAACCTGCAACAACAAGAGCAACCAGTCAATCATTTAGATACCCAACTGCCAAATTGGCGAGATCTATTTCCAATCCCACTTGATACAGACACTGGCAGTGAATTTCTCTCCAGTTTACTGACTTCAGCTTCAGTTCAGCGACAAAGCAAGTCACAACAAACAAAACGAATTATTTGCTCGCAAAGGCTTTCGAACCATGAAGACTTGGGTTTTGTTACTCAAATTAAATTGATGAAGGCGATACCAATGCCTTTTAAACGCGAAGCATTGATTAACAGTCGGGTTGAGTTATTTATACAAGAAGGTAATCGAGTAATCGCCGAGTTGGGTGTCGGGCATACAACCTTTGAAGGCGAAATGACCCAGGTAATTTTGCGAACCCCTGCATGTGAGTTTCGTCGCCAATCCATAGAGCAAGACTTGTACTTAGTCGTGTTACAAGCTGGTATTGAGCTTCATCGAGAAGAAATTCCAAACTGTGACATCGCTATTAATGAGATGCCGATTGTTCTTAAGTCAGACGGTGAACATGATTGGGTCATTGGACAAGGAAGCGTAAATGTCAAAGCCGACCAACTTAAAGTTCTTTTGCTAAAAGGTTCAACGTACACAGCCGAGTTTCCAGACTTGTGCAAGTCAGTAACGACTGAACGCTACCAATTAGTAGAGTTTAGTGGGGAAATTAAGGTTGATTACCGTACTGAAGAAGGTGAAGGCGACACCTATGTAATATCGACTCGTCAGTCAGCAGTGTTGGCTGAGCAAGTGAGTGTGCGAGGAGCTAAATTACAGTATTACTCTAGTACGGGACAACCAATCTATTTGGGTTTGCCAACCATTACCAGTCAAGAAGCGAATACAGAATTGTGGTTAGGTAGTAAGCCATTAGGAGAAGCTCATCAATCTGGTTTGTTTGGTATCCAATCAGTACGTTTAAAGGGGAGTGGTAATCGCACAATACTTCGTAAACGGCTTGCTATTCTTCCGCAGTCATTCCAGTTTGAGCTTAAGCCGTCTAAACAAGCTAATAGTGGCTACGTTGATCTTCATTGTGAACGCAACTTATTTGTATCGATAGAAGGAGAGCAAATCTCTTATAAGCAAACAAATATAGAAAGCGGTAAAAGGATCAAGGTGACAGCCGAAGGGGCACCGCCAGCAGATATTATTGTTTCCATAAGTGCTAACTTGATGGCTGACCCGATAAAAGTACGGGTACCTTTTCCAGCGTCTGGTGCATTAATCTTTGACAAAGATGGTAAGGGTCTAGCTAAACGTATCACCATCGATGATTTATTAGGCGCGCGTATTCAGTTTTTCCCGCGCGTGGATGTTGCGGCGAGTTATCATATTGAATTGAAAGGACCTATGAAGTCTCGTGATGCTTATTATTATTGGGAGTACAAGGTTACAGATAAGGTCCTTGAAGTAAGTCTATATGAGTTCCGTCATAGAATTCAGGAGCTACTGGCGGCATCTGGTGAACTTGATGATGAAGTTCGAATGGTAATTGGGGGGGGCGGGTTGTAGAGAGCAACAAATAATTATTGGTCGATATGCAACCGAAGCCCAGTTGGTTAATGAGACGGTAAGTTTTGACGTGAAGCTGGGGAAAGATCTCATCATTCAGCCAGAAGTGATTAATTTGGCAGACCCAGCAGAAAAACCGCATGCTCTTCAACAAAGATATTCCAATGGCGCAGCGACAGGTGTATTCGAGCTGAATAAAAGGTTATATCAGCCAACGTTAATCGTTCCTTCAAGCAAGACTGAGCTGGCATTTCGCGCAAAATTTATTCCTGGTAGTGAGGCTATTGATTGTATTAGTGATATCCATACCTTAAACAAGGCTGTTGCCTTATTCCACCCAATAACTAATCCAAATGCGATAGCCGATGTATTTCCAATGTTAGCTAATGATTTTAATCACAGTAGTTGGCGATTTATTAATGACTTGTTTGCCAATTATTCTCACCTCCCAATGGCTACGTTTGAAGTATGGAAAGCAATAGTGAAACACACCGCTTGCCTATCAGCACTTGCGTTTAAAGCTGATAACCCCGTTCAGTTGATGGAACGTTTGAAAGTGGAATTTAATGTTATTTGGGAGCTTATACCGCTGCATATTTGGCAGTCGAATATTGATAAATATCGTCAGATGTTGTTAAGCATAGGACTGCCTGACAAAGTGGTGGATAACAAAGTAAACAGTAGACTAGAAACACTTTCAGAATTTACCCCATTGTTTGAAGAACAGTGTCGAGCATTGTTCTCCGATCAATTTATCCAACCAGAACCGAATTTGTCAGCTGTTTTTCAATATTGTCTGCCTGAATGGAGTCAAGACTTGGTGCGAGTTCATTTGTCTGACCGTGAGTGGCCGACAGCATTTAGTTTTGAGTTAGAAACATGGTGCAAAAAACACTGTGAATCGCTTATTCATTTCGAAGTCATTCGTGGGTTCCACAAGAGCGTCCTTTATTTTCCTATCTTTGCAGCGGCAGTGGCGTGTGGAAAAGTTCAATTGGAAGAACTATCATCGACACTTTATCCCATTCATTATTTCCATTTGCGACAGATTGTCGAGTTTGATCGTCATTGGTTTAACCCCGTATTTCAAAGTGCATTATATGTATTTGCTCAAGAGGAAGCTTAAATGAAGCAATATTTTTCCACCCTAAAACAACAAGCTAATAGTCGAGCAAAAGAGTCAACTTTGAGTATTTTGGGTATTAATAATCCCGCTCTTAGAAACCATTTAAGTGAGTTGATGGAAACGGATGAAAAGTTTGTTCATGGTCCTGTGTTTGAGCAAATGTTTGCTTGGGAAGCAGACGAAATAACGATAGAAGACCTCTCTACCCCTAAACATAACAACCTACTCAGCCCAGAACTACTAGACGCGCTAGATGTCGCACCGCATAAAGAAGGGTGTAAAAAAGACAGCAGTTGCAAGTGTAAGTATGTGTTGAATCGAGAGATAAGACCATATAAACACCAATTAGAAGCATGGAGAGGCTTACTTGATCTTCAACCCCAATCTCAGATTATCACCAGTGGTACCGGCTCTGGTAAAACTGAGTGCTTCATGGTGCCAGTACTCGAAGATTTGTATAGAGAAACGCAACAGATAAACAATTCGCTAACTGGAGTGAGAGCGTTATTTCTTTATCCTTTGAATGCGTTAATAAATTCTCAGAAAGAACGACTAAATGCTTGGACGAGGCACTTTAACGGAGATATTCGTTTTTGTTTGTATAACGGGAATACGCCAAATGACCTTAAAGCCCAAGATAGGCAAAGGCAAAGAAAGCAGCCTCAGGAAGTTCTTTCTAGAAAGTTGATGCGAGACGACCCAGCACCCATTTTGGTAACTAACGGAACCATGCTGGAGTATATGTTGGTGAGGCAAGCTGATGCTCCCATTATCCAAAAGTCGCAGGGTAAGTTGCGTTGGATCGTACTAGATGAAGCGCATACGTATGTTGGTTCCCAGGCCGCTGAGCTTGCTCTGCAATTAAGACGTGTCATGCAAGCTTTTGATGTTAAGCCTGAAGATATTCGCTTTATTGCGACTTCCGCAACGATTGCGGGCGCAGAAGCTGAAACGCAACTAAAACAATATCTTGCTAGGTTAGCTAATGTTGATGTACAGCAGGTAGTTGTCATTGGGGGGAAACGTGTTGTTCCTAACTTGCCCAAAGTAACGCCAGCAAATTTAACCCTCAGTGAAATAGAAGCGATAGATCCAGAAGGTGAACAACCCAAAGAGAAGAAGCGGAGTCAAAACTCGGAAGTATCAGAACGTCGATACTCTGCTTTAGCGAGCTCAGCATTAGCTGTGAAAATACGAGAATTGTTATCTGGATACAATATAGGTCCAGTACATTACGCTGAATTAATAGATAAATTAAAACCTTATGAGTTAGATGAAGCAGAGTTAACTCGATGGTTAGATATTTGCACAGGAACTAAAAGTTCCCATAATAGTGAGGCATTTTTAAAACTCAGAGCTCATTATTTTCAGCGAACATTGCATGGTTTGTGGTGCTGTATTGACCCCAACTGCCCGAATAAAAAACAATCTAAACTGAATGGCGCATGGCCATTTGGGTATGTGTATAGTGAACATCGTCAGAAATGTCATTGTGGTGCGGTAGTGCTTGAACTTGCGTTTTGCAATGATTGTAACGAACCTCATTTATTGGCAGCCGATCACAATGGACACTTGCAACAGTGGACGGGAAAAATTAATGATGAGTTTTCGCTACTTGATGAAGCTGAAAAAGAGATGGATGAAGAGCGCTCAGATCAGTTTTCTAAAAATGCAACGGCAAGTGATACTCAAGTCGTTATCGGCTCAAAACAGAGCGATGATTACCTATTAACGGGTTTTGATATTGTTGGACATGAACGCTTTCCAGATAAGAGTCCAATCCGGTTGACTAAGTCGATGAGTGAATCGCAACAGTGTTGTGAATGTGGTTACTCAGGAAGAGGTCAGTACAATAAAGCGTTGCGAAGAGGTCTATTAGGCGCGCCATTCTATACGGCGAATGTGGTACCAACAGTACTCGAGTACTGCCCAGATATTGAGGTGGATAAAGAATCCAGGATAGGTCCTAATTCCGTTCCAGGGAGAGGACGTCGGTTAATTACCTTTACCGATAGCCGACAAGGAACCGCGAAAATGTCAATTCGGATGCAACAAGAAGCTGAGCGGTCTCGGTTGCGAGGTTTAGTATTTAAGGAGCTTCGTAGGCATGTTGAAGACAAAGTTGTTATAGATGGGGCGTTACTTAACCAGGTGAAAGACTACTTGAGTATGCCGATCGAAAAACTACGAGTTATGTTGCCATCCATCGAACAATCCATGCCTGAAGACGCAAAAGCACTAAAAGAATATATTAATATTGCTAGTAGCTCGGTTGCTATACCGGTGCCTCAAACGGTCCCTTGGTCTGATCTTGTTGATGTTATTAAGCAAGATAATGATTTAAAAGAGTCGATGTTAAAAGAGAACAAGAGGTTGTCGCCGGAAATATTTGATGATTCGACTGGGCCTATACGACTGACTCAAATGCTACTGACAAGAGAATTTGCTAGACGACCCAAAAATAGAAACAGTCTAGAAACTCAGGGCTTGGTTAAGATAGTCTACCCAGGATTGGATAAAATCGATGTTGTACCGGAGCTTTGGGAAAATTACGGCTTAACAGTAACAGATTGGCGCGATTACCTTAAAGTATGTCTGGATTTCTTTGTACGCGAAAACTCCTATATAACCATTGATCGTGAATGGATTCGTTGGATCGGCATGCACTTTTCTCCCAAAACCTTATTAGGGCCTGACGCGAGTGATGTCGATGAAAACAGAGCAAAGAGTTGGCCGCTAGTAAGAAAAGGCAGTAAACGTCAACAACGTATAATCAATTTGCTCACTATTGCCACAGGTATTGATATAACGAGTACGTCAGGAGAAGACACTATTAATGGCTGGTTGATTTCTGCTTGGAATGCGTTAACTGGTTCGAAAATCTTGCAAGATTCAGCAGCAGACAAACAATATAGTTTGAACTTGACTAATGTCAGCTTTTCATTGATGAATTCGGCTTACATATGCCCGGTTACGAACAAGCTGTTGGATACTACGTTCAAAGGAATCACTCCGTATATTCCGTTTAAAGGTCAGTTAGATGATAATCTATGTGAAGAAGTGAAACTTCCGGCTGTATGGGCTTTTGAAGGAAGTGATGACTTCTTGCTTTCACTGATTTTAACGCGCAAAGCTATTGCGAACTCATCGGAAGTGAAAGCACTAAGAGAGCAAAACTTGTGGACGGATATTAATGACAGAACAGTAGAGGGTGGTTTTTACTACTCTTCTGCAGAACACTCTGCGCAACAATCCGCTGAGCGACTTAAAATATATGAGGATGAGTTTAAAGTTGGTAGGAAAAATGTCCTCAATTGCTCTACAACAATGGAAATGGGCGTTGATATAGGGGGGATTACTGCGGTAGTGATGAATAATGTACCGCCACACCCTGCTAACTACCTTCAACGCGCAGGTCGGGCAGGCCGATCTAAAGAGTCTAGAGCGATAAGTTATACGCTATGCAAAAGCAATCCTCATGACTCGTTGGTTTTTAACAACCCGAAATGGCCATTCACCACCGTTATACCTGCTCCACACGTTGAATTTTCATCTGAGAAATTGGTGCAGAGACATGTAAATTCATTTTTGATGGGACGCTTTTTAATCGAAGAAATTGGTTTAACAAGTAAAGAAAAATTTAACTTAGATCTTGAGTGGTTTAACGCAAAGGTTAATGACGAAAAATCTATCGCAGAACGTTATATCAATTGGGTGAAAACGTGTGATAAGAAGTTTCAATCAGCCTTGTCTACTTTAGTTAAAGGTACCGCGTTGAGAAATGCTCCTTTGGCACAAATTTGTAAGTACTCAGCAAAGAAAATAGAGGAAATAACCACTCGGTGGGTAAATGAATATCAATACATAGAAAATGAATTGATCGGCGTTGATCCTGATGGCCCGTATGCTTTTAAGCTAAATAGTGAGAAGTCCCGTTTATGTCGAGAGTACTTACTGCGAGATTTAGCAACAAGGGCGTTCCTCCCGGGATATGGATTCCCTACGGATGTCGTAAACTTGGATACTGATAATATCGCCGATTTTAGAAGGCAGCTTCAATTTAGGAATCTAAGTAAACTCGATCGAGAAGATAATGTTTCTATAAATCGAGGATTGCCAAGTCGAAATTTAGCTGTTGCAATCCGCGAGTATGCTCCTGGTTCTGAAATAGTGCTTGATGGTCGAGTACATCGAGGGGCTGGTATTTCTCTGAATTGGCAAAAAATCCACGTTGATGGCGCGAAAGATTCTCAGAAGTTTGACCTAGCCTGGCGTTGTCCAAGTTGTGGGCAGACAGGTTACGAAACTGATTTAGAAGTACAATCTGATTCGAGTAATCTCGTGTGTACTAATATCGCTTGTGGGCAAGCAATTCCTGATAACACGGAATGCCGCAAAAAAGTAATTCAGCCTACAGGGTTTGTCACTGATTATTATCGAGAGCCGACGAATAATATTTCGAATAATGTTTATGTTCCCGTTCAACCTTCCTGGGTTATTGCATCAGGTACAGCGACACCATTACCAATGCCTGCACTTGGATATATGGTGTCGGATGCCAACGGCAAGGTCTTCCATCATAGTTCTGGATTGTCGGGTAAAGGATATGCGTTATGTATGGCTTGTGGTCGTGCAGAGTCAATGACAGCGAAAGGTGAGTTGCCAAACGCACTTAACTTTGAAAAGACACATAAACCACCGCGCCCTAGTAAGTTCGATAAAGATGAAGTAGGTCGACATGCGGACTGTGACGGGTCTGCCAAGATAATGTCTTCGATTCATTTGGGTATTAACTCTCGAACAGACGTATTTGAACTGGTGATTAAGAATCCCAAAACGGGTGAATACATACCTGATAATGAGCAGGGTCGAAAAATAGCGACCACTTTGGCTGTAGCGTTACGAAAGTGCTTAGTAGAGCAACTCGGTGTATCTACAAATGAGGTCCAATATAGCGTTAGGCCAACAGTTATTGGTGATAATCAACGCGCATTAGTACTACAACTGTTCGACAGCGTGGGCGGTGGTGCCGGATTTTCGACATCCGCGCCATTTCATATTTCCGAGATATTGAATGGATTAGTTGGAAAACTTGATTGTAGGAAGCAATGTGATGCGTTTTGTCCTGAATGCCTTTTAGAGTCGGATTCGAAGCACGATACCGATAAACTCGATCGCATGTTAGCGATAGAATGGTTAGGGGATAATTTTAAACATTACGTATCACTCTCGACTAAGCACCAAAACCTTATCAAGGATGGAAAATACTGCCCTCAAACTATCGAGGCGCAATTGACCGATTTACTCAATGAAAAGGTATCGGAATGTTTATTTGTTCTTTCTTCTGAAGTCGAGGGGTGGGATACATCTCTTGTCTTGATGAAATCGAAATTGCATGAACTATTAGCGAAGAATATCGCTGTTTCAATAGTCGTCCCTAAAGTTGAATTCACAGATGAAATTGTGAGTTTCTTAAGGGAAATACAAAAAATTGGAGTTCAGCTAAGATATGGGAAAGAGTGTGGGGCGATTGTTTTCCAAGGCTTGACAAGTAGTGGTTGGTCAACGTTAGCCAATCTTGACGTTAAAGCCACCACCCCAGGAGCGCATTGGCTTACAGCAGACGACATCTCCATTATTTCTTATAGTGAACCAGAAATCGCGACAATTCCTTTTGAGTTAGACTCCAAGGAACCAACTCACTTGTTAGGAGCAGTTCATGTTGATATTGCGACTGAATTAAATGGACAACTCTCAAACTTCGGTCGAGGTTTTGTGAAGTTATTAAAAAGTAAAGATGAGCGACTAACAAAGTTGCTTAAAGAAGGTGAGCTTAAGAGTGTTTCGTATTCGGACCGGTATCTCCAAAGCCCTGTTTCATTATTATTGTTAGCGGAAGTTCTCAAAGCACTAGTAGGAACATCAGATTGCCAAATAGAAGTAAATAGTTGCTTTGATGAACAAAATAGAAATCCTTATACGGTAAACCATGATTGGGATGATCGTGATGACTATAAAGCAATATTTGGTGCATGGTTGACCCATATGGCCGCTAAAACAGTAGATACAAATATAATTGATAATAAACGCGAAGTGCCGCACCGAAGAGCGATAAAGTTGCGTTTTTCTACTGGTGATATAGTTGAAGTCACTCTAGATCAAGGGTTTGGCTATTGGCGATTAGATCTCTCTGGTGGTATGCATCGGTTTGATTTTATGAGAGACACACACGACCAGATAAAAAGGTTAATTGAAGTATATAAATTAGCTAAGGTGTCTAACAGTGCTAACTGGTCCACTTGGATTGCTGTTAACGTGTTGTAGGTATTTCCAATCAGTATTGTCTATAGATATTACTGTTGGGTTGTTAAATCACACATTGAAGTTCAGTTCAATGTGTGAGCGCTTAGTTTTAACCAAGCTGGTACAACGACCGTCTTTGTGTAAGAAACTTTCTTACACAAAAACTCAGCATTAGCTCGGTTTATCACAAAAATATCAATTTATGGTTGTATTTGGTGATATCAACATATGGTTGTATCAACAGAAATATCGAACTAATGAGAGCCGCTGTTTAGCGGCTCTTTTTTATGTCAAAAATGGAAAGTGGCTAGTGAAAGTATGGCTCAACGCCAATGATGTACTAGCTAATCTACCTAGATTTTACCCATTTTCGGTAAATACTTGTACCCGCATTCCTATTGAGTTCGTCACTGTACACGTAACCGTATTTATCCATCAAATCAAAAGTGTGATAAGTCCATCCTGCTGCAAATGCTACGCCGATGAGGATGAAATATACGGATATCCTGTTAACTCTTGATATCATTTTGGATGAGTATATTTCATCAAACCTTTTCCCGTACCAAATGGTTTTAGGGAAAAGAACTACCGCACAGAGAACTGCACCGAGCCCACCAATCGGCACCAACAATACAACAGGTGAGAACGTCACCACATGCTTATGATTCAACAAATCTAAGTAATCTTGCAATGCGGTATAAGATATAAAGAACCAACCGCCGACCATAAGTAATAGTAAGCAAGCGCCTGCGATTCTCACTTTAGTTTGCTGTGGCATTTTCAGGCTCCGTTATTATTAGAGTCCGATTTTTCCATTGCTGCGTATATAAGAACTCGCTTAACCCAAAGGAAACAAGGGGCAATAAGCCCCTTGAGTGTAAATGTATTCTAAATATGTCAGTATTGCGGCAGCTTAACATAGATTAGATGTATCCCTGTCGGTGTGATTCGCGTGAGATCTCGACTATACACATATCCATATTTTTCTAGCAAGTCGAGGGAGTAGTATGTCCAGCCAGCAGCAAATGCCACTCCGATTAAGGCAAACCAAATACAAACTTTGTTTGCCAGTAAAAATTGACGCTGAGTATAGAGCTCGTTCATCTTCTTCCCTGAATAAAGCACCTTTGGCAGCATCATCAAGACACAAGCAATTGCGCCGAATCCCCCTAAAGGAACCCAAAGCGTAAGAATCGATACTTGCACTACGTCCGCACGATTGATTATATCCCTATAATCACTGTAAACACCGTAGGTACACACTGCCCAAACCCCAAACGCAACGCCAAACAGAAATAAGCAAGCTAATCGAACCTTAACTCCCTGTGACACTCTTTAATTCCTCCACAATTGAATCACGCACTCTGTATTCACCCCAAAGATATTCAATACCTAAGTAAGCGATCATTACAAATATCGCTCCCGCTAGAATTGGAGCGCTCGCATAAGCAGCGGAAAATAACATAGCTTCACCGGCACCATACTGAACCAATGCTTTAAACATGTCGCTACCAACATTCCCGAACCAATCCACAAGGTGATAGTCATTGTTAAATACCAGTTCGGTGGTAGCGATTCCTGACGATACAAAGAACGTGACAACGCCGGCACCTTTGAAGTTGCCCGAGCGAGATTGAGGACTAAAACCAGCTTGCATCGATTTAAAAGAGTTCAATGGATATTTTTTACCATTCATATTGATTCGAGTTTCGTTCACAAACGCATGCTTGAGCACTTTTCCGTTATTGTCGGTACCGTTAAACGCAATGAACGTCTTACCTTTACTTTCGATTAAATCGGCTTTGATACCCATGTCGCCAAACTGTTTAGCAATAGAATGGGCGTTAAACATTGGTTCTGTATGGTTGAACCAAGATTTTGCCGTATTGATGCTTGCGGCGATCGCCGCGACATCATGTCCAGATTCGAACCAAAGGTTATGCAGAACTTTATGCGCATCTTCTAAATCAGTAATGAGAACATGTTGATGATTCTTAGCCATTTCCTCTTGTAGTGAACACTGTGAAGTCATGGTATCCCGAAGAGAGTCATCCAGAACTTGTGAAGGGCTTCGCCGAGAAAGTACATCTGCTCGATGGGCAGCGTAGCGGTCTTCATTTGCCTGAACATAGCTCCAGCTCTCATCCGACTGGCGATAATTCTCTTGTACTTGTTGTAAATATTTTTCTTTCGGGGACAGCTTAGGCGCGGCCTTTTCAGGTAACGTATCTCCTTCTATCCAGCGCATATTGGTACGGCTCATATCCGTCATTTTTCAGTCTCTTACATCCATCATCAGTGCATCATAAAGGTAAATACTGCTAGGCAAAAATTTGCCCGATCGGTGTGACCTGTCTGAGTTAAATATGCAACCGATTGTAATTTGGCTAGTCTTGTTTCAACTAACGAGCCCGATGGAATATGAACAAATATCACAAAAAGTGTGGAAAACTCCGCCGTTGGTGTCGCAAATATGCTCAGAAAAAATTAACCAAGCTTTGGGTAAGCACATCCGTCCCCAGTTTCATCATCAAGCATTATCTATTTTATCGACAGTTTTTTAACGAAGTGAGCAGACAATATCAAATCGCTAACCCTCGACCGTCTCAACATAACCCGTCAATAAGCGTCAAGTATCCAATTAGTGGCGTAGATGGTGATAATGATCAGAAGGGTCAGAATGACTGGAATGGCGAGCATCTTGGCCAACTTTTTCTTGAAGCTCTGTGGTTCAAATACCACGCCTTCTGCTTCTTTTACCCGTCGATCTTCATCAAAATGCCATTTAATCGCAAAGTAAGCGCCAATCGCTGTCACAATGATCTTAAGTGCGCCTGCAAAGTAAGGAAAGAAGTTAAACCAACCATTGCTCATTATTTATCTCCATCAAATTCAATATCTACTTACGTTAGAAAAACCAAAGGCTTATGTTTATCTGGCTTAATACCCATTTAGGTATGATTTGTTTAATTTTGCTGTTTTTCCGCCATGCTAAAAGGTTTGCCGGCCTTGATGTAGATACAGAATGCAATTTTAAACATATAACAGTTGTTTGATTAAACTGTTTATCATTCTCTTGGCTGAGATAAATAAAATGCCGCGTGTCCGTTTATCAAGCGCCGACATTGGCACATCAGAGCTTTGATTACGATTAAGCGCACGACATTCATCCGTGTACAAGCGCAAAATAACAACGTGTAAAGTAAAGAGTGATTTGGCTGGTATTGGCTCGGTCACACACTGATTGGCGCACAAAACCCCCGAAATCAAGCGAAAAACCGGGGATGGAGATAGAAGCCTCGCAAGCTCAATGGAAGGGTTAAGATTTCAGTCCGGCTGCGGTCATCAGCAGGCGAAACCCAATGGATACTGCACCAAGGGCAGCGATACTGGCGGCCCAGATGGCCAGCATCCAGCCCCACTGTTGGAGATTCTTTTTCATCTTTTCCCCTGCTGTTATGTTAATGATAGGTTTCATCTTCGTTGACCTTGCCGGCGAAGACGTAATAGCTCCAGAAGGTGTAGGCGAGGATAACCGGAATGATCATAGCGGCACCAACCAGCATAAAGCTTTGGCTCTTGTGGGGAGCCGCAGCCTGCCAGATGGTGATGTTGGGCGGAATGATATTCGGCCAGATACTGATCCCCAGTCCTGCAAAGCCAAGCAACACGATGAGCAGCGCCATGATAAACGGGCTGCGTTCACGGCGGTTACGCACGGATTTAGCCAGTTTGAGGCACACCAGGGCGGTAATTAGCGGTACCGGTAGCAGGTAATAGAGGTTCGGCAGTGAGAACCAGCGCTCGGCAATCGAAGGATAAGCCAGTGGCGTCCAAATACTTACCATTACCAGAGCTGCGATCATTGTAAACAGTGTTTTGTAGCTCAGCCTATACAGGATGTGCTGTAACTCTCCTTCGGTTTTCATGATCAGCCAGGTGGCGCCGAGCAGGGCATAGGTCGCGAGCAAGCCCAGACCGCAGAGCAGCGGGAAAGGCGTCAGCCAGTCGAGCTGACCACCAATGAACACCCGGTTTTGGACATCAAAGCCCTGAATCACCGCACCGACGACTATACCCTGGCAGAAGGTGGCTAAAACAGAGCCGGCCATAAACGAGCGATCCCAGAATTGCAGATGGTTGGGCAGGGCCTTAAAGCGGAACTCAAACGCCACACCACGGAAGATCAACGCGATCAGCATCAGGGTTAATGGGACGGTCAGGGCTTCGCTGATCACCGCATAAGCGAGCGGGAATGCGCCATACAACGCCGCGCCGCCCAGCACCAGCCAAGTTTCATTGCCGTCCCAGACAGGGGCAACGCTGTTGACCATCATGTCTTTATGTTTGTGATGCCTGATGAAGGGCATCAGAATGCCGATGCCGAGATCAAAGCCGTCCATCACAATATACATCAGGGTGGCGAAGACAATGATCGCGAACCAAATCACGGATAAGTCAAATTGCATAGTGTTTACCTCAAGCGTTCTCTGCGGGCGTTAAATACGACCTGAAATGGTGCTGATCTCATGCATGTCGTCAGGCTCAGGCAGATCGGGGCCTTGCTTGATCTGATGGATCATGTAGTAGTAACCAAAGCCGAACACGGTGCTGTAGATCACCAGAAAAGCTATCAGGCTGATGCTCATCTGCAATTCACCGTGTGCCGAGACGGCATCGGTGGTTTTTTGCAGCCCGTACACCACCCAGGGCTGGCGGCCGATTTCGGTGGTGAACCAGCCGGCGAGAATCGCGATAAGACCAGCCGGTCCCATCACAACAGAAAATTTCAGGAACCAGCGGGTGGAGTAGAGCGCGTTTTTGCGTCGTAACCACAGGCTGTAAACGCCTTGCAGGATCATTAGCATCCCGAGCGCGACCATGAGGCGAAACGACCAGAAAATGACCGGTGAATACGGGCGTTCATCAATAGGAAAGTCTTGCAGCGCCGGGATCGGCTCGCTCAGGCTGTGACGCAGGATCAGGCTACCGAGTAGCGGGATCTCTAACGCGTAGTCGGTCCGTTCCTGCTCCATGTTCGGCAGACCAAACAGGATCAATGGTGTAGGTTCACCATTAGCATTGGACCAGTGGCCTTCAATCGCCGCAATTTTGGCTGGCTGATATTGCAGAGTGTTCAATCCATGTACGTCACCAATCAGCGCCTGCAGCGGGGCAACAATCACTAGCATGCCCAGTGACATTGAGAACATCCTCTTCACTGCTGGCGTACGGCAGTTGTTGAGCAGATGCCAGGCGGCAGCGGAGCCGACAAATAGCGCGGTACTCAGAAATGCCGCAATACCCATGTGCGCTAAACGGTAAGGGAAGGACGGGTTGAAGATGATGGCAAACCAATCAGCCGGCACGGCGCGGCCATCAACCAGATCAAAGCCTTGCGGGGTATGCATCCAGCTGTTAGAGGCTAAGATCCAGAAGGTCGAGATAATGGTACCTAGTGCAACCATGCAAGTGGCGAAGAAATGCAGTTTTTCGCCAACCCGGTGCCAGCCAAATAGCATAACGCCCAAAAAGCCCGCTTCCAGGAAGAACGCGGTTAACACTTCATAAGTCAGTAGCGGGCCGGTGATGCTGCCAGCGAAATCGGCAAAACCACTCCAGTTAGTGCCGAACTGATAAGCCATGACCAGGCCCGATACCACGCCCATGCCGAAGTTAACGGCAAAAATTTTCGACCAGAAGTGGTACAGCGTTTTGTATTCCGGCTGACGGCTTTTGAGCCATAGTCCTTCCAGAACCGCGAGATAGGTTGCGAGTCCGATGGTGATGGCGGGAAAAATAATGTGAAAAGACACAGTAAAAGCAAACTGTATCCGGGCAAGCATAAATGCGTCTAGACCGAACATAAAATTCCTTCGAGCTTAATTATTGTGTTGGGTAAGCTAGGGTAAAAGCTTGTGCCAGGAGCGGGTAGATACAGAACGGAGCGATTAAGGTATAACAGTTTTAAAGTTGTTGTGTTATTGTTTTTACCAGTTAGCGTAAACAGGTGGCAGCATTGGCGAAGTATCAGGATTTAGTAGAGCAGTTAAAACGGCAGATCCAATCGGGTGTGTGGCGGGCGGGGGACAAGCTGCCGTCACTGCGTAAGCAGGCTGAGCACAGTGGTCTGAGCCTGATGACGGTGTTGCACGCTTACCAGTTACTTGAATCGCAGGGTTGGCTCATTTCTCAGGCGCGTTCCGGCTATAAAGTCGCGCCGCGTTTGGTGACCAGTGAGCTTCATCCCGTGCCTGCCGCGGTGTCTGGTACTGAACAGGTCGATATCAACGAGTTTATCTTTGATGTGCTGCAGGCGGGTAAAAATCCGCACATGGTTAATTTTGGTTTTGCCTACCCTGATCCTGGTTTATATCCGCGTTACCACGTCACCCGCGCTTTGGCTGCGGCGGCGCGCAGTATGCCGGTGTCCAACTCTTTTGATAATCTGCCGCCGGGTAATCAAGAGCTGCGAACGCTGATTGCTAAGCGCTATGCGGCCAAAGGGATTGCCGTGGCGCCGGATGAAATTGTTATCACCGCCGGCGCGCTGGAAGCGCTTAATCTCAGTTTGCAGGCCTGCACCCGGCCCGGCGACTGGGTGGTGGTGGAGTCGCCAACCTTTTACGGCGCGCTGCAGTCACTGCAACGCCTCGGTTTGAAAGCGTTGTCGGTCCGCACAGACCCGCAAACCGGTATTGACCTGGACTCGCTGGAAAGAGCACTCCAATCGCATGATGTGAAAGCGTGCTGGCTGATGTCGAATCATCAGAATCCGCTCGGTTTCACCCTGAGCAATGATAAAAAGCAGCGTATTGTTGAGCGGCTGCAGCGTTATCAGGTTGCATTGATTGAAGATGATGTATACAGCGAGTTGTATCATGGCAATGAGCCGCTTCCCGCGATGCGCACGTTCGATAACAGCGGTAACACCATGCTGTGCTCATCATTTTCTAAATCGCTGGTCGCTGGGCTGCGTATCGGCTGGGTCGCAGCCGGCAAGCGTGCTGTTGAGATTCAAAAGCTGCAACTGATGAGTACGCTCGCAACCAGTGCGCCAATCCAGAGAACGCTGGTGCATTACCTGACCAGCCGAAATTATGAATCGCACCTCAGGCAACTGCGCAAAAAGCTGCATGATCGCAAAGCGAAAATGGCGCAACTGCTGAGCTCGCTATTGCCGGATGAGGTAAAAGTGCTCAACCAGGGCGGTGGGTATTTTCTGTGGCTGGAGCTGCCCAAACACATCGATGCGATGGTTATCTATCAGGCGCTGCTCCGTGACAATGTTAGTATCGCGCCGGGCAAAATGTTCGCCCTGACCGATGAGTTCAATCACTGCATTCGCTTAAATGCGTCATTTGAGCTCGATCAGCCACGCAAACAGGCTCTGAAGCTCCTGTGCGAGCGAATCGCGGCGCAGATTCAAGAGTAGTCTGGTGAGCGTCTATTAGCGATGATTCAGTCCGGCACTCATTCTTGTTAGTGTCAGAGATGTCTTTAACAAGTCTGCTTATTCTGAATGACGGCTCGCCGGCTAGATGAAGTGACTAAACTGCGGCTAAATAATCACCATTTTTCAATGGTTGGAATATGTTATGAAGAATTATCCTTTGATAAATGTGTATAACTCTTCATTATCCCTATTTCTTACAGTTGGCAGCCGTTGCTACTGTAGATCACTTAAAATAACAAAGACGTGGATGTATATTGATGAAGTTACAATTTATTAAGCAGGGAGTTCGCGGCGCACTGGCGTCAGCGGTGACGATTGTTACTCTTTTTTCTTCTGCCAATGCGATGGCGACTGAGCCGGCGTTGGAAGGCATTTTAAAATCAGGCGAACTGAAGTTTTGTTTTGAATCGGGTTATATCCCGTTTGAAATGACAGACAAGAATGGTCGTTATGTTGGCTTTGATCTTGATCTGGCCAAGCATATGGCTCGTTCAATGAATGTGAAGTTTGTGCCGGTCAATACCGCGTGGGACGGGATTGTGCCTGCGCTGAAAACGGGTAAATGTGATTTTATCGGTGGGATGACCATTACCGCGGAGCGTAACCTGAGTGTCAACTTTGCTAACCCTTATACTCAGGTTGGACAAACGGTGCTTATCGCGCCTGAGCTGGCAGGTAAAGTCAATTCTTACCGTGATTTAAACAACGGCAAATACACAGTATCGACTCAGTTGGGGACGACTGGCGCAGAAGCGGCCAAAAAGTATCTGTCAGCGGCTAAGATTGATCTGTATGACACCTCGGCTGATGCCGCGCTGCAAGTCGCGAACGGTAAAGCGGACGCATTTGTGTACGATCTGCCTTACAACGCGCTGTATGAAGCGCAGCATAAGGGTAAAGTGATTCACTTAGATGAGTCATTTACTTTTGAGCCGCTGGGCTGGGCGGTGCGTAAGGGCGATCCGGATTTCCTTAACTTCCTCAACAACTACCTGCAGCAAATTAAAGGTGACGGCACCTATCAGCGTATTTACGACAAATGGTTTAAGTCGGATAAATGGCTGGACAGCGTCCAGTAATCTGCGGTTAATATTTTTTAAGCCACTCATTTGAGTGGCTTTTTTGTTTTTAGACCTGGCTTACTTCGTTTGGCCTGCTGCAACCCTCAGATTGGTATTGAGTGCTCTATGTTGGGGTTGTCCGCCCAAGTAAATTCCCTTTCGATAACGGTATTTCCCGCACGTAAAACGAGGAAAAATACTGTTAAGTCAGCAGTTTGATTATTATTTTAGCGATTTGGTGTAATTTTGCTCAATAATTGAGGTTTATTAATAAGTTTTTCTAATAAAGTTAATCACAAATAGAGGACTAATAAAAAAGTGTCAAGTCGGTATAGTGCTCCGTCCTAAATGACATAGTGAGAACTGTGTCAGATAACACTCAAAGTGCAGCTCAAAATCGGAGAATACTCATATGTCCTATCGTCTGGTCTCAACCGCGTTAATCGCGGCGATGTTGGCTGGTTGTTACGCACAGGCGGACTCTTCACCCGGTGAATCTTCACCCGGTAACAGTGCTCAGGCCGTTGCACCGATGGCAACAGATGTTGTGGCAGTACACCAGATTTCTTATCAGCAACCATTTCTGTACACCACACGTCTGGAAACCCCGCAGAACGTTGAGCTCCGTCCTCGCGTTAATGGCGTGATGGATAAAGTCGTATTCACAGAAGGCAGTAGCGTGCAAGCCGGTGATTTGTTGTTCCAAATCGACGACAAACCATTTCTGGCTGAAATGCAGCGCCTGGAATCTGAATACCAGGCGGCACGTGTTGCACTGACTCAGGCTCAGTCAGAGGCGGAGCGTGCTAAACGCCTCAGCTCAACCAAAGCGATGCCAATTGAACAGGCAGAGCAGCGCATGTATCTGGCAACCCAGCGTCAGGCTGAACTCTCGTCGGTGAAAGCGCAGCTGGAAACCGCGAAGTTAAATCTGAGCTACACCCAGATCAAAGCACCGATCAGCGGGCGAATTTCCAGTGCCTATGTTACCGAGGGTAACTATGTTCAGGCGGGTAGCACCATCCTGACGTCGCTGGTCTCAACCGATGTACTGCAAGCGTATTTCGATGTGGATGAGCGTACCTGGAACGCGCATTTTGCCAATGTAACTGCCGACAGTCATACCCCGGTTGACGCGGTGCTGAATGGTGATACCAGTCATAGCTATCCTGGTGTGGTTGACTTTATCGATAACCAGGTCAACAGCGCGACCGGTACGCTGCGCATTCGTGCCCGTTTTGACAATGCTGAACAAGCGCTGCGTCCTGGCTCGTTCGTTCGTATCCGTTTGAACGATACTCAGGCTGATGCACTGAAACTGATGGTGCCGGATAAATCCATCGGTACTGACCTTGCTAACCGTTTTGTTTATGTGGTCAACAGTGATGGTGTGATTGAGTACCGTCTGGTGGAACTGGGTGATCGTGTTGGTTCGCTGCGTATCGTGACCAAGGGTCTTAAGCCTGACGAACTGGTGGTACTGAACGGCCCGGCTAAAGTCCAGCCAGGTATGCCAGTCACGCCTCAAGTGGTCGATATCGATTCACAACTCGAACAGGTTGTGGCCAAGCAAGTACAGTAAGTAGGTTATTGCGGATGAAATTTAGTCACTTTTTTATACAGCGGCCGATTTTTGCGGCCATGCTGTCCCTGCTGATCCTGGTAGGCGGTGCGATATCACTGTTTAACCTGCCAATCAGTGAATACCCGGAGGTGGTTCCGCCGACTGTAGTGGTGACCGCCAGTTATCCGGGCGCTAACCCTAAGGTGATCGGTGAAACGGTATCCGGGCCGCTAGAAGATGAAATGAACGGTCTGGAAAACATGTTGTACATGTCATCCCAGGCAACTTCTGACGGCACCATGACGCTGACCATTACGTTTTCTCTCGGCACTGATCTGGATAAAGCGCAGGTTGCGGTACAAAACCGGGTCAGTAGTGCTCTGCCTCGTCTGCCGCAAGAAGTGCAGCGACTGGGTGTCATTGCTGAGAAATCGTCACCAAACCTGGTGATGGTGGTTCACCTTATCTCAGAAGACGGCTCGCGTCCGGCCAATTATCTGTCGAACTATGCCAGCCTGAACGTACAGGATAACCTGCTGCGTCTGCCAGGTGTCGGACAGGTGCAAATGTTTGGCGCCGGCGAATACTCAATGCGTCTGTGGCTTAACCCGGATCAGCTCGCTTCGCGTCAGATGACAGCAATGGATGTGGTGCATGCTGTGCAGCAGCAAAACCGTCAAGTGGCAGCCGGTACACTGGGCGCGCAACCTGTGCCGCTGGATAATCAGTTCCAGTATCTGCTCAATGTCAAAGGTCGTCTGCAGTCACCGGAAGAGTTTGAAAACATTGTGGTGCGTGTCGATGACAGTGGGGCGATTACTCGTCTGAAAGATGTGGCCCGGGTTGAACTGGGTGAAGACAGCTATGCGCTGCGCGCGATGCTGAACGGTAAATCAGCGGTCGGTCTGGGTATTTTTCAGCGTCCCGGCTCGAACGCGATTGAGCTGTCTAATCAGGTTCGTGCGACCATGGATGAGATGGAAAAATCGTTTCCGAGCGGTGTCCAGTACCGTATCGCTTATGATCCGACCGTTTTTGTACGTGGTTCGATTGAAGGGGTAGTGCATACACTGGTGGAAGCGATTGTGCTGGTGGTGCTGGTGGTGATCCTGTTCCTGCAAACCTGGCGTGCGTCTATTATTCCTCTGATCGCGGTGCCGGTTTCTCTGATTGGTACTTTTGCAGTGATGAACTGGCTCGGGGTTTCGATTAACACTCTGTCGCTGTTTGGTCTGGTACTGGCTATCGGTATCGTGGTCGATGACGCCATCGTGGTGGTAGAAAACGTTGAGCGTAATATCGGGCTTGGCCTGAATCCGCTTGAAGCGACCAAAAAAGCGATGGAGGAGGTAACCGGCCCCATTATTGCGATTGCGCTGGTGCTGTGTGCGGTATTTATTCCGACCGCATTTATTCAGGGCCTGAGTGGACAGTTCTATAAGCAGTTCGCGCTGACGATTACCGTTTCAACTGTGATCTCGGCTTTCAACTCACTGACTCTTTCTCCGGCGCTGTCAGCCCTGTTGCTGAAAGGTCATCACGATAAGCCGGATCTTCTGACGCGCGGTATGGATCGTCTGTTTGGCCGCTGGTTGTTCAAGCCGTTTAACCGCTTGTTTGACGCGGGTGCCAATAAATACGAACAAGGCGTAAAACGTATTATCCGTTTGGGTGCGGTGATCGGGATTATCTACCTAGGACTGCTTTTGACTACAGCGAAACTGTTTGATTCTGTTCCGGGCGGCTTTATCCCGATGCAGGATAAGCAGTACCTGGTTGCGGTGGCTCAATTGCCGGATGCATCCAGTCTGGATCGTTCACAGGCCGTGGTTGCCCGTATGGAGCAGATGGCGCTGAAGACGCCGGGAGTTGCCGATACGTTATCGTTCCCTGGTCTGTCTGTGAATGGTTTCACCAACAGTACCAACAGCGGTATTGTGTTTGTGATGCTGGACGATTTTGACCGGCGAGAAAGTGCAGATAAGTCCGCCAATGCGATCGTCGCATCTCTCAACCAGCAATATTCAGCAATTGATGAAGCTTTTGTGGCCGTATTCCCGCCACCGCCGATTCTTGGTCTGGGCAGTACCGGTGGCTTCAAACTGCAAATTGAAGACCGCGGCAACCTGGGTTTTGAGGCACTGTTTGATAACCTGCAACGTGTGATTACTAAAGCGCAGCAACAGCCTGAACTGGTTGGTCTGTTCTCCAGTTTCCGTATTCAGGTGCCACAGATGGATATCGATGTCGACCGTGAACAGGCACTGATTCAAGGCATCCCGCTGGACGAAGTGTTTGATACGCTGCAGGTTTACCTGGGCTCTATGTATGTGAATGACTTCAACATGCTGGGTAAAACTTATCAGGTGAATGCACAAGCGGACGCGCGCTATCGTGTCGATCCACAACAGATTCTGCGCCTGAAAGTGCGTAACGCTAACGGTGATATGGTGCCACTGGGCTCTGTTCTGCGCGTGACAGCAACGACGGGCCCGGATCGTGTCATGCACTACAACGGCTTTCCGAGCGCTGAGCTGAACGGTAGTCCGGCACCGGGTTACAGTTCGGATCAGGCTCAGGCGGCGATTGAACGTGTGCTCAACAGTGAGCTGGAAGATGGCATGACATTCGAGTGGACGGAAGTGACGTATCAGCAAATCCTGGCTGGTAACACCATGGTGTATGTTTTCCCGCTGGTGGTACTGCTGGTGTACATGATTCTGGCTGCTCAGTACGAGAGCCTGCGTCTGCCGTTGTCAATTATTCTGATTGTGCCGATGACGATTTTGTCGGCCCTGACCGGTGTGTGGCTGACTGGCGGTGATAACAACATCTTCACCGGTATTGCCCTGATTGTATTGGTGGCACTGGCGTGTAAGAACTCCATCCTGATGGTAGAGTTTGCCCGGGATACGCAAATGAGTGGCAGCTCCCGTCTGGACGCGATTCTGGCAGCATGTCGTCTGCGTCTGCGTCCAATCCTGATGACGTCGATTGCCTTTACCGCGGGTGTTGTGCCGTTGATTACCGCAACAGGCGCCGGCGCTGAGATGCGCCACGTGATGGGCATTGCCGTGTTCTCTGGTATGATTGGTGTAACCTTGTTTGGCCTGCTGTTTACTCCGCTGTTCTACATGATGATGACGGCCAAGCGTCAACGAAAGCCGAGTCTTAAACCAAATTAAAATTGTTTGAGCGAATAAAAAGGCCCTTAATTCACAGCGAATTAAGGGCCTTTTTTCATTGTTTCGAGCACTGTTTAGTCGTGGCGCAATGCCTCAATCAACAGCTTGAAGGCATGCAACGGTTGTTTACGGCTCGGGTAATAGAGGTAGTAGCCGGGAAACGGATCGCACCACTCTTGCAGCACTTTGACCAGTTCACCGCGTTCGACGTATTCATCGACGATGTCTTCGGTTAAGTATGCCAGGCCAAGTCCGGATAGGGCTGAGCGGACAATTGGCATATAAGTATTGAACGTCAGCTGACCTTTGGGACGGATGTTGATCGTTTGTCCGTTATGGTCAAATTCCCAGATCAGATTACCGCCGGATGTCGGCAGGCGCAGATTGAGGCAGGAATGTTCGAGCAGATCTTTCGGCTGTGTCGGTTTATCAAAACGGGTGAAGTAATCGGGCGAGCCGACCACGGCCACACGCATCGGCGGGCCGACTGGTATTGCGATCATATCTTTTTCAACCATGTCACCCAATCGGACACCGGCATCAAAACGTTGATCGACGATATTAGTCAAGGTGTTGTCCATGTGTACTTCGACATGAATGTCTGGGTACTGGGCAATAAATTTAGCCAGTTTAGCGTAAATTACGCTGTCGAATGCGTGTTCGCCACAGGTGAGGCGAATGTTACCGACCGGCGTATCTTTGAAAATAGATAACTCAGACACATGAGAAGAAATGTCGCTGAAATGCTGCTCTAAGGAGCCCATCAGTTTTTCACCCGCTGCGGTCGGCGATACGCTGCGCGTGGTGCGGGCCAGTAAACGAAGATTGAGGCGTTCTTCCAGTGAACGAATGGTCTGGCTTAAGGCTGACTGAGTCACACCGAGCTTAGCTGCCGCCTTGGTAAAGCTTCTTTCCTGCGCCACAATGACAAAGGCGTAGAGATCATTAAAGTTTTCGCGAATCATTTATTAGTATTTCTTATTAACTCATGATGATTATCCTATCTAATCAAGGCAGCGAAGACCATTTAAAATTGCGTTATTCTGATTAAGTTGATGCTCAGGGCAGCTGCTGATTTGGCTCGTCTTGAAGCGGTAATGGCTAAGATTGAAGTTGCCAGTTCTCGTTGCTGAGTCTGCTTGTGCTTACCAGTTATTGCAGCAGATCGAGCAGGTAAAACAGCACATAGCGCGAGTTATTGACGTTCATCGAAATCAGCGTCGAGATCAGCAACAGCAAGGTAATCAGTGACAGAAAAAACAGACGGGTAACTTTGTTATTAGCGGCGATTGTGGCCGCCTCTGCTGTGCCCGGCGTTATCTGGCATTCGGGTGCAGGCGGAGTGGCGCCGCTGTTATTTTGTAGCGCAGGTTTTGTGACCCGTGGCTGAGCGCTCATCTGCGGCGCAACGACCTCTGACAACGGCTGACCGGCGTCATCCTCTGCCAGTGAACGTACATCAGGTTCGACAATAGTTACGTCCGCGATAAATCGATAACCTATTTTAGGTTCGGTGCGGATACATTTCGGACTTCTGGCGGAATCACGCAGGTTCTTACGCAGCGTCGATACCGCCTGGGTCAGGCTGGAATCATCGACCTCAAAGCCTCTTGCTTTCCAGACGTAATCATACAGCTCATCGCGACTGATACTGCGATGTGGATTAAGGATAAAAAAGTGTAGTAACCGGCTTTCATTTTCACCCAGGATATAATCTTGTCCGGCAATCGTTAACGTATTGATTTCTGATTTAAAAACCAGCTGACCATTAATGATAGCCTTTACCTGACTGACTTTGGTTTGAAACGTGCCCAACATCATTGCAATAAATAATTATGATAGTTATTGAATTTACTGGGATTATAAACGAATGGACAATGATAATTAGTGGTTTTATCTGAATGGTATTATTAGGTCAGCTAATTAATAAAAAACTTTAACCTCTTAATAGTTATTGATATTAGTTGGGCGACCACGCCTCGGCTGGGATGTGGTCGCCAAAACAGAACTTAGAACAGGGGCAGCATGACATAACATCCTGCCCCTGTTCTTGATGTCTTCCTAAGGCTGATGCCGATTGATCGTCGCCGTTAATTGCCGATTAAGATCAGCTTACCGGTGCGGGCGTCGCGGTAGACTTTGCCGACCGATTCCATCCCGTCTTGATCCGTGCCGCTACCCTGCATACTTTCCGGCATGTCAATCAGTTCTTCGCTGGTGGTTACCGATACGGTTTCCAGACCAAAATGCTGCTGCAGCGACTGGCTCTGGCTGATAAGTGCGACCATCAGTCCGAGGGCAAATACCAGCATCACATCCATCAGGTTGGCAAAGCCGGATAACGGGTCGACATCCTGTTCGGCAAAACGCCTGCGCTCCCACGGACGCGGATGATGCTTAGGCTGGTTCATGGAGCGCCTCCGCGTTTGCCTGCCCCGATTCCAGTTGCTGGAAGATTTGCTCATACCAGCGGCGTCTGACCCGACCGAGCGTGTAGCCGACCAGGCCGATGCCGAGGCCAAGTACTGTGGTATCAAACGCCACCATCATCGCGGTGGCGAGTTGAGAAAGGTCCCCGTTTGACAGCGCCGCCAGTCCTGGCCCCAGTGGGATCAGGGTGCCCATCAGGCCAAGAATCGGGCCGGTACGCGACAGCAGATCCACCCGCTCGAGGCGTTTTTCCGCGTAGTCAGCAAACAGTCCGATATTGGTCGGGGAGAGATGACGCAGGCTGCCTAACCCCTCACTGATGAAGGTGCCAGCCTCCCAGATCACCGCCAGTAAAGCGATGCCAAGCGCGAGCAACACCGGGTACAGTAACCATTCGACAACATGATGAAGTATGCCGATTGTCAGACCATGAATCATGACATTTTTCCTTTCATTTTCAGTGTAATGTGACGGTTGCGTCTCCAGGCAACCACCAGAGTCAGTACGGCCAGTAGCCCAATCAGCCAGTACCAGTCCGGAATCTCGGTTTCGCCCTGGCTTTCTTGCTGCTCGGCGTCGCCGGATTGCTGAGGAGCGGTTGGCGCCTCATTGGGCTGATTGTCCTGACTGATGGTCAGCTCTTTAATTGAGTGTTGTTCCTGCTGTTTCTGTTCAGGTTGTAATGCCTGGTCGAGGACAGATTTAAGTGCCTGCCAGTCTTTGGGCTGCAGGTATTGTTCCAGCCACGGCATCATCGGATGATCGGGCTTGGTATGTCCGCTGCCCGGTAAACCGTGCTCAGCGACTGACTGGGCAAAGTCGGTCGCGATGTCACGAATGGTTTGCGGCGATGCATCCCAGAAGCCTTTGTTAATCGCGACCAGCATAATTGCCAGCATGTTGGTACGTACCTGGACGTTGTGACCTTGCTTGAGAAACTCATCGATGCCGATGTCATAGCGGTCATCGAGATAGACATCTTTCACTTCTTCCCAGGCCCAATTTCCGACCAGAGACGGGTTGGTCACCTGCCAGCCCCACAGGTATTCAAGAAACTCAGAACCCATGGTTCGTGCGCCCGCGTAGCCATGTTTCATCAGTCCTTGCAGCCACTCCGGATTAAGGAATCGGCCACGTAACTCCTGGCGTAATGCCAGACTAAGCGGTTGAGTGATGATATTTTCAGGGTCGGCGTGGTTGAGTACAAAGTTATTCGGTGCCTGCCCGGACAGGCTTTCGACCGCCAGGCTCAGACCACCGAGGTAGTCAAACGCATCGTTGTTATCAATCAAACCGTAGAGGTTACTGGAGCGGCCAAAATAGGTATTTTGCACATTGGACAGCACGTGCTTAAACGTCTCTTGTGCCGGCAGACCGTATGAATCAGAGGTGTAGGCGTGGCCGAGACGGCGCAGGTAGACATCCGCCAGTTCTTCACGTTGCTGCCAGGCTCCGGAACGTTCGACCAGACGGTTGACTCCGGCACCATAACTGCCCGGCGCATCGCCAAAAATACGCAGCGTGCTGAGTTTGGCCGCTTGTTTGGCCGTAATCCCCTGGCTGATTTGCGCGCGGGTATCTTCCACCCAATGAGCGGCAACCTGGTTGACTTGCAGTGATTCGCTGCCGCCGCGTTGCAGCTTACCAAGCGGTGATAAAGCGCTGTTGAGTGCTTCCGTCAGTGCCGGGTACTTGGCAATGATCTCATCGGCCGAGGCATCCAGTGCCAAAAGCACGGCCTGATCTAACAGGTGCAGCTGTTTGGCATACAGATCGCGGAACAGACCAGAGGTGGTAAACACCATGTCACGGCGGTGTCGTCCTGGCTGCAGCGCTTGTGAGCGCAGACCGGTGACAAGGCCACGGCTGTTCCATACCGGTTCAAATCCCAGCATATCGAGCGCAAAGGCAACCATTACCCCTTCGTCGCGCACTACGTCTGATGCCCACAACACCTGAGCTTCACGTTTGTCAGCCTGAAACGGGTTTGACCGGCGTGCATCCTGCGCCATGCTCTGGCCAATCTGCCAGGCGACTTTACTTGGGATCAGGCTGTTATCCAGGGCGTAGAAGTTACGCCCGGTCGGCAGACTTTCCGGACTGCGGATAGGGTCGTTACCTTTACCTGGTTTAATGAACTGGCCATTGAGACCGGCCAGCAGGCTGATCATCTCCTGTTTTGGCGAGTCGGTCAGGTTATCACGCCATTCCTGATGCGGCTGACCATCTTTGGCCGACATTGAGGCCAGCATCATTTCAATTGCGTTATCCTGCCACGGTTTACCAAAGATATGTAAACCGTAAGGCATGAATTTTTCCTGCAGGCTGGTGAGGTAGTGGCCGATCTCATGTACCAGCATCGCATCGTCTACTTCCTCAAAACTGATGCCCATCACTGCCAGTTCGGCTGACATCGACTGCGCCAGTTCATCGCGCAGATCCAGTGTGTCGACTTTATCGCGAATGCGTTTGATCAGGGTTTTCGGCAGTGATTGGTTCTGGTTATCGCGGTTGGCCTCGTAGCTTTCGATCAGCTGACGCAGCTGCAGCAGTTCATCATATAATGGCGTACTTTCCAGTGGCGGCGTCAGATGATCGACCATCACAGCCAGGCCGCGGCGTTTGGCCTGGATGCCTTCACCCACTCCATCCACGATATACGGGTAGACGCCGGGAATATCGGCCGCGATAAGGCGCGAGTAGTCGTCTCCGGCCAGACCGACTGAGCGATGCGGCAGAAATTCATAGGTCGAGTGGCGACCAAGATGCACCATGGCATCGGCTTGAAAAATATCGCGCAGGTAGTGGTAAAAGGCCAGATACTGGTGCGGCGGCGGGAAAGCCAGGTTGGCATGCAGCAGCTCTTCGTTCACTTCCCAGCCACGCGGCGGCTGCGGTCCGATAAAGATGTTGCCAAATTGCAGGCCCGGCAGCAGCATTTTGCCGTCATGCACCATCACGTTGCCCGGTGCTTGGCCCCAGCCACCTAACGCTTCGATGCCGATTTTACCTAACGCATTAATAATAGTTTGTGCCTGTTGCCAGCCTTGTTCTGAGTAAGACTCCAACTCCTGCTGATAGGTATCCCGCAGTTGATTGAGCAGCGCCAGAGCGCGGGCGCGGCCCGGATGATCCACCCCTTCAATCAGATGGAACATCTCTTCAATCGTTGAGTTAAGTAGCTGACGCGCAAAGTCGGTCTGTTTGTGCTCAAGGTTAAATTTGAGCTGGGCATGCAGGCGTCCCATCGGACCGTAGATGATCTCTTGCTGAACCTCACCCGGCAGAGAAGCAAAGTAAGGCTGATACTGCTCAGCGGTCATGGATAAAATATTGCTGCTCATCGCATCCAGTGCCGCTCGGTCATTGGGTAAATTGACCCCGCGTTGCTGAATCTGGTCCAGCAGTGCTTCCTGGCTCTCTGGCAGGGTGCCGACATCGTAACCCTGGGTTTGTAACGATTGCAGGATTTGCCACAAACTGGCCGGGACATCGAGGTTATCGGCGCCGATATTGTGGCGACCTGGGGGGTGGTTATAGTAGATGATCGCGATCTTCTTATCGCGATTCTTTTTAACCTGCAACTGATGCCAGCGATGGACCCGTTGGCTGATGAGATCAATGCCATCCTGCGCGCTGCTGATCGGTTGAATCCGAATGCCGCTGATGGCGTCATCCTGAATGTCACCCGCCGTTGCCACTACGATCGGCTGGCTGACTCCCTGAATTTCCGGCATGGAAACCTGATAGTAGACTTTATCTGAGGCGAGGCCGTCGGACGAGTTAAGCCATTCCTGCTCAGTGCGGTCACGCAGCTTGAGGGCTTTGAGCACCGGTACATTCAGTTCAGATAATACCCGGGTTGCCTGCTCACGTCCTTCACCGCCACCGATAACGAAGTCTTGTAACATCACAATCGCGGCCAGCGGCGCGCTGAGCGTTTTCAGGCTTTGCACTGCTTCAAGGCTAGGCGCGCCCCAACTGGCCAGAGCGACCAGACAATGCACGTCATCGTAACGGCTGATAGTGTCACACAGATTCTGAAAGACCAGACGATCGCCCGGACGGTCAGAGCCTGAGTGATCGATAAGCGTGACCACGGCTTTGTCCGGACTCAGCTCCGGCAGCGTTTCTACATACTGACCCTGATACCACCATTGCAGGCGTGGCTGCGGTTGCGGCGGGTGAAGGGTGATGTTTCCGTCGACCTGATGACTCATCCAGCGCATCAGCTCAACGGTATTATGGACTCCGCCGGCCTGCCAGTAGGCGCGCGCGTCGAGCCAGTCGCGCTGTTTGGGATATTGCTGTTTTAAGCTCTTCAGCCAGGGTGACAGATCATCCCCCGGACGTGTGGCGGCTATTTCGGTCACTTCATCGCTATTCGCAAACGGACGCGCCCGCTCACTGTGGCTGAGCTGGATCAGACGGTGATCGCTGCTGAAAATCATCACCTGCGATGGCGAGTGGCGTTGGAGATCACTGGCGACTTCACTGACGGATGCACCAAACAGACCAATACCGACCATAGCATCGGCTTGTTTAAGGATCCGCTGTCTGTCGTCCGGGGACATTTCCAGCCATTGAGTATCTGAGCGGGCGATAATCGGGTTATCGTGCGCGGAGGAAAATTGCTGCGCTGCCTGGGCAATCGTCTCAGCATTACGCTGTGACACCAGCAGAAACAGAGTGGGGGACGCTACGGCCTGAGCCGTGAACAACCCGAAAAATAACACAAATAGAAAACGCATTGTTACCTCAAGGAGAATAAACCTTAAGGCAAAGAAAACTGACTACTGACATTATGGGCGAAGCCAATCATAAACCAGTACCAGGTCTTCCCGCCCGGTGTTGCTTGGTAAAATTTGAGCTTCAAGTATCTGACTTGTAACCAGGAACGCATTTTCAAAAGCAAAGTGACTGTTTAGAACAAGCGGCTGCTAAAAATGAATAACGCTCAATTGGCTGGCTATTTACAGTTGCGGGTACAGTGACGGAATTACACCATCTTCCTTGATGCGGATGAGAATTTTGCATCCAGCTCGAAACGCGTAGTTATAGAGAGTTCTGATTGAAAGGTCAACACGGCTTGGCTGTGTGAATGGGTTTTATCGATTAATTAATATTTTTATCATTTTATATTGTTGTTATAAAGCTATGATTTTTATTTGTTCTGAATTATCTATGGGGGCTAATTTTTTTATCCACTCAAATAAAGAGGTTTCTTTCTGCTAGGCTTTTAACTCATAAAGTGCCTGCATCATTTCGGGCGCTGTCGCGATTAAGCACGACACAGGTACGCTAACTCTAAGTCTGATAAATAGTACGCTGGACGCAGTTCGAATTAGCTTGGTTTCACTGTTGCGATGACTCATGGAAAACATGAGAGGTAAATCGTATGAAAAACTTACAAAACTCAGAAATTGAGGCTTTTAAAAATCAATTTGGTGGTGAAGTTATTTTGCCGACCGATCCCGCCTTTGAAGAAGTTCGTCAAATCTGGAATGCCATGATTGACCGTAAACCCGGTATCATCGCACGCTGCACATGTGCGGACGATGTGGTGTTGGCGGTTAATCTGGCCCGCGAGCACCAACTGTTATTGTCCGTGCGCGGTGGCGGCCACAATATTGCGGGTAATGCTGTGTGCGATGAAGGTCTGATGATTGATCTGTCGCTATTGAATCAGGTCGAAGTTGATCCCGATAAGCGTCTGGCGAGAGTCGGTCCGGGCTGCACCCTGGCTGATGTGGACGGGGCGACCCAGAAGCATGGGCTGGCAATGCCGGTCGGCATCAATTCCACTACCGGGATTGCCGGTTTAACCCTGGGTGGTGGATTCGGTTGGCTGAGCCGCAAGTATGGCATGACCATCGATAGTCTGGTCAGTGCTCACGTCGTCACTGCGGACGGGCGTCAGATCCTCGCCAGCGAAACAGAAAACAGCGACCTGTTTTGGGGGCTGCGCGGCGGCGGCGGTAACTTTGGCATCGTGACCCAGTTTGAGTTCAAACTGCATCCGGTGGGGCCAAATGTATTGAGCGGCTTGATGGTATTCCCTTTTGCGCAGGCCAAATCGATTCTGACGCAGTTTGCCCGCTTTACCCAAACCGCGCCGGATGAACTGAGCGTGTGGATGGTGGCCCGTAAAGCACCGCCACTGCCGTTTTTATCCGAAGACGTGCATGGTAAGGAAATCATTGCTCTGGCGATGTGCTACGTCGGCGATCCGGCGGAAGGCGAAAAACTGATTGCGCCATTACGTCAGTTTGGTGATGTGCATGGTGAACATATTGGCGTGCAGCCATTCTGTGACTGGCAACAGGCGTTTGATCCCTTGCTGACGCCGGGGGCTCGCAATTATTGGAAATCACATAACTTTACTGAGCTAAGTGAAGGTGCGATTGATTGCGCGATTGAGTATGCGGCCAGCCTGCCATCGCCGCAGTGCGAAATTTTTATTGCCTCACTGGGCTGTGCCACCGGACGCCCCGAACCGGATGCGATGGCATATTCCAGCCGTGATGCTAATTATGTACTCAATGTTCACGGTCGCTGGGATGCGAAAGAAGATGATGAAGCCTGTATTGAGTGGGCGCGTGAATTTTTCAGAAAAAGCAAACCATTTGCCAGTGGCGGGGCCTACATTAATTTTCTCACTCAGGATGAAGCCGACCGCACCGAATCCGCTTACGGACCGACCTTCAAGCGATTGCAGGCGATCAAGAAAAAATATGACCCGGATAATTTGTTCCGTATGAACCAGAATATCAAGCCCGCCTGACGGCGGATCGGTCTATGCCACGCTAACGATGGATCGCGACCGGGATGCGGCGCGGTCCGAAATTTTCGCGTGGCCCGGCAAAACGGCCGGGCAGCTGATGCCCGCAATGAAGGCAGTGCCCGGTGTCGTCGAGGGCATAATCACCAAGCTGATACCAGTCACGTTCAATCACCCGTTGATGGCATGCCGGGCAATAGGTGGCATCCGAGGCAGGATCATGTACGTTGCCGCAATAGACAAAGTGCAGGCCGTGAGCAAGGGCGATAGCGCGGGCGCGCAGCAAGGTATCGAGCGGTGTTCTCGGCTTATTGCGCATTTTAAAGTCGGGATGAAAGGCGCTGAAATGCAAGGGGATATCCGGGCCGAGATGGTCGGCAATCCACTGACACATCGCATGCAGCTCCTGATCGCTGTCGTTTTCATCCGGGATCAGTAAGGTGGTGATTTCCAGCCACACATCCGTTTCTTGTTTCAGATAGAGCAGCGTATCGAGCACCGGTTGTAGATGGCCATGGCAGATCTTGTGATAGAAATGCTCGCTGAAGCCTTTTAAATCGATATTAGCGGCGTCCATACAGCGATAAAACGCTTCTCTTGGCTGGTCACAGATATATCCGGCACTGACTGCCACGCTTTTCAGTCCGAGTTGGTGCGCGGCGAGCGCAGTATCCATGGCATACTCCATAAACACCACAGGATCGTTATAAGTAAACGCCAGACTTTTGCAGCCGTATTTGAGTGCGGTTTGCGCCAGTTCCTCGGGCATCGCGGTATCGCAAAGGGTATCGAACTGGCGTGATTTGCTGATATCCCAGTTCTGACAAAACTGACAGCTGAGGTTACAACCAGCCGTCCCGAAACTCAGTACGCTGGATCCGGGATAAAAATGGTTGAGCGGTTTCTTTTCAATCGGATCAATACAGAAGCCGGATGAACGGCCGTAACTGGTCAGAACGATCTCGCCCTGGTGATGAATACGCACAAAGCAGGCGCCGCGTTTGCCCTCACGCAGGGTGCATTGGCGCGGGCAGACATCGCAGCATACCCGGCCATCGGCCAGTTTATGCCAGTAACGGGTCGGGAAATAGTCGGGTGGAGAACCTTGCATAACCGATACCTTCTGTCTGCTGCATCATGACCTACACTGAAAGTATAGTTGATGGGATGTGGGCACAAAGCTAATGAAGTATCGTGACGCCGCCGTGGCCGGAAAGTTTTATCCGAGCACCCCGAATGAACTGAGACGTCAAATGACGCTCTATCTGGGCCATGAACCTGCCTCTGGACATCGGCAATACAATCAGCCTAAGGCGCTGATTGTTCCTCACGCCGGCTACTTTTATTCCGGTGAGGTGGCCGCACAGGCGTATCAGTGTCTGGCACCGTTTCGTTCGGTGATCACTCATGTTGTGTTGCTCGGCCCCAGTCATCATGTCGCCTTGCAGGGCGCAGCTGTACCTGACAGTGATGTGTTTATCACGCCTTTAGGTGAGGTAAAGATTGATAAGGCAGGTGTTGAAATGTTATTGCAGCGGCAATTGGTGATTCAATCTGAGCGCGCTCATCATTGGGAGCATGCACTGGAAGTGCAACTGCCGTTTTTGCAGCATTGCCTTGCCAACTTTACTGTCTTGCCGTTGGTGGTCGGTCCGAGTGAGCCGACTAAGCTGAAACAAATACTGACGTTATCATCGTTAGGAGACCAGACGTTGATCGTGGTGAGCAGTGACCTGAGTCATTATCATCCTTATCAGGAGGCGCAGCGTATTGACGCCGATACGGTTGAGCGGGTGTCTGCCCTGAGTACGGATATTCATTCTCACCAGGCTTGTGGCTGCTATGCCATTAACGGCTTACTGGAATTGGCCCGAGATCAGGCCTGGCAGATTGAGTGTCTGGCTCAGACCAACTCAGGTGAGGTGATGGCAAAACGCAAGCATCGCGCTGTCAAGGCTGATGAGGAAGTGGTGGGCTATGCCAGTTTTGTCTTGTATTAAGCTCAGCGATGACGAGCGCCGGGCATTGCTCGATTTGGTGTGGCAGGTGTTGGAACAGGCGCTCGCTGGTCGGGGCTTTCAGCTGCCGAATGCGCCGCAAAGTGAAACCCTGAGCCAACCTGCCGCCAGCTTTGTTACTCTGCATCACAACGGGCAACTGCGCGGCTGTATTGGTTCGTTGTCGGCCGATGAAGCGTTATGGAAAAACGTCTGTCACAATGCTTACGCCAGTGGATTTAAAGACGCGCGCTTTGCGCCGCTGACAGTGCAAGACAAGGCGGGATTAAGCGTTGAGGTTTCAGTATTGTCTACGTTCACTCCCGTCGAAAATCTGGGTGAGGTTGAATTGTTGCAGCGGCTCAGGCCAGCCATCGATGGCTTATTGCTTGAAGATCAGCGTCATCGCGCCGTCTTCCTGCCCTCGGTATGGCAAGCCTTGCCCGAGCCCGATCAGTTCGTGGCCGCGTTAAAAGCCAAAGGTGGCTGGCCGCCGGGCTATTGGAGCAAGGACATCGACATCCATTTATTTGCGACCACGGTCATCAGTGACAACGCAGGCTCGGTATAAATTCGCTCGTGTTAACACCTTATGGTTTAGCACTCAGCCGGGTGAACTCATCCCAGATGGCCTGACAGTCTTCTCTTCCCTGAGTGACATGAATCATGTCGAAGGCCGATTTGTCCGAGCCATCAAGGTAATCACGCAGGTGTTGGTCGGAAAAGCCATGCGCGGCCGCATCACGGTGTGACGACGCGTAATAACAGGTTTTGATACCGGCCCACATCATCACCGCGACACACATCGGGCACGGCTCACAGGTGGCGTACATCACACAATCGGACAGATCCAGGGTGTCGAGTTTTTTACACCCCTGTCGCACTGCGACCATTTCGGCATGGCCGGAAATATCGGTTTGTTCCAACACCGTATTGCCGACCGCACAAATGACTTCACCGTTGCGTACTAATGTGGCGCCAAATGGGCCGCCGGTGCCTTTTCTCAAACCTTCGATGGTGGTATCGCAGGCGAGCTGAAAATATTGATCGAGATGGGTTGGCACCGTTTGACACATAATGATGATCCGCAGTTGTTAAGGAAAGTGAAGTCACGAATTATATAGGATGTCGTTCTAACATGCTTTGCCACAAATCCGCTTGAACCCGCTTAAGGCGCAGGGTAGCGATTAATCACATTCTCCAGCGTCATAATGCCGAACATGATTTTTCTGACAAAGGATTCGGAGCTGCCGACAAAATAAAAGTGTGGATGGCGTGACCAGATACGCTGTAACTTTTTATCCAACTTGGCCGCCTGAGCCAGAGATTCATTACGGGTTGGATTATTGCTGCTGATGTCTTTACCCGAAGCCGCGGCTGACTCAAAAAGATCACGGCGTCGTAGCGGGCGATCTCTTTCTCGAAAGTGGAGTTAACCTGCTTGAAGAAGTCACTTTCCGAATTGGGCCAATAGGCGAGGCCATCGAGAGAGCCACGATCACAGACTAATAAACGGTCCGGATACTGCAGTTTATGAATATCTTCCAGGTTTCTCTGCAGCTGAAAAATGGTTTTCTGCACCATTTTTATCGCCTGCTCGTTATTACAGCGGGTTACGCCGCCTGAAAACAGCAGCGTTGCCGCTTCGGGGACCACAACGATCTGCTTTCCCAGTTCGCGTCGAAACAGATCCAGAGCGGTGGTTTTACCGCCGCCAGGGCCTCCGGTTACTACCACTTGTAATGGCTTTTTCATCAGTGCCTCGGTTGCGTTTTTGTGTTGTTTTAAGCATAGCCAAGAGCACCCAGGTAGGGCGGTAAAGATAGATGACTTAAAGTGAGCGAAAAGATCGTCGGTTATTAAATTACTTTTAGTTGTGCCAGATTTGGTGTCTGTGGGCCATTGTGAATCCCGGGCGTTAACGCTTGCTTAGCCAGCAGTTGGTCCAGTTCGGGTTTCGGCATTGAACGGTAAAAGTACCAACCCTGAATATAGCCCCAATGGCAGTTTTGCTTGATGATGTCGTGCTCGCGCTGGGTTTCAACCCCTTCAAATATCACTGGTCGGTTTAAACTGGTGAGCAGTTCCATTATCGGCCCAACCATCTTGCGTTTCACATCGTAATTCAATGCATTCACAAAAATCCGGTCTACTTTGATAAAGTCAAAATCGAGCTCGGTCAGCCACACCAGGTTGGCGACACCGGTGCCGAAATCATCCAGCACCACATTAAAACCGAACGATTTTGCCCGTTGGGAAAAATCCGACAGTTCAGTTAGTGGCAGAGAAATGCGCTCGGTGATCTCGATTTTGATCTGATCCGGATTAATGTTGTAGCATTGAACCAGTTCAAACAGGTAAGGCAGGTATTTCTGATCCTGTATTTCATAGGTATCAATATTTATGCCCAATGCAAAGGTTGGATACCTCTGTAATATCGGCGCCATTTCTGTAACCGAGTGTTCGGCGATAAAATAAGATAACTTCGGATAAAGATGCAGCTTTTCTGCAATAGCAATAAATACTTCAGGAGATACTCGGCCAAACTTGCTGTCATGCCAGCGTACCAAGCTTTCAACACCAATAATGTGGCGGTCATTCACCGCGATTACTGGTTGGTACTCCATAGTTAAGCTTTTCTCTTTTAATGCTTTACGAAAGCGGCTTTCCAGATAATTACGCTTTTGAAAAAAACTGAACCAGGCATAGGTGGCAATAAGACCAAACAACCCTGCGATGAATAATAAAACAAAAAATATGCCAGGAGGATAATGCGCTAACCCTGCAGCGTAATTATCAATATAGACACAGAAATTGTAATCATCATGACATAACTTCGTATGTATTTCTAATGGCGGGAATAATAGTTTCTTTGATTTGTTTGGTTGATAACGATAAAACACGTGCTGGCCATCATGGGTGCTTATTTGAAACCAGAAATGAGGTTGCTGTCTTATCAAAGATGCATAGAGATTGGGTTCATCGACAGAGAAAAACCGACCTTTTTGTACCAGGCTATAGGTTTGATCGGTCGGAAACAGATGACTGACTTGTGAGTAAAACACAAAGCTTAAAAATGCAGTTTCATTATTGGAAGCAATTTTAATCGGACCCAGTTTGCCCCAGTTTGCAGAGCACATCACGGTATCGCCTTCGATAAGGCCGAGGTCATAAATTTTACTGTTATGGTGAGTGAGTACTCTGAGAGAATTTAAGGTCTCTGAGTCACATTTAGGCTGTGGCAAAGTCTGCGCTGTATTCAATACCGCGATAATTTGCTCGGCGACTTGCACCGCTTCTTCATAGGCAAGTTGATTAAATCTCAGTTGTTCGTCTTTCTGAATATGATAAGTAATATAATCAACGACTAAGATTGTAATGACAGTGATAGTCAAAAAAACTAAGCATTGATAAAAACGTTTTACTATATCCATTTCCACGTCAAGGCAGGACAATTTCTGAGTGGTATTACTATTGATCGTTTGTTAATTCACATGCAAGAGAAATGTGATGTCTTTTACGCCTTGCTGTCTGTTAAGGGTGAGACTAATTATGGTACGTGAAAGGTAAGAAAGTGCGTTTAGTCGAAACAAAGCCAGAATAAGCCTTAACGCATGACTAAGCGTTGAAGTCTGCATGCTAGACCAATTCGATTTCAGTGCGTTTCTCATCGTGTAAGTTAAACGAACGTATTTCGATGGCGTTCGGATGAAACTCGCAGACGCTCAGCCGAGGATCAGGGATAAAATTATTGGGTTCGTAGCCGGAGCCTGTATCGATAAACAGTTTGTTTTTTCTGATCTTAGGGCAATCGAGAGGTGTGTGTCCGCACACGACAAAGTCCACGTTATCAATTAACTGCGCGCTGCTTCTCAGAATATCGTCTCTTCCCCACAGCATCCGATGGCGCAATTCCTCATCAATAAACTCAGCCTGTGGTGGCCAGTTGAAATACGGGTACTCGGCATGTAAAACACCGATCGTCTTATTGCCCACCGCGACACTGAGCGTCAGACTGTATTGGCTCACTACGATTTCCCGCGCAAGGGCTTGTTGTGCCGGACTGAGTTGTAGCCACCATTCACCGCCATTGAGCAGCCAGTTGCTTTGCCGGTCGGGCGATTCATCGTAACGTTGCAGAATGAAGCTTTCATGGTTACCCAATACCGGATAAAACCATTTCTCTCTGGCGAGGGTCAGACACTGCCAGGAGTCATTGCCCCGGTCAGTGAGATCGCCCACCGCAAACACCCGGTCGCGGTACTTGTCAAAATGAACCATCTTCAGCGCATGGATCAGCAAAGTGAAGTCACCGTGCACATCCCCGATAAACAGATCCCGCCCCGAGATATTGGCACTGATAGAGCGATGTAATGGCAGTTTTTCCAGCGCGTTCATCCTTCTTGCTACCTCAACTTTATCTGTTACTTAAGCTTAGCAGAGGTGGGTTTAGCTGTTTATGTAGAAGGTAAGTGAGGAAAGCCCTAATGCCCATTCACCTCAGCTAAAATGAAATCACGGAATACCTGGTTGGCGCGCGAGAGGTAACTGTCTTTGCGCCAGGCCAGGCTCAGATCTATTTCAAACGTTTCGGCAAATGGGCGGGTGACTATCTGGTCATCCTCGCGGATGGCAACCTGCCACATCGGAGAAATGGCGTAGCCCTGGCGGATAACGGATTTGATCAGTGGTAACAGGTTACTGATAAATGCCACCCGTGGCTTGATGTTCTCTTTGCGGCAGATACGATCGAGCAGAATGTGGTGATAGTAGCCCTTGCGGAACAGCACCAAATCATGGGAGAGAAAGTCGGCATATTCGATGACCTCTTTTTCGGCCAACGGGTGATCGACCGACATACAGACGACCATCTCTTCGCGAATTAACGGGCCGCTTTCGAGTTCCGGAGTGAGATCTTTACTTGCTACCACACCGAGTTCAACCTCGCCATCAAGCAGCATACGGCGAATATTGCGGGTACCAGTGTCCTGAATACTCATATCGATATTGGGATATTGATGGCGAAAGGCCATCAGCAGAGGCGGGAAGTAATAGGAGCCCAGCATGCTCGGTACGGCAATATCGACCTGCCCCTGATCCAACCCTTCCATGGCTTGCATCGCCAGTTTAGCGTCGTCTGCCTGGCGTAATATTTGCCGTGCATGCAATACGAATTCGCTGCCCGCTTTGGTCAGACTGATGCCGCGGTCACGGCGGTTGAACAGCGGTGTTTTCAGCTCCTGTTCGAGCTTTTTGATGCTGCTGCTGATGGCTGGCTGAGCCAGATTGAGTACCCGGGCTGCGGCTGAAATCGACCCCTGTTCCACGGCAGTGACAAAGTGCTTTAACTGTCTGAGTTCCATATGTGTTCATCCCTTACCTGAACTGAATGCCGATGTCATTGTTTTTTCTTAGGGTATAAATTTTATCTATGGATTAGATAAATACAAAATATTTTTTTTATTGCTTATGGACCGATACCCTATCGCTGTAACCCGTTCCCTTGTTCCGTCACCTGAGTAAGTCGTTAGCAGTGAAAAAAACAGCCCATTACAGCCGAGTCGTTATTTGTGTTTGTCTATTTTCGATAGTCACCTTTGCCAATATCTATTGGTTGCAGCCGTTGTTGCCCGTGATTCAGAAAGAATTTGAGGTAAGCTCTCTGGCCGCTAACCTGGCTATGTCTGCACCTTTGCTGGGTATGGGATTAGGACTGCTTATTTTCGCCAGCGTGTCGGATGCGATAGGTCGTTGTAAAGTGCTGCTGGTCGGGACGGCGATTGGCTTATTGGTGTCTGTGGTTTTGCCGTTGGTGCACAACTATCAGCTGTTTCTTACGCTGCGCTTTTTGCAGGGTGTGTTTCTGGCGGTGACGCCGGCGCTGGCGGTGCCACTGATGGGCGAAGAGCTGAGAAAAAGCTGGCTCGCCGGTGCGGTTGGTTTTTACGTGGCATCGAATACGCTGGGCGGGATTTGCAGCCGCTTACTTGGTGGCCTGAGTACCGAATATCTGGGCAATTGGAACTATGCCGGTTATGTGATTGCCGGCCTCAGCCTGGTTTTGTATGCCATCATCTATTATCTGTTACCTGCGCAACGCCACTTTAAGCCGGCGCCACTTAAAGTGGGTAAGTGTTTGAAAGCGTATGGCTATCATCTGAAAAATCCGCAGTTAGTGATCCTTTATCTGTTGATTGGTCTGGCATTCGGCACTTTTGTTAACTTGTCTAATTACCTGATGCTGGTGCTGAGCGAGTTTCCGTATAACCTGCCAAGTGATGTGCGCAGTCTGATGTTCCTGACTCTGCTCGGCGGAACGACCAGCTCTTCGCTGGCCGGTAAATTTGCCAAGAAGTTCAGCCAGATCGCGGGTGTTGCGTTTGGCGCCGTCATCATGCTGATGGCCAACTTCCTGATGAGCTGGGCGAACATCTATACCATGGTGATTGGTATGGTGATTGGTATGGTGATGGTGTCGGTCGGTTTCTTCTTCTGTCATGCTCAGGCCAGTACTTTGATTGGTCGTAAAGTGACCCAATCAAAAGGCAGCGCTCAGGCACTTTATAGTTTGTTCTATTACTCCGGTGCCAGCTTAGGTGTGTTCTTTCTGGAGCCTTTCTATCAAACCTGGGGTTGGCAGGGCATTCTGGGGGCGACCCGTATCGCCCTGGCGTTGTGTATTTTGCTCGTCATTATTTACCAGTGGATCAGCGCCTATAAAGACAGCCATTCTCACGCAATGTCTTAAGCTCTATAAATAGGTTTAGTTTGGTTGAACGCTGGTAGCTAACCGACTCTGCCTGATTGGAAAGGCGGTTAGAGTATGGAATGGATGGCGCAGGGAAGAACAACAGATTATCTGGCAATAAACTCCGGGTGTCAGTAAACACAACCTAGGTTTCCGGAAAGCAAAAGAGCCGCGCGAGCGGCTCTTTGCGTAAACGCTTGGTGCCATCAGACTGCGGCTACCCACTGCTTGTTGTGATACTGCCAAACCTGGTTGTTGTCATCAATCTGATACAGGAACAGCCAGCCATTATCCACCAAAGACGCAACGTCCTGATGGCGAGCCATAATGGCCTCAATGGCGTACTGTGGAGCCTGAATAAAAGTACTCAGGCGCACAGGCTGATGACGGTACTCTGTGCCGTCATGCACGGATTGCTGAGATAAACCAATACGCAGGTCACCGCCGTTGCCTTCAAACACACCAATATGGCCACCGACCACGTTATGCAGCAGTTTGTTACCACTGCCGTATTTTTCCGGCGTCGTGACTGACGCATAATATTGCAGATTAATCCAGTTCATCACCAGCAGAGGCGCAGTCATGATCTTTTCCAGTTGGCTGAACTCCGGATCCTGACTGACATGGTATTCATGTAAGAAGGCCCGGCCGTCAAAATTGAGTCCGCGGGTCAGGTGACGTGGTGCGATAAACACGCCAGCGTTGTTACACAAACCCCATTCCGGACGCATCTGAGCCCAGTTGGTGGCACGTTGCTTAAAGAAGCGGCTTAATTGCGCATTATCTTCCGCTTTGGTGCCATCGAACAGTTTGGCACGTTCTCGGCGCGCGTGGTCACTGGCTGCGCTGAGGTTCTGTTTCCAGGAAAGCGGTGCATCGGGCGCATCAAACACCTGATAATCGTCGGTGGTTGTATTGTGCAGCGCGGCAAAGAAGTGGGTGTCTTTCGGAACAACCACCCCAAATTCTGCCATAACCAGACGCACAGCGGAGTCGTTGAGCAGACTCGCCAGGACTTTCACGTTGACTTCGCCGGTTTGACCGCCACACGCACCGCAGTCGAGACCCGATGACGTATGGTTGTTGCAGGTCTGGCTACCGTGACCGGTTAACAGCACGACTTTTGCCAGGCGTTGGCTGATGCCCATTGCTTTAAGAATCCCGGCGCCAAGTTCTGCCTTCTCACGCACGCTAAGCGTGATCTGGTTACGTTTCAGTTGCCACTCTTCGTTACCACGCGCATCGCGGTTAATCGGGTTTTCAGTCCCATCTTGCATCACTACCCGTTTAAACAGGCTGACCAGTTTTAGCAGGCCACCGGCTTCGACCATGCCCAGATTGGAGGATGGTTTTTCCAGACTGTTCTGCCAGCCCAGTTTTGTCACCCGCAGCCAGCGATCCGGTTGCAGTTGGGTCTGCTGCGCAACCAGAGTAGGAGCCAACAGGCCCGGTAACTGAGGACGATGAATATTGCCATCCTGAGTCTGATAAGCGATAGGGATACCAAAGAAGCCGGCAAAACCCAGTGTCTCGATGTGGCTGCCTTGTGCTTCCAGCGCACGACGCATACGTTCCGAACGTACATCAATACAGAAAATAGCCTGCAGTTCAGGACGATTCGGGTCTTGCTGAGTAGTGACGTTCTGCACTTGAGTGATCCAGTCTTTTTGTACACTCAGTTCAAGGGCGCGTTGCCATACCCAGATTGGTGCCAGTTGCTGTTCCGCTAACTGGTACATTTGGCGAACATTAGTCGCTTGATGGCGCAGTAACTGACGGATTTTCAGCGCGGTTTCCAGATGATTTTTCTGCAGCCACTGCATCAGGACACTGTTCCAGGCCAGCAAGATAGCAGTCAGTCCCAGCGCATGGGGCAGATCGGCTTGCTTATTGGCAAGGTTAGCCTGCCAGTCTTGCCAGGATTGCCATCCCGCCCAGCCGGACAATTGATGTAACAGGGCACGCAGCGATGCGTAAGCGCCGTCTTCATCGGTCCAGATGTCCTGCCACAGCGGTCCGACGGTATCAAGCAGGTCATAGATCGAGCCGGGTAAAGTACGGAAATAAGGCAAAAGATCGACGCCCAGCAAGGTTTTGATCCCTTTGTCGCGTGCAACGACTTCAAGCCAGCTCTGGTACAGGTGTTCACCGTTTTTACCTTCAGAATCGAAACGTTCCGGGTATTGGTGGTACAGCGCGATGAACTGGCTGACCTGCTGAACGATTTCCTGCACCCAGCTGTGCCCTTGAGTGGAAGGGATTTCTTCATCCATCAACATGCCCAGAGTTTTCCAGCGGGTCAGCGGTGCTTGCGGGCGCTGAATGTCTTCTTCCAGCTGGGCTATGGTCATGTCGACGCCAAGCTGCTCAATCGCTGAGGCCAGATGTTGCGGCTGAATCTCGGTCTTCCAGCGCTGCTGATAGTAACTTTTGTCCATCAGGCTGGTTTCGCCGGTCAGAACCGCCTGCTCGGCGAAGGTCTTTTCAATACTGTCATGACGTTGTTGCCACCAAGGGTTAACCGCAATGGACTGATCCAGCGGCCAGGCCGGTGCGATAGAAGCGGAAACTTGTTTGGCGATTGTTGCGTATGGAAGCGCGTGTTTTTGTTCGATCATTATTTTGCCTCTGGTTCCATTTGCACTTGAGCTTGTTGCAGTTCAAGCAGTGACTGGCTTGGCCACCATTTCAGGGTCAGGCGGGTCGCCCATTCGTCCAAATACGCACCGGCGTTGAGCCAGATAAACAGTCGTTTAACCCAACCGACATGCGGGCTATATTGTAGTGCCAGTGACAGAGCAAACAGCAGGATAAACATCAGCGCGACCAGGCCATCAGCGGCCAGGTTGAGCGGGACGTTCAAGCCGGTAATCTGTGCCAGTGAATGTTTGGCTGTGGTGTACAGGGTCAAGAGGCCTGCCGCGAATGCCAATGTGATCATCAGACGTGGCAGCATGGTTTTATCCCAAGCGGTCACGCTCGGCACAATCAAAGCACTTAGTGCGAACCACACCAATATGGTGGCGGCAAAACTGGTCATCACAGCAAACTGCCATTGAGCAACAGCCAGCATCAGTGAAGAGAGCAGCAACGCGACACACCAGTTACGAACCTTAGGTTTGACTTCACCGGCCAGTTTGGCGGCCAGATAGTGGTTAACCGTGTTGCCACTGTTAAGGAACGAGTACGCTTTATAAAACGAGTGGGCAAACAGGTGCAGCAGAGCCATCTCATACAGACCCAGGGCAATTTCAACCAGCATCAGACCCATTTGCGAGCTGGTCGACCATGCCAGTTTCACTTTGATACTGATGCGGGTGGTGCTGACCAGACCAGCAATGACGGTACTGATACCGGCACAGACGATGATGAGCCAGCAAGCGATACTGCTGGATGCCAATACCGGTGCGAAGAACAGCAGCAGGATACCGCCCAGGTTGACGATACCGGCGTGCAGCAGTGCTGAGACCGGAGTCGGTGCTTCCACCACCTGCATCAGCCAGCCGTGTACAGGCAATTGAGCACATTTGATCATCGCGACCAATGCCAAAAGTACTGCAGCAATATTAAGGTGCAGACTGCTGTGAGCAAACGAAGTCTGGCGGACGATGTCGCTGATGTAAGGTGTCTGGAACTGATGGTAAAGCGCAAAGAAGGCACCGGCCAGCAGCAGTTCGCTGAAACGAGCCAGCAGGAACTTCTTGTGCGCAGCCAATTGAGCACGCGGGCGCTGCGGATAAAACAGAATCAGTTGGTGCAGACATAGACTGACACTGACCCAGGCTGCCCAGAACAGCAGCAGGTGGTCGCTGAGTATCACTACAACGACGGCTGAAATTGTCATGATAAGGGAACGAAGAAAGCGAGCGCGATCCGCTTCGCCACTGAAGGCCACCCAACTATAACGTACGATAGTGAATCCTAAAATCGCCACCAAACCGAGTAACATCAGTTTGAGGGGCGTCACTAAAAACAGAGAAAACATGACTATCCTCACAGTTCCAAAAGTCGCGGCTATTGTGAAACTGTCTGATTGTTAAGTAAAATATATAATAATTTATGAATCGTTCTGTTTTAGAGAATTATGAGTCGTTTAAACTACCATCATCTGTACTATTTCTGGCAAGTCGCCAAGCAGGGTAACCTGACTCAGACTGCGCAGAAGTTGCATGTGTCTCAGTCTGCTCTTTCTTCACAAATCAAGCAGTTAGAGCAAACTTTGGATGTGCAGTTGTTCACCAGAAAAGGGCGTGCACTGACCCTGACCGAGAGCGGATATCATGCGCTGAGCTATGCCGAAGAAATCTTCAAAAATGGTGAAGAGCTGGAAAAATTATTGACCAGTGGCAAAGCATTACCTGGCGCAACCATCCGGATTGGAATCCTATCGACTATCTCGCGTAACTTTATAGAGCAGTTTATTCAGCCACTTATCAACCAGGAAGACTGTCGTTACACCCTACAGTCGATGAGTCAGACCGGTTTGCTGACCGCTTTGGGAGAACACCAGCTCGATATGGCATTGACTAACATTCCGGTCAGAGGTTCGAATAAACAGAACTGGCAAAGCCGGGTTCTGGCGCGTCAGGCGGTGTCGATCATCGGGCCGCCGGGGTTAGATCTGGGCAAAGATCTCGGCGCCAGTTATCGCGACCGCCGTTGGGTTTTACCGTACGGAGAAAATCCGCTGCGCGCTGCTTTTGATGCTTTTGCGGCTCAATATCAGCTACATCCCCACATTATCGCCGAATCTGATGATATGGCGATGCTGCGTCTTTTGGCCCGTGACACCGGCGCACTGGCCGTAATGCCGGACGTGGTAGTAAAAGACGAACTCGATAACGGCATTCTGAAAAGTTATCTGGTACTGCCAAGCGTATTCGAAAACTTCTACGCGGTTACGGTCAAGCGGCGTGTGGTGCATCCTAAGCTGGATACCTTGTTCAGGCCATTATTATGACCCGTCCTGTCTGGCGCTTGTTTTATATACGGGAATAGGGCAGTCTGAGGATTCCTTTTTCTCACTCAATGTCAAACTTACCCTTGAAAGGCAAACGCTGAGCAGGTGGCTGCTCGCGTCTCTCCTGACACTGTCGGACGTTTGTAAGGATACAAGATGTCATTACGAGACAGATTCCTGGCCCTGGCGATTGTGCTGGTCTGGGGTGTGAACTTCGTGGTTATCAAAGTCGGATTACAGGGGATGCCACCGCTGCTGCTGGCAGGCTTGCGGTTTGCTTTGGTGGCCTTTCCTGCCCTGCTGTTTATCAAGCGTCCCACCTTACCGCTGAAATGGCTGGTGGCCTACGGACTGACCATCAGTTTTGGTCAGTTTGCCTTATTGTTCTGGGCGCTGAGTATCGGCCTTGCCGCAGGATTAGCTTCGTTGCTGTTACAGGCGCAGGCTTTTATTACTCTGGCGTTTGGTTGTGTGCTGTTGAAAGAAAAAATTCGTCGCCATAATGTGATAGCGGTCATCACTGCGGGAGCGGGGATTTATCTGCTCGCAGTGGCGCAAGGCGCGGGAACCGCATCACTGACAGCTGCTACCTTGCTGTTAATCATCGGCGCGGCCACCTGTTGGGCATTGGGTAACATCACCAATAAGGTGATCATGCAAAACTACGCCGTTCCGACCATGTCTTTGATCGTGTGGAGTGCGTTAGTACCAATGTTCACGTTTGCTGTTGCTTCACTCTGGATTGAAGGACCTCAGACCATTGCTGAGTCGCTGCTCAATATGCAGTGGCATAATTTGTTCTCGGTGGTTTACCTTTCTTTACTTGCCACGATCGTCGGATATGGCGGCTGGAGCTACTTGTTGAGCCGTTATCCCACCGCATTGGTTGCTCCGCTTTCGTTGCTGGTTCCGGTATTCGGACTACTGAGCGCCTGGCTGCTGCTGGATGAGAGCCTTACTCTGTATCAAATCGCAGGCGTAGTGGTCATTGCGGTCGGGCTGGTGATTAACGTTTTTGGCCAGCGTTGGTTTGGTCGCCAAGCTGAGCCGGCTTCTTCTCTGGCCAGATAATCCATCGATATACGGATGAGACAACGTGGTCGGAAAGGGCAAGCGACTCGATCCTTAATGAATTCTTTACTATTTTAAGACGTGGAGGCAAAAATAATGACAGAGAATAAACGACCGGTAAATTCCCATCGCGCTTACCATGCTCATGTGTACTTTGATGCGCAAACGCTGGAGTTTGCCTCACGACTGGTGCATGAAGCGGGGGAGCGTTTCCCTGTGAAAATCGGTCGGGTGCACGAAAAACTGGTGGGCCCTCACCCGAAATGGAGTTGCCAGATTAAGTTTACTTCACACGATTTCGATCAGTTAGTGCCTTGGTTGGACGAAAACCGTAATGGTTTGTCGGTACTGGTTCATGCGCTAACCGGTGATGAAATCGAAGATCATACTCTGTATGCCTGGTGGCTGGGTGACAGCCTGAAACTGGACCTGTCGGTATTTGACAGCTCTTCGATTGAAGACTGAGTTGCAGCGCTTGGGGCCAAAGCCACTGAGTTACAGAGGCAAAGCGCCGCATTACGGCTCGTTTTGATGTTATTGCCAATCACCGCATTGAACTGGCGGTCACTTTCACTTCTGCATCCTGGGTAAATACTTCACCCATACGCTCAGCCTGAGCGCACCAGCCAGCGAAACAGCTTAAATTGGCTGGGAAGATAAAACAGATATTCAGGGTGCCACTGCACGCCGTAGATAGGCTTTTCTTGATTACTTTCAATTGCCTGAGTGAATTGGTCAAGATCTCGACCGACGACGCGCAGGCCATTACCGACATCCTTGATCGCCTGATGATGCAGGCTGTTGACCCGTAATTTCGATTTGCCACACAAGGCAAACAAATGTGAGTCTGTATCGACAAAGACTTGCTTGGTTGGCAGCAGGCCCGGGCGGTTATAGGTTCGTTTGCGCAATACGGAAATATCGGAATATAAGTTGCCGCCGAGAACGACATTGATTAGTTGCGAGCCGCGACATATCCCTAATAAGGGAGTATTGCGTTCTAATGCCCACTTGATCCAACGTATCTCTAATGTGTCCCGCTCGGGGTCAAACTCATCTTTTTCACTGGCTTGGCCTCCATAGTGCTCGGGATCGATATCATCGCCCCCGCCCACGATCAGACCATCCAGTGGCTGACCGGACCAATGATGTTTAACGCTAATCCTTTCTGCTTGAGCGCCGGCAAGTGCCAGCGCCAGCTTCGTGCACCACCAGGAGGGTGACCAACTGCGATGGTTACCGGTTACTCCAATTCTCGGCTTTTTATCCACTGTTTGACTTCCTTGATCCAATCATTGCGTTTCACGCCGATTACAGGCAGAGACATTGCTTTAAAGCGGCGGGCTAAAAAGTTTAACGCTTCTGGGTCTGCTGCCAATACCTCAACTAAATGCCAGATGTTCCATGAGCTTGCAAAACTCCAGTGGGTATTCTCGATCAAGCAGTCGGGCAGGCGATAATGAAATGTAGGTCTTGGATTAATTTTGGTGTCTTTGACCGTCTGCTTGACTTTGTCTTGGTCAATGGACGCAAACAGCGGCAGCATATCCAAAGCGCGGTTGCGACTTGGATTATGTTCCAGGTAATCATCCATCAGCTCATCGATAGTCTGGTACTGTTTGGTGAGCAGTACTTCAACGTAATCTTCAGTATACAACTGGATATACGGGCTGATTTTGCGGGATACGTTAACGTCATGCGCTTTGTCGAGGCACCACTGTAATAGTCCGAACGATTTCAGATAGGCATGCAGGGTGTGAACATCTAATGATGGGGTTTCCGGATTAATGTGAACACCAAAAGCGGCGATGACAGAATCATCTGTACCTTTTGCCCCGGCATTTCTCAGGGCTGGTATCAGTTTATCTAAATGATCCAGTTTATCGAGAGGGAATGGAGGAGTAACTATTTCTATAGGTACCACTGATAGAGCAATTTTGTGTAAAAAATCGACCCACTCGTGTCCGTGATCCTTAAGCTTGGCTTCCAGCGCGGTGTTCTTGAGGAACTCCCAGTCTAACTCAACTTTAAACTTGCCATATTCTGGGGTCTGCAAGTCATACTCAACCGCGGACTTCTTCTCTAGCTCACCGCCGAAAGTATCCTGCATAATTTGTGTCACTGCGCTGATTGTCAGCCCGGTAAACTCGATTTCGAACCCAACACGGCGGGTAGCGCCATCGTCGGTCGTTGTTAAAGGCGGAGTTTTAAAAGCCATCATTGCCTCCACTCGTTGATTGGGGAATAGACTTTGACCGTTATACGAAAGATTACTCTAAAACCATGACAAAAAATGTGAAACTTTACAAGGCGGTATGTATCGAGATTGCGTATAGCGCAATCATACATTGGTGTAGCGATTAACTGATAATGATTTTCATTGCGGCCATTTATAATGTGATGCATAATCACTGACAATTTTAGTCATATCAATGCTATTCGCTTTAACCTGAAGATGGAATTTTCGATGCTCAGAAAGCTTTTACTTCTTATCTCCCTGACGACCAGTTCTTTTGCCTTTTCAGCGGTGACGACCGTCACTGATGTTCTGGGGCGCGAGGTGACATTCGATGCCCCCGCCAAACGGGTTATTGTCGGTTTTTATCCTGAAGATTATATGGCTATCGGTACGGAAGCGGCATACGACAATGTCGTCGGTATGTCTAAATATATCTGGCAGGCCAGGGCGATGAACTGGGAGATGTACGTTAAGCACCGTCCATCATTAGACGACATTCCGGAGATTGGCCGGGTGGACACCAACGCGTTTTCTCTCGAAAAGGTGCTTGGGTTGCAGCCTGATCTGATCATGCTGGCCGATTGGCAATATAAAGCGTTGTCGTCAGAAATGGAACGCTTAGAACAAATCGGTATACCAGTGGTCGTGGTCGATTACAATGCGCAGACGGTTGAGCGGCATGTGAAAAGTACCCGTTTGATTGGCGAGATTACCGGTCAGCAGGCGCGTGCTGAAAAGATTGCCACTGAATATCAGGATAATGTGGCGATGATTTCACAGCGATTGGAGAAAGCCGGCCTTGCGAAGCCGACGATCTACACGGAATTTGGCGCCAATGGCGTGGCTGATATTGGTTACACCTTTGGTAAGAATATGTGGGGGCGATCAGCACCACGGCTGGTGGTGAGAACATCTCTAAGCCGTTTGTCGAATGGTGGGGTAAACTCAACCCGGAACAGATCATTGCCAGCAACCCGGATGTGATTGTGATTACCGGTTATGAAACCAGCAGTGCTGACAACGGGATGAAGATAGGGCAGGGTGTGCAAGAGCAGGTCTCGCAGCGGGCTTTAGCAGGGTTTAAACAGCGTTTGGGCTGGTCGTCACTGAATGCGGTGAAAAATAATCGCATGTACGCTGCGTATCACGGCGCATGCCGAACGATTATGGATGGCGCAATGATTCAGTTTTACGCCAAAGCTCTGTATCCGGAGTTGTTTGCAGATTTGAACCCGGAGCAGGCTTACCTGCAATTCTATGAAAAGTATCTGCCGGTTGTTCCGCAAGGGACGTTTATGACTAAACTTCCTTAAGTTAAGTGGTCGTAGATTAAATGGATAATGATCCTGCTCGTACGCTGCGGGCAGGAGGCGGATAGCGTGACGCCACGGTATGCGGTCTCTGCTGGAAGGCAACAATATTCCTATCAACCATAGCGCTGGCGTTTTACGATGTCTACTGGTGTGTACAAAAACGGCCACGTCTCAATGACGTGGCCGCTGCGCAAAATAGGTTTAACCTGCTTGCACTGGAGTTGCTTCGCTGTTGTTAACGTAGAAGCTGAGCTCGTCGATAGAGTTGGCCTGATAAGATTGTAAATCTTTGGCCGCAATATGCTGACCGGTCTTATCCGACACGATTTTGGCAATCGCATCCATCCGTTGCGACTCGTCAAGCTGTTTCAGCATGTTGAGCTCATCTTCGTCCAGATCAATCGAGGCTGAATTTGGCAGATAAATGGTGCCGTAATAGAAGTCAACGCCAAACGCGATTAGCCCGGGAACAATGAACAGGATTAAGCCCGCAGCGTCGAGAATCGCGATCGCCGGGTCGATTTTACCGCCGCGCTGTCCTTCCCGCTCCGGGTGCAGCAATACCCCGCATCCACTTAGCTGAGTAACTAAAATAGCAATAAAAGCAGACATTAACGTTTTATTTTTCATTGGCTCTCCTTAAGTTTTGCGCTCAAGTCATCATCTCAAAGGTTGTTTCAATCATAGGTCAGATTAATCAAGTTTTATCAGCAAACCATCAGCTTTACGTATGTTTTTGATGGATTGGCTCATTGTTCAGGCTCAATAATAATAGTAAGCACTGAGGCGCGAGCTTACTTCTTCCTGATGCCATTGCTGATAATTCAGGCTGGCCCTGAAAGCGAAATTAGGCCGTACGCTCCAGTTCCAGGTCGCATTTACGGAGAAATGGTCATCGACCTCATCGCCTGCCAAAGCAATCCAGGCTGCATTCAAACCCAGTCTCTGGCGGTTATTGATCGAGTAGAATAGCCCTGACTGCAGACCGGCCCCGGCGATAACATCATAACCGGTTAATCTGCCCTGACTGAGTTCGCCTTTCAGCAGGGTATAGAAATGTAATCCATCAGCCTGTCCCCAGGCTTTGCCTGCTCCGCCTTCGACAAACCAGCGGCTGTCGGTATTGGCATCGGGTCGGTCGAAGCCGATTTTTAATCCCCATGCCAGGCTGTCAAATACTCGGTTGCTGGGCGCCAAGGCCAGTACGTCGATGATATTGAGATGATCGAGCCGGCTGGTGCCGCTGTCGTCGAGACTCAGTTTAGTGTCGAGGAAGTTAATTTGCGCGCCGGGAATAAAGCCATCCAGCGCATCGTACATGTCGTGGTAAGCCGGACGCCACTCGACAGATGTTGAGTGGGTTTGCTGCTGATACAGATTACGCGCGACGCCGACACGAGCTGACCCGTGTCCCTGTTCCGGTGACGTTTCCGGCCGCACCACCGAGGGAAAAGGGGATTCTCGGTTGATCTGACTGCGCTTGATCAAGATTTGGGTCAGTTGTTTGGCGGTTATATCGCGTTCAAGGCCGTCATCGTAAAGTTCAAAATTAAGCCATTCATATGCGAATTCGAGAATTGCCGCCCGCTCTGACTCAGTAAACTCGGCTTTGGAAGGGTAAATACCTTGCTCTTTCAGGCGCCGCGTGGCGAGGTAAATACGCTCGCTGACCAGATCCGATTCATGATTCAGCCGGGTACCAAACGCAGCCCGATAGTGCGGAGGCTGAGTTAATCCGGCTTCAACCAGAACTTTCACCGTATCGGAAGGAATGGCGGTGACCGGAAACTGACTGACTAAATCGAGATTCTGATTGGCCAGTTGCAGCAGAGCCAATAATTGATAAGAGCAGTTTTCGTCCAGGAAGTAGTAGTCGAACTCGGCTTGTTCCATTTCCCACAGATGAAGCAAAATTCTATCCACTTCTTCAGCGGTGAAATTGAGCGGGTATTCCCAGATATCCCGCGACTCGATATCGTTATATTCACGCACTTTTTTGTAGTACGGCATGACGGTAAAGCGGCTTGGATATGCGCCAACCAATCCTTTGAGTGCATAAAGGGCCGGATTATCTGCGCTGTCCGGTTCTGCGGCAAAGTTGATCGCATAAGCGACCAGTGCATTGTTCTGGTTCTGATTCTTGGCATCGACCCGTAGCAGGGTATGGCCAAACATGGACGAAGGATTATTCATAAAGGCAGTTGGAAACACCAGGGTCAGTTTTTCCGGATCCATCGCCTGCTGCCACTTTTTTAATTCAGGGCAATTTAACTCAGGCGGTGCCTTGCCTTGTTGTTGTTCCAGCCATTGATAACGGGCCGGAAACGTGCAGCGCGCCTGATGGCGGCTTTGCGCTGGGCCCTGATACAGCGCCTGAATCGTTGCTTGAAGCTCCTGCGCAGGTTGATGTTTGCCCTGCGATGCTAAAAAAAGCTATCCGAATCAATGGTGCTGACGTAACCGCCGCTCAGCGCGGGCAGGTAATGGCCCAATTTGAGCCAATAGTTATCCTGGCTTAAGGCTATGACGTTCAGTTCAGGTAACGGTCCGGGCTCTACGGAGGCAAAGCTCAGGGACGAATGTAATCCGCCCAGTAATATGAAAATACAACGCTTCCACTGCATAACGACTCTTGAAATAAAAAGGTGCCTCGTTGTTGCAACGAGGCACAGAAGGGTAAGACGAAAGAAGCGGTTACATTGCGTAGCCAGACAGCTTAGAATCGTTCGACATCAATGTGTTGAGGTTATTCAGTACCTCATTAGAGGTGACGTTTTCAGAACGATAAACCACGGCAAAATTTTGTTTCGCCATGGTGTTGAAGGTTGCTTTATCTTCATTCGGGATGCCCCAGACTTCAGACAAGGTTGCCAGTGTTTCACCCTGACCTTTGGCCATATCACGTGCCAGATTGTCCATGTTACCGTCAATAAACATCGCCAGCTTCTGACGTGAATCAATCGTGCCGGTACCATCACAGCCCAGAGTTCCGAATGTGATACCAAAGGTTTGGTTGCCTGATGTACCGTTGGTTGTCGCGCCGAGCACTTTGACCACTTTTCCGGATTTACCGTCAAAAATCATGGTACCCAAACCACAGCCAATATCATCATCAGCCATAACCGCCTGAGCAAACGGCAAGGTAGAGAGTAACGTAGCCACTGCGAATAACTTTTTCATATTAATAATCCCTTAGTTCGGTCAAAAAGTGGTGGTCATAAAACGTATTACCACTAAATGAAGATAGGAAAAAGTCGGTGATATTCCAATGTCATGTTGGCGAAATGGGATTAAAATCAAAGCGATTTGGCAAATATTGCCCTGAATATGTCGCGAATAGTGTGAGCTGTTTTTTAAACGGCGTACGGTTAAATAGAAATAAAACGCACAAGATCAATGAAAATTTATATGGGGAAAGTTGCATTTGACCCAGCTCTGAGTCAGTTTTGTTGGATAATTATTCCTTGTCAGGGAGTGAAAATAGTCATTTATCACAGTTTACGTCAGGCGACTTTTATTGTGTAATTACGCCTTTGCTTTTTTTAGTCGTTTACACTATCAACACACAAGGAAAGAAATGGACAATCAAGTACAGTCATCCCGTCAGGGTTTTTGGTCAGGCATGGCGCTGTGGAAAAAAATCCTGATTGGTATGGTGGCCGGTATTATCGTTGGTGCGCTGATGGGCCCGAGTGCTGCATTGCTTAAGCCAATCGGTACTCTCTTTATTAACGCGATTAAAATGTTGATCGTGCCTTTGGTGTTCTGTTCTCTGATCGTTGGTATTACATCGATGAAAGACACCCGCAAGATGGGGCGTATTGGCGTCAAAGCCGTGGTGTTGTATTTGGGAACGACCGCCGTTGCGATTGCCATTGGTCTTGGCCTTTCTGCTCTGCTTGAACCTGGCGCCGGACTGAACATGGTTGCGAAAGATCTTGATGATGCTGGTAAGAGTGCGCCCCCGCTGGTGCAGACGCTGCTGGCGATGATCCCGCAAAACCCGGTCAATGCTCTGGCGGCGGGTAACATTCTGCAAATCATCGTTTTTGCGGTTGGTCTTGGTGTTTCCCTGGTGTTGGTGGGTGAAAAAGGTGAACCGGCAGTGAAACTGTTTGAGAGCCTGGCGGAAGCCATGTACAAGCTGACTGAACTGGTGATGAAACTGGCTCCGTACGGCATCTTTGGTCTGATGGCCTGGGTTGCCGGTACTTATGGTCTGGACGTCCTTCTGCCACTGATCAAAGTGATTGGTGCAGTGTACCTGGGTGCGCTGATCCATGTGTTGGTGTTCTATTCCGGCGTGCTGAGCGTGCTGGGTCGACTGAACCCAATCAAATATCTGCGTGCGATTACTAACCCTGCAGCGGTTGCGTTTACCACATCGAGCAGTTCAGGTACCTTGCCTGCGACAATTAAAGCGACTCGCCAGGACATGGGTGTGTCTGAAGGTGTGTCGAGTTTTGTTCTGCCGCTGGGGGCAACCATTAACATGGATGGTACGGCACTCTACCAAGGTGTGTGCGCGCTGTTCATCGCGCAGGCATTTGGTATCGATCTGCAAACCTCAGACTACCTGACCATTATTCTGACCGCGACACTGGCATCGGTTGGTACTGCGGGTGTACCGGGTGCGGGTCTTATCATGTTGTCTCTGGTACTGAGCACGGTTGGCCTGCCTGTAGAGGGCCTGGCGATTGTGGCCGGTATTGACCGTATTCTGGATATGGCGCGTACTACGATTAACGTTTGTGGTGACATGATGGTGGCCGTTCTGGTTGCGAAAAGCGAACGCGAACTGGACGAGAATGTCTATAACAGTTAATCAGCGCCACGCCTGATCTCTGCAAAGCCCCGGCCTGTGCCGGGGTTTTTATTATGCAATGAAAATAGCCTTTGAAAAGAAAAGAAATTTGATTTGTGCAGTGGTATCGTGGTCAGGCACAAAACCGAAACAGAGGTGATTATGGCAGTTCGTTTTATGTTGGCGCAGGATGTCCCCGCGGCCGCTCTGATCCATCAGGTGGCTTTTCCGCGTCAGCAATATTCACAGCAATGGCTCCAGTGCAGTTTTAAAGCCGCGCCACGTACGTTTTGTCTGGTCGCAGAGAAACGAGGGGAAGTGGTCGGTTATATCATCTGGGCGCAGAAAAGCGGCTTTCGTCCCCAGGTCGTGTTGGAACTGGAACAACTGGCCGTTGAACCCTCTCATCAGGGCCAGGGGATTGGTCGTCAGCTACTCACCGATTCCCTGCCTCTGGTCAAAGAGCAGTTACGTAATCAGGGTTCCACTCTGAAACATATCCTTATCACTACCCGGGCCGATAACCGGGCTCAGAATCTATATCGCCAGGCGTTGGGAGCGGAAGTCGAAGCGACCCTGAGCGATCTCTATAGCGCCGACGAAGTGATTATGATTGCCCGCCACATCGATGTGTAGCGTTTACGTCAGTGTACCTAAAGCCTGGCTAAGACAGGGTTGACCAAGCCCGTGTCGCTGAACTGCGGCGTTACGCTGCCGGTGAGCCAATCGGATGCTGAGCGGTAAGGACTTCGTAGCCAGTGGCGGTCACCAGTACCGTGTGCTCTGACTGGGCGGAGAGTTGATTATCTGAAGTCGCGACGCTCCAGCCATCTTGCCGGGTATAGACTTTGTCACCGCCGAGATTGAGGATGGGTTCGATGGTAAATACCATTCCTTCGCGCAGTGTCAGGCCGCGGTTGGGCAGGCCGTAATGTAAAACCTGCGGTGCTTCGTGCATTTCGCGGCCAATACCGTGCCCACAGTATTCGCGAACAACGCTGTAACCATGTGATTCAGCAAAACGCTGGATGGTGTAGCCAATGTCGCCCAGCATGGCACCGGGCCTGACTTGCCTGATCCCTGCCCACAACGCCTGATGACTCGCACTGACCAATGCTCTGGCGGCCGCATCGGCGTTCGGCATGAGATAATTTTTGCTGCAATCAACAATGAAACCCTCATGTTCGAGTGTGACATCCAGATTGAGGATGTCTGTCTCGCTCAGGATCTGTTCGGGGGCCGGCACGCCGTGGCAAGCAACCTCATTAACAGAGCTGTTAATCGCATAGGGATAACCATATTGCCCTTTGCTGGCAGGGCGTGCACCTAAAGTCCGGACAATAAAATCCTCAACTCTATGATTGATTTCCATGGTCGAACGGCCGGGAATGACGAACTCATCAAGCATGTCGAACACTTGTGCCAGCAGTTTGCCTGCTGTACGCATTTGGGCTATTTCCTGCGCGTTTTTGATGTGTACCGTTCTGTCCATAGCGGTTTTTCCTTACGCCAGTTTTTGCATCAGATCCAGCGAGCACCTTGCTGTCTATTTTTCGGGGGAACAGCGTTTGTGCGGCAGATATCGGATGTACAAAAACGCTTCGTTTAGCGGTGCCAGCAGCTTAATGATTAATAGCTTGATTGTATGAGTTGTCGGAAAGGCGTCAAGATAAAGCGGATGTTATAACAGGCGATTGGGCTTAATTCGAACTGACCAGCCTGATGTCGGGATGAAAAACACTCGTGCGGATCGCAATTTGTCATCCGAACGAGCCGGCGCTTATCTGAAAAAGCTGACTTGTTGTTTGAGGTGAGTGGCTAACTGGGGCAAGTCCTTAGTGCTTTGTGATGTCTGCGCTGCTCTGACTTAATTGCATCAGCGATACGGCGTTGTCGGTGAAAGAAAAGATCATTAATCATCGGTTGGCTGAAATTTCATATGAATAAATTGACAATCTTGACGATAAGTCTTGAATCCAAAACGTTGATACAGCTCAGTCGCACGGTTACCCTGAATGCAGCACAGCAGACAGGCACGTTGTAACTGGGTGCAACGTTTCGTTACGAATGTCAGTATTTCACTGCCCAGGCCTTGGTTTTGATAGGCGGGGAGAATAAAAAAGCGCGAAAAATGAAAACGATCATCATGAAGATGAAGACGAAAAGTGCCGACAGCAATCCCGTCAGCACAAATCAGGGTCGGCAGGCCTGAACGCCATTCCTGGCGATGTAACTCCAGTTGCAATTCTTCATCCCAGCCAAATTGACGGGTGATGACATCCTGCTCGCACAGTTTCTTGAGTTCAAACGCGAACAGGTAATCTGCATCGGTCGCGGGGCGCAAGGAGAGCTTCATACCGTTCCATATAGAAAATCAGATCCAAAACAAAGTCAGGACAAAGACGAAAGATGGCTATCAGCACACATCTGCTATCATGCGCTAACTATGAGCAATACCCAGTTAACGCAGGATAAAGTATCAATATGTTCACTGTATAGGATCACACCAAATTCGCCACCCTGATGGCTGAGATAATCAAGATTGCCCGGGCTTTTTTCAGAGAAAGAACAGTGGCGGCTTGTGAGCAGATCCTGACGAGCGATCAGATCTCTGCTAAGGCCGCCAAGCGCTTTTTGGTTGGCGCACGCTTGCGAGTAGTCGCCGTTCATCGCAGCGATAAACCCGTCGACCGCACACTCCACCATTGCAAGGCGTGTTTCACTGGTCGCTGAACCGATATGCGGCAGCAGAAATACGTTGTCGAGTTTGGTGAGCTCAGAGTTGGCGGGTAGAGGTTCGACTTCAAACACGTCCAGCCCGGCAGCCCGAATCATGTTGTTTTTCAGAGCCGTGATCATGGCTTGTTCATCGACAACCTTACCGCGTGCCGCGTTGACAAAGACAGCACTGGGTTTCATCCGGGCAAACTGCGCCTCGCCAATCAATTTGGTGGTTTGCTCACTGAGAGGCACCAGCACAACGATGAAGTCTGAGACTTGCAGTAACTCATCCAGTTCCAGACGCTGAGCCGCGAAATCCTGTTCTGCTTCCGGGTTAGCCGAGCGATTGTGATAGCAAATCGACATACCAAAGCCATGATGGGCACGTTTTGCGACTGCGCAGCCAATACGGCCCATACCGATGATGCCCATGGTCTTGCCGTACAGATCAACCCCAAAATGTTGCTGTCCGATGTTTTGTGTCCAGCGTCCATCCAGAACCATATTAGACAGTTCAACTGCGCGGCGGGCGGCGCCCAATGCCAACAGAATCACTGTATCGGCGACCGTTTCGTTTAATACGCCAGGTGTATGAATCAGCGGGATACCGCGCTGAGTAAGGTAATCAAGATCAAAATGATCCGTACCGACGGAAATGGTTGCTGCGGCTTTGAGATTGGTGGCGGTATCGAGCAACGGTGCCGGCATATTGACCCCCGAACCAATAATGCCTTCGGCATGGGTGAGAGCATGATGAAATTGTTCACGGTTCTGCGCATTCACGCCATCGAAGCAGGTTAGATTAAAGTGACGATGTAATTTATTGAGTTCCGGATCCGGAATGGATTTATACAGTACAACATTGGGTTTCATTACCAATCTCCTGATTTTAGCAAGGTAGGACGGCATTAAATCCGGGCCAGTAAAACCGTATACGCAAAATGATTAACCACATCACTATATATTTCCGGTCTATTACAGCCAACAGATATTAAAGCCAACTGATTATCGTTATATGATTTATTATGCCACTGTATGATCATTTTAAATTATTTCAAATGATTTTGTTGAATAAATTAAATTAGTAAATAGTTCGCTGTTTAAGTGAATTTTATTTATAAATGATGATGAGTTAGTTCTGTGTGATCGTGACGTGATTTTATTTGTGACTGCGATCTCTTTATATAACTAAATTTTAATTATTAAAAATTAGTGACATTGAATCACTCTTAGACCAAAGTTCTATTTTTGTGGGTCGCTTGTGATGTGTATCTCTGCCTTTGTGAATTATTACAAAACCGGGCTGAATAAAAAGTAAATTTTTTGATAATAGTTCTGATGTTATGCAGGGTCTGATGTTTTAATTTTTATGAGTTGAATAAAAATAAGAAGTCAGATTATGAAAAATGTGCTGCCTCGCTATATCAAAGTTCATCCGGAAGACAATGTCGCTATTGTGGTCAACGATGGTGGGTTGCCGCAGGGAACCTTATTTAATAACGATTTTGCCTTACAGGAAGACATTCCCGAGGGCCATAAAGTGGCCCTGGCGCCATTCGCTCCCGGCGAGCCCATCGTGCGCTATGGTGAAGTGATTGGCTTTGCTAACGCTTCAATCCCCAAGGGTGGATGGATCAACGAATTTTTAGTCGACATTCCGGAAGCCCCGCCGCTGGATGACATTCCTCTCGCCACAAAAGTCCCCGAACCATTGCCTCCTTTGTCAGATTACACCTTCAAAGGCTATCGCAATCCGGACGGCAGTGTCGGCACGAAAAATCTGCTCGGTATTACCACCAGCGTTCACTGTGTTGCCGGTGTGGTTGATTACGTGGTGAACCTGATTAAACAGGATCTGCTGCCTAAGTATCCGAATGTGGATGGCGTAGTAGCACTCAATCATTTGTACGGTTGTGGTGTGGCGATCAATGCTCCTGCATCTGTGGTGCCGATCCGCACCATACATAATCTGGCTCTGAACCCTAATTTTGGCGGCGAGGTCATGGTGGTTGGCCTCGGTTGTGAAAAGTTACAGCCGGAAAGGCTGCTGCAGGGAACGGATGATGTCGAGACGATTAACGTCGCACCCGAAAGTATTATCTCCTTGCAAAGTGAAAACCATATTGGTTTTCAATCCATGGTGCGCAGCATTCTGGCAACCGCTGAAATGCATCTGAAAAAACTCAATCAGCGCCAGCGTGAAGAGTGTCCGGTATCTGCGCTGGTGGTGGGCATGCAGTGTGGCGGCAGTGATGCGTTTTCAGGTGTCACGGCGAACCCTGCCGTGGGTTATGCGTCCGATCTGCTGGTCCGCTGTGGCGCCACCGTGATGTTTTCGGAAGTCACTGAAGTGCGTGATGCGGTTTATCTGCTGGGGCCCCGTTGTATTGATGAGCAGGTTGGCCGGCGCCTGATGGAAGAGATGGCCTGGTACGATCATTATCTTAGCCTCGGAAAAACCGATCGCAGAGAAAACCCTTCTCCGGGTAACAAAAAAGGCGGACTGGCCAACGTGGTTGAGAAAGCGCTTGGGTCCATTGCCAAGTCAGGCAGCAGCGCGATTGTTGAAGTTCTTTCTCCGGGGCAGCGTCCGACCCGAAAAGGTTTAATTTTTGCGGCCACGCCTGCCAGCGATTTTGTCTGCGGCACTCAGCAAGTCTCATCGGGGATCACGGTACAGGTGTTTACCACCGGCCGTGGGACACCTTACGGACTGGAAGCAGTGCCTGTCATCAAGGTGGCGACACGTTCCTCGTTGGCGCGCCGCTGGCATGATCTGATGGATATCAATGCTGGTACGGTGGCGACCGGAGAAAGCTCACTCGAAGAGATGGGCTGGGAAATTTTTAACCACATTCTGGCCGTGGCGAGCGGTGATAAGCAAACGTATTCCGACCAGTGGGGCTTGCATAACGCACTGGCTGTGTTTAATCCGGCTCCGGTAACCTGATAACCGAGATAACCGATAGAAGAGATATAACAAAGACAACAATTAACGTGAAACGAGAGGAATTTATGAAAAAACTGATTAAACATGCGATTGCCTTCTCTTTAATGGCATTGCCTATGGTCGCGATGAGTGCTGATAAGCCGAACTTTGGCAATATCCGTGTGGTGATCGGCTCGAAATCGACCGGAGGCGATACCTATCAGGCCGCAGCCATTATTTCTGAAGCGCTGGCAAAAAAACTTGATACCAACATCAAAGTAGATGCGGTGGGCTCAAGTGCCGCATTCAGCACGCTGAAACGTGTTGGCAACGGCAGCACCATTATGATTTTCCACGATCAGTCATACCTGGGTAATCTGTACGGCACTCGCGGTTACTACGATATTTTCAACCAATATATTATTGGCCCCACTTTCGCGATTAACCCGGCTAACGCTTATCTTGTGCCGAAAAAAATCACCCTACAATACGCTGGATGACATCATCAATGCTGTTGGTGAAGGCAAAGAAATCCGCGTAGCGATTCAGCCGGGTGGTGTTTCTGAAATTGGCTACAGCGCGGTAAAAAATGCCATTAAGATGAAGTATCCGGGGCAGGAAAGTCATTTTATTGCGGTGAATACCGGTTCTCAGGCTGATAAGAACCAACAGCTGTTTGATGGTTTGGCTGATATGATCCAGGGCAGTTTACCGGCGAATGAACAATTTACCCGCTTGCCTGAATCGGATCAGAAGGCGATGAAATTTGTCTGGTTAACCTCAACCAAAGATACCATTGCGGACGTCAACAAAAACGGCTTTGGTAGTCTGAGTCAGGAACAGATCTTCTCTTATGCTGAGCCCAATGTAGTGGTGCCGATGGATGCGCAAAGTAACTTCACGTTCGATAAAGAGTTTTTCTTCCTCTACAACAAGAAAATGCCGAAAGACCAGATCGCCTATATCGATAAAGCGTTAAAAGAGATTTATGCCGAGGGCGAAATTCAAAAAACGTTTGAGAAGGCTTTCTTTGTGCCTAACTATCGCGATTCAGCGGATGCCCTCAAGCATCTACAGGCGAAAAACGATAAATACAAACAAGTGCTTGCCAATATCACCGAGTGACGAGAGTTCGCTTTTTATGGTGGTGATAGCCATGATTAAGCCCACTCTGTGGGCTTAATCATCAGGGGCGATGCTACTGTTCATCGTTTTTGCAGCAAAGATTGAGTGATCCGCAAAGACAGGTCTCAATCATAACTGCGTTTCTATCCCTTTGATTTGAGGAGATGTCATGAAATACCTGTATATTCTTCGTGGGCCTTTTGGCACCGGTAAAACAGAATTTATCCGGACCTTATTGGCCAATGACAATATCGTCTCGTGCTGGGATTACTATCGGCAGTATGGTCAGAACCGATGGAATGAAAAATTAAAACCTTATGCGGATGAGTATTGCCGCAACGGAGTCAAAAATCTGATGGAGCAGGGGGCTAACAAGATAGCGGTCACCAATTCCTTCTCCAAATGTGAAGATATGGAATATTTTTACCAGTTGGCAGAACAGCATCAATACACCGTTTTCAGTATGGTGATGACTAACCAATGCTGTGATGAATATAAGAAGAATGTTCCGGATCACGTCATTCAGGATCAAGCCGAGAGATTGACAGCAGACATGAAGTTTTACAGCATCATCTCTTAACATACTTTCCCGCTCAGTGCTCCCGCTCGCCGGGAGCATTATCTGGCTTCTGCCTTGTCCGAGTGGCCTCTTACTCACCATATGTGCGGCTGATCTGCTCCTTAGGCTGCTATCAACTAACTGCTATCTGCGGTTTGCTTATGCTCTTTATGCCTAAAAAATCATCTTTTATAAAAAAACATTACAAGAATTTAAATAAATTGATATTGAACAAGTTTTATAGAGAGAGGATGATAAAAAACGAGATAACACGCACGGTTTTTTTGAATGCACTCCTTTGCTTTGCAGATTTTTCGCATCAATCACCGACGTGGAGATTTTCGTATGAGTAATCCAACTATCGCCTATTTTATCGCAGATACGTTGCGCCAGGCTGGCGTGGAACGCATTTGGGGAGTCACTGGCGACTCGTTGAACGGGCTGAGTGACAGCCTGAGAAAAATTGGTCAGATCGAATGGCTGGGAACCCGCCATGAGGAAGTGGCGGCGTTCGCCGCCGGCGCTGAAGCCCATCTTTCCGGGCAGTTGGCTGTGTGTGCCGGTTCTTGCGGGCCCGGCAATATGCACTTGATTAACGGCCTGTTTGATTGTCACCGTAATCGGGTTCCCGTGTTAGCGATTGCGGCACATATCCCTTCTGCAGAAATAGGAACCAACTATTTTCAGGAGACTCACCCCCAGGAATTATTCAAAGAATGTAGTGTTTTCTGTGAGTTAGTTTCCAACCCAGAGCAAATGCCTTACTTGCTTGAAACCGCGATGCGTCAGGCTATCCTGCACAATGATGTGGCCGTGCTGGTACTACCAGGCGATATAGCGCTGAAACCGATGCCGGAAGGGGTGTTACCGAAGTGGAGTTTGCCTAAACCGGCTTTGTATACGCCGCATACATCGGATATTGAACAGTTAGCGCAGTATCTCAACAGCAGCGACAAAGTGACGCTGATGGTTGGTGCCGGAGTGAAAGGTGCGCATCAAGAGGTGGTGGCTCTGGCAGAAAAACTGCAGGCACCGATTGTGCACGCTCTGCGCGGGAAAGAATACATCGAATATGACAATCCGTACGACGTAGGGATGACCGGTTTGATTGGCTTTGCCTCCGGTTACCACGCGATGCGTGAAGCGGATACTTTACTGCTTATTGGTACCAGCTTCCCGTACCGGGCATTTTATCCGGAGAATGCCAAAATTGTACAAATCGACAATAACCCCGCCTCTCTTGGTCGTCATACTCAGATAGAATTTGGTGTGCTGGGGGATACGAAAGCGACATTGGACAAGCTGCTGTCTTTTATCAGTAGTGGCCGTTCATCCAAACATCTGAGCGACTGTATTGCGAACTATAAGCAGGCGCGTAAAGGTCTGGATGATCTGGCCAGTGGTAAAACCGGACGTGGTCTGATTCACCCGCAATATCTGGCGCGCTTAATTAGTGAGCAAGCGGCAGAGGATGCGGTATTTACCTGTGATGTCGGTACCCCGACTGTGTGGGCGGCCCGTTATCTGGAAATGAATGGTCAGCGCCGCCTGATCGGTTCGTTTAACCATGGCTCAATGGCCAATGCGATGTCACAGGCGATGGGCGCGCAGGCGCTGGATCGCACTCGTCAGGTTGTTGCCCTGTGTGGTGACGGTGGCTTCTCTATGCTGATGGGGGATCTGTTGTCTCTCAATCAGCTGGATTTACCGGTTAAAATCATCGTATTCAATAACCGTTCTCTGGGGTTTGTTGCGATGGAGATGAAAGCCGGAGGCTATTTATCAGATGATACCGATCTGCAGAACCCGAGCTTTGCCGAGATCGCCCAGGCATGTGGTATCAAAGGTATTCATGTCACTGATCCCGAGGCGCTGCCGGGGGCACTGAGCGAAACGCTGCATTATCCGGGGGCGGTGGTTCTGGAAGTGGATACCGCAAAACAAGAACTGGCGATGCCACCCCAGATCAATATAGAGCACGCGAAAGGGTTTAGTCTTTACATGCTCAAAGCGATCATTAACGGTCGTGGCGATGAGATTGTTGAACTGAGTAAAACCAACTGGCTGCGTTAGCAACCAACACGCCCATCAGTGGATAAGTAATTTCACTATTCACTACTTAGTAAAAATGGCCTGACGGTAATTCCGTCAGGCCATTTTTTAGAAAACAGATCTGGCTACGGTAAGGATTGTGATGGCTATCAGATTTCTACTTGCATCTGCATTTTGTAAAGAAGCACAAAAGCGACCCTGGCATGAATTTATTATAGGTATTTATTTTATTTAATAAAAACAATAGCTTAATTGTTTTGTGTCCGTGTCACACCCTGTTGTTGGATCCTACAAAATAGCCCGTTAACTTAATGCTATTTTTGGAGTTTTTAATAAAGCCCTCGCTTGGTCGATAGTCATATACTAATTCAAACAAAATCAAAACTACCCTACACAAGGAAACGATATGCTCGATGTAAATATTGACTTTGCACAATCGCATTGGTTTTTTCCAAAAATAATCATCACCTGTTTAATCTGTCTGCTTATGATTATTTTGGTCAAAGAGAGAAAAATAATAGCAGCCAGTGTGAAGTCATTTTCCTGGCAAAAGATCATCAATAATAACAACTATAAAGCTTACTTTTTTCTGGCCCTTATTAGTGGTTACATATTAATTATGCAACAGCTGGGAGAAATTTTCCCTAATACTGGCTATGCGTTTTTGATTGCGACCGTTCCTTTTCTCTTCATCATTCCATTTCTAATGGAAAAAGAAATAACGCAGAGAAAAGTTATCTATATAACAATAAATTCAATTTTATCACCAGTGATTGCCTGGGTCGTTTTAGGGCAGATGTTTGGTATTACCTTGCCTTAAATTTATTACGTGAAACTGAATGTGGAATATCTTATGGAAATTTTGTCACATTTATCTGTCAATATGTTTTTACTGAGCTCCATCGGGGTCCTGATTGGGATTATCTTTGGTGCCATACCTGGTATGACAGCGACGTTAGCGGTTGCGGTCTGCCTGCCATTAACCTACTCACTCGGTCTGAATGATGGCCTGGCACTGCTGCTTGGACTGTACGTCGGTGGCATCTCGGGAGGCCTGGTTCCTGCAGTACTGCTCAATATTCCCGGTACGCCTTCTTCCATCACCACAACATTTGATGGTTATCCCATGGCCCAGAAAGGGCAAGGAGAAAAAGCACTCAAAGTGGCGGTCGCTTCGTCACTGTTTGGCGGTTTGTTCAGTGCGGTGGTGCTGTATTTCTTTGCCCCTTTCTTAGCAAACTTTGCGATTAAATTTTCGACGGTTGAAAAGTTCCTGCTCATTTTTCTGGCACTGACAGTGATCTCCTCACTCTCAAAACACATCCTGATGGGCATCTTCAGTGGCTTGCTTGGCATTTTGATCAGCCTAATCGGCGCGTACGACATTTCTGTTGGCGGTAATGGCGAATATCGTCTCATGCCACAGGCACTGGAAGATCAACTGAGTTTTGGTTTCTCGCTGCTTCCTGTGCTGATCGGTATGTTCGGGCTTGCCGCGATCATCACCGCCTGTTGCCGCGTCAGCCAGGCTGATCATGTGCAAGGGGACATGATCCAGTTGGATCGCAAAACGCGCTTTGACTGGAAAGTCTTTAACGGGCAGTGGTTTAACCTGATTCGTTCTTCGTCGATTGGGACTTTTGTCGGTATGTTACCCGGTATCGGTGGTAGTGCCGCTTCGGTGCTGGCTTATACCCAGCAAAAGAACATCAGTAAGAATAAGGAGCAAATGGGTAAGGGCTGTCCAGAGGGCATTATTACTTCCGAATCGGCTAACAATGGTCTGACTGGTGGCGCATTGATTCCCTTGCTGTCGCTGGGCATTCCGGGCGATTCAACAACCGCGGTATTGATTGGTGCCTTTACCCTGCAGGGTATTCAGGTCGGTCCATTGTTCATTAACGAAAATCTCGAAACCTGGGATTTTATGATCCTCTCACTGTTTTTCGCCAATTTCGTCATGTTTGCCATCATGTACTTCGCCATTCGTCACGTCGCTAAAGTGGTGATGATTCCTAAGTACATTCTCTATCCAATCATTGTGATGATGTGTGTCATCGGAGCCTATGCCATTAACTACGGTGTGATGTTTGATGTCTGGACTCTGGTGTTATTTGGTGTGTTCGGCGTGGTGGCCCCCAAAATTGGTCTCGAAGTAGTGCCGTTTATTATCGGATTTATTTTAGGCAAATCGGCCGAAGTCTATTTCGTCAAAAGTATTGAGTCTTACGGAAACCTGTCGGTGTTCTTCACCAAGAGCCCCATCGCCATGTGCTTGTGGGTGATTATTCTGGCGTCGGTCATGTATGCAATTCGCTCAGTGTTTAAAACAAAGAAGCAGACGCGTGCTGATAAAAAAATAGCTTAAAGGATGAATAGTATGAATTTTGAAAAAGGTATGCCTGTTATTGAAAATATGTTGGTGATTCCGGTAGCCGGTCACGACAGCATGCTGCTCAATCTCAGTGGCGCACATGCCCCTTACTTTACCCGCAACATTGTCATTATGGAGGATAATTCCGGCAATATCGGTTTGGGTGAAGTTCCGGGAGGAGAGAGTATCCGTAAAACACTCGAAGATGCGCGCGGCTTTATCATCGGCCGTGGCCTGGGTGAATATAAAAATATCATGAATCAGGTGCGCCACGCGTTTGCTGAGCGTGATGCCGGTGGGCGTGGCTTGCAAACCTTTGATCTTAGAACGACCATCCATGCTGTGACCGCTATTGAAGCTGCGATGCTTGATTTGCTCGGCCAGGCGTTGAACGTGTCGGTGGCGTCTCTGCTGGGTGAGGGTCAGCAACGCGATAAAGTCGAGATGCTGGGTTACCTGTTCTTTATCGGTGACCGCAACAAAACCGACCTGCCTTATCAGAGTCAGCCGCAGGATAACTGCGACTGGTACCGCATTCGCCATGAAGAAGCGTTAAGCGCTGAGCGGGTTGTGCGTTTGGCGGAAGCATCCTACGAAAAGTATGGCTTCAACGACTTCAAACTGAAAGGCGGTGTACTGCGCGCCGAGGAAGAAGCGGAAGTGATCAAAGCGCTCGCTGCCCGTTTCCCGCAGGCTCGGGTGACGCTTGATCCTAACGGTGCCTGGTCTCTGGAAGAAGCGATTCGGGTCGGGAAAGAACTCAAAGGTGTTCTGGCTTATGCCGAAGACCCGTGTGGTGCAGAACAGGGGTATTCCGGCCGTGAAGTGATGAGCGAATTTCGCCGCGCCACAGGCCTGCCGACTGCAACCAACATGATTGCCACCGACTGGCGTCAGATGGGGCATACCATTTCGCTCCAGTCGGTCGACATACCTTTGGCAGATCCACATTTCTGGACCATGGAAGGCTCGGTACGTGTGGCGCAGATGTGCCACGAATGGGGCCTGACCTGGGGATCACATTCCAATAATCATTTCGATATTTCGCTTGCCATGTTTACCCAGGTTGCCGCCGCGGCACCGGGCAACATTACCGCCATTGATACCCACTGGATCTGGCAGGAAGGCAATCAGCGCCTGACTAAAGAGCCATTGCAGATTCGTGGCGGCTTTGTTGCTGTGCCTGATAAGCCGGGCCTGGGCATTGAGGTTGATATGGCTCAGGTCGAGAAAGCACATGAGCTTTACAAAAATATGGGACTGAGCGGACGCGATGACGCCATTGGCATGCAGTACCTGATTCCTAACTGGACATTCGATAACAAAAAACCGTGCTTGGTTCGTTAAGCGCAGACAGAGGATAACGTAATGAACGAAAACACTTACCCGAATCATTTTAAGCGTGCGCTGCTGAATCAGGAGCAAAGAATCGGTTGCTGGAGTGCCCTGGCAAGTCCCATCACCACGGAAATCCTTGGCCTGGCCGGTTTTGACTGGGTTTTGCTCGATGGTGAACATGCACCGAATGACATTCAGACTTTCATCCCGCAGTTAATGGCACTCAAGGACAGTCGCAGTGTGCCTGTTGTTCGCCCGCCAGTGAACGATCCGGTTGTTATTAAGCGTTTACTGGATATCGGTTTTTACAATCTTATCGTCCCGTTTGTGGAAACACAGCAACAAGCGGAACTTGCGGTGGCGGCGACGCGCTATCCGCCACAGGGCATTCGCGGCGTTTCGGTCGGACACCGCAGTAATGGCTACGGTACAACCACCAATTATTTTCAGGATATCAACGACAACATTGCTGTGGTGGTGCAGATCGAGAGCCAGTTAGCGTTGGATAACCTCGACAGTATTCTCAGTGTTGAGGGAATTGACGGGGTCTTTGTCGGACCGAGCGATTTGGCGGCCGCACTGGGGCATTTGGGCAATGCTAACCATCCGGACGTGCAGGGTGCCATTCGTATGGTGTTTGAAAAAGGTCATGCGAAAGGCAAAACCATCGGCATTCTGGCTCCGGTGTATGAAGACGCGCAGCGTTACCTCGAATGGGGTGCCAACTTAGTGGCGGTGGGGAGTGATTTAGGCGCATTCAAAGCAGCGACACAGGCACTGTGTCAGAAATTTATTAAGTAAATCAAGGCAAGAGGAAGTGTTATGAAAATCGGATTTATTGGCCTCGGCATTATGGGTAAACCTATGAGCAAAAACCTGCTTAAAGCGGGTTACTCTCTGGTGGTACTGGATCGCAATCAGGAATCAGTGAATGAGCTGGTCAATGCTGGTGCAGAATCGGCCACATCACCAAAAGCGGTTGCACAGCAGTGTGATGTGGTAATCACCATGTTGCCGAACTCACCGCACGTCAAAGAAGTTGCCTTGGGTGAGCATGGCCTAATTGAAGGCGCGCATGCCGGACTGACCCTGATAGACATGAGCTCCATTGCTCCGTTGGCAAGCCAGGAGATCGCCAGAGTGCTGGCCGAGCAGGGTGTGAGCATGCTGGATGCACCGGTCAGCGGCGGGGGAGCCGAAGGCGATTGACGGCACCTTGTCCGTCATGGTCGGCGGTGACAAGGGTTTGTTTGAACAGTATTACGATGTGATGAAATCCATGGCAGGATCTGTGGTGCATACCGGTGATATCGGTGCTGGCAACGTCACTAAGTTGGCTAACCAGGTGATTGTTGCGCTCAATATCGCTGCGATGTCTGAGGCTTTGGTTCTGGCAACCAAAGCAGGTGTGAACCCTGAACTGGTTTATCAAGCTATTCGTGGCGGCTTGGCCGGCAGTACCGTACTGGATGCCAAGGCGCCTATGGTACTGAATCGTAATTTTGAACCTGGGTTTCGCATTGACCTGCATATTAAAGATTTAGCTAACGCGCTGGATACTTCGCACGGAGTTGGGGCACAATTGCCGCTTACCGCACAAGTAATGGAGATGATGCAGGCATTGAAAGCGGATGACCTGGCATCAAAAGATCATTGTGCTTTAGCGTTGCATTACGAAAAACTGGCTAAGGTTACGGTAGCGAGCTAAATAAAATGCAGCAGGTTGTGACAACCTGCTGCTTCATAATTTCTATCAAGTGGTGCTTATTGATGAAAATTGTTATCGCCCCTGATTCATACAAAGAAAGTTTAAGCGCGATTGAAGTCGCAGAAGCGATTGAAACGGGATTCCGACAGGTTTTTCCGGATTGGCAGTATGTGAAGTGTCCGACCGCGGATGGAGGAGAAGGGTCCGTGGAAGCATTAGTCGATGCCTCCGGTGGCGAACGGGTCACGGTGAATGTGGTCGGGCCACTCGGTGAACAACATGATGCTTTTTTATGGTGTCTCCGGAGATAAGAGAACCGCATTTATTGAAATGGCGGCGGCCAGCGGTATTGAACTGATTCCGAGCGCAAAACGTGACCCGCTGGTCGCGACCAGTTACGGAACCGGCCAATTGATCGAGCATGCCTTGAATCAGGGTATCCGTCATTTGATCCTCTGTATTGGCGGCAGCGCGACCAACGATGCAGGCTGTGGCATGCTGCAGGCATTGGGGGTGTCGTTCACCGATGCCAGCGGAATCGAGTTGCCGTTTGGCGGTGCTGCGTTACAGGAGCTGGCTCATATCGATGTCAGCGCGCTGGATTCCCGCCTCAAAGAATGTCTGATAGAAGTGGCCTGTGATGTCAGTAATCCGCTGACCGGAAGTAATGGCGCTTCACATGTGTACGGCCCGCAAAAGGGGGCAACTGTGCAAATGGTCGAGCAACTGGATGCGGCATTGACCCGCTTCGCGGTAATTGTCGAGCAAGATCTGCAGCGTAAAGTGAGTGACATTCCGGGTGCAGGGGCTGCGGGCGGGATGGGAGCCGCGTTTTACGCGTTTCTCGATGCAGAGCTCAAGCCAGGTATCGAGATCATGACTCGAGCGGTCGGGCTGGAGGAGCTGATTAAAGAAGCGGATCTGGTGATTACCGGAGAAGGGCGCCTCGACAGTCAGAGTGTGAATGGCAAAGTACCGGTTGGTGTTGCCAGTATTGCCAAACGTTATGATCTCCCTGTTATCGCCATTGTCGGTGCGTTGGGGGATGATATCGAGGCCGTGTACTCCCACGGAATTGATGCTGCCTTTGACTCCGTCTACAAGGTGACGACCTTTGAGGAGATTGTTGCTCAGGCAAAATTCAACGTGATTCGCAGCGCACACAATATTGCTGCTGCCCTGAAAGTCGGGCAACAGCTCTGCTAATACTCTATAAAATCAAACTAAAATACAGGCAACACATGTCATTGTAGTGGTGCAAATTGATGTTACAGATCTCTTCCACCCTTTTTATGCGATAACGCAGCGTGTTAGGGTGAACATATAATTTTGCAGACGTTTTTTTTGATATCACAGTTATTTTCAAACCAACACAACACAGTATTGATCAGTGTCGGATCGTGGAGTTCAAGCTGTTGTGCATGAGTGGCTAGCTTATTTCGTTGCCAGTGAGATAAGCAGCCCTCAAACAGTGCCGGCAGCTCGTATTCGTGGTAAGGGTAGAACTGCTGCTTCGGATTGAGACGTTGCCCGCATTTCATCACCGCCATCGCGCTTTCAAACGCAAACGGCAGTTCCTTAGGTTGGCTGTAAACCGCGCCCAGAGAGCACTGAAACGGTACCTTCAGCGACTCACTCAAATAGCTGCGGATACTTTGCCAGTCATCAATCGCTTTGCCATCCTCGCGTTCCGATTCGGAGACATTCAGCAGCACTACGCTCGACTTATAAGAGTATTCGGCTTTCAGTCGCTTACGTGACCAGTTGTTGAGTACTTTGACCACCTCTTTTTGCGCCTCTGAACTGTCCACTTCAATCACACACATCGCATGGTGGTTGAAGATGTCGACTTTGAGCTGAGCGGCCATATTGGTGATGTGTTCCAGCGAGGAACTTCGGTCAATGCATTCCAGTAGCAGTTCTTCAAGCTTACGTTCACTCCAGCGGGTCATCTCCATCATCGAGGTGTATTCGACCACCATTTCAGCCGCCATTTTTACCATTTCGCCAAACGGACGCACTTCCACCAAGGGGCCGGAAATACCAATGACGCCAATCGCTGCGTTGTTATACACAATCGGTAAGTTGACGCCCGGCTTAACATTGGGGAACTCTGGCAGCATGGTTTCGGAGATTTCGATAGGTTTGAGTTCCGTCAGGGGCGAGAACGGCTCCGCCGTGTTTTTGATAGCGCCGCGCCGGATTAGTGGAGGCAATGATGATGCCGGTCTCGTCCATGACATTCAGCGGATACTTGATGATTTTCTGCGCGCGATCGACGATACGCTGCGCTAATTGCTCGTGTAACTGCATAGGTTCACTTTTTTATTGGTAGCGTTTGTTCAGACAAGCAGCCATGTTGATACATGGTCTAATTTTTGGAGTGCCTGACCAGACTAACCGAAGTAAAAACGGTTTAATGAGATCCAACTCCCAAGCTCAAAAAACCAACAATCCTGCCGTATAATAAATAGATTATGTTGTTAAGTTAAAAGAATTTTCTGAAGCAGAATGTCGCGAGGAATACGCTAAAAAGTCGCATAAGCTTCGAACGCAGTCTATGGTTACTGACAGAGCGAGAAAGGACGTGCCCGATGGTAAGATGGATAGCAATAATCATCACTGCGCTGGTGCTGACCGGTTGCGGTGCCAAGTTTGTCTACAACAATATTGATTGGTTTGTGATTGATTATGTTGAAGATTACGTGGAATTGAACTCGACGCAGAAAGCATTGCTGAGCGATAAAATTGCCTCGTTCAGTACCTGGCAACAACAGGAAGAGATGCCACGTTACCTGCATCAGTTAGAGCAGCTGTCCTTACTGCAACCGGATCAATTTAGCCCACGGCAACTCGACTGCACCGAACGGAGGTGCAGCAGCATTATCAGCGCTTGGTAATGCATCTCCTGCCGGATGCGTATCTGTTGGCTAATACTCTGAGCGATGCTCAGATTGAGCAATTTATGCAGGGATTAACTGAGCGCCAGCAAGAGTTTGCCGAAAAGTATCGTGACACGACTCAAAGTCAGGCTCGCGTACGTTATCGGGAACGGATAACAGACAATCTGGAGGAGTGGTTTGGCAGCCTTAGCGCTCAGCAAGAGGACGTGGTTTCGCAGTGGGTAAACGAGATGAAAGTGACCACGGCAGACTGGGTTGCCTTTCACAGCCGCCTGCGGCGCGAGTTAACTCATTTGTTTACACTGCGACACAATGAAGCTTTGTTCAGCGCGCAGTTACAGGCGTTATTGTTTGCTCCCGAGCAGTTCTACAGTCCGGTTCTGCGTGCTAAATTTCAATACAATCAAGCCATTTCCGATAAGTATCTGGTTGAGATTGTACGCTTGGCGTCAGATAAGCAAATTGCCTATTTTCGAGGGGGAGATTAACGACTGGCAACAGTTGGTGCAGGAACTCAGCGCGGATGTTGGCACTAGTGTGCGACAGCCCCCTGATGAGCAGGGGGTGTCAGCAGATCATGTGGCCGATGCCAGTTGACGATGTTTACGACGGCTGTAGTAAAACACCATCAGACCCGGAATATAGAGCAGGGTGGATAAGACCAGAGCGTTGAGGCCCGCGGCGTAAATCAGCCACAAACCATACAGGCTGGCGCCGAGACCAATGGCTTTGATGTTCCAACTTGCGGCTTGTCCGAAGGCGATTTTGACCAGATAAGCACCCACCAGGAAGTAAGGTATCAGGATCATCGAAGTCGAGATAAGTACCAGAGTGTTATAACTCTCCCCGGTCCACATGATCAGCACCAGGCATAACTGGACTGTCACGCTGGTTAGCGTTAGCGAGGCCGGTGATGTGCCTTGTTCGTTCTGTCTGGCAAAAAAGCGCGGGAAAGCGCCATGCTGTGCAGCAGTGCACGGCACCTCTGCTGAGTACATGATCCAGCTCAGGTAAGAGGCCAGAACTGATACGATAAGTCCGAGACTGATTACCCACTGGCCAAGGCTACCACTCATGTGTGCCATCAACCCGGCCATGGATGGATTATTCAGGGCGGCGACATCTGCCCGGCTCATTACGCCCAGAGATAGCAGAGTAATGGACACATACAGAATCAGCGCAAATATCACACCCAGACAGGTCGCTTTACCGATATCATTGCGACGTTTGGCACGCACCGATAATACGATTGCCCCTTCAATGCCGGTGAACACCCATAGCGTAATGAGCATGGTGCCTTTTACCTGCTCAATGAACGGGGTTTGTAAGCTTTGACCCGCACGGTCGAAGTTAAACGTTGCCGGCTCAAATGCCCAGTAGGCGAGGACAATAAACACAATCAGTGGCAGACATTTTGCCAGGGTTGCCAGCAGGTTGATGAAGGCTGCCTGTTTGATACCGCGCAGCACCAGATAGTGTACCGCCCACAGGATAAGCGATTCGCCGATAAATGCGGGCAGGGTGTTTCCGTCGCCAAAAATGACCGATTGTGGTGTATCGACAAAGGCGCCAATGGCGGCAAAGGCAACCACCAGGTAACCGACCACGCCAATTGTGGCACACAGCCAGTAGCCCCAGGCGGATAAAAAAGCCTGCAGTGTCGCCAAAGCCTGTGCGGGCGTAGGTATAGATACCCCCCATCCAGTTCAGGCTTAAGACGGGACAAATGTAAAAAACAGCCGGCCAGCAGTAAGATGCCTACGCCAGTAATAAGCCAGCCTGTGAGAATGGCATCCACACCAGCGACTTCTGCCATATTTTGTGGCAGGCTGAAAATACCGGCGCCGACCATGGAGCTGAACACCAGAGCAGTCAGCGTGGTCAGGCCGATTTTTGCGGTTGTTGCATCACTCGCTCCGATTAAGCGAAGTGCTGATGCAGCGCAGCAATATGCTCCGGACCGATACCGCAGCAGCCGCCAATCAGGCTGGCGCCTTGTTGTTGCCACTTCTCTGCCCACAGTAGGTAGGCTGGCGGTGTCAGGTCGGCACGCAGTTCATCCAGGCCATCGTTGGCGGTCGCGTCTTTTGGCTGAGGAGGAAATGCGTTGGCATACGCACCAAGCTGAACTTGCTGTGCCCCTGCTGTGTCCAGGCAACGCTTGGCGATGGTCAGGGCTTCCTGAATCACTTCAGGCTGGCAGCAGTTAAACAAGATGGCGCTAACGTTAAGAGCCAGCATCGCATTGATGGCATCTTCAACCAATTCGCCTGAGCGCAGGCGCGGTACATCAGTCGGCTCTGAATCTTCTAGTGTAAATGATACCCACAGCGGTTTGTGTTCGCTATCTAGTTTGTCGAGCAGTGCTTTGACCGCCACTGGTTCGGCAATCAGGCTTTGGGTTTCACACAGCCAAAAATCAACATTATCTTTCAGTCCTTCGATCAAAGGTGTAGCGATCTCTGCGACCCGATCGGCCTGATACAGATCAGCGCGGTAAGAACCAAACAGCGGTGGCAGTGAGCCGGCGACCCGGGCGGTGTTACCTTCCAGGGCTACAGCCTGACGAGCCACTTCACCGGCGCGGTGAGCGAGTAACTGAGCTTCACGCTTGAAGCGTTCCTCACCGATATGAAAAGGAACTAAGGCATAACTGTTGGTCGTAATGACCTGAGAGCCACTCTGAATAAATGCGCAATGAACATCACGGACAATGTCAGGAGCTTCGATCATCGCCAGTGCTGACCATTCGGGCTGACGGAACGGCGCGCCACGTTTTTCTAATTCACGACCCATTCCACCATCGAGAACACTGACTGTATGATTTGACATAAATAAACCCTCTGTTGTTGTTTTGGATGTTTAAGCGCAAAGACGTTTAGACGTCTATAAACTAAAGGTTATTGAGATAACATTCAACTCAAAACCCGATTGTAATCGTAAATTGATGTTCAGATGCTGAAGTTTTGTTCGTTGTTGCTGACGGAGTGACAACAATGAAAAACGCACCCGCGGGTGCGTGTTTAAGCGCAATGTTTAAACGGTGCCGTAAAGTGGACCTGAGAATAATGAAGCCCGTCAGCAATGTGATGGACTGAAGTCATCTTTCTAGTGTCGGATCTGTGCATTCAGACGCACGGTGTTATGCCATATTATAAGTGGCCTGTATAGAGCGAGTCATTTTACTGTCAGGCTTGGTGTCTGCTATTGAGGTCAGCGCCGGACAATAGTTAAATGCGCAGCTTAGTAAACTGACAAGGATAACTAGAATGAAACGTACAGGAATTGTTCTGGCCTTACTGATGGCTTGCAGCGGCGCACAGGCCGGGATCAGCATCGGCGATAAGTTAGATATTTCGACTGACTGTATGTCCGTTGAGGCTGGTGGCATAAAAGTGGGTGGCGGCGATTGTGATACTCATAAGCATAAAGCCAAAGGCGGTAAAAAGGATAATCATAGCTTTAATGGACACAACAACCCGGGTAAAGGCCATAACAAGAAGCATAAATAAGAAAAGCACCGCAGGGTGCTTTTCTTATTTATGCCTTCAGCCTGTTCCGCCGTGCTAAATCGAAACGAGAGTCTCTTTTTCAGCGGGATTAGCATCCACCTTGTTGCTGGGCGTGTTTTACCATCGCCAGGCGCAGAGCTTTCTGCTCAGATGAACACTCATTTCCGTTATGTGTTTCATGTTCCGCTTCCTGTGGAACAAATACATAGTCTTTATAAAATGTCATCGTGGTTTCTCTGTAACTGAATTCAGACAAAAAATAGAGGATGTTAACTAAGTTAACATCCTCCCTGATGCTTAATTTTCAGGCGTAGAAGAGGGGGGTGAATTCCCCCTCAACACGTCTTATACGTCGTATGTTGTTGACGCTGTGTCACCACCGGTACCTGTCCAGTTGGTGTGGAAGAACTCACCGCGTGCACGGTCAGTACGCTCATAAGTGTGCGCACCGAAGTAGTCACGTTGTGCCTGCAGCAGGTTCGCTGGCAGACGAGCCGTGGTGTAGCCATCCAGGAACGTCAGCGCTGAAGTAGTACATGGCATCGGGATACCTGCTTCCAGCGATTTCGCTGCCACTTTACGCCATGCGGCCAGACTGCCGGTCAGGATGTTTTTGAAGTAGTCATCTGAGCCCAGGAAAGCCAGTTCAGCGTTGTTTTCGTAAGCGTCACGGATGTTGCCCAGGAACGCAGAGCGGATGATACAACCGCCACGCCACATCAGAGCGACGTTACCGTAGTTCAGATCCCAGCCGTTTTCGTTTGACGCTTCACGCATCAGCATAAAGCCTTGTGCGTAAGAGATGATTTTTGAAGCCAGCAGAGCCTGACGCAGTGCATCCACCCACTCTTGCTTGTCGCCTTCCACCGGCGTGATGGTTTTGCCGAACAGCTTCTCGGCTTCAACACGTTGGTCTTTCAGGGCAGACAGGCAACGAGAGAACACAGACTCAGAGATCAGAGTCAGTGGAATGCCCAGGTCCAGTGCGTTGATACCGGTCCATTTACCGGTACCTTTCTGGCCCGCGGTGTCGAGGATTTTTTCAACCAGTGCTTCGCCGTCTTCGTCTTTGTAGCCCAGGATGTCAGCCGTGATTTCCACCAGGTAGCTGTTCAGCTCAGTTTTGTTCCAGTCAGTAAATACGGCCTGCATTTCATCTGCAGACATGCCCAGACCATCTTTCATGAACTGGTATGCTTCAGTGATCAGCTGCATGTCGCCGTATTCGATGCCGTTGTGTACCATTTTCACGAAATGGCCAGCACCGTCGTTGCCAACCCAGTCACAGCAAGGCTCACCCGCATCAGTTTTTGCAGAGATGCCCTGGAAGATAGGCTTAACCGCTTCCCATGCTTCCGGCGCGCCGCCAGGCATGATAGAAGGTCCGAAACGTGCGCCTTCTTCACCACCGGATACACCCGTACCGATGAAGTGGATGCCTTTTTCACGCAGAGCCGCAACGCGACGGTTGGTGTCAGGGTAGTTGGTGTTACCGCCATCGATGATGATGTCGCCTTTGTCCAGCAGAGGAACCAGTTGGTCGATGAATGCATCAACCACAGCGCCAGCGCGAACCATCAGCATCACTTTACGTGGCGCTTCCAGTTTGTCGACCAGCTCTTGCAGGGTGTAAGCACCTACAATGTTGGTGCCTTTCGCCGGGCCTTGCAGGAATTCGTCGACTTTCGCCGCAGTACGGTTATGTGCCACCACTTTAAAGCCGTGGTCGTTCATGTTCAGGATAAGGTTCTGGCCCATGACTGCCAGGCCAATTACACCAATATCGCCTTTCATTTTCTCTCCTTCACGCAATCTTCGCTGCTGCGTCTAAATCTAAAAACCACTCTGTTTCACCAGCCGAAGACTGGATTTTCGCTGCTGGATACGGCAGATCTTCAGCAGGAGTGGTGTGAATTTCATAAACGATCTCGGCCTTACCAGCGCCAAGAACAAGGTAACTAATACGTTTTGCTGCTTCCAGTACCTTCGCGGTTTTAGACACACGAAGCTGGCCTGATTCAGGGTGAGAGGCGACGACAGACAAGTTCTCATCATCGTAGTTGGTTTTACCCGGGAACAGAGAAGCAGTGTGGCCGTCAGCGCCGACACCCAGCAGGATCCAGTCAAAGACAGGCGTCCCATTGTCTGATGGAATCACGTCAGCCATTTCTTGAGCAAAGCGTTCAGCTTCTGCCTGAGGCTCGTTTTCACCCAAAATACGGTGAATGTTACCAGCCGGGATGTCGATTTGGCTGAACAGCAGAGTGTTCGCTTCACCGTAGTTGCTTTCTGCATCATCCGGCGCTACGCAGCGCTCATCACCCCACCAGAAGTGCAGGTTTTGCCACTGAATAGAGCTTACGTATGGCTCAGAAGCCAACAGTTTGAACAGCATTTTTGGTGTGCTGCCGCCAGACAGAGAAATGTGTACCGGGCGGCCCAGCTCGCTGAATGACTTCATATCATTCGCGAGTGATTCCTAACGGCATCCGCGGTTGGCAGAATTTTGTGATTGATCATAGTTCGCAATAGTCCGTATTGGTCAGATTTTTACAAGGGAAGCGCCATTCACGGCCATCATTGCTCAGCAGGTCATCGGATTCTTTAGGTCCCCATGTACCGCAGGCGTAGCCGTACAGAGATTGAGGATCTTGTTTGAAGTCCAGAATTGGCTGAACAAATCGCCAGCACGCTTCCACGGCATCCGTGCGCGCAAATAGTGTCGCATCACCGTTCAGTGCATCCAGAAGCAGGCGCTCGTATGCTGTCAGCATTTTGGTCTCTTCCAGAGAGGCATAGTGGAAGTTCATTGACACTTCTTTTGCCTTAAAGCCTGCGCCCGGCTCTTTCAGACCGAAGCTCATCAGAATGCCTTCGTCAGGCTGAATACGGATGATGAGCTTGTTCTCTGGCGCATTTTGACCAAACACTGGGTGCGGCGTACGCTTAAAGTGGATAACCACTTCAGTCACGCGGGTTGGCAGGCGTTTACCACTGCGCACGTAGAATGGTACGCCATTCCAACGCCAGTTGTTGATAAACATCTTCAGTGCCATATAGGTTTCGGTACGTGAATCTTCAGCCACGCCCGGTTCGTCGCGGTAGCCCGGAAGGAATTTGCCACGAACTTCAGATTCGGTGTACTGACCCAATACCAGGTTGTTACGCAAGTCGTCATCGGAGAGCGGTTGCAGGCTCTGCAGGACTTTATTCACTTCGTTACGAATGGAATTGGCGTTGATAGCCGCCGGCGGCTCCATACCCACCATGGCCAGAACTTGCAGCAGGTGGTTCTGGAACATGTCGCGCACTGCGCCTGAACCATCGTAATAACCACCGCGGCCTTCTACGCCCAGGAACTCCGCACCGGTAATTTCAACGTAATCGATGAAGTTACGGTTCCAAAGTGGTTCAAACATACCGTTAGCAAAACGGAAAACCAGTAGGTTTTGCACGGTTTCTTTGCCCAAATAGTGGTCAATGCGGTAAATCTGATGTTCTTTGAAGTGGTTATGGATTTCGATATCCAGCTCTTGAGCGGATTTAAGGTCGTAACCGAACGGTTTCTCAATGATCAGGCGTTTCCAGCCATTGGATTCATCGTTCAGACCCTGAGAGGCAAGACACGCAGGGATCACACCGTAAAGACTTGGCGGCGTCGCGAGATAGAAGAGTGTATTGCGTTCAGTCTGGTTGTATTTATCAGCCAGTTGGTCAAGGCGGGTGGTCAGTTTTGAGTAATCATCCTGGTCGGATGTATTAATAGCTTGATAGTGAAGGTGTTCACAGAAGGCATCAAGGATTTCAGGTTCTGTTTTCTCCAGTTCCTGAAGCGAGCGTTTCAGCTTCTCGCGGTATGATTCATCACTGTATTCAGTACGGCTCACGCCCAAAATAGCAAAGGACTCAGGCAATTGCTTGCTTGCATACAGATGATACAGAGCAGGAACCAACTTACGGTAAGTTAAGTCGCCCGAAGCACCAAAAATCACGATGCTGCTGTTTTCAGGTATTACCATCATCTTTCCCTTAAAAACGAGGTAGTTAGCATGCGCCAACCCTAGCAGCGCAATACACAAATAGAAAGAAGGTGATGCCTATATTGTCGATAGGCAAAACCGATAGGAGATCACATAAATAGCAAATATGAGATCTCGCCCGGAGGGGTATTGTCTACGACAATTTGACACACATCAACTATTGATAGCGCAATCGACCAATAATTGAGTTATTTTTTAGCTAACTTACTAATTTTTAAAGGTACTGACTGGTAAACTTAGTTTGAATTTATCTCCGAACCGGCCTTGTTTTTAAAACTGAGCCTTCATAAAGGCTTTAACGGTTTTAATCTCTTCGCCAATATCGACCTCGGTACATTGCTGCGTATTTAAGAAGCGCTGGGCGTATTCAGCATAAACACCGGTCTCCAGAAACAGCACATACAGTTTAGGGTCAATGTGGCCCGAGGTTGCCATCTGGGTCATGATGGCTATCGACTCAGTCAGCGTTTTGGCTTTTTTGTATGGCCGGTCACTGGATGTCAGAGCTTCAAACACATCAGCGATGGCCATGATCCGGGCCGGGATTGATAACTGCTCTTCGTTCAGCCCGCGCGGATAACCTTTCCCATCCATACGTTCATGGTGGTTGCCGGCAATGTCCGGCACATTCTGCAGATGTTCCGGATAGGGCAGGCGACGCAGCATTTCGATAGTCTGAATAATATGGTCATTAATGACGAAGCGCTCTTCATCGGTCAGCGTACCACTGCGAATACTCAAATTATGTAGCTCGCCGCGATTGTATTGGACATCGAGCGGTTTGAGTGTGAACTCTGACTGCTGTACCGCTGCTGGTTGGGTGTCTTTGGCCCAGGTGATTAGGTGCTCTGGTTTATCGGCCAGCAAGCCTTCCATAACGGGCAGGCTCTCATTGTCAGGGTAACGTTGTTGTTCCAGATGGGAAACGCCCAGCCTGTTGTCCAGAGTCCGTTTCCATTGACGCCTGGCAATTTGTTGCAAGCGTTCAATGTCCTCATCACGCATAAATTCAGAGCCGATGTTGCATTGAGCGACAAAACTGAACTCCTCGTCTAACGTGTGTCGGGTGCTGTCCAGTTGCTGTTGAAGTTCAGTTGGGTCGCCGCCCTGAGCAACGGCTTGCCAATACTCGGCTTCAGCTTGCATTTTGAGCAGTTCGAAACGCATGCGTATCTCATGGATACGATCATAAATGGTCTCGAGCTTGGTGGCTTTATCAACTACGAACTCAGGCGTGGTGACTTTACCGCAGTCATGCATCCAGGCGGCCAGATTAAGCTCTTCCCATTGTTCACTGTTCATGGTGAAGCGTGGGAAGTAATGATGATCCTCCACCGCAGCTTTGGCCAGCATCTTGGCGAGCTCGGGGACACGCTGGCAATGTCCGCCAGTGTATGGAGATTTGGTATCGATGGCAGAGGCGATCAAGGCGATGAAGGCATTCAGCATATCTTTTTGCTGCTGCATTTTGTCGATATTGTCTTTGGCTATTTCAGCAAAACTGAGTACCTCACGTAAAAACGCGTGTTTATCGAGTTGTGCCTTGGTGGTGGTACGTTCATAGCTGAGATTGAGTACGCCGACGAGCTGACGATGGCGGTTAAGTAACGGAAAAAGATAGATATCGCTGTTAAACAAATAGTCTTTGTGTTTGCGCAGGATATTGTCATCACGAGTCAGGTGAACCAGTTCCCCTTTCTTCAGTTCAGAAAGTAGCCAGGGTGTGTCCTGAACTAACTGATTGATATCGATTTTGAACGGAATAATTGCATGATTGGCGGCAATCGTGAACGTTTGACATTCATTCGAATACAAATAGAGCAAAATGGTTTCCGCTCTGGTCACGATGTAACTCTGATGAGTAATGGTTTTCGCCAGCACATCAAAGTCCTGATTCGAAGCGGTTTCACGCAATAGTTTCAGCAGGTCGTGCAGAGTGTGTTCCATCAATTCGATGGACTGAGTAAGATCGGCCACCTCTTTGATCACGCTTTTCGGATAGCGGGTTTTCTGAAAATCAAAGCGCGCGATGTTATCTGTCTGTACCACCAGGTTTTCCAGCGGACTGGCCAGACGCCGCGCCGTGAACCAGACAATCAGGAAACAGCCCATCAGTAGAAAAATGGCGACCATGATTTGCTGATCGCGCATAGACAGCAGGTTAGCTAGTAGCGCTTTTTGAGGCGTTGCTTCCGCCAGGAGCAGATGGACGTGCTCGTTGAGCGTCACCGGGGTCAGGGTGACGGACCATTCGTCAGAGGCAAAATGGGTGGTGGTGTATAAGGTTTGGCTGCTGATACGGTTGGCTATCGAACCGAAAATACCGGAGGCCAGTTTTTGTTTGGTTTGCTGATCGCTGTCGCTCACCGTCATCCCGGTATTGTGTTCAGCCAGCAGGCGGAATTGATGATCGAACAGCGCAAGTTTGGCATCGGGCGAATAACCGATACGGGCCATCTGGTTAGAGAGTGAATTTAACGTGAAGTCTGCCGCTACCACGGTTTGACCATCATAAGAGCGTCTGGAAAGTGTGACACCGTGGGTTTGGAGAAAGTGAAAAGAGTAGGGCTCGGTGAGTCGTGTGATGCCATCGTCTTGAGCCTGAATGTACCACGGGCGCTCTCGTGGGTCGTATGTATTGTCGTGGCTCTGGCGAGTCATCATAGTATTCAGTTCGCTATCGACAAATAATACGATACTGCTGCCATCCATCCGGGTGCGGTTAATAAACAGTTGTGCTTCCGGAGGTGCGTCAAACTGTTTGCGTGATTCGGCACTGTTAAGCGGCCTTATCATCGTGAAGTCGCCCTGATTATTACCGTAATACAGTGCAATTAAATCCTGATTACGTTTAAACACCAGGCTTAGCGCCGCAAACCAGTTTTTCGCTTCCTGGGGCGGCAAACCCCTGATCGACAAAGTGACTAAAAAGCCATGAAATCGAGAGTCGTCAGTACCGGTGACGCGTTCTGACTAAACGCTGCTTCAAGTTTGCGGCTATTTTCATGGCTGAGCTCTTTGGCACTGGTGGTCAGTAACTGCTGTGAATGATAGTAACTGACAGCAATTAATGCTGATCCAACTAATGTTACTAAAACGACAAATAATGTACTGATTTGAATGCTCAGCGGGTAGCAACGTTTGGTCATAAAGCCATCTCTAGTTCGACGATGGTATAAGTATTGTTCAAGTTCCATAACTTGCAAAAATCAACCAATTAGCGAGTTTCTATTTTGCTGAAAGTTGTTTAGGGCTCACAAATTTCGTGTCGTTAAGCAGGGCCGTTCACATCTCAGTCGTCATCAGCAGCACCATTCAGAGATTGGTATCCACCAGGGGATATTGTTAAACTGATTGAATAACGGAGGGAAGTAGCGATGAAATTAGCGGTTGATACCCACACCCACACGTATGCCAGCGGGCATGCTTACAGCACATTGATTGAGAATGCCCAGTCAGCGGCCAAGCAGGATCTGACCATGTTCTGTACCACAGACCATTCAGAGTCGATGCCCGGAGCACCGCACTATTGGTTCTTCTCCAATCAACGCGTTTTACCGCGTTTTCTGCACGGTGTCGCGGTGGTTCGTGGCGTTGAATCCAATATACTCAATACCGCCGGAGAGATAGATATCCATCCTTCAGTGGATCAGAACCTAGATTGGGTCATTGCCAGTTTTCACGAGCCGGTATTTCGCCCAGGCACGAAAGCACAACATACCGAAGCGCTGCTGAACGTCATTCGCAGCGGCCGTGTTGATGCTCTGGGCCATCTTGGTAATCCGCATTTTGACTTTGATTTTCAGCCGGTGATTGATTGTGCCGCACAGCACAATGTCGCGATTGAAATTAATAACAGTACTCTGAAGGGGCACAGCCGCGCAGGTAGCGTTGACCGATGCTATGAAATTGCACAAATTGCCAAAGCGTGCGGAGCCTGGATTACCACGGGCAGTGATGCGCATTTTTGCCAGGATGTCGGTAACTTAGCCTTGGCCAGCGAGCTTTTGGACCGGGTAGGAATCGCGTCGGAAAAAGTCATCACGCATACCGCAGCGCAGTTTGTGCAATTTCTTGCTTTACGTGGACGTCATCCGGTTGAAGCGTTTCAGAACCTTTAATGTTTTTGGTCAGCCGGGCGGCGAATGTAAGTATTTGAAACAATTTCAGCTTAAATTGGATGATCAGATTCAAGTACACTATGGCGACTGAACTCAAAGGGTGGCAGATATAATGAAGAAAGGCATGATACTGAGTGCTGCATTGTTACTTAGCAGCCAGGTTTTTGCTGCTGAGGTCGATCTGAAGCAGACGATGAAACAGATGAAAGTGGCATTTAAACATGCCGCTGAGGCTCAGAGCATCGAGGAAATGAAAGCGCCGGTCGCGCAACTCAACGAGCTGATCTCCCATGCCAAACAGGGTGAGTATCCGCCGGAAAAACAGGATTATTACCTGGAAGGCTTTAATAAGCTGAGTGTCGCGCTGGATAAAATCGAGAACGAACTAGCAAATGGTGAATTCGAAGCGGCGCAAACGTCACTGCGTGGTGTCGATAATCTGAAAAAGAGTATCACGAAGGCCGTAATCCAAGTATCTGGAAACGCCTGTTCGGCTGATCATTACCCATTATTGTGGTTTATTCTGCTCCGTAGTGCCGGTTAAACGAACGTTGATCGAGACTACGCCGATACTACGCCGATACTACGGGGCTGATTTTTGCCATCAGATATACATTCTCTGCTGAGTCGGTATACTTTGCTGAGTCGGTGTACTTTGCTGAGTCTGTATAGTAGCGGCAATTTGTTTGAGAACCTTTATGAACCTCCTTTGCCGTTTTCACCGCATTATGATCTGTACCAGTGTCCTAAGTTGGCTGCTGGTGACGTTGATGCCGGTGCTCAATGCGCACAGCGGCCAGCAGAATATCTGGCAAACATTTTGCGTATTGGCCGGCGGTGATGTAGAGACGGCGCATCCGTCTGAAGGTCATACTCACCCCAAACACACCAAAGTTCATTCGCAGCATGGTAAACCTTGCCCGTGCGCGCACTTCTCTAATTTTCACTATGCCGGGCTGACCACCATTCAGTCTGTTGCAAGCAGAGCGCTATTCACCGCAGAGCGTTATGCATTCACTGCGCGCAAGCAGCGCTTTGGCTTATCGATTCCCCGCGCCCCGCCATTCGGTCATGTGTCCTGAGCGTTATATTGCCGATGCAAGCCGTCCGAGCCTTCTTGATGCATCAACGATGATTGTGGGCTGGCGGGCGTTGCCAGGACTCGACGTTAAATCTTAATAACCCAAAATAATTCATATTTCAGGCGGTTCCCCGCAGTCTTAGCGGAAGGGAGCCGTTCGTCCGAATCGTATAAGGAAACTCCATGTCGAGAATGTCTGCCGCGTCTCACGAATCTGTCGAGCGCGGAAAATCTCTCTACTTTTTTAACCTGGCGCTGGCATTTTTACGCCGGTCTATTTGTCGTGCCGTTTATTTTAATCCTGGCGGTTACTGGCATCGTGATGATGTTTGACGGTGAAATTGAGCAGGCTCGCTACAGCGATATCCTGCAGGTAACACCCCAACACCATCAGGTGGCGGTTTCGCAGCAACTGGCCGCGGTGCAAAGTGCTTATCCTCATGGCATTGTGACGGAGTTTATCCCGGCGCAGGCCGTTGATGTTGCCAATAAATTTTCCGTGCGGATGGCTGATGGCAGCGATCGGTTTATTACCGTCAATCCATACAGCGGGGAAGTGCTGGGCAGTATCGACCGCACTCAAAGCTGGTACCAGCTGGCGAATGGCATTCATGCCACTTTGTTGATCGGTGATGCCGGAGACTATCTGCTGGAAATTGCTGCCAGCCTGGGAATTTTGCTGCTCGTGACCGGGTTATATTTATGGTGGCCACGTGATAACGCCAGTCGTTCGGGCTTTCTCAAAATCCGTTTCGGCAGCGGCTCACGCATCGTGATGCGTGATATGCACGCGAATCTGGGTGGCGTGCTTTCTATTGTCCTGTTGTTTTTCCTGATTTCCGGTCTGTCCTGGACCGGGTTCTGGGGCAAGACGTTTGTTCAGACCTGGAACTCATTTCCGACTTACTACACCTACGGTGAAAAACCGCAATCCAAGCCGATGACGCATGCCAGCCTTAACCACGGTACAGAAAAAGAACTGCCGTGGAACCTGGAACTGACGCCGATGCCCGAGTCGACGCATCCGGTAATGGAGGAGCAGCCGATGGCTGCCGGCGCGCCCTCTATGGCCGGCGGGCAACCGGAAGAGGCGCATGATCACTCCAAAATGGGCATGGGCGAAGTGCATGCCATGGGGCATGGCGCGCTGAATATCGATACCATCATGGCGAAGGCCAAGCAGATGGGATTTGGTTATTATCGGGTGTTTTTCCCGACCGGCGCGACAGGCGTTTACACTGTCACCGCCAATACCATGGCCGGCGATATTCATGATCCGCGTGACGATCAAACGATGCATTTCGACCAGTACAGTGGCGAGGTGTTGATGGGCGTGACCTGGCAGGACTACACTCTGTTTGCCAAGGCGATGGCAGCTGGCGTATCGCTGCACCAGGGGTGATCTGAGCCCGCTAAACAAATGGCTAAATGTGGTGTTTTGTTTGTCGTTTATTCTGATTGCAGTGACGGGGGGCGTTATGTGGTGGATTCGTCGTCCGGCAGGCAAAGGAAAATTGGGCGTGCCGCCGCGTTTTGAGCAAGCGGGGATCTGGAAAGTAGGGCTGGTGACGCTCATTCTGATAGGCGTCGCTTTTCCGTTGGCCGGGCTGAGTATTATCAGCGTGTTATTGCTCGACTGGCTGCTGTTCAGCCGTGTTGCACGCCTGCGTTATATGCTGAGTTGATGTGTGTCGTCCTCAATGTGTAAACACATTTCAGGACGAGACAATGGATGCAAAAAAGCCAGAATGACAAAATTCTGGCTTTTTACCTGCAGGTCATGACATGATTGGAGATCCATCAGGCTTGATAAACTTCCAGTGGCAATCCATCGGGATCCTGGAAAAAGGTGAACATGCGCCCGGTGTACTCGTCAATTCGGATTGGCTCTACCTCGATCCCTGTGATTCCAGGATGGTTTTTACCTCCCCTGACATCCTCAACGGCAAAAGCGAGATGGCGGAGTCCCTGAGCTTCCGGATAACTCGGGCGTGGCGGTGCATCCGGAAATGAAAACAGTTCAATTTGTGCACCATCCGGCAGAGCAAGATCAAGTTTGTATGAGTCGCGCGCGGCACGGTAATTCTCTGCGACTATCTCCAGCCCTAATATCTCACTGTAGAAGTATTTAGAACGCTGGTAATCAGCGCAGATAATCGCTGCATGATGTAACCGCTTCAGCATCCGTTAATCAGTCCTTAATTCAGCCTTTGTCATTTAACTTCACGCTCAGGTGTGTCATCACATAGTCGATAAACACCCGTAACCGCGCCGGCATGTATTTGGTTTGCGCATATTGCATCGCAATTGCACCATGGTAGTTACTCTTGATCGTCCAGTCTTTGAGTAACTGCACGACTTTACCGCTGGCCAAATCATCCTGCACCACAAAATCGTGAAAAATACCGATGCCCAGGCCGTTTTTTACCCCGTTTAAGCGCATTTGCGAATGGTTCACGGCATAACGCCCGCTCACGGCAACGGTATGGAACTCGTCATCTTTGAGAAAATCCCAGAGGTGGTCTTTGTTGGTTTCGGCGAGATACAAACAGTCATGCTGGGCAAGTTCAGTCGGATGGGCGGGATTACCGCGTTCAGCCAGATATTCCGGACTGGCGCACAGCACCAGATTGGTTTTACACAACTCACGCAACACCAGATTTTCATCCGGTTTATCAGTCAGTTTAAATGCGACATCAATGTCATGTTTAAACAGATCTATCTCACCATCGGCGGCGCGCAACTTAAGTTGGATCTGCGGATATTGCTTTAGAAATGGAATAACAAAGGGCTGAAGCACCGAGTTTAAAAACGCTTCAGGAGCGGCAACGGTCAATGAACCTGACGGTTCCGTATGGTCTGATCCCGATAATTCCACCGCCTGTTGCGCCGCATTTACCATCACCAGGCATTGGTCGTAGACCTTTTGTCCCGCCTGGGTGATCACCAGCTTACGAGTAGTACGTTCGAACAGTTTGACTGAAAGCGCCTGCTCCAGACGCGTGATCAATTTACTTAACGCCGAGGGGGTCACTCCGAGTTTTTTTTGCTGCAGCAGTAAAACTGCCTTCGTTGACCACTAAAATAAAAGTCGCTAAGTCAGGAAGCAGGCCTATCAGTTTGGTATTGAGCATGTCCGATTTTTCTTCAGTTACTAAATTAAAATTCAATGTGGATTTGCCAGGCGCTCTTTGGCTGTGCGGTCAAGCCGGCAACGAATTGAATTCGATGACAATCTGTCGTCACGCTCGATTTAAAGTACGATGTGACAGCATGATAAAGTGTCTCATTCTTGCAGATTTATGTGTAATGAGTGTCCAGTGATTGCTTTTTATCTGTCAATCTGTGCGCTGTGCCAAAAAAAATGTTAACAGGAAGGGGTAAAAAGAAAGTTTGGCTACATATGTTATTGATAGGAAAGTATTTATTTTAGCTTATTTTGTGAATTCAGGTCATAGATATTTGTTAGATTGGCCGTTTTTTGCGGAATTATTCAGCGAAAACGGGGCGTGCAGACCGTTCATGCTGTTAAAAAACGTGCCAACTGCGTAGCCGAAGTTGGCAGGAACATCAGTGGCAAGAGCAATCGGCTTATTGGAGTATGCCGAGTGCTTTAAGTTTTCGGTACAAGGTGTTGCGGCTTATCCCTAACATTCTCGATGTGCGGCTGATATTACCCTGGTTGGCCTGATAGGCTTGCAGCAGGGTATCATCTACCGTGGTTTTGAGATCAACACTTTCTGTCGCCAGCTCGCGTCGTTTTTTGGCGGTCAGAGACTGACTGATATGACCTGGTACATGCTCAAGCCTGAGCTGTGGCTCATCGCTCGCCAGCAGGCAAGCCACCTTCATCAGGTTATCGAGTTCACGAATATTGCCAGGCCAATCATACCCGCACAATAAGCTCATCAGATGAGGGCACAAAGTCTGTTGACCCAGCCGGTACTTGTTATGAATATGTTCAATTAATGCGGCTTTGTCCTGGCGCTCGCGCAGTGCAGGTAGCGGCAACACCAAGCCATTAAGGCGATAGAACAGATCCTGGCGAAAACGACCTTCAGCCACGGCCTGTTGCAGATCTTTGTGTGTCGCGGCGATGATCTGAATATCAACCTGATAACTCTGATTGGATCCCACCGGCACCACCCGTTTATCCTGCAGTACGTGCAGTAACCTTGATTGCGCTTCAAGCGGCATATCGGCGATTTCATCTAAAAACAAGATGCCTTGATCGGCTTGTCTGATTTTGCCCTGATAGCCTTTACTGTTCGCTCCGGTAAACGCCCCCCGACATATCCGAACAGCTCTGATTCAATCAAATCTTTAGGCAGCGCGCCGCAATTAACACTGACCAGAGTCTGGTTTTTACGTGAGCTACGTTGATGCAGAGCCTTAACGAACTCACCTTTACCCACGCCGGTTTCGCCCAGAATCAACAACGTAATGTCTTTATCAATCAATTTGTTGGCTTGTTGCCAGGCTCGCTCGGTCGTCATATCGCCAAAATGTAAGTCGCAAGATGCAGAGTAGTGACGCGCTTTGTGCGGTGGTGACTTTAGCTCATGCTTTTCATACACGAAAGCGGCAGAATGCGCGCCGAACAAATCTTCAATCGAGTGGCCAATCACGGAGTGTTGCGCCAGCAGCTGAGCGGCGATGTGGTTATGGGCCAGCACTTTTCCGCTCTCATCCGCAATCACAATGCCTTGCCAGCCACTGTTGAGTAGTGAGCGATCACAGGCCAGATCAATTCGCATCGTACCTTGCGGAATATCGCACAGCAGATGATTTTCGATCAGCTGTACCATGTTTTGCACCAGAACCTGAGTGGATAAATCGTGCTGTTTTTGCTCACTGGTAATGTCCAGCACACCGATCAACTCGCCTTGGTGGTTAAACACCGGACAGGCGGAGCAACTGATAAAGTGATGCTGCCGTATGTAATGCTGGTCACCGATAATGTTGACTGGCCTGGCTTCAAAAATCGCGGTGCCAATGGCGTTGGTGCCTTTGATTTTTTCCTGCCAGCAGGCACCGGATTCAAGCGCTATCTCGGTCAAACGCTGTTCGAAACGGGATTGTCCCCAGCTGGAAAGAATAACGCCTTCCTGATCGGTCACAATCAGACGACTGTCACTGTGTGCGCACATCTGGTTAAACAGGGGCAACGCGTATTTTTCTACCGCAGCGAGTAGAGAGGTCGCGCGCCACTGACGTTCCTTCAACTGATAGTTTGGCAGGCGAATGTGCTCTGGCTGACTTCTTTGGTTCAGACCTGCTTGCTGGCTTCTGTGCCAGGACGTGGTCAGCCAGTCTTGATTAACTGATTGAATTTGCATAACTGTTCCATGTTGTCACAGTGGCAGTGTGTCATTTTGGCACACTGGAACACTGGGTGGCAGTACCCAACTTCGGTTCCCGGATGACACTGTTCTTGTAATCATATTGGTAATCATAGTTTTACATTTATTTAACAACAAGATTTCTCATTCTGGCCTGTGATTTGCGTTGTGTAGTAAAGCAACGGTGCAGCAAGGTATGGCAATGCTGTCTTTTATCGCGACCTGCTGCGCAATCATCAACCCAACATCGATAACCACAATAATCAGCTCAAACGGCGCTGTTGAAACATAAACACTCCATTTATACGTGAACGAGAAAGTAAGAAGGAACGAACGATGATTTATGCACAACCCGGATCGGACAACGCGATTTTCAACTTCAAAAGTCATTACGATAATTTCATTGGCGGCCAGTGGGTAAAACCAGTCAACGGCCAATATTTTGATAACACATCGCCGGTCAACGGCCAGCCGTTCTGTAAAGTGGCACGTTCCGGCCCGGAAGATATCAGCCTGGCGCTGGATGCGGCTCATGAAGTGCGTGCAGAATGGGCCAGAACCAGTGTGACTGAACGTTCCAATCTGCTGCTTAAAATTGCTGACCGCGTAGAAGCAAACTTAGAAAAACTGGCGTATGTGGAAAGCTGGGAAAACGGTAAGCCAATCCGTGAAACACTGGCGGCTGACCTGCCATTAGTCGTCGACCATTTCCGTTACTTTGCCGGCTGTATTCGTGCCCAGGAAGGCAGTGCGGCCGAAATTGATGCGACAACGGCCGCTTACCATTTCCCGGAACCTATCGGTGTGGTAGGCCAGATTATCCCATGGAACTTCCCGATGCTGATGGCAGCATGGAAACTGGCTCCTGCGATTGCGGCCGGTTGTTGTGTGGTGCTCAAACCTGCCGAACAGACGCCAACGTCTATTCTGGTGCTGATGGAAACCATCGGCGATCTGCTGCCAGCAGGTGTGGTGAACGTGGTTAATGGCTACGGTTCTGAAGCAGGCCAGGCGCTGGCGACCAGCAACCGCATCGCCAAACTGGCCTTTACCGGTTCGACCGAAGTGGGCAACCATATCCTCAAATGTGCCGCTGACAACCTGATTCCATCCACCGTTGAGCTGGGCGGTAAATCACCAAACATCTACTTTGCTGACATCTTTGATCATGAAGATGCGTATCTGGAAAAATGTCTGGAGGGTACCTTACTGGGCTTCTTCAACCAGGGCGAAGTGTGTACTTGTCCTTCGCGGGTGCTGGTGCATGAAGACATTTATGATAAGTTTATTACCAAGCTGGTGGAGCGTGCGAAAACCATCAAGCAGGGCAACCCGCTGGATACCGATACCCAGGTCGGCGCTCAGGCTTCACAGGAACAGTTCGATAAGATTCTAAGCTATATGGAGATTGGCCGTCAGGAAGGCGCTCAGGTGCTGCTTGGAGGCGCTGCTGCGCTGCAACAGGGCGATATCAGCCAAGGCTACTATATTCAGCCGACCATGCTGGCAGGTCATAATAAAATGCGCGTTTTCCAGGAAGAGATCTTTGGCCCGGTTATCGCGATCACCACCTTTAAAGATGAAGCTGAAGCGCTGGCTATCGCCAATGATACCGAATACGGCCTCGGCGCCGGTGTCTGGACCCGAGATACCAACCTGGCTTACCGTATGGGGCGCAATATTGAAGCAGGGCGCGTGTGGATCAACTGTTACCACGCTTACCCGGCACACGCAGCATTCGGTGGCTACAAAAAATCAGGTATTGGCCGTGAAACCCATAAGATGATGCTGGATCATTACCAAAACACCAAAAACCTGTTGGTGAGCTATGATGTTAACCCTCTGGGTTTCTTCTAAGTTCGGCTCCATCACTTCCCTGGCTGATTAGCCGCTTAGATTCAACACCAAAGCGCCCGAAAGGGCGTTTTTTGTGCGATGTTAAAATAATAAACTCTATTTATTCCTATGATTCACTAATGTTTTTCCGCAAATCAGGATAATCCCTTTCTGGCGCTTGGATTACACTTACTGGTAGTGAATGTTTACAGTGTAAATGGATCCTAAACAGGATCGGTTCTCTGGCCCTACTGACTGCACGTCAACCTAAGAACAAAGAAGGAAAATGCAATGTCTTCTGCTTTTTATCAACAGATTCGCAACCAGCTTGAGGAAGTCAAAGCTGAGGGTCTTTACAAATCTGAGCGCATTATCACCTCGCAACAGCAAGCGTCGGTTCATATCTCCTCTGGTGAAGATGTTCTCAACTTTTGCGCTAATAACTACCTTGGCCTGGCTAACCACCCGGCGTTGATTGAAGCCGCGAAAGAGGGCATGGACTCGCACGGTTTTGGTATGGCATCGGTACGTTTTATTTGTGGTACGCAAGATACTCACAAAGCGCTGGAACAAAAACTGTCTGAGTTCCTGGGTAAAGAAGACACCATTCTTTACACCTCATGTTTTGATGCCAACACCGGTCTGTTTGAAACCCTGTTGGACAAAGAAGACGCGATCATTTCTGACGCACTAAACCATGCTTCGATTATCGATGGTGTGCGTTTATGTAAAGCGATGCGTTTCCGCTACAGCAACAACAACATGCAGGAGCTGGAAGAGCAACTGATCGCCGCCGATGAAAAAGGCGCACGGAACAAACTGATCGTGACTGACGGTGTGTTCTCAATGGACGGCGTGGTGGCTAACCTGCCGGCGATTTGTGACCTGGCGGATAAATACAATGCGCTGGTGATGGTTGATGACTCGCACGCGGTTGGTTTCATGGGCGAAAACGGCCGTGGTACCCACGAATACCACAACGTGATTGATCGTATTGACATCATCACAGGTACTCTGGGTAAAGCGATGGGTGGTGCATCAGGCGGTTACACGTCTGGTAAGAAAGAAGTGATCGACTGGCTGCGCCAGCGTTCTCGCCCTTACCTGTTCTCTAACTCTGTGGCTCCGGCCATTGTTTCTGCGTCTCTGCGTGTGCTGGATCTGCTGCAGGAAAGCGGTGAACTGCGTACTCACTTGTGGGACAACGCGGCGCACTTCCGTGCTCGTATGACTGAGGCCGGTTTTACCATGGCAGGCGCAGACCATGCCATCATTCCAATTATGCTGGGTGATGCGAAGGTTGCTGCGGAATTTGCCGAGCGCGCTCTGGCGAAAGGTATTTACGTGATTGGCTTCTCTTTCCCTGTGGTCCCTAAAGGCCAGGCTCGTATCCGTACTCAAATGTCTGCGGCACACTCTCGTGAGCAACTCGACAAAGCCATTGATGCCTTTATCGAAGTCGGTAAAGAGATGGGGCTTATCTGATCCCCGGTGCGGAGCCGTATTGATTCAGGCTGAGGAGAAAACTCCGCCCGAAGTGATACGGCCTTGAGCCGAAAACATCGTATTTTTTGCCTCGCACAGCGCGGGGTATATTGAGTGAAGAACATGAAAATCAAAGCGCTATCTAAGCTAAAGCCAGAACAAGGCATCTGGATGACCGAAGTGGACAAACCAGAAATGGGCCACAACGATCTGTTGATTCGCATTAAGAAAACGGCGATCTGTGGTACTGATGTTCACATCTACAACTGGGATGAATGGTCACAGAAGACAATTCCTGTTCCTATGGTTGTCGGCCACGAATACGTGGGTGAAGTGGTTGCGATTGGCCAGGAAGTTCGTGGTTTCGAAATCGGTGACCGTGTTTCTGGTGAAGGTCATATTACCTGTGGTCACTGCCGTAACTGCCGTGGCGGCCGTACTCACTTATGTCGTAACACCATTGGTGTGGGTGTAAACCGTACCGGTGCGTTTGCTGAATATCTGGTGATCCCTGCGTTTAACGCATTTAAGATCCCGGAAGGCATTTCTGATGATCTGGCGTCTATTTTTGATCCGTTCGGTAATGCAGTGCATACCGCGCTGTCGTTTGACCTGGTTGGTGAAGACGTGCTTATCACCGGTGCCGGCCCGATCGGTATCATGGCCGCCGCAGTCGCAAAACACGTTGGTGCCCGTCATGTGGTGATCACTGATGTGAACGAATACCGCCTGGAACTGGCGCGTAAAATGGGCGTGACCCGCGCAGTGAACGTGGCTGAGCAAAAACTGCAAGACGTGATGGCAGAACTGGGCATGACTGAAGGTTTTGACGTTGGCCTGGAAATGTCCGGTGTACCAAGTGCGTTTAGCTCAATGCTGCAAACCATGAATCACGGTGGCCGTATTGCTCTGCTGGGTATTCCGCCATCAGACATGGCGATTGACTGGAACCAGGTGATCTTTAAAGGCCTGGTCATCAAAGGCATCTACGGTCGTGAAATGTTTGAAACCTGGTACAAGATGGCGAGCCTGATTCAATCTGGCCTGGATCTGACGCCAATCATCACCCACCACTTCAAGGTGGATGATTTCCAACAAGGCTTCGACACCATGCGTAGCGGAGCTTCCGGCAAAGTTATCCTTGATTGGGAATAACCCAAAATTGAATCTGAAGCGCTCCGGTTGGGGCGCTTTTTGTTTGGGATAATACTGGGTGTATAAACAGTAAAATGGAAAATATAGTCCCATTTAGTGCCCCAAAAAGCCCCAATTTAGGCCCAGAAGCGAAAGTCACCCTTCAACGAGCGCCCAAAAAAAAACCAAGAATTCTTATCTCACTTTTGCCCCAAAATCATTTGGTATCAATTTCCTGACCACTTTCCTAAGTCAATTCTTGACCTACTTTCCCTAATGGAAGAATATAAAACTAATTGAGCACTTGTGTTTATACAGACATGTTCTGCAATTTGTGAGTGGAAGGAAGTATAAGACCTATAGAACAGTATGTTGCTTCTTTGGTTTCTGTATTTTCTGAAAATATTATAAAGACAATGTCTGCTGAAAAAGCACTGTTATGTTACCAATCAAAGTGAGGCATTATGAATTTATCAACTGAATCAGAAGCGAAGTTAGAAAGTTGGGCAAATATGGATACGTGGTCTTCGAATCATGATCTTGATTTACATAGGTTCTTTGAATTTATTAACCAGTATGCAAATGACCTGGGCATTCAGTTGATGAGTCATTACTTAAAGATAAAATAGCATCAATTACCCATACTCCAACCGGAGATGATAATGCCCTTGAAGAAATTATTCGGAAAAAGGTCTCATTAATGGTTGATATTCTTGATTTTTTAAAAGTTACTGGTAGGTAACATAACAAAAAATTGCAATGGATACATATAACGTCGGGCGCTATTGTTTTTAAGTTACATGCGTTTTGTAATAGCGGTGTTTATGCACCATTGAATTAGACGTTAAGCGGAAACAATTATGTCTCAGCGTCAAAAGATTGAGCCTCAACGAATCACCAAGCCCATACAGCTACTGGCTGCGTGGCTTGTCGGTTTGATTATCGTAAATGGCAGTTTTCTAGGAGCTGCGATAGCTATAGAAACCCCAGTCTGGTTAAGGAGCACGCTTGTAATTGCTGCTGTACTCAACGTGCCGATTTTTCTAATTTGTCTATTCCTTCTTCAGACAAGGTTCCGACCAGAAATGCAAGAAGACTTGTTTTATCACGAATACTTGATTGCGAAAGACGGGGCGAGACAAAAGCCGACCTCATGAAACTTTAGAAAGCGCGCCGAAGGAAAAGGGGGGAATTTGGGATGGCTATAGTATTATGCTCAATCAAAACATCGAAGGGGCGCAGGCTATAGATGAAGAGCTCAAGTCTCAAGGTATTCCAATCACTTCATACTTTGGCGGGCCCGCAGGCCTCAAGCCTCCTGGCCTAACAGCATCAATTGGCCGCGGCTTCTCTGACGAGCAAATTAAAAAGTTGGTCCGAGCATTGAGTCAAACAAGCATTACGCACATTGATTATGCTGCTGATGAAGAAAAGCCAGATGAGTACACCAATATAATTCTGATAGGTTCTTGGGTTCCGAGCTATGAAACGCACAGCGTTCCAATTGGCGACGCTTTAAATATGGTGAATGAATGGGCCTTCGCTGCGGACAAATTCTACAGCGAAATAATAATTGCTCATGAAAGTGGAAACTCTTAACAATCGGCTGCACAGCGACCGGTTTTCCACCGCTTCGCGGCTCCACCCCGGCGCGTGAGCCGGGCGTTATACACTTCGTCAGGTACGGAAAATATAGTAAAGAAAGAGAATGTTATGGCAAAAGAGATCGAAAAAACTAGAAGAAACAAAGAGATTAGCAATTTGTCAGCAAAGATTAAATCTTTGCTTCCCAAAATTTTAGAGCTTACTGGTTATAGAAATGAGCATTCTTTGAACGCGACTTTTGGTGGTAAGTATGCAGAGTATATTGATCTTAAAAATGAGGTGATTGATACACCACAGCAGTTTCGTTCACTCTATTTAAAAGGCTTTTTGAACACGCTTGAAGAACTTGGTTGTTCCGCGAAACCTGGAAATAAGTATTTCGATGCCTTTTCCCATTATCGCGACCATGAAGAAGTTAGGGAGTGGTTACACCTGTTTCTAGAACGAACGTACTTAAGAAATTATGAGGAGCTTTCAAAAGTCCGTCCTACTGTTGAAGAGTCAGTGATGTGGATCGGTCAGGAAAATGCGTCATATGGAATATTGGTAACTCCTAGATTTAGCAATGGTCAATGGGAAAATGACAAGAGCGAAATTCGACGTTTTAAGAAAACGTACTGGACAATAGGGCACATCCTAGAAACTGGTTTTGTTGTACCAAGTGAAGACGAGAGAATAACCTTTTCAGATTTAGACCAATACTTGAGCTTTTTCAAAAATACATTAGTGCGTAACTCTGGTTCTACACATGAAATGGAGTTTGCAAAACGATACTGCGAGTTTGTTAAAGCGAGCGATAACCCTGAAAACGTTCCACTCCTAATCCCTGAATTTCGTTATGGTGGGTTAGAGAAGAAGCACGAATATCGTTTAGATTTTACAGTGATCAACCCTTATAACATGACTAAGGTTGGCTTTGAGTTATCACCATGGTCAACTCACGGTACCCTAACTGGTACCAAAGGTAAATTGCAAAAAGAAATCAATGAAGAAGCTTTAGCAAATTTTGAAAAGAAATGAGAAAGTTAAAGTCATATTTCAGAAAATTTGGTATCTCAATCCTTGTTTTCACTGATTCTGATTTAGCTGACCATGATGCCTTGTTTGAATCAATAACTGAGTACTTAAATGTTAAAAGCAGCCCAAAGCAATTAGAGTTTCATGCTATGGATGAACTATTAAGTTTTGAAGCAGGAAGTGTATAACAAACGCTCAAGGAATCAACATACTTTTCCTAATCTGACAGAAGACTTTTAGATCGTAAGGTGTATGTAGTGGTTTAATGACCTCTACGACTGTATGGTTAAGTGCATGAAGGAGTTGGCGAAAGCTGAGCCTGATATCGATGCACTCCTACCTTGGATTATTCGTTTGCCTTTATAGCGGCCGCACTCACTTTTCCGATGCCTGTGAAAATAGGTAAGGTTATAATGCCTATTGTAAAAGCAAATGCACCCCGAAGGTGCATTTTTAAAAGATTAAGCGATTTGTGTTTTGCTTCGTTTACAGATAGGGCTGGTAATAAATCCAAGCGCGATCAGAAGAATCAGACCTGATAGCCGTAATGCAATGATTTCTGTGCTGAAGTTAGTCGCAGTCTCTGGCCATGCAATCAGAATCCCTGCTGCGATGAAGCCAATTCGTTTAACCCAGGACAACGGTGAACCAAGCCAGCCTGAGAATCCAATACTTAATGATACAGTCGCCAAAGTAGCAACAATAATGGCAATGGTAATACTTAAAGAATCACCAATTAGCAGTATTCCTGGCATAGTCACGAATAAGAATGGGATCAGCAATTTGACGAAGCCCAGCCGCATCGATTCAATAGCCGTTTCATTGGCTTCTGCGCCTGAAATAGTTGCTGCTGCGTAAGCGGCCAGTGCTACTGGTGGAGTAATAGCAGACACTAATCCAAAGTAAAAGATGAACATATGAGCAGAAAGTGTTTCCATACCCAGTGTTGTCATCGCTGGCGCAACCAGAACTGCAAGTAGCAGGTAGGCCGCTGAAGTTGGTAAGCCCATACCAAGAATGAAAGACGCAAGTGCCGTTAACAAAAGCACGCCCCAAAGGTTCCCGTCACCCACTTCGATAATCAGACCTGAAACCATAAGCCCCATACCGGTCAGGTTTAGAACCCCCCAATGACAATACCAGCAGATGCAACAGCAGCAACGATTGGTAATGTGTTGGTTAATGTCTCTTGCATGACTCCAATCAAGTCAACCCAATTAATACGAGTCGATGCTCTCCAAGGGCTAATGACTAAGCCTACAACAATACCCATCACTGCCGCTTGAGTCGGAGACTTGCCTGAGATCATGAGCCCAACCAACGCGACTAGTGGTAGGAGTAAATAGCTTTTTTGATTTTAACGTTTCTTTAAGCAGTTGCCATCCGGCTTCTGTATCAGGTTGTAAACCTAGACGACCTGCTTCTAAACGAACAGAAACCATCAATGCAAGAATGTAAAGCAAAGCCGGAACTAATGCAGCCAGTGCCACTTCCGCATAAGTTATACCGATCATCTCTGCCATAAGGAAAGCAGCGGCACCCATGACAGGTGGCATGATTTGACCCAGCAGAAGAAGCCGCGGCTTCAATTGCTCCCGCTAATTTAGGGCTATAGCCAACACGCTTCATTAATGGGATTGTGAACGTACCTGTTGTTACAACGTTTGCTACAGCACTTCCGTTTAGTGAGCCCAACAATGCACTTGAGAGAGCTGCGGAAAGCCCTGGACCACCTTGGACACGACCGGTTAGACCACGAGCAATATCAACGAAAACTTCACCAGTACCAATTTTGGTCAGAATCGCCCCAAACAAACCGAATAGGAAAAATGTATTCAACAGCAACGCCCATTGGTACGCCATAAACACCTTCCGTAGATAGCAAGAGGGTTGACGTTAAGCGATTGAGATCGTATCCACCGTGTCCGTATTGACCGGGAATGAGATAACCGAAATAAGCGTAAGCGAACGCTTGTACCGTCATTCATTACGACTAATGTGCGTCCCACCGCCATTTTGACGAAGAACAAGCACTATCAGAACTAATGCTAAAAACACCCATATATCGTCCGGCACAGACATTGCGCCGCGCATGATGATATCGATATAGCTATTCCATAAGTACGGACCTGGTATTAGGGCTATTAACGACAGGATATAAAATCCCTCTTTTGAGAGATGAACGTTGCTTAGCTGCACAGAAGATCATTGCGGCACAAGCTACGAGGGAGAAAAATGATGATCGTAAAAGGAGAGCTGTGATACCGCCGTAATAGGGCTCCATAAAGTACTAGCCCTGTGATACTGACGGCTAATACGCTGAACAAAGGAAACTGGCTTCTGCTCCTTCCGACCTAAATATTCAGATGGAAAGCAAGGAGCTTTTTAAAAGTCGTCTGGTCATCTTAAGTACCTCTAGTTAGCTTTTAAGCTTGATCAAAGAACTTTTGAGCACCCGGGTGTAGAGCAATTGGTGTATTCGGCGCAGTCTCAAGTTGAATATTTTTCGCCTGTGGGTGTACCTGTCCCAATTCATCAAGATGAGAAAATATAGCATTTGTACAATGTTATAAACTTTGAAGTCTGATCTTCTTTTCCGCTGGTAAAGAGAATCGCAGGATAATTGTTTCCTATAGCCGGTTGCTTGATATCTGGATATATCCCGGATTTCAATTTGGAGACTTGATAAAACGGGTATTTTTTAGTCTTTTGTTGAGCTTGTCTTCAT